>NZ_JBLWUA010000029.1:0-5311 GCF_048269865.1 Parasphingorhabdus sp. | reverse complement strand
CGTCGAACACGTCGCAGAACTCGCCGATGCCGAATTTGGCGGTGTTGGTGCCGCCTTGCGCGGTGGTGACCGAAAGGCCGTAGCCGAGGCCTTCGGAAGCGCCGAAACTGTCCATCAGGATGACTTGAGAAATGTGCTTGCAAAGACCGGCCTTGACCTCCTTGCTCCACATCACGCCGGACGAGATGATCGACACGAGGCTGCTGGTATCCCAGCGGCCGGGATGTTCGTCGAGGGCGCGAAGCATCGGCTTGGCGAAAGCGTCACCCACGATTGCGATACTCTCGACCTTGTGTTTCTCGACCGTCTCCCACAACTCTTCGGCATCGAATGACGGGTCGGAGAGTGTAACGATTGCACCGCCCGACATCAGCGCGCCGATCCCGGTGATAAAGCCTGTGCCGTGCATCAGCGGGCAGGAGGGGAGGGTGCGGCGTCCCGGCCCCTGGCTCTTGATCAGCGCGACGTTTTCTTCGTGCGACTGCGGCACCGGGCCGAGCAGCTTTTGCGCATCGAGCTGAGCCTTGCGCATGTCGTCGTGCCGCCACATCACGCCCTTGGGCATGCCGGTGGTGCCGCCGGTATAGATGAACAGCAGATCGCCTGGTGAGCGCTCGATGCCTAGAGGCGAACCGTCTCCCTGCGTCGTGAGATGTTCATAGGGAACGGCGAAAGGGGCGATTTCCGACGCATCACCGATCTCGACGAAAGTGTGGACCTTCTCAAGCCGGTCCTTCAGCTCAAGGATATAGTCGCGAAATTCGGAGCTGTAGACGATCACCTCGCTGTCGGAATCGTCGAAGATGTAGAATACTTCTTTGGGCACGTAGCGATAATTGATGTTCACATGCGTGAGCCGACCCTTGAAGCAGGCCGCCATCAGCTCGCCGTATTCGGGACGGTTTCGCATGTAGAACGCCACCTTCGCCCCGTCGACGGCACCGCGTTCCCGCAGGTTGCGCGCGAGATTGTTCGAACGGACTGACATTTCCGGCCATGTGATGATCCGGTCGCCATGGATCAGCGCGGGCGCATCCTTCGGCATGGCCGGTTCGATAGCATCAAGAATGTCGCCAAGGTTCCAGTCGATCACGTTTCCATCTCATCTCTTGGCGGGGCGCCGCTTGTCTCGCGGCGTCCCCGCAGCTACTTAAATCACGCTGCCCGGGTCCACCCCTGCCGCGCTGCTGCTTCGGCTCTCACCGCTTCGGGGCCGCCAAGAACCTGGCGATCGAAACCGATCCGCTTGAACCAATAATGGAGCCCAAGCAGGTCGGTGAAGCCCATCCCGCCATGCACTTCGGTGGAAGTGCGCGCGACGAAGCGATACACCTCGCCGGTATGCGATTTCGCGTGACACGCGGCGAGCGTGGCTTCATCCGACGCTGCGTCGAAAGCATGCGCTGCGTACCAAATCAGGGAGCGGCATGGTTCGTGACGGGCTGCCATTTCCGCGCACATATGCTTGACCGCCTGAAAGCTGCCAATGATCCGCCCAAATTGTTCGCGCTGTCCGGCATAATCGACCGCCTTCTCAATCATGGCCTGACCCGCGCCGAGGCTGTCAGCGGCCAGGATCACCCGGCCCGCATCGCGCAGCCGTGCCGCAGTCGCTCCGCCATCGTCGGCCAGTGGTTCGGCCGCAACGGTCTCGAACCGCATTTCCCCTACGCTGCGGGTGCGGTCGATCGTCGTCAGCGGGATTTTCTCCAGCCCCGGTGCATCGGCGGGGACGAAGTGCATCCGCCCGGCGGTATCGGCCACCAGGAAGGCCTCGGCGCCGGTGAAATCGAGTGCGAACAGCGCCGTGCCGTCCAGCTTGCCGCTGTTGCAGGTTACGCCCGCCCCGTCGCGCACCTCAATAGTCTCGGCAATGGCAACGGCGATCTGCGCTTTGCCGCTGGCGATCTGAGGCAACCACTCAGCCTGCTGCTGCTCGTTGCCGGCTTGCGCCAGCGCGATGGGTGCAAGCACATGGCTGGCGAGAAACGGCACCGGAGCGACCGCATAGGCAAGCTGTTCGGCCACAACAGCTGCATCTAGCAAGGTCATACCGAGGCCGCCATGCTGTTCGGGAACCATCATTCCTGTGATGCCCAGTTCGCTCAGTGCAGACTGCACCTTTTCGCTGTAAGAAGCTTCGCCTTCGGCGCACTCACGCACATGGTCGAGCGGGCAGGTGTCGGCGAGGCATCGCGCGACTGTATCGCGCAGCATCTGCTGGTCTTGCGACAGTCCGAAATCCATCAGGCGGCTCCCTGTTTCTGGCGGACCGCGACGGCGGCGCCCTGTTCGGCCGGCGCAGGTTTGGCCAGCTTAGGTTCGCGCGGCATATCGAGACCGCGTTCGGCGATGATGTTCTTCTGGATCTGCGCGGTACCTCCACCGATGATAAGGCCCAGCTGGAACATGTAGTTCCACTGCCACGCGCCTCCTTCGCGCTCGCGATTGCTACCGTGATAAAGGATGCCGATCTCGCCCATGGCGTCGATCGCCAGAGCCGATATCTGATGCGCCAGTTCGCAGCTTTGCAGCTTGACAATCAGCTTGGCCATGCCGCCGGGTTCGCCCTTCAGATTGTCCGAAAGGATACGCATTCCGTTGTATTTCATCGCTGCAACTTCGGCCTGAAGCGCCGCCAACCGGTCGCGCAGCACGGCATTGTCGATCGCGCGGCCTTGGCCGACACGTTCTTTCTGCATTAGCTTGACCAGTGCCTGAAATCGGTTTTCCAGCGCATCGGGATCGCCCAGCATGCCGCGTTCGTGACCCAGTGTCGCATTGGCGACGAACCAGCCTTGACCACGCTGGCCGACGATCTGGTCCATCGGCACCCGCACGTCGGTGAAGAACGTCTCGTTAAATTCGGCGTGACCGGTCATGGTCTTGAGCGGACGCACATCGATCCCCGGCGTATCCATCGAGAATATCAGATAGGAAATGCCGCCGTGCTTGGGCGCGTCAGGTTCGGTCCTGACCAGGCAGAAGATCATGTCCGCCTGCTTGGCCGTGCTGGTCCAGATCTTCTGGCCGTTGATCACGAATTCGCCGTTTTCGATCCGCGCGCTGGTTTTCAGGCTGGCAAGGTCCGATCCCGCGCCGGGCTCGGAATAGCCCTGGCACCATACGACCTCGCCTTTCAGCGTCGGCTCGACCCACTGGCGTTTCTGTGCCTCGGTTCCCAGTTCCAGCAGTGTAGGGACCAGCATCGATATGCCTTGGTTGGCAAGTCCGCCGGGAATGCCGGCGCGCGCGAATTCCTCGGCGATGATTCGCGATTTGAGAATGTCGGGCTCGGCCCCGTAACCCCCGTATTCCGTGGGGATCGTGCGGGCGGTATAGCCATGTTCGATCAGCAGTTTTTGCCACTCGACCGCCTCGGGACAGGGGCGGGCGGCCCGGCCCTGCCCGGCTGGCGCACGATTCCCGTACGTCTTTAGGAATTGTCGCACTTCCTCGCGGAAAGCGTCATATTCGGGTCCATATTCGAGATCCATTTCGTGCTTATCCTTCGTGGGGCAGGTTCGTATCGGGGCGGAAAACCGGCAGGCGGAAATCCGCGCCGATCAGTTCGAAATCGAGCGTTACCGGAAGGTCCAGTTCTAGCTTGTCGCGGTCGCAATCGATCAGGCGCGTGGCCATGCGGACGCCTTCTTCCAGTTCCACCACCGCCGAGACAAACGGAATGTCAGCGGCAAAGGCAGGGTGCAGAGCCTGATGTGTGACCGTCCAGGAAAACAGCGTACCTTTTCCGCTGCTTTGCTCCCAAGAAAAGTCGGGCGAGCCGCATTTTGCGCACATGTAGCGTGGCAGGTGGCGGAAGGTGCCACATTCGCCGCAGCGCTGGAAATAGAGATTGCCGTCCTGGCAACGGTTCCAGAATTCCTGTTCCACCGGATCCTGCGGGCGCGGTTGCGGCTTTGGCGGCACCTTCTGCGCCGAGGCACGCATTTTGGGCGGAAGATCCTTCTCGTCGCTCATGCAAACCTCCTCAGGATAGCGATACTGCCATCGCCCAAGTCGCCCCAGCCGGTGACCAGTCCGGTCTGCGCGCCTTCGACCTGGCGTTCGCCGCAATCGTGGCGCAGTTGACGCACCGCTTCGACCACGTGGTTGAGGCCCCAGACATGCGCTTCGCTCAGCAGGCCGCCATGGGTGTTGACTGGATAGCGCCCGCCCAGCTCGATCTGCCCGTCGGCGACAAATTCACCCTGTCCGCCCGGCTCGTAATAACCCAGCGCTTCGAGCTGTAGCAGGACGACATAGGTAAAGCAGTCGTAGATCTGCAGGAAATCCATGTCCTCGCGGCGAACGCCCGCCATGTCGAAGGCGCGCGGGGCGGCATAGCTGAGGCCGATTTTGAACGGATCGGGCCGGGAAGGGATGTCGTCGGCCGGATAGGGATGTCCCTCGGCTGCGCCCGCAATGCTGATGGGGACATGCGGCATGTCTTTTGCCCGGTCCATCCGCGAGACGACGACTGCGCAGGCTCCGTCGGTTTCCAGGCAGCAATCGTAAAGGCGGAAAGGTTCGGAAATCAACCGCGCCGAGTGATAGGTTTCCGCGTCCAGCTCGCGCCCATAGGTAAAGGCCTGCGGATTCATCTGCGCATGGCGGCGGCAGGCCAGCGCGACGGCCGCCATTGCGTCAGGCCCGACGCCGTAAAGCTTTGAATGGCGGGTCGCGAGCCAGGCATACATTTGCACCGGCAAAAACACGCCATAGGGACTGTAATAGCCTTTGACCGTGTTGGTCAGCGTGTTCATGTTCATCGGCCGCGTCGGCGGCGCACCTGGCTTGGGCCTGAGCGCCGAATATCCGTTCCAGCCCAGCGTTATGAGCACATGGTCGCACAGGCCGCTTGCGATCGCCATTGCCGCGTTTTGCAGCGCCGTAGTCGGGCTGGCCCCGCCCATATGCACTGTGGCGGCATAGCGCAGCACATCGATACCCAGATTGGCGGCCATTTCCTCTGACGTCGTATAGATCGGCGGCGGCACCATGCCATCGATATCGGAAGGTTTCAGCCCGGCATCCGCGATGGCGCGGCGCGATGCTTCCAGCATCATGTCCACTGCGGTGCGTTCGGTGCCTTTGACGAAAGCGGTTTCGCCAACGCCAGTGATAGCGGACCTGTCGCTGAAGCTTAGGGCGGCGGGACCGTTCATGCCTGCAGCTCGCCTTGCCGGCGCGCCTGAAACTCACGCTCCAGTCGCTGTGAAAGATCACGCACGCCTACATATACTGCCGGGGGCTGGAGGTTCAGATCGCGGCGCACTTCCTCAAGCGGGCGATCGAGGTACCTTTCCCA
>NZ_JBLWUA010000028.1:0-6746 GCF_048269865.1 Parasphingorhabdus sp. | reverse complement strand
CTCAAACGAATACTGAAGCTGGACCGCTTGCGCCTGCGCGGTCCCAACGGAGCAAAAGACGAGTTCCACCTCGCCGCAGCGGCTCAGAACCTCAGGAAACTAGCCAAGTTGCAGCCAATACCAGCCTTGGCACCCGCCTGAACGGGACGGCGAGGCCACTCGTCTGCTATCGACACAGCGGCGATGTCGTCCCTGCACCCGAGTTTTTCAACAGAATAGACCCAATTGCGGACGTTTAAATTGCGTAGCTGGAACTTCCGCTCCCGACCCAACTCCAGACATTTGCAGATCTTATGTCGAAGGTCGTCTTTGGCCCAATTTAAATATCGATGAAAGTGAACCTCACCGTGCCCGATCACGTGGTGAGGCTACACGCGACTGCGCTGGTTTCCCTCGATCTATTCCCAGATTTCGAGCATGATGTGCAGCAAAGATTTCCGGCGTTGCATTCATATCGGGGTGCTTATCAAGGAATGTACGAACATCGTTTGCTAAAGCCTGATCCTCGGAATGTCCGGTTGCTCCGAGCGCTGCAGCAGCTTGCCCATAAGCTTCACGTATCTTCTGCCAACGCGTTTTTCCTTTGGCGATAAACGGCGGAAGATCTGATTGGCCGCGCGCGACGGCAACGGCCTGTTCGTTAGTGCGCCGGTCTGCGTCTGTCATTGCTGGGCTTGCCCCACTTGCCAATCGGGCGCGCAATTTGACGAGCGCCATACTTGACCCTGCAATACCGCGACCCCGCGCGCGTCTCGGTGTGGCTTCGGCGGCAACACCGCGCGCTCGCAGTTCATGAGCAAACCGCTCGCGAAACCGGCTAAGCTGAGCAGGACGGGGATTAAACCTCACGCGGTCCAGCCCTTCGGCCTGCACTGTGAGATGGACATGCGGACGCGGCGTATCTGTGTGCAATGCCAAGACATAATCATGATTGTCGCTTAGCTCACTGTGGGCAAGCGCGCGGACAGCTCCCATTACCTTTTCGGGGTCGCTTCCTGCTGGCATCGAGAACACCAATGACACAGATGATACGGTTGGCCGCGACCGCCATTGCATCGTGTCGCTCCACTCTGCTGCACGCTCGGTAACATCTTCCTTTGAGGTCAGGATCTCTCCATCGCGACTCTCAATGTCGACGATCCCTTTGCGCCCGATATAATCGAGATGGGCTTTGACATGGCTACCGCCGCGCTGGCGGCCAGTGACCTTGACCAACACTTCCGGCGCACCCCGTACAATCCGGGCCAGCTTTGCCCTCGCCGTGTTGCCAGTGGCAGCACCGTAACTTCCATAAAGCGGGATATGCACTGATCCGTTTGGATCATGGATATAGCGTACCCGGTATGCGGGACGGGTCGCTTCCCATAAGGCCGACTCCAGGCCCATTAGTCAGCAACCTTCCAGTAACTCACATCACCGTGCATGGCATCACCGACAGCGGCGATCTGTTCGGAAATTTCCGTCCGCATATCAGCGATCCTTCGAAGGTCGTTTTCGATCTTCTTGTCGCCGTCATCCATCATTCGCAGATTGGCAGCTTTCATCGCTTGATTGAGATTGCGGCCAATGCGGAGCAATTGCATCCTGATTGGCGCAAGCTCGTTAAGCAGGCCATCATCGACGCGAGATTTCAAAGCAAGGTGACGGCGCACCAATGCCTTGATCCAACCTGACCGATTGGTCGAACGCTGTGACGAACGGTATTCGATCACGGAAATTTCGGCATCGGTAAAGCGCAACGAGATACGGTTATGCGCGATCCCCTCGCGGCGTGCTAATAGAGTACGGCCACTATTCTCCTTCAACACCTGTTCGATCATTTGCCGCAAGATCACGCTTCTACCGCCCCGCCCTACTGCGAAGCTGTCGAGCGCAGAGAGTACTCCAGCATCTAGCCTAATGCTCAGCATAGCAGGTTTTAGATCGGTATTTGTCGCCATGAAATTGCCTCGTGAAACACGGGCATTGTAATACAACACGCGCCGCTAGGCATATCCTGCAATTAAGACAAATACCCTAAAACCCCCTAAGAAAAGCGCATCCAAAGCGGCAATCTTCATCAAAGATGAAGGCTGCTTTGGATGCGCTTCGGGGTTAGGTTTTTGAGTGTGTCTGTGAAGCGAGGCTTTGCATTCGAGCCGAAGATCGCCGCACGATTTCGTGCTGGCGGCTGGCGGTCGCGCTCCCCCATTCGGCGATCTCGGCGACGGAGCGACCGCAGCCGGTGCAGTCGCTGGCACTGGCGTCCAGCGCGCAAATGTCTTTGCAAGGGGATGATGGTCGTTCAGCCATAAGAACCGACATGCACTAAATCGTTCATCTCGCAATGCCGGATTCGACGCACTCCGTATGGTCTGCGCTATGCAACAAACCGGCATGAAGCGGACACTCCGTTCGAATAATCGAATGTCTGAAAGTGGGTGGTGAGCGGACTCTGCAATCTAGGCTTTGAATGCGCCCCTTAGATGCGTTTGTAGGATGCTTTCGAGGCGCGGATACCGATGCCTACTTCGACAGGACTGAGGCAATCATCAAACAGCGAGAAAGGATCAAACGCAAAACCATCGAACAAAGGCGCTTGCATCACCGCAAGATCGCCGCCTAATATTAATCAACCAGATGAGCCCAAACACTCGCCTGTTTTAAACCGCCAACTGTCTCAAATTATCTGACGACGGACAGCTACGTTCAACCCTAAGACTTGTTAGAGACGTCAGCTTGCTTTTTATTTTTATCTTAAAACAATTTGCCTGTTATTTAGCTTACGGTCGTCCAATGTTGTGAGTTATTGAAAGCACTCATTTTATCCCCATATATGTAATGAAAGAGAATGCTCTCATTCTCTATATTTAAGGAGAACTATCGTGGCACTTAAACCCGGTCCAAAACCAAAAGCTAAATCAACAGGAAAACTTGATCAACGTCGGCGTGACAACAAAAGCACTCCAGGGAATAAACCTAGTTTAAAACCGAGTAAATCTTCAAAAAAATAAGATCTAGCATAGGCGCCTGCGATACCGTCTCGCAGGATAAGACGTTGCTGCGAATGTATGGAATTGGGATAACACGGCTGCCTATGCAATGACCGCTAGTGGGGCGAAAGCTGCCAAAAGATCGTGTCTGTGTCTGCTCTTACAATACGTCGATTGCACCGAGCAAACACAGCAAAGCCCCGACCGACAGAGCCGGTCGGGGCATAGGCATTAGGATCAGTTGCCGTTTGAAGTGCGGGCGCGTGACCAGATGAGGTTGAAGGTCTTGCCATCTTCATCGGCGAACAGGCTGGCGAAGATTGGAGCGTTGAAGCTGGGATCGTCGAGTTTGATCGAAAGATAGTCGCGATCTTCCTTGCTGGTCTTTGCCCAGGCTGCACCGATTTCTGCCTTTGCCACGAATACCCGGTGGGTCGGTGCGTTTTCATTCTCGCTTGGTTCTTCGGCGACGATGGTAACGTTTTTCTTCTGCAAGATCACGGTGACGATTTCGCCGCGATAGTCGTTGCCTGTCTTTTTGAATGTTCCGATATTAGCCATGATACTTCTCCTTGGTTTGGTCGAACCCGCGCTCATTCGCGGCCTCGATGGCTGATTACAGGCAGGGGCTTGAACCGATGCACCCACAGGGCCGAAACGAAGTGGAGGACGGTGCAGACCGGGGTTTCTTGCTTCGCGAGGAATGCGCGTCAGCGCAGGGGAAGAAACTTTGGGCTGCACCGTTGCAGCTAGGGGCAAGAGGCGCAGCCGTCCCCTGCCAATCAAAGCCATTGACGAGGACGTGGATGAGTGCGGCTGGCCAATACTATCAAGGAGATATGGCTAATACCCAAATGCGTTCAATGTCAGGCTCATAGACTCCGGTCGATATGGCGCTGTCTGTTTGCGGAACGAAGCGATTCCCCCATGCCGACACAAACCAACCATGTAAAAGCGCACCGACGCGCTAGGCTACGATGGACATGGCTAATCGGGCTTTCGGTCAATGACCACAGCAAACGCCGCGACCATTTCAGGCATCGGGAGGCTCCTGACGCGCTGCCTTTGCCGTCTGTTTGCTAGTGAAGATGGCGCTTCCCGCCAACAGACAAAGCGCAGCCTCGCCCAATGGCGGCTACACCCACGCCGCTGCCCCGAACGGCTGTGCCGATCGGGGCTTTGCGGTGATTTTGGGGTGAACGGCTGCAAAGCCGCCCACCTATGCTTCAAGCCGCAATGCGCTCATTCTCGTCTTTTGCGGTCGCAGCTTTGTCCGCTTCCTGCGGTTCCGGCTCGGATGGCTCGTCCTCTTCCATAAGCCACTTGGCTCTTTCGGCGGCGACAACCGTGCCGACACCGCCGCGCTCGGTATAGGCGGATGGCGGAAACGCCATCCAACGCGGAACCCAATGCTCCTGCTTCTCGCGGTCATTTTCGCCGGTCAGATGGTCACTGATAATGCCCTTCACCGTCTTGGTCTTTTCACTGGCGTTGGCCGCTGCAATGCTGGCTCCGCCAACATCCGACAAAAGCGCAGTCAGGACTTCACGGTCACGGACAAGATCAAAGAACGCTGCATCTGCCGTCCAGTAATCCGCCATTTCGACATCAAGATGGACGCCCAGTGTCTCGACCAGTTCGCTTCCCGCTGCCAGCGTTTCGGCCATGACCACGCCCAATATGTCCATGACCACGCTAT
This sequence comes from Parasphingorhabdus sp., assembly GCF_048269865.1. Classification (GTDB taxonomy): domain Bacteria; phylum Pseudomonadota; class Alphaproteobacteria; order Sphingomonadales; family Sphingomonadaceae; genus Parasphingorhabdus. The sequence goes on along the minus strand of NZ_JBLWUA010000028.1, from coordinate 2,075 downwards.
CGGGCACATCGAGCAAACGCAGCAGCAAGCCGCTGATACCATTTCGCGTTTCATGGCCGAGCGTAACGGTAGCTTCGTCGGCATCAAAGCCAAGCACAGTCAGCACCGCACGGCGGCGTTCGTCAAAACGAACCTCTGCCACACTGGTTCCGATGCTTTCGGTGATAGCTTCCTTGCGGCTGCGCTGCTCCTGCACTTTCACATTCCACAAAGGCGAACCGCAAATCGCATGGGCGACCATGACGCGCAGCGCAACATAGGGGCTAGCAGCGAGTTCGCAGCGGACTGCGGCATGGCGGTGCAGATCGATATATTCCGCCATCGGTCCGGTAATCTCGGGACGCTTGGGCTTGTCGGCCTTGCTATCCAACTGTCCGGTTTCCCGCACCCGCGCTTCCTTGGCGGTCAGATAGCCCTCGTGGAACGTCACCTCGCCCTTCCTGCTCACATCAATGTAGACGCGGCCTCCCTTGCGTTTGGTGGTCTTTTCATGGTCCCAAGTCTGGAAATAGCTGTCAGACGGGATGATCTGCACATCGCTCCAGCCATCCTCCAGATATTCCGCCTTCTTCGCTTCAATGGCGACGGACTGCGCTTCCCAGAACTGGTCAGCATCGGCAAAATAGCCATCTTCGGCGAACAGGTCGCTAACGATCTGGCCCTTGAAATCTGCCATATCAAAGATCGCAGCGGACACTGAAATCGACGCGCCGCCAAACAGCCAAGCCTTTAGCTGCGTCCCGCGCGGCGCATAGGCTTCTTCATCTCTGAACAAAGCCAGCCATGATTTTTGCTGCGCCTTGCTGGCCAAGGTCAGATGGCGGACGGTGGCCGCATCAATTTCTTCGCGGCCATAGGCTTTGCGGATAGGCGGCAAGAGATTACCAAGCGCGAGAATGCGCCCCACCATTTTTTCGTCCATCCCAAACGTATCGGCTATCTCACTCGCCTTGCGGCCTTTCTTCACCAATTGCGTGAACTGTTCCCACTGCGTCACCTCGTCGGGATTTTCGCGGACAAGATTTTCAATAAGCGAAGCCTCCAAAGCGGCGGCATCGTCGCCCTCCGTCAATATCGCGCAAGGGAGCGGCGCGGCGCTGCCGCCTTCTTCGGCAACCGTGGTTGCCGCATGATAGCGCCGCCGTCCGGCGACGATTTCAAAAGTATCGGTGCTGCCGTTCGGACGGACAAGCAAAGGCACAAGAACGCCCCGCACCCGCACCGAGGGCAATATATCGCTAATGTCGGGCGGCTTTTTGGCGCTCCGCATATTGGCTGGTGATACCGACAGCTTGGCGAGGTCTATATTTTCGAGTTGCATTGTCTTTCTCCTTCGTGAGTTTCCAGTGATTGGCCCCGCTCCCGTTGCATACGGGGGTGGCGGTGGAAGCGGGGCCGGTGGTCCGCACGGCGGGATTGCCGTGCGGGGTCTGCCGCACCCTGATCGCGCAAGACGCGGCAAGGCGGCGGAAGCTGGTCAAAATTTGCAAGAAAGCCATTTCAGAACATCTCGATCTGGTTGCGGCTGTTGGTATCGAACAGGCCGTGGTCGGCTGCGCGCTGTGGTTTCTTGGGTTCCATCGGCGCGTTGGCGCGCATCGCCAGCCTCTGGGCTGGCGTGATCGGCGGAACACCGGACACCAAGGTCTGGACGCCGATAGGAGTCTGCTCCGCTTCAAGCGGCGCGGCGGCATGATCTGACGCTGCCCTGCTCATGCCGCACACTCCGACCGGAACGGCACCTGATCGGTGAACGCCAACAGATAATCCGCCGCCTTGCTGGCCTGACTCGCCGCTTTGAAAATGGCGCGATTATCCTGCCGCAACACCGCCAGCCAAGAGCCGAGGTAATCGGCATGGCGGACGGTCGGCACAATGCCGAGCGCAGCGCAGAGAAAGGCGGAAGCCAGTTCGGCGCAGAGTTCCTCCCGCGCATAAAGCGCGGTCCCGAAACTACCCGACTGGTCGCGGCCAAGACGGGTTCTATGGCCGGTCCAGTGCGACTTATGCCGATATCGGCATAATGGTCATAATGCCGTAACCCGGATTATGCCGCATTGTGCAGAACAACGGCG
>NZ_JBLWUA010000027.1:0-6948 GCF_048269865.1 Parasphingorhabdus sp. | reverse complement strand
GGGCTTTTCCCTGATTATGCACGAGATGGCCGTCTGAGGTCTGTCCGTGCCTAACGGAGGAAAACCATCATGACTCTACAAAACGCACAGTTGCAACTTGACGATACACAGGATCTGGCCAGCGAAATAATAATCAAGGCCGCTCAGGAAATAACAGGTCGCCTCGGAACAGGTTCCCAAGTCACACGAAAAGACATCAACGCTATTTTCGAAACCCTCACCGGAAGCAGCGATGCGACCGATGGCTGGTCGGTAAAAATGACTGGCTGTGCCATCGAGCTGGCAGAGCTAATATGGCTTCGCGAACATTCCGGTATTTCACTCAATTCCGATTTTGCTGAAGTCGACAAATGCTTCATGGCCCTTGAGCAAGTTCTTCCGCCACAACATAACCGGCATGATGACCAGATTGCCCTCCAGCAATTTTCGACCCCTACCCGGCTTGCCTGGGCGATGGCTTTGGCAGCGGGCATTTCGCGCGACGATATCGTGCTCGAGCCATCTGCCGGAACGGGAATTCTCGCCATTTGGCCGCATCTTGTCGGCGCGAAGCTGATCCTCAATGAGATTGATGACCTGCGTAGTGCTTGTCTAAGCGAGCTGTTTCCGGGCGCTGTGCTCTCCTCACACGATGGCGAGCTGATCAATGAGTTGCTTCCATCCCGCCACAATCCAAATCTCGTGCTTATGAACCCGCCATTTGCGTGTAGCGCCGAACGCGGAAAAGATGGTCGCTCGGCTCTGCGGCACTTGCGTTCTGCATGGCGGCGTATGGCAGTTGGCGGCCGGCTTGTGGCGATCATGCCCGAGGGATTCAGCGCCGCCAAATTTGCCAAAAGCGAACCGGCACCATGTGCACTGCGCCTTGATGTGCGCATCATACGATCTTTTACACGCCGGGGAACCGGCATCACCGTGCGTCTTGTTGTCATCGACAAAATTGCTGCCGAACAATGCGCAGCGCCAATCGACATCGCTGATTTTGAGGGTTTGTACGACGCCTGCTGCGCTTTGCCCGAGCGCGCCGCCTCAAAATCCACTGCGCAAACTTCCAGACCCAAAGCAAACCCACTCGCGCTTGTGTCGAGCTACCGTTCCAAACGCCCGGTCGCGCAAGTTTCAAAATCCTCACCAGACATGCAAATATTCGAAAAGCTCATCTTTGAAGTTCTCGACGATGCGGCACCAACGCCGGAGCAAAAAGGCATTTATCTAGCCTACCGGCCAAGCCGGATAACAATCGAAAATGCTCCTGTTCACCCGACACCGCTGGTGGAATCGGTGGCGATGGGGTCTGTTGCTGCACCAATCCCGCAGCACCAGCCGGTGGTTCCAGCTGACTGGCGGGAGAAACAGCTACTTTCCGATGCCCAGTGCGAAACGCTTATTTATGCAGTGAATGCCTTCGCCCGCGATTTGCCCGGAACTTACAGGCCAATCAACGAAGGCTCCGGGCTGGAACCGTCCGAAGAGGGTTTTCGCTACCGTACGGGCTTCTTTCTCGGAGACGGTACCGGAGCGGGCAAGGGTCGTGAGATTGCCAGCGTTATCATGGACAGATGGCTGCAGGGCCATTGCCGCCATATCTGGGTCACCAAGAACGAAACCTTGCTCGAGGACGCCCGCCGGGACTGGTCAGCCCTTGGCGGCCTGCCGCTCGATATCCAGTCGCTTTCGAGTTGGAAACTGGGAAGGTCGGTTTCAATGTCAGGCGGGATTTTATTCGTCACTTATCCAACGCTGCGTTCGGGCCGGATGGATACGACAAGGCTCGCTCAAATATTGGAATGGGCAGGGGACGAATTTGACGGCGTCATCGCTTTTGACGAAGCCCATGCAATGGCGAATGCACTGGGAGGAACAGGAAGCCGAGGCAAGGTCAGAGGATCGGAGCAAGGCATCGCTGGTCTGCGGCTCCAAAATCTTTTGCCCCGAGCGCGGATAATATATGCATCGGCAACCGGTGCATCCGATATTGCAAATCTTGGCTATGCGGCGCGCCTTGGGCTCTGGGGGCCGGAAACCGCCTTTCCAAATTATGATAAGTTTCTATGCGATATCCGCGCCGGCGGCATATCTGCGATGGAACTGGTCGTGCGCGATCTTAAATCCCAAGGGCTTTATCTGGCCCGCGCCTTGTCCTTTGCGGGCGTTGAATATGAACTTCTCGAGCATGAACTTACCACAGAGCAGATATCGGTCTACGATAGTTATGCCGAGGCTTGGGCGATTATTCACAAAAATCTCGAGGCGGCCCTCGAAGCTACGCGGATCGTTGATGAGGATAGCGGCGATACGCTTAACCGAAATGCAAAAGCAGCGGCGCTTTCGATATTCGAGGGAACCAAGCAGCGTTTCTTCGCGCAGCTGCTGCTATCGATGAAACTTCCCAGCCTGCTCCCAGCGATCGAACAGGCATTGGAAGACAGACATTCCGCCGTTGTGCAGCTTGTCTCGACCGCCGAGGCCATGCTCAACCGCAGACTTGCCGATCTCAGCGCCGAAGAACGCGAACAGCTCGATATCGACCTGTCGCCGCGCGAATATGTGATTGATTATCTGGCCAAAAGTTTTCCGGTCCGTTTGATGCAGGTGTTCCGCGATGATGACGGCAACTTGCGATCAGAGCCTATGTCCACTTCTGAAGGCCATCCGGTGCTTTGCCCGCGCGCCGTTCAGGCGAGAGACGCGATGATCGAAAAGCTTTGTGCGCTTCCGCCCATTTGGGCGGCGCTTGATGCGGTAATCGAACGTTTTGGAACAGACCATGTTGCCGAAGTGACGGGCCGGACCCGCAGGCTTGTCAATGGCAGCGACGGACGTCAACGCCTTGAACGCCGTACGGCGCGGTCGAATTTAGTCGAAGCTCAGAGTTTCATGGACGGCGAGAAGCGCGTGCTGGTATTTTCTGATGCGGGCGGGACAGGCCGGTCCTATCATGCCGATCTGGACGTACAAAACCAGCAGCGCCGCGTGCATTTCCTTCTCGAACCGGGATGGCGGGCAGACAATGCCATACAAGGACTTGGCCGCACCAACCGCACCAACCAGGCATCCGCGCCGCTCTTTCGGCCCGTAACCACTGACGTCAAAGGCGAACGGCGGTTTATCTCCACGATCGCCCGGCGGCTCGATAGCCTTGGCGCATTGACCCGCGGCCAAAGGCAGACCGGCGGGCAAAACCTGTTTAATCCGGCTGATAATCTTGAAAGCGAATATGCTCGCGACGCGCTCACTAGCTGGTTCCACCTGCTCTATGCAGGTAAATTGGATGCCGTATCACTGGACCGTTTTCAGGATGTCACGGGCCTTAAGCTTGAAACACCCGATGGTGATCTGGCTGAAAAACTGCCAACCATCCAGCGCTGGCTAAACCGGATACTCGCGCTGCCCATCGCTTTGCAGAATGCAATATTTGATGAATATCTCTCGCTGATTGAAGCCCGCGTGGAAGCAGCGCGCGAAGCGGGAACCTTGGATCTCGGCGTTGAAACGATTGCGGTTGATACATTTGAAATTATGTCGGACAAGCTGCTCCGAACGGACAGCGTCTCTGGGGCAACCACGCATCTTGTGACGTTGAAAACACAGCGCCCGCTCAAACCGCTTCGCTTCAAGCGGCTTTACAAGCTTTACGATTTCAGCCTGCCGCAAGTTCAATTATTACGCAATGCGCGCTCCGGGGGTGTCGCCCTTTCTGTTCCGACCCGGCGTATGATCACCGATGAGGGAGAGACGATCGAACGTCGCCGGCTGATCAGGCCGCTAAAAACGGTAAACTGGACACTCGAAGCTTTGTCGGAAAGTCTCTGGGAGCGGGTTGATTTCAAAATCTTTCGAAAAGGCTGGTTGGAGGAGGAAGAACAAGCGGCGTCCGAAACGGCCCATGAACGCGTTCATCTTGCCACCGGATTGCTACTGCCAGTTTGGAATAAAATTCCAGGAGAGTTTGTCCGTGTCACCCGTATTGCTGCGAGCGACGGGTGTTCGATCATTGGCCGCGAAATTTCCGAACTCGATATGGCTGATCTCGCACGGGCCTTTGGTCTCGATCTTGATCAGACAATCAATCCCTCCCGGATTGCGGAAATGGTGATGCAAAGCGGCAAGCCGTTTTCAGTTCAATGCCATGATGACCTTATGGCCAAACGCTCACTGGTCAATGGCAGCCAGCGACTGGAACTGACGGGCTTTTCAGCCGAGCGTCTCAACTGGTATAAATCCAAAGGCTGTTTCACCGAGATTATCCGCTACCGCACGCGTCTATTCGTGCCGGTCAATGAAGCAGCGCAGATACTGGAAAAACTGGCGACCTAAGTGCTGCCGCTCTCCCCCAATTTCAAACCACCAGAAAGCGAACGCGTGATCCCTAGCAATGAGAGGGGAGGAGGCTTGGCTCTTTTGAACCCGGTTTTGGCGATGGTCGCAGAAAATCGTTGGTTCGTTTCTTCAGGAGTTATAAAATGTTCAAATCTATTCCACTCAACAAGCTCGTTGAATCCAAGAAAAATGTCCGCAAGCGGTCTGATCCCGCAACCGATGCATGGCTGAAGGCGGACATTGCAGCGCGTGGATTGTTACAAAATCTGGTCGTTAACGCGATTGCTCGGGGCAAATTTGAGGTCACGGCAGGTGGCCGGCGTCTCAAACAGTTGAAGGCTCTTGCCAAGGACAAGGCGATTAAGAAAAACGAGCCGATTACATGCCTCGTTAAAAACGGCGAAGCACATGAGATCCGCGAAATCAGTCTGGCCGAGAATTTCCAACGCGTAAAACTCAACCCTGCCGATGAAGCCGAAGCGTTTCAAGATATTGTGAACGATGGCGCCAGTGTTGAAGACGTCGCCATTCGCTTTGGTCAGACGGTTCGCTTTGTCGAAGGGCGTTTGCGGCTCGCCAAGCTCGCACCAGTGGTTTTTGAGGCTTTGGCAAGCGGCGACATCACGCTTGATATTGCGAAAGCTTACGGCGCAACCTCGGATGTCGAACGCCAGGCACAGATATTCGAGGAAGTGTCGGGAGGATATTACAGCGTAAATTCCGACAGCATCCGGCGCATGGTTCTGGACGCCTGTGTCCGGGCTAGCGATCCCCGTGCCGTTCTGGTCGGACGCGATGCTTATCTTGAGGCAGGCGGCAAAATCGACCGGGAACTCTTCGATGATGATGACAGTGAAAGCTGGGTTGACGTTGCTCTTCTTGAACGTCTCGCCGCTGAGAAAATGGAATGGCGGGCCGATGAGGTCAAAGACCAGTATGGTCTTGCCTGGGTAAAGCCAACGCTCGACTGTTATGTCTCGCATGATCTCGTCGAGGGCTTGAACCGGCTTCCTACAGAGTTTGAACCGCTTAGCGATGAAGCAATCGCGCGTCTGTCTGAATTGGAAATCGAATATGATGGTGAAGCCGTCATACTCGAAAATGAGGACAGTAGCGAAGATGATGTGTTCGCAGCCGAGAAACGCGTGTCGGAAATCGAACAGGAAATGCGCGCGCTCAACAATCGCAAGCCAATTCTGGCCGACGTGCTTCGCAGCGAAGCGGGCGCTTTTCTGGCGCTTGGCAATGACGGAGTACCGACATTGGTTCCGCAATATTATACGGACAAGGTTGATGCCCCTATCGAAGATGAAGGCGTCGAACTGGTCGAGGAAGGCGAGCCCGCCAAACCCAAGCGTGCAGCTCTTTCCAAACGACTGGTCGATGAACTGGCGATGCAGAGGCGCGATATTTTGTCGCTTCATGTGGCAAGCGATCCGGCGCTCGCGCTCGACTTTATGATCTTCACGCTTGCTGACGCTGAAAGTCATGATTGGCAGGCTCAGGAGGCATCGACGCTCAAGGGCCCCGTAGCACATGGTCCGGCGCATAATTTTGAGGCAAAGGACGCACCAGCAAGTGCAGCATTGGCGGAATTGCGCGGGTCTCTGGATGAAAGCTGGAAAGCAGGCACCACCGATGTTGAGCGTTTCATGGCATTTCGGGAGCTAAGCGATGACGCGCGCAGCGCCTGGCTCGGCCATGTCGTGTCGCGAACGCTCGTTGCAAGCCTGAATGTTGAAGGCGACCGGCAAGTCTCACTGCACGATTATCTGGGCGGTATCTTGGAAATCGATATGGCGGCTTGGTGGCGTCCGACTGCGGCCAATTATTTTGACCGTGTACCCAAGGCCAAAACGCTTGGCGGCATGCAAGAGGTTGGCGGTCTGGAACTTTCAAACCGCTACGGCGCATCCAAAAAGGCCGATCTTGCAGCAACGGCCGAGCGTATCTTCTCCGGAAACTTCATTGCTGAGGCTGAAGTCAAACAAGCTGCTGCGCGGTGGGTTCCCGATGCGATGCGCTTTGCTGATTTGTCTGCGGCTGATGAAGTTTTGGAAGATGAAGCTTCGGAAGCCGGCGCATCAGAAGATATTCCAGAGATAGCCGACAAGGCTGCCTGATCCTCCTCCTGACAGGTGGTCTTCTGGCTGAAGCGGCTTGCCTTTTTAAGGCAAGCCGCTTCTTTTCATCAAAATCATGGCAGTAGGCGGTTACCGGATCGCGGCCAGTTGACCGGCAACTTCCGGGAGTGATGCAATTTCAATGTCCTCAGAATGGGGATAGCTTTCGGAACCTGGATATATCACAAGCTTCCGGTCCGGCTGTATGTCATCGCAGGCATTATAAAAGCCTCTTTCCAATTTTGGCGTCAAGCTTCGCTTGATCTCAATCGCCCACCGTTTGCCTGTGGGCAGCGTCAGAAGGAGATCGATTTCTGCTCCTGCCGATGTCCTGTAAAAATTAGCCAGCGTAGCTTCAGGTGCGGCAGCGATCAGGCTTTCGATGACAAATCCTTCCCAGCTGGCTCCGGCGACCGGATGGCCAAGCAGGGCTTCGAGATTGTCTATGCCCAGTAGCGCGTGAACAATGCCGCTATCACGTACATAAACACGCGGAGATTTGACC
>NZ_JBLWUA010000026.1:0-6972 GCF_048269865.1 Parasphingorhabdus sp. | reverse complement strand
TTCGCTTTGCTCACCAAGAAAAATTGTTGGTTGCGGGAGTAGGATTTGAACCTACGACCTTCAGGTTATGAGACGGATATCTTTAAGCTTATGATATTGATATTTATTGTTTTTTATCTATTATTTTGTATCACGTGCTAGAAGATGTGTTAGAAATTTCGCTATTCTGGGCTAAACAGACAGTTTTGTGTTAGATTGCCAACGCAAAACCTTTGAGGTCCAAGGAAACCAGAAGCTTTTTCAATTTTTCCGTATCAGAGCCAGACAGGCATAGACGGCATATCGCAAGACATTCACAATATTGGCGCTTCCATATACAATTCGCCAAACGCGACATTCATCTATGACCAGAAATGGCCCGTTTGCGGCCTGTCTGCAATTGGTCACGGCAACGCGGGAACTTGCCATTCCGCTAACGACCTGTCGAAATCAACACCCAATTGCCTACATTTGCGCCAAAGAGTATAAAGCTCAAATGTTTGACCGTATTGGCCTCCAACTACCCATCATCCAAGCACCTATGGCGGGGGGTATCCACGCCAAGATTAGCCGCTGCGGTTTCGGAAGCCGGGGGGCTTGGCTCAATAGGCGTCGGAGCAACAGACGCGTCGAATGCACGGATGATGGTAGCGGAGATGCGTGCCCGTACGATGCGAGCATTCAATGTGAACGTTTTCGTCCATAAAAGCCCAAGACAGGACCCCGAGCGCGAAGCGACTTGGCTGGCGGAACTCGCTCCCACGTTTAGGAAGTTCGGTGCGGAACCTCCCACAGCACTCCGAGTAATCTACAAGAGCTTCGCCGAAGACGAAGATATGCTTCGCGCCCTAGTTGATTTGCGCCCTGCTATGGTAAGCTTCCATTTTGGGTTACCCCCGGCCGCGCAGATTGCTGCATTGCGGCAAGCTGGCTGTTTCCTTGTAGCTACTGCGACAAGCATAGATGAGGCCCAAGCAGTAAAGCAAGTGGGCATCGATGCCGTCATCGCTCAAGGCTACGAAGCTGGGGGACATCGAAGCGTCTTCGATCCTTCCGCACCGGACGATTGCCTTGGAACATTGGCGCTTGCAACACCGCATGCTTGCCGCCTAATATCAACCAACAAGACGAGGCCGATGCTCCATTAATTTATGCAGCCATCAGTGCCAAATGTTCTGACGACGGACAATCGATCTTTTAGACTGTCACCGGCAACGCACCGGTTCCGTTTTCCATGATAGCGGATCATTCAATGCTTATTCCAGGTGACACCTATGAAGTGCGCGCCGTAACTCGGTCCGTTGCCGGTGACATTATCTGGAGAACGAAGACAGGTCATGTCGTCGACCTTTCTTCCTCCAACTATGATGCTGGCGCACTCGAACTGGCGATGGTCGATGTTTCTGCCCAATCCGGTATTTCTGCATTGTTCGGTGATGCATGGATCGTCGAGGATATCAATGGCGGGGGTATTATCGATAGTAGCAACTCAACGCGGAAGGCCAAATCTCCGGTTCGGGAGGCTGTAATTATTATTTTGGCAATTGCGCGGTTTCGGAGAAGGCCATCAATATGGTTGGCGGAATGGCATTGACGCAAAAGGCCTGCACCCCTGCCCTAATGCAACAGGACCAAAAACTCCTGACGGGGGACAGAAACTTATCTGCGCTGGCTTCCCATTGAGACTATCGGACGGGAGCCCTGAATCCCGGTTGGATTGCCGGGAAGCAGTGGTCCAAAGTCGGTAACGTTGTTCATGATCAGACAAATTTAAACAAATGGGTTCGAAATTTCTGCTAATATGCCGACGGCGGTGTCCATGGTATTTTGCTGAGCACCCGAAGGTCATCGGGAAGAATCGGATCATAAGGCGCGTCGTATCGAAACGACGCGTTTTCTTCTGTCCACTGGTTGACATGTTTGCCCCCGACGAACCGAATTAACGAAACGCTGCCCCAACGCGCACCAAACGGACCATGTGCTATTCCCGGTGGCCGCCAGAAATAGGCGCCGGGATACATGGTACCTTGTGGACCGGTGAGAGACCCGGAAATCACATAGGCTTCTTCTACAACGGGATGAATTTCCTGCGGACCCTCCCCTCCCTGCGGTGAAGCCTGCGGCAATATCAATGAGAGAAAAGTCCGTTCGCCAGTGTCCGGGTCTGTACGGAGATCCTTGCGCGAGATACCGAGATGTTTCAGGTTTGGGTCATTGAGCGTCATGTCCCAAGCCATCGCCGCAACGTCTAAATGGCGAATGGCTCCATTTGCTGTTTCCGCCGAGCCGTCTCCTGCTTGCCCGATCAAAATAGGTTCACGATTATAGAATGCGAGCAAGACGCAACCTTCCGGCGCGCTCATCTCGTTCCGCGTCCACCCGGCTGGTAGATAGGCATAGCTGTCCGCCGGATAGACATGGCCATCCATTTCCAACGAGCCGTCGAGCACATAAAATTCTTCGTCTGCCAGAATATGCTCCGGACCACTACGTGACCAGCCGACTGGATAGCGCACAAGTGTTGAACACGCGCCATCGGCAGGATCACGGCTCAGCAGTTTGATTTCTGCGTCCGGTCGGGCGAGACCGGGGCCAATCCGCTGCCACGGCAAGACCTGTGACTGAATAAATTCGATATGGCCGCGTTCTAGCATTAATATTCCTGTCTCTGTTGCAATGGACTACGGGAGCGTCATTGCATCGCCGGACTCGGCGCGCATTGATCCCGATCAATAAGATCGCCAGAAACTCTCACCCTGTCCGGACAACTTCTGTCTGGACATATGGTCAATTAATGTGAGATCAGATGAATGCCAAATCTGGCTGAAAGTGAAATAATATGAAGAATGTGATCGTCGCTCCTTTCAAACTCAATTGGGGAAAATGATATGACGGGCCTATGGGCGTTGCCAATATTGGCCGCAGCTGGTGCACCGGAAATTGCGACTATTCCGCAAATGCTTGTTGGTACATATAGCAATGAAGAACAGGTGTATTTTCAAAGCGATGCCGGAAAAACGCCGCCACCGTGGCTGTCACTAAAGATCGTCGAACAAGACGGCCAGTTGCTGCTTCATGAAATCAACGCCTATGGCGAGGACGCCGGACCGCCCAAACCAGTTTCATTTTCCGAAGCAAACAATGATGCGACGTTAAAAGTCGGAGATTGTGCACGATTTTTCGAGAAGAATGCGCAAGGATGGGCAATAAGCGTCCGCCAAAATCGTATGCGCTGCCAGCAAAAATATCAAATTACCAAGGTCGATGAGGGCGGGATTTCGCTAAAATTTACCGATGGCACCGAAACGCTTTTAAAACGCGCTCGCGCCGCACAATGCTGGGCGGCCGTTCCCAAAAAAGCCAAGAAGGAAGATGGCAGCACGGACTGGCTTTTTGGACAGAAGCTTGAACTGCACGATCAGGGTGGACGGGTGAAAGTCGGCGGCGGTGAGACCGGGGCAGAAGAAATCATCCTGCGGATGCGCGCTGTGCATTGGCCGCCGCCCAGCACCAACCGTCCAAGCATGGTTCTATACGTCCACAAACCCGACGATCCGGACAGCGCGATCAGCTATAGCTGGGCAGATATCGACGCAAGCCGGGTGGGTCTCAACCTTCGCTGGATGCAGGCGAGTTGCACCATCGAGGGCGCCGAGAGATCCTCGGAAATGTCGAAGACTAATTTTCGCGACTAGCTTGCACAGTCAGTCTTTGGGCAGTGTAAATACCTGACCGTCAATCGGCTGATCGACTTTGGTTTCTGTCCAGAATACCTCGTTCGATTTGCGGTCATCATAATAAAGCGTAACATGTCGTGCCTGCAACCAGCGCGGGTTCTTCAACTTTACAAAATCCCGATAAGTACGGCGGTGCCAACCTCTGGGCGTCGAGAAACCCAGAGTGCGGATCGCGTAAAATTCCTGATCGATACCGAATAGCGTTCGCGCGCCTTGCGGGTCGGTCAGCTCGACCACATAGATTTTATGCCCATCGAACCGGTCATCCGCAAGCCGGGTGACAACGAAGCCCGGTTTTTCGGCGTGCCGAATAATCCCGAACCCAAAATTAGTGGCCCAATATTTATCGGCCTGTCTTTTCGGCATTATGCCCTTCTCGGTCCAGGTGGTTTCTCCGTCATATCCGACTTCGAACAATGTTTTCTCACCGGATTTGGCGACTATTCTAACCTTGCCTTCCGCCCCGTGCGCCGACTTCCGCTGGAGATCATATTCGCGCCACATCCGGTAGTTGTCAGCTATAGATTTGGGTTCGTGACCTTTCGAACCATAGAAAACAGCATGGCCTGAAAGCGTTAGCGTTTTGGCATTGGCCCAGCCATCGCCGCCCGCTGCTTCGCGCGCAAGTGCCAATATCTCCGCGCCATCCAGTGCTCGTTCAGCGGCCGCAAGCGGCGAACCGATCAAGGCGATCATTATCAATATCAGGAATCGGATCATTCGCTTCACTTTCTATCATCGTTGTCCGGACAAATTATTCTTGCCTTGGTGCGCGGTTTGTTGTCAAACATAAATTATGACATTCATTCACCAAAAGACCATTAGCCGCCGGACCCTGTTGGGCGGCATTGCTGCCACCACAATGCTTTCGGCTTGCTCCATCGGGACCAAAAAGCACGACGCGGAGATCATTATTATCGGCGCAGGTCTGTCCGGCCTCTATGCCGCAAATCTGCTGGCGGAGGCGGGCAAGGATGTGCTGGTACTGGAAGGCAGCGACCGTATCGGCGGACGGCTTTATACCGTTGAAAGCGCTTATGGCATGACCGAAGGTGGCGGTGAGCAAGTTGGCGGAGGCTATGCGCGTATCCGGTTTATGGCGGAAAAACTGGCGGTTCCGATTACGCCTTACGGCTTTCCACCTCCCGCCACAGCGCTGCATAAGGACGGGACGCTATTAGCACAAGAAGACTGGCCGACTTTCAGTGGCAATCCGTTTAAAGGCCGGATGAAAGGTTTGACGCCGGACAGCGCATTTCCTGTAGTTGCCGGTGCCGACAATCCCCTTCCGGATCTTTCAAGCTGGAGTGACCCAGACTTTTCCAAGTACGATATTTCGGCAAGAGAATTTTTGAAGTCTAAAGGAGTTAACGAAGCCGGGATTGCAGCGATCGATCAGGCGTTTAACGCAAACAGCGTTGACAGCTATTCCATGCTCAATGCGTTCCGGACTGGCGTAGCGTTCAAGCAGGAAGCTGCCCTCGGGAAAACTGGCTATTTCGTAAACGGTGCGAAGTCCCTGCCGGAAGCGATCGCAAAAGCTTTGCCGCGTACTGTCGAGACCGGCCAGGAAATTACACGTATAGACGTGGGAGCGAACGGTGTAGAGTTAGAAAGCAAGGGCGGAAGAACCTGGCGGGCAGCGCAGGTTATCTGTGCCGTTCCCTTGCCCGTTATGGCAAAATTGAATGTCAACGCCCCACTGTCAGAAGTGCAGAAACGGGCGTTCAAGGAACTTCCCTATACCCAGATCATGCAAATTCACTTCCAGGCAAAACGCGCTTTTTGGGAGGAAGATGGCTTTGGAGCATCAATGTGGACCGATGGCCCGCTGGAGCGTCTGCTTGCCAGGCCCGGGGACGACGGTAAACCCGATGGAGTGTTGCGGGCCTGGATAAACGGCACCGGAGCAATCAACCTGAACGCCAGGACTGACGAAGAGCTTGCGGCATTGTGCTCCAGCGAACTCAAGCGCTTGCGCCCCGCCAGCGATGGCCAAGTTGATGTGTTCAAGGTCGTGCGCTGGACGGAAAGTAATCCCCTGGCGGGCGGGGCATATCTGCACTATGCGCCCGGACAGGTCGGTTGGGCCGCAGGCAATGTCGGCACTTCTGCCGGACGATTGCATTTTGCCGGGGAGCATCTCTCCGATTTGCATTTGGGCATGGAAGGCGCGATGGAAAGCGGGGAACAGGTGGCAATGCATTTGCTAAACAGCAAACCAGGTTAGACAACTCTACCGATTATACCGGCTCACACCTTCCATCAGTTCCTTCATCTTCGGTCCTGTTTCCGGCAGTTCTGCCCGCGGGATATCCAGATGATTCAAGGGGAATTCCTGAACATATTGTTCGAACACCGGCTTCACCATATCCAGTGCATAGCTTGGTATCTTTCGCCCTTCACGAAATTCTGCAATGGGAATTTCGGCTTCAATAATCCCGTCCTTATCAACACTGGGATCCTTCGCGAGTATCTTGCCGCTTGGATCCACAATGATGGACTCTCCCGCCCTGTAGTTAGCGGTGGTGGGCAACGCGATATTCGTCATCGTCGAATAGAAATTATTGATCCGCGCCATCGACGTCACATCATCCTCGGCAAAAAGTGTGGCAGTACGGATCATGATTTCCGTACCGCGCATGGAAAATGCGGCAAAGATAAACGGGTCCATCTGCACTGTACTGACCGCAATATTCCCATATTCGGTTTGCAGCACCGGGAATTCTTCTTCTGGCCCGTACATCGCGCGATATTTGTCCCGCACAGCCTCGATCGTTGTCGTCGTGATTTCGCGGTCGGGATAAATGCGCTTTATATTGCGCGATTTCCAGAACGTTTTTGCGACCTTGCCGTCGCGGCCAATAATTGTGTTCAAACTCAATATATGACCCGGCCAATCATCGTCAGTGGCATAGGTGCCGAATATAAGATAAGCATCGCACTCCTTTGCGATCTTGCCCAGCCTTTCGGTTTCTAGGCCGGGGACTTTGACTGTATATTTCAGTTTTTCGGTACGTGAGCCACCGGAGTAACCAGTAAGCGGAAATTCATGATATAAAAGAAAATCCGGTTTTTTTCCGGTTGTACAAGCCCTGCGCGCGATCTCTTCCATATGCGTGTTCCCCGTCAGCACCTATGTCACCAAATTGATGTTGTGATTTAAGGAGTGTTTTGGTTTCATCGTAGTGACGAAGGAACGAAGCATGAAACCAAAACACTCCAGCGCAAAAAAGCCCGCAGAGCGGGTGGTCAA
>NZ_JBLWUA010000025.1:0-7027 GCF_048269865.1 Parasphingorhabdus sp. | reverse complement strand
TCGGTTGAACAGGCGTTGCGCCGCCGAAGGCGGCATCGTCGAGCACCTCCAGATACTCGGCAACTGCGCGGCCCGCTGCTTCAGGTGGCAGCCCTTGCTCGCCCGGCACTGAGCGCTGGCGATGGACATCGGCGCGGATCAGGCTCGCATCGACCGCGAAGCCCTCGGCACCGACCAGCCCTTCGGCCATGCAGCGCTCGACGGTCATCTCGAATAGCTTGCGAAGCAGATCACTGTCGCGGAACCGCCCGTGCCGGTTCTTCGAGAAGGTTGAGTGGTCGGGCACCGCGCCGTCGAGATCGAGCCGACAGAACCAGCGATAGGCGAGGTTGAGATGCACCTCCTCGCACAGCCGTCGCTCTGAGCGGATGCCCATGCAGTATCCGATGATCAGCATCCGGATCATCAGCTCGGGATCGATCGAAGGACGGCCGATCGAGCTATGTCTCACGGTCTAGTATTGCGTCAGCCTGCAGCCTCTGTTCGCTCGGGTCATTGACATTGTGGAAGTGCTGCAATCGAAGCCTACATTGTTCCTACCCGATACTTGGCAGCAGGTTGAAAATCTTATCACATTTTAAAGGGCCGGCCCTTTCGCCGGAATTAGATTCTGGGCAGTAAAATCAGCTAAACCCATTGAAAGTGTCAAACGAGTCAATCAGATGACGAGTTGGGAACCTTTGTACTCGCATTGAACACCCGCGCGATCTTGTCTCCCTCGGGACAGTAAGTGATGTAGATTATCTTTAGCCCTTCAACCGAATATTGTCGGCATGCGACGGATAGGGCGCGGCGGCCGAAGGATCGAATGGCTGGCCGTCCAATTGACTCGCAATGCCGTGATTGATGTCGCGGTGGTGCGCCTCGTCGGCGCGGACCAGCAGCACGACGTCCCGTAGGGTCGCATCGTCGGGCATCTTCCAATAATGTCTGGCGATCGCCGGCGCAGGGACATTCGGCGAGCGGCCTTCGTCGATCTCCTTGAGATATAGCGTATAGCTGATCACCGCTTCTTCCTCGAAATAGCCGACCACCCGGTGGGCTGTGCGCGACGAGACGAGATAAAGGATGGAGAACAGCAGCAGGAACACCCATTGCGCGAGCAGGATCACCAGACGTTCGAACAGGGTGGGCTGGGCAATCTCGATGAAAGTCATCAGGTGCATCCGCTCATTCTCCGCCTCTTCCATCAGCGTCCGGATCCAGCCCTCGTCATCCTTCATTTTCCGCAGGCTGGTGAGATGGGTGAACATCGCCCCGACCATGCCGGGTACCGCGGCCACGGTTTCCAGCACGATGGCGCGGTGGCCGTAGCGCTTGG
This sequence comes from Parasphingorhabdus sp., assembly GCF_048269865.1. GTDB lineage: Bacteria > Pseudomonadota > Alphaproteobacteria > Sphingomonadales > Sphingomonadaceae > Parasphingorhabdus. The sequence goes on along the minus strand of NZ_JBLWUA010000025.1, from coordinate 5,706 downwards.
CAAAAAATGTATCGGCGGTGAAGCGCAGCAATTTGGTGACGCCGAGGGCGAAGCGGTCGGACAATTCGGCCGGGGCATGATGCACCCGGGGCTCGGCCTCGCGCTCTTCGGCACGGGCCTGCGGGTCAGGCGTCAGAATTGAATTGACCATATAACATCCTTTCGGGACAAATTGCCGCTGACCCGCAGGGGCGGAAGCGATAAGGCGTGCGATCGTCTCAGTTATCGATGCACGGTGCCAGGACGCGGCCGCTTGCGACCGACGCCGGGGAGCCCAGACAAGGACAAAGATTACAGCGTTTTGCCGCGAACCTTCCATCTCGCGCAGGAACGGCTTCCTATCACAGCGCTGGTCCTGGCGCCAACTTCATTCCGGTTCCAGCTCCCGGAAATGCTCCGCGCGACTGACTATATGGGCCATATGATCGCTGGCCCGGACGGTCAGGGGATGCTGGGTCGACCCGCTGCGCGGCGAAATATAGTCTGCCATCTCCAGCGCGATCTGCTTCTGCCGTTCCGACCCCTCGGCAAGAACGGCGATCATCAGATTCTCTAGTGCGATCACGCGAATGCGTAGCTGGATAATTTCTGCGTCCCCTAAGGCAGAAATATGTGGAACTACATCATGCCCCGATGGGGCTTCCGCGCCACCTTCATTGTCCCAGGTTCCCAGAGCTTCGCGCCTGCGCGTCTCGACGTCTTTTGATAATTGAATATCCGGCATCGGTCTTTCTTTATGTTTCGAAACGGCGTGTCGCCTGGCAATCAGCGGTAACCGACACCCTTTACGTAATTGATCAGCTGGGCTTCCTCAAATTCTACATCTCCAAGAAGGGTCCGCAACACAGCGCTCGCCGTCAGGACCCCGATCGGGGTGTTGTTTTTATCGACCACCGGAATACTCTTGAGATGCCGCTCTTTCATGACACGGGACACGTCCTTCAGCGTGTCTTCGCTGTTGCAAACGGCAACATCGCGCGTCATCGCAGTGGCAACAGGACACAGACATGTTGCTCCCTCACAAACGCTGATCTGGCGGACAATATCGGTCTTGGTCACCACGCCTTGCAGCACGCCTTCAGCGTCGGTCACGAGCACAATCCCGCTTCCCGAAGTGAGGAGGCCCGCAACCTCGATCAACTTTGTGGTTTCGATTTCGGTCACAAGATGTTGCCGAGCTAAATCTATAATATCACGGACGAACATCGGATCGATAATTTTCCTTAAACTATAATGGAATTAACGTATGAACAGCGGTTCTAATTCCCTTTCCGTTCGAATAATTGGTAATGATAGAGTTCATCCCGAGCGCAGTATCAGGCTGCCTTTTCGAGCGCCTCTCGCGGACCGAAAAATTCAAAATGGACCTGTGATGCCGGGATACCCCATACCAGCAGATCCTGATATATATTTACCATGAAAGGCTTCGGACCGCAGAAATAATAATCGGCATGACGGCTTAGGATCAGGGATTCAATCAGTTCCGCATCGACCATTCCGGCCGAACAATTTTCCTCGGCGAGCACGTCACCCTCTGCCATGTCGCTGTAGCGATAATGCGCTTTCAGATTGGGATGCTCGAGGGCCAATTGGTCGATGAAGGGCTTGAACGGCTGGACGGCATCATTCAGGCAGCCATGTATCAGGATGATCTCGCGGCCGGGCATGGCATTCAGCGTTGCTTTCAGGATGCTCATGATCGGCGTGATGCCGATTCCGGCAGCCAGCAGCACCAGCGGGCGTTCGTGCCGGTCGTTAACATTGAGAAAAAACTCGCCGCAGGGCGGCCCGATTTCCAGCGTATCGCCTTCGGTCATATTGTCGTGCAGCAGGCTCGAGACATATCCGTCGGGCGCACCGGCAGTTGGCGCGACTTCCCTTTTGACACTGATCCGGAAATAGTCGCGGCCCGGCTGGTTTGACAGGCTGTAGTTGCGCATCGTCGTAGATCCGTCGGCAGTGGGAACCCGGAGGGTGATATATTGGCCCGGCAAAAATTCCGGCAGGGCGCCGCCATCTTCCGGCTTGAGATAGAAGGATGTGATATTCTGGCTTTCCTGATCCTTCCTGTCGACCCTGAAGGTCCTGAAACCCTCCCAGCCGCCGTCTTTGGTGGCGCTATCCCTGTATAATTGCTGTTCGCGGCCCACCAGGATGTCGGTCAGAAAACCATATGCCTCGGCCCAAGCGTCGATGACCTGATCGGTCGCGCCATCACCCAGGACTTCCTTAATCGATGCGAGCAGGTTCTCGCCGACAATCGGATAATGTTCGGCCTTCACCATCAGCGAAGCGTGTTTATTGGCGATGAGTTCGACGGCTCCGCCCAGCACTTTAAGATTGTCGATATTGGCGGCATAAGCGCATATTGCTCCTGCCAGAGCGCGTTGCTGTGTTCCTTCGGCTTGGTTCGCCGGATTGAAAAACGGACTTACTTCAGGATTGTGGGAGAACATGCGCTGGTAGAAATGGCGCGTCAGCGATTCGCCATGTTGCTGAAGAATGGGGGCCGTAGATTTGACAATGTCGATGGTATTCTGGTTGAACAATATTCTGTCCTCTAAATAATGTATTTAAGATACATGTTATCTAGTAGGCGTACGGGAGTAGCTTTGCAAGCCCGTCTTCCTAAAATTAGCCAGATCAATTTATTGGCACCGCCACTGCGTTAAGCCCGCAACCGAAGCGGCAGAAAAGACCAACAAAGCAGGCCTGCATCGCTCAAAATTTGCTGAACGCAAAGGCATCCTAGACCACGAATTTCTCCCTGTCGGATCGACAGCTGGCGTGGCGTGAACGCATGCACTACTTCGTGGATGACCATGTTGTCCCGTCCGCACCACAATACCGGTCCCATGCACAAGGTTCACCGGAATCGCGATTCGATGTGCCGTCGATCATGGAAGAGCTTAAGGCGCGAGCCTAAACCGCTTCATAATCATCTTGGTTGGCGACGATACGTGATATCACTGGCGGTCTAAGAGGAGTTTGAAACTTCCTGCATCCTCGACCAAGTCAGAAACCGTAAACTCGTCCAGATACCGTAAAAAGGCTTCGACCGCGCCGTGCAGAGCATGACGCAGGCCACAGGCGGGAGTGACAACACATTGGTTCGTCGCGGGATCAAAGCATTCAACAAAGGTTCCGGTATCTTCCATAATCCGTACAATGGCCCCAACATTTAGCTGGTCTGCCGATCGCGCCAGTTTCAGACCGCCGCTACGCCCGCGAACGCTTTCGACAAAGCCTTCAGCCGCTAATTTCTGCGCCACCTTCATCAGATGGTTCTTTGAAATCCCATATTGCCGGGCGATTTCGGCGATGGAGTGATGGCCGTCTTTTGCGGCCAAAAACATCAATGAGCGGAGCGCATAATCGGTCTGAACAGATAATCTCATAAAAGATGTATATCATATATTGTAATTAACTGCAAACAGGTATAAACAATGTATATAGAATGCATCTTAACCGAGTCGAAGCCATGACACAATCCAGGTATGCCGAAAAAGCCAGCGCCCGAAAAATGGCCGAGGCGCTTGCTATTGGTATTGATGACCTGTTGATCTCGGACCTGGTTGAGCGTTTTTATGGTTCTATCCGGAATGATGATCTTCTCGGTCCGATTTTTGAAAAGCATGTTGCCGATTGGACATCGCATCTGGCGCGCATGAAGAATTTCTGGGCATCGGTCACGCTGGAATCGGGGCGTTTTCGCGGCAATCCCATGCTCAAGCATATTGCCGTTGGCGGGCTCGATGACGTTCATTTTAACCGCTGGCTTCAGCTCTGGAACGAGACTGTGGATTCTGTCGTATTCAATGCAGCAGCAGCGGATGTTTTTCGCACAGCCGCAAAGCGCATCGCATCAAGTCTGCTCACTGGAATACAAGTTCATCGAGGCGGACTGGACGCAATTTCAGGCAAGAAGGAGAAACAATCATGTTGATGGATTTTCAGATGGAAGGCGGACAGGCAATCACGGCTGAAATCGCTGCAGAAATGCGGGACGTTCCTAACGAATTCAGGCCGCCATCGCATGAAGTTCGAACCTTTGAGTTACCCAGTTTGGTCTGGGCGGTCATGTTTGCTTCTTATGCGGTGTTCTTTGCAGCGCTATTTCTATCAACCGGTCATGGAACGGCAGCCATTTTCGCGCTGGTTGTCAGCATTGCCTATACCATCATGTATTTCGGTACGGCTGCAGTCCTAAACAATGTGAGTGCAAGTGAACGGAGAGCCGCGCCGCCGATTGACCCAATTGGCGGCATTGAAACTAACACCGGATGGATGGACAACACGGCCGCCAACGCCCAGATTTTGACGGTGCCGATATTACTGGCGGTCTTTGCCTGCAGCTTCGCCATCATTCGGGCATTTGTGTGATGGATAAGGATGACATGCCCATCGCTCCCTACAGCGCTTCACCGATCTTCGACGAGAATAGTCTGCCCAATGCCTTGCGCAACGAACACACGACCAAAGACGGCACATGGGGTTTGTTGCGGGTGCTGGAAGGCGAAGTACGCTTGGTCTTTCTCAATCCAAGTTCGGAGCGTCTTGTTACCGTTGCTGATCCCGCACCGATCCCGCCGCAATCACCGCATTTTGTCAAACTTGCCGGCCCGATGAAGATGCAGGTGGAATTTTATCGCGAGCATCCATTGGGTGCTGACATTATAGATGGATGATTTTACTCTTGCCCGGACCATTCATGTGCTGGCGGTTTTGCTTTGGACCGGCGGCGTCGCATTCGTGACGCTGGTGGTTATGCCGATGCTGAAAGCGAGTGCTGCGCCGGACTCGCGGCTTGCGCAATTCCATAAAATAGAAAGCGGTTTCGCCTGGCAGGCACGCATCTGGGTGGTGATTGCGGGAGTAAGCGGCTTCTGGATGATTTGGCGGGGCGATATGTGGAGCCGCTTTATTCATGCTTCTTATTGGTGGATGCATGCTATGCTCGCCGTCTGGGCGATATTTGCGCTGATGCTTTTTGTAATCGAGCCGCTCCATTTGCATCGCAGTATGTCAGAATCGGCATCTCCAGCACAGGACTTTGCGAAGCTGGTGCGTATGCACCAGCTTTTACTGGCGCTCAGCCTCATCACGGTTTTTGGTGCTGTTGGCGGTAGCCACGGACTTTTTTGACGTAACGGGGAAGAGCGGAATTTTGGAAAACTATAAAAAAACTTTCAGCATCAAACGGCTTTGGATAATTCTTATCTCAGGTATGGTTATCATGTTCGGTATCCTGCTGTTCCTCGGGTCAGAGATTTACCAGATGGCGCCGCCTATACCGGAGACGGTCAAATCGGAATCTGGCGAGATCCTTTACACCCGCGGCGATATCGAAACTGGTCAAAATGTTTGGCAATCCATTGACGAGATGGAGCAAGGCTCGCTCTGGGGGCACGGCAGCTATCTGGCTCCGGATTGGAGCGCCGACTGGCTCCACCGAGAGGCCGAAGCTCTGCTCGCGATAAAGTCAGTGCAGCCCTTGCCCGGATTGACACTGTCTCAAATGGAGGCGGTAGATAAAGCTTCGCTTATAACAGAGATGCGCCGCAACACTTATGTGTCCGTCGTCAGAACATTTGGCACTGAAGGCTGCGTAAATTAACGGAGCATTGGTTCCATCTGGTTGGTTGATATTAAGCGGCAAGCTTGCGGTGTTGCAAGCGCCGATGTTCGATGGTTTGTTTTTTGATC
>NZ_JBLWUA010000024.1:0-8586 GCF_048269865.1 Parasphingorhabdus sp. | reverse complement strand
GGCCTTTGAAAGCCTTGCGGAATTTATGTTTCTTGGGTTGCAGCATGATGCTCTACCTATTCCTCAAAAATCAACGTTGATGCTGCGGACGGACGCCGGAAGTTTGCGCTTCCACCATCAACCGGTCTTGAGCCATCGGGTCGTGACCCAATATCTCGCCTTTGAAAATCCAAACCTTGATACCGATGATGCCGTAAGCGGTCAGCGCTTCATATTCAGCATAGTCGATATTGGCGCGCAGCGTATGCAAAGGCACGCGGCCTTCGCGATACCATTCAACCCGCGCGATTTCCGCGCCGCCCAAACGGCCGCCACAAACAATTTTAATACCTTCAGCACCAAGCCGCAGAGCAGACTGCACCGCACGCTTCATGGCCCGACGGAAAGCAACACGGCGGATCAGCTGATCACCAATGCCCTGAGCTACCAGCTGCGCATCGACTTCCGGCTTGCGGATTTCGACGATGTTCAGCGAAACGTCACCGGACGACATGTCACTCAGCTGGCGACGCAGCTTTTCGATATCCGCGCCTTTCTTGCCGATGATGACGCCAGGGCGCGCAGCATAGATCGAAATGCGGCAGGTCTTAGCCGGACGTTCAATGACCACCTTCGAGATCGCTGCCTGTGGCAGGGTCTTGATGATGAACTTGCGCATCTTGATGTCTTCCATCAAGAGGTCGCCATAGTTGGAACCTTCCGCATACCAGCGAGAGTCCCAGGTCCGGTTGATCTGCAGGCGAAGCCCGATAGGATTACTCTTTTGACCCATGGTTACGCCTCTTCCTCTTCATGTTCGCGCACAACGATGCGAACGCGGCTAAATGGCTTGATAATCTTGGCTGAACGACCACGAGCCCGCGCCTTCCAGCGCTTCATCGTGATGGACTTGCCGACACTCGCTTCGTGAACGATCAATGCGTCAACATCCAGATTGTGATTATTCTCTGCGTTGGCGATTGCCGAAGCCAGAACTTTGCTGACATCCTTGGCCATCGCCTTTTTCGAGAACGAAAGGATGTTCAAAGCCTCTTCCGCTTTCTTGCCACGGATCAGCTGTGCAACCAGGTTCAGCTTCTGGGCAGAACCACGAATGGAATTGCCAACAGCCAAAGCTTCATTGTCGCCAACACGGCGCGGTGATGATGCCTTACCCATTATTTCTTGCCTTTTTTGTCAGCGCCATGGCCGTAGTAGTTACGCGTCGGAGCGAACTCGCCAAGCTTGTGACCAACCATGTCCTCATTCACGGAAACCGGAATGAATTTCTGGCCGTTGTAAACGCTGAAGGTCAAGCCGACGAAATCAGGCAATACGGTAGAGCGACGCGACCAGGTCTTGATCGGCGCGCGCGCATTGTTTTCCTGCGCTGTCTGCGCTTTTTTCAGCAGGTGGAGGTCAACAAAAGGACCTTTTTTGATGGAACGAGCCATGCTTACCTCTTCTTCTTCGCGTGACGCGACCGGATGATCATCTTGTCAGTCGATTTGTTGCTACGGGTACGAGCACCCTTGGTCGGCTTGCCCCATGGCGTTACCGGATGACGACCACCGGAAGTCCGGCCTTCACCACCACCATGCGGGTGATCGACTGGGTTCTTTGCAACACCGCGAGTCAAAGGACGACGTCCCTTCCAGCGCGTGCGCCCTGCCTTGCCGAAATTCTGGTTCGAGTTGTCGGGGTTGGAAACCGCGCCAACGGTCGCCATGCAATCGGAACGCAGGTAACGCTGCTCACCGCTCTTCAAACGAACGATAACCATGCCGCGATCACGACCAACGATCTGAACATAAGCACCCGCCGAGCGAGCGATCTGACCGCCCTTGCCTGGCTTCATTTCGACATTGTGAACGATCGTGCCGACCGGCATTTGCGACAATAGCATCGCGTTACCAGGCTTCACGTCGGTCTTTTTGCCAGCGACCACTGTGTCACCAACATCGAGCCGCTGTGGCGCGATGATGTAAGACAGTTCGCCGTCTTCATATTTCAGAAGCGCAATGAAAGCCGTGCGGTTGGGATCATATTCAATCCGCTCTACCGTCGCAGACATATCCCACTTGCGCCGCTTGAAATCGACGAGGCGATATTTCTGCTTGTGACCACCGGCGATGCCGCGCGAAGTGACATGACCTTTATTGTTACGGCCACCCGTCTTGTTCTTGCCTTCGACAAGCTTCTTGACGGGCTTGCCTTTCCAAAGGCCGCTCTTGTCGACCAGAATAAGACCACGCCGGGCGGGGCTTGTTGGTTTATAGGATTTTAATGCCATGTGCCCTTAAACTCCCGTGGTGATGTCGATCGTCTGGCCTTCAGCCAGCGTGACAACAGCCTTCTTGATGTCGTTGCGTGTATAGGGGCGACCCTTCCACTTCTTGGTCTTGCCCTTTTGCACCAGCGTGTTGACGTTTTTGACTTTGACATCAAACAACGCCTCGATGGCGGCCTTGATCTGCGGCTTGGTCGCGGTGTTCGCTACTTTGAACACCACAGCATTATGTTCGCTGAGCAAGGTTGATTTTTCGGTGATGTGCGGACCGACAATCACGTCATAATGACGGATATCGACTGCTTCTTTTTTAGCCATTGAAGCGCGCCTCCAGCTTTTCTACCGCTGCGCGCGTCAGCACCAGGGTCTCATGGTTCAGGATGTCATAAACATTGGCACCAGCAGCTGGCATCACGTTGACGCGCGGGATGTTATTGGAAGCCTTCGAGAACGCTTCGTTAACAGCATCGCCATCCATGATCAGTGCAGATTTACCGAAACCGAGCTTGGCGATATTGGCCAGAAGCGCCTGTGTTTTGGCTTCTTTCAGATCAATATTCTCAAGCACGATCAAATTGTCGTTCTTGACCTTGTCACTCAGCGCCATTTTCAGACCCAGAGCGCGAACTTTCTTGTTCAGCGACGGATTGAAATCACGCTTGCGGGCACCGTGGGCTTTACCACCACCGATGAAGATCGGAGCACGGCGATCACCATGACGAGCAGTACCACCACCCTTCTGGTTGCCGTATTTCTTGCCGGTCCGAGCGATGTCGGAACGCTCACGGGTCGGACGGGCCGTTCCGCGGGCTTTTTCACGCTGCCAGTTGACGACACGGTGAAGAATATCTGCACGCGCTTCGATACCGAACACGTCATCGTTCAATTCGATGTCGCCCTTGGCTTTGGCGTCGAGGGTTTTCACTTTCAATTTCATGGCTTAGCCCTCCTTCCCTGCATCATCTGCGGCATCGGACTGTTCTTCTGCCGGCGCTTCAGCTGCTGCTGCGATTTCCGCATCGGTTGGACCAACCGGCGCTTCGATTGCTGCATCCGCTTCAATCATGCCTGCCGGCGCATCTTCGGTTGCCGTTTCATCCGCATTGCGGCGCAGAGCACCCGGGAATGGAACGCCTTCAGGAAGAGCAACCTTCACTGCGTCCTTGACGAGGAGCCAGCCACCTTTGGAACCAGGAACGCTGCCGCGCACAAAGATCAAACCGCGAGCGGCGTCAGTGCGGACGATTTCCAGGTTTTGCTGGGTACGGTTTCTCGCACCCATGTGACCGGCCATTTTCTTGCCCTTGAACACCTTGCCCGGATCCTGGTTTTGACCAGTAGAACCATGAGCACGGTGAGAGATGGAAACACCGTGGGTTGCGCGCATACCGCCGAAACCCCAGCGCTTCATCGCACCGGCAAAGCCCTTACCCTGGGTCACACCCTGGATATCGACCATCTGGCCGGCAATGAAATGGTCTGCAGTGACGGTGGCACCGATGGGGAGCAAAGCGTCTTCGCTATCAACCCGGAATTCGGCAACACGCGCCTTTGGCTCAACTTCCGCTTTCGCAAAAGCTTCGCGCTGTGGTTTATTTACATTTTTCGCTTTACGGGCACCAGCACCAAGCTGAACAGCAAAATAGCCGTCACGTTCCTGATTGCGGGCTCCAACAACCTGACATTCTTCCAGCGAAAGAACGGTAACCGGCACATGCCGTCCGTCTTCCTGAAACAAGCGGGTCATCCCCATTTTTTTAGCGATCACGCCTGTACGCACGATCAATCTCCTTCACAGAGGCCGAACGAACCATTTCGTCCGGCTTGCCAACCCCAAATTGTAATGCATCACCCCGTCCGGGCTGTATTGTTCCGAAAAGTTCGGAACGAGACGGAGGACGCTGCCCGGTAAAAACCGGCGGTATCCTGTCGTTTGTCTATTTCCGCCTTGGCGGAAACTGATCAGGTGGCTCAGGCCAGCTTGATCTCGACATTCACGCCAGCAGCGAGGTCAAGCTTCATCAAAGCATCGACCGTCTGTGGCGTCGGCTGCACGATATCGAGCAACCTTTTGTAAGTCCGCACCTCGAACTGCTCCCGAGACTTTTTGTCGACGTGCGGTCCGCGGTTAACGGTAAATTTTTCAATGTGCGTTGGCAAAGGTATCGGTCCACGGATGAGAGCGCCGGTGCGGCGCGCCGTATCAGCGATATCGCCAGTTGCTTGATCTAGAACCCGATGGTCGAATGCCTTCAAGCGAATGCGAATATTCTGCGTTTCCATGTACCTGTTACCAATGTCAAAGAGCCAAAAATAAACCGCCCCGATTTTCTGTCGAAAAGGCCGGAGCGGCGAAAAAACTGGCTGCCCGAATCACCGATCCGGGCAGCGAGGCGTTCCTATATTACTTTGTTACGTTGCTGACAACCCCTGATCCAACGGTCCGTCCACCTTCGCGGATAGCGAAGCGGAGACCTGGATCCATGGCGATCGGAGCAATCAATTTCACGCCGATTGTCACGTTGTCACCTGGCATAACCATTTCCGTGCCTTCAGGAAGGATCACTTCGCCGGTCACGTCGGTCGTGCGGAAGTAGAACTGTGGACGATAGTTAGCGAAGAACGGCGTATGACGACCACCTTCGTCTTTCGACAACACGTAAACTTCAGCCGAGAACTCGGTGTGCGGAGTGATCGAGCCTGGCTTACAAAGAACCTGGCCACGCTCAACTGCATCACGGTCAATACCACGGATCAGCGCACCAATGTTGTCGCCAGCCTGACCGGAGTCGAGCAGCTTGCGGAACATTTCAACACCGGTGACGGTGGTCTTGGTGGTATCTTTGATACCGACGATTTCACATTCGTCGCCAACATTCACGATGCCGGTTTCAACACGGCCGGTAACAACCGTACCACGGCCGGAGATCGAGAAAACGTCTTCGATTGGCATCAGGAAGTCCTGGTCAACCGGACGTTCTGGCTGAGGAATGAAGTCATCGACAGCTTTCATCAGTTCAAGGATTTTTTCCTTACCGATGTTGTCGTCGCGGCCTTCCAGAGCAGCCAGCGCAGAACCGGCAACGATAGGAATATTGTCGCCGTCAAAGTCGTAGGACGACAGCAGTTCACGGATTTCCATTTCAACCAGCTCGAGCAACTCTTCGTCGTCGACCTGATCAACCTTGTTCATGAACACGACCAGAGCCGGAACACCAACCTGACGGGCAAGCAGGATGTGCTCGCGGGTCTGTGGCATTGGGCCGTCGGCAGCGTTAACCACCAGAATGGCACCGTCCATCTGAGCAGCACCGGTGATCATGTTCTTCACATAGTCAGCATGGCCCGGGCAATCGACGTGCGCATAGTGACGTGCGTCGGTTTCATATTCAACGTGGGCGGTTGAAATGGTGATGCCGCGCTCACGCTCTTCAGGTGCCTTGTCGATATTTGCAAAGTCAACAGCCTTACCGCCGCTGGTTTCAGCAAGCACTTTGGTGATCGCCGCAGTCAACGTCGTTTTACCGTGGTCAACATGACCGATGGTGCCGATGTTGCAGTGCGGCTTATTGCGCTCAAACTTCTCTTTAGCCATTTTATTTTACCTCTGATTTTCTATCGTCTTGATAGCCTGCGCCGCGCTTTGGCGAGACTCTCCAATTCTGTCAACACCCTTTTGCCGGTCTGGGGATTTTCCCGTCAGACCCGCACAAAAGGAAAGCGCATTATCCCAAAAAGGAGTGGCTCTTAGGCCATTTTCTCCTTGATCTCTTCGGCTACATTGCTCGGCACTTCTTCGTAATGCGAGAACTGCATCGAATATTGTGCACGTCCCTGACTGAAGGAACGCAGTTCATTCACATAACCGAACATGTTGGCCAGCGGCACCATGGCATTGACTGCCTGGGCATTACCGCGCGTATCCGTACCCTGAATTTGTCCCCGGCGAGAGTTCATATCGCCGATCACGTCTCCAAGATAGTCTTCCGGTGTAACCACTTCAACTTTCATGATCGGTTCAAGCAGCTTGATGCCGGATTTCTGTGCCGCTTCGCGCATTGCTGCCCGAGCTGCGATTTCGAAGGCCAGCGCCGAGGAGTCGACGTCATGATAGGCACCGTCAAACACGCGGATGTTGAAGTCGATGATCGGGAAGCCAATCAGCGAGCCGGTTTCCGCGGTTTCGCGCATGCCCTTTTCAACCGAAGGGATATATTCTTTCGGAATATTACCGCCCTTGATTTCGTCTTCGAACGTGATGCCGGATCCGCGCTCGCCCGGAGTGACCTCGAACTTGATACGCGCGAATTGACCGGAACCGCCGGACTGCTTCTTATGCGTGTAGTCAACTTCGACAGCCTTGCCGAGTGATTCGCGGTAAGCCACCTGCGGTGCACCGACATTGGCCTCGACCTTGAATTCGCGCTTCATGCGGTCAACCAGAATGTCGAGGTGAAGCTCGCCCATGCCCTTGATGATCGTCTGACCCGATTCATGGTCGGTCGACACCTGGAACGAAGGATCTTCAGCAGCCAGACGGTGCAGAGCAACGCCCATCTTTTCCTGGTCAGCCTTGGTCTTTGGTTCAACGCTGAGCTCGATCACCGGCTCAGGGAATTCCATGCGCTCCAGAATGATCGGCTTCGCCGGATCGCAGAGCGTGTCGCCGGTGGTGGTGGTTTTCATGCCAGCCAGCGCAACGATGTCGCCTGCAAACGCTTCCTCGATGTCCTTGCGGTCATTGGAGTGCATTTCCAGGATACGGCCGACTTTTTCCTTCTTGTCCTTGACCGAGTTCAGCAAGGTGCCCTTTTCCAGCTTGCCGGAATAGATGCGGCAGAAGGTCAGCGTGCCCACGAACGGATCGTTCATAACCTTGAACGCCAGCGCCGAGAATGGCTCGTCATCGGAAGATGGCCGGGTATCTTCGGTTTCGCCGTCCAACAGAACGCCCTTAATGGCAGGAACGTCGAGCGGGCTTGGCATATAGTCGACAACCGCGTCGAGCAAAGGCTGAACGCCCTTGTTCTTGAACGCCGAACCACAAAGCACAGGCACGAAGCTCTGGTTGAGCGTGCCCTTGCGGATCAGCGCCTTCAGAGTCGCGGCATCCGGTTCATTGCCTTCGAGATATTGCTCCATGATGTCATCGTCCTGCTCAACAGCAAGCTCGATCAGCTTCTCGCGATATTCAGCCGCTTCGTCGGCCATGTCCGCAGGAATCTCACCATAAGTATATTCAGCACCCAGATCTTCGTTCTTCCAGGTGATCGAACGCTGGTTCACCAGATCGACCAGACCAACCAGGTTCGCTTCGATGCCGATTGGCAGATAGAGAACCGCTGGAGTCGCGCCGAGACGCTCGATGATCGACTGCACGCAGAATTTGAAGTCGGCGCCGGTGCGGTCGAGCTTGTTGATGAAGCACATCCGCGGGACTTTATATTTGTCAGCCTGGCGCCATACGGTTTCGGACTGCGGCTCAACACCGGCAACGCCATCGAAACAGGCAACCGCGCCATCGAGCACACGCAGCGAACGTTCAACTTCAATGGTGAAATCAACGTGGCCTGGCGTATCAATGATGTTGATCCGGTGCTCTGGCCCCTTGCGGTCTTCCGCATTCCAGAAACAGGTGGTCGCAGCAGAGGTAATGGTAATACCCCGCTCCTGCTCTTGTTCCATCCAGTCCATCGTCGCCGCGCCATCATGCACTTCGCCGATCTTGTAGGACTTGCCGGTATAATAAAGAATGCGTTCTGTAGTCGTTGTCTTACCAGCGTCAATATGGGCCATAATGCCGATATTGCGATATCGTTCGAGCGGATGGCTGCGTGCCATAGTCTGTACTCCAATATGTGGGGAACCAAAATCTGGCTGCCCTATAGTGAAATGGGCTGAACAATGCCAGCCCTGTGATGTTTGAATCGATCGGTTTTTACCATGACGGCGACCCGGCGGATTTCCGCAAGGTCGCCGTTATGACATTTATATAGTGTGCCTGGTGCGCTTCTACCAGCGGTAGTGAGCAAATGCGCGGTTGGCTTCTGCCATCTTGTGCGCATCTTCCCGCTTTTTCACCGCATTGCCGCGGTTGTTCGACGCATCGAGAATTTCTCCCGACAGGCGAGCAGCCATGGTGGTTTCGCTGCGACCACGAGCGGCAGCGATCATCCAGCGGATTGCCAGAGCCTGCGCACGTTCGGGACGCACTTCGACGGGAACCTGATAGGTCGCACCACCAACACGGCGGCTGCGCACTTCGATGCCCGGCTTGATATTGTTGAGAGCATCATGAAACAGCTGCAAAGGATCTT
>NZ_JBLWUA010000023.1:0-8665 GCF_048269865.1 Parasphingorhabdus sp. | reverse complement strand
ATCCGAAACCCTAGAATTTTCATGCAACATAACCGCCTCCATCACCCCAAAACTGCCGCAACCGGCCCCGGAGAGGCGGGGTGGGCGGCAAGAGCGACCAGAAAGGCCCGCATCAAGCGGTCAGGCGCACAGAATTGCTTGTTTGACTGCTTTGAAAAGCAGTCGCTGGGGCTGAAACGAAGTGGAAGACCCCGCCCGCAGGGCGGGGTTGCGCCTGAGCGCGGCGGGCCTAGCCGGGAGCGCCGCCCACACCGTCTCTCTGGTGCCGGAAAACAACGCCGGCGCGTCCGCGCCGTCCATATCAATCGCACATCATCGCGATTATGCCATCCGCGAAGCCGCCCAACAAAAACGGCACCCTTGCACGGCGCGACGCCGCGCGGTGGTGTGCGCGCGCGAAAGTGCGCCAGCGACCACCGGGCAAGGAAAGAGGCAAAAGTGCCTGCGGGTCAGAACAAAAATACCGCACCCTCAAGGAGCGCAGCGGGAAAGAGTGCGTCCTTAAAAATCCCGCTCATCACCTGCGGTCCGCCAGGACTGCCCTTCCTCTTGCGCCATGCGATCGTCACCGGCAGGCCGAGACGCCAAAGGCAGCTCGGTGCAGTGAGCCCGCGAAGGCGGGATCGCGGAATAGAGCGCGGTGCGGACTTGTCCGCAGGCGTTTAAACTACGCTGAGAGGTTACAAGGCATTATAAATTGCTGCACCCATCCACACTTCCTCGATTACTTGCAGTAAGAAGTTGCTCAAATGCCCTCAATAAGGCATCTATTTCAGCATGAAATCCACAAAAGCGAAGGCCGAACGAAATGGAAATTAGTCAATGGCACGCAATTTTAGACTAGCTGAGGCAGGCTAATATGGCAGAAACACAAATCGAATGGACGGATGCGACTTGGAATCCAGTAGCAGGCTGCACGATTATGTCGGCGGGTTGCACCAACTGCTATGCAATGCAAATGGCCAAGCGACTGGAGGCGATGCGCGTTGAGAAATATGCTGGTTTAACGAGAAAGAGCGGAAAGCGGACAATTTGGAACGGCGTCGTGAATGAAGACCGGTCGGCGCTCGACATTCCTCTCAAATGGAAAAAACCGAGAAAGATTTTTGTAAATTCAATGTCCGATTTGTTTCACGAGCAAGTGAGTGACGAATTCATCTTATGTGTCTGGCAAGTGATGCGGGACACACACAGGCACAGCTATCAAATTCTGACGAAACGCCCTGACCGCATGGCGAAGCTGATTGCCGCCAAAGTTCCAGACATTTTGCCGAATGTGTGGCTAGGAACCAGCGTGGAAGATGCCGAAGTTATATCAAGGATTGATCATCTCCGTGCAGTTCCCGCCGCAATCCGTTTCATTTCGTTCGAACCCCTTATCGGTCCGGTCGGCGAAATCGACCTGAATAGCATTGATTGGGCTATCGTCGGCGGAGAAAGCGGAAAAGACGCCCGGCCCATAAAGGAAGAATGGATTGACGAAATTCACGAGCAGTGCGCCGATAATAATACGGCGTTCTTTTTCAAACAGTGGGGAACTTGGGGGAAAGACAATAAACGCCGCTCAAAGAAGGCGAATGGCCGTGAGTATCGAGGCCGCACTTGGGATGAAATGCCAGCGCCGGTTGCAATGGCGCTATAATCAAATCGGGTATTTCTCTTTAAAATATTTGCGGGGGCGAGAGTGGTAGAAAAGCGGTATCAATGGGCTGACGGTGCAACACTGGATGACCATTCCAGACGTAAGCATAAAATTCTACGAGAATATTTTTTCAAATATTTGGCCGTTCGCTGCCAAATTCCACAGCAGGCTAAGTTTCGTTTGGCTGTAATTGATGGCTTCGCTGGTGGAGGACGATACAAATGCGGCGCAGCCGGGTCTCCCATAATTTTTGTCGAAGAACTCAAAAATGCAGTTGCCGCTGTAAACTTGGAACGTGCAGCTCAAGGCCTTGGAGCCATTGAAATCGAGTGCCTGCTGCTTCTGAATGATGAGAGCCAAGAGGCAATCAATACACTGAAATCGAATGTCACACCGCTACTCGCCGAAATCAAAGAGAATCACGACAAGTTAAATTTGCAAGTGGAATATCTAAATCACCCCTTCGAAGTAGCTTATCCAACGGTTAAAAAATATCTTTCTCAGGGTAGCTACCGGAATGTCATCTTTAATCTGGATCAGTGCGGGCATAGCCATGTCGCGCACGGGACAATTCTTGACATTATGCGCTCCTATCCATCGGCTGAAATCTTCTACACCTTCGCAGTGGAGTCCTTGTTGGCGTTCCTTCGAAAATCAGAGCCGGAGGCCTT
Organism: Parasphingorhabdus sp.; assembly: GCF_048269865.1. Lineage (GTDB taxonomy): Bacteria > Pseudomonadota > Alphaproteobacteria > Sphingomonadales > Sphingomonadaceae > Parasphingorhabdus. Next base: position 6,352 of record NZ_JBLWUA010000023.1, on the reverse strand, counting down.
TGCGAAGCAATTGGGCGCGGTTGGTGTCGATGATAAAGCGCTGGAATCATTGCAAGGCACACTGAACAATTATGCTTGGCTCGGCGTCGCGGAACGACTGGTTTTCGAAGTTTACAAAAATTGTGCGCCTTTCGTCAGTCCCTTCTCCATCAACAATCCAAATGGCTGGAGATATTGGCTCATTCACTTTGCAAACAACTATCGAGCGCGCCAAGTTTACAATAACATTCTGCACGATAATAGCAGTTCGCAAGCCCATTTCGGTCGTTCTGGCCTCAACATGCTCGCCTACGATCCATCGCATGAAGAAGGTTCGCTGTATCTATTTGGCGACAATGATCGCGCAGTCGCGAAAGGCCAATTGCTTGAAGATATTCCGCGCTTGGTTTCGGAGTCTGGTGACGCCGTACTCATTGGGGATTTTTACGCTGGCATTTACAATGCTACACCTGCCCATGCAGATGATGTTCATGCCGCGATGATTGAAAATCCGGACATTGAAGTCATAACTGCAAATGGTGGTGAACGGCGCAAGGGCAACACTATCGTCGTCGGCGATGTCATCAAAATTAAAAAGCAGCGCAGCTTTTTTCCGGTATTTCTCGATTCTGACAAACCCCAATAACCCAAGTCACGCCGTATATCGTCCATCCGCAAGCCGCCGCGCCTGTCCGATGGCGGTTAGGGCGTCCAGCACGGGGGTTATGCCCTTGGCGTTTGTGCCTTTGATGGCGCGGGCGATGTCGCGGGGGTGTTGGGGGGATGGCGACGCGGCAAGAATATTGGCTACAGCACTAACTTGTTCGGCGAGTGTTTTTGGCCACGGGATGATTGTTGCAACAACCGGCAAAGCGGGGGCATCGCCCAGATCGAGATCGCGGTTGACGGGTTTGGCGGTTTCGCCCGGCGATTGATATTCAGGGCGCAGCCAGCGGACGACGCCCTTGGCTTCTTCAGCGGCCCGCTCGCGGTTGAGCGCCACCAATCTGGTAAGGATTTCATCATCCGACAAATTAGAAAGCCAGCCGTAAGCTTCGGCAACGGCGGCATCGATGGCATCGTGATGCTGTTTGATGAGCGAGACTTGCCCGCGTGTTGCGATGTCTTTCAGCTTCGGTTCTATCGCGGTCTTTTCCTTTTCGGCGACGCGAATGGCTTCCAGCGCATTGTACAGCCCGGTCAGTGTTATATCCGAATGTTCGGCCAACACTTTCTTACGCAACGCATCCAGTTTTTCAGCTTCGTTCCGAATGCGGTCTTTAAGGTTGTCAGGAACGTCTGCTGGAAATGGGAAAGGGTCGAAACAAGCGGTTTTGTTGTACCTGGGGCGGTCCTCAAGTGTTCCGCCCGCTCGCAATGCCCAGACGACGTGCAATCGGCTCGACATCACGCCCAACCAAAACGCATCACTAAGCGCCGAACAAACGAGCATATTATCCGGCACAATGCCTATTGGCAGAAACTGGAACACCCGGTGCTTGGCTGTTTCGATGGTTGCGATATAGCGATCAATTCCGGCCATAGCTTTCCGCAACTCGCTGCGCGCTTCGCCATAGATCCACCAGTTTTCGCGGTAACTGGCGCGGTTGTTCTGGGCGCGGTGCGGTTTCACATTTGAAAGAACGTGCTGATATACCGCCGGATGCAGATCCCGCGCTTCGGCCTCGGTCAGGCCATAAAGGTCGATGACTTTTACATCGCGCGAGCGTGATGCCAGGTCGCGGCCATTGCGATAATCAAATATCACATTCGCATCGCCGGGATTGCCTGAGCGAAAGCGCGGCTTATCGTTTGAGGTTGTAAATCCAAGTTTTTCGGCCTCTTCCGGCGAAAGAATAAAGCCGCTCCCCATCAGCTGCACTCCACGCGAAGCGAGCTTGTCGTTGGCCTTGAGCGGGATCGTTGCAGTTACATCCGCACCGATGCGAAGATCGCTGTTTATCATTCCCTGCTTGCTATCAAGGCTGATGCTATCAGGGGCGGCGCCTTCGTCCGTAACGGCTCGCAGCAATCCTTCTGCTTTACCAGGTTGCGCCACGGTCATTGCAATACGCACCGCTGCGCCATCGCTGGAATCAACCCAAGGGTGATTGGGAATGGCGAACGTCAGACTGATCCGGTCTTTGTTTTCCAGATATTTGGCGACGACACGGCGGCTGAATGTTTGTGGCAGCGAATTGGTCGTGATGAAACCAAAGCGTCGTACCGTTTTCTTTCTTGTTGCAAGCGCCGCCTTGTCCCACCAGTGCATCACGAAATCAGCGGATTCAGGAACATCAGTGGTTTTGAACAGCGCATCAAAATAGCCGCCGCCCAATCGTTCCCGAACATCCTTGCCGCCAATGAACGGCGGATTACCGACAATGAAATCGGCTTTGGGCCATTTTGCTGCCTTCGCACCGACATAGCGTTCAACCTCGACGCGCGCATCCTCATCGGGAACACTCTTTCCGGTCACGGGATGCAGTTTCATCGTCTCGCCGTCCCAACGGGTGAGCGGCTTGCCATGGTCGTCCTGCTCCAGGACTTTCTTATCCCACGAGATAAGGGCATCGCGATTTTCGATGGTCTTTACATCGCGCAGCACGGGTTCGGGCGGCATTCGTCCTTCGCCAGAAACACGGAAATGCCATTGCAGGTAGCCGATCCACAAAACCAATTGTGCAATCGCCGCCGCGCGCGGGTTTATCTCGATACCAAGGAAATTTTCGGGTGTAATCGTATGGCCGCTCATTTCCGCCACATATTGCTTGTCGCCCAGTTCGATCAGCAGCGAGATGACTTCGCCTTCAAGCTCTTTCATCCGTGCCAGCGCAACATAGAGGAAATTGCCCGTGCCGCAGGCAGGGTCAAGAACTTTGGTTTGCGCTAGTGTGCCATGAAATTTTTCGATAACCGCGCGGGCTTCATCGGATTTACCCGCCTCAATCAGGCTTGTGGCCGCCGCCTGCACGCCCGCCCAATCAGCACGCAGCGGTTCAATGACGGTGGGCAATACCAACCGTTCGACATAGGCACGCGGGGTATAATGCGCGCCCAGCTTTGCGCGTTCCTTGCCGTCAAGTGCGCGTTCGAGCAAGGTGCCGAAAATCGCTGGCTCAACATCGTTCCAATTCTTTTCCGATGACTGGATTAAAAGCCCGATCTCATCGGCATCCAGCGGGATAACAGTCTGATCTTTGAACAGATAGCCATTGAATTTTCGGACGGTCTCTCCGGCATCGCCCAGCGCGCCGACAAAACCGCCAGTGTCCATCTTCGCCCATAAATCGGTCAGTGCGGGCGTTAGATTTTCCGGTCGCGTCTGCATCTTTTTAAGGAGCGCGGTAAAACTGCCGTCCGGTATAAGGCCGACATCTTCGGCAAACATCGTGAAAAGGCAGCGCATCAGGAAATCAGCAACGCGTGTCGGGTTTTGCTCGCGCGCCTCTAGCCGTTTGGACAATGCGGCAAGCCGGTCGGCAATTTCCCGCGTGACCTTGGCCGCTTCCTTGGAGGGGTCAAGGCTGAGCGGGTCATTCCAGATGGTTGCCAAGCGGGCGCGGACATCCTCATGCCGCAGATCATCCAATTTGATGCGGAAACGAGCCGCGTCGGGAAACTGGGTATATTGCTTCCCGGTTCCGCTGAAATCGGCATAGACATCAATGCAATGGCCAACATCGGTAATTAGCAGAAATGGCGGCCAGCCATGTTCGAGCGGCAATGCCTTGGCATAGCGTTCGGCCTGTCCTTTGGCTTTCAGCATCGCCGCAGCCCAGCCTGGAGTGCCGCGCTTGGCGGTGCCTTGCTTCAGCTTATCTGCTGCAGGTTTGCCAAAAAAGTCAGCTTCTCCGCGTTTCGCAGCTTCACGGTCCGCATCCGTGCCTTGCTTTGCCTCCAGCACGAAACAATTACGCTTATAGGCGTCCAAGCGACCAAAGCTGGTTGTGCCGTCACCATTGTCCTGAAACACGCGACGTTCAAAGACATAATCATTGTGAGCGTCATCAGGCTGGCTCCCATTGGGAGAATCAACTCCAATGAGAGCGCAAAGTCCGTTCACAAAGCTCTGCGTATTGGCAAGCTCCGAACCGCCGGTAATGGCCCAGTCCGCAATGAATGAATCTATCTGATTGTTATTCTGCACGGATTATCTTTAGACGCCGGGGCACATTAGTCGCAATCAACAAACGAAGGAGCGATGTCATTTGTTATCGTCCCCTATATCCACAGCAAGCCGGTAGCGCGCATAGCGACGCTCACCGGTGCGGATCAGCGCATTTTTTGCAATCAAGTCATTCAAATCGCGCGTCGCCGTCGCCGTCGTTGCACCGGTAATCGTCCGATAGTTTCCAGCGCTTAATCCGCCTTTAAATCCATCTGGCCCTTCGCGGAACATTCGGATCAAGGCCTTTTCCTGCCTCTCGTTGATCTCGCCGCGAAGGCGATCAAACAGGCGCGTCTTTTCAATCAGGAACCGTATACGGGTGATCGTGCGAGCCTGGGCCTCGATGACAATATCGGCAAACCATGTCAGCCACGCATCGATGTCGTTGCTCTGGCTTCCAAGGTGAAGCGCGGCATAATAGGCTTTGCGGTGGCGATGAATCGTCTCTGCAAGCGCTGTCAGCGTTGGGGTTTCGAGACTTTGCGCTAATGCTTTTTCAGCAATCGCGCGCCCAATCCGGCCATTGCCGTCTTCAAAGGGATGAATGCTCTCAAACCACAGGTGAGCGATAGCCGCCCGCGTGATCGCAGGAACTTGATTTGGTGATGACGGGGCGCTTTCGTTGAACCATACAATAAAGCGAGACATCTCCATCGGCACATCTGTTGACGGCGGCGCTTCAAAATGCACGCGCGGTGCCTGGAGTGCGCCCGACACAATCTGCATCGGATCTTCGTGTGTCCGGTAGCGCCCGACATCAGCAATGTCGCGGCGACCATTCATTAGCATCGCGTGCCACGCAAACAGCGTCTGATCGTCAAGCGGCTCGGCATGGCTGCGATAGATATCGGCCATAAGCTCGGCAGCACCGGCCTCAGCGGCGCTTGCCCGGCGTTGATCGGCAGCAAAGCCCAGATGCCGTGCTAGTGATGATTGGACGCTATCGCGGTCAAGGATTTCGCCTTCAATGGCAGAGCTATCGACAATTTCTTGGGAAATAAGTTCGATGGTCAAGCCATTGCGTTCATCGTCGCCAAGATGATGCAAGGCCCCGATTACAACACCGGAGCCTTTCAAGAATTGTGCTTCTGACATGCGGATACGTTCCGCGTCGAAGCGAAAGTCAGGCCAGTCAGGAAGTTGCCAATTCCAGCGCATGATCGATAAGAACCCTTTCTATCCATCATGATATAACATTATTGTGATTGATAAAGCGAGTGCCAATCAATCATCAAAGGCGAAAATGTCGCTTCGCGTCGTTAAGTTGTGGCGATGGCCGAATCCCGTTCAGGATTCTGGTGGCCAGCATGACAATATCCTTCGATTGTCATTTCGCGAAAAGTCGAGGCGCTTCCCCTTTGGTCAGCTCGCCTCATTGGACATGGCAACACCGCTGTTCAGCGGTCTGTTCCATCCATGCCCTTAATAAGCCTATTCATCGTCAAGATCAATCTTGGCACGAGGTGACGATTTCGAGGCTCTAAGGGGTTTGGGCCTACGGACGTTGATGGAGGCTGCATCAAGAGTGCTCTTGATGTGTGCGGCATAGAATTTCTCAATCATCTCGACGCTAGTGCGGCAGTTTTTGGCGATCTGGTAGATGTCGGCCCCCTCCATCAACCGCATACAAATATAGGTGTGACGCAGACTATAGGCAGTGCGGGGCTTCTCATCCCGGTCGCGCTTGAGGTTAGCCCGCTCCAAAATACCGTTAAATAGCCTGACGTGGTTGCCTGGAAACACTGGGTCTCTAAGTTCGGGATATTCCGGTGCCGGTGGATCTTCAGATAATGGCGGCAGGCCTTCTTTACGCCGTCGCTGCTTCTCACGGCGGCTTTCCGCCTGAACAGGTTTTGGCCGATTGAGCAATCGCTCATAAGGCCTGACCGCGCTTGGCATCGACTTGCAATAGCCGACACCGCGTTTGCCGCGTACCTCGATTTCAAGGATCGTCTCACCACTCGCGTCATCTTCTACAATTGCTACATCGCGATGCTGGAGATTTTTTGCCTCATCGGGCCGCAAGCCGGTGTTGGCAAGAAACAGCACATAGTCGTGTACCTGCTCAGCATTCCAGCGATCCCGTTCATGATAGGGATCACGCGCATAGGCGCGCGTGGCTTCATAGAGCTGCTTGTATTCGGCTGGACTGAACCAAGGACGATGGACGATCTTACCCTGCGTTCTGTAAGGCGGTGAAAG
>NZ_JBLWUA010000022.1:0-9616 GCF_048269865.1 Parasphingorhabdus sp. | reverse complement strand
TGAAACGCTGGCGGCTGACCGTTCCAAAATGAGCCTTGAGGCCAATCCAATCGACATTCACCGTGCTACGGATGCTGTACTGGTGCAACTCGACATTCTCGCTGAGCAACATCCCAATCTTCTTTTCGTCGCCACCAGCAACTTTCCTCAAGCCGTCGATGCCGCTTTCACATCGCGATGCGACCTCGTGGTAGAGATCCCCTTGCCGAATCGTGATGCGTGTTCGCTGATACTGAAAAATTGCCTGACAGGGCTTGGCGCGGTCTATCCACAAATTGCAAAATTGCTAGATGATCCTCGTTACGAGCCATGTGCTGACGAGTGCGTGGGTTTAGATGGTCGAGCTATTCGCAAAATGGTTGCTAACGCCATGGCCAGCAGCCCGAAGACCGCCATTGATCCCAATCTTTTGAAAATCGACAATTTGATTGAGGCTGCCCGCGCTGCCAAGGCTGGACGGCTAATAGGGGATAAATCCTAATGAGCAGCGTTGTTAGACGGACATTCAAAAGTACGCCCGAGCGCGATGCTTCTAAGACTTGGACAGCCATTATTGATCTTTTGGTCCAAGGAAAATCAAACAGTGCCCGCGCAGAACTGGAAGCCGTAGGAGGCGTTGCAGCTAGCGTGATCGCCGACCAATCCCCCAAAGACGCAGCCATCATAACAACCTGTGATGGTCCTCGAACGCGCATTTATTGCCTTTATGATGACAACGCTATCGATGGCTCGGATGCGAACGAAGAGGCCCTGCCATTTGATCCCCTAAAGGGAGATTGGCGCGTTTCGCTCCCATGCAATACTGACGATTTGGAATGGGTACAAAATGCGCTAAAACAACATAGTACGCGGATTACCGCCCGCGACTTGGATGCGGCTGTGGGTAAAGATGAGAATGTAGCATCAGAGAAGTCTCAAAACCTGATTCTTGATACGGAAGGATTTTTGGGATCATGACCGCAGTAACCGTTAATACGTACACTCATTCCGTCACATACGTGGCAGATAATATACTCAAGAGTCTGAAGGACATTATACGTCTTAGTGGCCTTGATCCGGCAAAATTTGTAGGTGAATGGGATCTCAATATGCGCGGTATTCACGCGTGGCTCAATTCGGGTCATCTCGAAACGGTAGAGCTTGAGATATACAATCCTTTGACCGACGCACTGATTTTCAGATGGGATATTGAAATTGCATATGGCTGGTCAGGCGGAGATGGAAGCTTCTGGACCGATACGGAGCAGCTCAAATACGCAATTAAAAAGGCGGGATTGGCGCCAAGTCAGGCACGTTACCGTCTGTTGATTCAGAACAAGCCGGGACGTCCAGAAGTGGCGGGGTGGAGCAGCGGCAGTGGTCGCTCGACTGAAGGAATGGTCCGGCAAAGCCTAGGTAAGACCGTCGAGCATAGCGGCCTCGGTGCCCGTACCTCATATTTAAGGAGAGCCTGATGCTGACGATTGACGAGGCATTTCGGAAATTCAAAAGCCGATTGGAGCTAAACGATAAAGAACAAGCGAATGCGTCGGCACGCCAGAAAGAGGTTCGCGATTATCTCGATTGCAAATTCGAGATTGATCGAAGTTTTCTAACTGGCTCTTATGCGCGATGGACAAAAACCAAACCGCTCAAAGATGTGGATATATTTTTCGTCCTGAAAGGTTCTGAAGATGATTATCTTTCAAAAGCGCCATCTGTGATCTTGACCGATTTCCATGACGCTTTGGCCGAAAAATATGGAAATAATGCCCGCAAACAAAACCGGTCTATCAATGTTGATTTTGGTGTAACCGCTGATTCCGATGATAACACTGACTACCGTGTTATCAGTGTCGATGTTGTTCCGGCATTCGACAAGGGTGACAATTTTACCATACCGGACAACGAGTTGGGGAAGTGGATCGAGACCAATCCAACGATCCATGCCGAAAAGGCGGTTAATGCTCATCAAGCTTTTTCCAATGAATGGAAGGGCCTCGTTCGAATGGTCAAATATTGGAACAACAATCCCAAACATGGCGAAAAACCGGTTAAGCCATCATTCCTTATCGAGGTTATGGCTCTTGAATGCCTATATGGAGGTTGGGGCGGCAGTTTCGACCGAGAGATGCAGGGCTTTTTCGCCACCCTTGGTGATCGTATATTGGATGAATGGCCTGATCCCGCTGGTCTCGGGCCGGCCATCAGTGATGGTATGGATCAAAATCGTAAATCAAGGGCGCGTAGTCTTCTCCAAGCAGCGGAGCGTGAAGCAACAATGGCCATTGATCATGTTCGCCACGGACGTAATGGCGACGCGCTGAAAGCCTGGCGTGAACTTTTTGGGCCTATGTTTCCCTTATCGTGATCTGGTCTCTTTCAATTTCTGCAAAAAGGTAGCCGCGATGACAGAATGGTCCCTGACGCAGCTGTTGGCGTCTCTTCATGAGGACATCGAACAACGCCTAAAAACGGTGCGAAAAGCATTCGATCACCCTGGCACAAAAGGTGATGCCAGCGAAAATGTCTGGATTGAGCTCCTTAACACTTATTTGCCAAAGCGCTACGAAGCATCAAAGGCACATGTTGTTGATAGTAAAGGCAATTTTAGCCAGCAGATCGACATTGTGGTATTTGACCGGCAGTATTCGCCGTTTATTTTCAACTATGAAAACGAAATCATCGTTCCAGCAGAAAGTGTATACGCCGTTTTTGAGGCAAAGCAGACAGCCGATGCCAATCTCGTTGGGTATGCACAGGACAAAGTGGCGAGCGTTCGAAAGCTGCACCGGACCAGCCTTCCCATTCCCTATGCCGGGGGAACTTATCCGGCCAAGCCGTTGATCCCGATAATCGGTGGGCTGCTTACCTTTGAGAGTGAATGGAAGCCAGCTCTTGGCAATTCATTGAAAAAAGCACTGAACGCAGAGTTGGGCGTGGGTAAGCTTGATTTAGGCTGTCTGGCATCACACGGTCATTTCAACTTCGATGGCGACACCCAAGACTATTTGTTCGTCGCGGAAAACAAGCCCGCAACTGCCTTCCTGTTCAAACTGATATCGCGTTTGCAATTCAGCGGCACCGTCCCGATGATTGATATTGAAGCTTATAGCGAATGGCTTGTGGACTAGGCCTTTTTACCCGGCGAAAATCCCTGACTTGATAAAGCCCGCTCCTTGCGGCTGCACATAGAGCATGGGCGCTAAACGTTCGCGTCTGATATCCGGAAACCCCACAGATATTCATAGTCCGTTTCCAAGCGACAGTGGCTTTGATGCGACAATCGACCTTGATCAAGATCTGAAATGTACACCTAGCTGGAGACGCGCAGCGGCTCAGGGGAAGGCCTTCCCCCAATGGGTATTAAGATCGAAAGAAATTACAATGTAAGAACACAAGCAATCGCATATGCTTCACAATTCAGCTTGGGCTAAAGGAATCCAGGATAGTTTTTGCCATATCAGCTAGACAATCACTATCGAGCCGCGAAGTCAGTACGTTTCTCTGCAAGAGTGCGTCAGTTAGAACATGATCGAATTTCTCAAATCGCAAATTCGTATCCGCGACGAATAAATCGGGAGAAGCCCCATTAGCCAAGGTTTGGAGATAATCGCTTAAATTCTCAGCCCTATCGGCCCCTGACACTTCCAGCAATCCGTCGTGAACCTCAACCTTGAACCCACTGCCACGCAAAGCAAGAGCAAGACTGTTAGTGGCAATGGTCCCGCGCCGTGTGAAGACTAGGTGGGTGCTTTCGCCCTGATGAGATAGCCCCCTTTTCTCGAAGGCAAGCTGCATATAGCTAAGTCTAGCTTCCGCAAGCAACTGCCTCGCTGCTTTGTCAAGATAGACCGGCACTGCCTTACCTTCGAGAAGATCAAACATGCGCTCGACAACTTTGTCATGGATTATACCCGGATCGCCGCCAAAGATGGGAGGAACGCCGCCAGCCGAGGCTGTTACGATAATCACACGTTCGGTGTCGCGCACTTCACGGACGCTCCATCGGCGCCCAGAGAATATGATCATCATGCCTGGTGCAAGAAGGCTATCAACTGGAATCGTACCAAGCTCTTTGCCATCGGCAATCAAGCGATACTCTTCGCTGGTCTGAAACACCGCGAAAAAGCTGTAATGTTCGACAAGCTTCTCGCCTTTTTCTCCGAGCAGCAGCAAGCCATTTGACGATTGTTCAATCAGTGCGTTTTCTGCACTTCCCATTGCGCGCAAAACTTCGCCGAAAAGTGGAGGGTCAACTGAACGGAAGGGGCCTTTTACGCACAGCACCGCGTGGAGAGTATTTGCCCGTGCGCCGCCCGATGATGCAATGACAGAAAGTATCTGATGAACGAGAGCAGAAAGATGCAAGGCTCCAAGACGCGGTGGTTCACACCAGTTCTCCAGAAGCAAATCGATCATCGCAATTGCTCTCATCGTACTGAGCCTAAGGCGGTCGGCTATATGAGCTTTGGAATCGAGCATGCTTTCGATTGCATATTGCCGCAAAACTGCGGGTTGCCCCTGCCTGCGACCTGAACGGCCCAGTCTTTGACGTAATGAGGCTACGCTGAAGGGAGCGCCAATTTGTGCCACAGAAGCGACATCGCCTATGTCGATGCCAAGTTCGAGTGTCGATGTGCAAATCGCGCTGGTCGGCAAACGGCCATCTTTCAATCGCTTTTCGATGAACTGACGCTGTTCTTTTGCAATATTGGCATGATGCGCGAAAAACTCTTGGGGGAGCCATTCGCTCTCGCACTTGCGCCGCAAGCGATCGGCATAAATTTCCACACGTTGCCGCGAGCCGGCGAAGATCAAATTATCACTACCACGGAGATGCTTGAACAAATGTTCTGCGATTGCATTTGTGGGAGAAGGAACTCCTTCGTCAGTGTTGCCCTCTAAATATCCACGCAGCTGTAATCGCAATTCTGCTTCGCCGCCTTTAGCTTCAATCAAATGTACTTGAGAGGCAGCATCCGGGCGAAGAGCAGCCTTGGCAAGCTCCATGTCCCCTAGCGTCGCTGATAGCCCTATCCGGCGAATATGGCGGCCTGTAGAAAGCTCAAGCCGTGTCATCAACGATTGCAACTGCATACCGCGTTCGGTGCCAAGCATCGTATGCAACTCGTCAATAACGATAGCTTTCGTTTTGGAAAAGAGCCGGGGTATCTCTGCCCCCCTTCTGACAAACAATGCTTCAAGGGATTCTGGGGTAATCAGCACAATACCCGCAGGATTTTTGCGTGCCTTTGTTTTGACGGAGGAGGAAATGTCTCCGTGCCAAGGAACCACGGGCAATCCCGTTTGCTCGCATATGTCCGATAGCCGACGGGCTTGATCGGAAATCAGCGCCTTTAGCGGGCCGATATACAGGATATCGAATCCGGATTGTGGTTCCTCATCTCCAAGAACTTGAGAGATCAGTGGAAAGAAGGCGGCCTCTGTTTTACCACCGGCTGTGCTTGCGGCGATAATAATGTCGTTGTTGTCTCCGGTAACCGCACGGATCGTGCGAACTTGAATGTCGCGAAGTTGCGACCAGCCCTGTCCTCGAATCCATTTCTGAATTGGCCGGGCAAGAAGGTCGAAAGCCTCAGTCACAGAGTAAAACTGGAAAGTCCGTCATCGTTCTCGCTGTTCGCGCTAGGATCGGCGGCAACTGCTTCGTCGATATCACTCATATCGTCGCCATGATCGTCCGCGATATCGATCTGCTCGATCAGATCGGACCACCGGGTACCGGGGTTTTGCGCAAGGACAGCAAGCATGTTTACGAAAGCGGTCACAGTGTTGCGAGGCGTGCGGAAATAGGACTCGCCTATTCGCTTGGAACAATGCGCCATAAAGGAGGTCAGCGCTTCATTCGGGATTGCGGTTTTTTCATCCTGCATGATGGCGCGAATGTTCTGCAACAGGACAAACATATCTTCGGGCGTAAGATTGGCGAGGCGGATAATTGGCCCCGATAAGTCAACTAGTCCGTCCTGAACGAAGGTGTTCTCAGCCAAGCGGGATTGCAGCGCTTCGTAGCTATATAGGCCGCGGCGGGTATCCATCAGAAATTCGGGAGTTCCTCCCTTTAGGAAACCAAGATGCGAAGCGCTGCCCTGTAACACGTCGTTGAGTATTCGCAGAATCTGTTCGTAATTGGATTTACGCGCTTGCGAGGACGATAGCTTGAACAAATTGACCATTTCATCGAGACCAACAAGCAGCCCTTTGTACCCCGCTGCAACAGCAAATTCAGCCATGAGTTTGAGGTGATCATAGACGCTGGCATCATCGACAATCGTGCGAACGCCAAGAGCTTTGCGCGCATCGGTTTTGGTGCTGAATTCTCCGCGCAACCAGCGCAGGGCAGCCGACTTTAACTGATCGTCACCGGTGTCAAAACCTTCCCAATAGCGCCGAACAACTTGAGCAAAATCATATCCACCGGTCAGCTCCTCCAAATGAGCGAGCCGTTCCGCGATCACTTCGCCAGCGCTACAATCACGAGTGGCGGCGTCTTGCTGCGCCTTCGAAACAAACCGTTCAACAATATTTGGCAAACCTCCCCCATCAGGCCGCGTTCGAGTGGAAAGGTTTCGCGCTAATTCTGCGTATAGCCCGCGCGCTTGGCCACCGGACGCGTGCAAGCGTCTGTCGGGGGCGAGGTCGGCAAACATCGTCACCAGCCCCTTCTCAAGCGCTACCAGCCTTGCAAGATTCATAAAGAAAGTTTTGCCCGACCCGTATTCGCCTATCACGAAGCGGATGGCCGCTCCGCCATCGGCAATGCGCTCAATATCCTTGACCAGTTCCTCAATTTCACGCGCGCGGCCGACCTGAACGTGTTCCAAGCCAAGCTTTGGGACTACGCCGGCTCTCAAAGCCTGGATGATCGCATCGCGCTCGCGCGGGCGCAGTTGAGCCATTCTACTTTCCTCCATTCATCGTCTGCCGGATCGCTTCCGCTATCTCAGGCAGAATTTCATAGCCATCATAGTCATCGATGAGCATTTCGCCATGCGTTTCGAAGCTCCATTCATTCACCGTTTCGATCATGCCTGCCAGCGGCAATTTATTGACCGCTGCGATGCCCGCTAATTTGTCTGCGGACCAGCTCATTTCCGCAATCAACTCTTGCACAAACATGCTGTGGATGGTGTCGAGTCCCTTAAAACTGCTGTCTGGAATCGGAGCGTCTTTCGGGCTGACACCTTCTGCATCCGCGCCGAAAATTTCTCCGAGAACAGAGGACACGCGATCAGTGTTTGACCGGATTTCCGCAATTTTAGACATGTCCAGCGTAACTGCATTTGGCGGTGTGTCTTCGGGTATGGATTCACCGCCTACCGCAGCAATCGCAGCCCGGACGCTTACCGGTGTATCGGTGATATCGCGTGCGTGTAAATCGGCATAAACCAGTGAACGGTCGAGCCCGAGAGCAGTGTAAATCTTCTCTATTCCGGCCACTTCTTCCGGTACGATTGCCATATCGGCATGTGCCATTGCAATTGCTGCGGTACGCAGTGTCAGCGAATCTTCTGCGCTCGCCGACTTGAGGCGCTTACGCAGCATATTCATATCTGGCTTTACTGCTTCGAACCAAAACCGATTAGCTTGCAGCCGCCGCCGCTCCTGATCATTTGCAACCGGGGCTATCGCCGCAAGCTCGACCAAACGTAGATGTTCTGCTTCGACCACTTCGCCATCTGCATGAGCAACGAAAGAGCCCAACGCCATTTCCAGCAACGCCTGCTGATAACCGGTTGAGACGTCCTCCAGCATAACAACGGGCTCGCCTAGATCGAACAACACAATAACTTCGTCAGCTTTTGGCGCGCGCAAGGCAAAGCGTGGGTCGGGTGCCATGCCGATTGCCAATCCTGCAAGAGCATCAGCAGCATCTGTCAATTGGCGCTTGCCAATCCGGTCGGGGGTGGCCCCTTCCAGTTTTTCAATCAATTCGGTCACAGCGACTAGCCCATCTGCCATGATAATCGACTTCGCCCAATTTTCTAGCGCGTCCATTCCCGCGCAAGGGAACTGATCTCTGATTTCAATCGGCAACAAAGCATGCGCTTCGATTGATCCACCGCTGTCGCTATTCCGCCCTAGAAACCGGCTGTATTTGTCTAATCTATCGGAGGCTTCGTCAGCGATTAGTTGTGCCCTATTCAAGGGTGCAGCTAGAGTGGTGATATCTGGTACTGGATTGCCATCTACTGTCGGCTTGAGATCCAGGTCAAACTCGCTTGATGCAGCGCGATAGCGGTATTGTAATTGCCCCTTCGGCTTACGGACTTTCTGCCCGCCGGGATATTTCTCTTCGTGAAGCACCAGAAATAAGGCGCGGAATTCCTTCGTGCAACGCCATGCCGGTGTACGAAGGTTGGTGTAGCCGCTGCATAGATACCAACTCAGTATCCATTCTGCGCTGACCCGTTCACCATCGCGAACAGATGCACCGATCTTTAGGCGCACCGGCAAAGGAAGTTCCCAGCTACGCGATTCATAGATCGGCGTGATTTGTCCCTCGCGTGCAAAAACGATTGATGCCGTCTCGACAAATTCTCCAAGGTAGCGCCGGATAGAGTAGTTTTCGCCGTATAGTGCCAGCAACCGCTCGGCCTCGGCGATTATGAGTTCTTGCTCATCCTGCTCCGGCTGGTCGACAAATAGCCTGCGCTCCAGCCCATAAAAATAAAGGAACACATATCCTACGTTTATGTTTTTACTGGTAGCTCCGTCAGCCAGCCAATCGAGGTAGGTAGCGCGGCAGCGGGCGGAAATATCGGAGTAACTGGGCCAATATCCAAGATCATCTGACTGAGGGTCGGCGGGCAGACTCGCAACTGACAAGGCAGGATCGATATAAGCTCGGCATGTTTGACGGTAATAGCTTTCGCCGACGCTCGGAGGTGTACCAACATAGACCATGCCCGATATGTGCCTGCCTGCGACAACGACTGTCTCGCCGGATGGCACCCATCCGCCTTTGGACCGTATGGCACTCGAAATTTTCATATGGTCACCTGCGCTCTGATTTGTGGAAATCGGCATGATGTCATCTTCTGCATAAGATGCAGGATATTCGCTTTGAGGATCTGCTCGCGCAGCGCGATCCGCCGCAATACGTGCCCGATTATCTTGATTTGGTTGGTTTGATGTTAGGCTTCGTGTCCGTGTTGGTGCTGGCAGCGGCGAGGTTCTTTCACCTCGTTCAACTGCACGACCACCAGCTTGAAAGGGCTTGTCTGGACGAAAATTATAGGGTTGCCCAGCAACTCGTTTGTACCGACTTTCGGATATCTCACTATTGGACGCAGATTTCTCTCTGCGCCTTTTATTGTGCCAACGAACGGCAAAAAATGGAGCGATAAGGGCGAATAAGGCTTCGATCCAGTCTGGTAGAAACTGCAAAACAGTCACTACGAAGATCATGCAGACAAAAAACCAAGCAATGTAAAGTAAAATCGAACGCGCAATATTCATGCCCTACTCACTGCGCCAAGCATGCTAATTCCGCAACTACTATCATATAGATACGAAGTGATAGTCGTGCGAATGGTAAGCGTGGCGAGGACGCCGCCTTGTCAGCGTGATTTTTTGGCCTGAGCGGCTTTGTCGGCGGCGCGGCGTTTGG
>NZ_JBLWUA010000021.1:0-10156 GCF_048269865.1 Parasphingorhabdus sp. | reverse complement strand
CCATCAAAAGCGCAGACAACGATTTTTCCCGCTATCGCTACCGGGGAGAACCGTTGTTTCAAATTTTGACGACCAACACCGTGGGGCCCGTCTGAGCCGCGTCGTGCTGATGAAACGTCCTCTAGATGGATGGCCGGATTCGGTCAACATAGTTTTTGCACTTTTGTTTCAAAAAAATTCGTAATTGGCCGCTAAGAGGGCGTTTGAGACGAGGCAAAGACATTGAGACCAGACATATATGTTGAATGACACCGACCCCCTGAAGGACGACGGCAATTTCGGGAACCGCGTAAGAAGCGCAGTTTTGTGGCGTTCCGGCACCCAGATCCTGTCTCAGATCATCGCCTGGGGCGCGACTCTGACGGTGATTCGTATTTTGAATCCCGAAGATTATGGAATCTTCGCGATGACCCAGGTCATTCTGGTTTTTCTGAGCTTCATGAACGGATACGGCCTGGTCAGCTCGATCATCCAGGGGGAAAAGGTGGAACCGATCCAGATTCGGCAGGCCTTTGGCATGCTTTTGCTGCTGAATGGCGGCATCGCCCTGCTCCAGCTCGCGCTCGCATCGGTAGCCGCCGACTATTACCGGCAGCCGATTGTGGCCGATTTGCTGCGGGTGCAGTCGCTTATTTATCTGGCGACTCCGTTCATGGCATTGCCCGAAGCGCTGATGACCCGTGATCTGGAGTTCAAAAAGCCGGCGATCATCAACCTTATCTCGGCAGTCGTCGGCGCCGTCACGGCGCTGTATTTCGCCTATAACGGCTATGGCGTGTGGACGCTGGTCTATACACCGCTTGCGATATTCTGGAGCAGAGCAATCTGCCTCGTGATCGCCGTTAAATTTTATATATGGCCAACCTTCAATTTCAAAGGCGCGGGTGCGATGTTCGGATTCGGCGCGACGCTGCTGGCCAGTCACCTGTTCTGGACGATCCAGAGCCAATCCGACATTTTCATCGCCGGACGATATCTCGAACCGCATGATCTGGGTCTCTACGCAGAGGCGCTGTTTCTGACGACGATCTTTGCGGCAAAATTCGTTCCGCCGCTCAACGAAGTCGCCTTTCCCGCTTACGCGCGCCTGCAATCCGATCCGCGCGCGCTGGCATGGTCTTTTCTGAAAGCGATTCGTCTGGTGATGCTGATTTCCTGCCCGCTCTATTTCGGCATGGCAGTAACCGCCTACCCGCTGGTGGAAACGATATTCGGGCCCAAATGGATCGCGATGTCACCTTTTGTCGCGATACTGGCTCTGGCGATGCCGGTGATGACGCTGCAGATCATGTTCACGCCGGCGAACAACGCGCTCGGCCGGCCGCAGGTGACCGCGCGCACCAACATGTTCGGTGCCGTGCTGATGCCGGTGACTTTCCTGATCGGGATACAATATGGCGTTTACGGACTTGCCTGGGGCTGGATCATCGCCTTCCCGCTGCTGACCATATTCACCTATTTGCAGTCGCATCAGCATATCGGGATTGGCGCGCGCGATATCGGCAGCGCCGTGTGGCCAGGCCTGTCCGCTTCGATCGCCATGGCCGCCTTTGTCTATTGCGTCGATCAACTGCTGCCGGAGATGATTGTCTATGCGCGGTTGGCGCTGTTGGTGGCAACCGGCGGCCTCGCTTATGTCGGCCTGCTCTATATATTGGCGAAACCAACGCTGATCGAGGCGATCCGTCTGATTGTGCGTCGCAAGCCGCCAGCTCCCGTTCCCGCGGATCTGGTCGCCTAAAATTTTAGCAAAGCAGCCCGCCCGACCGGGCACAGTCAGGAGGACGCCAGCCGGGTTCCTGATTCCCCTGACTAAAATGTCCGTTGTCCAGGAGCGTCCAGAAGCGCAGCATCGCCAATATGAGCCACATCCTCTCTCTTGCAGCGGGCACGTTACCCGAATTCCAACCGGAACAGGTAGCACGCGCTGCCGGGGAAGCCGGATTCAGCCATTGCGGCTTTACCATTGAACCGGAGCACTGGGGTGCGGCGGCGCTGGCAGGATCGAAAGCTGCGATAGCCGACCATGGGCTGTCGGTTCTGGACGTCGAAGTTGTCTGGATTCCAGAAGGCGGGCAACTGACCGACGACCACAGGATGATCATCGACGCCGGGATAGAGCTCGGCGCCGCCAATGTGCTGGTGGTCAGCTCGGAACCGGATCACGGCAGGACGGCCGAGGCCTTGCACAAATTATGCAGCTGGGCTGAGCCAGGCAATATGCGGGTGGCGCTTGAGTTCCTGATGATCACCGCTGTGCAGTCAATGGACAGCGCGCTCGATATCATCCGCAAAGCGGATCATCCGGCTGCGGCGCTGCTGATCGACACGCTCCACTTTCAGCGGGCAGGCCATCGGGCCGCGCAATTGGAAGATGTGGAAGCATGTTTGTTGCCCTATACCCAAATTTGCGATGGCAATCGGGATTGCGAGAAAAGTTTCGAGGCCTATCTGGAGGATGCCATCGATTTGCGCAGCTGTCCGGGCGAAGGCAGCTTGCCCGTGGCCGAAATCATAGGGGTACTACCGGAAGCCATTCCTCTCAGCTTGGAAATCCGCTCGAAAATCTATCGTGACCGGTTCCCCGACCCGACCGATCGTGCCTCTGCAGTGCGCACCGCCAGCCTGGCCTATCTGGAGCAGCACAAGATAGCAGTCCGCTAGATAGTGGTCCGCTAGGCAGACTGAATATAGTCGCGCATCGCCGCCGCTTCGCTCTCGATCTTGTCGATACGATATTTGACCAGATCACCAATGGAGACAAAGCCGATCAGCTTGCCGTTATCCACAACGGGTAAATGGCGAATGCGTCTTTTGCTCATCAGTGACAAAGCGCCGATCGCGCTCTTGGTTGGCTCAACAGAAATGACATCAGCGGTCATCACGTCACTTACCAGATGATCCAGCGCAGCATTGCCATATTTGCGGACACAATGAAGCACATCACGCTCGGAAAATATGCCGACGACCGAATCTCCGTCCAAAACGGGCAGCGCTCCGATGCGCTTTTCTGCCAAGATCTCGACCGCCTGCGATACCAACATGTCTGCAGTGCAACTATAGATATCGTCGCTGCGGCCCTGCAAAATCAATTCAATCGTCATCGTGCCTCTCCTTGGATCTGATTCTGTTTATCGCATGCCTATAACATAATTTTGAAAGTGATTGGACTTGATGGTAACAGCATTCCCGTTCAATGCACCGTAAACCGAAAGAGCCCCCCTTGCCCCAACCTTCTCGTCTTGATGATCCGCTATATGCCAGCGCAGCCTGGGCTCGCTATTGGCGGCTGATGCGCGGGATGGCGGTGTTTACGCTGCTGTGTATCGCCATCGCGCTGGGCATTCTGTATTATCTGCACGGTTTTGTCTCGATCCACATGTACATCGCAACCGCAGCCGGTGTCGCATTTGCGTTGATGCTGATGGCCGGCCTCATGGGGCTGGTGTTCCTGTCGAGCGGCTCCGGCCACGACGAGTCCATCGATGACCCTATTTCAAGGACAATCAATCCCGATGAGTAAAAATGACCTGCACGAACTCGCGAAACTGCAACCGGTCCTGCGGGTTGCACCCCAGCCGCGTGATCTGAACAACAATGGGCATATATTCGGCGGCTGGGTCCTCGCCCAGATGGACATTGCCGGCGGCATCATGGCGGCAAGGGTCGCGCGCGGGTCGACCGCGACCGTGGCGATTGAAGCCATGGAATTTATCGCGCCGATTCTGACCCGGGACCTGATCTCGGTTTATGCCAGGGTCGAGCGGATCGGCCGGACCTCTGTGGCCATTCGGCTAGACGTGATCGCATCGCGCAATCTGGACGAGCAGCGCGTTCCCGTTACCAGCGGCTTGTTCACCTTTGTGGCGCTGGATGAAAATCACAATCCAAGAGCGATTCCGGAAGAATCCAAGGCACGCTATCTCAAATAGAACGGCTGCTGCTGTCAGCTTGACTTGGTCTCATAGTCGAGCGTCACTTCATCATTGGCCGGCACGATCACTCGCCATGTCGGGACGCCATCGATTTTCCTGATGCCTTTTACCCGGCCTGCCAGCTCACCCGTTATTTCCATTTCCACGGTAACCGGATGGTCGCGGGCATTGGAAATTTTTGCGCGCCAATATTGCCGGCTTTCGCTCCGGCGTACCTCTGTCACGGACAATCGGACATCCGCGGACTGGCCGACGACAATTTCTATCTCGTCATCGATTGTACGGTCTGGCAAATCCCCCTCGCCTGCCAGCAAAGGGCCGAACGCGCTATTTTCAAAAACGGCGACCTTGCCCGAGGGTAGCGGTACGCCCAAACCGTTTTGCCGGTCATTCTTGCTGCGCAAGATATAGGAGATCGGCGCACTGGCATCGGAATAGTCACGAGCGTTCGCAACGTAGATGCGATCATAGGTGACTTTGGGCTGCACAATCATCGCGACCTGTTTCTGACCCTTGGCATTCACCGTGACGCGCTCTGGAACACGGTAGAGTTTCAGGTCGCCCAGATCTTCCTGTTCCGCAACCACTGCTGCCACCGGCGCGGCCATGTCCATCATGGCGCCGTTTCGCCTTTGCGCAGTCACCATGATCTCTTCGACTGCCTCACTTCTCATCGCCATGGGCGGGGGCGCAGGAGGCGGAATTGCCGCCAGATAGCCGGGATTATAAGGCACTTGATCGGTTCGCTGCATGGGCCAGCAGCGAATGCGCAGAGCGCCGCCGGTGGGACGGACCTGATCCGTCCGCCGCTCCCGATTGGGTTCGCCGGCAATCGCCATCATATTGGCATTTTCAAAACTCTGGTTGCCGCCATTGGCCACGGTCAGCCAGGCGAACAGATCCAATTTGCTCTCCTCACCCGCTGCGCGCTCCTTGACCGTCACGACATAATTGGCCTGCCAGTCAAAACCCGATGCCAGATACGTCAACGTCAAGGTTGCGGTAACTGCCGTTCGGGAAGTAGTGAGAATGGACAGCGTCGGTTTGGCCGCCAAATCTGCGGGCTGTTTCGCAAAGGTCATCCGCTCCGGCAGGCCAGTACAACGTAGAGCTTCAAACCCCTCATCGCTTTCAAAAATTACACCGCCGTCGGGACCAGCGGTGATGAACACATTTTGCGTGCGGGACAGCCCGGTTGCCTTGTTTGTGCGGGTAATGGAAACTTCCCGCTTCAAATAGGCATCGATCAGCCCTTGCGGCGATAACAGCCGGGCATCACGGTTCTTTTCCCGCACGCCAGCGGGCAGTCCGGTGACAATAGCACTTTCCGGGAACATGCCTTCGGACACCCCTTCGAAACGCACCATGGCATCACCGGCTGGCAATAATATCGTGCGGGTTTCGGTGATCAGGGCATAGCCTTGCGGCCAATTGGCGTTGATCGCCCGGTCACCGCGACCCGGTGCCCGGTAAACGGTGATCGAAATATTTTCCGGCTTTTCCGAAACAACCAGTTGCTGAGCCGCAAGCGGGGCGGCTTGCAGAGCCAGCATAAGCGCCAGCAAGGTCAAGAAGCGCGAGAAGTTCATTGCGCCGGCGCGTTCAGTAGCGGCTATCGAACGTCGCCGTGACCGTCACGCTGCCATTGGCCGGCACGTTCAGGCTCCATTCGACCTTGTCGGCGGATACCCGCTCGCTGGCCTGGCTTTGCTGCTCGATGCGAACGTCGCCCCACAGCCCCGCCTGAACGAGGTCTAGTGTAACCGCTTCCGGACGGGCGTTGGTGACCTCGTAGCGCATTTTTGTGCGCCAGCGGCTGGACGAGCGGCGCGTGCGCTCCTCAACCACCGTCTTCACCTTGACGTCGAAGGCGTCGCCGGTGCGGATCGACATTGAGGAACCCATGGGCGTCGCCTCGATCTCGCTCTCTCCAATGAATTGAGGGTCACCGCGCTTGTCGCGCATATAGACGCGCATGATTCCACCGGGCAGCTGATCACCCAGCCCGCCGGACCGGGAAGTCGAGAATTTGAGTACGGAGCTGGCACTGGCCGCATCACTGGAGCCCAGCCAGCCATTGGTATATTCATAGACCTTGCGCGCGGGTGCTGCCGTTACGTCCAGAAAGCTAACCTGTTTCTGCTGGGCATTGGCTACGGTGGTGCGTTCGGCCAGCGGGTAGAGATAATAGTCACCCAGCCGTTCGCGATCATTGGATTCGGTGCCCGCGCTATCGATCGTACCGGTCGGTCGTCTTGGGAAGCTATTGCGACCGCGACCGCGCCCGTTATTGGGGCTTCCCGCCACGAGCAAGACATCGGCGTTCCGATAATCGGTGCCGCTGTTGTTGGTGAGCGTTACCCATCCCTGGACATCAATCGTCTGTTTGACTTCGTCGAACAGCGTCACATAGTCCGCTTTCCAGCCGAGGCCGGGCGTCAGATAGCTCAATGTTGTTGGCACGCGGCCACCACCCGACTCCAGTGTGATCGACAGCGTCGGCCGCGCTCGCAGATTGGGGGGCACTCGATCGAAAATCACCCGCACTGGCAAACCATCGTCGCGCAGAACTTCAATCGTATTGCCGATCTTCATCACCACACCGCCATTGGCCGCAAGAATCTCGGCGCGGACACGAGTTTCGGTACCCGTAGCCGGATTGGTCCGGATCAGGGTCACGGTCTGGCCAACCGCCTTCTCCATCAATTTGGCCGGAGTGAGCAGATCAAAATCAAAATTCTGCTCGACAATTCCGATGTCTGGTCCGGACAGCGTAACGGTTTCCGCCCGGATCTGTGCGGACACATCGGGGAATTGCTGTTTGCTGCGCCCCTTGGGCAAGTTCAGACGGCGCACATCCTGCACCAGCGCCTGATTATTGTTGTAGATGGTGACCGAGACATCGCCCTGTGCCGATCCATCCGTTGCCGACTGGCTGATGGCTGGCGTCGCTGTGCTCGCCAGTAAAATGCCGATGTAACCAAAAAGCCGCATATTCTTTCTCCCCTCTCGACACAGACGCTAACAAACTGAAAATGAACCTTGCCTAAATGCCTATTGATCCGTCCCGCTCTCAAGCGGTGCCTGCCAGCGGACGCTGACAACGCCGCTCGCAGCGTTGCCCGAAGACTGTTGGGTTACCGGGATATTTTTGTCCTCGAGAGCTTTCGTTACCACCGCCCGGTCGATTTCTCTCCCCGCGATACCCAATGGCAGTCCGAGGCGATTGGCAGCCCATATGATCAGTTTTAGATCGCCGGTAGATGATGATGCCACGGCGCCATCACTGACTGACAATTCCGGCAGTGCGGCAGCGGGGGGCTGCAACCTTATCGTCCAGTTGCTCGCGCCCGCTGCAACCCGCTGTTCCAGAGCAAAGTAAGATGCGAGCGTTGCTCCGGGCAGCGGCTTGGCGATCACCATCGCCCGTTGCCTGCTGGTATCGAGCGTCACATCATCAATCGACACGCCAGCAATCAGGGCAAGATCCTGCCGTAGCCGATTCTCCTGAATTTCAGCCTTCTGAGCCTGGGCCTGCGCGCTCGCTGCCGCCAGTTCGGCTGCTTGTGCTTCGGCCCCGGACTCGACCTTGAACTGCGTTATCTTCACAGCAATTGCTCGCCCCAAGGTGCGGCTGATGACGCGCGTACTCTGTTCGCTCGCTCCTGCCAGTATTTGCGGGGTAAAGACGGTGGCATTGATGACGATCGGGTCTGCATCAAAATCGGTCTCAATCTTCGAGACGCTGGCATTCCCGCCAAACTGATCCTTGATATAGCCATTGGCGGTGCGTGAGACGTTCGCCTCCCAGGCGATTTGCCGGAGCGACAGTCCAAGCGGAATGGCAAGCGCGATAAAAATAACGGCCATCATGGCTACCTGAACCTGTGATTGTCTCTCGGAAAGATAAGACCGAAAGCCATACAGCCGGGCCATGCCGGTTGCAGTGAGCGCGATGGTCATCAGGTTGGTGAAAAAGAGCAGTAGTGAACCGCCGAAAACCGCCCAGTTAAGCGTGGCCAGGCCGAATCCGACAACGGCCAGTGGCGGCATCAAAGCCGTTGCGATCGCGACTCCGACGATCGTCCCCATGCGTCCGCGAATCATCGCATAGGCACCAGCCAATGCGGAAAACAGCGCCACAGCGAGGTCGAAGAGATTTGGCCTGGTCCGGGCAGCAATTTCAGCCGTCACCATCTGTAGCGGCGACATCGTCACCACGAGTCCCGCAAATAATATCGAGATGATCGTTCCCAACAAAATGGCCTTGCCACTTTCCCTGAGCCACGCGGAATCGCCCACGGCCAGCGCAAAGCCAGCGCCCATGATCGGCCCCATCAAGGGAGAAAGCAACATCGCGCCGATCACAACCGCAGGCGAAGAAAGCAATAACCCGAGGATCGCAATGCCGGCCGACATAGACGTCATAAAAGCGAAATGCGGTGTGAAGCCGCTGTCTTCGCGTACCTTCTCGATAACGGCCTGCTGGTCTACATCTGCCCGCACAACAATCTGCCACCAACGGCGGAATAGCCGAATACTGCCGGTAACCGGGGCGAATGGACCAGATGGCGGCTTCGATTTTGACTGTTTCGAGCTGGCCGCCTCAGCCTGAGCGTTTTTCATAGAATTGCTTTAGCGCTGTGCAACGATGACGAATAGACAAAGATTACTTGTGACATAATTGAAAGATGAATATTTTCATCTTTTATCATGAAACCGTATGATCTATATAGACCACGTCGGCTATTCCGCCGAACCGAGGAGCCTTTACAGGAGCAAATCCATGGCCCGTCCCGAAACCGATATCGCAGGCATGCGATCCAAGATCATCGCCGCCGCTGATCGGATGATCCACGAAAAAGGTGCAATCAGCTTCACCATGACCGATCTGGCGACGGCAGTCGGCATGTCGCCCTCCAATCTCTATCGCTTTTTTGAGAGCAAGGACGCGCTCGCCGAAGCGATGGCGGGAGAATGGTTTGCTGAATTGCTGGTCATCATGGAGGATCTGGTTTCCGCTGACATTCCGGTCGAAGAAAAGCTCTATCAGTTTTTTGCCAAACGCGTGGTGGTGAAACGGGCGCGTTACGAAGATGATCCCGAACTTTTTGAATCCTATATGGAATTGGGCGACGAGCATTTTGAGGTCATAAAGGGCTATGTCGATCTGGCCGATCACTATATGGCGTCAATATTGGCGGAAGCGATGGACAAGGGCTATTTCAAGGGGCTGGAGCTTGATACCGTTGTCTCTCTGGTCAACACGATGATGCAGCCATTTTGCAATCCCAAGCTGATGGGGCAGATGATGCATCTGGCGACCGAAGAGCGGCTCCGGATTGTCATCAACACCATCCTCAACGGCCTACGGGCCGATGACGGGAAGTCCATCGTCAAACCGGAGCTGCATATCGCTAGCTAGGCGGCAGGCGTCGTCGGCCGGCGGACCAGTCATTTCGTGCCAGTGAAACGCCGTGTTTCGGCGTTAGCGAACGCCGATGAGATGGTCCACGGGTGCGCCTCAGGCGGCGGCTTTATCCGCAGCTCCAGCCAGATCATAGCCGAGCTCGGGAAGTTTTTCGAAACTGGGTCGCGCCAGTAAATAACCCTGAACCAGCCCAACCCCCATATCGCGGATTGCCTCCAGTTCGCCGGACGTCTCGATCCCTTCCGCAATGACCGCGATGTCCATCCGCCGACATAGCTTCACGATCGATTCAACAATCATCCGGCGCGGCATATCGGTATCGATATTGCGGACAAGCGCCATGTCTAGCTTGATATAATCGGTCTGGAAATCCGCCAGCAGCTGAAGCCCGGCATAACCTGCGCCAAAATCATCCAGCGCGGTTGCAAAGCCCATCTTCTTGTACGACTTGAGGATGTCCTTTATATGGCTGGTATCTGCCATTTTTTCATTTTCGGTAAACTCGAACATCAGCCGCGATGACGCCAGGCCTTGCTCGGCGGCGCTTTCTAGCGTGAGGCGAATGCAGGCCTAGGGCGAATAGATCGCCTTGGACAAGAAATTGATGGAGAGCTTGGCATCGGTGTCGAGGATCCCAGCAGCAACCGATTGCTCGATGGCAGCGTAAGCGAGAGCTGTAGGCCGCCTTGCGCGTTGTGCCATTGAAGGGTTGAAGGCTGCTTATTTGGGAGCGGCGATTATGGACGACATGGGTTCGGGATCAGCGAGCAGTCATACGATTAGTCATATG
>NZ_JBLWUA010000020.1:0-10335 GCF_048269865.1 Parasphingorhabdus sp. | reverse complement strand
CCCAGCAGCGGCCGTGACCGGGTGAATATTCATGGCGCCATCGACCTCGAGACCGGCAAGACCCAGATGCTCGATGTCCTCACCGTCGATGCGCAAAGCACGATCCTGCTGCTCATGGCGATCCTTGCCACCCATCCGTCGCGGCGGTTGATCCACGTCTTCCTCGACAACGCCCGCTACCATCATGCCCGGCTGGCGCAGGAATGGCTGGTCCGAAAAGGCCAGCGGATCAGGCTCCACTTCGTGCCGACCTACAGCCCCCACCTCAATCCGATCGAGCGACTCTGGGGAGTGATGCACTAAAACATCACCCATAACCAAGGCTACGCAACGGCGCGCGAATTTAGGGCAGCGATCCTGGGGTTCCTAACTCAAAACGTGCCGAAACAATGGCACGCCTTCCGCGATCAGGTCACCAACAACTTTCGCGTCATCAATCCCGCAGATTTTCGGATCCTGAGGTAGACGGGGTATAGTATGTAGACGGGGTATAGTATAGTGTCAGCGCATTGTTTTTAGGGTACGAGTATCCGCCCGAGGACATATGCTTGCTTATTATGTCGTTTGAAAAACTCGTATCAATCTCAATAAAAAATCTAGTGCTTGAAATAGGAGAGAAAAATTGGAGGGCGAAGCGGAATTCCCGACAGCTAAAGTGACAGTCATTGCTACGTGGCTGATCCACTTGGTTGCGATTGTTGACGAGTTCTATTCGGAGTTTGACACCAATGAAATTCTGCAAGAAGTAGGAATCAATCCTGAGCTTTTGAATGATCCCAATGCGCGTGTTCCTTCGTGGCAGGTGAGCAAGTTTTACGAGATTATTCAGAGAATTACAGGCGATGAAGCGATTGGCTTGAAGCTCGGCGCACGCCTTACACCGGGCTCCATGCACGCATTAGGATATTCACTGTTTGCCAGTCGCACTCTGAATTCTTTCTTCGTAAGATACGAACGGTTTTTCCAATTAATTTCGCAGGCGGGTAATGCCAGCACACAGATCCGTGATAAGCGGTTAGTTTTTTCGTTAACAATACGAGAAAAACTGCCTCCGACGAGGGAGGATGCATTTTTGGCAACTGTTCTGCGATTTGCAAGGATGGTTTATCGGTCAAACTTTTCGCCGATTTTGGTGCGTATGCCCCGACCTAAACCTAAATTCGCATCTGCCGAGTTTGATGATTATTTTTGCTGTCCCATCGAATATGGGTGCGAACGGCTCGAACTGCACGTCTCCGAATCCGATTCTAACCAACGATTGCGAGGGTTCAATCCAGAGTTTGTCCGTGCTCATGATCAGATTGCAACGGAATATATCGCCCGATTTGATGATGAGCAAATCATTCCTCGGATTCAGTCAGCCATTGTAAATATGCTGCCCGATGGTGACGTGTCGATCCGCACAATTGCAAGCGCACTTGGTATGAGCAATCGAAGCCTCCAACGGCAGTTACAGAATGAAGGTTCAACTTTTAACGCGGTGCTTGACGGTATGCGTAAATATCTCGCTATCCGGTATTTGCGTTCCGGACGTCATTCGATCAAGGAAATGTCCTATCTTTTAGGATATAACGACTCCAGCAACTTTTCGCGTGCATTTCGAAGATTGACCGGTCGGTCACCGCACGAGTATCTCGAAAAATCAAAGCTGAAATCCGAATAACAGCAAGTTTCAATCGTCCGATGGTTTTGTTGACGCTATTTTGGCGTGCAATGGCGAGTCAATCGCATGTCAAACGCAGGCTTTCGCTATAATTGTCAGTATTCGGCAGCGCAGTTGAATGCGTCTTTTGCCTTATCATGGACGGGATATGATGACCGATGGCTTATGAAACAATAAAATTTGAAACTCGCGATGCCATTGCCTGCATAACATTGAACCGGCCTAAGGCGATGAATGCGCTTTCGGGGGCAATGGTGGACGAACTTTCCAGTGCGGTTTCCGTCGTTGCAGAAGATGACGGTTTGCGTGTGCTAATCATAACGGGAGCGGGGCGTGCCTTTTGTTGCGGGGCGGATCTGAAAGGCGTTCTTGCCGAAGCCCAGGCAGGCAATGCGAAGGAATTTTTATCCTTTCTTGGTACTATCCAGGAGATATTCCACCAATTGCGGGAACTGCCTAAACCAACAATTGCGGCGCTGAATGGATTCACGCTTGCCGGAGGTCTGGAAATGGCTATTGCCTGCGATATCGTCCTTGCCGCCCGTAGCGCACGATTGGGCGACAGCCATTCCAATTTCGGTGTGCTGCCGGGTGGTGGTGGGGGCACGATCATGCCGCGGCTTATTGGTGAGAAGAAGGCTAATCTGCTGCTTTTTTCAGGTGAAAACTGGCCAGCGGAGGAATTTGAAAACCTTGGCTTCGTCAGCGCCGTCCATGACGATGAGAGCCTGATGGACGAAGCAATGAAGCTCGCCGATAATCTGGCGCAGAAAAGTCCCTTGGTTCTGCATCGCATGAAACAGATGGTGGCGGATGGTCGTCAGCTCAATCCGCGCGATGCGCTGACGCTGGAAACCCGGCTATTAGCAGAGCATTCCAAATCCGCCGATTTTCTAGAGGGCCTGTCTGCCTTTAGCGAGAAACGGGCACCAGAATATACGGGAAAATGATCGCGCCGGTTTTCCGGAAAAAAGATTAGAGGGAACTTTCGACAATGGAAAAGGCATATATAGTCGGTGTGGGCATGACAAAATTCGGCCGACACCCTGACCAAAGCATAAGGCAGTTGCTTGACACGGCCATTAGCACTGCTCTCGGTGATGCGGGCGGCCATAAGTCTGACGTTGAAGCGGTTTATCATTCAAGCTCGACACAAGGTTTCCTGCAAGGGCAAACATTCATTCCCGGGCAGGTGGCGCTGGGCCAGATTGGCCTGTCTGGAATACCTGTCTTCAACATAGAGAATGCTTGCGCGTCGAGCTCGTCTTCCTTCCATCTGGCCGTGCAGGGGGTTGGCTCCGGCATGCACGACATTATTTTGGCCGCCGGTGTTGAGAAAATGAATGTTCCTGACAAGAAAAAAATGTTTGCGGTGTTTGATGGCGCTTGGGACGTGGCCACGGTCGATGAAAATATTGAGCGCCTTGTTAGTCTTGGCAAAGGCATGGAATGCCCCGAAGGGTCCGAATCGGAACGGCCCTATAGTATTTTCATGAAGGTCTATGCGGCCTTTGGGCTCAACCACATGAAGCGTAATGGAACGACGCAGCGGCAGATCGCGGCCATCGCTGCCAAAAACCATGAACATTCGGTGCATAATGAATATTCGCAATATCGTCAGGCCTATTCGATTGAGGAGGTGCTGGCTGCGCCGCCTATTACCTATCCGCTGACCTTGCCAATGTGCGCACCCATTTCCGATGGTGCTGCTGCCGCGGTTATTTGCAATGAAGAGGGGCTGAAGAAGCTGGGCATGGACAAGTCCCGCGCTGTGGAAATCCTAGCTAGCGTATCGATGAGCGGCAATGCCGAAAGGACCGCTGACGAACCGGAAAACCACATGGCCCGGCTGGCGGCGCAAAAAGCCTATCAGATGGCTGGCCGTTCCCCCGATGATATGGATGTCGCCGAAGTCCATGATGCGACTGCTATCGGAGAGTTGATGCATGCGGAGAACCTGATGCTTGCTCCTCTGGGTGAGGCGGGTCCGGCGGCGGAACGCGGCGATTTTACGGTAGGCGGCAGGATACCCATCAACCCGTCGGGTGGATTGGAATCAAAAGGACATCCGATCGGCGCGACGGGCCTTGGACAACTTCACGAACTGGTTACGCAATTGCGCGGAGAGGCGGGCAAACGGCAAGTCGAAAATGCGCGGCACGCCATTCACGAAAATAGCGGCGGCCTGGTCGGTATCGAAGAAGGCGCAGCTGTAATCAATATTTTGGGAAAGGTGGAAGCATAATGAGCAACATTGGTTTCATGTTCAATGAAGATGAACGTCTTGCGATAGACGGTCTGCGGCGTTTTCTGGATGAGCGGCTTGAGCCGGAGTTGAAGGAGCTAGGCGATGTTTTCTATCCCAAGGAAAATATCCGTGAATGGATGATGCAGCTAGGGGAATTTGGCATTGTCAACGCGCCCCAGCCGGAATCGGATGGCGGGCTGGGCCTGTCCTGGCGCCTGCATGTACAGCTGATTGAAGAGCTGGCATATTCCTCCGGCGATTTGGCGATCGTCGCGCTGGTTAATGCCGCTGCCACGTCGATGCTCCTGAGGCTCGCGCCGGATCATATTAAATCACGATATGCCGGCCCGATGCTGCGCGGTGAGATAATAGGTGCGGTTGGCATATCGGAACCAGATATCGGATCGGATGTGTCGGGCGTCAAGACCCGCGCCGTGCGTGATGGCAATGACTGGATTATAAACGGAGAGAAAACCTGGATCACAAATGGAGAATATTCTGACTTTTTCATCTGTACATGCCGCTCGGATGAAAATCAGCTGACGCACATTTTGCTTGATCGGGAAGAGCATCCCTATGAGGTGCGCGGCATTCCCAAAATAGCACTGAACAGCCAGTCAACTTCACAGATATTTCTGAATGATGTGCGGGTGCCGGTCAGCAATACAATCGGCGAAATTGGTAGCGGGTTGAAAAATACACTGACCCTGTTTGAACGGGCGCGCATCCATGTCGCGGCTTGGGGCTATGGCATTGCCAGACGGGCACTGGAAGAATCCATTAAATATGCACAGGATCGCGTCCAGCATGGCAAACAAATTGCCGGACATCAACTGATCGCCGACAAGATTGCGACCATGGCAACCCAGATTGATGCTGCGCGATTGCTTGCGCTTCGGGCGGCATCTATGATTGACGCAGGTCAGCGCTGTGATGTCGAATGCGCTATGGCGAAATGGTACGGCACGGAAATAGCAGTGGAGGCTACGCGCCAGGCGGTTCAGATACATGGCGGCAATGGCCTAACGAAGGAATTCATCGTCGAGAGATTGGCCCGCGAAGCCATGATTACACCCATTCCTGACGGCACTACGGAAATTCAGAAGCTCTTGATCGCTCGGGGTTTGACCGGCATTTCCGCATTCCGGTGAATGGGACAATGACAATGGGACAGGGGCCGCTCAGCGGCATCAGGATAATTGAAATGGAGGGGATCGGACCGGGGCCCTTTAGTGGTATGCATCTGGCCGATCTTGGCGCCGATGTCGTACTGATCGAGCGCAAGGAAAAAGGTAGTGATCCCGGCTCGACAATGCCGATTGGTATATTGAAACGCGGGAAACGTTCCATTGCGCTTGATCTCAAGAATTCGGATGACCAAGAGCTGTTGATGAATCTGATCGAGGGAGCGGACGCTCTGATTGAGGGGATGCGTCCTGGTGTAATGGAGCGTCTGAACCTTGGTCCCGATGCCTGTATGAAACGCAATCCTCGGCTGGTCTATGGCCGAATTACCGGATGGGGACAGGATGGACCATTGGCACAGGCGGCCGGTCACGATCTCAACTATGTGGCTGTCAGTTCCGCCATGTGGTATGCTAGCCCTGCGGGCGGAAAGCCCCTGCCGCCGCCCGGCCTTGTCGGGGATGTCGGCGGCGGTGCCAATTACCTGACCATTGGTCTTCTGGCAGGGATTATCCGGGCGCGCACAACTGGCAAGGGCGATGTCATTGATGCGGCGATTGTGGACGGGTCGGCTCATATGATGAATTTGGTGTTCGACCTTTTGCCGAAGGGTTTGATGCAACCGGAACGAGGCCAAAGCGCTCTGGACGGAGCGCCCTGGTATAACAGTTACCGATGTGCTGATGGTCGATATATAACGTTAGGAAGTCTCGAACCAAAATTCTATTCGGTGCTACTGGATCTGTTGAACCTTACAGACGATCCCGTGTATGAACACCAGTTCGATAAGAACGCATGGGCCAATCAAGCCAAACGGCTAAGCGATTTGTTTGCTTCTCAACCGAGCGCGCATTGGTGCGAACTTTTGGAAGGAAGCGATGCCTGTTTTGGTTTGGTGACAAGCCCTACCGACGCTGCGGATCACCCTCATAATAAGGAACGCGGCATATTTGATGACAGTCTCGGCTTTAGACAAGCCATTGCTGCACCACGTTTTGCGTCTGTGTCCAACGATTTTCTTGGTGAGGCACCTTTACATAATGAACATCGGCAGGAATTGATTGACGAAATGGTTAGTGAGCAAAGACGGTGGATTGGCGCTCATTGAATAGTGGCATCAGTTGCACCGCTGATCAGTTTGTTTAAGTTCTGCATCTTAGAAGATTATAAAAGTGTATTAGGGGGAAAAATCATGCGATTTGTTTATTTGCGCAGTGCGTCCGTTATTGTAATAGCTGCGCTGGCTCTGTCGACGGCAGGAATGGCACAAGCTCAGGAAACAGATCAGTTAACCTCTGATCAAGATCAGTCATCCGGCGGTTTTACTTTTCTGGACGATGTGATTGTTGTCACCGGCACTAAAAAGGCTGGCGGTGAGAATGTGCAGGATGCCGCGTTGGCAATTACAGCCTATGGCTCAGAAACATTGGATGCTCTGCAAGTACGCGACATTTCTAGTCTTAGTTTCAAAATGCCGAATGTTGCACTTGATGAGGTCGGCACTACGAAAGGCGTTGCGAATTTTGCTATACGCGGCCTCGGAGTGAATTCATCGATTCCTTCGATCGATCCAGCTGTCGGTGTATTTGTCGACGGCGTCTATCTGGGGATAAATGGAGGCGTTGTATTTGACACATTTGATCTGGAAAGCGTGGAAGTACTGCGCGGTCCACAGGGCATTTTGTTTGGGAGGAACGTGACTGGTGGCGCAGTATTGCTAAATACCGCTGACCCTAAGAATGAATTTCAGACAACAGCAAAACTAATCGCCGAATCTGGTCTCCGCGGGACAGGCGGAAATTATTATGCCATGGGCACGGTCACCGGCCCGATTGTTGAAGACAAGCTGTCCGCCAAATTGGCACTCTATTACAATAAGGATGATGGTTGGTTCAAAAATACGTTGGCCTCCGGCGAAACAGAGACTTTTGGTGAGTCTGAAACAGTTATCGTACGCGCCGCAATCAAAGTAACACCTAACGATATTGGTAATTTCACCTTGAAATTTGAGCACGGTGAAGCCGATGGTCAGGGACCTGCCAACCAAAACCATATAAACGGACGTGGGGTAGAGGCGGCACCTTTAAATCCTCCGGGCACTTCCGGAAGGTTCAGCCGTGAGAGCTTTGATTTCTCCATTGATGAGCTCGGCTTTTTCGATACAAGTTGGAACCAAGTGATTGCTACGATCAACGTTGATGTCAATATTGGT
This sequence comes from Parasphingorhabdus sp., assembly GCF_048269865.1. Taxonomy (GTDB): domain Bacteria; phylum Pseudomonadota; class Alphaproteobacteria; order Sphingomonadales; family Sphingomonadaceae; genus Parasphingorhabdus. Next base: position 3,027 of record NZ_JBLWUA010000020.1, on the reverse strand, counting down.
GATGGCGGTTCTATTGTCAATGTTTTCGGTTGGCGCGAATATGAACAGACGGCTCGCAGCGACATTGACGGCACTCCACTGTCACTGTTTCATGGGGACTTTGCAACAAAGCAGAACCAGATATCGAACGAACTGCGATTTAATGGACGCTTTGGCGACATGGTCGATTTGACGACAGGTATCTATTATTTCTCACAGAAACTGGTATATACAGAAGGACGCGATCTGCTTGGTGCGCTGACGCCAACAGGCGTACCGGCACTGACACAGCATGGCGGTGGTATAGTAGATCAGGAGACATTCGGCGTCTTCGCCGCGGTTGACATAGACCTGACCGATAGTTTTTCGATCAACGCCGGTATCCGCTATGCTGACGAAACAAAAGATGCCCAAGTCGCATCACTCGTTAATAATGTGAATACCCCTTGTAATGTCATCGCGGGAACTTGCGCATTCGATTTCGTGGATATATTCCAAACGTCGAACTGGTCACCCAAGATCGGTATTGGCTATGAATTCAGTCCGGATGCACGAATGTACGCGCATTGGGCGCGGGCCTATCGGGCCGGTGGTTTCAACTTGCGTAATACAGCCGCTGATAAGGTTAATTTTGGACCTGGTCCGTTTCAGGATGAACAGATCGATTCCTTTGAGTTGGGCTTTAAGTCTGAGCCCATGCCGCGCTCGCGTCTGAACTTTGCGGTCTTCTATAACCAAATGGAAAGCCTGCAGCGTGAAATTCTCTTGACTGATCCGATTGCGGGTATCGTTCAGGTTATTCGGAACACTGCCGATGCTACCATCTGGGGCGTTGAGATCGACGGCCAGATTGAAATTCTTCCTGGCTTATTGCTTGAAGGTTCTCTCGGATATGTCGACGGTGACTATAAAAACGTGGTGTTTGACCTCAATGGCGACGGAGTAATTGATACAGATGATGCTTCTCTGCAGATTCCGCGCCTCGCTAACTGGACCGGTAATATCGGGCTGATCGCCGAACAAGAAATGGACTTTGGTACCCTAACTGGCCGGGTCGCCTATTCACATCGTGATGGTGCGGCGCTTACCGACAATAATCTCGGTTTTTTAAACCCATCTGACCGGATTGATGCCAGCGTTTCGTTCGCGCTCATGGATGGGGATATGACTTTCACACTCTATGGTAAGAACCTGACCAACGATGTGCAGCATGGCGGCGATACGCTGCTTCCGGACATCTTGGGGCCGGTACCGCTCGGCGGCACACTTGCGCCGCTTTCTCGCGGAAGGACATTTGGCATCGAGTTGAGGTTGAATAGCTTTTGATGCGATAGCATTGATTTCCGGGTCGGGCTGCTAAGTAAATATTACATTTCTCCTTTGCCGAAACGGCATCGCAATGTTTGCCGCAACCGATCCGGATTGAAAACGAATATGGGATTCGTTTTCCAGACAAAACTGGAGGTTTCTCTTTACGCACTTGTCACCTGACGGGTGTTGAAGAGGGGAGAGGTGGCTCGGGAAAACTGCACAGCGGGATAAGTGGATTTTCTGTCTAACGGCGGCCAAGGCGGCCGCATGACAGGAGCGTATATGAGCAGACGACCACGCCGGAACCACAGTCCGGCATTTAAAGCAAAGGTGGCATTGGCTGCGGTGAAGGGTGAGAAGACGCTGGCTGAGTTAGTGCAGCAGTTTGACGTTCACGCAAACCAGATCACGGCCTGGCGCACTCAGTTGCTGGAAGGGGCTGCGGGTGTTTTCGGATCGGACGGCGGTAGCGCAGCGGCAGAGCCGGCGATCGACGTAAAGACGATGCACGCCAAGATTGGCGAGTTGACGCTGGTGAATGATTTTTTGGCCGGAGCGCTCGGGAAAGCCGGACTGTTGCCGGGCGCAAAACGATGATCGATCGCAAGCACGCATTGCCGCTCGTGCGGCAGGCCCGGGAATTGAGGATCAGCCGTGGCAGCGTGTATTACCTGCCTCGGCCGGTATCGCCTGCCGATCTGGCGATCATGCGGCGGATCGATGAGCTGCACCTGGAGTTCCCGTATGCAGGCAGCCGAATGCTGCGCGATCTTCTGCGCCAGGAGGGCATCAAGATCGGCCGCCTGCATGTCGCCAGCTTGATGAAGAAGATGGCGATCGAAGCCATCTACCGCCGCCCGAACACTTCGAAGCCGGCTCCAGGGCATAAGATCTACCCCTATTTGCTGCGAGGACTGCCGATCGTGCGGCCGGGTCAGGTGTGGGCTACAGACATCACCTACATCCCGATGGCCAGGTAAACCTCCTCATACTTCACTGAACGCCAGAGCCGTTCTACAATGACGTTGCCGCGCCATGCACCCCTGCCGTCCATGCTGATGGCGATTTTTTCGCGCAGCAGCACGCTGGTGAAAGCCATGCTGGTGAACTGACTGCCCTGGTCGGTGTTGAATATCTCAGGGTTGCCATAGCGGGCCAGTGCTTCTTCCAGGGCCTCGACGCAAAAATCAGCCTCCATCGTGATCGATAGTCGCCATGAGAGAACCTTGCGACTGAACCAGTCGACGATGGCAACGAGATAGACAAAACCCTTGCACGCCTATGGCGGGGTCAGCGAAGCCCGGTCGTCGATCGGCAGGTATCTGGGCTTTTACAATGGGAGAAGACCGCATTCGAGCCTTGCCGCCAAGACGCCCGATCAAACATATTTTGACAACCTACCTGTGAAAATGGCAGCATGAATTTGGCAACCGATATGGGGTGTCATTCCGGTCGGGCTACGCCCTCCCTGCATGACACCCCATATCGGAATATTGAGGAAACAAACGGCAGACGATCCGCTTATCTTTTGCCAATCGCTGTGCAAACAAACCGAGCCACCTCTGTATTCTCGATGGATGATGTGGGATTAGTTAGGACGTTACGGGACATTGAGGAGTTCCTTGCATCTGCGCCAGTTCTCCCCTTCCCGGCAGCCTCCCCTCTTCAACACGTAAGAAAACACTTTCCTACAGCTATATGTTCTATTTATGTTCTCATCCGATTCGATACAAGATG
>NZ_JBLWUA010000019.1:0-11279 GCF_048269865.1 Parasphingorhabdus sp. | reverse complement strand
TGGCTCGATTTGGTTCCAAAACTCAGGATTTATCGGGATAAAGAGCGAGCAGCCAAACAAAAGCGGCGCAAGCAAGCTGAGTTGTTCACAGATTCCAAAATTGAGACTTTAGGAATGCGCAATCAAATCGCGCGGGAGGCGGCACGAAACAAACATTTGAACGATCCTTTGCCAGGAAGAGCCAGCCGAATATTAGACAATATGGATCGAAACACCTTGCTTCTGGCCTCTTCGCGGGGAACACGCGGCGGCTATCGTTATCTCGATGATCCTGCGCTGTTCAATGCTTTTTCAAAAACTCCTGAGGCGTTGCTCTTATCAGAAACACAAATGCGGCTCGAAGCAATCGAGCATACACAAATGGAGCAACGAAAATGGTTTTGCGCCGCTATGCATTCAGATCGGATCATTGTTAAAGGGGGCAAGGTTGAAATTTCCAAGCCAGAGGATCACTGGGTTATTGCGTTTCACGAGCAACAAAAAGATGATCCGACATTCAACCGCTTAATGGCAGTATCTTATCTGCGGCCAGACCGCTTTAAGTTTGACACTGATATACCGCCGGAAATTGTTGCATGGCGCTCTGCGCGCGCTACCAATAAACAACAAATGGCAGATTATATTGCCGACGAACTGCATCTGCGGGTAAGAAGCGATAAGCGCGACCCTCAGAGCGGAGCCGAAGAATGCAGACGGATATTTCAACTCATACCGTATGAAGCGCAGGCCTTGCGCGATACGCCGGGACATTTTCTCAGCCAGTATAAAAACTGGTCGTTTCGTAAACCTGACGAGAGTGAAGCTCAGTGGGAGCGTAGACGTAAACTAATTATCCGTATCAATAATTCTCGGGGCCGCTGATGCTTCAGCGGACATCTGTGTTGTAGAAGAAAAGAACATTGAAAGTGCCTTGCCGGTGAAGCCGGCAGGTGAGAGGAAAAAAGAGCAGTTGCGCTCGGCAAAGCCTCGCCGGTTTCCCAAAAGGAGAAACCAAAATGAACATGAAACAATCAGAGCTGGAGGCAATCGCCAGACAGCTGGGCAGTGAAGAAGGATATAGCGTGCTGCGCGCTGTCCCGATCCGCTTTTCCCATATGCCGGAAGATGGCGTGCCGCCCGATGGCAGATGTGTTGCAATTTTAGACACAGAAACATCGGGGTTGAACGTTCACGAAGACAAGCTGATCGAACTGGCGATCATGCTGGTCTGGGTGGATGATGATGGCAATGTCACCGGACATATGGGTCCGGTAAGTTGGCTGCAAGATCCTGGCGTAGAACTGGAACCGGAGATCACGTTGATAACGGGCCTTGCCAATCACCATCTGGTCGGCAAACAGATTGACGACAATGCGGCATTCGGCTTTCTCGACCGAGCAGACCTGCTCGTCGCCCAGAACGCAAAATTCGATCTCGCCTGGATCGAGCAGCGCTACCCGGGGCTGAAAGGCAAAGCCTGGGCTTGTTCCTGCAGCGAGATCGACTGGTTGAAGCTTGGCTACGAAGGACGTTCGCAGCAACATCTGCTTTGGCAACACGGCTGGTTCACCAATGCCCACCGAGCAGAAGCAGACGTCTGGTCGCTGTTCTGGTTGCTGCAGCAGCGCCAGCGGGGGCCAGGCGACAGTCCGGTCCAAACCCATCTGCAACGCCTACTGCAGGCAGCGGAAATACCCACCGTGCTCGTTGAAGCTTTGCGCGCGCCATATTCTGCAAAGGATAAGCTCAAGGCTCGAGGTTACCGGTGGGATGCTGGGCGTCGCATCTGGTGCAAAGAAATGGCGGAGGAAAAGCTGGCTGTTGAACGCAGCTGGTTCCGAACCGAAGGCCTTCCGCTGTTCGGCGCCAAAACGATGACCGCGAATGAACGTCACCGGTAAAAATTAATCACAAGCCCCAACAAACACGGCCTGCCTTTCGGCGGGCTTTTTTTATGAAAGAAATATACTCATGACTAACCCAACAGAAATTGAACGGCAGCTGGCACGCGAAGCCAATCTATTTGCAGCGCGCGGCAGTGCAGGCAATCAAAACAGAACCCGCAGCTATATCGTTGCTGACTTTGAATATGCTTATGACCGGGACCGCCATAACGGATATGGCGTAGCCGAAGGCAAAGACGCCGAGGAAAAGATCCGCTGGCCGTTTCACCGCGTGGCGGCAGCATCCTGGTGCGTAATGCGCTTCAAGCAGGGTTCGGACACTCCGGAGATTCAAGGTCCGGTTGTTCTCTCTTCCAATGACCACAGCGAAAAGGAAATGGTCTCTGCGTTTTTTGACGCCGTGGACCAGGAACCAGGCGCTGTGCTGGTGACATGGGGCGGGGAGCATAAAGATCTGGCCGTTCTGCGCCGAGCCGCTAGCGAGTTTGATCTGATCATGCCTCATCAGCTGCGCGAACTCTCGCCGGTTTCAGACCGCAGGATCGATCTATGCGGCGCCGTCTCTATCCGCGCGGAATCTGTCCATCTGCCGGAATATGCAGCAGCTTGCTCGATACCGGCAAAGCCGTCGCCGTCTAAAACCATTGGCGAACTAGTCGAGAAGGGGAAGTGGGGGGACGTCAAGGAGCAGGTGCTGGCTGATGTGATGACGACGGCGATCATCATGCTGCGCCATCTCAAATCCCACGGGCTGGTCCGGTGCGCCATTCCCGCATGCAGCTTGGCGCTGGCAAACGCAGCAACGACCGCAAATCCGGGCAGCGAATTTTTGAGGCGGACCTTCAAACCCTGGGCTCAGCTCAAAGATTCCACAGCCAATTATACCTGCCCGATCTACCGGGCGGCGTAGCTTCTATTTCTACGCTCCATCACAGGCGTGGACATTCTTAAAGTTGAGCCGGCGTCATAAAGGGCGGACCTCTAGTGACGACCGGCTCTACCAATATCTTCAACCAACCCCAAGCGGGCGGCATCTCAGGATGACCGCCCGCTTGGCATTTCAGGATAATTTTTATGAAACTTCCCATATATTCGGAGAGGATCGTCACCTTCTCCGTCGTCTATCATCCCTATCGCCGCAATACGGAGCGGTTCATACGCGCCTTTGGTGCCTTCGAAGTCAATTTCCAGCCTGGCGATGACATATTATTCACGCGCCATCATCATACATATCCAACAAAGACCCGAATCGCTCCTTTGCTGGAAATGACGAAGCTGCTCGATCAACAAACCGACTGCGTTTGCGCGATTCTGGAAGCTCCGGGCGGGTCTCACCGGCCAAAAACCAAAGCCGACTTTGCTAATGATGTCCTTCATGCACTGCCGATCTTTAATCTGGGTCTCCACCGCAAGATCCATGTTCACCGGACAGAAGACCAATATGTCAGGGTCAGCGCCGAACTGTTCGGAATAACTTTAGCGTCCAAGTTGGCCGGGCCATCAGAAAAATCTCGGCGGGCAGCAGATCACGCACAGGCGTTATGGCTTTCCTGGGTCTTCAATTGTCTCTCTGAAGATCCAGACCAGGCGAACCTGGTCGCGGCCTTCCAGGCTTGGCGCCGCGTCGACGACCTGCGTCCTGTGATATTTTGAAGAGCAGGCATGCGTGTAGCGGCTGCTGGCCTTCCGGGCAGCGTTTGCCGCGCGACATCATCAATCAATAACAGCAGGAGCAGATATTATGTAGCAAACACACAAAAACCCTGCAGCGAGCAAAAACGCTGCACATATCATCAACCTGGCCGCCCGACATTCCGTCGCTGCGGCTTTTTTTATATCTAAAGGAAATACATCATGGCGAAGAAGCCAACCAATAATCGCGTGCCGGCAAAGGTCGAAGCGAAAAAACCATATCCAATCGCGGGCACTTCCATCGTGCCGACCCAGTTGTTCCATGTTCCCGCGCGTCAGCCAAGACAAGAGGGGCCATGGCGCGATGAACCGGACAAGCTGGCATGGGTCGATCCGGCAACCGGATTGCCGTGCCTGATGTTGCGCGCCCGAAATGGCACCTTGTCAGGCTACGTCGCGGTGAGCGCCAAGCATCCTCTGTTCGGCTACGACTACCGCGCTGTTCCAGCAGACCTTGGTGTCCAGCCCCATGGCGGCCTTAACTACAGCGCGCCCTGCGACGAAGAAACCGACGAACGCGTTTCTGTCTGCCATATTACAGGGCAGGCCCGGGAACGGGTCCGCCAGCCGCGCGGCGAGCAGGAACGGCCTACATTCAATGAAGAACAATGGTGGTTCGGGTTCGCCTGCGACAAATCCTATGATTTGCGTCCTGGCTGCTACCAAGACCATATGTCGGCGGAAAACGGACAGACTTATCGCGGCGAGGATTACGTGTTCACCCAGTGCACAAATCTCGCGCATCAGTTGGCTGCGGCTGGTGGCGAAACGGGTTCGGGCGTTCCCATCGATACCAGCGCCTCTACCGTGCCGCCTGTCGGCCTCGATGCAGGGGAGAAGTGAAATGGACGAGAATATTCCATACGAAAAACGCCGCAATCCCAATCTGCCTTGGGGATACTGGATGGCAGCTCCAGGTGAAACCACAGGCGATCAGGTTCTGATCGACGAGGACGACAGCCGGTGGGCGTCTGTTCGTGAATGTCTGTGGGTCAAGCGCTTCAATATGGCGATGCCCGAGCATCTTCCGTATATTGACCTCGAACTGGAGTTCCTGCTCACCTTTCTGGTGATCACGGAACGCCGGATCATTCGGGTCGAGGAGAAGGCCATCGACCTTTTCGGCGACTACGACAGGTCCCGGTTCTACCAAAGCTGGCTGATCGATAAGAAGCTCATGACTTATGTCCGGGGCGGTTCCCAATCTACGGAACTCACGCCGGAAGCTTTTGCTATCTTGCTGATGCTCGCCAACACACGCAGCCTGAGGAATCAGCCGCTGCCGGTTGGTCTGCCGACTTTGGAGCGGTGGCATGGGCTCGACCCGGAAGCCATGACGCCCGAATGGGAGGCAGCGCTCCAGAAACTGGAGCGTTATGCTGACCGGCTGCCATATCGGTTCGAGCGGGTGATGATCGGCAAGCTGGGTGCCATTCGCCTTGTCGGCGACGGGCTGGGGCCGAACATTCCGCTGCGTCGGACCTTGTGGTCTCTCACCTTCCCGGATCAATATGCCCGGGACCGGTTCTACTTCTGGCTTTGTCACCGCGTCGATCGGTGGAGCGATTGGGGGACGCGCGCTTGGGAAAATGGCCCCCGAGCGCTCAGCGAATATTTGCTGCAGCTGAAATTTGCAGACGAACGGGCCGTGATGCCAGACTGACCAGGCAGCATTATGCCAAGAACAACGGGCGGTCTCTTCGGAGGCCGCCCGTCGTCATTTATCAGGAGGCAAGATCGGCAAAAACCCACTTCCCTCTGGTTCATCCGGAGCACCTCGTCATCTAATCTCTCACGCTTCGTTAGCCAACAAGATCAGGTGACCAATCGATTTATTCGCGCGCTGCGTTGAAAGTTACCTTAGAATCCGGAGCAGACATGCACTGAGTTCGACTCCGGCATGTCCGACGTCGGTCTAGACGAAGCCGCAGGCCATGGTCCTCATTTCAGATTAGCTTTTCGAAAGCTGGCAGTCGCGAAACCACCTAGTAATTGCCGTTCTGGCGCGAACAAATTCTGAGCGCTGAACGGCAGCTTTCAGAATCGAGAATGGGTCGAGGAGACGGCAACAATTGCGCGAATTTCGGACCGACTGTAGTTGGGCCGAACGCTGACAGTCCGCTTTTGGCGACAAATCGGCAAAAGCTGCCGTCGAGCAGCTGACTCTTAATCAGCGGGTCGTGGGTTCGAACCCCTCAGCGTCTACCATTTTTTCCAAATACTTAGTTTGTATTTGGCACACAGAATGCTCCCACCAATTTTTGTAGGGCAACGTTGGGGGCAACACCCGAGCGAATGGCTTAGTATTGGTGTCTCTTAAATTCTTTGAAAACTCGTTTTGCTTCTACGCCTTTCCCTGGCGCCGCGGAGCTTGTGCCAACTCAACTCTAACGCGTTAGGTTGTGTTCTGTTGGATTGCATGCAACGTCCTATTTCCGTAACTGCGGGAATCGGGAGCATAAATGGTTCAAAACTCAGACCGTCCGAAAATTGATAGAGCATGTCGAGAACTGAAGTTGGCGCTACAAATAGTGCTGGCAATCTTCCGTCCAAGCCTCAGGCGAATTGTGCGCAGTATAGTCACGACCCACCTCAACGGCAGCAAGATCGCGCGCGAACACCGCTATCATTTTCTCAAGCGGTCCATAATTACTATATCGGGCAACCCGATCGCAACTATCATCCTCGTCACTGCGATCTACAGCTCCGCAATAATACTGGGCGAAAGCAGCTATATTTCGCAGCTGAAACTATCGGATGAGACCCGTGGCGATTTGAAAAGCCTAAGCTTGGGAATTCTGGGCGTTCAAGCCGCATTGGTTGGGCTCGTTTTCCCTTTCGTAATCGCGTTTGTTGGCCTTCTCAACCAAAACCGTTCGTCTTTTGCAACTCGGCTCACTATTTTTATCGAATCAACAGACGCGATCTTTGTTGGCCTCAGCTCTCTTTTGCTTTGCCTCGTAATCGGAATCCAACTGCCATTCGCCTCACAGTTAGCCCCGAACGTGGCTGCGGTATTCTCAATTCTCAACTTGCTCTGGTTCACTGCCAATATCGTGGCACTTAGTTATTTCGTCATTCGGACAATTGCTTTTATTCATCCCGCCCGGCGAGCTCCACTGATAAGAGCTTACGTCGCCAATGTCGTCTGGCCACGTGAGCTAACTAAAATCGTTACACGAAATCGCTGGGATGGAGCAGGAACCTATGGATACCTACCCGAAGTGAGTGACGAGAATGATATCTTTGAACCAAAGCTTACAGCTCGGATTTGGTATGGGCCTGTCGACTACGGCGAACCGAAAACAATGCAACAACTTTGGCGGAAAAAATCTCTAGTCAACGTGCGTATGGCGATTCTCAAACCGATCATCCAGAACTGGATTGATAAGGTCAGTCAACTTGATACCGAAACGCAGCCAGACTTCGTCATCCCCGTCGAGCCTGGCCGTGAGTATGAAGGCGATGTGCCACTTGCGCGCGCGACCACCAGCCTCGGTATCATCTCGATCTTCGGAATCTGGTGCTCTTTCACTTTCCGCACTATTCGCAAAGACCATGGTGCAGTTACTTCCAGCGCAGAACTTCTGCATGAAATGGTCGCAGATTTGATTTCTCTTGTGGACGGGCGCCAAGTAGAAGAATTCTCCACACAACTTAGAGAAGCTATTGATTTTCATTTTTTCCTATATGGGCTTGCGCAGGCCCCCGTTGAGGATCTCAACTACGCTCTAATCGGGCCGGACTCAGGTTTTTTCGCATCTAACCAGAAGCTTGGTCTTAACTGGGTGAAAGCCTATCGCGATCTTGTTGCTCGTGCTGCTGAACGCTTGTTTGACGAACCAGGATTCTTCGGTCGACTCGCCTATATGCCCGCGAGCATTTTCGGCCGTGCAAGCCCGACTGTTACGCCAAAGGCCCTACAACCCTTGCTTCTCTTAGCTTATCAGCTTTTTTACCAGCTTATGGAGCAAAATATCAGCCAACAAAGCGCAGTATCGACCGCGCGCAGAGAGGATGACGCAACGCCTTCAAGTGTCAACAGGGAAGAAGTCCTAAACGGGGCGTGGCGAGATATGGCGGCGGGTTGGGAACGTTTGCTGCAGGAAATTGCTGCTAGAAACGGAAAAACCGATTGGGCTTGGAGCGATTTTCAGCGCATTTCGGAGAATGTAGTCGAGCATTTGAGTCTGACAACGGAAATGATTGGTCGCGCAGTCTGGCGAGGCGACGAAATGGCGACGCGCTGGACCTGTGATTTATTGCTACATTGGCGCCATCAGTCGAAGCGAGCTTGGGAGGCACGTGGCTCTCACTCGCTTCTCGAAACCGAAGGATTGACGTTCACTGTGATCAATAGGCCGTGGGACCAGGTTGAGACAGTGCTTCTCCGCTTGGAGGAAACGACCCAAGCGCCAGCCCTTGTTTTCGGTGCGATTGCGCGCAACGCATGGCTCGACCATCTGGTTACGATAGCCAGCCTTTCAATCCACTGGGCCATCTATGGCGCCTCAACGGGAACACCGGCACTAGCGGCGCGGATGTTGCTGCAGGATCAACCGCTCGATCAAGGTGATATTGGACATCGAGGACCCATGCCGATCACCAGTGCAGAAGTATTAGTTTCAATTCTCAGAATTACAGGGGCGGATGCTCGTTACGAAAATCGAAGTTATTCCGGGGATTTCGACCATCTTCTCGAAAGACTTGGAAGCCTTGGTCGCAGTCCGTCAGTGTCTATGCGGATTTACAGTCTTGACGGTGGCCTTTCCTTCGATGCGTTGCCACTCGCGCAGGTCCTATCAATCATGGGCACTATAACAGGCCCGACGGGCCTCAATGGAACTCTGCGTCGGCAGCTAACGCAACGCAATGATGTCGCGCTTCGTCGACGAGAAACCCATCTTGAGGCGTTAATTCAGGCAACCGGTGCAATCGACGAAGCGCAACACGGCGCGCTTATAGATGAAATCTGTGATCTTAAAACGGGGTCATTTGATTTGCGCCTTGGAAACGCCAAACAGCTATTGGAACAGGCCCTAGCGGTTCTCGTAGACCACCGTGAAAATGCGATCAAAGAAGCGGAGGTTGACCCCAAACGCATCCGTGAGGTAACGCGCGCTGCGGCATTGGCTGCCTTCAGGCGTAATCGCTTCCCGCTAAATTTCTTTGCCAATATCGAGGGGACGACCGAGGATCTCGAGGCGTTTACTCTAAACGTCGGTGGTCAAGACAAAGGCAGCTATACCGACCCGCCCATGGGGCATACAGTCATAAACGAAGATGACTGGTGGCGCGATACTATGTCGGAACGGATTGCCAGTATCGTTTGGATGGACTCGGTTAGGTGCGCGAATTTTCAGGAACTAGCTGGACGAAATCCCGAAGACTTCTGGCGTGCTGTGCGCGACGGAAGCGCGCGAATAAGAGAGAATGGTAATGATCCGGTCCTCGTGGTTACAAACACGGCACATCCAAAATGGCTGGATGATTGGCGCTGGCCATATGGTGAAGACAACGTTTCAAAGCCTGAAGATCTCGTGATTACACATCTGCCCGATCAGGTAGATGGTTATGCCTTCTCGATGAATGACATCCCCGTTTTTGAGGCACCGTCCCCCTATGGGCAGGCATTTCTGTTTCCTACACAGATGCTCGCTCAATTACGCTATCATGACTACGGCGACGGAGTCCCCTTGAATCTCGAATTTCAGGAAAATAAAGATGATCCGTGGAAGGGCACGACGGCTGCAACATTCCAGCGCTCCGTAGAACTAGCGAACTTGGAAGCGTTCAGTATTCGCTTTGCCGATAAATTGGAGAAGAATTGAGCCAAAATGTGATACCTTCGCGCTCAGGTGACAGTGCAGCATTCTCAAGTGTTCAAGCCCCAATTGCCCTCCTTGGCAGGGCTCCCTTGCCGTTTTCCCCGCGAGGCTGCCAGTTCGTCACGATGTAGCCATGGCGACACTCTGAAAGCTGGAGACAGCTGCCAGGGCCTAGACATCCAAGATAGTCTTGGAATCGGCTTATGGAAACCTCGGAGCAAGCATGTCCGCTTTCGGGCGATCGTCAGGTGGTCCGTCATGACCGATAATGGGGCGCGAAGCGGATATAGAACATAATCGCCGCAGATGCACTTGTGGAAAGCCGGGCGAAATCTGACAATCGACTTCTACTTTCTGTCAATACTGGCATAGAAAACGGATTGTCAAAACGGAGCACATCTTCAAATGGTGCTTGAATCCGGCGCAGAATGCGATCACAATCTGCGCACCATGAGCCTCTTTGATCTATTCAAGCTGCTCCGAGAGGAGACAATTCTCGGTGTAGAGATTGGCTTTGTAGTCGCTATAATTTTTCATTTATATTCCTGAAACAGCTTTTCCATTCGTTCACTTTCTGTTCTCAGGGAGAAATGGGCTCCAATAGGCATAAACCGATTCTCCCGAAGGCATTTTCAACGGCGGGGAATATGCGCCTTAATGGCATCCAGATCAAAGCTTGGTGCACGAAATGCCAAACGACGTTCAAGGTCGACCTTGTGGCTCTCATCATGGTCAAAGGCCCTGACTATTCATTGGTTGGCAAGCATCCACCGTGCCGAATTTATGATTGTGATGGTCGATGTAATTTTTTGGTATCATCTGACAAAGGAACGCCAATGATTACGCTAGACCGTTGGACTGATTAATTTTCACCTTCAGCTAGCATTTGCTGCTCATACTCTGGGTCATAATCGTGGATGATCAGCTTGCCATCGACATCAATTGTGATGGAAACGGCACCGCGAACTTTTGTGCGTCCTCTCCTGACAGCCAATCGTCATAGTCCTCAGGGTGCAAAATTACCGGCATGGCTTTTGGATGAATTGGTTTGATAAGCGGATTTGGTTCGCAGGTCAGAAACGCAAATACATTGCCTTCTTCGGAAGGTCGCCAGATCCCGGCGAAAGCGGACATAGGCGCGTCGCTGACCTTGAACCAGCATTCCTCTCTTCCCGCATTGGGCTTGGGTTCCGCAAATTGCGTGAATGGCACAAGACAGCGATTTTCAGGTTTTGTCAGCATCGAGCGCCAGAACGAGCTGGAGAGATTGCGAACGTTGGTTATTCGCTTTGTAACCGTCGTGCCAGGGCGCTTCCCTTTCATGGTGAGCGGAACGCCCCATTGCATGGTGTCCAGTTTCGTCTGACCGTCATCTACGCGGGCAACAATGCCTTGATATTTCGGCCAGACATCAATCTTGATTTCAGAGAACGGGGTTTCATCAGTCGCGCCAATATATTCTTTCCAAGTGGGAATAGCTTCAGGATGATTTTGATAGTGGTTGCACATGTTCTCCGCCGATCAAGAAACTTGATATTCGTGATTGATAATCGCCATACCATAGCGCGTCAAACCAGCCTGATCCCTTAATTAGGACTCCATGTTGGCCCAGACAATGCGTGGCAACTAACATTGTTGGCTTAAGACGAGGGTAGGGGTTAGGGCCTGCAATGGGTCAGATGTAAGATGCAGGGTAGCACAGCATCGGGATAGGTAATTCAGAAGAGAGTAATTCTTTCAGAAAAGCAGATAATTTGAATCATGAAGTTGAAAGGAAAAATTCCAGCTTCGTGGTTCGAAACCACTCAGCGCGGCAAAGCCGCAAAGGAAAGAATCTCATGAACTATACCATTCCAGTTAACCCATCCGACTACCA
>NZ_JBLWUA010000018.1:0-13991 GCF_048269865.1 Parasphingorhabdus sp. | reverse complement strand
TGACAGATATCTTTTGCCCCGGCGGCTTGATGATCCCGAACTCATCGGATTTTGGACGATCGACGAGTTTCTTGGCCTGATCATCCCGTTCGCCTGGGGCATATTAGCGCAGCATATTTTTGTAGGAATCGCACTAGCATTTGTCGCCTGGTTTGCCCTTCGAAAAGCAAAATCTGGCGGTGCGAACGCGCAGCTCCTTCATGCTGTCTACTGGTATCTGCCCGGATCATTTCTGGGATTGAAAGCGACGCCGCCCTCCTATTGCCGACTTCTGGCCGGTTGAAGGAGGAGAAGATGGAAGCACAAATAGCACATCAATCGGCGCAGCGTCTGCTCCGGCAACGCAACTGGCTTGCGCTCGCAGCCGCAGGGCTAGCGGTCACCAGTCTGGCCGCCATTGCAGCTGGATCAATGCAGTCACGTGAAATCGTGCTGGTACCTGTGACCGGACAATCGCTGACTTTATCGAGCGCAGGCGTGTCCCATGAATATTTGGAGCTCGTCACCCGAGATACCGCTCTCATGCTGCTCAACCGTAGCCCTGAAGGGCTTGATTACTGGATGGAACAGATTCTCAAGCTAGCCGATCCCAGTGCCCATGGCCGCCTCAAATCAGAATTGGTCCAAATCGTTTCCGAACAACGCGGCTCCGATATTGCCCAGGCGTTTGTCATCCGTTCGCTCGTCATCGATCCGAAAGAACTCAAGTCTGAAGTGACCGGAACGCTCAAGACGTTTGTCGGCGCGCAGGTAATCGCCAGCGAGGAGCGCAAATTTATCTTTAGCTGGACCTACTCAGGCCTTCGGCTTGCGCTGACCGGTTTTGCGCAGGTCCCAACCGAGCGCGATCAACAAATTCAGCAAAAATCAATCGAAAAGGATGCCTCGTTATGAGCAGCATATTAACATCCCTGCCCGCCTGTCTTGTGGGCGGCGGCATGGCGAGCATCAGCTGGGGCGTTACGCGGCTTCCCGATACAGGGTTCAAAACTCTTGGCTTGGCATTACTTATTACCGCACTTTCGGTCAGCGCATCACCCGCTTTGGCGGACCAGTTTATCGAGGCGGCGGACAATGCAAAGATTGACTGCACATTATCGCGCGATGAACTCACGCGCATAGCGCTGGTTGGTGACGAATTTTCCAGCGTTTCAAAAATCGCTTCGGGCTATCCCTATAATGATTTCGGGGTGACCCATGAACCGGTGCGCGGCGATATCTATATTTCCGTACCGCCCAGCTTCGCCAGCGACAGCGTTAGTTTCTTCGCCACCAGCAAACAGGGTTTTGTCTATAAATTTGCCTGCCACACGGCCCCTGTTGAAGCGCATCAGCTTTTTATAACCAATCCCGCCCTTGCAAAACCGGAGGCGGAGACTTGGGAAAACGAAAGAAGCGAAGAGCAGACCATCATCGCTTTGGTCAAAGCGGTGGCGGAGGGGAAAGCGCCTCCCGGTTATAGCGTGCGCCAGCGGATGACGCGCCCGGTTCGAACCGGATCCATCGAAGTCCAGCTCATCGCGGAATATCGCGGAGCTAATTACAACGCGCAGCAGTTCATTCTCACCAATCGCGGAAAAATAGCAGTCGAGCTCAATGAAGAAGAGCTCGCACCAAAATCCGCGCGCGCAATTTCCTTTGCCCAAAACACACTGAAAGCCGGAACAAGCACATCGGCCTTTGTTGTCACCGCGACCCGGGGGGCAGACCAATGAGCGACGTCAAAACGGCAACCCAAATTCCGGACATAGAGGCAGAACCCGGACATGCGCGCGTCGGCCTCAACAAGAAGATCGCGCGCCGGCAAAATATGCTGCTCGCCGGTATTGGCAGTCTCGCGCTGATCGCAGGCGGTTGGTTTCTGTTTGCAGGTGATGGCGATGAAAAAGGTACGCAAGAAAGCGGCATAGTGACCATTGATGCTGGCAGTCTGGTCAACCGCAATCTTTCCCAGCGCGAGTTTGTCGCGGCTTATGAAAACCGGCTTAATAAACTTACCCAGGATCAAAAGGCTCTCAAGGAAGCGCAGCTCCCTACACGCGAGATAGAAGATAAGATTGAAGCTCTTCGGCTTGAGAACAGCGAAATGCGCACCAACGGGCAAGCGGCTATCGATGCGATCTCTGCGGAAAACGCGGGTCTAAAGACGCAGCTGGAAGAGAAAGCCGCAACACCGCCGCTGGCGACACCGCCGACCTATGGGCCGCAGGCAAGCGATTTTAACCGCCAGTCGTCATCGCTTGGATCACCCGATGGTACAGAAATCACGCCTGGTGGTTCTCCATCCGGCGCAGTCAAAATACTCAATTTCGGAAGCACCGAGCAGGGATCAAAATCTTCCAAGAAGCGCACATCTGAAACATCACCGCTGCTGGTTGAAGACAGCCCGGAATATCTACCACCCAATAGCTATGCACCGGCAAAAGTTATTGTTGGCGTTGATGCCTCGGTCGGGGTTGCCAGTCAGAGCGACCCCTTGCCGGTGGTACTCAGGATTACCGGCCCTGCCCGTTCGGTGGTCAAAAACGGCAAATTGCTTACGACAAATATCACTGGATGCATCGTCAACGGCGCGGCTCGCGGCGATCTCTCGGCTGAAAAAGTTTATGTGAAGCTTGCGCGTATGACCTGCGATCAGCCCGGCGGGCGGGTCGCCGTCAGCGAGGTTAAAGGCTTTATCAGCTTTGCCGGTAAATCCGGCGTGCGCGGCCGCGTTGTCAGCCGCGAAGGCAATCTTGTCAGTCAAGCCCTGCTTGCCGGGATTGTCGGCGGGTTTGGGCGCGGCTTTTCCGCCAATGCCAACGGCATATTTTCCGGTCAGATTGGCGCGGACGGGAAACGCGATAGCCTTTCGGGCGCGGACATATTGACCGGCGGCCTTGGTCAGGGCGCTGGCGATGCCGCCGATACCGTCTCCAAATATCTCATCGAACGAGCCGAACAATATCAACCTGTCGTCGAGATGCCGACCGGCATCGATGTCGAGATCGTCTTTCTCGACGGCGTCCATGTAAGGAGTGAAAAAAAGTGATCTTTTCCAATTTCAAAACCGAGATACGGAGTTTCAAGTCTCGGGCCGCCGCCATTACGCTTGCCGTCGCAAGCGGCGGGATGGTTTCGGGCCTTGTTGCAGCCAGCTTCATCTCGGCTCCAGCCAATGCCGCTGCTGTACTCGAGGATGTCAGAACGGCAATCGCACTGCGCCTGCCAAAAACACCCATTACCAGCCTCACCTGCAAGGGCTTTGGCGGCCTGTGCGAAGTCGTATCCGAAAAGACATTATTCTATATTGATGAACGCGCGCGCTACCTATTTGTCGGCCGTCTGTACGACATGGAAAGCCGGGCCGACCTGACGGCGGCCAAACTGCTGGAGCTTAATCCGCAGCTGCTGGTCGCAGGTTCCGCGCGTGCAAATGACAGTGGACCAACGGCCTCAAAACAGCCAGCTAAAGAACGCGCATCCAAAGTTCCCGTCGCAGACTTAAAGCCATTGGGAGCCATCCATTGGGGGGCCAAATCCGGCCCCAAACTCATCGTCTTTTCGGATTTCAATTGCAGCTATTGCAAGCGGCTGACGGCTGAACTCAAAAAAGCACGCGTGCGCGTCGAAGAGCGGCCCATTTCGATTTTTGGCGAGAAGAGCCGGAGACTGGCCGAAGCGGTGATTTGTTCGCGTGATCCTGCAAAGGCGCTGCATCAAGCCTATTCCGGCGAAACGCCAAAACCACAAAAATCATGCGACACATCGGGTCTCGATGCCAATGAGGCCTTTGCAAGCAGCCACGGTTTTTCCGGGACGCCGGTCATGGTGCGCGCAAGTGACGGCGCGGTGCTCGAAGGGTATCGCAGCGCTGCCGAAATCCGCGCGTTCCTTGGCTCAAATGCAAAAGGTGCAAAATGACGCGCGCGCGCTTTCCATTGGGCTTGTTTGCGTTTTCATGCGTCTCACTGTCATCCTGTGCTAGTCTGGGCAGCAATATTAGCGGCAGTTTTGATTGCAAGGCGCCGGGCGGTAGCTGCACGCCAACGTCGCAAATTGATGCAGCGGCGAGTGCCGCAATGCTCGATCAACCTCAGCCAAATGGCAGGCGGAGTCTGATATCGGCGGCGCAAACCTCGCGGACCGGCGAGCGTGTTCTGAAAATTGTCTTTCCCGGATTTGTCGATGCATCGGGCAATTTGCATGAAGCCCGCAGCGTGCACGTCGTCGCAAGATCTCCCGACTGGGCTGCCACATTGGCTAGTGGTGATACTAATATCGCCAAGCAAATGGCACGCGATATCTCAGATCAAGCCAAGCAAGCATCCAAAGACAATATCAGTGGCGTTCTTAACGCAGACGATAGCACCGTCGAAACGCAGCCGGACATTACAAGCGCCGTTGATCCATTTCTCAAAAGTTCATACAATTTGCCCTCGCGTGGTTCGTACCCCTTGACCGTGCGAGAGGCAATTGCCGGGGCAAACATGCCGGCAATCGAGGGGTTCGATGGGCTCCCTCCCCCAGCAAGTCGAACCCCTCACCCTGTTTTGAGAGCAATCACGAAAGATGGTTTTCCGAGCATTGAAGCCATCGAAGCCGCCAAGATACGCGGGGCCCAAAAACGGCCTGGCGAGGAGAAGGGACGATGAACTTCTCCATTCCATCTGCGCGCGCAAAACTGTTATCGGGCCTGTTTGGTGATCAGCAAACCGCTGACCATCAAAGACCGAGCATCGCGCTCGACATGCTTTCAGACTGGCTGCCGTACCGGGTGTTTGATACCGGACCGCGGCTGTATCGCAACGCGCGTTCCAAGGGGTTTATATTGTCGGCCGCGCCACTGATTGGCGCGGATGAACGCACCGGTGAAATATTGGGGCAGTTTTTTTCAGAAGGCATGCCCGAAGGCGCGTGCTTGCAGATTTTACATTTTGCCAGCCCGCGCATTGGCCAGGTAGTCGCCCCGTGGTTTGCCAAGCGCTACGCACAGGGCGGCGTATATGAAGCAATGGCGCGCCACAGATCAAAAAGGCTTTATGATCTGGTCTGGGAAAGCGGATCTGCCCATGCGCCGTTTCATGCCCGCTGCCATAATTTGGTTATCTCGCTGGGCGTTCCAGACACCGCAAACATTGATGACAATGAACTTGCGCAGTGCCGCGACGGGCTTGTCGGCGTACTGACGTCTCTTGGCATTGATGCGGGTGAAATGGAACCGCAGGAACTCATCGCGCTCGTTGATGACCTGACTTCCCCCACCACAGCGCCGCAAGAAGACCGAACCGTTTACAATCCGCTCGATGATATTGCCAGCCAAGCCATCCGCCGGGATATTGAGCTCGAAGTTGAAGATGACCGGATGATCCTGCGCACCGAAAGGTTCCGGGAAATTGGCCGAAGCGCTGATGGCACGCCGGAAATTGGCGCAATCTATCCCGATGCCTTTGACATCCGGCATTTTGGCGTCAGGCAAATGCCTGAACGATGGGCGCCTTGGGAATGCGCGCGGCTCATCGGCGACATGTTCACCGACAAATTGCGCTTCCCCTGCCCGGCTGCGACCATGCTTTGTCTGGTCTACCCCGACCGCGAGGGTGCCTCGGCAAAAGCCGGTTTCAAATTCATGCGCACAACCAGCCTCAGCCAATCCAAGAGCGCGCGGTTTCTGCCCAAGCTCGCCCAGCAATCGTCCGAATGGAGCCATGTCCAGGCAGAATTGCAGGCTGGCAAACGCCTCGTGCAACTGTTTTATGGCGTCACCAGCTATTCGCCGCTTGGCCTTGGCGATGCTCATGAACGCTCGATCAAAGCGATCTATAAGGCCGCTGGTTGGGATTTGGCCGACGAGCGCTTTCTCCAGCTCCAAGGTCTGATCGCCGCCATGCCCATGACACTGGCCGATGGTCTTGCCCATGATCTTAAACGTCTAAAGCGGCTTAAAACCATGCTTTCGACTAGCGCGGCTCATATTGCCCCGTTGCAGGGCGAATTTCTGGGCGGGCCGCTCCCGCATCTGCTGCTGGTCGGTAGGCGCGGGCAGCCATTCTACTGGTCGCCGTTCGAGAATGACGCGGGCAATCATAATGTGGCGATCTGCGGCAAATCCGGTTCGGGTAAATCGGTGCTGCTTCAGGAAATGTGCGCAAGCCTGCGCGGCGCCGGCGCAAAAGTTGTTGTTATCGATGACGGGCGCTCGTTTGAACATTCGGTTAAATTGCAGGGCGGGCGATTTGTAGAATTTACCCTCAAATCCGGTTTCTCGCTCAATCCCTTCTCGATGATTGATGATGTGCGCGCTGCCGAAGACGATGATTATAAACTCGACTGCATCGCAATGATCAAAGCGATTGTCGGTCAAATGGCGCGGCACAGCGACCGGCTTACCGATACCGAACGCGGTCTGATCGATCAGGCGGTTACAACAGTTTGGGAAGCGCTTGGCAGCGGCGGCACGATCAATGACGTGGCAGCAGCATTCGCGGGCATTTCCAATCCTGTCGCCGATGATCTGGGCGTTGCCATCGGACCCTATATGAGCGGGGGTAGCTATGGCGGCTTTTTTGAAGGTCAGGCCAGTATCGCGCTCGATGATGATTTTACCGTATTTGAGATGTCTGATCTAGCAACGCGCGAGGAGCTGAGATCGGTCATTCTGTGCGCTATCATGTTCATGACCAGCCAGGCGATGACCCAGAGCCCGCGCAGCACCAAGAAATTACTTCTCATCGATGAAGCCTGGTCGCTCCTCAAAGGCGGCTCGATGGGAGAGTTTGTTGAAACCTATGCGCGTACTGCGCGCAAATATGGCGGCGCGCTGGCTACCGCCACGCAGTCACTCAATGATTATTATAAATCGGACGGCGCAACCGCAGCGCTCGAAAATAGCGACTGGATGCTGGTGCTCCAGCAAAAGCCGGAAACCATTGCTGATTTCCGCAAGAACGACCGCCTCGACATGGATGATCGCACTGAAACGCTGATCCGCAGTTTGAAACGTTCGGGCGAGGAATATAGCGAGGTCTTTATCAAAGGCCCGGAAACGCAAGCGATCGGCAGGCTAGTTCTTGATCCTTATTCCGCCTGTATCTATTCTTCTTCGCCCGATGTTTATGCTGCGATCGAAGCTGAGCAGGAAGCGGGTGCTTCTCTGGCACAGGCGATTGCCCGCGTGTCCGGTGTCGGCGCCGACAATCGGAAGGGTACTTAAAATGCCTGACAAAACCGATACGCTGTTTGATTCTTATCTTTTCCTTGGGACAAGCAAGGACTTGCGCTGCAAAGGTTCGCCGTTTCCGGTGCGACAGTGTTTTCAAACCTCTTGCTACATTATGCTGGAAGCATCGCTATTCGCAATAAGCTCGGTCCTGATGGCCCTCGGCCTGCCGCTGTGCTTTTTCCTGCTGCTATCCGGTTGGGATTTGCTCGGGCTGTTCGCGCATCTGGACAATTTGAGCAGCCGCTACCTCGAAGCGGACGGGGTGCGCAGATTGGCGTTTTCCAGCGATCTTAAAATCATGTTCTTTGGGTCTACTGCTCTGATCGCGGCGCTTCGGATACCGAGATTCATTGCCCGGATTACCGATGATTTTCCCGAAGGGAGGGAGGGATGACCAAATCAGCACTATTAGAGCATCTACCAAGCGGGCGATCCGTTATCATGGTCCTACTGGTAACGGCTTTGGTTTTGTGGATCATCTGGGTCAGCTTGCGTCTGACCCAGCCCAATGGACAACAAATTGTTCAGGTCCATATGTCCGAGATCATGCGCGATTTCGTTGACGCAGAAGCAAAGGGTGATGCTGATCCCGAAGTCACCCGGCAAGAAATTGCCCGGTATCTCCAAGCAACCGAAGCGGCGGTGGATGATTTGGGCCGTAGTGGACATGTGATTTTGGTTGCTGAAGCCGTGCTTTCAAAAAATACGCCGGATGCCACGTTGCAGCTTAAAAACAGTATCGCCCAAAAACTCGAAACCGACAGCCGGGAGAAACCGCAATGAGCGCTCTCATATCCTGCCTG
Organism: Parasphingorhabdus sp.; assembly: GCF_048269865.1. Taxonomy (GTDB): domain Bacteria; phylum Pseudomonadota; class Alphaproteobacteria; order Sphingomonadales; family Sphingomonadaceae; genus Parasphingorhabdus. The sequence continues at coordinate 5,987 of NZ_JBLWUA010000018.1, read as the reverse complement.
AAACGTCCGATCATTTTGGCAATGCTGGTGGCGATCCCGTTTCTCTATGCGCCGATAGCCAAATTCAGCGACAACCATGCGTTACTTATCAACGCCTCTCCCAGCCTCCCCAATTGGGCATTCTGGCTGGACAAGAATTTTACCCCTTCTCGGGGCGCGTTGATATTTTTCGAGCCACCGCGTTCAGAACTGCTCAACACCCACTTTGGCGCGAAGCCGCAGATTTTTGGCAAACGGATATTGGGTATGCCGGGCGACCGGGTTCGCCATGACGGCAAAAATGTCTTCATCGATGATCATCTTGTCGCGCGAACCAAACCCAAAACCCGCAAAGGGGTCGCGCTTACCAAAGGCCCTGAAGGCATCATTCCGGACGGCTGCTATTATGTTGGAACGTCCCACAAACATGGCTTTGATAGCCGCTATGGCGAGATCGGTTTCATTTGTGCGCCCCGGATTATTGGCACCGGGAGGGCAATATTGTGAACAGACTAACTTTGCCTTTCCTCATTGGAGCCTTGCTGTCGACACCGGTATTGGCGCGCGACTATGGCCAGCAGGGTACTCATTTCCCAATTATTGAACCGGATTTACTCGAACAAATTCAGTCGCGTCTTCAGACCATGGACAAGAATGGCGACATTGACCGGCTGAACCAGAAACTCAAAGCGCGCACCATCGCAAGGGTAAACCGGCCTAAACCCGTTGCGGGGTTGATCAGAGCAGAAAAATCCACAACGCGCCTGTTCGATCCGACCATCACATTGCAGGCCGATATTTTTGGTCATGATAAACGCAGGATCTGGGCCAAAGGAACCAGGGTCAATCCCCTCGATACCGTTCCTCTGCGCGCGGCATTGATATTTCTAGACGGCGATGATCCAGCCCAGCTCGAATGGGCATTTGCGCAAAAATCAAAGACTGCGAAACTCATTCTGACGAACGGCGCGCCGCTCAAGTTGATGAAAGCGCGCCAAAGGCGATTCTATTTTGATCAAGGCGGAAAACTGACCGCGCATTTCGATATTAAAGCACTACCGGCGATGGTCGATCAACAGGGCCGGATGCTGCGCATCCGGGAGTTTGCGCTGTCCAAAAAGCGGAGGCCAACCCAATGACAAAAAGCTTTTCAAAAATATTCAGATTTAAGCCCGCATTACTATTATGTCTGCTGGCATTCAGCTTGCTTGTCTCAGCCCCGGCTCGCGCCGATGCGGGGCCGGGCCGCTGCACCGGTAAATTTGTCAATCCGATCACCGATATCTGCTGGTCGTGTCTTTTCCCGCTGTCGATTGGCGGCCTTGATATCTGGCCATCAAGCAGACCTGATCCTAAAAATCCTACCTTGCCCGTTTGTCTGTGCGGAATACGACCCGGCATTGCCATGGGGTTCTGGGAGCCGGTCCGGCTTGCCGATGTCAGCATGAAGCCATGGTGCTTTGTCAATCTGGGCGGGCTCAAGATCGATCCCGGGTTTGACATTGGATATCGTTCAATCTCAGGGCCATCGGCCATTGGCGGCGCGAGCCAATATTATTCCAGTTGGCATGTGCATTGGTATGCCTATCCGCTGATCTACTGGATGGAGATTGTTGCTGATTTTCTCTGCCTTGAAGCAGGCTCGGTGGATATTCTCTATATTTCCGAGATTGATCCGCTGTGGCAAGACAGTGAACTTACCGCGATCATTAATCCAGAAGCGGTGCTTTTTGCTAATCCGCTGGCGCTTGCCGCCTGCGCTGCCGACTGTGTTTCCGCCACAGTCAATCTGCCGCGCGATGAACTCTTCTGGTGTGCTGGCTGTCAAGGATCAATGTATCCAATGAACGGCAATGTCTCTGCCAGCATCGGCCATGTTCAAGCCTCGCGGCTCGTGCTGTCGCGCTTTGCTTTCAAATTGCACCGCCAATTGGTGTCTTGGGGAACCATGGGCAAAAAAGGTCTGTGCGGTAAATATCTCATGCCGATCATGCGCAAGCAGCAATACCGCCTGCAGGCAACCAATCCCAATCCTGCGACCAAGGGCCGCTATGCCTGCCCGCCCATCGGAGCCTCCACCACCTTTCAATCTGCCGGACAGGTCATTCCCGCCATTGGCGAGGAGATGGGCTATCTCGTCTGGCGCAAACGGAATTGCTGCGCGCTATGAGAAACACAATTTCCTTTTTCCTTTTGTTCGGGGCCACTTGCACGGCGGGTTTCGCCGCCGCGCAAAATCAAAACTCGGAAGCCCTCGATATTGAGTCCATTCGTGCTTCGGCCAAATCCTATTCCGCCGAGGCAGAAGCGCTGGCTGAAAATGTCCGCATGCGCAGCGGAGATTTGCGAGATGAAGCCCGTCAGACCCAAGACCAGGCAAGGGCTAATGGCGAGCGATATACGAAGACTGTCCAGCGGAAACACAGAAACAACGACAACAAAAAAGACGAAGTCTTTGATTTCGAGCGGATGATTTCGGACCATGCAAAAATGGCCCAGGCCAATCTCGGCGACGCACCGCGTTTCATTGCCTTTGCAAGTCTGTCGATGCCGCCCCAGTCTTTGAAAAAACTCGTTCACGACACATCAGCGGCAGGCGGGGTCACGGTGCTGCGCGGTTTCCCCGGAGGCAGCGCCAAACAGCTGACAAAAATGCTCACCGCCATGGCATCAAACGGCGAGCAATTATCCGCGCTCGGTATTGATCCCAGGCTATTTCGCGCTTTCGATGTCAAGGCTGCGCCCAGTTTCGTCATGGTCTCCTCCGATTTTACTCTGTGCGACGGCTTTGACTGCAAAGGTGCGGTCCCACCCCATGACCGGATGACCGGCAATGTCAGCGTAGAATATGCGCTGGAAACATTTGCGGGCGGCGCTGGTCCGGGATCGCGTCTCGCTGCGCTGCACCTTGCCCGCCTGAAGAAGGAGCGCTGAGCGATGAAGTTTTTGAACACAATTCTACTCGCCGTCATGATCATCAGTTTCTCCGCAGGATCACTACTGGCCGCGCAGGACCGTGAGGCGGCGAGAGAAGAAGGAAAAGCTTTTGCTGGCAAACAGCAGAAACGCGCGCGCGCAAATGCAAGCACGCAGCCTGATGCTTCGCGTATTCCCGGCTACACATCAAATCCAGCTGAGGCCGATTATGCCAATAATCCGGAACGTATTGAAGGCGATGCGCGGGCTGCAGCGCGCAGCCACGAAGGCATGAAAGCGATTAAGGATTCCAATACCCGGCGGGCTAAGTTTGAGATAGATGAAATCAAAGCGGTCACTGCTCGGTCTAAATCGATCAACGAAGACCCGCTTGCCTATACCAGCGATATGGAAGTTAGCGGAGCGGAGGGGCGCTGCGTTCCGCTTCCACCTTCTCCCGGATCGCCGGGCCGTTATACAGCAACCTGCAATAGCGGGGTGGCGCTGGAAGAAACAAACGAGAGCTGCAGCATCTATCTGGATGTAAGCGTCGAAGCGCGGACCCAATATCATTATCTGTGCAGCTACATCAGCCCATATGGTTTTGGCGGCGTCCCTTCTTGCGAGATATTTAACGCAAATGGATGCCGTAGGACCGGATTACGTCCAGGACCATGTTTGCAGTGGCATGACAACGGATATGGCCCGAGATACTGCGTTGAACCCGGCGAGCCCTATGTTGAAATGAGCTGCAGCGCGCCTGTCGCGGGAGAAACGCCCTACGCGACATCATCTGAGAACATTATTCAGGAAAACAAAAATGATGCCGCATGCCGGACTTTCGCCGAAGATGCAGATTGCGAGCAAACAGCCGAAACTTGTAGCGACAGCGACCCGGAAACCCGCATCATAGACGGAGTGCCGGTGACAAAACCCTGTTGGGCATGGGAGCGGGCCTATCAATGCAATGCGCGGCGCGCTGCCAATGATTGCGAGGAACTCGACAATGATCCGGCTTGCCAGTTGCTGCGGCAAGATTGCCTGAGCGAAGATAATCCCTGTTCAACGATAGAGCGCGTTTATGATTGCCCGCTTCCAGATACGCAAGGCTCAGGCAACCAGTATATTTGTGACGGCGATGTCTATTGCATCGACGGATCATGCGAGACAATCGAACGTACGCCCAATGATGAGTTCAAAGATGCCGCTGTTGCCCTCCATGCGATGGACGATGCGCGGGGACAATTTGATCCGGACACATTGACGCTTTTCAAAGGCGAGCGCGAAACGTGCGGCTCGAAAGTCTTTGGCGTACTTAACTGCTGCAAGGGGAAAGGCTTTCCGCTTATTCCCGGTATCAGTCTGCTGGTTGCGCTGGGCTGCAACACGCAAGAGATCCTCCTTCACCAACGCGATGCAAATGGACTGTGTGCCTATGTCGGCAGCTATTGCTCGAAGAAGATCCTCGGCATCTGCATCACCAAGAAGAAGGCATATTGCTGCTTCACCTCGAAATTATCGCGTATTTTGCAGGAGCAAGGCCGCGCGCAGCTTCCCAAGCCCTGGGCACGCGCGAAAGACGAACAATGTCATGGATTCTCGATTGAGGAATTCGCGCAGCTTGATCTTTCAAAAATGGATTTTTCCGAAATCTACTCTGAATTTACCGAAGCTGCCCGCCTGCCCGATGAACTCGAAGCGGCCAATGACATCCAGCAGAAAATTCAAAACTTCTACGAGAGATCAGGCCCATGAAGAACAACTTAGCCCGAAGGTTTCCCCTGCCCTTAGCGCTCGGCGGCTTGGCCGTGCTTGTCCTTGCAATCGTGTTTCTTATTGACGCCGCCATCAGTCCGGCATTTGCGCAAGGCGCAACATCCAATCCAATTGACCCACCAACCAATACCGCGCGAACCAGCGCGGATGAACTCTACTGCGAGAAGCGCCGGCTAGGCTACTGGTTCTATTGCACCAAACCAAAGCCGCCTGAAATGGAAGCGCTGCCGCCAGAACCACAGACAAGCGCAAGCGAGAAACTCGATGCGGTCACGAAGGAATTGCGCGAGCTTAAAGCCAAAGCCATTCTCGAACCAACCCGCGAGAATGTTATCGCTTATATACGCTTCCAACGCGAACAGCTCGACCGCGCGTCGCTGTTTTCGGACGTTTGGCAGCGCGCGATCTGGCAGCAACCCGATCTGGATTACACGCTCGAGCGCCCGGTTTCCACGCTGGCCAAAAGACAGTGGCAAGATGCGCGAAGCGCTTCGCGTGATACCGTCATGGCCAATCTGGGGAAACGCTACGGGCTGTTTTACTTTTTTGCTCAGAGCTGCGGAGCCTGTGAGGTCATGTCGCCAATCGTAAAATCAGTATCGGGTCGCTGGAAACTGACGGTCCGCGCCATCTCAACCGATGGCGGACCATCGAAGCATTTCCAAAATTACACCGTCGAGACCGGGCAACGCGTGCGCATGGGATTGAAGCCTAAAATTACCCCTGCCCTGGTGCTTTGGGATAGCGCGCAAAGCCGGGCCATCCCGATTGGCTACGGCATCATCTCAGCGGATGAACTGCAGGACCGTATTTATTTGCTCACATCAAAGGAAGCCGGACATGATTATTAAAAAAGCAATCGCTACGATTGCAGCCGCAAGTCTAATCATCGCTCCCCTTTCTGCCAATGTCGGAGACAGTATGGACCGGTTCATGGATGATATGGGCGGCGCTGCCAATGTCACCGGACCTACCGCATTCGAGGGCCAGTCGGCGGGCTATTATAGTCTCGGTAATGTCTGGACGCGCTTTCCCCAGAAGACGACCAATATTGCAAACTTGCAGCTACCCTCTGCCAAAGCAGGCTGCGGCGGTATTGATATTTTTGCAGGTTCGTTTTCATTCATCAACGCCAGCGAAATTGTCGCGATGCTCAAAGCCGTGGCGAACAACGCGGTCGGCTTTGCCTTCAGCCTCGCCATCGACACGGTTTGCCCGGAATGCTCGAAGATCATGCAGGAGTTTTCGCAAAAAGCGCAGCTCATGAACAATCTCAATATTAATAGCTGCGAAATGGCGCAGGGACTGGTGGGCGG
>NZ_JBLWUA010000017.1:0-20522 GCF_048269865.1 Parasphingorhabdus sp. | reverse complement strand
CAGAATTTCCGTATCGATTCTGGCCATTTGCGACCCGGGCTGGCGTTGATATGGAAAACACCCAAATCGGGTGACATAGGGGCAGCGGAATCCCCATTCTGCTGCCCTTATTTTTTGCTCGTGCTTTAGTTTGAAATTCTAGCCATCGGGTAATTGTGGAGCGCTGATGTCAAGCATCAGCGCGCGTTTTTATCCATGCTATCCACGTGGCATAACGCCACATGATGTAATCGAGAAAATTCCTGGAAATTTACTGCCGAGCTGGGAACAAAAGAGTGCACACCGTACGCAGCTCGCTGCCTTGGTTATCTTCATTGATATCAACTGGTTAAGTCCCAAAATCGCCCGATGTAACAGATAAATCCTCTAAGACTTGGTGGGTTTTTGGCAAGTCTTAGCCCAATCACATCGCCGCAAAGCATTGATAAATAATGAAATATAACCGATTGACTTAGACTTGTTCACGATTTATTCTTATTGGGCTTTTCGAAGGGTGAACCAGGTTCTTGAACGTCAAGGAACCTGAGTATGACCAACCATATTTGTTTACAAACCTATCTTTCTTATCCGCTTGCACAGTGGGTCAGATCGGAAGCTGATGACCACGGCGAATGTGTCAGCGTATTCATTCGCGATCTTGTCATGGCGGCATATATTGCGCAGGATGAAGGTCATAATGATACTCTAAAAGGCCTCGACAAAGCCCGCGAGATTGTATTTTCCTCCGTAGCGCTTGATGCCATTTTAAGCGCCCACCCGGACAGCTCACTTCGGCAAAAAACCCATGATGCATATGGTCGTCGCTTACAGCGATTGGGGCTTGCTCCAGCCTCTTCGAATGGAGGCCGTGATGAAGCGTAATATTGTAAACTTCACGCGCGGTAGCCAGCTTCTCGGACACTTTGGTTTCATGTTCGCAAGTGGGCTTAAAGCTCCTCTGATCATTGCTGCCGTTCTCTTGGTAGGCATCTCCTATTGGATGGTGACATCGGGTCTTACCGACCATCAGCGCTACCTTGCGGGTATGAACCTTTATGCTTTGTTTTATGGGTTCATGGAGTTTGATCCTACCAAGCCGGTTAATCTTGATCTTGCGGGCGGCGCGAGCATGGAAATGGCGATTTCAGCGGTTCAGAACTTCCCTCCGGTCGAGCGTGCAATGGAAGCATTATGGACAGCCCTCCGCACAGCTTTGGCCATTTCTGCATTGCTGTTCCTGCCTGCCTTTATAATATTTTATTGGGTGGCAGAATATTTTGGCGGCCGGTCGAAAGAAAGCAAACATGAACGCGGCGCGCAACTTGCAACATTGCCCGAACTGAAAGCGGAAATAACTCGTCATAATGCTAGCGAGCAGGCACGGGAAATGAAAGCAGAACTGGGCTGGCGCTGGCGTTTAGCGGGGCAAGAACGTCTTGCTGCGGCAGGCTATTACCAGCCCTCCAAACTTGCAGGCGTTCGTTATCCGTGGCGGCTTGAACAGAGCCATGCGATGCTGATCGGAACCACCGGAACCGGTAAAACCGTTGCCCTGCTGGAGATGATAGATGAGGCCCGCAGAAAGGGACAGCGCGCCGTCATATTCGATCTGACCGGCGCTTTTATCGAACATTTCTATGACGCCTCGCGCGATGTCATATTAAACCCGCTTGATGCCCGCTGTCCGCAATGGAGCGTGTTCAATGATTGCAGCACCATTGCCGAATTCCACAGCGCCGCTGAAGCGATAGTACCGCAGGATGGCGGCGGCGAAGATCAGTTCTGGGTTATCGGTGCGCGCTCGCTGTTTGTGCAATCGTGCATGCAGCTGATGAAAGCCGGAACGCCGACCAATGAGGCGCTGGCCGAGAAGCTCATTACTGCTGACCTGACAGATGTGCACAAGCTTTTGAAAGGCACAGTAGCGGAGCAATTAACCGCGCCCAAAGCGGCCCGCATGGCAACTTCGATCCGGGCTGTGTTTAATGCAAACGCCGAGGCCCTAATGCTGCTGCCCAAACATGGTCCGCAGTTTTCAATCCGCGACTGGATAAAAGATGAATCCGCGCGTGGTGGGATCATATTTATATCCGCGCGCTATGTCGACATGAGTATCTGTTCCAAGCTGCTTACCTTGTGGATGGACACCGCGATGAATACCCTTATGTCGATGAGCCGGACATCCGATTTGCGGGTGTGGTTCATGATTGACGAACTGGGCGCATTGCACCGGCTGCCAGCACTGGAAAAAGGTTTGCAAACGGCCCGAAATTTTGGCGGCGCTATCGTCACTGGCATCCACGCATTTGCCAAACTTAAAGAAGTCTACGGTGAAAATATGGCGATGACATTGTCTTCGCTTGCGCGCACCAAATTAATCCTGGCGACGGCTGACCGGGAAACGGCAACATGGTGTTCGGACTTTATCGGTCACCGGCAAATACGCGACATGGAAGAAGGCTATAGTTACGGCTATAACAATGCCCGTGATGCGGTCAGCCTGACCCCAAGAAGGCAGATCGAGCCATTGCTGCTACCCGATCAGTTTATGAACTTGCCGCGCCTCAATGGTTACATAAAATTTCCCGATGGCTTCCCCGCTGCACCGGTTAAACTGATCCCGCAATCCTGGCCCAGTCTAGCCGAAGGATATATTGCGCGGGCATTTGATGAACCCGATGAAACCGGACAATCCTATGTACCTCGTCAAGAACCTCTGCCGTCTTCGAAGCCTGATGGGACAGATAAAAATAGCCACGGCGGGGAGGTAGAACCAGCAGCGGACTCCGATGACAACGAAGAAGGCGTCAAACAATCTGCGGCCGATCAGAAGGAGTTTGCCTTTCGGGAACCCGAAGAAATCACCGACGTCCAGTTGCCCGATGAGCCTCGAGATAAAATACTCAAGGATGGCACGGTGGATCCCGCTACCGATGGTCCAGGTAATTCGCTCGGCAAGGATGAGCAGGCGCCATCACCGTCTCCCGAAGATGACAAACAGCAGCGCTCTGATCTGCCTGATCCATCCGATCCTGCAAACAAGGCCCGGTCGCTGAGCAGTCTGCCGCGTGATGCTGGCCGGGATCTTCGCGAGGGCGCTGTGCGTGATGAGCCGGACCGCGATATCGGCGAATATGACATGTGAAACCTGCGCGGTGGAGGGCGCGTCCAAATGATGGGAATTGACTATGCTCTCTGCCTCAAATGTTCGCTCTGCGGGCGGCGCTGCAACTTATTTTGCGGCGGATAACTATTATACCAAAGCTGATGCCGACCGGTCCGGTCAGTGGATTGGAGAAGGAGCGGAGCGGTTAGGTTTAAAAGGTCAAGTAGATGCGCCAGCCTTTGAAGCTCTGCTGCGCGGTGAATTGCCAAATGGCGAGCGAGTGGGCAGCGATAAACAATATCACCGCGCCGGAACCGATCTTACCTTCTCGCTACCCAAAAGCTGGTCGCTGATCGCTCTGGTTGGCGGCGATAAAAGGATTATCGATGCGTACCGGACAGCGGTCACAGATACGCTGCAATGGGCCGAGAAAAATGTCGCCGAAACGCGGGTTTTTTCCCGAGGCAAGATCAAGCCCATTGGAACGGGCAATCTGACGATTGGACTGTTTCAGCATGACACCAATCGCAATTCTGAACCCAATGTTCATTTTCACGCGGTTGTCGCCAATGTGACGCAAGGCCCGGACGCAAAATGGCGGGCGCTGCATAATGACAAGCTCTGGTCGAACAACACGCTTCTAAATAGCATGACGATGGCGCGCTTTCGTCTTGAAATCGAAAAGCTTGGCTATCAGCCTGCCCATCAGGGCAAGCACGGTAATTTTGAAGCCGCAGGTATATCGCGCGAAGCGGTTATGGCCTTTTCTACGCGCCGACAGGAGGTACTTGATGCGCGCCGGGGACCAGGACTGGAAGCTGGCAAGATTGCCGCTCTGGCAACGCGCGCACCCAAAGAAGCCATAAAGGACAGGGATGCCTTGTCTGCAACATGGCAGGAAGCTGCAAAGGCGATGGAGCTCGATCTTGGCGGATTGATCGACAAAGCCAATATTCGCGCAGCAGGACTGGAGATTGATCAAAACCCCAATCTATCACTGGCGCAAAAAGGAATGATTTTTCTCAGGGCGTTTGCAGAAAAAATTCAAGGATTTGGGCCAAAGCCCTCCGCAGATCCTTTGGTGCCAGCGCATATCCTCAATAAACCCCGCGAAGAGATAGCCGCAGCGCAGGCGGCCGCTTCAGCCATTCGCCATCTGAGCCAGCGCGAAGCAGCATTTGGGGTATATGATGTTTATAAGACTGCTTTGGATTTTGGCCTCCCGACATCCATTGCTCATGTTGAACGCCGCGTCAGGGCACTTGTCAGGGAAGGTGAGCTTGTTCGGGGCAAAGGACGCGACCGGGATTTTGTCACCACGCGCGATGCCTTGCAGATCGAGCAGCGCATAATTGGACAGGTGGAAGCGGGCAGGGGCAAGGCGGAGCCGCTTTTGTCATCAGAATTGGCTGGCGAGCAGTTGCAGGCGGTCGCGGGTCTCAATTTTGGGATGACACTTAACAAAGGCCAGGAATCCGCCGGCCAGATGATATTATCATCGTCCAATCGCATTATCGCGGTGCAGGGCATTGCAGGGGCAGGCAAAAGCAGCCTTCTCAAACCTGTCTCGCAGCTTCTTGGCGAGAATGGCAAAACGGTTCTGGGTCTCGCCGTCCAGAATACGCTCGTCCAGATGCTCGAACGCGATACCGGGATTGCGTCGATGACCTTGGCGCGCTTCATTGGAAGCCACAAAAACCTCCTCAAGGAGGGAGCCGATAAAAAGGCTCTTACGGAAGCCAAAGCCGCCATGAAAAACCATGTGCTGGTTCTCGACGAGGCCTCGATGGTCTCCAATGTTGAAAAAGAAAAACTGGTCCGGCTCGCAAACCTGCTCGAGGTCGACCGTCTGGTTATGATCGGGGACAAGAAGCAGCTGGGTGCTGTCGATGCCGGCAAGCCCTTCGCGCTTGTGCAAGCCTCGGGCATTGATACCGCAAAAATGATCACCAATTTGCGCGCGCGTGATAAAATATTACGCCGCGCGCAATATTCAGCCCAGGCCGGAAATATCGGCGAGGCTATGTCCTATTTGAAAGACCATATTACCGAAACCAAAGAGGGTAGCGCCCTAATCGCCGCCGAACGCTGGTTAGCGCTTTCTCCACAAGACCGGCAATCCACCGCCATCTATGCATCAGGACGAGCGCTGCGCACAGCCGTCAATGAAGCGGTCCAGGCCGGGCTTAAACAAAACGGTGAACTGGGAAAACGAGGGCAAAAACTGGACACCTTCTCCCGCGTCAACAGCACCCGCGAGGAACTGCGCTATATTCACAGCTACAAACCCGGCATGATGATTGAACTTAAAGCTCCGGACAGAAGTCAGCGCCTTGGCAAGGGGCAATATGATGTGGTCTCGGTCGATGAGCGCGCAAAGCAGCTTGTCCTGAAAGATCGTGGGGGCAGGGAGCGGAGCTTTCAGGTGAGCAAGCTTCGCGCAAATGCATCTGAAGACCAGATCGCTCTCTATGAAAAGAAGCAGCTCGATATTTATGCGGGTGATAAAATTCGCTGGACCGACAGCGATCACAAACGCGGGTTGTTCAACGCGGATCAGGCAAATATTACAGCAATTGATGCTGGGCATGTTCACTTGCGAACATCTTCCGGCATCGAGCATCGTCTGCCCCATAGCGATCCCATGCTAAAACGTATTGATCTGGCTTACGCGCTCAATGCGCATATGGCGCAGGGGCTTACTTCTGATCGCGGGATTGCGGTCATGGATAGCCGCGAGCGCAATCTTTCCAACAAGCAGACATTTCTGGTTACGATTACGAGATTGCGGGATGGTTTGACGCTCATCGTTGATAACCGCGAGAAACTGGAAGCAGCAGTCGAGAAAAATGACGGCGCAAAAAGATCGGCGCTTGAAGTGACACAGCGTCTCGGCAAAGCCGCAGCGACTGGGCTTGCGAAAGGAAATGAAATTGCGCCCAAAGAACCGCAAAAGGACCAGCGAGAACTTGAAAAAGAACACAGCAAGCCGTTGGATATGGGGATTTAGATGATCTCAGGGCAAACCTCTGATCAAAGCGCGCGACCAAACCAAAGCACGCGGCCTGCGATATGGACCGTGCTGCGATCAATATCCTCCCAGGTCGGATAGGTCGGGTTGTCGCTGGCAATGGTAATGAACGGGCTATCGGGCCTTAGTGCAATGCGTTTGACCACCAGCGTATCATCGATCCGCATAACATAAACACCATCGCGCAGCCGCGAACCATGGTCAGAGGCATCCACCAGAACGTCATCGCCGTCCGACAGGGTTGGTTCCATGGAATCGCCCATAACGCGGACCACAGAGAGGCTGACGCCCCTAGCCGGAGTCAGTTTGCGCAGCCAGCGTTCATCGAACGAAAAACGCGTTTTCCTATCCTCGCTTGTCGCCAGAGCGCCATGTCCTGCAGAAACATTGACATCGAGTACGGGGACTTCGACCATGCCGTCACTGCCAGTTGGCGGCGGCCCGCCCAATAGTTGTTCGTCAATACCGTAAAAGCTCGCCAGCCTAAGTCTGTCCTCAGGGTCCAGCTTGCGCGGTGTACCGCGCTTTATGAACTGCTGGATATAAGCTGCATTACGGCCAAGCATTTTTGAAAGACCGGAATAATCATCCCCGTTTTCGCGGATCAACCGATCCAGAGTTTCTCGTACATCATCCATCTTTTGTGCCTTTTGACCCCTCAATAGGAATTATCCTAGACAATATGCAATCTTCCTACTAGGAACATAACAAGAACACAAGCAATTTATGATTCGAGGAGGCCTCATATGAAACTGTTGGATCGTATCGAAAAGCATCTCAAGCAGACACATATGTCGCCGACGCGGTTTGGCAGGCGCGCTGTCGGTGATCCGCGGTTTGTTCTGGATTTGAGGGAAGGGCGTAGGCCGCGGGCTAGGACGTTGAGGAGGGTGGAAGCCTACTTGGCTAGTTCCGATGAGAAGACCCGAGACGAGAACATTGTTCCGTCGACAAGTTAGGGAATCCACTACGACATAATTTTTGAATTTGTTACTTTTTGTTGGTCCCGGATATTTTCATTACATCCGCTTGAGGGTTAAGCGGCCAGCCGTATTCATCGCTCGCCGCCATTGACGTTCTGTCCAGAAAGTCCCTTCAAGAATATCTCTCTTATAGTCGTAGGACAGGCACGCAGACGCGCTGAATTCCGGATCATCCGCCTGATTGTCGGTGTCGTTAGTTTGATCGTAGAAATAGCATAGCGATGACGGCTGACCTTCGCTCTTCTTGCGAGGTATGACAATATTAGTCTGAGATTCTTTGATGGGAGTATCCTGTCTCGGATTTGTCACGGTGATTTTGATCGACCACCAGCTTTGCTCGATCTCGGCTTTGAGGCCCACCTGCATCAACGGCTCCAAATCATTCTGATCGCAGGATTTGATATCGAAAGAACGTCGCCCGTCTTTAGCAGCCTCCAAAATCTGTTCCTGACGTGACCAATTGCTCTCCAGGAGCATTTCCCATTCACCGTTTAAATCAGGGAAAATCTTGTCATTCAGATCTGGAATGAACGGGATTTTGGCGCTCCACGACCATATTTTTCGCCAGATCGGATTGAATGCAAAACCAAGCAAAATTACCCAGACAATGCCGGGAATAGCAAGCAATCTGACCTCGAATCCAAAAGCGTCCGTTGCCAACTCGATTACGAGGAAAACCGTCAAGGTCAGGAACGAAATCAAGTAGGTCAATGACCTGAGCGGGAAAATTTTGTACATATTTTGTTCACGTCCCTTGAAATTGGCTAATTATGCACCAAGTGGATTGGAAAAGCACGAATTTTTGAGGATTTGCCTATGACGCTTGCCAACGCTCACCCGATCTTTGTCGGCCTGAAGAAAAACCTCAGCTATCTGGCACAACTCAACATTGAAGATGAAGAGCATCACAAGCTGATGGAGGCGCGAACGATCATCAGGAAAGCGTTGCGTGACGCATCATCAAGACTAGAAAATGAAAAACGCTTCTGGCGTGACTCGACTGTTTTCGCGGCGGCAAAACAAGTCGCCGAAACAGTAGCGGTCAAATTTCTGATGCAAGGCAGCTTCGCATATCGAACATTAAACTCGCCCGCTAAGCCGAACTGCCAAGAAATCGATCTTGATGACGGTATGTATGTACCCGTTCGATTTATGCAGGACAGCCATCCGGCTTTGGCAGCTGGATCCCTTTTCACATTTGTTGAGGAAACGTTGAGCCCAGTATGCAATGAAAATGGGTGGGAGCTTGACAGTTCAAAGAACACCTGCGCGCGTGTTCGACTTTGGAAAGGGGCACATGTTGATATTCCGATTTATTCGGTCCCTGAAGACAAGTATCGGTTGATGAAGAGTGCAATCGCTGATGCGCGGATGGCGTCGATATCTTTTACGGCCGACAAGTTCCCATCAATGGCCGCGATACCAACCAATTTGGTGATGCTGGCGCAGCGTGATGGGAAATGGATTCAGTCTGATCCCAAGCAGCTTCACGATTGGGTGGAAGCCCGCTCTGCGCGCTATGGACCAGTCTTTCGCCGTCTTTGCAGGTTCTTCAAAGGATGGCGCGATCATACATGGGAAAATTCGCCACTGTCATCGATCTGCTTGATGTGCGCGATAGACGCTGCCTTGATTGAACTCGGCGGCAATCCGGTTGATGACCGCGATGATATGCAAATTATGGAAGTGGCCAAGCTTCTCCCTGACATTTTCCGAGGAGAGATCAACAACCCGGTCGTCGAGGGGAGTTGTCTCAACGGCTGGAGCGATGCTGATCGAAACGAAATATTAAAGTCAACCGAAGCGCTTGCCGATGAAATGGAGGGCGCGCTCGAACGTACAGGCCATCCCGATATCGTGATTGATCACCTTCGAAACGTCTTTGGTCGCCGTATTCCGAACCGTCCTGATATTATTACGATTGCCAATGATACTGCATCAAGCGTTCGCGCTTTTCCGGCAGCAACTGTTCCAACACCCAAAATTATCAATTCCAACTCAGGGTGATGAACCGGCGAGAGGCGCTGGGTAAGATTAACGCAACGCTAAAGGAACAAGGCTTCAGCGAAAAATCAGCGATTGTACTAGAATTCGAAGGACGGATAAGCGTTCATGGCAAACCAATCGATGTTGCGATTGAAATTCCTGACATTACATTTGTTAAACTTCCCAAAGTGAAATTGAAGGACCCGGCGCAACTCGACCCGGAAATCGTGGGGCATCTTTTTAACCGGGGCGACGGCGATTCAGGTATCTGCTATGCATCTGCTGTGGGACTACCCCTCGATATCTATGACCCGGGTGGATCGGTCTTACGCGTGCTAGAGCAAGCGAAAGTGGCAATGGAGGTTAATTACAAAGGCCGCGGTGTTGCAGAGGTCGCAGCTGAATATCAGGACTACTGGCGCGATGGTATTGAGTCATTTCGAATTCTGATCAAACGACCAACGAGTGATACTGCGACCCTCAAAACTAACTTTTATCGATTCAAAGCGAAAGGGATGACGCCGTTTTTGGGGTTACGAGATGTTGCGGAGTTTGGCGGCTTTTCGGCTGAAGAATTTTCCCATGGCCTACTCATTTTTAGCAATGAACCGCTTTCTCCCGTTGGAAAAATCAAGGTGCCACTCACACTTGAGCAATTTGAAATCTGGTTCCGAGGCCAACCTGGCTTCACGGACGCCGAGTATAGCCAAGCATTCGCTGCACTGGCAGCACGCAACATTGTGGCGATAGACGCACCAAATTGCGTTTTGGGCGTCCGGCTGGATTTTCCAAGGGGACTAGAAATAGCCCTAAACACGATAAAAACTAGGAAGGCGAAGATCCCGGAGTTGATTGCCAATCGCAAATCAGAAATAAATCTAACGCGTTTTGGTGGCTTTTGGTGTGATCAAAAGACTTTGGCCGAAAGGAATCTTGTAGGTATGAACACTTTGGCTGGGAAAAAGATTGCTCTAATTGGATGTGGTACACTCGGGAGCCATCTGGCCAAATTTCTTGTCCAAAGCGGGGCCGGGTTTGATGCTCCGTTATACCTTTTTGATGGTCAAGGGCTATCAGCAGGCAACGTCGGTCGCCACTACCTTGGTATTGGACAAATAGACAAAGCTAAAGCAGAAGCCCTGTGTGATGAATTGAAGCGGTTTCATCCGGATATCGACGTTCGTGCGATTTGCCGAGACGTATTCGATGACTGGAATACGGCAAAAGATTGCGACTTGATTATTGATGCGACCGGAGACTGGAATACCCAAAATGCTGTCAATGAAGCCTTTCTGAACGGCGAAGACGTCAAAGCTGAGGCGGTCTTATATAGCTGGATTTGTGGAAACGGAGCGGCCGCCCAAGGTTTCCTGAGCATCGTTGGCGATGGTTATTGTTTTCGCTGTCTCCGCCCGGATGCGGGCAAGAATTGGCGCTATACTGCTCTCAAGCCCAAATATGAGGAAATTATTGAGGAGGCTACTTGCGGGGACGGTGCATATTATCCTTATTCGGTAGCTGCACCGGCAATCGCCGCAGGACTATCTACCGAAATGATATTGGGATGGGCAAATGGTAAGCCCGGATCACGGCTTAAGACAATCGTGATTGATCATGAACGGGGCGCAGAGCGGCAGCCCACAACACCTTCGCCTGCTGCGGCCTGCCCAGCCTGCGCTGCGAGGGATAGTGATGATTGATGGCGTTTTGTTCGATCACCAAGTTTTGGAAATTATGCTGAAAGCGACACGGCGCTATTCGCCCTTAGAAGCGGGTGGTTTGTTGCTGGGATTTCGAAAAGGGCGGCATCTCCATGTCATTGAGGCTACCACCCCTTATGCATGGGACAGCCAGAGCAGAGTTTCGTTCATACGTTCACCCAAAGCACATCGAATGCGTGCGCTACGACTTTGGAAA
Source organism: Parasphingorhabdus sp. (assembly GCF_048269865.1). Taxonomy (GTDB): domain Bacteria; phylum Pseudomonadota; class Alphaproteobacteria; order Sphingomonadales; family Sphingomonadaceae; genus Parasphingorhabdus. The sequence goes on along the minus strand of NZ_JBLWUA010000017.1, from coordinate 9,520 downwards.
GAGTCACATAAGCGCGTAGATTGGCTTGGCGAATGGCATAGTCATCCGGGTTTTTCTCCAAACCCGTCGGGTATTGATAATAGGAACTGGAAACAGCTTGTAAGGCATCACAAAGCACCAATGGTGTTTCCGATTTGCAACGGACGAACAACGGCTATTTGGCTTCAGCAATCAGTTAGATTTCGGCCTATTCGCTTCGAATTCACTCATCAAGACGCAAATGGTCAGCTGTTCGCTTCCTGACTTCTCGTTTCAGAAACATCTTCGAATAAGGAAGGTCTAAACAGGGCTCTAGCGCTGTGTAAGTCCCAGACTTTTCGTTTGTTGATCAAAGATTTGGGAGTTGACGAAGGTGGAAGATCAATTGGCAAATATCGACATTAAAATGCACAGATCAGGATCAAGATCTGCCCGGAAAAAACCGACGGAGTTACATGCTGCCGATTGACCGAGTTGTATTATTAAATTGAACAGTTACAGTCGGTTTCTTTGTAGTTCGTTAGGGGTGGATTCTTGGAATGGAGGAATTGGACGGTCTTCCGAATTTAAGATCGCGCACAGTTTCCGATCGTCACATTTTTGCAAATGAAGAAGGTCGTTTTTTTAAAGGTCAACATGACCTGCTGAGCCGGATCGGTAGCAATGAGTTATCTGATCAGGAACTGAAGTTCCTGCAAAAGCGACATCTTATAAAAAGCAGTAAGTTGGTAAAGCATGCGTCGCTATTCGCTCAGGCACGTCGCAAGACAAACGTTGAAGGTTTGGAATATCTTATTTTGGTCCCCACGTTACGTTGTAACCTCGCTTGCAGCTATTGTCAGGTTTCGCGGGCCAATGAGAATGCCGAAGGCTATGATTGGGATGAAGCGACACTCGGACAAATAACTGGCTTGATCAAACAGTTTTCAGGGCGGTCACTCAAGATCGAGTTTCAGGGCGGTGAACCCACATTGAGACCGGATCTTATAAGTGCAGTCCTAGACGCAGGATCACATATTCCCGACATGACAGCCGTGATATGTACCAATTTGCAGCGACTTGATGAAGAAATCTTGACTATTTTCAATAGAGAGAATGTACAAATTAGCACGTCGTTGGATGGTTCGTTAATTACTCACAAGGCTCAAAGAACTCAAGATGATGCATCCACTTCACAATTCGAAAGAAACTTGAGTTTAGTTCTCAAGCGATATGGCCCAGGCAAAATTTCCGCGTTACCAACTGTCAATCCGAATGATCCTCCCGAGATTGATAGCCTTGTAGAGGCATTCGTTTCGCGCGGTTTTACGAGCATTTATCTGCGACCAATCAACTATCAAGGCTTTGCCAGAAAACAACACCCGGAATCCATCGAACAATCAGGTCATTGGGGTGCGTATTATTCAAAATTCATCCACAGGCTCATTGCGAGAAATTGGGACAATCGCGATCAAGTGATTGAAGAGACTTATTTCAGTCATTGTTTGAATCGAATTTTCAAGCCAGGCCTTGATAGACATGTGGACCTGCGTAGCCCCAATCCCGTCGGCGTAGATTATATTGTCGTTGATTTTGATGGCAAGATTTACCCAACAGATGAGGCTCGCATGCTTTCACGATCGGGGATTATTGATTTGACCATAGGCGATATAGCTACCGGCTGGGATTCTCCAGAACGACGAGCACTCAACGAAGCATCGACAAATGCAGATGATCCAGATTGTCAAAATTGCGTCTACCAGCCCTATTGTGGACGCGACATAATCGACGATATTTCAAGATATGGCCGGATCGACCTACGCAGACACGAGACAAACTTCTGCAAGCGCCACATGAGTATTTTCGATTTGGCTTTTTCTCTGATTTATTCAAATGAAGATGCAGTCCAATATTCGTTGCGTCACTGGCTAGGGTTGAGTGGAGATTCAATTACATTGGGCGAGTCAATATGATCCCGCTAATGCTTCCCGCAGTTTCGGATGCCGAGAAACCATTCGTAACTCGATTGTCGAAAAACCGGACAGATTCTCCATGGGAAAGTTGGTGCATCGAAAGTAGCGAGAGTCAATCGGTGTTCAGCGGCGAGAACGGATTGTTCCAGATCGTTGGACCCGGAATTCAAGACTTGGATGGTGATATCGTAATTGTGACGCCTGCTGCGGGCAATGCAGAGCGCATTATAAGGGCTGGTTCCACTCAAAATTCACTGTTAGTCACCGAACGCTGTGATCAACTATGTGTGATGTGCTCCCAGCCGCCAAAGAAAACCCATCACGACCGCTTCGGTCTATTTGTTCAGGCCTGTCTTTTAGCTGACAACGGCATAACAATCGGAATTACCGGCGGGGAACCGACGTTGTATAAACAGGAGGTTTTTCAACTTCTCGAAACGGTGTTGAAAGCACGTCCGGATTTGAAATTTCATGTCCTTACCAATGGCCAACATTTTGAAACAAGCGACATCAGTCAATTGCGTCAGGAACTGTTCCGAAAGGTTGTTTGGGGAATCCCGTTATATTCCAATGATGCCGCTGAACATGATGAAATCGTTGCTAAAACAGGAGCGTATGAGCGATTGCATCAGAGTTTTGATACGTTGCTTTTGTCCGGCGCTAAAATTGAACTTAGAACTGTTGTGCTTCAAACCAATCTCAATTCGTTCCCCGCTCTCGCGCGGCATATTGCAGGCTTGCTGCACTTTATCGAGCAATGGTCCGTGATGCAGCTAGAAAATATCGGTTTTGCAAGAAATAGATGGGACTCTCTTTACGTCGACTTTCGTAAGAGTTTCAATCCAATTGCCCAATCACTGGATGTCGCTTCTTTATTCGGTATACCAACAAAGCTATTCAACGTGCCGCTTTGTCATTTGCCAGAATTTCATCGCAATTTTGCTGTAAATTCAATATCTGACTGGAAACAGCGTTTTGGGGAAAAGTGTTTGATGTGCAGCAAGAAGGAAACTTGTTCTGGATTTTTTGAATGGCATCCTGCCGAAATGCTCGATGAAGTTTCTCCATTATGAGTAAACGAAAGTTTCTGATTTCCTCGTTGGCAATGGCCGGCATTATGCCTTTTCCAACTGCACAATCTGCTGCAACTAACAATATCGCTTCCGGTGGAAAAGATCCTGAAGGCGATGCTGTTATCAAGAGGTTTGCACAAGAACATTCTTTCCAGCTAGCACAGCATAGATCCCACTCAAGCCATTCGTCGCATAGTAGCCATCGGTCCGGGGCCAGCGGTAGGGTTAAGTCTCCAGTATATACACCTCCCCCGATCCGCCGTCCGAAAACGACCCCTGCGCCTAAGCCATCGCGCAATACGAGGAGTACGCCGCCAAGTTCGGTGCTTCCTCAATCTCCCGCAATTGCTCCAAATACGTTCTTTAAACCCCAGGATGACGCGATAAAAAACGTTGTAAGACGCGTTCAGATTGGCCTGAAATCCTATGGATACTATACCGGGTTAATCGACGGAATTGCAGGTTCGGGAACTCGCGCTGCGTTGGTTAAATTCCAGACAGACTTTGACCTCAAGGTAACAGGCACAATCACTCCAGAAGTTTTGGATGCATTTAAAATTGTTGCGGAATAGAATTACTACTCATTTGATCGTGCTTCTCATTGGTGTCGCAATGGCCTGGGTAGCTATGCCGATTTGGCGTCAGGCAGTGATGTTTGCAAATCAATCGGAATATGGAGCGCTTGTGGAAAAATGCGACGTTGCCATGAGAGATCATTTACAAGCGCGGCAACGTAGCGCCCAAAGGTCTTCGGATGATGTTGGCAGCGAACTCTATTCAGCTGAAGTTGGATTGCTCATCTGTCAGGACTACGATTTATATCAGAAACGTTTGATGCAGTGGGGTTTGAGGGAAAATGAGTTAGCTAAAATGCGATTGTTAGCCGTAGAAGAGCGAAGTACCGATCTGGAAGAAGTTGTCGCAACCCATGAAATTCGATTTTAAGTTACTTTTCTACCTGCTGCTCATTCCATTGACCAGCGCTTGTGAACAACAATCATCTGGAAGCTATACTCAAGAAAAAATGGGTCCGGCAACGGACACGCTGAGAATCGAAACTTTGCGGAAAGCCTCAATTCAAAATGGTTTTGTATCTGTTGGCGCACTGCAATCGAAGACAGATAGTGCCAAACGTAGTATTGGCGGAAAGCTATTTGCTTCAAAAACGCTAAGTTTAAATGGCAATATTTCTTGCCAGGACTGCCATCTAGATAAATTCGGGTCAGTCGACGGTCTGCCCAATGCAGTTGGTGCAGGTGCATCGGGCGAAGGCGGTGCTCGAATGGCAAGCGGTGGCCAGATTATTCCGCGCAATGTTTTGCCGCTTTGGGGGCGTGGCGGACCTAACTTTGATACTTTTTTCTGGGATGGCAAAGTACAATCTGAAAACGGGGTAGTGGTGAGCCAGTTTGGTGATTTTGCTCCATCTTCTGACCCTTTGGTAGTGGCTGTGCACCTCCCTTTTGTAGAGCTTCGCGAAATGATAGCCGATACCCCGGAGGTTCGTAAAGACCTAGTGACGGAGGATGTTGGATCGGCAGAAGTGGTTTTCAATACACTTGCCGGTAGAGTCAGACAAGATCCAGACTTGGGCATTCAATTGGCAAAGGCTTACCAAAAACCGTTAGAAAACCTTACCTTTAGTGAAATCGGTGATGCTGTAGCTCAGTTCATTCGGCATAATTTCCGAGTTAAGAAAACGAAACTCCATCGGTTTGTATTTGAAAATGGCCCAATCACGCAAAATGAATTGAACGGCGGCATAACTTTCTATGGAAGAGGTCGATGTGCATCGTGTCACAACGGCCCGTACTTTTCGGATTTTGATTTCCATTCAATTCCATTTCCTCAATTAGGCTTTGGAAAAAACGGCTTTGGCAATGATGAGGGGCGTTACAATGTGACGTTTAACCCTTCTGATCGTTTTTTGTTTCGGACGCCACCTCTTTACAACGCGACCAAGACTTCTCCTTATGGCCATTCCGGATCGCTTCGAACTTTGGATGAGGCAATTGTCGCTCACTTTGATCCACTGAGAGTGGCGAACTTTCAAAAAATGAGCATCCAAGAGCGATCAAATTTTTACCGAAGAATGAAAGCTGCTCCCGAAGATACTGTCCCAACGACATTATCCGATACTGAGGTCAAAGAACTGGTAGCGTTTATCTCAATGCTCGATTTTTGAAATAGCATACATCCCACCTGCGAGATTAAAGCAATTTTTGAACCAGGTTACAAAGCGGCCAGCCGATAATCATCCAGGCGAAGAAGCAAACTTCCGTGCTAAACAATAAATTTGCCATTCTTGTTTGCAAGGAGACCCGACTATCCATCACAGCGGTGCGTCTTCCAATATTTGTCCCATCGCAGCGCCCAACCACCTTTAGTCATCGCACACGAAAGATCTCCAGATTTGGGTGATATGCACCAGGCAGCGGTTCGAGAACCCCCTGCGCGACCATCGGAACGGCAAATCATCTTGGGACCGGACACCAGGATATGTCCTTCTCTTGATTTTCCGGTGGGTTTTCCCACCAGTTTTACTAGTGCATCCCTTGCGGCAATAGCGCTCGACTCGGGGCAAGGATGACCGCTTGTGCAAGAACCATCCATCTCACGCGCAGCGATGCCAGACAATCTCACTCTAGGTCCTTCCGCACACCAGATAGGTCCATCACCGTCCCAGACACGGATGGGCGTACATTCAAAGGTTTCGCCAGCCGCGACGATGCTTGCGCCAAGTAAAAGTAGTTCAATCAATTCCAGATGTCTCCGTCGCGGTGCTCAATGGCAGGTAAGTTTCTGGATAATGAGGCGTTCGGCCACAAACTCAAGTCTCATTATGTTGTTGGCCGCTTTTGCACAGTGCTTTTTCAAAATGACTATCCTCTCGTTTTCGGTTATGCTGAAGAGAAGAGGGGGCTTGGTCCTTACCGAACCAAGAACTTGGAGTAGGAAAAATGACCGAGGATAAAAAGACTCAATCTGTTGACGAAAAAAACTGGCCCGGCTTATCGGAGCTTGATCGTGCACTCGCGGAGGACAGCTTGACCGCTTATACTTGGAAAAAGACTTGGCGTGATCCTTGGGGACGTTTTGGATTGATCGTATTCTTCATAGCTTTCCTAGCTTTCGCAATATTTGTCGCAATTTACGATGGTCTCATCCAAATCTAAATCACTTCCATTCCTTAACATCATCGGCTGCTTCAGCGCTAGCTCCGCGAGCATTGCGGGTGCGTTTCTGTAGCGCATCTTGAACCGTCCCAACCCGTTTTTTGCCTCGCGATTGAGCGCCGGATACTTCGTCCCGAATACCATCAACATCAGGCGGCGCAGACACTGACCCGCTTCCTGATCCTCCGAGTGGAACACTACCTCTTACGGCATCGGCGCTGCCCACACTTGGTTTTTGCACCGGCGCAAACTCGGGAAGTGTCAGCTTATCTTCAATATCATCATGCAACCGATCCGCATATCCTGCCACAAACCGCGTTTGCAGCTCCTGTCCTTCTGCACTGAGCTGGAAGTTCACATCATCAAACCGCGCATTGCCATAAAAATCTCGGTTGGAGTCCATTTCAGCCATACCCCATTCACGGTACGTCTGGCTGAGGTTCAAAGATCCGGCAGCACTATTGGTTTCATACCATGTCGCTTGGTTTTCGAGGCGGCTGGCAAGCTCCTCTGCACGTCTCGCTTCGACGGTATAGCTTTGCGCTTCAGAAAGTGAGCTGGTCAGGCCCGACGCGCTGTTGGAGATGGCGGAACTGCTGCTGGAACTGACACTGCGGACAAAACCATCGCGGGTATTGGACCAGTTACGGCTATCAGAAATCTGGTTCAGGCTTCCCATGATCCGGTTGCGGTCTTCCGAAGCAATTCCGATATCACTATCGGTCCAGCTGTGATTTCGTCCACCTTTGAGTCCGAGGTTCGCTCCTAGCGCTCCTTTCTCACCTTTTACGCCGAGACCACCTTCGCCGTTCAGGAACCATGATACTGTTATGTCATCGGCGGCGCGTCGCGACAGACCATATTGCTGCTGCAAGTTTCTCGACGCTGAATCCACCTCGCTGAACGCCTTGTTGACGCTGTTGCTTTCGTTGGTGCCGACTGCGGTTTCTGAAGAATTTCCCTGACTGTATGTATTTCTGAGCTCGTTAAACCGGGTGACGGCAGAACTGGTCGATTGCTGGGCAAGGTTTGAAAACGTTTCACTTTGTGATCGACTGCTGGACGCCAACGTGGAAAGCCTAGAAGTAAAATCCTGCCCCAATGTCGGTGTGAACGGATAGGCAGAATTGGGAACTTGGTCAAAACTGTTGTCGGGGAAACTGGTAGTCTGCGTTCCGCTTGCGCTAAACCCGCGTGTCTGCGCCGCGCCATAGGAAATGTTCGGCGCAATAGACCCTTGGGCAAATTGCTTCGAAAACACGCTCGAATTTTCAATATTACTGTTGCCAAGCGACACATTGCCAGTGCTGGCTTCTCGCGCCGCTTCTTCTGCTGCATTTTGCGATGGATTGAGATAAGAAGTGGCTTGACCCGAAATCGCAAGCGCGCCTCTGGCGATCCCGCCAGCGAGAAAGGGAATAGAGGCAACCAGATATCCTGCCAGCACGCCAATATCATTATTTACATCAACCATACCGGAGAAGTTTGCTAGACTTAGCCCAGTCCCGCCTGCGGCACCGCCAACGTCAGATGCACCTTTGAACATCAAGATCATGTGCAAAATAACAAACAATGGCCCCCATGCCGCGAGATAGAAGAAGCCGGTAATATAACCCCGCAGTGCCGTTGGTCCGGTTCTTGGCATCAGGAATAGCGGGAAAAGCACCGGAAACAGTGCGTAGAATACCACTGTCAGCACGATATTGAGGATGGGTACCCATTTCATCGCATTTTGGGCAATCGAACTATAAGTACGCTCAGTCTGGATGTCGGCGCGGGTCTGGGCAAAAACATCAACGCTTGATGTGCCGCTAGAGCCCGCCATTCCGTGCATCGCCTGTTTCATAGCGTTGATAGTCAGCACTTGCCGGAATATCTCGCTGGCGTTTTTGGAAACCCCGCTCAAATAACTATACGCAATGGGTAGATCAGCAAATAGCTTGGCTTTTGCTAGCGCAGCGGTTTGTTTGGGATAGAGCTGACGGCCAAAGATGGTCCCCATCTCATCGATCATCGCGGTCCATTGGCTATTCAGATCATTATAGGCCGCGCGGCAGGTTATGATATTGGCGCTGACACTATCATCGGGATTGCGGGTCAGGAACTTTTGCGCGCGCGCTACGCTTCCCGGCGCAATCACCGCCCAGATGTCATCGCTTGCCGACAGTTCCTTCATCGAATAGCGACCGAGAAGCAGATCATAGAAGACGCATTGACGGAAATGCTCGTCGAGATTGGCGGCAAATTCAGGATCGGAAATACGCAAACTGCGCGTCGAATCAAATAGCCGCGAGCCATAGATCATTCCATTTTTTGAATAATCCAGATCAGTTGGCAGCCCGAACACAGTCTCGGAGGAGCGCACCAGATAGTCGCCGACCTGACTGGTAAAGCTTGCCATCAGTGCCAGCCCCAAGGGAACGTTGGCAACTTCGGCTGGTGCCAGTGATGGATTGATCCTGTCGGTGACATGGACATCGAGACGCGGCACCATCAGGCACATGTAGATCAGCGTTGCGCCTAAAAACCAGTGAAGCCATGCGCGCCAGTCCTGATTGAACGCGACCACTATCACCGACAATGCAAGCCCCATCACCATGGCGACCTGGATCAGACTTTTATAGCCGCCTGCACCGGTCCACGCTGCAACGGCATTGAGGACATTGACGATATATTCGCCGCCGCCAATTGTGAATATCTCGACCATCTGCCTATGCCCAACTCAAGGTGTCAGCGAGCGGTTTTGAACCGCGCGCGACCAGTCGAGGGCTGCTGCCATGGATGGCGACATGGAAGCGGAGAGCATATTCTCGATCATCGCAGTCTTTTCAATGATCTGCATGATAGCGCTGACTTTGGCCTGACTGTTAGATTGTCTATCCGCCAAGGCGCGGCGCACTTCGCTCATCTGACCTTGCCACATCGCGAGTTTTGCTTCATCCGCCCCAATGAAGGTGGACATCGAACGACCCGCTTCGCCAACAATCCGTTCAAGCACCGCAAACAGCAGATCAACCGAGGCAATTTCAGCGAGAGTCTCGCGGTCATCGGTTGGCATGCCGCGACCGTAAGCCGCCTGAACGGTAAGGATTTTATAGAGCGGCACCGATGCAACCTGCAGCAATTCTTTTTCGGCATTGCCGATCGCCGTGTCGGCGCGAATAGCCTCGACCATGCTGGTGATCAGTGCAGCGACACGAGGGCGAATGGCCTTAGAGCTAGCAAGGCTCATATTGCGAAACGTTGGATCGAGGCATTGATCGGCTTCATCGCAATCAAACACCTTGATGGTCTGTCCCGATGTGCCGTCCAGCAATGCAGTTACTAATGTCGAGGAGGC
>NZ_JBLWUA010000016.1:0-25596 GCF_048269865.1 Parasphingorhabdus sp. | reverse complement strand
CCCCAAAAGAATGTCGTGCACATGCTCTATGCGAAGGACGGGCAAGGCACCGCCAATGTTACTGCCAAGCATTTGCTGGAAAGCGCGCTCAGGATGCGCCCTGATCGTATCTTGCTTCAGGAGCTGCGGGATGGAACAGCCTTCTTTTACCTGCGCAACGTCAATTCAGGGCATCCAGGATCGATCACCACCATCCATGCCGATTCCGCCGAACTGGCGTTCGAGCAGCTGACTTTGCTGGTCAAGGAAAGTGAAGGAGGCTCCGACCTTGCGCGCGATGATATTCGGGCATTGCTAAAAATGCTCGTGGATTGCGTCGTGCAAATCAAAAAAACTGACGGCAAATTTCGGGTAACGGAGATCTATTATGACCCAGAAGGCAGGCACGCCGCCTGACGGCGGGGCGTTAAGATTACTCATCGGAATCCCGTTCGGACTGCTCATTGCACTCGCCATAGCCAGTATGATTGGGTGGCTTATTCTAGGTCTGCCGGTAACCGCCTATGACCCGCTCAAAATTCCCCAGTTCATCTGGTATTATCGCGGCGATCCGCAAGTTGTGCGGGCGATGGCGGGTGGTTTGGTCGGCGGCGGCTTGCTCCTGATTGGCCTAATCTATGCGCTTTGGGCGCGCGGTGCGCCGCTGCATGGAGCTGCGCGCTTTGCCCGTGAAAGCGAGATAAAGTGCCACGGCTTTCGCGCCCGCTCCGGTATTGTCCTCGGCCGCAAGGGGGGCCGTTTCCTGACTTTTGGTGGGAGCGAGCATGTCATCGTCGAAGCCCCAACCCGCTCGGGCAAGGGCACCGGTATTGTCATTCCCAACCTGCTAACATGGCAAGGTTCCGTTGTTGTCCTCGATGTGAAACGCGAAAATTACGATGCGAGCGCGGGGTTTCGCGCGCATTATGGTCAAGACGTTTATCTTTTCAATCCGACCGACCGCGAAGGTCGCACTGCCCGTTACAATCCGCTGGCCTACATCAACCGCGATGATCCTGATGATGTCATTATCGAATTGCAAAAGATCGCAACAATGCTGTTTGTTGCGCCCGACCACGGCGAAGCCTTTTGGGCCAACGGCGCACGGACCGGATTTGCGGGGGTCGGTGCATGGATCGCTGAAACCAGCGACGAGCCTCTAACGATGGGCGCAATCTATCGCCACTTGAACCAAAGCGACGCGCGGGGCTTTTTCAAAAAGGAACTGAACAATCCCAGTCTGAAGCTATCCGTCGGATGCCGCACGGCGCTGGCCGATTTTGCCGGTGGCTCCGACAATAGCTTTGCTGATGTCAAGAAAACGATCACAAACGTCCTCGGCCTGTGGCTCAACCCCTTGGTTGAAGCCGCAACCGCCGCAAGCGACTTTGATCTCCGCCAGCTTCGCAAAAGTCCTATTTCAATATATCTCGGCGTGTCGCCAGATGAACTTGACCGAATAGCTCCGCTCTACAACCTTCTGTTCCAGCAGCTTATTGACCTCAACGTGCGAGAACTACCGGGTGAGGCCACACCGATACCAGTGCTGGTCATCCTAGATGAATTTGCGCGGCTTGGCCGCGCATCGGTGATTGCGAGCGCCTTTTCCTATGTCGCAGGTTACGGGATCAGGCTCCTTCCAGTCATTCAGTCGCGTTCGCAACTGCGCGGTGTCTACGGCGAGCATGTCGCCGATGAAATCGTCGCCAATTGCGGCGTCGAAGTGGCGTTTACGCCAAAGGAGCTGCGCGTTGCCAACGATTTGTCCGAACGCATCGGCTATGTAGGACAGGACAGCGTTACCAAGTCGCTCACTATCAACGGCTTACTCGCCAACCGATCGAAATCCATTTCAGAGCAACGCCGCGCCTTGATGCTCCCGCAAGAGCTGATGCAATTTTCAGCTGATAAGCTGATTTTGCTGCGCGGCGGCATCCCGCCAATCATCGGCTCGAAGATCGCCTATTTCAGGAACCGCTTCTTCAAGAGACGCGCTATGCCACCACCTTTGGTGCCGCCGCTCGAACGGCGACCCTATATTGCGACTGTCCCCGTGCCGTTCCGGGAAATGAGCGACGAAGAGGCAGAAGGAAATCCGGCCCATCCGTTGAATCCAGATGACATACGCACCGAAGATTATCCGAGCTTATGCGCCGATTTACTAACCATTGATCGGAACGGCCAGGTGCAAGGCATTATAGAGGAGGGCGACGAACATGGCTGATAAACTCGAAGGTGCCGCTCCGCGCACGCGAAGTCTTGATGGCTCGGTGACGCCTGCGAAATCCAAACCCGCACCGACCAGGCCAAAACGCAAAACTGAAAAGCCGACCATCACCGACGATCTTACAGGCAGGTTCCTTCGCGTCGGTAACAAGCTCTACCGGACATCGGATGATAAAACTCCATTTGTCCGACTTGAAGCGGACCGCCTAAAAACCCGCAATATCGACGCCCTTCCCGATATTATCCGCATCGCCAAGGCCAATGGGTGGACTTCAATCCAGATCAACGGCGGCGACAAGTTTAAGAAGGCCGCATTTCTTGCAGCAGCGGCGCAGGGGTTGGCGGTCGAGAACTATCGGCCGTCAAAAGTCGTACAGGCCGAGGCTGACCGGCTCAGCGCAAGGATTGCGGAACGGGAAAAACGCCGCGACGCCAAGAAATCTGGCACTAAAGAAACGGAGCCCGAAAAGGATCCGAGCAAGCTGAAAGCTCTGTCCGAAAGATTCCTTATTCAATCTCACGCCGAAAATGCGCGTGATCCCGAGCTCCGCCGTGCACAAAGTCTGGTCGCCCAGACCATATCAATCGCGCGCGCGAAATATCCCGAGAATGCGGCCAAAGCGTCAAAGGAAATTGACGCCAGGCGGCAGGAAGTTGCCATCCGCATCGCCGAGGGTGACAAAATTGCCGTAATTCAGGTACGCAACCAGCAGGCTCAGCGCGTCCGGGAAATCACGCAGAATCAGGTGGCACAGCGCGATGGGCGCTCTCGCTAACGCAGGCAGTCGGCCCAGCGGCAGTCACAGCTGGGTACGGAGCAAGTATCGTTGCTTTGGCTGATCGCATACCGACAGAAATCGGATGAAAAACAGAGTCTGTTGATGTTTGCTCGTGCAATAGCGGACTGGCAGCAAGCGCCCCAATTCCAGACATTCACGACTTTGTTTGTATCGCCTCGAAGCGGTCGTTCGTTCAGCATTGGTTTGAACGACCGTTATCGCCAGCGAATTCAACCGCTCCCATACCAGTCAACGGTCAATCGCACGCAGTCCGCACCATCAGGCATCTCTTGGCTTTGATAATATTGATGACAGAAATTCCTCGAATTCTAGCTGATTGTCACTTGTTCTCCAAGACTAGGTATCGTGACTTCGCTGTTCAAGATGCTGCGGATACCTTCACTCAACGCAATTGATGCGTCTGTTTCGCCATGGGTGACAAATATCTGCTTTGGTGTCTTTTTGAGTGCTGACACCCATGCAAGAAGAGCGGTACGGTCGGCATGTGCCGAAAATCCGCCAATAGAACGGATTTCCGCACGCACCGGTATCTCGTCACCGAAAATCCGGACTTTGGAAGCACCTTCAACAAGCCGCCGTCCCAGAGTTCCTTGGGCCTGATAACCTGCAATCAAGACGGTGTTATTCCTATTTGGTAGTCCGTGACGAAGATGATGGAGAATTCTTCCTGCGGTACACATTCCACTTGCTGAAATTATTATTGCGCCAGATTTTATCGTGTTTAGCGCAATCGATTCTTGCACGCTTTCGGTATATTTGAGCAAAATTGATGAAGGCGAATTGCTATGCCATTTGGCGAGTTTTGTCGCCTCTTTATCAAATAATTTCATATACCGTTTCGTGAGATCAGTTGCCTTCTGAGCCATCGGAGAATCGAGGAAAAGGCTGAGGTTGCTTAAACGACCTTCACAGGTCAGATGATGAAAATAATATATCAGTTCCTGCGTTCGTCCCACGGCAAATGCAGGAATAATCACATTTCCCTTTTTGTGTGTCAACGTGTTGTTGGTAATTTCGACCAGTTCATCGAGGGATGGTTCGAGCGCTTTGTGATCTCTGTTTCCGTAAGTAGATTCAACGATCAGATAATCTGCATCCTCTACAATATATGGATCGCGAATGATCGGGCGGCCCGGCTGACCAAGGTCTCCTGAAAACACCAGCTTCCTTTTTTCGCTGCCGGCGCCGATCCATATCTCCAGGATCGCCGACCCCAGAATATGCCCGGCATCACGCATGCGCAGTTCGATTTCGGGGTGCAGGGAAATAACTTCATCATAGTCAAATGGAACCACCTGGGAAAGTGCCTTTTCGGCATCTATCATTTTGTACAACGGCTCCATATCTTCTTTGGAATGGCTGCGCCTTTTCGCTGCCCGTTTTGCCGCGCTTTCATGAATGTGAGCGCTGTCAGGGAGCATTATCTCTAACAGTTCGGCGGTTGCGTTGGTGGTGTGTATTGATCCTTCAAATCCATCGCGACATAATTTGGGCAATAGCCCACTATGGTCAATATGCGCATGAGACAGAATTACGAAGTCAAGCGACGAAGGATCAAACGCAAATTTTTTGCGATTCTTGGGTCCCGCATCGCTTCCGCCCTGAAACATCCCGCAGTCGACGAGAAACCGAAAGCCATCTCCTTCGACCAGATAACAGGAACCAGTAACTTCCCCGGCAGCACCCAGAAACGCAATTTTCATAACTTTCTCTCCATTTTAAATTATGCCAAAGCCTATTCGGGTGGAATTTCATTATAAAACTCACAAATCAGATGCACCGCTTCGCGCGCACTATCCACGATCTGAAAAAGTCCAAGGTCGTCCCGGTCGATGTAACCTTCATCGACGAGGAATTCGAAGTTGATCGCCTGGGTCCAGTATTCCCTGCCAAATAGTATAATCGGAATAGGAGGGATTTTGCGGGTCTGAACAAGCGTCAACACTTCCAGAACTTCGTCCAGCGTTCCAAATCCGCCCGGAAAAGCGACAAGAACTTTTGCCCGCATCAGGAAGTGCATCTTGCGAAGACCAAAATAGCGAAACTGAAAACATAATTCCGGAGTGATATAGGGGTTTGGTTTCTGCTCCTTCGGCAGATTGATATTAAGGCCGATAGAGCGCGCGCCAACATCGTCTGCTCCCCGGTTGGCCGCCTCCATGATCCCGGGGCCGCCGCCGGTAACGACCAGAAAGTCTGATCGCCCCTCCTGCTGAAATCTGCGTGAAACAATGGCCGCAAACTCACGAGCATCCTCATAATAGCGGGATGTTTCGCGAGAACCTGTAGATGCTATCCTCGCGCTGCCAAAGACGACGACGGTTGAATTGACGCCTTCTTTTTTCATGACGAGGTCAGGCTTCAAAAACTCTAGTTGCAGCCGTGCCGAACGCAGGTCGTCAAGATTCAGAAATGCCGGATCATCGGTTGCTGGCCGATAAGCCTCGCTTTTGACCAGAGCCTGAACCCTTGCACGCCTAGATGAGAAATCATTTTCCAGCTTGTCAGTCATTACTCGCTGGTCTTGCCATCGAAATGTTCGTGCGAGGCATCAGCCTCTGCTTTTGTCTTATGGATCGTTCCATCGACATGTTCCGGCGGGCCGTATATTGTGTATAGCTTTAGTGGTGATTTCCCTGTCGCCTTAACATTGTGCAATGCGCCTTGCGGCACGATGATACCATCATCGCCTTTTACCTTGTTGCACGCGCCATCAATCCAAATTTCGCCTTCGCCTGCTTCGATGCGAAAAAACTGATCTCGATCATCGTGTACTTCTGAGCCGATTTCGTCGCCTGGCTGAATGGCCATCAGAACCAGCTGAAGATTATTTCCGGTATATAGGACTTTGCGGAAATGCGGGTTCTCCCCGGTTAGTTTTTCGATATTATCATGAAATCCAGTCATTGCGTTTTCTCCTTGCCACGTTTCA
The DNA here is from genome assembly GCF_048269865.1 of Parasphingorhabdus sp. Lineage (GTDB taxonomy): Bacteria > Pseudomonadota > Alphaproteobacteria > Sphingomonadales > Sphingomonadaceae > Parasphingorhabdus. Next base: position 19,659 of record NZ_JBLWUA010000016.1, on the reverse strand, counting down.
TTTTCCTGAGACCAGTCTACCTTGTTACCAAGCAAAGATGACGGTCAAAAAATCGATTTAACGACTCCAAAAAGATAGTGACTGTTTACTTACTTTTATGTAGAGTTGCAATATGAATCGCAAGAACCTGACATCCGATCAACGCCGTGACGCAACCGTTGAGGCAGTGGTTGCACTCGCCGCATCGTCGAACCCCGCCGACCTCACCACTGCGCAGATCGGCGCGCATATGGGTGTGACACAGGGCGCATTGTTTCGTCACTTTTCAAACAAGCAGGAAATCTGGACGGCAGTGATGGACTGGACGGCTACAAACTTATTGGCTCGGCTTGACCGGATTGAAACCGATAATCCGATTGACGGGTTAGAGGCCATGTTCACTGCGCATGTCGAATTTGTCATCGCCAATCCGGGTATCCCGCCTATTATGTTTGGCGAATTACAGCGCAGCGGCGAAACGCCTGCCAAGGTACGCTTACAGGAGTTGATGGCGGGATATGGTGCGCGTTTGGCTGCGAAACTCACAGCGGCGAAAGCGGCGGGGCTTGTTGCAAGGGACATCGATATACCGGCTGCGGCAATACTGTTCCTTGGCATCATACAGGGATTGGTGATGCAGACCATGATGACCGGCGACTTTGATGCAATGCGCGATATGTCGGGCCGGATTTTCAAGATCTATTTGCGCGGGATAGGAGTCAAAAGATGAAATTCTCTGTTATCTCCAGCCTACGTGATCTTTCGTATATTGCTGTGCCTGTCCCATCGTTACTGATCCGCATTTGTGCGGTTCTGCGCGTAGATGTGGAGAAATTTTTATCGGAGAACGTCCAGTGAACCGGAAACGAATTATCATCATTGCGGCAGTGGTCGCACTCCTCGCTGCGGCCATTGTTACCCGCGGTTTCGGGCTGCTGGGAAATGAAGATGATGGAAGTCTCACACTCTATGGCAATGTCGATATTCGCGAAGTTGACATGGGATTCAGAGTTGGCGGGCGGATCAAGAGCATTGCGGTTGAAGAAGGCGAGAAAGTGTCAGTTGGTGAATTGCTGGCAACGCTCGACAGTGCAAGTCTCGAAAGCCGAACCAGTCAGGCCGATGCCGGAATAGCCGCAGCCCAGGCAAACTTGACCAGACTGCGCAATGGCAATCGCGCACAGGACATTACCCAGGCCCGTGCAAGGCTTGCCGCAGCCCAAATTGGTGTGTCGGAAGCAGAGAAAGACTATCGCCGCCGCGCACCGTTAGTTGAACCCGGCGCAATCAGTCGTGACGTCTGGGATCAAACCATTGCGGCGCGAGACCGCGCACGGGCACAGGCGGCAGAAGCACGCGCAGCCGTGTCCCTGTTGCAGGCTGGAGCGCGGCGCGAAGATATTGCTGCGGCAGTCGCGCAACTAAATGCTGCCAAGGCAGTGCGCAGAGGCGCAAATGTCGATCTTGCTGACACGCGGCTTTATGCGGAATCAAGCGGAATTGTGGTGACCCGCGCGCAGGAACCGGGCGCGATTGTGCAGCCCGGTGCGACAATTTTGACGCTATCGATCAATAAACCCATGCGCGTGCGCGCCTATATTGGCGAACCGGACCTCAGCCGGATTAGCCCCGGAATGGCAGTCGAAGTTCTGGTTGATGGCAATCCGCGCACCTATAAAGGGTCGATAGGCTATATTTCTCCGCAAGCGGAATTTACGCCGAAGTCGGTGGAGACGCAGGATTTGCGAACTGATCTGGTGTACCGCCTGCGGATTATTGTAGCGAACCCTGATGACGCGCTGCGTCAGGGGCAGCCGGTTACAGTGCGGGTTCCCGATGCTCGTCCGTCCGGAGCGCAGTAATGCCCGATCAACCACCAATTGCTGCAGCTGCTGGCTTAACCAAAATATTTGGTAACGCACCGCCCGCGCTCAATAATTTGACTATCGAAATCAAGGCTGGGGCCATGACAGGGCTAGTCGGCCCGGATGGCGCGGGGAAGACGACATTGATCCGCATATTGGCGGGGCTGATGCAACCGACGGCTGGCACGGTCCAGATATTTGGCGGGCCTCCTGGTCTGGCGCTGGAAGACATTGGTTATATGCCGCAGCGCTTCGGCCTCTATGAAGATTTGAGCGTGCTTCAAAATCTCACTTTATACGCGGAGTTGCGCGCGCTCCCAAAAGACGATCATGACGAGACATTTGATCGCCTGTTAGAGTTTACCGATTTGAAGCGTTTCCAGTCCCGGCCCGCCGGGAAATTATCGGGCGGAATGAAGCAGAAACTCGGATTGGCCTGCGCTCTGGTCCGTACGCCAAAATTGCTGTTGCTCGACGAGCCGGGGGTGGGTGTTGATCCAATCTCACGTCGCGAGCTTTGGTCGATGGTCAGTGATTTAACCGATGAAGGTATCGGCGTTTTGTGGTCAACCGCCTATCTTGATGAGGCGGAAAAATGTGACTGCGTCTATTTGCTCAATGACGGTGAGCTGCTTTTTGACGGACCGCCAGACAATCTGACCGACAAGATCGAGGACCGCGTCATCAAGGTGACCGGTTTCGACGGCAATCGGCGGCATGTCCTGACCCGCGCGCTCGACCGCGGCGACATTATTGATGGTACCTTGCAAGGCCGGTCAATCAGGTTGTTGATAAAATCGGGAAGCGACAAGCCGGATGCCCATGCGCTTAATGAGGGCGGCAAGACAATTGTTGCGGATGTTCGCCCGCGCTTTGAAGACGGCTTTATCGAAATACTGGGCGGCGGTCCTGAAGGCACCAGCCAGCTTGCGCGGAGCTATCGCGAAATTCCCGAAAGCGATATGCCAGCCATTTCAGCGCAGGGCCTGACCAAGACATTCGGAGATTTCACTGCCGCGCAAGATATGAGCTTCGAGATTGGGCGCGGTCAGATATTTGGCCTGCTCGGCCCCAATGGCGCGGGCAAATCGACGACTTTCAAAATGCTATGCGGCTTGCTCACTCCAACTTCGGGTACGGGCGCGGTGGCTGGCAGTGATATCCGACGCGCTTCTGCCAATGCGCGCACTTCGCTGGGCTATATGGCGCAGAAATTCTCGCTTTATAGTGATTTGAGCGTGGCACAGAATCTCGCTTTTTTTGCCGGAGCCTATAATCTTGGCGGGACGGCTGCGCGCGATTCCATTACGCAGATGACCGAACTATTTGATCTTGGTGATAAACTAAAATTCAACGCTGGAACATTGCCGCTGGGTTTTAAACAGCGTCTGGCACTTGCCTGCGCAGTCATGCACCAGCCCCCGGTCTTGTTTCTAGATGAGCCAACATCGGGCGTTGATCCGGTCACACGGCGTGAATTCTGGACGCATATCAATGGCCTCGTTGAAAAGGGCGTCACGGTGCTGGTCACCACGCATTTCATGGATGAAGCTGAATATTGTGATGAAGTGACGCTGATTTACCGTGCGCAGCAAATCGCGAGCGGCACCCCTGATGATCTCAAAGCCAGAGCGGCGCAACTAACCGGCCGGAATGATCCGACGATGGAAGATGCCTTCATTGCGCTTATCGAAGAATCCGAAAAAGAAGCCAGTGGTAAGCTCGCGGCGTGAGCATGAATTTTTCCTTTAACCGGCGCAGGCTTGCAGCTCTGGCAACCAAGGAGTTTGCGCAAGTTATCCGTGACCCCTCCACCATATTGATTGTGTTTTTCTTGCCGCTGCTGCTGCTATTTCTGTTTGGCTATGCAGTGTCGCTCGATGCATCGCGTACCCGCGTTGCTGTGGTGCTCGAAGATAGCAGCGAACCGGCACTCAGTCTGGCAATGGCTTATCAAAACTCTCCCTTTTTCGACGTCACCATGGCGCGTTCGGTAAAGCCGGTACGCAACATGATGATTGATGGCCAAGTGCGCGCAATTCTGGTCATCCCCCAAGGATTTGGACAAGGGGTTAAAAAGGGCCAGATACCGGCGATCCAGATTATCACTGACGGGTCACAGCCCAATACGGCAAATTTTACGACCGCCTATGGAGATGGCGTTTTGAACAACTGGGCATTTTCCCGACAATTGGAGGCCCCGCGCGGACAAGAGGCAGCTCAGCCGCTTCAGATATCTAACCGCTACTGGTATAATCCGGCGCTCAGGAGCCGGTTTTTCCTCGTTCCCGGCTCAATCGCGATTGTTATGGCGATGATCGGCACACTACTGACCGCGCTGGTTGTCGCGCGCGAATGGGAGCGAGGGACGATGGAATCCCTGATGGCAACGCCGATGCAGATGAGCGAGTTTATTGCCAGTAAGGTCATCCCCTATTTTCTGCTCGGCCTTGCTTCGATGGCAATTTGCAGCCTGACTGCAGTCTTTATATTTGGCGTGCCGTTTCGCGGGTCCGTCCTTGCGCTGTTCATATTGTCATCGGCTTATCTGATGCCAGCGCTTGGTATGGGGCTGTTTATTTCAGCGGTCACAAAAAACCAGTTTGTGGCAAGCCAGATTGCTCTACTTAGCTCCTTCCTGCCAAGTTTTCTGCTGTCCGGATTTCTGTTTGAAATCTCATCAATGCCCTTGCCGATCCAGTTCATCACCTACGGGGTCCCTGCCCGCTATCTCATTCCCTCTTTGCAAACCGTTTTTCTGGCAGGAGATTTCTGGTCGCTATTCCTGCCAAATATCCTGATCATGCTGGCATTTGGGATCGGGTTCTTCCTCCTGTCCTTCCGGACCACGCACCGGAGTCTCGATTGATGGGGAGTCCGGGCTAATGGAACGTCTAAGGGCGATTATCCTCAAGGAAATCTGGGCGCTGCTGCGTGATCCCAAGGGCCGGATCATATTGTTCGCGCCGCCATTGCTGCAATTGCTTGTTTTCACATTTGCCACGACACTGGACGTGAACGACGCCAAAATAGGTGTATTGGACCAGTCTGGCGGAGTGCACAGCACCGAACTGGTGCAGAGAATTTCAGCGAGCGCCAATTTTGCCGACATCCGGCGATTATCCTCACACGATGATCTGGCGCGGGCGATTGATGATCAGGAAATAATCGCAGCGATCATATTCGAACCGGCATTTGATCGTGATCTGACCAGAGGCAAAACCGCGACCATCGGAATTGTCTTGGATGGCCGCCGTTCGAATGCATCTCAAATTGTTGCGGGCTATATTGGCCGCATTACCGCGAGCGCCAGCGTTAACCCCAATGTGCAGACAACGAACATGAACAGCGGCGTCCGTAGCGTCGTTACCAACTGGTATAACCCGGACCTCAATTACATCTGGTTCACGTTGCCGTCGCTAATCGCCATAGTATCAGTTGTTGCCGGACTGTCGGTAACGGCGCAGAGCGTGGCGCGCGAGCGCGAGCTTGGCACCTTCGACCAACTGATGGTGAGCCCGCTCAGGGTCCATGAAATACTCATCGGCAAAATGATACCGCCTTGGCTAATGGGAATGCTCAACGGCACGATTTTTCTGGCTGTTGCGACGCTTGTTTTTCAAGTCCCGTTTACAGGGTCACTGATCCTGTTTTACCTATCGCTAGCCGTTTATATGCTGGCATTGATCGGCGTTGGCATGTTTGTATCAGCGGCATCCACCACTCAGCAGCAGGCCTTTCTGGGTTCGTTTCTCGCCATGGTCCCGATCATATTGCTCTCCGGCTATGCCAGCCCGATCGAGAATATGCCGGATTGGCTGCAAACCGTAACGTTGATTAATCCTGCTCGTTATTTTGTTGTCCTCGTCCAGGGATTATTTCTGAAGGGCATGCCACTTGAGATGGTGCTGGACCAGCTTTGGCCGCTTTGCCTGATCGCACTTGCTACGCTTACGGCGTCGGCCTGGCTGTTTCGTGCCCGAATGGAGTGAATATATGTCAAAATATCAAACTATCGCATTCACGGCCATCCTGGCTATCGGTACCGCATCCTGTACGACTGTGGGGCCTGATTATCAGTCGCCCAAAGCCGCAGAAACCGTAGATTCGAACTGGATGGAGCCAGCGGCAATCGGCGTGGTGGATTTGCAATGGTGGCAGCAATTTGGAGATCCATTGCTCACCCGGCTAGTCGAACAGAGCATGGCACACAGCCCTGATATTCGCGTTGCCGAGGCGCGCCTTGCAGAAGCCCGCGCCAATCGCGATGCTGTTGCCGGGCGGCGGCTACCGAATGTCAATGCCAGTGGCAGCGCGACTGAAAATGTCCTGAGTGAAAACGGTCTGTTGCCTGTTGACAATATTCCGGGTCTCGCGCGCGATTACAGCCTGTTTGATCTCGGCTTTGATGCGAGCTGGGAGATTGATCTGTGGGGCCGCAACCGGCGCGGCCTAGAAGGCGCCAATGCGCGGGCGGATGCGGCACTGGAAGCCAAGCGGGATATCCAGATTGCGTTGGCGGGAGAGGTTGCGCGAAGCTATTTTGATCTGCGCGAAGCCCAGGCAACCGCCGCGAGTGCCAAACAGCGTCTTGCCAGCAATCAAGCGTTCGCTCAGCTTACATCATTGCGATTCAAAGCAGGCGAAGCAAACCGCATCGAGGCGGAAAAAGCCGAGGCAGCGAGCAAGGATAGCGCCGCTGCGATGAGTAATGCCGAAGCGGCTTCGGCAACCGCTGCTTACCGGATCGCGGCATTGTTAGGTGTCGCACCGGAGGCAATCGTACCTGAATTGCGCGAGACAAAACCGATACCCGCAAGTCCCGAAACGATATTAGCGGGTGTACGCACGGATCTGCTTGCGCGCCGTCCGGATATTCGCAAAGCGGAACGCGATATGGCGGCTGCCAGCGCCGACATAGGCGTAGCGACAGCCGATCTTTTTCCGCGCTTCTCCCTATTTGGTGCGCTTGGCCAACAGGCCCGCAGCGTTGGCGATCTTGCTTCGACAAATAGCACCCGGCTATCAATTGGTCCGAGCTTTTCATGGCCGATATTTTCAGCAGGCCGTATCCACGCGCAAATCCGCGCCGCCGATGCCCGGAGCGATGCCGCGCTCGCTACTTATGAGAAAGCCGTCAACGCCGCGCTGTCCGACAGTGAAAGTGCAATCAACCGCTTCGCCAACGCTCAGGCAGCGGCAGAGGCGGCAAAGGCCGCGCTGGAACGCGAGACGGCAGCCTTTGTCTTGGCCCAGCGCCGGGTAACGGCGGGCGAGGATGATCGCCTTGCTCTGGAGCGTGCGCGTTTATCGTTGATCGCTGCTGCAAATGCCGATGATAGCGCACAATCACAACAAGGGCGCGCCGCCGCTGCCTTGTACAAATCGCTGGGTGGCGGGTGGCAGTGACGCCGGTGATAGCAAGACCGCAATTTTGGGAAGAGAGAAATTTTCTAAAAATCATATTGAGCGCTTGCCTACCCATCTTACTGGCAGCTTGCGCAACATGGCCGGACCGGCCTGCAATCCCAATGGACATCGCCGCCAACGCGACAATAGAGGGTTTTGATAATATTCGAATCTATGCTGATGCTGATCGTGAGAAATGGTTACTATGGCGACAGCGGTGGCAGGATGACCGCGACCGGGCCGGAGCGAATATACCTATCCGAATGCTGGCAATTTCCAGCGGCTCGGATAAGGGCGCATTCGCAGCAGGCTTGCTCAACGGCTGGAGCGAAAGTGGAAACCGGCCAGATTTCTCACTTGTCACCGGCACCAGTACAGGCGCGCTCATCGCACCATTTGCGTTTCTTGGCAGTAAATATAACCCCACGCTTCGCGCTATGTATACGACGATTTCCGCGCGGGATATTTTTCGCAAACGTCCCGTCGAAGGTGTATTGGGCGGAGTGAGTTTGGCAGATTCCGCTCCTCTCGGTAGCCTCATCGACCAATATTTAACAACGCAGATTGTCGAAGAAATTGGAGTCGAGCATCGCAATGGGCGGCGATTGCTCGTTGCAACAACCAACCTCGATGCACAACGCGGTGTCGTGTGGGACATTGGTGCCATCGCCACCAGTTCCGATCCGAGGAAAGTTGCGCTCATAAGGCAGATATTGTTAGCATCCGCGAGTATCCCAGGCCTTTTTCCACCAGTGTTGATCAATGTTCAGAATAATGGTCAGCGACTAACCGAGATGCATGTTGACGGCGGAACAACAGCGAGCATGTTCGTAGTGCCAACGGCGTTGCTGTGGTCAAACTCGGGCGGTGCAGACGTCGAGGCACCACGCTCAATCGATCTCATTTACAACGGAACGCTGCAATCGCGATACGAAGTGGTTGAACCGCGTACCTTCACGATCATGGAACGTGCGCTCTCGACGGCGATATTGGCGGCGGACCAGCAAAACATCGCCGCATATGGTGAATTTGCCAAACGGCACAATACCCGGTTCTCAGTATGGATGATCGGCCTTGATTTCGCTGACGACGAGCACTCCCTTTTTGATCAGAAATTTATGATGTCGCTATTCGACTACGGCTATCAAAAAGGCTTGGGTAATCGTCCGATTACTAAGTTCTCAGCTCCTGACTTCTCACCGCAAGAAAGGTCAAACTCTAGGCAACGGTGACATAGTTAGAGGATGAACCGACATCTATGAAACGCATAGCGATAGCTCTTGGTGCAAATCGTAAGTGCCAGATTTTAACGCAAGGAACGGATATGACCGTATTCAAACAATATGCTGCCAAGTTAGTGGACGCCAATACTGCCGTTGCCTCCATTCCTTCTGGCGCACATATCGCGATGGGCATGGCCATTGCCGAGCCGCCCGCTCTTCTTGCGGCATTGGCCCAGCGCGTTAAAGCTGACGAGCTTACAGATATCAAGCTGTGGTATTTCCACTCATTGGCGCATGCCGGAGAGACCCTGTTACGGCCCGAATTTCTGGATAAGGTACGTCCGCATTGCATGTTCTTGAGCGCAATCGAACGTGAATTGTTAAAGAATGCAGGTGATCGCTCTGTCAGCCCGATTGAGTTCGTGCCTGTCGCCTTTAGTGACGCGCCCAAATTGCTGCAGGAAACCGTCCCGCTCGATACCTGCATTACGACAGTATCACCAATGGACAAGCATGGTTGGTTCACGTTGGGCACAAGCAATGATTATACATCGGCAGCGGCCCGAAGCGCAAAGAGGCTTATCGTCGAGGTTAATGCCAACATGCCCCGTGTGTTTGGCGATTCACTGCTGCATGTTTCGCAGGTCGATGCCATTATCGAGAATGACGTGCCGCTCATCGAATTGAAACAACCCAAGAGCAGCCCGCAAGAGCAGAAAATTGCATCAATCATAGCAGACATGATCGATGATGGCGCCTGTTTGCAAATGGGCATCGGCAGCTTGCCGAATGCCGTGTGTGCGCTGCTCGAAGACCGCAAGGATCTGGGCATTCATACGGAGCTAATGACACCCGCTCTTGCCCGGTTGATTCAATGTGGTGCGGTAACAAATCAGGCCAAAACAACGTTCAGGGGCCGCAGCATTTTTACGTTCGCGATGGGTGATCGCGCATTTTATGATTTTCTTGATGACAATCCAGCGCTGCATAGCGAGCCGGTAAATATCGTGAACGATCCGCGACATATTTCGAAAAACGACAATGTCGTTTCGGTCAACGCGACCCTTCAGATAAATCTGGGCGGCGCTTGCAACTCCGAACATCTCATGGGCAGGCAATATAGTGGTGCTGGTGGTCAGTTAGACTTTGTTCGCGGGGCGAGTGCATCCTCCGGTGGGAAATCAATCATTGCCTGTCAGTCTACAGCAAAGGGCGGCACGGTTTCGCGAATTGTTCCAGTTTTGAATGGCCCTGTAACCACGCCGCGAAACGACACGCAAATCGTCGTGACCGAATATGGTTATGCCAATCTCAAAGGTAAGTCGCTGGCCGAACGAGCGGAAGCGTTAATCAAATTGGCCCATCCAAAATTTCGCAGTGAACTGCTCGACACCAAGATTTGAATTGCAGATTTAATGACTTGAATAGCAAATCATTGAGATGTCTCAACTTGGGAGGTTTAAGGTTTGACAATCGAAATCAAACAGCTGCGCTAAGCAGCGCCTGCCAATGTCATCTTTGCGGGGCTAGAATTCTCAAACCCGGCTGTCCGCTTTCCATCTGTGGACGCCCCTAAAGATGCAAGCGGTATTTTGAGAGGTTTGACACGTAGTCGGATGCTGCCATCTGTCCGGCCTCTTGGTGCAGCGTTTTGTGCTGCGGGCCCGTATGGGAGTTCGCGGACCGGAACCACATCACCCTAAGCGTGCTGATGAAGCACGGTGGAAAGCCCTGGTTCTTCCGATCCCGTCTCACCGACTGTTTTGCCATACCCTCCTTCGACCGCCCACGTCTTCCGACGACCTCTGGTCCGCCTCAGCTTACGCCGCGACTGCGACCGGAGCTCTGTAATCCTCATTCTTCGTCAACACTGCCCAGACAATGCGGGCGGTTTTGTTGGCGAGCGCGACTGTGACCAGCATGCGCGGCTTGCGCGCCAGCATCTGTTCTAGCCACGATCCTTTGGGCGCACCGCGCTTGCATGCCTGAAGCACCACTGCGCTGCTGCCGATGATCAAAAGCCTTCGCAGCGTGCGCTCGCCCATCTTCGAGATCGCGCCAAGCTTCTGCTTGCCCCCGGTCGAGTGCTGCCTCGGCGTAAGCCCGACCCAGGCGGCAAAGTCGCGGCCTTTGGCAAAGGTGCCCGGCGGCGGTGCGAGCGCAGTAATCGCCGTTGCCGTTATCGGTCCTATTCCCGGGATGGTCATCAACCGGCGGGCGGTCTCATCTTCGCGAGCGCGCCGAGCGATCTCCCTATCAAGCTGCGTAATCCGTTCATTCAACACCGTCATCTGGTCCAGCAATGTCCTCAGCACCGGCCGTGCGGCCAGCGGAACTGCATCGGGATCGTCAAGCAGCGCGGCCAGCTTCTTCATATGCGCCAGACCCTGCGGCGCTACCCAGCCATGTTCGGTCATGTGACCGCGAATGGCATTGCTGATCTGCGTGCGCTGCTTGACCAGCAGGTCGCGTGCGCGAAACACCAGAGCTGCCGCCTGCTGCGCTTCCGTCTTCACTGGCACGAACCGCATGCTGGGGCGCTGTGCCGCCTCGCAGATTGCTTCGGCATCCGCCGCATCGTTCTTCTGGCGTTTAACGAACGGCTTCACATATGCTGGTGCGATCAACCGGACATCGTGGCCCAGCTTCGCCAGCTCGCGTGCCCAGTGATGCGCACCGCCGCACGCCTCCAGCACCACCTGGCAACGCGGCTGCGAGGCAAAGAACGGCAACAGCTTGGCTCTGCTGACCTTCTTGCGAAGCAGAGCGCGGCCCGACGCATCAGCGCCGTGTACTTGAAAAACAGACTTTGCGATATCTAACCCAATAATGCTAACTTGCGACATGGACGCCTCCTTCTAATGGTGTTCAACACCTCCATTATGGCACACTAATGCCGTCGGGGGCGTTCACCCCATCACCCCATTCTCGGTCGTTCCGAACGGGAGTAAATTCTCCTCCAACATAGCAATTTTGAATTGCAATGCTGACGGTTTCACTAGCTTCGACCGCGATCGCGAGGCGGCCGCTCTGGCGCCGTTTTTCTAGGAGGGCGAAGGTTTATCCCGAGATTCTGAGCATGGCGGGCGGCGAAAACTTCCGGAGTAGCATTCATGCCCTGATGCTTGCCGAGGAACTGGCGCACGTCGTTAGCAAGCTCTCGATCTTCGATCTCCCCTGTCGCGTCTAGCGCAGAGGCAGCTTCACCGTAAGCCTTGCGTACCTTCTGCCACCTGTCCGTGCCAGATGCGATGAACGCTGGCAGTGCGGCCTGGCCGCGCGCGACTTCTATAGCCTGTTCATTGGTGCGCCGATCAGCATCGGTCATCTGGCCACTTGATCCCGCGCGTAGTCTTGCGCGCAATTTGACCAGCGCCATGCTTGACCCCGCAATCCCTCGCCCACGCGCGCGGCGTGGCGTTGCTTCCGCAGCCACGCCGCGTGTGCGTAATTCACGCGCAAACCGCTCGCGCAATCGGTTGAGCTGGACCGGGCGAGGATTGAAGCGAGTTCGATCAAGTCCCTCGGCCTGTACTGTCAAATGAACATGAGGACGCGGCGTATCGGTATGGAGCGCCAGGACATAATCGTGGTTGTCGCTAAATTCTGCATGGGCCAACGCGCGGACCGCTCCGAGCACCTTGTCGGGATCAGTGCCTGCGGGCATTGAGAAAACCAGCGACACCGATGACACAGTCGGCCGCGACCGCCATTTTAGTGTGTCACTCCACTCCGCTGCTCGCTCGACAATATCATCCTTGCTCATGAGGATTTCGCCGTCGCGTGTTTCGATCTCGACATCACCCTTGCGCCCGATATATTCAAGGTGCGCTTTGACATGTTTACCGCCTTTCTGGCGTCCCGTCACTTTAACCAAAACCTCAGGCGCTCGGCGCACAATCCTCGCCAGCTTGGCCCTTGCGGTCTTGCCACTGGCAGAACCGTAGCTGGCATAGAGCGGGATAAGCGGCTGGCCTTTCGGGTCATGGATATAGCGCACCCGGAATGCAGGACGGGTCGCTTCCCATAGGGCCGATTCCAAACCCATCAATCAGCAACCGCCCAATAGCTCGCATCGCCCTGCATGGCTTCCCCGACGGCTGCCACCTGCTCGGAAATTTCCATACGCATATCGGCGATACGTCGCATATCGTTCCCGATCTGCCTGTCGCCATCTTCCATCATACGTAAATTGGCAGCCTTCATCGCTTGATTGAGATTTCGGCCAATGCGGAGCAGCTGCATTCTGATCGGCGCGAGTTCGTCTAGAAGTCCGTCATCGACCCGGGATTTCAAAGAGAGGTGGCGGCGCACCAATGCCTTGATCCACCCTGCCCGATTGGTCGAACGCTGCGACGCGCGATATTCGATTACAGCAATCTCGGCATCGGTAAAGCGCATCGAGACGCGATTGCATGATGCGCCCTCGGACGGTTCGATCAGCGGGCGACCGCTATTCTCTTCCAGCATCTGTTCGATCATCTGCCGCATGACTGCGCTTCGACCGCCCCGCGCTACTGCGTAGCTATCGAGCGCAGCGAGCGAGCCTGTATCGAGCCTTATGCTGAGCATCGCAGTCGCTGGCTGGGTATTTGTCGCCATTAAATTGCCTCGTGGATCACGGGCATTGTAATACAACACGCGCCGCTAGGCATATCCTGCAATTAAGACAAATACCCTAAAACCCCCTAAGAAAAGCGCATCCAAAGCGGCAATCTTCATCAAAGACGAAGGCCACTTTGTATGCTCTTGGGGGTTAGGTTTTTGAGTGCTCCTGTGAAGCGGGGCTTCCCACGCGAGCCGAAGATCGCCGCACGACTTCGTGCTGGCGGCTGGCGGTCGCGCTCCCCCATTCGGCGATCTCGGCGACGGTGCGACCGCAGCTGGTGCAGACGCTGGCACTATCGTCCAGCGCGCAAATATCTTCGCAAGGAGATGGGGGTCGGCTGGTCATTTACCACCAAAAGCACGATTGCAGACATCTCGCAATGCCGGATCCGAAACATTCCGAATGGTTTCCGCGACGTCGCAATCCGACACGAATCGAGCGTCTGAAATTGGATGGTTTTCTGGCCGTCGGCCTTTGTACGGAAGTCTAACAAACGCAAATTAGACAACATTATAACAAGGCCCTGAGTCGCCAGTTGCAAGAGCCATGCGCTGGGAGGTCTGCTGTTTATCCCGATGTGCCGATCCACAGCAATAGCGCCGATACATGGATGGCCTAGGCAAGCGTAAAATCATCTATTTGAATCGTCAGCACCCAGCGGGTGCTGACGATAGAATTCCACCTGCATCTTCATCGGGCCGGCAAGCCTAACAAAATGCGGCGACTGAGGCGGGATCGGCGCGGGATCATCAACAGTAACAAGCCGCTCCGATGGTGGTTCGAGAAACACCAGCCGCACTTCACCTTCCAGCACCCTGAGCAATCCCCATGTGCCATCTTTGGTCGTATGTTCGTTGCGCAGGGCATCGGGCAGACTATTCTCGTCAAAAATCGGTGAAGAACCGTAAGGAGTGATGTTTATGTCATCCTTATTCATCACACAATTGCCCGGATAATGGCGAAGCCGCAGGCAAAGATCGCCAGTAATATCGGAACCGTCAAAATCTGTGCATTGGCGGCCGTGTTGTCCATCCATCCGGTGTTCGTTTCAATCCCGCCAATTGGATCATTCTGCGGCAAGGCTTCCCGTTCGCTTGCGCTCACATTGTTCAGAACGGCGGCAGTACCGAAATACATGATGGTATAGGCAATGCTGACAACCAGCGCGAATATGGCTGCTGTTCCATGACCGGTGGCAATGATTAGCGCTGCGAAGAATACGGCGTACGATGCAAACATGATTGCCCAGACTGAACCGGGCAGTTCAAAGGTTCGGACTTCATGTGATGGCGCTCTGAATTCGTCCGGCACATCCCGCATTTCTGCTGCGATTTCAGCAGTGATTGCCTGTCCGCCTTCCATCTGAAAATCCATCAACATGATTGTGTCTCCTTCTTGTTTGAAATTGCGTCCAGACCGCCTCGATTAACCTGTATTCCGGTCAGTAAGCTTGATGCGATGCGGTTCGCGGCTGTCAGGAACACTTCTGTTGCTGCCACGCTTGGCGCAACAGATTTCACAGCCTCTTCCCAAAGCTGGAGCCAGCGGCCGAAATGTTGTTGGTCAAGGCCTCCGACCGCAATATGCTTCATCATCGGATTGCCCCGAAACCTCCCGGACTCAAGCGTTACCGAAGCCCAGAAGTCCTTCATCCGAGCCAAGTGCGGTGTCCAATCGGTGACATGCTTCATAAAAATTGGGCCGAGAAGATCGTCGGTTCTAATGGAAGCATAAAAGCGTTCGACCAGATCCGAGATCAACGCATCATCAATACCAATAGCAAGCGCTTCGGTCATTTTGCGCGCTCTGGCTTTTTCAGCATAGCTGGCTTCAATCATAGCTTCGACTCGGTTAAGATGTATTTCATATACATTGTTTATACCTGTTGGCGGTTAATAGCAATATATGATATGCATCTTTTATGAGATTATCTGTTCAGACCGACTATGCCCTGCGCACCTTAATGTTTTTAGCCGCAAAAGAAGGCCATCATTCCATCGCCGAAATCGCCGGGCAATACGGAATTTCGAAGAATCACCTGATGAAGGTGGCTCAGAGATTGGCGGCTGAAGGCTTTATCGAAAGCGTTCGCGGGCGTAGCGGCGGCCTCAAACTGGCCCGGCCAGCCGGCGCCCTTAATGTGGGATCGATTGTTCGGCTCATGGAAGATACTGGAACCTTTGTAGAATGTTTTGATCCCGCGACAAACCAATGTGTAATTACACCCGCCTGCGGCTTGCGGCACGCTTTAAACGGCGCAGTCCAAGCATTTTTGCAGTATCTGGACGGATTTACCGTTTCTGATTTGGTGGAGGATGCAGGAAGTTTTAAGCTCCTTTTGGAAGGCCAGTGATTTTTGAATTTTATTCTGAAACCCGATAGATATGAAACGGATTATATGACCGCTTACAAGTCGATCATCTTAGTCTCTTTATGACCAAAATTGGGGCGGAAGCTGCCATACAGTTGCTATCGGCAAAACTGCCAAAAGGTCGCGTCTATGCCTATACTTTCGAAGCAACTATTGCGCCCAAAGAACATAGCGAAGCCCCGACCGGCGGAGCCGGTCGGGGCGTAGGCGTTTGGATCAGTTGCCGTTCGATGTGCGGGCGCGAGACCAGATGAGGTTGAAGGTCTTGCCATCTTCATCGGCGAACAGGCTGGCGAAGATCGGTGCGTTGAAGCTGGGATCGTCGAGCTTGATCGAAAGATAATCGCGATCTTCCTTGCTGGTCTTTGCCCAGGCTGCTCCGATTTCCGCCTTTGCCACGAACACCCGGTGGGTCGGTGCGTTTTCATTCTCGCTTGGTTCTTCGGCGACGATGGTGACGTTTTTCTTCTGCAACATCACGGTGACGATTTCTCCGCGATAGTCGTTGCCTGTCTTTTTGAATGTTCCGATATTTGCCATGATACTTCTCCTTGGTTTGGTCGATCCCGCGCTCATTCGCGGCCTCGATGGCTGATTACAGGCAGGGGCTTGAACCGATGCACGCACTCAGGGCCCCATTCGGCTTGCCGAATGGGTGGTGGGCCGAAACGAAGTGGAGGACGGTGCAGACCGGGGTTTCTTGTTTCCGCGAGGAATGCGTGGCACACGCAGGGGAAGAAACTTTGGGATGCACCGTTGCAGCTAGGGGCAAGAGGCGCAGCCGTCCCCTGCCAATCAAAGCCATTGACGAGGACGTGGTTGAGTGCGGCTGGCCAATACTACCAAGGAGATCTGGCTAATACCCAAATGCATTCAATGTCTGGCTCATAGATTCCGGCCGATAGGTGCTGTCTGTTTGCGGAACGGAGCGATTTCCTATGCCGACACCCACCGATCACATGAAAACGTGATGACACGCTAGGCCACGATGGACATGGCTAATCGGGCTTTCGGTCAATGGCCACAGCATCCGTAGCGACAATTTCGGGCATCGAGCGGTTCCTAGCGCGCTGTTATTGTCAGCCTGTTTGCTGATGGTGATGGCGCTTCCGCCAACAGATAAAGCGCAACTCCACCCAATGGCTGTTGCACCCATAACGCTGCCCCCGACCGGCTCTGCCGGTCGGGGCTTTGTGGTGATTTTTGAGCGGGCGACTGCAAAGCCGCCCGCCCATGTTTCAAGCCGCAATGCGCTCGGCCTCGCCCGTTGTGGACGCAGTTTCGTCGGCGTCCTGCGCCTCCGGGTCGGATGACTCGTCCTCTTCCATGAGCCACTTGGCCCTTTCAGCAGCGGCAACCGTTCCGACACCGCCGCGTGTCGTATAGGCAGATGGCGGAAACGCCATCCAGCGCGGAACCCAATGCTCCTGTTTTGCGCGGCCATTTTCGCCGGTCAGGTGGTCACTGATAATGCCCTTCACCGTCTTGGTCTTTTCGCTGGCGTTCGCAGCAGCAATGCTGGCTCCGCCAACTTCGTCCAAAAGCGCGGTCAGCACTTCACGGTCACGGACAAGGTCCATGAACGCTGCATCCACCGCCCAGTAATCCGCCATTTCCACATCAAGATGGACGCCCAATGTCTCGACCAGTTCGCTGCCAGCGGACAGCGTCTCGGCCATGACCACTCCCAATATCTCCATCACGACCGCATCCGGCACATCGAGCAAGCGCAGCAACAGGTCGCTTATGCCATTGCGGGTTTCGTGGCCGAGCGTGACCGTAGGTTCGTCGGCATCAAAACCAAGCACCGCCAGCACCGCACGGCGGCGCTCGTCAAAACGGGCCTCCGCCGCGCTGGTTTCGATGCTTTCGGTGATCGCTTCCTTGCGGCTGCGCTGCTCCTGCACTTTCACATTCCACAACGGCGAACCGCAAATCGCATGGGCGACCATGACGCGCAGCGCGATAGTGGGACTGGCCGCAAGTTCGTTACGAACGGCAGCGTGACGGTGTAGATCAATGTATTCAGCCATTGGTCCGGTAATCTCGGGACGCTTAGGTTTGTCGGCCTTGCTGTCCACCTGTCCGGTTTCCCGCACCCGCGCTTCCTTGGCGGTCAGATAGCCTTCGTGGACCGTCACCTCGCCCTTGGCGCTTACATCGATGTAAACCCGCCCACCTTTGCTCTTGGTGGTCTTTTCATGGTCCCATGTCTGAAAATAACTATCTTGCGGAATGATCTGCACATCGCTCCAGCCATCTTCGAGATATGCCGCCTTCTTGGCCTCAATGGCAGCGGACTGCGCTTCCCAGAACTGGTCAGCATCAGCAAAATAGCCATCCTCGGCAAACAAGTCAGACACAATCTGACCCTTGAACTCTTCCATATCAAAGATCGCGGCGGACGTAGAAATAGACGCCCCGCCAAACAGCCAAGCTTTGAGTTGGCCTCCGCGCGGCGCATAGGCTTCTTCATCCCTGAACAAAGCCAGCCACGCTTTTTGCTGCGCCTTGCTAGCCAAGGTCAGATGGCGCACGGTGGCGGCATCGATCTCTTCGCGGCGATAGGCATTGCGGATGGGCGGCAACAGATTGCCAAGCGCGAGAATGCGCCCCACCATCTTCTCGTCCATCCCGAATGTGTCGGCAATCTCGCTGGCCTTGCGGCCTTTCTTGACCAATTGCGTGAATTGTTCCCACTGCGTCACCTCGTCGGGATTTTCGCGCACGAGATTTTCGATCAAGGACGCTTCCAAGGCGGCGGCATCGTCGCCTTCTTCGAGTATCGCGCAAGGGAGCGGTCCATCGCTGCCGCCTTCTTCGGCAACGGTGGTTGCCGCATGATAGCGCCGCCGTCCGGCGACAATCTCAAACGTGTCTGCGCGGCCATTGGGGCGAACCAAGAGCGGCACAAGAACGCCTCGCACCCGCACCGAGGGTAAAATATCGCTTATATCGGGCGGCTTCTTGGCGTTTCGCATATTGGCCGGTGATACCGAGAGTTTGGCGAGGTCTATATTTTCGAGTTGCATTGTCTTTTTCCTTCATGAGTTTCAAGTGATTGGCCCCGCTCCCGTTGCATACGGGGGTGGCGGTGGAAGCGGGGCCGGTGATCCGCACGGCGGGATTGCCGAGCGGGGTCTGCCGCGTCTTGTCCGGAGGGGTGGGCAAGACGGCGGAAGCTGTGAAAGGGAAATGAAGCGGTCATGCGTGGCGCTCTTGCGCTTGCGCCAAGGCAGCGGCTTCGAGCCTTGCTTCATCCTCTGTGATGCGCCCGACCAGTCGGGCCGCATCGGCGTAAACGGTGAGCGGAAAGCGCGCTTCAAAATGCAGATCGCGCTCGATGGACAGGCCAAAAGGTAAGGTCAGAGATGCAATTTTGGTGAGACTGACCGAACCGAGTTCGGGACAGCCGAACCCCAGATCGGCCAGACCGAACAGCGTGTCGCCATCGCTATCCAGTTCCGATAGCAGCCAAGTGGCTGCGCCGACCGGATTGAAAAATTTGACTACTGGCACATGGTCGCCGCGATTCTGGCCGTTGGCGATCAGGCGCTTTCTGTGATCTTGGGTGAGTAGCATCATGGCAAAACTCCTTTCAGAACATCTCGATCTGGTTGCGGCTATTGGTGTCGAACAAGCCGTGATCGGCGGCGCGTTGCGGCTTTTTGGGTTCCATCGGCGCGTTGGCGCGTATCGCCAGCCTTTGGGCTGGCGTGATCGGCGCAACACCCGACACCAAGGTCTGAACGCCTATCGGAGTCTGCTCCGCTTCAAGCAGCGCGGCGGCATCATCTGACGCTTCCCTGCTCATGCCGCGCACTCCGAGCGCAGCGGCACCTGATCGGTGAACGCCAAAAGATAATCCGCCGCTTTGCTGGCCTGACTGGCGGCTTTGAAGATGGCGCGGTTGTCCTGCCGCAACACCGCCAGCCAAGAGCCGAGATAATCGGCATGGCGCACAGTCGGCACGATACCGAGCGCGGCACAAAGGAAAGCCGAGGCCAGTTCGGCGCACAGTTCCTCCCGCGCATAAAGCGCAGAACCGAAGCCGCCCGATTGATCGCGGCCAAGGCGGGTCTTGTGACCCGTCCAGTGGCCATTATGCCGATATCGGCATAAGTCGCATAATGCCGTAACTCGGATTATGCCGCATAGCCTCTGCTGCGGGCCTGTTTTCAGAGCATCAGCCATGCGGCGGTT
>NZ_JBLWUA010000015.1:0-39814 GCF_048269865.1 Parasphingorhabdus sp. | reverse complement strand
TTCGCTTTGCTCACCAAGAAAAATTGTTGGTTGCGGGAGTAGGATTTGAACCTACGACCTTCAGGTTATGAGACGGAATGATGGATATCTATATAACTGGTAATATTGGATAATATTTCGCTATATTACAATATGTGTTAGAATATGTGTTATAATTTTAGCATTTTGGCCCAGAATCGTAACTTTTTGTGTTAGTTGGCTAACACAAAGTCCGAACGACTGATGAAAATCAGCGAATTAAGATAAAGATGAAATTGTGAGCAGCTTGGCGGGCGGTATGTGTTCTTACAACTGCAGCAGTTTAGCCACCTTTTTTCGCTTTACGGATTGCGATATTGATCAAAAAGTGAAGCGATATGACGCGCATAAGGCCGCCCAGCATCATTAATCACGAGCCCATCGCTACATTTTGCAATCAAACCTCTTTGCTCGAAAACATCCAGCATATCAGATTTGGGCAAAATATTTCCTGCATCGGCATGCGCCCGCCCCTGACAAAGTAGAGATTGTATTACCTCGCCATGTTCGTTTATTTCCTTATTTCGAGCCACGCCTTTTGTGACGGCTATTTGGTTTCGTGCAGCCAATTTTCGATATGACCCTACATTCTTTTCGTTCTGAACCAACAGACTAGGTAGGCTGCTGATTGCGCTTGCACCAAAGCCAAGGAGCACATCATTGGGATCGTCAGTAAAGCCTTGAAAATTACGATGCACCCGGCCCTTCGCTGCCGCGATCGCCAAGCTGTCTTCAGGCAAAGCAAAATGATCAAAACCGACGGCAATATACCCTGCATCGGTTAATTTTTCATATCCCAAAGCACTCTGTGCAAAACGTAATTCTGCATCAGGCAAATTGTCACCATTTATGCGTCTTTGCCGAGGTATCATTGTCGGCATATGTGCATAACCAAATAGCGATATCCGGCTGGGCTTGAGCTGTATTGCCAAATTCAGTGTATCATCAAGATCCTGCAGCGATTGTTCAGGCAACCCGTACATGAGATCAAAGTTTATTGCCTCAATTCCGCGAAGGCGCAACGCAGATACAGATTTTTCTATGTCGGCAAGTGGTTGAATGCGCCCGATGGCCGCCTGGACATGGGGAGCGAATGTCTGCACGCCAAGGCTGACGCGGCAAACGTTCGACGCCGCCATGGCCAATGCCCATTCCGAACTTAATCCGCGAGGATCAAGTTCGACGGAGATATCAGGTGTCCCAGCCTCGAAAATTGTTGTTATGCGGTCTAGAAGGCGCACAAATTCTACAGTGCTGATTGCATTTGGACTACCTCCGCCAAATGCAATGTTGCGAACCACCCCTCGCCCACTCAGTAGTCGGCCAATTAGTGCAATTTCGCTTTCAAGTGCGTCCAGATAAGCCGTGAGCCTTTGGACTTTACCTGCTGCGCCAGTATTGCAACCACAATACCAGCAAATTTTCTCACAATATGGTATGTGGACGTAAAGCGATAGCGCGGTTCCAGATGGCATGTCACGCAAAGCTTGCGTATATTCGTCTGAACCAAAGCCCTCTTCAAACTCCATAGCTGTGGGATAGCTGGTGTAGCGAGGAACTGGTTTTGCCAGCAATTCTGGATAATAGGGCCACATTAGCAGATAACTAATCTACGAAATCGCGCTGCGCTTTGATCTTAGTCAAAAAGCGCCGCGATAAAATCTAACTTTAAGGTATCTAAGCAACCTCTGCCAGAAGCTCTAGCCGGGCACGATCCGAGATGACAACCGTACGCCGATCAGGCAAGTCAATAATCCCGTCTTTCTTGATACGCGTAAACTGCCTGCTGACAGTTTCGATCGTTAGGCCCAAAATATCGGCTATTTGCTGCCGGTCCATGGGCAACTCAAACCGATCAAGTCGCGTGTTTATCGGACTGCAGCCCTCTACCACAAGCCTCTCAGACAATTCGATCAACAAGGTTGCAATGCGTTCTGTTGCTGACTTTTTACCTAGCAATGTCATCCATTCCCGCGCGCGGTCGAGTTCGTCTAAGGTACGCTGCAACAATTTATTCTGTAAGTCAGGATGCTCGCGCGCAAAATTATCAAAGGCGGATCGCGTAAAAACGCATAACTCGGCATCGGTCATGGCCGTTACACTATACGGGCTTTCTTTACCGAACGGCCGTCCGATAAAATCGGATGCATACATAACGCTGACAATTTGCTCACGCCCGTCCTGCAAATTTACCGAAAGTTTCAACACGCCGTCAATAATATTGGCGACGACGGGTGCGGGGTCTCCCTCCCATAGGAGAGTTTCTCCGCGCTTTATTTTCAGCTTGCGGCCTAGATTTCCCAATGCTTGCAATTCAACGGTTTCAAGGCTGGCGCAAATCGCTCGGTTGCGAACTATGCATGTGGAACAATCGCTCATGGCGTGGTTATAATGACCAAAGCCAATGAAAACAAACTTATGTTACATTATGCCAATAGAAACCGTCTAACCGGCCTTGCCATCTGCGCGTTTCGTCAGATAAATCGCCACCTGTCTGAGTGCCCAAGGCGAGACCAGTAAAATCCACAGAACACCTGCAAGCACAAACCAATGCCCGTGATCATCGCGTATCCCAGCTATAATTCTAGCGATTGCAGACAGCTGTATCCCCCAAAATGCAAGCCAGGCTATGCGGCTCATCTCCAAGGTCCTGCCTGAATGTCCCTGCGTCACGCGCGTGACCATCGCGATCACGAGGCTACCCGACATTCCAATGTAGAGCGCATGGACTGGAGCTCTGCCGATGCTGATACCTAGTCCCGCAAAGTCAGAATAGCTATCAAGAGCGATTAGCGCAAAACCAAGCGGCGCCCATGCAAAGCCCCAAATCAGTGCCATGAAAAGCCCCGGCGCCGTCTGCCGCGGCCACCAACGCCAAAGCATCAGTCCGGTTAACAAACAAAGGGCTAGCGCGCTGATAAATTCCAGTGAAGCATTGCCAGTGAGGCCGAGCAGCAAATGCGTGACAAGAAAAATCCAAGCTGCAGCAAGCACCCAATAGGGCCGCCATACAACATAATCTCGAACGACATTACCCGCAAAAAACGGTATCATCCGGTGCGCTACGGTAAAAAATACGGGCAACAGAAACCCAAATGTCCCGGTCATGCTAGCGGCTTGATAATATTGGCCACTAAGCGTGACCAAAAAAAGCATAGCTAAGCACAGACCTATGAGGCCAAAACCCAAAGCGGAGAAAGCCGACCACGCATGCCACGTTGGCCCCTTGTTTTCGCGTCGTTCTAAAATGAGCAGACGCAGCATTTGCCAAATTGCAGCTGCCCAGCCTAGCCCGGCTATGCACAAAGCTAATGCCAAAAGATGGTGATTTGCCAGTATCAAGGCGAACCACGCTAATATCGATGCCAATATGAAAGAAGTCCCTACAGGCGCGTATTGCTCTCTGCTTAGATCAGGATAACTCATCCAGCGCGGGAAAACCGTTAAAAGGAAGCCAAAGAAAAAGGCCGGTATCATCAGGTAAAGCATCATCGGGCCATGAATCAACGAGGCCGGCACGTCTGCCCTACTCATACCGATAGGCCATATATAGATGTCGAACAGACTTGCGGTCCACCAAACCATCAGAAATACCAGATTTATTACACCTGTAAAAAATAGCAGACGGTGGGGCGCGGCGAATATAATGTTTATCCGTTCCTGCATCAGATAAGCCCGTGGCTGCCTGCAACCGCGCCTAGAACAGTGATTATACCAAATAGAGTCAATATGCGGTGCAGCATTTCCATTTTTGAAAAATCTTCTGCAGGCGTTTTCGATGCGGCCATCCTGCGATGCAGGAATAGCGGCTCTGCAATGAACAGCATGACCATGAATATGATCCACAATATCAGCATCGCATGCATCCACCAGAAATGACTTTCGAGAAACCGGTCCCACATTTCAGCCCGCCAGACCATCCAGAAACCGCTTGCTCCGGCCAGTAAAACCCAAATTTTGGCTTGCCATGCAAAGCCGTTTTCCAATTTATGAAATGCGGAGAGGCGCTCATTCGGCTCGGATTGCTGCCGGATTGCAGGCATGGCAACCATCGTCACGAAGGCCACGCCGCCGATCCATAACAGGATGCTGGCGACATGGATCACGCGCGCTATTATGTAATCATCCATATCGCTTCCTTATATTTTTCGTCGTAGCGATAGCCACAAACCTCCACAGTTCTCTTGATTTAAATCAATTACATTGCCTTTGTTGACCACTACGTAGATGGCATGAAAAGGATTAAGGCAGAATATTTATCGGGGTTGGTGGCTCTAGTTGTAGGCATTAATGTCAGTCCTGCAATCGCGCAGACCGAACCCCAGCCGAAAAATCCGCCACAAAACGAGCAACCAGCGCCGACTAGTGACCCGCTACCGATCAAACCCTATGCGGATATTCGGTACCGGTTAGAGCTGGTTGATCAGGACGGCATTCCAGAAAATGCGACCGCATCTACCTTGCGGATACGCGCTGGGTTCGTAACCGATGAATGGAACGGGCTGAGCGCAGTTGTGGAGGGTGAAGCGATTATCGCTATCGGGAAAGAGCGTTTTAACGACACTATAAACGGGCGAACACAATTTCCAATAGTGGCCGATGCGGAAGACATTCTGCTCAACCAAGCCTATATTCGGTGGCGTCCGGATAGCAGAATAGAGGCGACAGCAGGGCGGCAGGCTGTCAATCTCGACAACCAAAGATGGGTCGGGTCAGTTGGCTGGCGACAAAATGACCAGACGCTCGATGCGATCAAAATATCTGCGAAACCCCTTCAGAATATCTCGGTAGATTATTTTCATGCCTGGCGTGTTAACCGGATTTTCGGAACCGATTCACCACTAGGTATTTGGCGGGATACTGATATCCACGGCTTGCGCGCTGGCGTTGAAATCAAACCTGTGGGCAAGCTATCTGGCTATGGCTACTGGCTTGACATCCCATCCGCACCAGCTCTGTCATCGCGCACGCTGGGCGTTCGGCTTTCAGGCGATCAGGCTCTGACAAAAAAAGCCAAGCTGCTTTATGCCGCCGAATATGGCAGTCAGAAAGAATATGGTTCCAACCCATTGGTTTTTAATCATGATTATTGGCTCGCCGAAGCTGGCTTTGCAACTGGACCGTTTACAGCAAAGGTCGGATTAGAGCGCCTAGAGGGCGATGGAATCTCCGCCCTGCAAACGCCGCTAGCGACACTCCACGCCTTTAATGGCTGGTCGGATAAATTTCTACTTACTCCGGCAAATGGACTGCGCGATATTTATGCTGATATAGGTTATAAGTTTAGCCAGGACGGGCCCTTAAAAGGCACATTGCTACGGATCGTTTATCATGATTTTAATTCCGCCAGATTAGGCATCGATTACGGAAGCGAATGGGATGCCGTGATGAGTATCCCAGCCCGCAAAAATATTACGCTTATTGGCAAAATTGCCCGCTACAACGCCGACCTATTTGCAACCGATACAACCAAGATATGGTTTTCTATAGACGCGAAATTCTAAACGTGTCGTCCCAGATATAAGTTCAGGATTCAAACATATCCAAAAAAGGGTCAGGGCGCGCAAATTGAACGAGCGCAGCATGGTCTGTGATTTCTATATTTGAACCGTCAACCGAAACGCCATGTTTGGAAAGCGCGCTAAAAGCTCGGGACAAATTCTCGGGCGTCATCCCAAGAAGCGAAGCCAGCAATTTTTTCTCACCGCGCAAACGCAAGTTCTTTTCCCCATCACGCTTTTGGCTCTCAAGTAAGATAAAATTGCCAAGCCGCTCGGTTGATTGCCGCATTTTCATGTCTGTAAGAGCGCGGACCATATTTCTGTAACCGACAGCAAGCTCATGCATGGTTTGTCGCATCAATGCTCCGTCTTGTTTGATCACGTCACGCAACACTCCTGAGGGGATTAACATGATACGAGAGGATTCCAACGTACGCGCAGCCATCAAAAAAGGTTGGTCGGTAATTAGCGCAGCAAGAATAAATGTGCTGACAGGCTCGACAATCGCCAAAGTCGAATCCCTATCCGCGTTGGTCGTATAAAGCTCAACCAAGCCATCTATAAGAACATAGAGAAAATCTGGCTGCTGACCGACATCAAACAGCGTTAACTGCGGCGGAAACGCTTGCACAAGGGATGCAGCAAAAACACGCTCGCGTTGACCGTCGTTCATTTCTGCGAATAAAGGCAAACTTGCTATTTCTGGTCGTTCATTTGGTCGCAAGAAATATGTCCTTAGAATATTAATGCCCGCATTTGCCAGATCAATTGATATTCATCAATCGATAAAATGACAAATGTCTGGAGCACACCAGACCATTGTCATGCGTAGAGCAATATTGGCACTGCTGCCGCTGTAACTTTGATTCAAGTCAAAAAGATATTCGCATGGTCCGCCCAATAGAGTTCAGCAAAGCACAACTAGGGTGGTACCATGTCAACTACGCATATCACAACCAAAGCTGATCAAGACCGGGCGCTCGGGCTAAGCACATTCGCGTTTACGGTGTGCTTTGCCGTTTGGACTGTTTTTGCCATTATTGGCATTGAGATCAAAGCGGAATTAGGCTTAAATGATACGCAATTCGGTCTTCTCGTAGGGACGCCTATACTTACTGGATCGCTGACACGGCTGTTTCTCGGCGTTTGGGCTGACCAATATGGTGGGCGAATAGTATTTCCTCTCACGATGCTTGCATCGGCAGTTTCGACGTTAGCACTCTCTTATGCGGACAGTTACGGCTTAATGCTGTTGGCGGCTCTCGGCCTTGGTTTGGCAGGTGGCTGTTTTGCGGTTGGCGTTGCCTATGTATCCAAATGGTATCCGCAGGAAAAACAGGGAACCGCACTGGGCTTCTTTGGCATGGGTAATGTCGGTGCAGCAGTAACTAAATTTACAGCGCCTTTCGTAATGGTCGCTCTTGGCTGGACCGCTGTCGCGCAAATCTGGGCAGCAGTGCTCGGTGCTACGGCTATCTTTTATTTCCTATTCGCTAAAGATGATCCGGATTTTGCTGCACGCAAAATATCTGGGGAAAAACCAAAGTCCCTGAAGCAACAACTCGAACCGCTGAAAAATCAGCAGGTCTGGCGTTTCTCGCTCTATTATTTCTTTGTGTTCGGAGCCTTCGTCGCTCTGGCTTTGTGGCTGCCCAAATATCTCATGGGTGTATATGGGCTCGACATCAAAATGGCTGGTATATTGGCGGCCACCTTCTCGCTCTCGGCCAGCCTTTTTCGCGCCTATGGCGGGATCTTATCCGATAAATATGGTGCACGTAAAATTATGTATGCCACGTTCGGCATATCGTTGCTTTGCCTTTTCATGCTCTCCTATCCCGCCACTGATTATGTAATTCACGGGATAAAGGGCAATATTAGTTTCTCCACGTCAATGGGTCTTGTGCCATTTGTTTTGACTGTATTCGTGCTCGGTTTCTTCATGTCGCTGGGCAAGGCAGCGGTATATAAGCATATCCCGGTTTACTATCCCGATCACGTGGGATCAGTCGGCGGTTTGGTCGGCATGGTCGGCGGTCTCGGCGGCTTTATTCTTCCTATCGTTTTTGGCGCGGTCAGCGATCTGACTGGCATCTGGACAAGCTGTTTCATGGTCTTGTTTGCAATTGTGGGCGTGGCTTTGGCGTGGATGCATATTGCCGTAAGGCAGATGGAGCAAAAGGCATCAGGTGTTGATGCGCGCTCGCTCCCAGAATTTCCAGAATTGGCTGAAATCCACGAGGAGAAATTTCACGGGCAAATCCCAACCAAAGTCTTGGACGATTGGCGCCCAGAGGACGAAGAGTTTTGGGAAAATGTAGGTGAACCAATAGCACGCAAAAATCTCTATATCTCTATTCCTGCGTTGCTACTGGCATTTTCTGTATGGATGGTCTGGTCTATGGTGGTGGCCAAGCTACCGCTAATCGGGTTCAACTATTCAACCGATCAGCTGTTCTGGCTAGCTGCTTTACCCGGACTGTCTGGCGCGACGCTACGCATATTCTACAGCTTCATGGTTCCGATATTTGGCGGACGTTTATGGACCACACTATCAACTTTCTCGCTTCTGCTGCCGGCATTCGGCATTGGCTATGCCGTCCAGAACCCAGAAACGCCTTATTTTATCTTCCTAGTGCTTGCTCTGCTCTGCGGTTTGGGCGGCGGCAATTTTGCCTCCTCCATGTCCAACATCAGTTTCTTTTTCCCCAAGGCGAGCAAGGGAAATGCTATGGCGCTCAATGCCGGGCTGGGCAATCTAGGTGTATCGGTGATGCAGTTCCTCATTCCCATCGTTATTACGGCGGGCGTATTTGGTGTGATGGGCGGACAGCCAGTATCCACTGACACGGGCGAACAGCTTTGGCTGCAAAATGCAGGGTTTATATGGATCCCGTTCATCATCGCCTCAGGCTTGCTGGCATGGTTCGGAATGAACGATATTGCCGATGCGAAAGCGAGTTTTGCCGAACAAGCCGTGATTTTCCAGCGCAAACATAACTGGATTATGTGCTGGTTATACACCGGGACGTTCGGTTCATTCATCGGCTTCTCGGCTGGCCTTCCCTTACTTGCGAAAAGCGAATTTCCTGATGTCAATGTGCTTCAATATGTTTTTCTGGGGCCATTGGTCGGGGCAATCAGCCGCGCGGCTACTGGCTGGGTTTCGGATAAATGGGGCGGTGCACGTGTAACGTTCTGGGTGTTTGTCGCCATGATGATCGGCGTCGTCGGTGTTGTATATTCTCTCAATCAGAATAGCTTTGTCGGTTTCCTTGGCATTTTCATCTTCATGTTCTTTGTCACAGGCGTTGGCAATGCTTCAACTTTCCAGATGATCCCTGTCATCATGCGGAGCGAAGTGCCCCGCCTGATGCCGCATCTGAACGTGGCAGAACGCACAAGACAGGCCGAAAAGGAATCCGCTGCTATCGTCGGCTTTACATCCGCCATCGCTGCTTACGGCGCATTCTTCATCCCCAAAAGCTTTGGCAGCTCGATTGCGGCAACAGGCTCGCCGATGGGGGCGTTATGGGGCTTCCTGATTTTCTATGCCAGCTGCGCCGCTCTGACATGGTTCGTTTATACCCGAAAAGGCGGCACTCTTCACGATATTGAACGTGGCAAAGCCCCTCAATCCATTCCCGTATTAGCCCAGTAAAGGACCCAAATCATGAGCCATCTGTTAGACCGCTTGACCTTCTTTAAACAAAAAAAGATACCTTTTGCTGATGGGCATGGAGTCACAACGTCCGAAGCGCGCGATTGGGAAGATAGCTATCGCAAACGCTGGCAGCACGACAAGATCGTGCGCTCTACCCACGGGGTGAACTGCACCGGTTCGTGTTCATGGAAGATTTACGTCAAAGGCGGGATCATCACTTGGGAAACGCAGCAGACCGATTATCCGCGCACACGGCCTGATCTGCCTAATCATGAGCCACGCGGTTGCCCGCGCGGGGCTAGCTATAGCTGGTATATTTATTCAGCACAGCGGTTAAAATATCCGCTGATCCGGTCACGTTTGGTGCGGTTATGGCGGGAAGCTCGCAAAAGCATGACGCCAGTTGCTGCATGGGCATCAATTGTCGAGGATAAAGCCAAACGCCAAAGTTATACAGCCATACGCGGGCATGGCGGCTTTGTTCGGGCAGCATGGGATGAAGTGACAGAAATCATTGCGGCCGCCAATGCCTATACCGCTAGGAAATACGGGCCAGACAGGGTCATCGGATTCTCGCCTATTCCTGCGATGTCGATGGTCAGCTACGCCGCCGGTTCACGCTATCTTTCGCTGCTGGGCGGGACGTGTATGTCCTTTTACGATTGGTATTGCGATCTACCACCGTCTTCTCCGCAAACATGGGGCGAGCAAACAGACGTGCCCGAAAGCGCCGACTGGTATAATGCAGGCTACATCATGCTTTGGGGTTCCAATGTGCCGCAAACGCGCACGCCCGATGCGCATTTCATGACCGAAGCTCGCTATCGCGGTGCCAAGGTAACTGTCGTGTCGCCCGATTATGCCGAAGCCACTAAATTTGCCGATATCTGGCTGAATCCACAGCAGGGAACCGATGCTGCGTTGGCGATGGCAATAGGGCATGTTATCCTGCGCGAATATCATCTGGACCGGCAAGTTCCCTATTTTGAGGACTATTGCCGCAAATATTCTGATATGCCGTTGCTAGTCCGCTTGGTCGAGAAAGACGGTGCTTATGTGCCTGAACGCATGTTGCGCGCATCAGATTTCAAAGGCGGACTCGGTGAGAAAAATAATCCCGAATGGAAGTCAGTCGCCATTGATGAAAAGAGCGGCAAAGCTGTCGCGCCACTGGGCTCGGTCGGTTACCGCTGGGGAGAAAAAGGCAAATGGAATTTGGAGGAAAAAGACGGCAAGGGCAATGATGTCGAATTGCGGATGACCGCGATACTGGATCAAAACCGCGACGATGTTGTCGATGTATCGTTTCCTTATTTCGGCAATCATGAACATGATCATTTCAAAGGGACCGATCATCCCGATGTGCTGAACCGCAAAGTACCGGTGCGTTCTATCAAGTTGAAAGATGGTGATGCAATCGTTGCCACAGTCTTTGATCTTTTCTGCGCCAATTATGGCCTCGACCGGGGCCTTGGCGGTGAACATGTTAGCAAAGATTATAGCGACAATGTGCCTTATACCCCTGCATGGGCCGAAAAGATCACTGGCGTTCCAGCCGAGCAGATTATTACAGTTGCCCGGGAATTTGCAAGCAACGCCGAAAAAACCAATGGCAAGTCGATGGTCATCTTAGGCGCCGGTCTAAACCACTGGTATCATATGGACATGAATTACCGCGGCATTATCAACATGCTGGTGATGTGCGGCTGTATCGGACAATCGGGCGGCGGCTGGTCGCATTATGTTGGCCAAGAAAAATTGCGGCCGCAGACCGGCTGGCAACCACTGGCGTTCGGGTTGGATTGGAACCGTCCGCCACGTCATATGAACAGCACCAGCTTTTTCTATGCGCATAGCAACCAATGGCGGTATGAAACGCTGGACGTAAAAGAGATATTGTCCCCCACTGCGCCGGAAGGTGACTGGTCGGGCACGTTAATCGATTACAACGTTCGCGCCGAACGCATGGGTTGGTTGCCTAGTGCGCCGCAGATGAAAAGCAATCCGCTGGATATCGCCAAAGCTGCCAAAGCTGCTGGCAAAGAGGCCAAGGATTATGTGGCCGAGGGTTTGAAATCCGGCGATCTCGAAATGTCGTGTCATGATCCTGATGATCCAGCAAACTGGCCGCGCAATATGTTCGTGTGGCGTTCTAATATATTGGGTTCCTCGGGCAAAGGGCATGAGTATTTCCTTAAACATCTGCTCGGCACGTCACACGGCGTTCAGGGCAAGGATCTGGGCGAAACCGGCGCGCAAAAGCCAGATGAAGTCGTCTGGCATGATGAAGCGCCAAAAGGTAAACTTGATCTGGTCGTAACGCTGGATTTCCGGATGTCCACCACATGCGTTTATTCCGACATCGTTCTGCCAACCGCAAGCTGGTATGAAAAAGATGACTTGAATACATCCGACATGCACCCGTTCATCCACCCCTTGTCGGCAGCGGTTGATCCGGTTTGGGAATCCAAATCGGATTGGGAAATCTATAAAAGCATTGCCAAAAAATTCTCCGAAATCGCACCAGAGGTTCTGGGCGTTGAAGAAGACGTGGTGCTTACCCCGATAATGCACGATACGCCGGGTGAGATGGCGCAGCCTTTTGATGTTGAAGATTGGGGCAAAGGCGACACCAAGCCTGTTCCCGGCATAAGTATGCCCAATGTTACGGTGGTTGAGCGAGATTACCCCGGCCTATATGACCGGTTCAGCTCGCTCGGCCCGTTGCTCGGCAAACTAGGCAATGGCGGTAAAGGGATTGGTTGGAACACTGACCATGAGATTGAGCTGCTGAAACAGCTTAATGGGACCGTTCTTTCCGAAGGTCAGGCAAAGGGTCATGCTAAAATCGACAGCGCGATTGATGCGGCAGAGGTTATCCTGATGCTGGCACCCGAAACCAATGGTGAAGTCGCTGTAAAAGCATGGGCGGCATTGTCTGAAAACACCGGACGCGATCATACGCATCTGGCGCGGCCCAAAGAAGACGAGAAAATCCGGTTTCGTGATTTACAGGCACAACCGCGCAAGATTATTTCCTCGCCCACATGGTCGGGAATTGAGAGTGAGCATGTCTGTTACAATGCAGGTTATACCAATGTGCATGAGCTTATCCCGTGGCGCACATTAAGCGGACGGCAGCAGCTTTATCAAGATCATAGCTGGATGCGCGCCTTTGGCGAGGGATTCTGTGTCTATCGCCCGCCGATTGATACCAAAGCGGTGAAGCCGATGATTGATAAGGCCGATGGTGAAAAACACGTCATCCTGAACTTTATTACCCCGCACCAGAAATGGGGCATCCACTCTACCTATACCGACAATCTGTTGATGCTGACACTATCGCGCGGCGGACCGATTGTGTGGATGTCGGAAACCGACGCCGCAAAGGCAGGCCTTGTCGATAATGATTGGGTGGAGGCTTTTAATACTAACGGCGCGCTTGTGGCCCGCGTAGTGGTGTCGCAGCGGATGAAGGAAGGCACGCTGTTCATGTACCACGCACAGGAAAAAATCGTGAACATGCCCGGTTCCCCGCTGACCGGAAATCGCGGCGGTATTCACAACAGCGTCACGCGCGCGGTTTTGAAACCAACACATATGATCGGCGGGTATGCGCAGCTTTCCTACGGCTTCAATTATTACGGGACCGTGGGTTCCAACCGCGATGAATTCGTCATTGTGCGTAAGTTGTCCAAAGTGGACTGGCTGGAAGAAGAATTGCCCGAAGGGGCGTTGCCAGCAATGGCAACAAAGGAGCAAGTAGCATGAAGGTTCGCGCACAAATCGGTAAGGTTTTAAACCTTGATAAATGTATCGGTTGTCACACCTGTTCTGTGACTTGTAAAAACGTCTGGACCAGCCGTGAAGGCCTGGAATATGCTTGGTTCAACAATGTCGAGACCAAACCCGGCATTGGTTATCCGAAAGACTGGGAGAACCAGAAACGCTGGAACGGCGGATGGACCAAAAAGGGGGGCCGCCTGCAGCCGCGTATGGGCGGAAAATGGCGGCTTTTAGCAAAAATATTCGCCAACCCCGATTTGCCGGAAATCGACGATTATTATGAACCGTTCACGTTCGATTATGGCCATCTGCAAACCGCTAAGGAATCCAAAGCACAGCCAACAGCACGTCCCCGCTCGGCCATTACCGGTAAGCGGATGGAAAAGATCAACTGGGCTCCCAATTGGGAAGAAATCCTAGGCGGCGAGTTTTCCAAGCGTTCTGCGGATTATAATTTCGAAGGCATTCAGAAAGAAATGTACGGGCAATTTGAAAATACATTCATGATGTATTTGCCGCGCCTGTGCGAGCATTGTCTGAACCCGACCTGCGTTGCGGCCTGTCCATCAGGCTCCATCTACAAACGCGAAGAAGACGGCATTGTCCTGATCGATCAGGAAAAATGCCGAGGCTGGCGCATGTGTGTATCTGGCTGCCCCTACAAGAAAATTTACTATAATTGGAAATCTGGCAAGTCAGAAAAATGCACATTCTGCTATCCCCGTATCGAAGCGGGACAGCCGACCGTTTGCTCCGAAACCTGCGTCGGGCGCATCCGCTATCTTGGCGTGATGCTTTATGATGCAGATCGTATTGAGGAAGCGGCGTCAGCAGAAAATGTTGAGGATCTCTATCAGGCGCAACTTGATATTTTTCTGGACCCGAATGACCCGGAAGTCATTGCACAAGCACGCAAAGACGGCGTGCCAGAAGCATGGCTAGAATCTGCACGCCTGTCGCCGGTATGGAAAATGGCGATGGAATGGAAAGTCGCATTTCCGCTGCATCCCGAATACCGAACGCTCCCAATGGTCTGGTATGTCCCGCCATTATCGCCGATCAGCGCAGCAGCTGGGGCGGGCAAAATCGAAATGGTCGATGACATGCCCGATATCCGCAGCTTGCGTATTCCGCTCAAATATCTCGCTAACTTGCTTACTGCGGGAGATGAGGAGCCAATTGCCACGTGCCTTGAACGGATGCTCGCCATGCGCAGCTATATGCGCGGAAAAACAGTGGACGGCGTTATCCGCGAAGATATCGCAGAGCGCGTTGGCCTTACCACTGCGCAAATTGACGAAATGTACCAGATCATGGCCATCGCTAATTATGAAGACCGGTTTGTTATTCCCACCGGCCACCGTGAAGATGCCGAGGATATGTTCGAAGAACGCGGTTCATGCGGATTTTCCTTTGGCAATGGCTGTTCCAGCGGCAGCAGCGATACCAACTTATTTGGTGCCCCTGCCCGCAAGAAACTTCAGACGCCGACGGAGATGATATCGTGAGCATAACATTTCGTATCTTATCTGCCCTGTTGCAATATCCAGAGGCAGATGTGCAAAACGCCGTTCCTGAAATGCGCAGCGCGCTGTTGGAGGATGGATTGCTTAACGCGGTTCAAATTGCGGCGCTGGAGCCATTGTTAACAAAGCTGGCCAATAGCGATCTCCTTGATGTGCAAGAAGATTATGTCGAATTGTTTGACCGGGGACGTGTCCATTCACTGCATTTATTTGAACATGTGCACGGCGAAAGTCGTGACCGGGGCCAGGCGATGGTCGATTTGCGCGAACGCTATCTTGATGCCGGTCTTGATCCGGTTTCCAACGAATTGCCCGATTATTTGCCGCAGTTTCTGGAGTATTGCTCGGTGTTGCCGCGCGAGGCTGCGCTGGAGCGATTAGCTGAACCCGGTCTGGTGCTAGTTGCCCTGTCACAGCGGCTTGAAGAGCGCCAATCCGTTTATGCGCCTATATTGATTGCCTTATGCAATATCGCAGGCGTTGATCGCAGTGTTGACGTGGAAAGTGCGATAAAGCCAGCCGATGATCCCGACGATCTGGAAGCGCTCGATGCCGCTTGGGAAGAAGAGGAAGTGACATTCGGTGCAATGGCGCCATCCAATCCTAACCTACCGTCTGATAAAGACACATCCTGCCCGCTTGCCGAGCGCCAGCTCGCAGCTATGCAATTCGAAAAAGGAGCTTGATTATGTCTGCACCAATAATCCCCACTCCGGCAGGGCACGAAGCGCTTGAGACTCTCCCGATTGAAGCATGGGCGAACATGTTCTTCTTTGGCGTTTTTCCCTATATCGCACTTGCCGTATTCGTAGTCGGATCGATCATCCGTTATGATCGCGAACCTTATACTTGGCGCGCCGGTTCAAGTCAGTTGCTGCGGCGCAAACAATTAATGTGGGGTTCGGTATTGTTCCACGTTGGCGTCCTGTTCTTATTCATGGGCCATTTTGTCGGACTGCTTACGCCGCATAGTATCTATAAATATATTATCACAGCAGAAGCTAAACAGATGGTGGCCATCATCGCAGGCACGATCGCGGGCCTAATATGCTTTGCAGGCTTGCTACTACTAATGCATAGGCGTTTTTTTGATGCGCGGGTCAGACAGACATCGAGTTTTAGTGACAATGCAATACTGATCATTCTTTTTGTTCAACTCTTACTTGGGCTTGCAACTGTTCCGTTTTCATTAGCGCACAGCGATGCGGAGGTAATGCTACGGCTTTCCGCCTGGGCGCAGGGCATCTTTACTTTCGAGCCGCGAATTGCCAATTACATCGTTGGTCTTGACTGGCCGTATCAGGTCCATCTCATCCTCGGCATGTTCATATTCCTGTTATTTCCTTTTACCCGCCTAGTGCACATGTTGTCTGCTCCAGTTCGCTATTTCTGGCGTTCGGGATACCAGATCGTGCGTTCTCGTAAATTAGCGAGCGGTATTGGGGAGACGCATCATGGATGAGGTAATGGAAAAAATTAGCGTTGGCGGAATTGAAATTGCGCAGAGCGATATCGCGGCAGAAGCCCAAAATCATCCGTCAGGAACTCCGGAGGAAGCAAGAGCCAGCGCTGCAGAAGCTCTTGTTGTACGAAGATTACTGCTGAACGAAGCGGATCGGCTTCATATTGCAGCACCTGACTTGACCGATGCCAATGGAAATAAATTGGCTCCGGACGACGCTCGTATTGAGGCTTTGCTGGAACAGGAAGTCAAAACGCCAACAGCCGACAGTGCCGTTGCAAAGCGTTTTTATGAGCAGCATGAAGACCGGTTTTCTTCGCCAACAATTGTTGAGGCTGAGCATATCCTGTTTGCCGCGTCGCCCGATGATGAATTTGCATACTCTCTGGCGACCGGCGATGCCCGAGGCGTAATCCGGAAGGTTCAAGCAGAGCCTGATGCTTTTGGTAAGCTGGCACGCGAACTATCAGCTTGTTCTTCTAAAGAGCAAGGCGGCAATTTAGGCCAGATTGGCTCTGGGCAAACTGTCGAGCCTTTTGAAAAGGCGCTTTTTGCTTTGGCGGAAGGCGAATTATGCGCACAGCCAGTAAAATCACGCTTTGGCGTTCATGTTATCCGCGCCGGACGCCGCGTAGAAGGAGAAACTCTGCCCTTTGAAGCGGTTGAGCAAAAAATTGCGGATTATTTGGAAGAAGCAAGCTTTCGTAAAGCAGTCTCGCAATATCTTTCCATATTGGCCTCCCAGACAGAGATAGAAGGCGTCGCGTTCGAAGCCGTCGACGGACCATTGGTGCAGTAATGAGTAGGATGCCGGACATCATAGACCTGAAAGCTCCAGAGACTAAGGTGCCAACGAGCCTTTTGTCCGACGCGATGGGCAGACGTTTTGAATATCTGCGGCTGTCGCTCACCGATGTGTGTAATTTCAAATGTAGCTATTGTTTGCCTGATGGATATCGCAAAGCAAATGGTGCTCCGACAAATCTAAATATTGATGAGATTGCGCGGTTAGTCCGAGCTTTCGCATCGCTTGGATTATGGAAAATTCGACTAACCGGCGGTGAACCTACTCTTCGCAGAGAATTTATAGAAATTGCAGGTGCGGTTAGCGCCATTCCCGGTATTCGACGCCTCGCTATGACCACCAACGGCTACCGATTGGCTGAACGCGCGCAGAGTTACTTTGACGCCGGAATTTGTGCGATCAACATCAGTATCGATTCACTGGAACCCGAAAAGTTCAAACAGATTACAGGGCATGACCGACTTGCAGAGGTTCTTGATGGAATCGAGGCGGCACGGGCCGCGGGCATGACCGATATCAAGATCAACACGGTGTTGATGCGCAATCTGAACCATCAGGAGATTGATGATTTTCTGAATTTTGTTGCTACGCGCAATGTGTCCTTGCGTTTCATCGAAGTCATGCGAACAAATGATAATCCGCAATTTTTCAAATCACATCATTTGCCTGGCACGCATGTTGCAAAGCGGTTGGACGATCTTGGCTGGAAGCAATTGGCGCGCAAGCCAGGGGCAGGTCCCGCCGTCGAATATGGACACGATGCAGCCAAAGGACGGATCGGAATTATTGCACCCTATTCACAGGATTTTTGCGCGACATGCAACCGCCTGCGTGTTTCAGCCACAGGCAAGTTTCATCTATGCCTATTCGGAGATGGCGGTATCGATCTGCGTCCTCTTTTGGCAAGCGACAGTCAGTATGAGGAGCTGGTGACCCGCATTGTCGCACTAACCCAGACCAAGGCACCAAGTCATTTGTTGCACCAAGGAGATAGCGGAAAAACGCCTCACCTTGCATCTATTGGAGGCTGAATTGAAAATTTTAAAGAAGCTAATATAACGGTTGAACTCTGCGGACAGCTGGCCACGATTCTTGCCGACCAGATTACAATCCGCATCGCAGAAAATGGATCAAATATTGCAAAAGTGCGCCATGAGATTGCGATCAAATATCCCGAAATGGCAGTTTATATGGCAAGCCCGCGCGTAAAGGCGTGCCTCGATGAGACTATTGTACTAGAT
The DNA here is from genome assembly GCF_048269865.1 of Parasphingorhabdus sp. Classification (GTDB taxonomy): domain Bacteria; phylum Pseudomonadota; class Alphaproteobacteria; order Sphingomonadales; family Sphingomonadaceae; genus Parasphingorhabdus. The sequence goes on along the minus strand of NZ_JBLWUA010000015.1, from coordinate 21,811 downwards.
AGCGCCGCGATCATGCCAAATCAAATACTAGCGTTTTTCCCGCCAGTTTCAGGTGGTTAAATTGGACGCAGTTCAAATTACGCGCGAAACATTTGAACCAGCGCAAGCGCTGGCGGCTTTCACGAACGGGTGTGACGGAAGCGACGGAGCCATTGTTAGCTTCACTGGTCTGGCCCGCGATCTGACAAACGACGGTTCGTCTGTAACTGCTCTTACTTTGGAAACATATCGTTCGGTCACCTTAGCATCGATGCAGGCTATTTTGGATGCGGCGCAGGAACGCTTCGCTATCAGCAAATCGTTGGTCATCCACCGCGCAGGTGTCATCGCACCAAACGAAGCGATTGTTTTTGTGGCGACCGCATCTGCGCACAGGCGCGCCGCTTTTGAAGCTGCCGACTACATGATGGACCGATTGAAAACAGAAGCGGTATTCTGGAAATCCGAACAGGGGCCGCAAGGTCACAAATGGATAGAGCCTACGCAGGGCGATATTGTAGATACAGAAAGATGGGCGGTTTGAGCAATGGCCGGTATTGATAAAGCACTCACCTTCTATCCGCTAAAAATCGCGGTAATGACGATTTCTGATACGCGCACAAAGGAAACAGATACGTCTGGCGGCCTGCTTATCCAAAGGTTGGAGGCTGCAGGTCATAGCCTCGCTGACCGTGCTATAGTGACCGATGATAAGTCGGCAATTAAAGCGCAGGCGCAGAAATGGATAGATGATCCCGAGGTTGAGATTATCCTTACCACGGGCGGGACCGGATTTACCGAGCGTGATGTTACTCCAGAAGCGATAAAGCCAATGTTCCGGCGTTATATGGACGGCTTTTCAGTTTTGTTCCATCAGGCGAGTCTTGGCACCATTGGTGTTTCTACTTTGCAATCGCGGGCATTTGCCGGTCAAGCCGGTGATAGCTTTATATTTTGTGTTCCCGGGTCTACGGGTGCATGCCGCGATGCTTGGGATATGGTGCTTAGCAACGAGCTAGACAGCCGCCACCGGCCTTGCTCGATTGCTGGCTTATTGCCGCGTTTACATGGCTTATGCGCATAAACCGAAATTCTTGGCAGAAAGAATGTGGGCAATATCATGATCAGCTTTGATGAAGCGCAAGAGATAGCCGCTCAAGCAGCATCTGAACTGGGCACTGAAACAGTGGAACTGGAAAATGCCTCTGGCCGTGTTCTGGCAGAAGCAATATCTGCACAGATAGATGCCCCGCGCCAAGATGTGTCGGCTATGGATGGCTATGCCGTCACCGACGCATCTACAGCCTTGGGAGATCGCCTCAATGTCATCGGTGAGGCCTTTGCTGGCGCACGATATTCTGGTGCCGTCGGTCCAGACGAGACGATCAGGATATTTACCGGAGCGGCTATGCCGAACGGAACGGACCGAGTTATTATACAGGAAAATGTCGAACGCGATGGCCGATTAGCACACATTGCAAGAGAATATGGACCGGGATGGAATGTTCGCAAGCAGGCAAGCGATTTTGCCACTGGTGATGAATTGTTAGGCGCAGGGTCGATGCTGACGCCGCGTAGCCTGCTAACTGTTGCAGCCGCTGACCGTGATGAAGTCCTCGTTGCTCTTCAGCCAAAAATTACCATTATAGGAACAGGTGACGAGATTGTCGCTCCGGGAAAAGCTGCAAGCCAGCTTGAAAGTATTCCCGATAGCGTCACAATCGGCTTGGCCGCTTATGCCAAATCTATTGGCGGAAATGTGATTGCCCGTAAAAGATTGGCCGATAACCTTCATGAACTGACAGAAGCAGCGGGTGAGGCCTTGGCTCATGCCGATATAGTGCTTGTCACGGGCGGCGCGTCAGTCGGCGAGCGCGATTATGCTAAGACTATGTTTGAACCTCACGGGCTCGAACTATTGTTCTCAAAAGTTGCCATTAAACCAGGCAAACCTGTCTGGCTCGGGAAAGCCGGCGATAAGTTTATACTTGGCTTACCTGGTAATCCTGCATCAGCTATGGTGACCGCAAGATTGTTCTTGGCTCCTCTCCTAGCAAAGCTGCAAGGCCAGACGCGCCCGTTACCTTTACAGTGGCGAAAGATACCTCTTTCAACCGAGATTGGCCCGAACGGTCCACGCGAAACCTTCTACCGCGCGTTTTGGGGTGAAAACGGACTTGTCATTTTGGACAACCAAAGTTCGGGAGCGCAGCAACCTTTGGCGCAGACAGATTGGCTGGTGCGCCGTCCGGCGAATTGCAAAGGCAAGAAGCAAGGAAGCCTTGTCAACGCCCTCCAATTTTAACAGAAATATGATTGTGCTTGTTTCATATCCTCTGGTGTATTGATGTTGAAAAAAGGATCTGGATCAGCCCCTGTCCAATCAATAAATTCTACCTGCATTGTATCGGCCAAGCCAATCAAAGAACGCCGACCGGTTTCAGCATAGGCCGTGATTTGGTTAGTGATATTTGTACTCCACAAAGCACAAATCGGATGAATCTGCCCATTGCTTCTTGCCATCGCGACCTGCGAGGCACCGATTTCCTGCTCCAACCTTTGAAGCAGATCGTCCGGTAGGAAAGGCATGTCGCAAGGGATTAGTAAAACGTGCGAGGATTTCTTTTTCTGGGCATAGCAAAGCGCATTAGACAAGGCCGATAGTGGTCCTTGATTTTTTTCATGGTCTACCAGCAATTCAATATCTGCTCTCAATGTCTGCGATGGAGCTTCTTGCAAAGCGACGGCGACATCGCTTGACCAACGAGAAACTCGGTCTAACGATCGATCTATCAAGCTTATCCCATCAAGTATTAAAAATGGTTTTCCTCCGCCTATTCGGCAACCTTTGCCGCCCGCCGCAATAACAATCGGGATATTTGAGTGCTTTAGTAAAATGCGTTCGTTTTCTAACATATGGTATTCTTGATCCCCCGTCCATTCTCATCAAAAATATCTATGCCTGGTAGCTAACCTAGTTTATTGGCGATAGCCTCCGGTGGCGTCGATATGCCAACATGTCGTTGTCTGAGAGCGCACACTTCTGCTAAATTGCTTCATATTTGCTAAAATCAGGCGCTTTGCTTAGCTGTTGTTCCCGACCGGCATTTGCCGCCAAAGCAGCTATTTTTCCCTCCACGCTCGCATACGCTCCCCATGCCGCGAAAATTCCAGCCGGGCAATTGATCGTAGATGAACCTCGTCGGGCCCATCGGCGATGCGTAGCGCCCGCATACCGGCATAAACCTGTGCCAATCCGAAGTCATCACTGACACCGCCCGCACCATGCGCCTGAATTGCATAATCAATGACCCGCAAAGCCGTCCGTGGCGCTGCAACTTTGATCATGGCGATTTCTAGTCGAGCCGCTTTGTTATCAGTCTTGTCCATCATATCGGCGGCTTTCAGACAAAGAAGGCGCGACATTTCTATATCCAGCCGCGCCTCTCCCAAATGCTGTTCCCACACCGATTGATCAGCGAGTCGCTTTCCGAATGCGACTCTTGACAACAATCTGTCGGTCATTTTCTCGATGGCCACCTCTGCGGCTCCTATCGCGCGCATGCAGTGGTGAATGCGGCCTGGCCCAAGCCGCCCTTGGGCAACTTCAAAACCCTTGCCCTCACCAAGAATAATGTTTGACGCCGGAACCCGGACATCTCGCAATATAACTTCCGCGTGGCCATGTGGCGCATCGTCATAACCAAAAACTGGCAGCATTCGGACAATTTCAACGCCGGGAGTCTCCAGAGGTACCAGTATTTGCGATTGCTGACTGTGGCGATCGGCTTCCGTATCGGTTTTCCCCATGACGATAGCGATCTTGCAGCGAGGATCGCCAACTCCCGATGACCACCACTTACGACCATTGATAATGTAATGATCTCCGTCCCTGCTAATAGTTGTCTGTATGTTCGTCGCGTCTGAGGAAGCTACATCAGGCTCTGTCATCAAAAATGCTGACCGAATTTCGCCATCCAGAAGCGGCCGCAGCCAGGCAGTTTTTTGTTCCGCTGTACCGTAACGATGCAGCACCTCCATATTACCTGTGTCAGGTGCTGAACAATTAAAAGCCTCAGATGCAAAACTGACCCTGCCCATTTCTTCTGCACACAAGGCATAGTCTAGATTACTCAGCCCAGCCCCTTGGTAGTTTCCATCATCATGCTCCGACGGCGCAAGAAAGAGATTCCAGAGTCCTTCCGAATAAGCACGGGCCTTCAGTTCTTCGATGATTGGCGGCGGTGTCCAGCGTGTCTCATTGGTGATTTGAACGTGAGATTGATATGCCGACTCTGCCGGATAAACATGAGCATCCATAAAGCCGCGAACACGGTCCCGCCATTCAGCCTGCCTGTCAGAAACGGTGAAATCCATATACTTCGCTCCGCCTAATTTTCTTGGTTAAACTACCAGCTATGAAATGGCGTAAAAACTTCGCCACCGAATTGATGTAAATCAAATACCTCTATTAAATATCATTGTAGATAAACCTCACATCTAGTGGCAAGTAACTCGAGCTGATACCATATATGGATTTTTCGATGATCCTTGAAACAAAATTATCCGAAGAAATCTGGACGTCCAAATATCGTTTTTCGCCGCAAGGAGCCAGCGGGGATCAAAGTTTTGACGAGACTGCAGCGCGCGTTGCGGCCGCAATCGTTGAGGCGGAAGCGCCCGAATCACGAGAAGAATGGGGCACCCGCTTTTTTGATGCCATCGCCGATTTACGTTTCATCCCAGCCGGCCGCGTTATTGCCGGTGCGGGAACTGGACGCGCTGTTACCTTATTCAATTGTTTTGTAATGGGAACGGTACCAGACAGCCTTGGGGGCATATTTGATCATCTCCGGGAAGCAGCGCTAACGATGCAGCAAGGCGGTGGGGTCGGGATGGATTTCTCAACTATCCGGCCACTAGGAAGCCCAGTTCATGGTGTTGGAGCTGATGCATCAGGTCCGCTGTCGTTCATGGATTGCTGGGATTCGATGTGTAAAACCGTGCATTCAGCCGGTCAGCGGCGCGGCGCGATGATGGGGTGTCTGCGCATTGACCATCCCGACATCGAAGCCTTTATTGATGCTAAGCGGGATGCTGCGCGATTCCGCAATTTCAATGTTTCTGTGCTAGTGACAGATGCCTTTATGGAAGCTCTCCATGCCGATGCCGATTGGCCTTTAGTATTCGGCGGTGACGTTTTCCGAACCATTCGGGCAAAAGACCTCTGGGAGCGGTTAATGCGCGCTACATACGATTGTGCTGAACCTGGAGTAATCTTCGTAGACCGCGTCAACCAGCAGAATAACCTGGCATATTGCGAGGACATTAGCGCGAGTAATCCTTGCGGTGAACAAATGCTACCACCTTATGGAGCCTGTCTGTTGGGATCAATCAATCTTGCAAAGCTTGTTGTCCGGCCATTTGAAGATGATGCAGGACTTGACGAACAGCAGCTTGGCGAACTTACAGAAACTGCGGTGCGTATGCTCGACAACGTGATTGATATTTCGCGCTATCCCTTGGAACAGCAGGAAGTCGAAGCTAAATCCAAGCGGCGCATTGGATTAGGAATCACTGGCCTTGCTGATGCGCTTTTGTTTTGCGGCGAACAATATGGAAGTGATGATGCAGCGGCTCAAACGACCCGTTGGCTGGAAATTATAAAACGGGAAGCATATCGGACTTCTGCCAAGCTGGCTGCGGAAAAGGATCCATTTCCTCTATATGATAAGCGCATTCTTGATGCGCCCAATTTGAAAGCGCTAGATGACAAAACCCGCGCTATGATTGCCGAGCATGGTCTTCGCAATGGTTGCCTCACCTCCATCGCACCAACCGGAACAACATCGCTTCTGGCGGGGAATGTATCATCAGGCGTCGAGCCGGTATTTGCTTACAGGTACGACCGCCGTATTCGCCAAAGCGATGGGTCTACACATACCGAAACGGTCGAGGATTACGCGATGAGGGTCTGGCGCGAGGCAAAAGGGATTGATGCCGTTCCGTCAGACGAGCTATTTGTGAGCGCCCAGACCTTGAAACCCTCCGAACATATCAAGATGCAGGCGGCGGCGCAAAAAGCCATCGACAGTTCGATTTCCAAAACTGTAAATTGTCCCGAAAATATTAGTTTTGAAGATTTTTCAGATATTTATCTGGAAGGATACCGGCTCGACTGCAAAGGTATGACGACTTATCGGCCCAACGCGATCACGGGGTCGATCCTCAGCACTGAGACCGACAAACAAACAAAAGCGCCCGTCGAGATTGCACCGCTAGCACCGCGAGAGGAGGCGCTTGACGGCACGACCTATAAGCTTAAATGGCCCGATAGCGCGCATGCGGTTTATATTACAATTAACGATATCGTCTCCGGTGGAGAGCGCCGCCCATTCGAGATTTTTATCAATTCCAAAAATATGGAACACTATGCTTGGACACTTGGTCTCACGCGGATGATTTCAGCTGTGTTCCGGCGCGGGGGCGACGTATCGTTCGTTGTCGAAGAAATGAAGGCGGTATTTGATCCAAGGGGTGGTGCTTGGTTGCAAAAGAAATATGTGCCGTCGCTGTTAGCGGCTATCGGCGATATTATTGAGCGTCACTTGGCTATGGAAGAGCAGGTATCCGAAGCGAAGGCAGACGACGTTATCCCCATGCCAGCCGGACAATTTTCTCCAGCATGCCCGAAATGCGGAGCTGCATCGCTAATCAAGGCGGAAGGTTGCCTTAATTGTCTTGATTGCGGCTTTTCGAAATGCGGATAATCTATAATAAACAATTCATTACTGAAACGCATGCCCGCTTTGAAAGCGATATAAAAAAGCACGGTAACCTTAAGATCCATTTCGTCATTTTGAAGAGCGGTTCACGCAGGCCGAGTTGCACAAAGACATTGCCGATGCCGGAGCCATAAATCCGGCTAATGCATCGCTAGATTGGGTGTCAGCCAGTCGAATTATATTATTGAAGAGCTAAGGCCCTAATGATCTCACTTTTGAGTAGAACGATACAGCCGTAGCTATATGATAAAAAATTATAAATTTTCCGTCAAGCCAAATTTGTGTAAGGTTTTGTGTAAGTGTGTAAGACATGTGTAAGGGAACCCCACAAAAAGTGGGACGCGACTAATGCTATACCCCCATCTCTCACTGGTCCCCATCCTGCTGTTCTGAAGCTTCCGTTGAATTGTCTAAACTGAATGGCGTTTGGCTGTATGCTGACCCAGTCAGATCGAACCATTGCAGTATTGAATTCGATTCGCCCTGACCAACGAGAATTCACCTTTCAGACAAAGGCATCACCGCCCTACCCTATCAATGCGCGTAATCTGACTGCGATGGCTTAGAGTGCTCGCCACTTCGCCGATGCGACAGATAGTATTTCTCGAACGCAAAAAAATCCGGCAGTCCCGGCAAAGGAGATTGCTATGATCATTGGATCGCTCGCTGCCTTCATGGTCAGGAATGCTCCAAGAACAATCAAATCCAGAATGATCGCGCTTAGCAAAATCCAGCTTTTAGCTCCGACATCGTCTTTAAGATGACGATAAACGCCCCAATGGATGATCATGTCCATCACCAGATAAAATATCGCCCCCAATGATGCTATCCGGCTCAAGTCAAAGAACGCAGCCAACAGGCCTGCGGCAATTACGGTGAAAACCAGCGTGTGCTTTTGAATGCCCCCAGGCATTCCAAAATGGCGGTGCGGAATGAGGTTCATGTCAGTAAACATCGCCAGCATGCGCGATACTGCAAAACACTGGCAAGAAGCCCCGACGCGGTTGCGACAATGGCGACGCCATAAGCGCCTGTGTCCACGGCCTTCACAGCGCTTTGCGGCGCAAACGCAAGGCGTTGGCGATTACCGAGACAGACGACAGGCTCATCGCGGCAGCGGCAATCATCGGGCTGAGCAAAATGCCGAACCACGGATAGAGAACGCCCGCCGCGACCGGCACGCCAAGCCCGTTATAGATGAACGCAAAGAACAGGTTCTGCCGAATATTGCCCATTGTTAGTTGACTGAGGTGGCGGGCTTTGGCGATGCCGCCAAGATCACCTTTTACCAGTGTGATCCCTGCGCTTTCCATTGCCACGTCGGTGCCAGTGCCCATCGCAATTCCAACATCGGCTTTGGCGAGAGCGGGAGCGTCATTGATGCCGTCTCCTGCCATTGCGACCATTTTGCCCGCTGCTTGCAGCTCGCTGATGACCCGGTGCTTATCTTCGGGTGACACATTGGCGTGGATTTCATCAATGCCAATCATTTTGCCAACTGCTTGCGCGGTAGCTTCGGCATCCCCGGTTAGCATGACCACGCGGATATTGGCCTTATGCAGCGCTTTGATTGCCTCTTTCGTGGTCGGTTTGATCGGATCGGCGACACCGATAAGACCTGCAGGTTTACCATCGACAGCCACAAACATCACCGTTTGCCCCTGCGATCGGCCATCCTGCGCCTTGGCAATCAGCTCCGTGCTGGTGGCCCCAAGCCGGTCCATCATTTTTTCATTGCCGATGGCGACACGCTTGCTGCCTGCGCTGGCTTCAACCCCTTCGCCGGTGACCGACTGGAAGTCTGTTGCTGCTTCAAACGAGAGGCCCTTTTCTTTTGCGCCCTCCACAATCGCGGCTGCCAGCGGGTGTTCACTTGCCATTTCGATTGCGGCAACAAGCGCCAGCATCTCGTCGCCATCAAAACCATTTTCAGGTTCGACCAAAACCAGCTTGGGCTTGCCCTCGGTCAATGTCCCGGTTTTGTCGACGACGATGGTATCGATCTTTTCCAGAGTTTCGAGTGCCTCGGCATTCTTGATCAAGATGCCGTTCCGCGCGCCCTTGCCGGTGCCAACCATGATCGACATCGGAGTGGCAAGCCCAAGCGCGCAAGGACAGGCAATGATGAGGACTGCGACCGCATTGACCAAGCCATAGGCCAGCGCCGGTTCGGGACCCCAAATCGACCAAATAATGAATGTGGCAATAGCGATCAGAACTACAGCGGGGACGAACAGGCCCGCAACCGTATCAGCCAGTTTCTGGATGGGCGCTCGGCTGCGCTGTGCTTCGGCGACCATCTGGACGATCTTGGCAAGAAGCGTGTCTTTGCCAACGCGTTCGGCGGTCATTATAAAGCTGCCAGTCTGATTGACTGTGCCGCCGGTAACATCATCGCCTTCGGCCTTAGCAACCGGGATTGGCTCGCCCGTGATCATTGCTTGATCAATCGTACTGGAGCCCTTGGCGATAGTGCCATCAACAGGAACCTTGTCGCCTGGACGAACACGCAGGCGGTCACCGCTCTGCACTTGATCGAGCGATATTTCCTCTTCTGATCCATCCGCACCGACGCGCAATGCGACTGGCGGTGCCAACTCTAGCAGTGCGCGCAACGCACTTGATGTCTGTCCGCGCGCTTTCAGTTCCAGCACTTGGCCCAATAATACCAGGGTCGTAATGACAGCCGCTGCTTCGTAATAGACAGCCACACCGCCATCATGGCCGCGAAATGCTTCCGGAAAAATGCTTGGAAAGAGTGTTGCGACCAGACTGAAGCCATAGGCAACCGCCACGCCAAGCCCAATGAGCGTGAACATATTGAGGTTCATGGTTTTGAGCGAGTTTACACCGCGCACAAAGAACGGCCATGCGCCCCACAGAACTACCGGTGATGCCAGCAAGAGCTGCAACCATTGCGAAACTCCTGGTTCAAATAAATCTTCAAACGGCTTGCCCGGAATAAGGTCGCCCATTGCATAAATAAACAGTGGGATGGAGAACACCGCGCTGACCCAGAAACGCTTGAGCATATCCAGATATTCGGGATCGGGGCCGGTATCGAGACTAAACGTCTCGGGTTCGAGTGCCATCCCACAGATCGGACAGGAACCCGGCCCTTCTTGGCGGATTTCCGGATGCATTGGGCAAGTGTACATTGTCCCCGCCGGCAAATCCTTCGCTACCTCACGATGCCTGCCAGTGAGATAGTGCTCAGGGTCAGCGACAAATTTGGTTTTGCATCCGGCTGAACAGAAATGATAATCATGCGCGTCATGCTGTGCATGATGCTCGCTCTTGCTCGGATCGACATCCATGCCGCACACGGGATCTTTTACGGTCCCGGCAGAAGCCTCTTTATCTTTACAACAGCATGATTTGTCAGTCCCGGCATCATGCTTCGACATGATCAGCACCTGCAACCTTGCGGCTTATCCACGCGCGCAGCGGGATAACCAACAATGCAATATACCAACCATAAAGAAAGCTGCCGACCGCCCCTGCAAGAAATCCCTGCAAAGTCAGCCATTCGAAACCCGGCAACCAAGGTGCCCAAGCTTCATGCATGTGCATAGATTGCGGTGCCAAAAGACCGAAGCCAATGCAGATGAGGTAGCTGAGAAGCAAAAACAGGCTCAGCGTCCAGCCCCAGACAAGGATTTGAGTGCGGTTTGAAACATGCGTCATTTCGAGCTCCTCTTGATCATCAGCGATATATACTATAGGGGGGTATAGTAGCATGATGATTTAGTGTCAAGGTTGATGCGGCCACCTCTTTCGATTGATCACGCTCCAAAATTTGGCATAAGGACAACATGACAGACAAATTCACCAAAGAAATCGTGCGGATGCGAAAGATCGAAGGTCAGGCGCGCGGAATAGCTAAAATGATGGAAGATGATCGCTATTGTATCGATATCCTCCAGCAATTTTCCGCGATGGAAGCCGCCCTGCGCTCTACCAAAATGAAAATTCTGGAGATCCACACCAATCATTGCGTCGAAGAAGCTCTGACTTCCGGTAGCAAGGCAGACCAGAAAGAGAAAATTGCCGAGTTGGTGAACTTGTTCGGCAAGATGGGATAATAGGCGGGTCGGAGCCTCGCAAAGCGAAGCCCCGAGCCGATTATCTGCTTATTCAGGTGCGTCTTTCTTGGGCTCCATCTTGCTATGATCCATCTTCGAGTGGTCCATCGTTGAATGATCCATGGCTGGTTGCGCCTGGTCAGACGCTTCGGGCGCTGGCATTTTAGAATGATCCATCTTGCTGTGGTCCATTTTAGAATGATCCATCATCTGGCATGACATTTTGCCGTCAGCATTCTTCATCATCATGCCCTGCATTTTCTTGCCGTCTTTCATCATTTCACATTTATGCTCGTCAGACTTATCAGCTCCATGTTCATGGGCCAACAGTGGTCCCGCTGTGATCAATGCAAAGCTGCTCATAAAAATTGCTAGTTTAGTCATCATATTTCCTTTCGGGGGCTGGAGTGATTAATTGTAACTGGCAAAGACGCGCTGGCCGCTCTCGCCAAAAGCGATCACCTGATAAGGCTGCGTCTGATTTTGATATTCCATCCCAGGTGAACCGACAGGCATTCCTGCAACGGCAAGGCCTTTCACTCCGGTGGGTTTTTCTCGCAATAACTTGGCAATAGCTTCTGCGGGAACATGCCCTTCAATGACATATCCCTCGACAATCATGGTATGACAGGAGCGTAGCGCCCCTGGCACGCCGTTTGCGTCTTTAATAGCGGCCATATCATTGCTGTTCCTTGTTTCGACGTCCTGCTTCATATTCGTTTCAATATGTTCGGCCCATTTCTCACAGCAGCCGCAGCCTGGGTCACGGAACATGACAAGCGGCGAAGCTTGTGCAGCTGTCGTGCAGGCCGCAAGCGAAAGAAGCAAAGCTGTGCCCGCTGTGCGATGCGTGATGACTTTCCTCATTTTACTCAGCATGATGTTATCCTTTATGTTTCCATTGCTATTCGTACGGGCCAAATGCATTGACCCCTCAATGTAATCTAAAATTATTTTCGAGGGGTAGATGACTTCCGGCGCGTATAAGCCATAAGAAAATTTACTCATGAGGCCGATATGACTAGCAATCTGGACAATATTTTGAACATGCTGAAGGCAGATGGCATTGAGCCGTTGCCAGCGGATTTTAGTAGCTCAGTTTGGTCCCGCATCGGCGAGATTCAAGAGCGGCGTAGCGCTTACAAAAGCAACGCACTCGCAGGGATCATGTTTCTGGTTGCAGTTGGCGCGGGCTTTGGCACCGCTGAACAACCAGTTTCGGCGCAGACAGGCTTTAGCACCCTGACCGACGGACCAGATTACTCACCCGCCGGCTTACTGAATATATCGCAATGAAACTAAGTCCAGTTCGTATCATAATTTTGCTGGCTTTCGCGCTTGCGGCGGGTTGGCTAGGTTCCTATTGCGCCAATTACTGGTCACAGCGGGATGTCGAAACGCAAGGCATTCACAGCTTCGTACATGACGAACTTGATCTGACCGATAGTCAGCTGACACAGCTAGAGGCGCTTGAAGCGGATTTTGCCGTAAAACAGAAATCGCTGGAATTATCGCTTCGGGCGGCGAATGCTGACCTTGCGGCTGCGATGGAAGCTGAGCATGAATATGGTCCCAAAGTCAGCTTGGCTATTGAAGCGGTGCATGAGAAAATGGGCGCTTTGCAGAAAGCCACCGTAGAGCATATTTTCAACATGCGCCGTCTGCTTACTGATGAGCAACAAAAAGCATTTGATGCCCGTGTCGGCAATGCGCTGACCGCCAATCAGGAATGACGCTATCAGAGCATGATGACGCGCAACAACAAGATGGCGCGCTCATAGCGCAGGCACATTCGGGGAAGCGGAAGGCCTTTGATGAGCTGATGCGAAGGCATGAACCGCGAATGACCAATCTTGCCCGCAGAACAATGGGCAACAACGCCGATGCTGAAGATACGGTTCAAGAAGCAATGGCGGCAGCCTGGTTTAAACTTAGCCAATTTGATCAATCGCTTCCATTTGGTCCGTGGGTAACGCGCATTGTTTTGAACAAATGCAGAGATCAGCTGCGCAAACGAAAAGTTATGCGCCTTTTTGATTTCGGACCAGACAATGAGGTCGAACAAGTCGCCACGGATAGCCCTGATCAGCAGGAAAGCGCTGAAGCGGCACAGTCTCTACAATTTGTGAAAAAAGAGATATCCAACTTACCCACTCGGCTTCGGGAAGCCTTGGTACTCGTCACTTTCGATGGCCAAAGCCAGGCAGAAGCCGCGACTATTCTGGGCACCACTGAAAAAGCGATAGAAACGCGAATTTACCGCGCCAGAAATCGGCTTCGAGAAAAACTGGAAAAGTTCGAAGGCTAATCAAGCTTTTATAGATGGTCCAAGCTATCTGAATTACCGGCAAAAAAACCGATTTTATTTTGAGGGCAAAGGCTGCTGCGCCCGTAACAGATGTAATGGCTGTTATCCGAAAGATAGACATGACTAAACTGAACCGAAGAAATTTTCTGACTGTAGGCGCTAGCGCAGCTGGTCTGGGTTACATGTCGGCGGCCATGCCAGCGTGGGCACAAGGGCATAGTGTGCATGGCAAGCATGGCGGCGGTGACACCCTGATCCCAGCAGGCTTTGACGAAGTAACCGGCGAAATCATAGACCTTTCGATTGGCAGCGGTCACCGGATCGTTGAAGGACGGCGCGGCCCTGGAATTGCTGTCAATGGTAGTGTTCCCGGCCCGCTCATCCGGCTTACCGAGGGGCAGAATGTCCGCCTTAATGTGACAAATAATCTCGGCGTCGATAGCTCAATACACTGGCACGGCTTGTTGTTGCCGTTTCAGTTTGATGGCGTTCCCGGCATTAGCTTTCCCGGCATAAAGCCGAAAGAAACCTTCGTTTATGAATTTCCGATCCGGCAATCGGGCACTTACTGGTATCACAGCCATTCGGGACTGCAGGAACAGTCTGGCCATTACGGACCGATGATCATTGAGCCGCGCGGCGGCGATCCGATCAAAGCCGATCGTGACTATATTTTGCTGCTAAGCGATTTTACCACGCTTGATCCTCATTTCGTTATGAACCGTCTTCGCACTGGCGAAGGCTATTTCAACCGCCAGCAAAATACGATGACCGATGATTACTCGATGTCGGCTGAAGAACGCCGCATGTGGGCAAAAATGCGGATGATGCCGACAGACATAGCCGATATTGGTGCTCCCACGTACACTTTCCTCGCCAATGGTCGCGGACCATCCGAAGGATTGGAATATTTATTCAAGGCCGGTGAACGAGTGCGGCTGCGGGTAATCAACGGATCGGCACAGTCCTTCTTCAATGTCCGTATTCCCGGCCTTGCCATGAGTGTAGTGGCTACTGACGGTCAGGCGGTGCGCCCGGTTGAAGTTGATGAATTTCAGATCGGCACTGCCGAGACTTATGATGTAATTGTCGAACCAAGCGGCGCAGAGGCTTACAGCATCGTTGCTGAGTCCATGGATCGCTCCGGAATGGCTCTCGCTACTCTGGCAAGCCGCCCCGGCGCCCGCGCTGCCGTCCCGGCATTACGCGACCCGCCTCTGCTGACAATGGCCGATATGGGTATGAACCATGGCGACATGGATCATGGCAGCGGCGATAGTATGGACGGCATGAGCCACGGATCAAAGGCCAAGGAACCCATGGATCACGGCAACATGGATCACGGCCAAAAGGATCAAGGGTCCTCAGGCGAAAGCAGCGGTATGGCCGGTATGAGTATGGACGGCATGAACATGCGGAATACGGCTCTCCTGCCGCCCGATGTCGCAATTGGTCCGGGTGTCGATATGGTATCAATGGCACCCGTGGACAAAATGGGCGATCCGGGCCTTGGCTTGCGCGATGGGGATTTGCCTGACAAGGGGCACCGCGTTCTAAATTACCGGATGCTGGTTGCTCGCGATGCTAACACGGACACCCGTGAGCCATCACGCTTGCTTGAGTTGCATCTGACCGGAAATATGGAGCGCTATATGTGGTCGTTCGACGGCCGCATGTATAGCGCAGTTAGCGACGTTCCAATTGGCTTTGCGTGGAACGAGCGGGTCCGGGTTAAACTGGTCAACAACACGATGATGGCGCATCCTATCCACTTACACGGCATGTTTTTTGAAATGGTCAATGGGCAGTCGCCCGCATTACAGCCCCGTAAAAATACGATGATCGTGCAGCCTGGAGCCAGCGCGCAGTTTGATTTGACAGCAAACGAGCCGGGCGATTGGGCGTTCCACTGCCATCTCCTTTACCATATGCATGGCGGGATGATGCAGACGGTGACGGTCGCTGGACCTGGAACGGCCTCATGAGCCGGACCTCAGTCATCATTTTGCCCGCTTTGGCAGCGGCGATGCACCCTGTATCGGTGCAAGCGCAGGATCATGATGCGCATCAGGGCCACGCTGCCCCAGCGGCTTCGCCTGAATCCGTCCCATCTCAAGCAAAACCCATCGATCCGCACGCTGGCCACGTCATGCCAACGCTGGCTGAATCAGACCAACCTTCCGGAATGGAAGATATGGATCATTCGGCCATGGATCACGGTTCGATGGATCATAGCACGATGAACCATGACGCACCGGAGCAGGACAAGGCGGACCATCCTACAATGGATCATGGCGCTATGGATCATGATCAGATGAAAGGTGCGGCCTCGCCCGGTCCTGAAATGGAAACGCCTCCGCCAGTAGACGCACCTACCAGCCCACCGCGCGCTGCGGATGCAATCTGGGGCGCGGATGCCATGCGAGCATCGCGTGAGGATTTGCAGAAAACCCACGGCGATTATCCGCTTTTTTGGTTCCAAGCCGACCGCGCTGAAGTGCAGTTTCGGCAGGGTTCGGAAGGGTATCTATGGGATATTCAAGGCTATTATGGCGGAACCACTAGCAAGTTCTGGTTCAAGAGCGAAGGCGAAGGCAGCTTTGGCGAGCCGGTAGAGGATGCCGAGATTCAGGCCCTATACTCACGTGCGATTGCCCCCTTTTTCGATCTGCAAGCAGGCGTGCGTCAAGATATTGCCGGTCCCGATACAACCCACGCCGTGATAGGCATTCAGGGCGTTGCGCCCTATATGTTTGAGGTTGATGGAGCGATATTTCTTTCGCAGCGCGGCGACCTCACGGCCCGGTTCGAGGCTGAACTCGATCAGAAAATTACACAGCGGCTTATCTTGCAACCGCGCACAGAAATTAACCTGTCCGCTCAGGATATTCCCGAACTCGGGATCGGCGCAGGGATTGATAATGTCGAACTCGGGCTTCGACTGCGCTACGAAATAAAGCGCGAATTTGCGCCTTATATCGGCGTCGAGCAAAGCTGGCGAGTAGGCGGTAGTGCTGATTACGCTTCCGCGCGCGGCGAGGACAACAGCGTTACCAATTATGTCGTCGGCATCCGTTTCTGGTTTTGAGCGCGCCGAATTTTTAGAGGATAAATTTATGAACTTTCGTAATATTTTACAGATCGGAACTTTTGCGATTGCGATATCGGCTGCGTCCATTCCCGCAGCCTCGCAAGCTCACACTCAGGTTATAGCTTCAACTCCAGCAGAAGGCGCAGCAGTTGCCCGCCCTCGCAGCGTAACCATGACTTTCAGTGAAGCATTGTTGCCCCCGACAGTCGCAACCAGCATCGTTATGACCGCCATGCCGGGCATGAAAAATCACCAACCGATGGTGATCCGGAATTTTACCCCGGCTTGGTCAAATAACAACAAAACACTTACCTTATCGCTGCGCAAGCCTCTGCAAGCGGGTACGTATGAAGTGCGTTGGCAAGCCGCTGGTTCTGATGGCCACCGGATGAAAGGCACTGTGAACTTTACGGTGCGCTAGGTCAGTCAAATGGATGATTGGCCGCAAATCCTGCTTCGATTCCTGCACTATGCCGCCTTACTTGGGTTGTTTGGGCTTACAGCCTACCGGCTTATCGGTCTGCGTTGGCTTTCTTCTGAAAATCAATATCCGTGGTTTAATGGAGCTCTGTTGGGCTTGGCCATATTCGCACCTCTTGTTTCATCCGCTTTGATGGTACTAAGCATCGCGGCAATGATGGGGCAGCCGGTTTGTTCGACCGATTGGGCAACTGTAGAATTGATGGTCACTACAACCAGCATCGGCTGGGCATTCGTCGCGCGCATAGCGCTGCTATCGGCAGCCTTGATAGCGTTACTGCTCAGACATCGTTCACGCCTCGCCCTAATTGTCGCCGCAGTCTGTTATGGGTTTGCAACAGCAACCCTAGCATGGAGCGGACATGCTGCGGCGCTAGAGGGCAGCGCCGGTCTGTTCCACAGAATTAATGATGCACTTCATTTGCTTGCTGCGGGAATTTGGCTTGGAGCGATCGGATGGTTTGTGCGTTTGACGATTAGGGCGTACCGATACATCGACGCCGTGCAATCCCAGTCGCTCTTAATCGCGATGCACCGCTTTGCGCTCCTTGGGATTATTTTGGTATCAGTGGTTGTTGTCACCGGGCTAATTAATGCACAGATGATTTTCGGGCTGCCCAATAGCCGTACGGTGCTTATGAACGGCTATGGCCAGTTGCTGGCTATAAAGGTGGCGCTCGTCGCGCTTATGCTGCTGTGCGGTGGCCGCAACGCGCTAATCGGCAGACGCCGGGCAGCAGAACAAGCCAGCTTGGACGCAGACCCAGCCACAAGTTTGGCGGCTTTGCGCGTCAGCTTAACAATCGAAATCACTCTGGCAATCGCGGTCATCGGACTTGTGGCAATAGCAGGAATGATGTCGCCGATGAGTTGAGGTCTCCGATATATCGCCGGAACGCAGCATATGGAAGCGACCATCTGGCGAGACTATCATTTATTCGCCGCGCCCGTAATCTCGGGTTCACCTTAAAAGCTCTGTCGGAATTGCTGACCCTGTCGGACGATAAAGAGCAATCCTGTGAAGCTGTTGATGATATTGCGAGCCGGCATCTTGCCAAAATTGACCAGAAAATCGACGACCTGACCTCGCTTCGCTCAGAGTTAGACCGCGTAATCAGCGCTTGCCAACATGGCACGGTGGGAGATTGCAAGATAATCGAGACATTGGCACCTCGACCATTGTCCTGAGCGGTTGAGCGTGGAGTTCACTCACACAACTGAAAACAAGCAATTTTATAATTTTGGAAGGCGCTTAGTCACTGTCGATGACTGAATGATTGCGGTATCGACCGAGGAGAATGTCAGGAAGCGGTCCATAACGGTTTCCAATTCCTGCACATCATGAACCACGGCTTTTGCCACAAAGCAGTCTTCGCCAGTAACATGATCCGCTTCAACTATCTCCGGAGTGTCGATCAGCATCTGCGCCACTCTCTTTGCCTCTCCCGGCAAAGCGCACAATCGCACATGTGCAGTGACGCCCAGTCCAAATACGGTGGGATCTACATTGATAGTATAGCTGCTGATCGCGCCTGCATCTTCAAGCTTGTGAATGCGCTCGGTAACACTTGGACTGGACATTCCAATTTGCTCTCCGAGCTCCCGAACTGTCATTCGGCCATTGCCGACCAATGCGGCAATTATAGCTCGATCAGTTGCATCAATTGGCCGGGTTACATAGCGGCTTCGATTCATATTTCACCTCTAGCTGGATGACACCGGCGAGGCCTTGAGATTACGAAGGCAAATGTTCGATTTTGCCTTATTTATCCTAAGTTTGAGCTAGAAATCGGGCTTACAGCGAACACACCCAGCGACAAGCAGCTAGTCCGCAAGGTCAAAATTGAAGGTCAAAGCCCGTTTTGGGTTTCGATTGGCAAGTCAAAACGGCTGTAACGCCTTCCTGAATCTATGGCTGAACAAATAAATCAGCATCTATAATTTGGAGGAGAAACGTAAATCTGGAGTGAAGCGCAATGCAAAGCATCACAAGATTGGATGTAATAGGCAGAAATTTGGAACGCGCCGTATAATGGCATACTCTACTGCAACTATTGTATCACTGGCACTTCAATGTGCTCCGTCGGTAGCGCCGGAAACGGTTGTCGCGATTGTTCGTACTGAAAGCCGCGGCCATGTCTTCGCCCTCAACGTCAACGGAGGACGGCAACCGCGCCGTCAGGCCAGCGCTGCAGCAGCAGCGGCCACAGCTAAACGCTTTGTTGCAGCAGGATATTCAGTCGATCTGGGCCTTGGCCAGATCAATTCCCGCAATATGCGCTGGCTTGGTCTCACATGGGACACGGTGTTCGACCCCTGCACTAACATTGCAGCATTAGGCCGCGTTCTTACCCAGAATTATAACTCGGTAAAAGCGGGGCGCGACCCACAAAGCGCCCTTCGTATTGCCCTCTCAATGTATAATACAGGAAGCCAATCGCGTGGATTTCGCAATGGCTATGTCGCCAAAGTCGTCGGCAATGCTGGCATTGCCGATAGGCAAGTGTCCTATGCCCCCACTGCATCGCAACCAATCGCGGAAACCAGCAATGACCTGCGGGTAAATATCGTCACGGAAAACGTGGCGCGACAGGCGCCACCTCGCCCTGCACCGCCCCCGAGATGGAACCTCTTTGAGCGTGCGGCTTACGAACGCGAAACCAAAGCTCTCGCAAATAGTGAAAGGGGCAGCATATGAGCATGATCCTAAATTGGGCACGGGGCGCTAAGGTGCGGCGCACATCCCGTGCAACGAAATCTAACCAGCTTCAAAGCAAGCGCCAACGCGCGGTGTTCTGGAGCATAGCCCTCTTGTCTGCGATGTTCATTTCGCTCGCCCTACCCGAGCCAGCCTACGCACAAAACCTAGAGAGTTTTGCTAGCAACGTGCGCGGGCTTTTATCATCGACCCTCCTTCGAACGCTGGCAGTCATCGCTGTAATTGTAACCGGCCTACTCTGGTTTACAGGCCGCGCTTCGACCGCTGTTCTGGTGACGGTCATTATTGGTATCGCCATAGTCTTCTCGGCGGATTCCATCGTCGGTCTCATTGCGGGCTGACGGCGATGAACGAGCAAACCGAAAGTCTGACAAAAAACACGCTGTTCCTCGCGGTTACGCGCCCGGCTCTGTGGGCGGGGATTCCAATTGAAGCGGCGGTGTTACTGTTAATCGCCAGCGCATCGGTACTGATTCAAAGCAACAGCCCGCTCTATGCCGCATTGATCGCGGCTTTTGGCTATTCGATCTCGCGGCTGATCGTGCGGCACGATGTCAATGCGTTTCGCCTGCTGTTTCTTTGGGGCCGGACGAAAGCGGGCAACCGAAACCGAGCGTTTTGGGGCGGCAGCAGCTACTCACCGCTGCCTTTAACAGGCTTGCGCCGCAAAGGCTTTGGCCGTCATGGGTAGATTGCTCGCTTCCAACAATTCTGTGCCGCTAAAAATAGCGCAGCGCGAAGCAACGCCTGAAAAATTCTTACCCTATGCGCGCCATATAAACGAGGAAATGGTCGCGCTTGATTCCGGCGATATCATGTTGACTTTCGAACTCACGGGCCGCGCCTTCGAGACGTCCGATGTGCGCGATCTCAACGACTGGCATACGAAGTTAAACGGATTGCTTAGAAACCTGCATGACGAACGGTTGTCGGTGTGGACCCATCTTATCAGGATGCGCGTGGATCAATATCCCGGTGGGGCATTCAAATCTGGTTTCGCTGCCGATCTGGACCGCGCCTATTTTGGTCGCATCAACCGGGAGCGGATGTTCATCAACCGCTTCTTTGTCAGCCTTGTCATTCGTCCGGCTGCAACGGGAAGCGACAAGATCATCCAGCTCCTCAAGCGGAAGGTATCGAAGCAAGCGGACAAAGGTCCGCTGATTGACGAGGCACTGGTTGAATTGCTCGATGATAAAGCGCGCGACTTTGAAAAGCTCATGGCGCGCTGTCAGCCGCGCCGCTGCGGGATATATGCACATCGCGGATTGATGTTTTCCGAAGCGATGGAAGTCGCGGACGTGGTGATGACCGGACGCCATGTCCGGGTTCCCGTGGTTCGCGGGCATCTGGGCGGCGCGCTTTACCGCGCGCGGACGATTTTCGGCGCGGAAACAATCGAAGTTCGCGGTGCCGACACATCAGCGTTTGGCGGTATTTTCGGAGTTCGCGAATACCCCGCGCAAACCACCCCGCGCCAGTTTGAAGCCTTGCTGTCAGTCGATTTCGGGTTCGTGCTAACACAATCCTTCACCTTCCTCGGACGCGCGGCAGCAACCGAGAAATTCCGGCTGCGCATGACGCAAATGGAAAATTCAGGTGACCGGGCGGTCAGCCAGGCTGATGCGCTAATTGATGCAAGCGACGATCTGATGTCAAACCGCTTTGTTTTGGGCGATCACCATTTCACGCTTGCCGTTTATGGGACAAGTATGCGCGCCTTGCGCGATCATATGTCTGTAGCGCGAGCGGCACTTGCCGATACCGGGATGGTCGCAGCACGAGAAGGTGCTGCGCTTGAAGCCGCCTATTGGTCGCAGCTTGTCGGCAATTTTGCGTGGCGCGCCCGGCCTGCGCCTATCACGTCGCTTAATTTTGCGGCTTTCTCGCCTTTTCATACTTTCCCCGCTGGACAAGCGAGCGGAAATCATTGGGACGAAGCCATTGCACTTCTCAAAACCAGCGCGCGCAGCCCCTATTTCTTCAATTTCCATAAAGGCGATCTGGGTCACACGCTGATCATTGGCCCCTCTGGCGGCGGCAAGACTGTGCTGCTTAACTTTCTGATGGCACAAGCGGAAAAGACCGGTGCACGGCAGATATTCATAGATAAGGATCGCGGCGCGCAAATCTTCGTGCAGGCAAGCGGCGGAACTTATCTCGCATTGCATAATGGCATCGCCACAGGCTTTTCACCGTTAAAAGCGCTGACTGACTGCGCCCCGGACAAGAGCTTTCTCTCGCTATTCATCCGCCAATTGGTCCGCGCTGACGGCAAGCCTATCTCGGTACAGGAAGAACGACGTATTGAGGACGGCATAAATGCGGTCATGAAGCTGCCCGTAGCAGACCGTTCGCTAAGCG
>NZ_JBLWUA010000014.1:0-45687 GCF_048269865.1 Parasphingorhabdus sp. | reverse complement strand
ACCCGTTTTTCGGGACGACGACGACGTGACATATCTTATAACTCCGAAACTGAATTATTTAGGACGCTTGGCGCCATATTTCGAACGGCTCTGCTTGCGGTCCTTGACACCCTGGGTATCGAGAACGCCGCGCAGGACGTGGTAACGCACACCGGGAAGGTCGCGCACACGGCCGCCGCGGATCAGCACAACGCTATGCTCCTGAAGGTTGTGACCTTCGCCAGGAATATAGCTGATGACTTCACGCTGGTTGGTCAGGCGAACCTTGGCAACCTTACGCAGAGCGGAGTTTGGTTTCTTTGGAGTCGTTGTATAGACACGGGTGCAAACGCCGCGCTTCTGCGGGTTGGCTTCCATGGCCGGAACCTTGGACTTCGTCTTCTGGGGCACCCGCCCTTTACGGACGAGCTGATTGATCGTTGGCATAAAGTCTTCACCTTATAGTAGATTAGTCCTGCATCATGCAGGGGTTACTCTCATGGCCAAAGCGCCATAAGTGTTTTGCCTATGTAAGTTTTCTGCGGCGTCGAGCAGAGCCCGAAGAAGCGGAAGCGCGGCCCTTAGACGGGATTCGGGTTTGGGTCAAGGGGTTGGGGAATGACTATGTGGATACCTCTTCTCCAACAAGACCACGCACAAAATGAAACCGGCACGCACAGCAGGCCCCATCATTCAATTTCCGACAGAGCGAGAAGCACACGTTGACGCTAACCTCCGAAAGAAACCACTCGCATTTTTTTACCTCTGTGACAAAGTCGGCAATTCGTTTTTAGGAAGACTAATATGGACGCTGAAGTAGATGCGATTTGGGCCGATGACCTGTTCGAACGCGCCGAGTTGGCCAAAAAAATGGAAGCGTATATAAAAGGACGCTTTGCCCACCCTGCTCCTGGGTCCGGGGCCTTTACTATTGGTGTCGACGGTCACTACGGAATTGGGAAAAGCTTCTTCTTAAAAAGATTGCAAAAGCAACTGTCGATGAATCATCCTGTGGCATTTGTCGATGCATGGGCAGACGACACGGCGGATGACCCTCTAACTGCCATCATCATGTCGATAACTGAGGCAGTACTTACAAAACTTCCTGATGCAAGAGCAACTGCCAAGCCGTCAGAAAAATTGAAGGGTCGGGCTGTGGATTTGCTAAAGGTCGGGATAAAAGTTTCCACTCGCGCGGTCATGGCAAAAATGTTGACCGAACGGGGGTGGGATCAAATCAGCGACACAATAACCAAACTCGCCGATGAAACGGCTGACCTTATAGGAAAGGGTGAAACGGAAGATAGTCCGCTGGTTTTAAAGAGAAAACTGATCTTTGAATTCCATGAGAAACTGGCTGCGTTGACGGATGCAATAAAGGAGGAAGGGCTTTTTGAACTACCGCTAGTGCTTATAATCGATGAACTGGATCGGTGCCGCCCGACCTATGCAATCAAATTACTTGAAGAAACCAAGCATTTTTTCGATAGCACGAGTGTTGTAATCTTATACGGGATGAATCGAACCGCTCTGACACATACTGTGAAAGCAGTATATGGATCGGAATTTGGCGCAGATGAGTATTTACAGCGCTTTGTCAGAAGAAGGTTCTCGCTTGCCCAAGCTCCTCTCAGTAGCTTCATTGAAAGAGAGATGTTGGAAAGTGGTGCGCCAATCGAAAAACTCCACCTCCCAGAAGACCCGGAAGACAATGATCAGAAACGTGCTAGGCATGCAAAATATCTTAGCGTTATTCTTGCTGAAAATGGAGTTTCTGCACGGTCGACACAAGCCGTTCTTGAGTATCTTTTTAGTTTCCTCGGTATGTGGGAACACGAAGTCCCCATTCAATTAGCGCTTTTGGCTCCCCTCGCTATTTGCCATCAAAAAGAGATAGCTCATTCAGATTTTCAGGGAAGTTCGTTCAAATTTCGGATCGGCAGTCTTTTACCGACGGCGCGCCAGTTGTTTCACGAAATTCAAGCTCACGCCAATTTGACTTGGCTTGAGATAATAAACCAGCGGAATGGTCAGAATAACGAGTCGGGCGGATTGATCATTGCAGTTCGAGAGATGGAGCAATTTGTTAGCAAACCGAGAATTGACCAAGCTGATTATGAGAAAAAAATTCCTCTTAGCGAATATGAAACTAGGGTTATCGATGTTGGGGAAATTGTATACTTTCAAGTTGAAAATATCGAGAACGGGCCAACCTAGAATTACGGTGACAGTGAAATTACGGTACTACGGTGACAGTGCACTCTATTGCCTGTCCTCACCCACTAACCGACGACCGCACCCCAATCCCACGCAACATGCCCAGCAAAGCCTCCAGCATCATATTGCCATTCGCCTCCAGCGCCCCAATAAATAGCGCAGAGCGCCTGCCGCGTGATCTTGCTCGCCGCCGCCACCTCGGTCATGCCCTTGACCCGCGCGACATCGTTCAGCGCGGTGCGGATCAGCGCGGCGGCCTTTTCTGCAAAGGCGACCTTCAGACAGGTCGCGATCATTTCCGGGCTGTCGGGATAGGCACCAGCGTCACGGACGGCGAAATCGATTGCGCCCTGCCCGAAATGTCAAAAATTGCCAATTTCCGCCAAATATTTACCGTTTGGGGCATAAACGCGTTACGATTTGCGCGTTTTTCGCTGCAATTGGGTACAATTTGATCCGGCCGCTATTTCGGCACCACCCACGACAAAGACATTCATCGCGTCGCCTCGCCGAATAACCCGAATTGACCTTCCAAATCTTCCACTATGCCATGCAAATATAGGGTCAGATTCCATGCAATCCTTGCCGTGGTGCCGGGCGGATCAAATCCGGGAAGAGACCGCAGGCACCACCCTCAGACCAACGCATTCAGGATGACGGGAAATGTTCCGCCCCGCCTCACCACGCGCTCCATCAATAAGCGCAAACCTCAAAATCTGATCCGGTCCAGCAAGCCTTGTCGGTCTCGGACCGTTGCGCCTGGCCCCAACGCGAGTTGATGCCGTCTTTGGTCAGGCCCCTCACCTCTGCCGTGCCTTTGTCAATCATCCAGACGCTGATGCTCGATACCCGGTTTTTCAGTCCGGGGATCTTATCGGTCTCGACACTGAAAGAGCCCTTGGGACCGGCCTCGAACAGACAAGGCCCCTTCAGCACCTCGCCGCCGGTGGTAATCTTGCACTTTGCGCTTTTAGCGTCCGGCCTCTTTGCAGCGACCGCTGGCTTGTCCGTCGCTGGGGCGGCGGTCTCTCCATTGTCAGCTTGCGCAGGCCCATCGTCCGCCGCTGGTTCATCGACCGTTGCGGCTGGCGCGGAACTGTCTTCTACCGCAGTATCGGCGCTGGTCGCCTGTGCCTGCTCAACGGAGCTTTCGGACTGGTCTGCATCCGCAGAACCACAGGCACCGAGCGCGAGCACGGAGACAAAGAGAAACAGGGAATTTTTGATGGGCATGAAGGTTGCTCCGGTGGGGCGGTTGGAATTGGGGTATGACACAGATGCGCCTCACGGCTGATCGATCAGCGCGCGGCTATGCCCTTTGCATGTTCGAATATTTTGCGACAGCAATTAATTGAGGCAGCGGACAGTTGGCGGAAAGAAAGTGGGGCGCAGGCGCGACCATCTCTAGTCTGCAGCCTGACGCCCCACCCGCAAAACCTATTGCGAAATCGACTTCTCGATATCCTTGACCGGGCTATTGGTCAGCGTCTTCGCTTGCTCCAGCACGATTTTGTCGGTCACTTCCTTGTGCAACAGCGGCCGCATCTCGCCCAGTGTTTCCGGGTCGGCGACGAGGATCAGGCGGTCATAAGCCCCCTTGTGCGACAGCTCATAGAGTTTCTCTGCCATGATCTTGGAAAAGGTCGCCTCCATGCTTTCCTTTGCCGATCGTTCAGGCGGAGATTTGCCGGACGGGCCCTGGTCGGCCAGATTGCCGGGAGTCCAGTCGCCATTTGATTTCAGCGAGCCGCCATCAACGTAAAAAGTCTTCGCCTCTTCGCCGGTTGCGACGACGACAAATGTGTCTTCTGGAAAATTGAGCGTGCCCATATTGTAACATCCTTTTTTGTTTTGGTTCAGAGAGGAAACGCGCGGTAGCCTGAAAGGTTGCCCGCAGCGGGAGATCGAAGGCAGGCCCATTCGTCATCCTGAACTCGTTTCAGGATCCCTTAAGAGTGTGCACCGCCGGACGAGGTCCTGAAACAAGTTCAGGATGACGATGACGAGTACTCACTCCCCATCCCCTGCCCCCCAGTAACAAGACTGTCGCACAATATTATCGGAACTGTCATCCAATCCCCCTCAGCCTGTCACAGCCTTGCTGCACTGCACCATCCATTCAGTGTCGCACATAAAAAGGTTGATTCTTTCCATGTTAAAATTCTCGTCCAACGCCCTGTCCCGCGCTTCCTCGATCGCGCTCGGATCGGCTCTGTTTATCGCTGCATCCGCCCCTGCCCTCGCGCAGACCAGCACCGATGATGTTGCAGAAGAAAGCGACGACGATGTCATCATCGTTACCGCCCAGAAATTCGAGCAGAAATCGACCGACGTTCCGATTACCATTTCCGCCGTGTCGAACCAGCAGATGGAGCGGCTCGGCGTGTCCGATCTCGACGAACTGTCCAACTATGTTCCCGGCCTCAATATCCAGGAACAGAGCGCCAACAATCCCGGTATCGTCATCCGCGGCATCACCTCGGACAGCGGCTCGTCACAGCAGGCCGCGCGCGTCACACTCTATTATAACGGTGTCGACATTTCGCGCTCGCGCGGTTCCTACCAGGCGATCTATGATGTCGACCGGGTCGAGGTGATCAAGGGGCCGCAGGCAACGCTGTTTGGCACGGCCTCCGCCGTCGGCGCGATCAGCATCATTTCCGCCCGGCCGGAGCCCGGCTTCTCGGGCAAGCTGACCGCCGGCATCGGCAATTTCAACCAGCGGCTGGTCAGCGGCCATATCAATGTCGGCAATGACGTGATCGCGGCCCGCGTCGCCGGCGAATGGAAAAAGCGCGACGGCTATATCACCAATCTGTCGGACCGGCAGGATGATCTCTATGCGCAGGACCAGCTCGGGCTGCGCGGCTCGCTGCGCTTCACACCGAGCGATGCGCTGACCATCGATCTGATCGGTACCTATGACCAGCAGCGCAACAGCGGCACGCCGTTTATCTCGGGCAATTTCCCGACCTCTGCTGGCCCGGCCAACAAATTCGGTCCCGCCAACCTGTCGGGCGCGCCGGCCGGGATTTCAGCAGCGGTGCTGGGCAGCGACGATCTCGGCCTGCGCCGCGAGGTCTATGACGCCAACCTGACCGCCAGCTATGACTTTGCCGACGGCTGGAATTTCACCACCGTCAACGGCTATCGCAAGTTCGACAGCCAGGAAGTGTTCGACGCCGATGGTTCGGCTGCCTGGTATCTGGAGTTCACCGAGGATTCGCAGGGCTGGCAGGTCAGCCATGAATCGCGCTTCTCCTATCAGGACGACAATGTCCGCGCCTCGTTCGGCTGGAATTATTTCCATGAAGACAATTTCCAGCGCATCCCCTTCTCCAGTGAAGAAGGCACGTTCCTGCAATGCAGCGCCAATCTGATCCCAAGCCTCGGCTGCATCGCCGCCGACGGCAGTGTTGCTGCGGCTGGTGCCACGGCGATCCTGACCGGCGGTTTGGCCACCGTGCTGCCCTACAGCTCCGAGTTCACAAACCTCGGCGTCAACGACAGCTATTCGGTGTTCGGCGATGTGCGCTGGACGGTGACCCCGAGCCTCGAACTGACCGCAGGCGTTCGCGGCCTCATCGAGAAGCGCAAGTCGGGCTATAATGCCGTTGCGCCAGCCAGCGTGATTACTGGCGGTTCCCTGATCCCTGGTCAGGCGACGACCAACGGAACCTTGTGGTCGGAAGACAGCTTCGCTGCGGTGCTGCCGCGTTTCAACGTGCTGTATCGCCTGTCCGACGACGTCAACCTCTACGCCACCGTCTCCAAGGGCCGCCGCTCCCCGACCGTCAACCAGAACGCGACGTCGAGCAGCGTCATCCCCGAGGAAATCGTCTGGAACTACGAAGGTGGCATCAAGGGCTCGTCCGGCATCGTCTCGGGCTCGCTCGGCGTCTATTACCAGAAATACAGCAGCTTCCAGGTTTCCCGCGTCGTTTCTGATCCCAATGATCCCTCGGGCCAGCCGGTCGGGTCCACGGTGACCGAGAGTGCCGGTTCAGCCAGCAATCTGGGCGTCGAGGCAGAGCTGCAGATACGGCCAACCGACTGGCTGACTGTCTTCGGCAATGTCGGCTGGATCGACGGCGGCATCGACGACAAGCCGGAAAATGGCATCTATGCCGGCAACCGCTTCCGTCTGCAGCCGGAATGGCAAGCGGCTGGCGGTTTCACGATCGATGCGCCGCTGGGCAATGGCATGCGACTGTTCCTGACGCCCAGCGTCACCCATCGCAGCCGGATCTTCTTCGAAACCACCAACCGGCCGGACATCTCTCAGGGCGCGGTCACGCTGGTAAATGCCAAGGGTGGTGTCAGTTTTGCCGACAACCGTTTCGAACTGTCCGCTTTTGTCCGCAATCTGACCAACAAGGATTATCTGCTCGATGCCGGCAACACCGGCGGCGCATTCGGCTATCCGACCTTCATTCCAGCGGAGCCACGCTTCTACGGAATACAGGCAAGCGCGAAATTCTAGAAGGCGGGCCCCGGCTTTTGCCAGAATTCGGTCCGGTCTGACCTCCGGTCAGGGTACCAGACTATTATTCAGTCCGACACCTGCCGCACCTCTTGAGAACAAAGTCCCGGTGAAGGTCTCCACCTTCGCCGGGATTGTTGTTGGTGGCCGGACGCTGGCCAGACTGCGCTTGGAAGGATTTTCTTAACCATATTTTCACATCCGCTGCCTAGTCAGCATATGATGAATAAACAGCTATGGCAGGATGGCCTGAAAACATGTTTTTAGCGCCGCTATTCGGGAAAATCCCTCAGATATCCTGGAAGGCGCCATGGCAATCCCCAACCATCCCCGCAGAGATCCAGTCATCGGTCGAGGAGATGCAGCTCGAACGGGCGCTGACCCATGTGCCGATGATTTACCTCGTCGCGATTTTCAATCTTCTTGCCGTGATGGTCCTGTCCGCCCACGAAGGGGTCGAGACCATTTACTACGCCTGGATGGGTTTGTTTGCCGTTGGCTGCTTCGCGCGGATGGTCATGTGGATGCGTGCTGCCAACCATCCCGGCCTGCTGCCACACTCACAAAAAACGCTGAGAAACCTGTCCATCATTTCGGTCGGCATTATCACCTTTCTGAGCATCTGGTCGGTCGTGGCGGTTGCAACGGACGCATTCGAAAATCAGATGTTCATTCCGATGTCGCTGGTTTTTGGATCGACCTGCATCGCGCATTGTCTGGCCTGCATTAAAAGAACCGCCGTCACCGTCCTCTTCGTCGGAGTCATGCCATCAGCACTGGCAATGATATTGCTGGGGGGATTTGATGAGATGATCATGGGATGGAGCATGATCACCATCGCGTTGCTGATGATCCGGTTCATCATCGACAGCTACAATCAGATCATCTCTGGCCTGATCATGCGTCACACCATCTGGAAACAGGCCCATAGCGACGCTTTGACCGGGCTCGCCAATCGCCGCGCGATGATGAACCACCTCTATCTGGCCGAACAGTCTTTCGCGGAAAACGGCTGCTGCTTTGCCGTGGCCCTGATTGACCTGAACCATTTCAAACAGGTAAATGACAATTTGGGCCATGACATCGGTGATCATCTGTTGGTGGAAGTTGCCAGCAGACTGAACCAGCGTAGCAAAGCCAAAGAGATTGTCGGTCGGTTGGGCGGCGATGAATTTCTGATCCTGATGCCGGACGTGACCGGAAGGGAGCAGGCAATGGCCAGAGCAACGGCGTATCTCTCCGGCCTCGCCAAGCCCGCAAATATCAACGGCCACATGCTAACCCCGTCAGCAAGCATCGGCACTGCCGTTCAGACCTTGGACGGACATGGTGTAGAGCAACTGCTCAAGGCTGCTGACAAGGCGCTATATGCGATGAAGCGAGACGGTAAGAGCGCGCGGCACGTTGCAGACCAACATCTGCGCAATATCGCCTGATTTGGCGATCTCTCAATCAGCGCAAGAATATAGCGGCCATAGGTTATTATTGACCAAGCTCAGGATGAAGAAAGTGCATCACCGCTTCGCCCTGTTTGCCGCTGGCAGCCACAAGAAAATCAGCCCGATCAGCGCTGGCCCAGCTTGCACCAGCGCGATATCCAGAGAAACGCGCGAAGCACCGAAGACACCCGCTGCGGCAACGAAGATAAGAAATCCGCTCGCTACCTTGCGCTGCCACTCGGCATTGCGAATGCAAAGGGACCAGATCAGTCCGCCTGCCAGACAAAGGTTATAAACGCCCTGATTGGCGGCCATAGCAGTGGTCGGCAGAAAGAGATCACCTGGCAGTTCCGGGAAGGTGGCAGGACCCTGTGTCTGCCAAGCGAATATGCCGAACCACGCAATATAGAGATGTAGAATAGCAACCAAAGCGACCATGATCTTGGCAAATATCGACACGCTTTTCCTTTCCGAAGTCTGTCCAACTTATAGTAGCCGATTATTCAATCTCAACAGCATGTGGCGGTCGCGAATAAACCTGCAGGTCCGGTCCCGTCCATGCATCGCTTAGCACTTACACCAGTAGCGATGATTCTCTGTATTCGATTAGTTTCGCTTATTGATAGGGAGAAGAGCCATGTTCGATACCATCATCAAGGGCGGCACGGTCGTCGATGGTTTAGGCGGCGCGCCCTTTGTCGGGGATATTGCCTTTCAGGATGGCGTGATTGCCAAGATTGGCGGATCGATTGATGCACCTGCTCGGGAAGTGCTGGATGCCAATGGCGCTATTGTCACGCCCGGCTGGGTGGATGTCCACACCCATTATGACGGACAAGTCAGCTGGGACACAGAGCTCGCTCCCTCTTCGCACAACGGTGTGACAACCGTAGTGATGGGCAATTGCGGCGTCGGCTTTGCTCCGGTCAAACCCGGGCAGGAAAAGACCCTTATCGAACTGATGGAGGGCGTGGAGGATATTCCAGGCACTGCGCTCTACGAAGGCATCGAATGGGGTCGCTGGGAGAGTTTTCCCGAATATATGGATTATATCGGTAGCCGGGAATATGCTATCGATGTTGCGGCGCAAGTCCCGCACGGCGCGGTCCGCTATTATGTGATGGGCGAACGGGGCAAACAGAATAAAGATGCAACTGCGGAAGATATCGAGGCAATGGCCGCTCTCGTTGGCGAAGCGGTCGAAGCTGGCGCGGTCGGCTTCAGCACTTCACGAACCATTGGCCACCGCTCGCTCTGGGGCACTGAGGTTCCGGGTACATTTGCGCCGGAAGCAGAGCTGACTGCGATCGCCGGTGCCATGGGCAAGCTCGGCAAGGGCGTGTTCGAGTTGATCCCAGCCGGCACTGTGGGAAAACTGGAACATATGGGTGGAGAACGGACCACACCGCAGCAAGAACATGCCATGATGCGTAACATTTCGGTCAGCAGTGGCCGCCCAGTGACATTCACGCTTATCCAGTCTCCGGATTATGAGCCAGACCTTTGGCGGCAAACCTTGCAGATGGCGAAAGAGGCCAATGCAAATGGCGCACAACTATATCCCCAGGTGCCATCCCGCCTGATCGGCTATTTAACCGGCCTCAGTAGCTATCACCCGTTCATGCGCAAACCGACCTATCTCGACCGGCTGGCCAAGCTGCCGCTGGCCGAACGTGTCGAGGCGATGCGCGACCCCGACGTAAAGGCCGCGCTGCTCTCCGAAAAGGAAATCAAGCACGAAGCGCCGGGCAGCATGGAAAATATCTCTGCCCTGCTTGGTCGTGGTGCGGCGATATTATACCCGCTCCACGATCCTGTTGATTACGAAGCGGGCATCGATGAGACGATTGGAAGCCTCGCGAAAGCCGAAGACAGAGATCCACTTGAATTTCTCTATGACTGGATGCTGGAAGACGGCGGCACGCGTTTCTGCTCCCTTAGCGCTGCCAACCTGCCGAAGGGCCTGGAAGTGCTTCGCGAACTGCTGGAGCATAGCGAGACTGTCACGGGGCTTAGCGACGCAGGCGCGCATGTTACGCTGATCTGCGACGCGACGATGCCGACAACTCAGCTATCCTATTGGGCGCGCGACCGGAAAAAGGGCGAGCGGCTACCGCTGGAATTTCTTGTCCACAAGCAAACGTCCCGCAACGCCGCACTCTATGGCTTTACCGACCGCGGGTCATTGGAAGTCGGCAAGCGGGCTGATATCAACGTGATCGATTTCGACAATCTGAGCGTTGCGTCGCCAGTCGCCTATAAGGACTTGCCAGCCGGAGGAACGCGCGTGATGCAGCCGGTGACGGGCTATATCGCAACCTATTGTAATGGCATCAAAATTCGTGAAAATGACCGCGATACCGGTGCCCGGCCGGGGCGGCTCGCCCGCAGCTAGGTCAGCCGTTCAGTCAAAACCGCATTCTCGACCCTGATCCGGTGGCGCAACAACAATGCGTTGAGGAGCGAGAAGACCAAAGCCAGCCAAGGCAGGCCGAGCATCAGCGGCACAATGGCGATCTCGAGCACAACCACCAGATAGTTCGGGTGGCTTATATATTTGTAAGGGCCGCGCTTTACCCGATCAAAATGTGGCGCTGAAATGATCCTCGTGGTCCACCAGCGACCAATGCTCGCAAGCGTCCATACCCGCAGCAATTGCGTGGCAACAAACAGCGCCAGCATCGCCGGATGGATGATTTGCCAAGGATCCACCAGAAGCGCGATGATCGCGATCCACGCGCTGTGGAGAAAAATGAAATACTGATAATGGTCAGCGCCATGCTCTTGACCGCCTTCGCTGAGCAGCCGCTTGGTGTTGCGGTTCGCGTAAACAAGTTCGCCTAGCCGCTGGACCACGATATAGACCAGTAGCCAGGTCACAGGTGTCGGATCCGTGGTAAAAATCGCGCCAAGATTGTCCGTCATTTTGCACTCGCCGGATCGAGAATACCAAGACCTGCGGTAAAGCCTGGACCAAGTGCCGTCAGCAAAATCGGTTTATCAGGCTTTTGCAAGAGCAGTTGTTTAAGCACGAACAGCACAGTCGGTGACGACATATTGCCATGCTGGCGAAGGACGTCTCGCGTTGCCGGAATACCTTCGATTTCCGGGGCAAAATATGCTTCCAATGCTTCCACCACCCGGCCCCCGCCAGGATGGCAGGCCGGTTCGGCAAGGTCAGATTTTTCCAATCCCTGAGTTTCGAGAAACGCGTCGCAAAAAGGCGTGAAATCTTTGGCGACAAAGTTCGGAATATCCCGGGCCAGCACGAGATCAAAACCGGTAGCACCAATTTCCCATCCCATCATGTCCAGTGTATTGGGCCAAGTCTTTTGATCGAAAGCGCGAAATGACGGGCTATCACCGCGGCATGTCTTCCCACTGATTACAGCCGCGGCACAGCCGTCAGCAAACAAAGCAGTGGCAATCATGTTCTTCTTGTCAAACTGACTGTAGTCGTATGACAGGCTGCACAATTCCAAGGCTATCATCAGAACATTCTGACCACCATTGGCCGCTGCGAGGTCATTGGCCAACCGCAGTCCCAGAACGCTGCCAGCACAGCCGTAGCCAAAAACGGGTATTGTTTGGGTCGATGAATCGAAGCCCATCGCCTCTATCATCCGGCTGGGGATCGAGGGGGTCATCGTACCAGTCGTCGAGATCATCACGATCGCGTCAATCGCCGTCGGTGCTAGCGACGCCTTCTCAAGTGCATCCCGAGCCGCCTCGTGTGCCAGTTCGGTGCCCACCTGGCCATAAATCGACGCCCGATCCGCCCAACTGCGCGGTTCCAGATAATAATCAGGTTCGCAGGCAAGGTAACGCTGATCGATGCCGCTGTTCCCGAGGATTTGCTCTAGCCTGGCCGGCAGGGCTGCACCCCGGGCCTTCGCGAGCACTGCTAGCACGCCTGATTGCGTAATGAGATGATCAGGCACGGCGGTGGCGATCGATATCAATTCGGACATGAAAAACTTTCGGTGGTGCATCTGGTGCTGTACAGCAGAAGCAGTATCGAACCATTGAAATCTTTCACTCTGCACGAAATTCCGTATCGGGAAGCTTGCGGAAGACTAGAATTGTGATCGACCTTTACATTGCCATATGTAAACAGGGGCGACCAAGCGATAGAGAAATAGCGCAGCATGGAAACAAGCCAATCCACGCACCATGTCTGGCGAAAGAAATACTTAAGTCGGTTAGCCAGCATAGGTCTATGCTGCGGCAAACTATTGCCAGAGCACTGAATTATAATAGTTTATCGCCAGAATTTCGATTTATTGTGCACTGCACCATTTTTCTTGACAATGCAGCCAAGATGCCTTATTTGTGCACTGCAACATAGAAGTGAGATAACCGATGGCTGACACAACGAACGAAACATCCGCTGCTCCGGCAGCAAAAGAAACCGGCTCGCTCTCTGCTGAGGCCGCCTATTCCGCCGCTGCATCAGCGGTCAATGTCTCTGACAAACCGGCTGCTACAGCCGAGCCCGCGAAAAAAGCCGAAGCTGACCCAGCTCCGGAAAAAACCGAAACCAAAAAGCCGGTGGCTTCTGCTGCTAAACCGGCAACAGCGGCCAAGCCTGCTGTCAAAAAGACCGCAGCAGCCAAACCGGCAGCTAAGAAGCCTGCGGCGAAACGCAAAACCGCTGCAAAGCCAGCTGCCAAAACCAAATCGAACACAACGACCAAAGGAACCAAAAAAATGGCTACCACCAAGACCACTGCAACCAAACGCGTTGCGAAGAACACCAAAGCGGCTAACACCAAGGCTGCTAACAATGTCAAGAATGCCGCCGAAAATCTCGGCTCACGTTTTGAAAAGCTGACCGCTGATGCGCAAGCCCGTGCAAAAGCTGCCGCTGACCGTGCCGTTGAGATGTCGAAAACCGCTGTTGAATTTAACCGCGAAAATGTCGAAACCCTGATCGAGAGCGGCAAGATTGCTGCCAAAGGTGCGCAGGAAATCGGCCAGACCAACGTGAAATACACGCGCGAGAATTTCGTCGAAGCCAGCCGTGCTTTGCAAGGTCTGTTCAGCGTCGCGACGCCAAAGGACTTGCTTGAAAAGCAAGCTGATTATGTGCGCAGCGGACTGGACCGGGTTATGGACCAGACTTCGAACAACGCCGATGCCGTTGTGAAGCTCGCTGGAAAAGCCTATCAGCCAATTGCAGACCGCGTCAGCGAAATCCGCAAGGACCTGAAAAAAGCGGCTTAAGCCACTTAAAAAATTTCTCGAAAAGGGCCGTTCCGCTGGAGCGGCCCTTTTTATTTGACGACCAGTTTGTTCCGCGACCTAAAAAGCTTCAAAAACTATCGATCCGGCCCTTGCCCTTGGGGGTAAAAATACCATATCTTGAGGCTAATGATGAAGCAGCAGATTCTTTTCCCGTTCTCAAAATCCCGTCGGCTACCTTTTGACGGTGGTCTGGCAGTGATGGCCGATGACCCAGACAAGGGGTCAGATGACGACAGCGATAACACCAACCTGGGCATTGCTACCAAGACCAGGGCAAAGACCCAAAAACCCAGCCCCTATAAGGTGCTTATTCTCAACGACGATTATACGCCGATGGAGTTCGTCGTTCTTGTACTGAAGCGATTTTTCAACATGGACATTGATGAAGCGACGCGCGTTATGTTGCATGTGCATCAAAAAGGCGTCGGCGTTTGTGGCACTTTCAGTTATGAGGTTGCAGAAACCAAAGTGACGCAGGTCATGGATTTTGCTCGCAAGAACGAACATCCTCTCCAGTGCACGCTTGAGAAGGCCTGATCGCAAACAAGGAAATTGCCATGTCCGAGACTCCCGTCATTACCATTGATATTGTCTCGGATGTCGTTTGCCCGTGGTGCATAATCGGCTACAAAAAACTCGAAAAAGCGATGGCTAATTTTGAAGACCAAGCGCGCTTTGAGCTAGCTTGGCACGCGTTTGAGCTAAACCCGTCCATGCCGCCCGAGGGACAGGACATCAACGAGCATATGGCGCAGAAATATGGTGCCACGCCGGAACAGAGTCGAGCCAATCGAGAGCGCCTGCGCGATGCCGGCAAGGACCTGGATTTTGATTTCAGCTATCATGAGAACATGCGCATGGTGAACACGTTCGATGCCCACCGCCTGCTGCACTGGGCGGGAGAGACGGGGAAGCAGACGGCACTGAAACTAGCCCTGTTCAAGGCGCATTTTACTGACGGCAAGGATGTCAGCGATCATGAGACGCTGGTAGGTATCGCGGGGTCGGTCGGCCTGGATGAAAAACGCGCCCGTGATCTGCTTGAAACGGATATGTTCGCTTCGGAGGTGCGCGCGGTTGAGGCTGAATGGCAGGATCGGTTCATCACCGGAGTACCGGCATTCATCTTCAACAAGAAATTCATGGTTCCCGGCGCTCAGGACCCCGAAGTGTTTGCAAATATCATAGAGAACAAGCTGCTCAAAAAAGCAGCATAGATTCTAAAATTCTTCCAGTAATTCGATGATATTGCCAAAAGGGTCGCGACCATAGATCGCTTTCTGTGTGCCTAAATCCACAGGCAGCCCGACAAATGTCATGCCGGCCACCGCCAGACGGTCATATTCCGCGTCAATATCCTCTACCAAAAGAGCCATGTGCGGATAGCCCAAATCCGACGGATCACTGCGCATGTCTCGTGGCTTTGGCTTATGATATTGCCATAATTCGAGGCAAATATTCGGGCCTTTCAGCATCGCCATTTTCGCTTCAAAGCCTGGGATTCCTACAGCGGCGCCGGCTTTTTCATTGTCTGCGGACACATCGCTGCGCCAGTCCACCTCGAAACCGAGCGCATCGCGATAAAACGCAAGCCCTGCCTCGATATCAGCAACCCCAATAGCGATATGATGGACACCCTTGATCACCTCTTTGTCCTTTTCTTTGGCGGCATCGGAAAAAATCCTGAGGTGCGTTCAATATAGGCGGCATATTCCGGCCGGTTCTTTTTAAGGCTTTTTTCCAGCAGCGGCGCGCCGCTCCATTTCATCAGGGTAAAGCTCAAAAACAGGGGACCGACCGCAGCGATCCAGACTGGCCAGCCGGTCGGAGCTGCAACCAGCCAAATGCCCCACCAAGCGCAAAAATCTCCGAAGTAATTGGGGTGCCTGGTATATTTCCACAAACCGCTATCGAGCACCTTTCCCTTGCTGTCAGGGTCGGCCTTGAAAGCTTTGAGCTGCAGATCTCCAACGGTTTCAAAGCCGATACCAATCACGGCGATAACGACGCCGATTACGGATATCGGGCCCAGTCCATCGTTACCGGCCAGCAATATGCCAAGCTGCGCCGGCAGGCAGACGATGAAAAGCAGCGGGATTTGCAGAGCCCATGCCCGGAGGAGCGCCGCCTTGGCGAAGCTCATACCCTGCTTGCCCATCGCTTTGCCGAGAATTTTTCCATAACGGGGATCTTCGCCTTCCTTGCGCCAGCGAAGAAAAAGATGCGTTCCTAACCGGATGCCCCACAGCGCCGTCAATGCCCATATCGCATAGGCTAGGGTCCCGGGGGCCTTGGTCTGGACAAAGGACGCACTAGCCATGATTGCCATACCATAAGCCCAGAACGCATCGATAAAGGAAACGTCACGAATGCGGATAGATATGAGCCACAGAACGATCATGATCATGACCAGCAATCCAAAGTTCAGTCCTAAGGATTCGAGCAGGGTCAAATGGACTCTCCCTTGTTCTGCGTCGCACTCTCCATTGCGGACTCTGTCGAGACAATATCGCGCATCGCTTTTTCCGGATATTTTGGGGTTACACTGTGGTAAAAATTGCTGAGCTTCTGCATGTCCGCTTTGTAGTTACCTGACGGCATGAAAGATGGTCCCAATCCGCCGGTTTTTTTGGAATAATCCATCAAACCGATGATCAGCGGCACCTTCGCCTTTAGCGCAATATAATAGAATCCGGTCCGCCATTGCTTGACGCTGCCGCGCGTCCCTTCCGGCGGAATCGTCAAAAGAAAATCGTCACGCCGGTCAAACTCCCTGACCATCGCGTCGACCATATTTTGGGATTTTGACCGATTGACCGGTATACCTCCCAAGCGCCGCATCATATTTCCCCAAGGCCATTTGAACAGCGTATCCTTGCCAATCCAGTAGGACTTGATTTTGAGCTTGTTGGTCAGGCCAAAAAAGAAAAGAAAATCCCAGTTGCTGGTGTGTGGAGCGGCGATGATGATCGCCTTTCGGGGCGGAAGATTTTCCTGAACGGCGGTCCATCCATTCACTGTATATATGAACACGGCGAACCGACGGACAATTTCCGACAACCAATTTGGTTTAATCTGGTCGTGCACACATCCTCCCGCTCGCGGGATCTGGCGCCGCGTTTATTTCAATACCATAAGTCTATTTGCTGACGACGCAACGAAAGATGTCCGTTGGTGCAATGATCAATATTCGTTAGTGCGCGACTTTCCCACGCCGGAACTTTGCCTACCTGAAACATGCATTCGGGACGGCACCAATAAGCAGGCATGTTGAAAATTTTGACTAAAGCGCGAACCAAAATTCTGGGCATCTCACTCGTGCTGTTCACCACAGTCAACTTGGCAAAGATCCGCCTCTTCATCTTCGAGCTCGATCTGAATAGTGGTATGATGAATCGCGAACCGCGTCTTCACCTCCTTCTGCACCGACGCCAAAAACCCCTTTCCAGGATGTCCACCGGGCAGAACCAAATGGGCGGTCATCGCTGTCTCGCTGGTGCTCATGGGCCAGATATGCAGATCATGGACAGTTTCGACGCCAGGCAAAGACGTGAGATATCGCTGCACATCTTCGACATCGATATCCCGAGGCACGCCCGCAAGCGACATCCGCACGGCTTCGGACAAAAGCCCCCAGGTACTCCAGAAGATTAGCAGGACGATCAGCAAACTGATAAGCGGATCAATCCAGTTCCATCCGCTGAAGTAAATGACGATTGCGCCAACAACGACGCCAGCCGAAACTCCCGCATCGGCCATCATATGGAGAAAGGCCCCGCGAATGTTGATATCTTCTTTCTGACCGCGCACAAAAAGCATTGCTGTGCCGAAGTTGATAATGATTCCAATCGAGGCAACGATGACGACTGTGACTGACGCAACTGGGCTGGGCGAACTGAAGCGGTCTATGGCTTCCATAGCAATCGCTCCGCAGGCCACCAACAGAAACAGTCCATTGAACAAAGCCGCCAAAATAGATGACCCGCCCAGTCCATAAGTGAAGCGTTTGCTGGGGGGACGCTTGCCCAGTTCGGAGCCAGCCCATGCGACAGCGAGTCCAAGTACGTCAGACAGATTATGACCAGCGTCGGCGAGCAAGGCCATCGATCCCGCAAGCAGGCCGTAGGTGACCTCGACGATGATATACAGAACGTTGAGCGCTATGCCGAGAGCAAAGGCTCGGCTGAAATTGGTCGGCATGTGGCTGTGCCCACCATGCCGGTCGTGATGGCTGTGGGGTATCGGCCCGTGGTTATGATGGTGACCTGCAGACATCTGCGCTCCAACATGTGCAATGCGACTGTTCAAAATCTCGATTACACGGAATGGTCAGAGCGGTCCACAATTTTAATTCAATATTTTCCGTATGTTATATCATTTAGCGCAGAGCGGCTGTGCGGATCAGTCAACAATCAAACCGATCGCAAGATATATAATAATGGCGGAACCAAAACCGAATATTGTCGCTAAAACGAAGACAATGCGCAGCAGGTTGACATCCATGCCGCTCCAATTGGCTAGGCCCGAGCAGACGCCCATCAGTTTCCCATTTGCCTTGTCGAGTTTCAGTTTGTTTTTCACTGGTCCGTTGCTTCCTTGATTTGATGTTACGGGGCCGGCCCGATTGCCGGAGCGAGAGTCAGAGGGTCTATTGCTATCAGCCATCAGATCACCAGCGACGATGCGTTGCTAACGGCCGGAGCGATGCTGGCGCCGACGAACAAGACTGCTGAGATCGCTGCGGCAAATGCGGCGAACATGGAGTTTTGAAGACTGTGTGACATGATATGTGTCTTTCTGTTGAAAACTGGATTTAGGCAACTGCTGATGCGGCGTTACTAACAGCCGGGCCGACGCTGGCACCGACAAAGATAGCTGCTGTAAAAAGGGCCGCAACGGTGGCAGAGATATGGCTGGAGACATTGGAGAACATTTATTATTTCCTTCTGATCTAGACTGTTTCGCACAATTGCGAAGATGTCTGATACACTGCATGTGCTGTGCCAAATTATATATATTATTATATTACAATGTGTTATCAGGATTTTCAGTTATCTCAAAGACATAAAATGCTAATAATTGGCATTAGAAACGCAATGTTAGCATTTCATCCCCTCCGGATTGAAGGCACATACCGCCGGTCCGAATTCGCTTCTCTTCACCAATAGCGAAAGCTAGTGACTAGCGCTAACATGGCCCTTTCCCAGCTCACCCTGCACAACTTTCGAAACTATTCCGAGTTGCGCCTGAATGCCGCGCCAGGTTTCATGGTTTTCAGCGGAGCAAATGGTGCGGGAAAGACCAATATACTGGAGGCGGTGTCCATGTTGGCTCCAGGACGCGGTCTCCGGCGCGCATCGCTCCGGGACATCGCCAACCAAAACGGCCCTGGCGATTTCGCCGTTGCAGCTCGGTTAAACGACGTTCATCTCGGCAGCGGCACCACAGCCGACTACCCTGAGCGACGGAAGACCAGGATCAATGAAGCGGCGGTTCCAACCAATGAGCTGGCCGAATGGCTCTCGATATTGTGGTTGACGCCAGCAATGGACCGTCTCTTTACCGAGGGAGCATCCGGACGCCGAAACTTCCTCGATCGGCTGGTGACCGCGCTGGAACCGGCTCATGCAGGAAACTGCGCCCGCTATGATGCCGCCCGCCGCGAACGGAACCGGCTGCTTGCCGACATGCGACCGACAGACCATGGCTGGATGGACAGCCTCGAAAATCAATTGGCGCGCTATGGTTCGTTGGTGGCAGAAGCCCGCAATCGGATGGTAACCGCGTTAAACGAGAGGTTGCAGCAATCCGACCGGACGATTTTTGCGACACCAGAGCTCCAGCTGGCAGACGGCCAGTTGCTGGCCGAAGATCAACTTCTTCAGATGCTGAAACAATATCAAGCAGCCGACCGGGCAGCCGGTCGCACGACGAGGGGCCCGCACCGAACCGACCTCGCCGTCTTTCATGCGGCCAAACAACAGCCAGCCGGCAAATGCTCTACCGGCGAACAGAAAGCGCTATTGTTCTCGATCATTCTTGCTCATGCTGACCTGATCGCGGATCGGCGGGAAAATCGCCCGATATTGCTGCTCGATGAAGTTGCCGCCCATCTCGACCCGGAGCGCCGAGGAGCGCTGTTTGACAAGCTCGCGGAACGCGGTGGCCAAGTCTGGCTTACCGGGACCGAACCAAGCCTGTTCGGCGATATTCCAGATGAGGCCCTGCATTTCGAAGTTTCGGATGGCCGCGTCAGGCTTAGGTAGGCCCAGATTAAAGGAGGTTTACGACTGATTAACTATAGTCATTAGCGCAGACTTGCGGCCGAATGACTATTCTCTCCAGATGAATACAACGACGCTCAAAACCTCTTTCTTCTCATTGCGCAATTCAATCATCCCCATCCTGCTGGCGTTACAGGCAATCTTCATGCCCGGATTAGCCAAAGCTGAAGATTATATCCAATGCGTGCCTTTTGCCCGCGAACTCAGCGGGATCCAAATTTATGGTGATGCGCACAGTTGGTGGGATCAGGCTGAGGGTGTTTATCAACGGGGCAACAGACCCGCAGAGGGCTCGGTTCTGTCCCTGCCGGTCCATGGGGCGATGCGACTTGGCCATGTCGCGGTGGTGCGAAAGATTATTGACGATCGTACTATTCTGATCAGCCATGCAAACTGGTCGCCGATCGACGGACGCCGGGGACAGATCGAGCGCAAAGTTATCGCCAAAGATGTGTCGGCCCATAACGACTGGAGTCTGGTACGGATCTGGTATGCACCGATCGGCAAGCTCGGGACCACCGCTTATCCGGTCAATGGCTTCATTTACCCCGCCCAAGGCAACCAGGATGCCGCGCGAACATGGGCATCTGCAAAGCCGGTACGCGAAAGCCGGGAACCAAATCGCAAGCTTTTTGATCGAAGATTGAAAGCGGAGTTGTCGCAAGTCGCCGATCAAGAGCTTCCCGCTGAGTCGCAACCACGGGATCTGATTGGAGAACTGCTGGACAGAGTGGGAAGCTGACGCCAGATTGCAAATATGCTTCAACCGAGACCAATCGCATGACCAGCAGCGCGGGAGCCTGCCTCGTCATTCTTGCCGGCGGCGAGTCGCGCCGGATGGGGACCGACAAAGCGGTTATCGAATTTCACGGAGAGCGGCTAATTGATATCCTGATCCGCCGCTTTTCTACAAAGGCGGAACACATATTTCTCTCGGCAAAGCAGGAATACGGCACTGGCTTACCGATCATACCTGACGATCCGGATGCACCGGGAGGTCCGGTCGGAGCAATCTTCACCGTGTCCGCAAAGCTGCTTGAGATGCGGACAGACGTTGCCGGCTTTGTCACAGTGCCGGTTGACGCGCCGTTCGCTCCGGAAGACCTGATCCAACGACTCTCGGCAGATGGTCGATGCGCCGTGGCACAGGACCCTGAGCGCATGCATCCCACCTTCGCCTACTGGCGGTGTGATGTTGTCAACGCCGTTCGCGCCACCCATGATCATGGCGATCGATCGCCGTCGCTGCAATGGCTGGTCCGGCAATGTGCCTCTGAATCAGTGACTTGGACCGACCCGGCCCGATTCATCAACGTCAATCGACCAGAGGATCTCGCCGCTGCAATGGCCATAAAAAAAGCCGGGGCTTGAGGACAAGCACCGGCTTTCGGTTGCAGTGTTGTTCACTGCCTGAGGCTTTTTAAAGCGCTTAGTCGAGGCGACGGATTTCCGTCTTGGTCAGCGTGGTGACCAGCTTGCCATCATCGTTCGACAGTGTCGAAGCTTCGATCCGCCGTACTTTGCCTTTGTAAATGACCAGAACATCACCGGTATCGGTAACCCGGTTTACCTTGGCTACGCTGGAGCCTGTTGCGTCGTACAGCCGATCATTGCGCTCTACTTCAGCAGCGGAAGCGGCAGAAGCGGTGAAGGACAGTGCAGTGGCTGCAATAATGAGGGAGGAAAGTTTACGCATGGTTTAACTCCATTTGGTTTCATGTTTGTCCCTTGACTATGACCCACCGAAATTAAGTTGCAATTTGAAATGCTGCACCTGCGAATAGCATTTTTGCAACTGGCTTTCGCTCAGCACAACTGGCGTCGGGGTCAGAAGACGGTTGCTCGCCCCCCCGGTTCGTGCAATCTTCGATGCAACGAACAAACTAGAAAATGATGAGGCCCCTTATGATCCGTTTCTCCCTGATTTTGGCCCTTGCGACGGTTCCAGCAGCCGCTCAGGCCCAGCAAACCGACACTATGGCGGACATATCGGCTCTGATCGATTCCCGGGCCGACGAAACGGCCAAAACTGCCCGTCAGTTGTGGGAATGGGCGGAAGTTGGCTATCAGGAGCAGAAATCCAGCGATTTGCTCAAGCAAATACTGAAATCGAACGGCTTCAAGATTACCTCCGGCGTCGCTGGCATCCCAACCGCTTTTACTGCCGAATTTGGTAGGGGTGGTCCGGTTATCGCTATCCTGGCGGAATATGACGCCCTGCCCGGGATCAACCAGGACGCCGTCGCTACCCGGTCGCCTATCGATGGCAAGACAGCCGCCCATGCGTGCGGCCACAATCTGTTCGGTGCCGGATCGGTAGAGGCGGCAATCGCCGTCAGCAAATGGCTGGAGAAGACCGGAACGCCCGGTCGAATCCGGCTTTATGGCACGCCGGCCGAAGAAGGGGGTAGCGGCAAGGTCTATATGGTTCGCGCAGGCCTGTTTAACGATGTCGA
The DNA here is from genome assembly GCF_048269865.1 of Parasphingorhabdus sp. Taxonomy (GTDB): domain Bacteria; phylum Pseudomonadota; class Alphaproteobacteria; order Sphingomonadales; family Sphingomonadaceae; genus Parasphingorhabdus. Next base: position 23,582 of record NZ_JBLWUA010000014.1, on the reverse strand, counting down.
TATCGCCCTGCACTGGCACGCTGATGACGAAAACTCGGCCGCCGCCCGCACCACCCTCGCCAACCGCTCGGCGAAGTTCCGGTTCCGCGGCGTATCCGCTCATGCCGCTGGCGCACCGGAAAAGGCGCGCTCGGCGCTCGACGGGGTCGAGGCGTTTGACATGATGGTCAACATGATGCGCGAGCATGTGCCGCAGCAGACACGGATTCATTATGTCATCACCGAAGGCGGCACCGCACCGAATGTGGTGCCGGATTTTGCCGAGGTCTTCTATTATGTCCGTCACCCCGATCCGGACCAGGTCGATGCGATCTGGACGCGGCTGGAAGAAGCGGCGCGCGGTGCTGCGATGGGCACAGGCACCAAGGTCGACTGGGAAGTGATCCACGGCAACAACCCGTTGCTGGTCAACGAGCCGCTGGCGAAAATGATGGACGCCAAATTGCGGCAGGTCGGAGGGATCAGCTATACGCCCGAAGAACAGAAGTTTGCCGAAAAAATCTACGCCACGTTCGACAAGCCTGATCACAAGCTGGGCAGTCAGCGAGAAGTGCAGCCCTATGATGTGACGCTCGGTTATGGCTCGACCGATGTCGGCGATGTCTCCTACGCTACGCCGACCGTGGGCCTGCGCACCGCGACCTGGGTCCCGGGTACTTCGGCCCATAGTTGGCAATCGTCGGCAGCGAGCGGCATGTCGATCGGCTTCAAGGGCGTGCAGGTTGCCGCCAAGACGCTGACACTCGCAGCGATTGAGCTGTACACCAATCCTGAATTGCGCGCCGAAGCCAAGGCTGACTTCGACAAGGCGCGGGGACCGGATTATCAGTATAAATCGCTGCTGGGTGATCGCGATCCGCCGCTGGATTACCGCAAATAAAAGGGTCACCGGAGAAGCTATCATAGGCATAGCTTAAGTCATCGGGGCCATTGTAGGACAGCCTGTTTCGAGGAGCAGTCAGACAAGCACGGGGCTTCGATGACCGGTTCATTTTTTGGACTCGGACGAAGGCGTAAAGCGATTGCGCCGCCTGTTTAGAGCGCTCTTGGCTTTGTGCGAGCCTGACCCTTTTTGCGGGTTGCCACGAACTTTACAGAAGCGACTGCTTTTATTTTCCGTGACCTTTGCCCGAAAGCAACAGATTTCCGGCATTTTTTGGATACCAATATAGTGCCTAGTGTAACCTTTCAAATCGCCACTTGAGCCCGGGCGTCGGATTAATACAGACGCACGGCAGGATATCCCGCTTATCCAGATTGTCAAAGAGCCTGCCCCGCGCTTGGCGTTGGAACGGTCAAAAATATAGCTGATTGGGGTCGCTGTAGGAAAGCGTCTTCAAGAAGACGGTGCGAACGTTATTTTGAACGACACCGGAACACATGCAGCCAAAAGTAGTACGGGCGCTACCATTGTGGCATCCGCTCAGGCCGCTTCGACCCGTTTGACGATTGCCGCATGTTTGCCGAACCGCAATGATTTGGTGTCTGACGCATTTGCAACCTTTCCGATAAGAAAGCCTTGGCCGAAATCGCAACCCATCTGCGTCAAGAGCCTTCGCTGTTCTTCCGTTTCAATGCCTTCCGCCACAATCGCGATCTTGAGGTTCTTCGCCATCGCTATCAACGCCTGGACAATCAGTCTGGTCTGATGCTCGGAGCAAATCGACTGGATAAAGCTGCCATCGATCTTCACGATTTCGATGGGGAAATCCCGAAGATGGGACAAGGACGAAAAGCCGGTGCCGAAATCGTCCAGGGCTATTCTTATACCAGCCGCCTGGAGACGATTGAGGACATTCTGAACCGTGGTGGTATCATTTACCATGAGCATGGTCTCGGTGACTTCAAGCGTAACATTTCGCGGCGCGATGTTGGCATCTGCCAACGATTTCAACATTTTTGGCGCAAAGTCTCGGCTGAGCAAATCAGCCTCGGTGGCGTTGATACTGATATATTTTAACGTTGGTTGCGCAGTCCGCAAATCAGCAAGGTCCTGACACAGAAACCCGAGCATCCGATCGCTGATTTCTCTCGACAGAATCGGGTCCTGAATTGCTGGCATCACCTGATTTGCAGTCAGATTGGCTCCCTTCCGCGTTTTGAGCCTCATCAGAGCTTCCAATCCGACGATGCGATTACTGGAAATCTCGACGATCGGCTGATATCCAGCGTAGATCCTGTTCTCGTTGAGAGCGCTGCGCACCGTCATCATTGCTTCATGGCGTATGTGATTGGACAGGTCCAACGTGGGCTCATAGCTGTGGACACAGCCAGGCTCTCTTTCCTTGCCATTATACAACGCCAGATCCGCCCGGCGGATCAACTCTTTACCACTTGAAAAATCATCCGTTTTTGCCATGCCGCATGTCGCATTGATGTTCATCTTGCGACCGCAAATTTCGATGTCAGCTCCCAGCTTTTCGAGTATGGTCTCGCCGATTTCTGTTGCTTCCATCGCCGAGGCGCCAAGCGGCGCGATTATAGCGAATTCATCACCGCCCCATCGAGCGGCGATCGCCTCGGGAGGAATCGACGCAGAAATTCGAGCACTGAGCTCTTCCAAAACTTCATCGCCAGCTTGATGCCCGAACGTGTCATTTATATCCTTGAACCCATCCAGATCCATCAGAAGAACAATAAGGTCTTCACCCCATCGATGGTGATTGTCGAGTTTTTCGGCCAGCAGCCGGTCAAACGTCCGACGATTGTAGAGGTTGGTCAGGCTATCGTAATCCGCAGACCGCTGGAGCGCTATCCGTGCAAGATGAGATTCCGAAATATCCTTGAGCACACCGACAATGCGACTGGAACCCGGCTGAGCCGCCTCAACAAATTCGCCCATTCCCCGAATTCGTTTGAAAAGCCCGTCTTCAGATTTCAGATTCACTTCATAGGTGAAAGATCCACCCCGTTTCGAAGCATTGGCGACGGCTTCCCTGACGACGGGTTGATCTTCTTCGGCATAATAGCTGACGGCTTGGTCGATATTCAATCGTGTTTCCGGAGAAAGCCCGAATATTGCATAGGCTTGATCGGACATCACAAACTCTCGCGTTACAACATCGACTTCCCAAGAGCCAATATTGGCTATTTTCTCGGTTTGCGCCAGGAGCCGATTGGACTTCCGCAGCGCTACCGCTGTTTCTTCCAGATATGTATTGAGACTAGCGGTTTGAACGACGTTGACGTGACAACGCAAAAGATCTTCTACGACCGATGCGAAACGCGATAGTTTCGCAAGACCCTCGACCGAAAAGTGTCCCGGCCGAGGATCAATAACGCACAAGCTCCCGATGATAGCACCATCAGAATTTTGCAGCGACCGTCCCATATATGACCGCATCCGGGGGCTGGCCGTAACAAAGGGATTGTTCGCGAAACGCTCGTCCTCCAAAGCGTTCGCGACCAGCAGGCTTCCGCCGCACGCAATCGTATGATCGCAAAAAGAATATTCGCGCGGCGTCTCACGAATATCCACGCCCGTTGACGAAAGAAACCATTGCCGTTCGTCGTCGAGCAGCGATATGAGCGCAACCGGACAATCAAAAATTTCAGCGCAGAGGTCGGTCACGCGATCAAACATGTCTTGCGGATCGGTGTCGAGTATCCGCATGTTGTAAAGCGATGCCAGCCGATTTTTTTCATTCATAACCGGGGGCGTCGTCGGGCAATCTTGCGATCGAATTCCATTCATTTTACCATACCCCTAGTTGCGGATTTCCGCGTATTTTTCGGGAATAGGCCCCCGGAGATAACAATATGTTAACCGGTAGAAGAGTTGCGAAAGCAGTATGCGTCAGACTGGAGATCTGATCGACCACCTATTCGGTCAAAAAATACTGGAGGCAGAAGATTGAACGTCTTTGCTCAAGGCGGCGATGATCGCATCGGCCGACGCATCGGGCCAGATACTCCACTCGCGGGCGTTCCTGAGAAAACTCAGGGCAGGTCCTGCAGAGTTGCCACATATCGGGTGCCCTCACTGCTCGTTTGGCAGTGAAAGTCGGCCTTGGCGGTGGTCGCAAAGGCGTCGAGGAAAACCCGGCCCTGAGCGCCTTCTCTGACATCTTCCGGTAGGCCTATGCCGTTATCCTCTATCGAAACAACCGCCTGCGTTTGATCTGCGGTCAACGAAATCGCTATAAGGCCCGAATCCTGCCCCTTGAACGCATGTTTCACGGCGTTGGTCACAATTTCATTAATCAGTAACCCGATGCCCGACGCCCGGTCTCGCGCCAGCTTGCAGGGCATGACGCTGATCGTCAGCTCAATACCCTGTTCCAGAGCCAGAGCGTCGCTGATCGCCCCGCACAGACGTTCAATAAACTCGTCAAATTGTACGACGGCAATATTGTCTACGCCGTAATGCAGGTTTTCATAGGCTTTTGAGAGACTGAGCACACGACCAGCAGCTTTTTCCAGCGCCTGTTTGGCATCTTCGTTGCCGGTCTCATTCTGCTGAAGCCGCAGCAGGCTGGTCAGGATGGCAAGATTATTTTTGACCCGATGATCAACCTCGCGCAGCAACATTTCCCGTTCGGAGATCCGCTCCTCACGCTCATGCAGCAAATCCCGAAAGTTGCGGCGAGCCAGTTCGGCCAAAATGATCAGCAGCAGCCCGGTTATCACATTCACGATCGTGCGCGGACCATCGGAACTGGTGGCAAACGCAAAGCTGCCCTGAAAAGGCATCACCTGATACCAAGTGAAGAGCGACGACAGCACCAGCACAATCAGCCCGGCGTTGAAACGCCCCACCAAGGTGGCGATCAGTATCGCGGGTACATTGATTGCATAAGGCGCTGCGCCGGGATAGACCGTGTCGACCAGAAACCGCGTCAGCAAGGCAAGCAACGTGCCCGCTACACCCACCAGTAGCTGGATCACCCAGTCCGGAATTCCGGGTGTCAGATCGATCGCATCCAGCTGGGTAATTCTTTGCATCGAGCCAGAATAATGACAATGGTAACTACCGGCAAATTGAATCTGTGGTGAAGCAGGATTGCGGCCGTCGTTCGGTGCTCCCGGCAAGTTGCGGTCCCTTTTGCAGCGGAACTACTACTTGCCGGTCAGGCATCAGGGAGCCACGCCGCCTCACTCCCACCAATAGGCGGCCCGCTTCCTGTCCCCCGTCACCACTTCGTTCATCGTCAGCGGGTCGTACATCCGGCCGTTTATCATTACCCGGCTGATCTTGTCGCTGTTCCGGATATCTGCGCTTGGATCCGCGTCGAGAACCAGCAGATCGGCGAGCTTACCGACTTCAAGGGAGCCGATTTCGCTGTCCATGCCCAGTGATCTTGCCGGTTCAATCGTACCCGCCGCCAGCGCCTCGACCGGGCTCATGCCGCCGCGAACAAAGGACCAGAGTTCCCAATGACTGCCAATGCCGGCTTGCTGACCATGGGCGCCAATCGAAACCTTGACACCAGCGTCGGCGAGTTTTTTTGCTTCGCGGGCATTGTCGTCATCAACAAAGCTGCTTTCCGGCGCCTTGGTCCGGCGGACGGTATCTGCCGCCAGGATTTTCGGCGGCGTGTGGACCATCAACGGGTTTTCCCAGACATTGGTCGCCTGACGCCAATAGGGATCGCCAGCCAGTCCGCCGTAGCTGACCACGAGCGTTGGCGTGTAATTGGTGTCCGACTGCCCAAACATCTGCACAACGTCGTCGTAGAAAATCTCCAGCGGGATATTATGTTCCAGCGTCGAATTGCCGTCGGCAACCAGCGCCATGTCCATGCCGAACAGGGAGCCTCCCTCAGCGACCACCAGCATATTTTCCTGGCGGGCGGCCTCAACCACCTGTTGTCGCTGTTCGCGGCGAGGCTGGTTGTAGTTCTTGACGCTATGACCGCCCTGTGCCTTCAGCCGCCGGACGTGGGCAAGCGCGTCGTCGAGGTTGTTGATCTCCGCATAGACATTAGCCGCTTTCGCGCCATAGACGATCTCGCCGGTCGAGAAGATGCGCGGGCCGAGGATCATGCCGGCGCGCTGCATCTCGCTAGCGACAAAAATTTCGCTGGCGCGGCTGGAAGGATCGTGGATGGTGGTCGTGCCAAGCGCGAGATTTTGCAGCAGCGACCAGTTTTGTTGCGGCACCAGTTCATCCGTGCCCTGAGGCCCGTGAGCATGGGCATCGATCAGGCCGGGCATGATGGTCTTGCCAGTGACATCGAGGGTTGTAGCGCCAGCTGGAATATTGACTGCGCTGCGCGGGCCAACGGCTTCAATGCGGTTGTTCTGGATGACGATCACCCCGTCATCAATGATCCCGCCCTGATCGTCAGCCATGGTCAGTATCCGCGCGCCAGTCAGGACTACGGTGCCAGAAGGTTTCTCGGCTGCAATCGTCCGTTCCAGCGAGACACCCCTGGTCGGTGGCTGATATTTCGGTGCATCCTTTGCGGCTGGCGCATTGGGAAAGAGCGCATTGGTCGACGCGGTGAAGACCGTCGGCCCGATACTCCAGTGCAGTTTCTGGCCGCCATCGGACCAGTTCATATAATCCGCACCATTGGCGCTGACACGGGTTACCGGCAGCGATTTGCTGTTCGGACTGACCTCGACCGCCTGCGTGCCCGGCATCAATGGCATGACATAGGCTTCATAGCTTTGGCGGAAAGCGACGTTCAAGCCATCCGGCGACACGATATAATCGTTGGTCAGGTCGCCCTTGGCGTGAGTGCGCTTGGCTTCGCCGTTGATATCGGTGCTGATGAGGACGCGCTGATCCCCTTCCTGGTCAAGCATGAAGATGCGGTCGCTGGAGGCACCATATTGTGGTTCGGCAGCCCCCTTCATGACGCGGACGGGCGTGCCGCCAGCAGCTGCAACCCGGTAAACGCCCTCTTCAACCGACCAATTGGGAGACGTCATATAGCCGCCGCCCGTCATCTCGAAGACGATGGTCTGGCCATCGGGAGAAAAGCGCGGGCGGGCATAATGGCCGGGGCGGCTGGTGACGGTCCGCGGGGAACCACCCCGCGCGCCAATGGTTTTGATCTCACCCAGCCCGGCGTCGGTCCAGCCGACATAGACGATCGAGCGGCCATCGCGCGACCAGGACGGAAACAGCTCGAGTTCCGAACCGCTGGTAAGACGTTTGGCCGCACCACCGGACATTGGCTTGGTATAGAGTTTGCCGAGGCTTTCAAAAACGACGGTTCGGCCGTCGGGCGAGACTGCCGCAAAGCGCGGCATCTTTGTGGTGAAGCTGTCCAGCGCGACAGGAATTTTCGGATGCGGAGCATTGGACACGCCGCGCGTGTCGCTGATCCGGAACGGGATTACCGAAGAGGTGCTGCCATCGGCGGCCACGCGGCGGATCTTGCCGCCCGCCCAGAACACAATTTCGCTGCTGTCAGGAGTCCAGTCCATATTCGGATAGACGCCGGTGACGGCCCAGGTCTCCTGCACGTCCTGATCCAGGTCATCATAGACTTTGCGTTCGATGCCCGATTCCAGATCCTTCACATAGAGTTTGGATTGGCCCATCTCGCGGCGGACGAAGGCAATCTTCTTGCCATCGGGCGAAGGGTTCGGGCGAACCGAGCCGCCCAGACCGGATACTGCGGTGCTGATTTCACCGGTTTCCAGATCATATTTCTCGATGTTGAACAGGTCGCTGTAGCTATCCTGCGCATAGATGAAAGTGCCGCCGGGCGTGATATTCTTGGTATAATAGATCGACTTGCCATCGGGTGCATAGATGGGCTCGCCGAGTTCCTTCTGATGCTTCTCACTGGGTTTCTTGACGAGTTGCACCCCGCCGCCGCCGGAGACATGATAAACCCATATTTCGCCCGTGCCGAGCGAACGCGTTGTGGTAAAATGTTTCTTGGCCACGACATAGCGGCCGTCGGGGCTCCAGCTTGGCTGATTGAGCAAGCGGAATTCTTCCTTGGTGACCTGCCTTTTGTCGCTGCCGTCTTGGTTCATGATCCAGATATTGTCTCCGCCGCCGCGATCAGACGTGAACGCGATGCGCTTGCCATCGGGAGAAAAGCGGGGCTGTACTTCCCAAGCCAGGCCTTCTGCAATCCGGGTCGGTGTGCCCCCCGACATCGGCATGGTATAGATGTCACCGAGCAAGGCAAAGGCGATGCTGCCGCCATCTGGGCTGACATCGACATCGATCCAGCTGCCTTCGTCGACATTGATCGGAACTTGATTGATCGTGGCACCAGCAGGCGCGTTGACGTCCCATTTGTCCTTTTCAGACGTATCCTGTGCCAGTGCTGCTCCTGAAAAAAGCAATGCTGCGATAACCGATGCCAGACTATATTTCATGATGCTCCCCGATATTAAGCTTCGTTGATTTCCGCCTTCTATTCCAGCTTTCCACCCGAAAGAACAGCAAACAGTTTCCCCATTCAGACCTTGGAGCCGAAGTGCCGGTGATAGGTTTCGACCACCTGTGCCAGTGTCGACAAGGCCAGCGTGGCCGGGTCCCGGGATGATGGAATCAGGCCAATCGGCGCCACCATCCGACGACGCGCTTCTTCAGAAACACCGATATCGGCCAGATAGGTTTGCCTGAGCGCATGCGTTTTACGGCTGCCCATGGCCCCGACATAGAAAGCGGGAGACAACAAGGCCTGCTTCATCAGCGCCGCCTCCCAGTCATGGTCATGAAAATAGAAAATGCAGGCGGTCCATGGATCGGGGTCGAGCAGCGCCGTTGCTTGCGGCGTTTTCAGCAGATCGGCAGAACTCGACAGATTCTCGACCGCTGATATCACCTCCGGGTCGGGGGAAAATACGGCACAATCAATGCCGTAGCTGTCAGCCAGCCGGACCAGGCTTTCGACCGATGGCCCATGCCCCAATATATTGAGCTTGGCCGCAGGAATATGGTGGACCATGATCCGGGACCCGATGCGCTCCACGGAGCTTGCGGGCCTCTGTTGGGTCTCGCAGCCGATAGCGCGATCCTCGCAGTCGAGACAGATCGTCAATGGCTCCCTCTTTTGGATCCGATCGTTGATATCGGTCACCGCTGCGCTGTCGATGATCGGCGTGAACAGCAGATCGATGCCGCCGCCGCATGGCAAGCGAATATCAAGATAAGGCGAACCAGCACCAAATCTTGTTTCCCGTGGTCGGCCATCTCTGATCACATCCAGCGCTTCCGCAATCACGGCAGTCTCTACACATCCGCCGGAAAATGAGCCGATCGAGGAACCATCCTCTGCCACGGCCATATGGGCGCCCGGATTGCTGGTCGAGGCGCCGGTGACAGCGGTCAATGTCACCAAGGCGATTTTCTGCCCCGCTTCGGCCGTGGCGCAGATAAACTGAAAGATTGGCAGAATATTGTTCAAACGTGATAGCCCTGTCGCGTAGCGGAATGGTTTTGACAGAAAAGTCCATGCCGCAAAGAGCTAAATGGGGCAATGTCCATGGTAGCGAACCCGTGATTGGGCCATCCGGGACATCGTCTGAGGATAGATATTACATTGAAAAGATTGTGAATTTACGCAAAATCAGGCCGGGCCTGCTGTCGCGCAAAGCTATGCGCATAATCTTTCTTTTCCAACCTGAACAAATCTTGTCTTCAAAATACGCCAAAACCCATCTAGGAGCACTTAAATTACAAACATCTTATCGAAATATGAGGACGGAATATGAGTTTCCCGCCACGGCAAGGCCTGTATGATTCAAACAACGAACATGACGCATGTGGCGTCGGCTTTGTCGCGAATATCAAAGGCGAGAAATCAAATCTCACCGTCAAACGCGGCCTCGAAATTCTGGTCAATATCGATCACCGCGGTGCGGTTGGCGCCGATCCGCTTTTGGGAGATGGTGCCGGGATATTATTGCAGATTCCCGACGGATTATTGCGGGATTGGGCTGATTCCGAAGCACTGACACTGCCGCCGGTCGGCGACTATGCGGTCGCGATGTGCTTCCTCCCATCGAATTCCGCAGAAGCGGAATATGCAACGGCCCATTTTGAGCGAGTCATCGCCAAAGAGGGGCAAGACATGATCGGCTGGCGCGATGTGCCGATTGATACCGTCGGCATCGGCAAAGCCGTGCTCGCGCAGATGCCACTGATTCGGCAGGCAATCATCGGAAAGGGAGAGAATCTTGCCGATCAGGATGCCTTTGAACGCAAAATTCTGGCGATCCGCAAGCAAGTGCATAACCCGCTCGAAGGAATCGCCGAGAAAAAGGACATGCCCGGCCTTTTAGAATTCTACATGCCATCCTTTTCGACCCGCACCATCGTCTATAAAGGGCTGCTACTCGCCGACCAGGTGGGATCCTTCTACAAGGACCTAGACAACCCGCTGACCACATCGGCGGTGGCGATGGTCCATCAGCGTTTCTCGACCAATACCTTCCCGTCCTGGAAATTGGCCCACCCCTATCGCTACATCGCTCATAACGGCGAGATCAACACGGTGCGCGGCAACGTGAACTGGATGAATGCCCGCCGCCGGACGATGGAATCCGATCTGCTTGGCGCTGACCTCGACAAGATGTGGCCGCTGATTCCGCATGGCCAATCCGACACCGCCTGCCTCGACAACGCATTGGAACTGCTGGTTGCCGGGGGCTATTCCCTGCCGCACGCCGTGATGATGCTGATCCCCGAAGCGTGGGCTGGCGATCCGTTGATGGATGCCGACAGACGAGCGTTTTACGAATATCACGCAGCATTGATGGAGCCATGGGATGGCCCCGCAGCCGTTGCCTTTACAGATGGCCGGCAAGTCGGTGCAACGCTGGACCGAAATGGCCTGCGCCCTGCACGCTTCTGCGTAACCGACGACGGCCATGTCATCATGGCGTCGGAATCAGGCGTGCTGCCAGTCAAGGAAGACAATATCGTCCGCAAGTGGCGGTTGCAGCCCGGCAAAATGCTGCTCATCGACATGGAGCAGGGCCGGATCATTGAAGACGAAGAGATCAAAGCCGATCTCGCCAAGGCAAAACCCTATGCGAAATGGCTGGAATCGACGCAATATAATCTGAAGGACCTTGATCTTGAAGATCTGGACGATGTTGCTGCGCCCGATATGAACAAGGAGGACAATCTGGCATCGCTGCTGGATCGTCAGCAAGCCTTTGGCTTCACGCAAGAAGATGTCGCCAAGTTCCTTGAGCCGATGGCCATTGACGGTCAGGATCCGATTGGTTCCATGGGTACCGATACGCCAATCGCGGTGCTGTCCGGACGGCCCCGCCTGCTCTATGATTATTTCAAGCAGAATTTCGCTCAGGTCACCAATCCGCCGATCGATCCGATCCGCGAAGAACTGGTTATGTCTCTGGTGTCGATGATTGGGCCGCGGCCCAATCTGCTCGGCCAGGACGCCGGAACGCACAAACGGCTCGAAGTTGATCAGCCCGTTTTGTCCAACACCGATCTTTTGAAAATTCGCTCGGTCGAGGACGCCCTCGACGGAGCGTTCCGCACCGAAACCATCGACATCACCTGGGCTGCCGAAAGCGGCGCCGATGGCCTGAAAATGGCAATCAAGGAAATGTGCTGGGCAGCGACCGAAGCCGTGCTTGCTGACCGCAATATTCTTATCCTTTCGGACCGGGCAAAAGGGGCAGACCGCATTGCAATGCCGTCGCTGCTGGCAACTGCCGCCGTTCACCATCATCTGGTACGGCAGGGCTTGCGGATGCAGACCGGTCTGGTGGTCGAAACCGGCGAAGCACGCGAAGTCCACCATTTCTGCGTACTGGCAGGCTATGGCGCAGAGGCAGTAAATCCGTATCTGGCGTTTGAAACGCTGGAGGAAATCCGGGTCCGCCGCGAACTGCCGCTGACCAAGCAGCAGGTTGAGCAAAATTATATCAAAGCTATCGGCAAGGGCATTTTGAAGGTCATGTCGAAAATGGGCATATCGACCTATCAAAGCTATTGCGGCGCACAGATTTTTGACGCCGTTGGTCTGTCGAGCGACTTTATCGATCAATATTTTACCGGAACGGCGACGATGATCGAAGGCGCTGGCCTCGACGAGATCGCCAAGGAGACAGTGGACCGTCATACGGAAGCCTATGGCAATAATCCGATCTATCGGAACATGCTCGATGCCGGCGGTATATATGGCTACCGGTTGCGCGGTGAAGAACATGCATGGACGCCTGCCAATGTTGCGAATCTGCAGCATGCAGTGCGCGGCAATGACCCGAAAAATTATGCGGAATTTGCCCAGTCGATCAACGAGCAGAGCGAACGCCTGCTAACCATTCGCGGGTTGATGGAGCTGACCAAGGCGAACGAGCCACTCGACATCGACGAGGTTGAACCAGCATCCGAGATCGTGAAGCGTTTTGCCACTGGCGCGATGAGCTTTGGTTCGATCAGCCGGGAAGCGCATACCACGCTGGCTATCGCGATGAACCGGATTGGCGGAAAGTCGAATACCGGCGAAGGCGGAGAAGAGCCGGATCGATTTGTCACGATGCCCAATGGCGATTCCATGCGTTCGGCGATCAAGCAGGTTGCCAGTGGCCGCTTCGGCGTAACCGCCGAATATCTGGTCAACGCTGATGATATCCAGATCAAGATGGCGCAAGGCGCCAAGCCGGGTGAAGGTGGTCAGTTACCCGGTAGCAAAGTCGACAAGAATATCGGCAAGGTGCGTCACTCGACGCCTGGCGTCGGCCTGATTTCACCGCCGCCGCATCATGACATCTATTCGATTGAGGATCTCGCCCAGCTGATCCACGATCTGAAGAATGTGAATACCGGCGCGCGCGTATCCGTGAAGCTGGTCTCGGAAGTGGGCGTCGGCACGGTTGCCGCGGGCGTATCCAAAGCACGCGCCGATCATCTGACCATTTCCGGCTACGACGGCGGGACCGGAGCCTCTCCCCTCACCTCGCTCACCCATGCCGGTTCGCCCTGGGAAATCGGTCTGGCCGAAACGCAGCAAACCTTGCTGCTAAACGGGCTGCGCTCGCGGATATCGGTGCAGGTCGATGGCGGTCTGCGAACCGGACGCGATGTGGCTATCGGTGCGCTCCTGGGGGCTGATGAATTCGGCTTTGCAACAGCGCCGCTGATCGCAGCAGGTTGCATCATGATGCGCAAATGCCATCTCAACACCTGCCCCGTCGGTGTTGCGACCCAAAATCCGGAACTGCGCAAGAAATTCACCGGACAACCGGAATATGTCATCAACTATTTCTTCTTTGTTGCCGAAGAGCTGCGCCAGATCATGGCGGAAATGGGTTTCCGGACCGTCGAAGAAATGGTCGGTCGCGTAGACCGTATCAATATGAACAGGGCGCTGCGTCATTGGAAAGCGGAAGGCGTAGACCTCTCCCGCTTGCTGCACAATGTCGTCCTGCCCGAGGGTGAGACCCTGCATCAGACAAAGGTGCAGGATCATGGCCTTGATGTGGCGCTGGACCGCGAGTTGATCGTCGCCGCAGCGCCGGCCCTCGATAAGGGAGAAACCGTCAAGATTGAGCGGAAGGTGAAAAACGTCAACCGCACAGTCGGCGCGATGCTGTCCGGTGAAGTTGCCAAAACCTATGGCCATGCCGGCCTGCCCTCCAACACCATCCAGCTGGTTTTTGAAGGCGTTGCCGGTCAGAGCTTTGGCGCGTTTCTGGCACATGGGGTTACCGCTGAATTGACCGGCGATGCTAATGACTATGTCGGCAAGGGTCTTTCAGGAGGCCGGGTGGTTGTCCGGCAGCCCGCTCATGTCGACCGCAATCCGACCGAGAATATCATCGTCGGCAATACCGTCTTATATGGAGCGGTTGCCGGTGAGGCCTATTTCAACGGCGTTGCTGGTGAGCGCTTTGCGGTGCGCAATAGCGGCGCGGTTGCAGTGGTCGAAGGCACCGGTGATCATGGCTGCGAGTATATGACCGGCGGCGTGGTGACTGTGCTCGGCAAGACAGGGCGCAACTTCGCCGCTGGCATGTCGGGCGGCGTCGCATATGTATATGACGAGGATGGTCTGTTCCGTCAGCGCTGCAACATGGCAATGGTCGATGTAGAGACGATCAGCACGGAAGAGGCCGACAGTGAAGGCAGCGTGATGCCGCAGCAATTGCCGGTGGATGTCCACGACTATGGCATGGGCGACATGCTCTATCATGACGCAGCGCGGCTGCGGATATTGCTGGAACGCCACAAGCTTTATACCGGCAGCAAAAGAGCGACCGAGATTCTCGACAATTGGGATGAGGCGCTGGGCCGGTTCGTCAAGGTCATGCCCCGTGACTATGCCGCCGCGCTGAAACAGCTGGAAGCGGAACGTCTTGAGACGATCGAAGCTGCAGAATAATCGAAGATATTGGAGTAGACCGTGGGTAAAGTAACAGGCTTTCTGGAGATTGATCGCAAAGAAGCGACCTATGCCGATCCGGAAGAACGACTGACGCACTATAAAGAATTCACCGTTCCGCTGCCGGAGTCCGAGCTCAAGGACCAGGCGGCGCGTTGCATGGACTGCGGGATCCCCTATTGCCACAATGGCTGCCCGGTGAACAATATCATCCCGGACTGGAACAATCTGGTTTACGAGGGCGACTGGAAAAGTGCGCTGGAGACATTGCATTCGACCAACAACTTTCCCGAATTCACGGGCCGGATCTGCCCTGCTCCGTGCGAAGCGAGCTGCACGTTGAACATCGATGACGCGCCGGTGACGATCAAAGCCATCGAATGCGCTATTGTCGATCGTGGCTGGGAAGAGGGCTGGATCACGCCGCAGATTTCAGAAAAGAAAACCGGCAAGTCGGTGGCCGTCGTCGGCTCGGGTCCAGCGGGCTTGGCCTGCGCACAGCAGTTGGCGCGCGCCGGACATAATGTCACCCTGTTCGAAAAAAATGACCGGATGGGCGGGCTGCTCCGCTACGGTATTCCCGACTTCAAGATGGAAAAACATCTGATCAACCGGCGGCTGGTGCAGATGGAGGCCGAAGGCGTCGAATTCCGCACCAGTACCGAAGTTGGCGTAACCGTATCGATGGAATCGCTGCAGGAAAACTTCGACGCCATAGTGATGTCTGGCGGCGCAGAAAAGCCGCGGACGCTTGATATTCCCGGATATGAAATGTCCGGCGTTCGTCTGGCAATGGAATTTCTCACCCAACAGAACAAACGCAACGCCGGCGACGACGAAATGCGCGCCGCCCCGCGCGGTACGATCAGCGCGACGGGCAAGCATGTGATCGTCATTGGCGGCGGCGACACCGGATCGGACTGTGTCGGCACTTCCAATCGTCAGGGTGCCGCTTCGGTAACCCAGATTGAAATCATGCCCAAGCCGCCTGAGAAAGAGGACAAGACATTCACATGGCCGGACTGGCCTTTGAAGCTCCGCACCTCCTCCAGCCATCTCGAAGGCTGCGAGCGCGACTGGGCGATACTGACCAAGCGCGTGGTCGGCACCAATGGCAATGTCGAGGGGCTGGAATGCGTCCGCCTGGAATGGGTGGACGGTCAGATGCAGGAAATTCCGGGCAGCGAGTTCACACTCAAGGCCGACCTGATCCTCCTCGCCATGGGTTTCGTTGGGCCACGCAAGATGGGCCTCGTCGATCAATCGGAAGTCGAACTCGACGCGCGCGGCAATGTCGCTGCCAATGTCATCGACTACAGCACCAGCAAGCCCGGAGTCTTTGCCTGCGGCGATATGCGCCGCGGCCAGAGCCTGGTCGTCTGGGCGATCCGCGAAGGCCGGCAATGCGCCCGCGCCGTGGATCTCGCGCTGATGGGGCGGAGCCTGCTGCCGCGCTGATCAATCGTTTGCGGCGCGAAGCCGATACGACCAGCTGAACGACGATCGTGTAGCCGGCAGGATGACTGTCGCCCGCTTGTGACGCTTGTCTCCCAACAAGCGTCACAGCTGAGGCTTCGTTGTGATCATGACCAGCCTGTAATCAAACCAGCCGGATGATCGAATCAGGGGCTAATTGGCGTATCGTCTCCACCCGTGCCAACCGCAACAGCCACTGCCACGGCAGCAGCAAGCGCGCCAGCCAATGTACCTGCTCCGATTCCGGTAGCAGAACCGGCTCCTGTGGCCCCTGCCCCGGAACCGGCATTGACCCCGGAGCTCCCGGTTGAAGGGCTGGTGGTCGTACTTCCGGTCGAAGAGCTGCTGGCAGTACTTCCGGTTGAAGAGCCGGTAGTCGTGCTTCCGCTATTGGTAGCATTCTGGCTCAATTCCTGCTGATTCGAGGATTGCTGGATGGAAGGAGTGCCGACGGTCGGCGTTGTTCTGAGCATATTGTCGAACCCGCTATAGGCGGTGTTCGACAACTGAAACGGTGCCGATGGTACTGCCCCCAAAAAAGGTACGAAGACCGCCATTCCCGGTTGCGTGATCGTCACGGTTTTGCCCGCAGCCGTCACGTCAATAATTCCACTTTTTTCGCCGAGTTGAGCCTTCGGCCCAGGCCCCCGCAACACAATAAGCGAAGCGGTTTGCGGATCGACCTTGCTGCCCATAGCGAGGCCGGGCTGCAATTTACCCAAGGCAATTGCATCTTCACCAACGGCCAGTTCCACCATAGTTCCCCTGATGCCGATTGAAGCGGCAGGCGTGTTGATGCTGTTCCTGCCACCGCGAGCGGCCTTGCCAGACAGAAAACGCAAGGTTCCCTTCGCCACAGCGGTGCCAACGGAGCTGGATTTCGTCTTTGGATCATAAACGAACCGATTGACGGTTAACCGCGCATTGGGGCCTACGGTTAACGAGGACCGGTCAAGCAAGGTAATCTGAAGTTTACTGGCGGCTCCAGTAGTCACAACATTGCGCATCTGGACTTTCTGTCTGATGCGCGCCTGTTTTGCAGCCGCGCCCGCTGTTTGCTGAAGCTTGACACTGTTCCGGACGGCAGAGTTGAGTCCAACGGTCTGGGCCGTCGACGGGGAAGCGATCATTGCGACGCTCACCAGTGTAGCCACATTCATATTGCGAAATTTTCTCATTTTAATCGCTCCTTCACTGGTTTTTCGTCTGGGGCATGTCGGATGGTTCCATCTGACACGCTGCCTGCAAGCGATCCGCCATTTGCTGAGCAAGCGCTTCGGCTTCGATTTTTGCCACTTCGAACCGGCCCGCCTGCAAGTCATCCAGCCGGCACAAGGTCAGCGCATATTCCGCGCGCACGCCCATCGCTTCAGGATCGGCTATCAGATACCGCTCGAGCGTGGTTGCGGCACCCGACAGGTCTTTGTTCGCAATCTGTCTGGCGGATAATTGCAAGGCGCTGTCTTTGCTTGACGATTCCACGATCTCGGTATCAAGAAGCACAAGTTCGGCCTCAACGTCCGGACTGTCCAGCTGTTCGGACGACTCTTCTACCGCTTGTGCTGCCAGGCTACTGGACATCAGCAACAGGCCGGGCAGAATGGTAGCGGCAACATAGCACCTCACCTCTCTGCCTTTCAAATTCGTCTTTCCTACCCTCATATTCATGTCCCCTTCTGTTTCACTATTTCTTACATTCCAAATTGGCCTGCTACTTGTTGGTCGCCTCAAAAACGCCGTCCCATTCTTCACCGGGATCATTCGTTTGAAACGCCGCGATACGCTCAGCATAAATCTGATAGGTTTTGCTCAACCGATAGCCCGCAGCGCCAGGGCTGTTTTCACCGTGCAAAGCCAACGCTGCACTCCAGTCTCGGTTTTTATAGGCTTGCAGCATTTCGGCATGCGTCTTCGAAAACTGTTGGAAGTCAGCGTCCGCAGCCAAGTCCTCTTCTCCCAGCAGCACATAGAGACTTTCCGGCATCTGCCGTCCGACGACCCGAACCCTGTCGAGTTCCAGCGTAGCGAACCCGGGCAGCGCATCATTGAGGCTGCTGCCAATGGCGATCTCGACACCAAAATATTTGGTCATGCCCTCGATCCGCGAAGCAAGATTGACCGTGTCACCGATCAGAGAATAGGACAGCCGTTGCTCGGACCCCATATTGCCGACACAGCATGGCCCGCAATTCAGGCCGATCCCGATGCTCACTTGGCCTGGCCATGGCTCCTCTTTCTGCTGGGGCATCTCGACATTCAATTCGGCCAAACGGCGAGACATGGCCAATGCGCTCCGCGCGGCATTTTCGTGTTGATCCGGGTCGTCCAGAGGCGCATTCCAGAATGCCAGAATCGCATCGCCTATATATTTGTCGATCGTCGCCCTGCGATCGATCAATATATTGGTCATCGGCGTGAGAAAGGCGATCAGAAAGCGGATGATTTCATTTGGCGACAACTTTTCGGATAAGGCAGTAAAGCTGCGGATATCGCAGAACAACACGGTCATTTCTCGCTCTTCGCCGCCAAGCTCAAGTTGACCCGGATCATCGGCGATTCTCCGTACCAGCTCGGGTGCCAGATAACGGTCAAACGCCCCATGAATATGCGCACGCTGCCGCTCTTCGCGATAAAAGACCGCGATTGTCACCAGCAAATAGGCGACAACCAAGGCAATGGCCGGCCAGGTCGGGTTGAGCAGATAATGATATTCGCTAAACGCAAACCAGCTTCCACCAAACATCGCGGCCACGATGGTGCCACCCAATATGGCACCCCAAGCAGCACCCAAGGACGGCAGCGCCAGGATCAGGCCAATTCCGAGCACCAATATCAGGGCCCGTTCGAGGCCGACCGCCCAGTCCGGCCGGTAGAGAAACTTCTCGAGGATCATCTGTTCGGCCGCCTGCGCATGGATCATCACCCCCAATTCGCGGTCATTCAGGGGTGTGGAACGCAAGTCGCGAAGGCCGATGGCGCTGGTGCCGACAAAGACAATCTGGCCTTCAAACAGGTCTTGCAACTCGGCCTCACTGGTCTCTCCCGATAATAGCTTCCAGGCAGGGATGATGCGCTCCGGCGCGGCTTTCGTATAATGCATCCACATTTCGCCAGCGCCATTGGTCGGCACCTCGGTGCCGGCGATTCGGACACTCACCACATCCCCAGGTTCTCCACCCTCCCGACTGCCGTCAGTAGTATTGACGATCACAGAATCTGCGCCAAGCGCAACACGCATCGCGTCGAGCGAGAGCGATGGTAGCACCCGATCATTCTGGATCGCAATCAATGGCGCCCGGCGAATAACCGAATCGGGATCGGGAGCTATGGAGAGCGAGCCGTTACCGATAGCGGGTGCCATCAGCTTCTCCAATGGCATGATCGCATTGGTATAATGCGGCGCGGATGTCGGTAAAGAACCAGAAACAATTAAACCCGCCTTCGGCTCAGCCTGATGCTGGGTCGGTCCATTGGTCAGAAAAAAACCGGTCACGCTATTGGTCGCGCCAAAGATCCGGGCGAGCTGGTCATCATTATCGGGCAGTGCATTCAAGATCTTCGCCGCTCCAGGATCGCTTTCGGCAAACCGTTTGGCCAGTTCGTGCGGCGACGTCCGGTCCGTCTCGGAAAACACAACGTCGAAAGCGATTGCCGCAGCGCCAGCGCGGCCCAATGCCAGCGTCAGCCGCGCAATATCGGTTCGCGGCCAAGGCCATTGGCCCTGACGCGCTATCGTCTCGTCATCAATATCCAATATCCGGACGGCTGCATCCTCATAGGGGCGAGGCGACAGCCGCTGATAATTATCAAAGACCATCAGGGACAAACGATCAATCGTGGGAGTGATTACGGGAACATTCGCCGCTTGCAGATACGCGATGCCGAAAATGACTATCAGACCGGTGAGTACGGCCCAACTACTCCGGCGCCACCATTTCTTCAATTTCGGTATCATGCTCAATTCCCGCGAAAGGATGATGCCGTTTGGAGGGTCGAACGCCTGATAGCAATGGTAATTGCCAAATTTCCAATCTGGAGCAAGGCACTAGACTGCCATCGGCTCCAAATATCGTATCGCCAGACATTCACTTTGCATAAACACAAATCGAGTAATATTGGTTTTCCCAGCAAGCACTATCGGTTGTGGATCTTTCTGCTGTACCGACATAGGGCAAATCACCATTGGCATCCCGAACGGAAAGCCCAGCCGCGGTCTTGGTATCAAGTTCCAAGACAAAGGCGGTGATGCCATCCACAAAGGACTGCCCATTGAAACGTTTCACAGTGAAGCTTCCTCCGCCATGAGGAAGAAACTCGCAATCACCTTTATATTGGGTGTCGCCTGCTATTGACATGATTTTGCAGTCGGCAATTTTGACGCCGGGATCGGACTTTTCCGGCGAGTGCGATTTATCAGCTTCCTCGCTAACGCTGCTTTGCTTGGCTTCTGTTGGTGCCGTCTCTGGACTTTTTATCACATCAGGCGTGGCAGTGCTGGCATCGTTGGTTGCGGCTGGCTGACTGGCGATCTTGTCCGCTGCGGCTTCGTTATTTGCGTCCCCGCAAGCGGCCAACGCCAAAATTGCGATCAGACCGGAAGAGATTTTCTTCAACATATTTAGCTGTTCCCCTTTTTCCATTGGATCAATTTATCGTGCAGACACATTCACTCGACCATCACCCACCCTCCCGAACCGTCGGGCTTAACGAGCGTTAAAGAACGTGGATCAATGTCCTGATACGCATCCTGTGAGAACTGGAACCACCAGCTATAGCCTTGGAATACCCGCCAATAAGAGGCGTTGTCTTCATCAAGCCCAAACATTCCGCATGCAGTCCGCGGTTCGTCTCGTGGCGATTTTGCGGCCATTTCAGGACTGACATCGACCACCAAGGCATCGGCGGGCCAGCCAGCCACCCCTGCCGGACGCACAAAGCACTGCTCTGCTGCTGCTGGATCATCCATCGCATCACGGGTATAGAAAAGGATATTTTTATGTGGGCGACCGGGTTCTGCACTGCCTATGCGGATCAAAACCGTATCTTCCAGCGCTTCATTTGCAACAGCCGACCACGCGAGGTTGAGCTCAGCAAAATGAGCGCCGCCAGCATATCCAAGCCTAGCCTTTTTACCATCACAAGTCGCGGCGAGATAGAGCAGAACATTATCTACTATGGCCGTTTCGTTAACTGACCAGTGGCAATTGTCCGGAAGCTGCGGCGCACTGCCGCCGACAATGTTGAGATAATTTATCGCACGGCCTTCGCAAAGCCCAGTCATCGGAAGGGTCGGCCCGTCGTCCGGACAGCGGGATTGACCGCTGGAGTCATCTCCTTTCGGACCTGCGCGTAACGGCTCGGCAATTTGGACTTGATTGTCAGAGGCCTCATCAAAAGCAACGGAGCTTTCGGAGCACCCCAAGAGGGCTCCTATAAAAATCGCACTGACTAAATATTTTCGCATAGGACCTGCTCCACGGACCAGAATCCTATGCCTTGACCGCCTGAATCCGTCATACCCAATATTGGGGATAAACCGGAATTAACTGCTGCTCTTTTGGCTTTTTTTAATCGCTCTGAAGACGTAGTCCCAGTGACTATATATAAGCAGCTGCCCTGCTCCCCTCACAATTTCCACTGTCGTATCAGGAACAGTTTCCGCAAAATATTTAGATTGCGAAATATCTACAATTTGATCGAGATCGCCATGCAGAATGTGAAAAGGCGTCTCCAGAAGCTTCGCTTCTTCGCTAAAATCCAAAATGGCCAACAAGCAATCCTGGCAAAATGCCTCGACGCCCTGTTTCAGACCCTCTTCACATCCCTTGACCAGCAATTCAAGAATTTCGGGATTTTTCAAAGCTTGCATATCCGCCGCACTATTCTGACACAATGATAGCACCAGGCTTTTTGTGTGGCCCGTGTCCATAAAAGCAATGGTGGCTCGCATGATGAGCGGCAAGAGTTGCGGCATATGCTTGGCGAGGCCCAGAATGAAGCGCTGCCGTTTTGGCGTTTGGGCCGCCCATTCCTCACGCCACATAGGTGCCCTGGAAATGGCAAACAGGCTGGAAACCGACCTTGGATATAGGCGAGCAAAGCGCAAAGCGAAGACAGCCCCGATTGTCTGCCCCACAATCACGGCTTCCGGGATGCCAAGCTGGTTGAGCAGTTCTCGAATGTCTGCCGCGACATGGTCCAATAGCTGCTCAAGATCGACGTCCTTGAGATCGTCAGAGTTTCCGAAGCCAGGCCTGTACGGCGCTATTATTCGCAAGTTCATGCGGTTTGCCGCCGCAATCGCGTTTTGCGGAAGTTCCACGCCATAGGGCATGTTATGAATCATGATAACAGGAATGCCATCCGGATTCCCTTGCTCAACATAACTCATTTTCCGACCATCGGTCAGAATTATCTCGGCCGATGATTTAAACGGCGTCGCATCCTTCGGCACGCTGCCGATGGCTCTTGCTAGCTGTGAAGAAGTTGCCATACCGGCAGAAAAACCACATAAAAGACGCACTATGGCTGGGATATCACGCGAATTGGTTTTCTTTTTGATCGATTTGATCTGGGTTCTTATAGTTGCGATCGTCACATCACGTTCAGCGGCGACTTCTGGAAGCTGCTTTCCCTGCGCCAGATGGACGGCGACACTCGTTTCTGCCGACGTCAAACCATAGGCATCGCGAAAGAGACTAATCGTAGGCTGGTCAAAACCCAGATCGACGACGGTCAACAAGAATGTCTTTTCGTCGGGAGGACGGCAGTTGTTTGGGTCAAAATCAGCAACTACCGGTATCTCTCTGACCAGCAGACAGGCATTGATACTTTTCCGGGTGAACAGACAATCCGGTTCAACGAAGACCTTCTCGATGTCGCTGAATCGAAAAAACCGCCGAATATTTTGCAAGACATGTTCATCCAAATCGCAATCGATCAGAGCGATGCACTCTTTGCCCATCATGTTTTTTGCGAGGTCATTCATCGCAACAATTTTTTCGCTTTGATCAAAAATCAAAGCCGGGTTGGGTGTCGCTTCCAGCAGGATTCGCTCGCTAGACTTCCTCGCCTTCTTGCGGCCAAGCGCCAATTGAATATCATTTGCTCTCTGAAAATGTGCAATCAGATCCGGGTCTGCACCACGCTTCAGCACGTCGACACGACCAGCGGATACATCGCTGAAAATCAGTTCATCAATGAGATCAAGTGTTTCATCATATTGATTGGGGGATAAGGTTGCCGAATAGGCCGCCGATATCAGTCTTTCTCTCATTGATATACTATCCCCCGCCTGCTGACCGGCTTTCATCCAACGACAATGAAGATATCTAACGGCGGTCAGCAGCCCAATAGGGGATACCGCAGATTTGGCCGGCAACCAAATGTCTTTTTTTAAGATCCTCCGGTCTGCTCTTGAGCTGCGCGGAATTTTCAGGTTGACCATCCCGGATATTCCTCTGCCGAGATGCTCTACCGCGAGCGCAGGTCTGGCCGCAGCGAGCCTTGGATGGGGGGCATGCCGGCCCAACGCAAGAAAGCCTCACTGGTATCGCGAGGCTTGTCCTGAGAACTTGAAGCTGGGTCCCCGCTTGTGGCGGGGTGATTTGTTGGTTTTGGGGGCAGGATTTCACCGTGGGGCCGGCGGCGGGCGATGCGGGCCATTGCTCAAGAGGCAAGCCTTCAGATCATGAGATGACATGCGGGAGCTGGGTCCCCGCCTACGCGGGGACAACATTTTGCTAGGTTCGCTTTGCTCACCAAGAAAAATTGTTGGTTGCGGGAGTAGGATTTGAACCTACGACCTTCAGGTTATGAGACGGA
>NZ_JBLWUA010000013.1:0-58774 GCF_048269865.1 Parasphingorhabdus sp. | reverse complement strand
ACCCAACCGCTTGCCGGTCACGGAATTCGTATAAAATCCGGCAAACTCACTATATTTTCCTGCTACAAAGACACTTAAGCCGTCCGCAATAGGAGCAGCGACGCGCCCGAAAACTTCATACTTGTCATGCGTCGCCGCAGTGAGCTCGAAATCTGCGGACAGTTGGCTTGCAGGACGTCTCGAGACATAGTTTACCGCTCCTGACAGCGTCCCGCGCCCGAAGACAGCGCTTTGCGGCCCTTTAATCACTTCTACGCGACCGAAATTTTCCAGATCAAGCGCTGTCGATGCGCCGACAAAGGGGATCCCGTCGATAAAGAATCCAACCTTACCCTCGGAAAACAATATGTTCGAGGCACCGCGAATAACCGGACGGTCAGCATCACGGCCGAATGCGGATTGCAACTGAAAGCCAGGGGTGAAATCAGACAGATCTTCAAGTCCGGCGATATTTGCATCATCAATCATCTGCTCGCCGATAACGTTCACAGTCACCGGTACCGTTTGCAAATTCTCTTCTTTTTTCCGGGCTGTGACGATGATGATATTGGAATCCGACCCATCGGCTGCTCCAGCTTCGCCGCTCTGTGCATAGGCAGGCGCAACCGCCAAAGCAGTCGCGGCCAACAACGCCGATTTGATCGTTCCGGTTGCAAATTTCTTCATACTGTTATCTCCCCACGGCGGCTGAGCGCCCCCTTAATTTAGATGGGCAAAACTCTCACTGTCTTAATAATTTGTCCAGACAAATTTCTGAAAGATGCGATTTTATGCCGCCGACTGTCACAAAAATACAACATTTCTATCCGCGATGTAGTTTTGTTTGAATGTGCTTGCAATAAGTTGTCCGGACAAATAGCCTGCTTTCAAGGCCCTTGGTAAAAAGGGCCGTCATGAGAGGAGATAGGCAGTGACAAAATTAAATGCGTTGTCGCGAAGGGCGTTATTCGGTGCAGGGGCAGGAATCGCTGCCGGCGCCACTCTGGGCTGGGCAGATTTTGCGCAAGCGTCCACCAAAGGGGGCCCGGATAAACTGAATTTCACTCCGGATGGGAGCTACGCAACCGTACCGCTTTCCAAAACTCACATCACACTAGGTGCGGTGCAATCCCGCGTAGTGCCAGTGGAACTTTCGAATCTGAAACAGACACGCCGCGCCAATGTCCAGCATATGATGGATCTGATTGACGCCTCCAGCTCGCTGACCGGAAAGAAAGACCTTCTGTTCTTTCACGAATTCCCGATTACCGGTTATTATCAACAATGGAATCTCGCGGACGCACGCAAGGTAGCGATCGAAGTTCCCGGTGAAGAAACCGAGATGCTGGGTAAAAAAGCACGCGAGCATGGCTGCTGGCTGGTGTTCGGATCCTATGTGCGCGATCCGGATTGGCCGGACGCCCTGCTGTCGATCACGACGATCATGAATGATAAGGGAGAAGTGGTCGACAAGCATTGGAAGGCCCGCAACATCAAGGGTGCTTTTGGCGGAGATTTTGAATTGTTCACCACGTCCATTTATGATGTGCTGCATCGTTACATTGAAATGTACGGGGCGGACGCGGTTGTCCCCGTTACTCGAACACCGATCGGCAACATCGCTACAACATCGACCCAGCGCGAACCGGAATTGATGAGGGCGATGGCAATGAAAGGCGCAGAAATCATGCTACGCACGGCAACCGGCGGCTTCTCTCCCATCGATATGCAGGCAACGTCACTTTACAATGGCATCTATACGGCTGTCGCGAACAATGCTGCTTCACCAGAGAATAAATATTATTTTGCGGATGCTGGCGGCGGCGGCACCGCAATATATGGACCCGATGGCGAACTAATGAATATAGCGAAAACCGCTTTTGAAACGCTCGTCCACGCTCGGATACCGATCGCTGATTTCCGCTCCCGACATCGTCAGCCGATTGTTCATAGCGAAATATTCATGCCAGTATATGAACAATATCGATCACAATATGGTCCTGACCTATTCAGCAATTACCAGCCGACAGACGCCAAGGATGCTAGCCGTTATCTCAGCGACAAAGCGCGATGGCCAAAATAGCAGTTGCTCTCCGCCCTCAAGGGAGCAATTTATCTGGACAATCGAATTGAGAAATCGAGGAACTGCCAATGCCTGCTTACATGATTGTTACTGCGAACATAAAAGATCGCGATAAATTTATCTCCGGGTATGGCGCCACCGCCGGTGCTCTGGTTGAGAAATTTGGCGGTCGCTATATATTGCGCGGCCCTGGGGCGGAATTGCTCGAAGGTCAATTTGGTGATGGCGCTTCAATGGTGATATCGGAATGGCCGGATAAGGAAACTGCGAAAAAATTCTGGAACAGCCCGGAATATGCAAAAGCCAAAATGCTCCGCGCAGACATGGCCGACTGTCAGGTTCTCCTGATCGAAAGCCCGAAAATTGAATGACTGATATTATCAAGCGCACCACCGTGATGGTGCGTGATGGTGATCGCGCAGCGCATTGGTATGAGCAGGTCTTTGGCATGACTCGCTGGATGGACACCCCTTTCACTTTGTCTGGCAATCAATTGGCCGCTGGTAAGAAAGGCGACAAGACGCGGCTCATCATATTGAAATGCAACGATGATTTAATCGGCATGATCGGCTTGCTCGAATGGATCGATCCAAATCAGGACGCGCCATCTGAACTTCCGACAGAAATCGCGTTCGGAACGCCAATATTTGTAGTCGCTTCGGAAGATGCAAGACAAGCGGTCGAGCGTGCCCGCGCGCTCGGTTCACGCATCCATTGCGAACCGCATGACTGGCAGGTCACCGGCGCGGACGGGAAACAAAAGGATATGATCGGTTGCTCCTTCTGGGATCTCGACGGATATTTTTACGAAGTGAACCAGCTAGTCAAGATCCACGAATAAGTAAGCAGGCTACCGAAAGCATGGAGTTGAAGGGAACAATATGACCGGAAAACAGCAAACCCGATTTCAGCGGGCCAATTTTGTCGTCGAGGATATCGACCGTGCCCTGACCTTTTATGAAGGCGTCCTCGGGTTCGAAGTGACATATCGCAAGGGTCATAATTCGGATAGTTATTCCATCCCTGTCTTTGAAATCCCCGAGGGCGCGGAACTGGATTTCGTCATTTTATCGTTGCCGGAGCAACCCCGTGTGATGGCGCTCTCAGGGATAAAGAACGTGCCAGTGCCTCCGGTTCCCTACCCCCGGCGCAGCGCCATCGTGCTCGATGTTGCGAATCCTGATAAAGTGATGGCCGATAGCGAGGCACTTGGTCTCAAAGTCTATGAGGAAGGTCGTCTGGAAACACATGATGGCCGCATCGGACGGGAAATTGGTATTGTTGATTATGATGATAATCTCGTGGTGATTTATCTTATTCCGGATGCGCAATGATGAGCGTGGAACCTACAGTGGCAATTGATGTAGCGCCAAAACCATATCCCGCTGCGGCAACCGGCTGGTTCATTGTGGTGATGCTAACTATCGCCTATATTTTCAGCTTTATTGACCGCTACATCCTCGGCCTGCTGATTGAACCGATCAAGGCCGAATTTGATCTTTCCGACCGATCTATAGGCTGGCTGCTCAGCGCCTTCACGCTGATCTACGGCTTTGTCGGCATTTTCATGGGCTGGCTGATCGACCGAGGCAAACGCGTATGGATCGTCTCCATTGGCGTATCCCTTTGGTCGGTCGCGACCATCGCCACCGGCACGGCAAAAAACTTCGCCCAGCTTTTTGCCGCTCGCATGGGAGTTGGTATAGGCGAAGCAACGCTCAGTCCGGCAGCGTTCTCGATCATCGGTGACAGTTTTCCGACCGAACGGCGCGGCAAACCCGTCGCCTTTTACTCTGCCGCTCTTCCTCTGGGCGCCGGCATCGCATCGCTGCTGAGCGGCGCGATCATCGCCTGGACCGCGGCGAGTGGAAACCAGAGCCTGCCGCTGTTCGGAGAACTGTCACCCTGGCGATTCACAATGATTGTTGTTGGCTTACCTGGCCTCTTACTGGCGCTGTTCTTTATTTTTATCAAGGAACCGGCCCGCCGCCCGGTCGCTGCTTCAACCGAGGTAATCAGCGGCAGCGGCTTTCGCGACGCAATGAAATATATCTGGGATAATCGACTGCTGTATTTTGGTTTTCTATCGATCATCGGAACAATGACGGCAATCGCCTATAGTCAAGGCTTTCTTGCCCCCACTTTTGAACGCACATGGGGGTGGTCGCCGCAAAAATATGCTCTTGCAAACGGAATAGCACTGTTGATCCTTGGCCCGGCAAACATGCTGATCATCGGCACTCTTTCTGACTGGTGGACGAAAAAAGGCGTCAAGGATGCTTCGCTTCGTCTGCTCTTTATCGGCTTTTTCATCCTCGTGCCGACCGGTGCGCTGCCGCTGTTCATGCCAACCGGGGAACTGGCCTTTGCGATATTGTGCTTGAATATCGTCGGCACCGGGATCGTTACGGCGATGGGCGTCGTATCATTACTGATTATAACGCCCGCGCAGATCCGCGGACAAATTGTGGCGCTATATTATCTGGCGATCAGCTGGTTCGGATCACTTGGCCCCATCGCTGTAGGGGAGCTATCCAGCGGCCTGTTCGGCGAAGACAACCTACGCTACGCGGTTGCCAGCGTGCCGATCCTGTTCGCGATCATCCCATTGCTCATGATGCCCCTCACCCGCCGACTTTATCTCGCGCAGATGGCAAGGCTTGGTGAAACGACCGAATGATACAGAAAGGGTATAGCGACGGTCCATTTGGTCAGGTGCACTGGCGGATTCAGGACCCTGAAACCACTTCATTCCGGCCCGATCTTTATTGCCTGCACCCGGCACCTTTTAGTGGTCTCGCGTTCACCACTATCATGCCGCATCTCGCCAAAGATCGCCGCGTCATCTCGCCGGATTATCCGGGCCATGGCGGATCGGATGCATTCATGCCATATCCTTCCATCGAAGATTTCTCGGAAGCGATTCTCGCGGTAGCCAGCGATCTTTCCGGCGCGGAGCCAATCGACCTGATGGGTTTCCATACCGGCAATCTTGTTGCGGTCGAGATGGCGCTTTGCGCGCCTGAAAGGATCAGGAAACTGGCGCTCGTCGATGTCCCCGCTTTCGACGCGGCAACCCGCGAAAAATATAGGGGTGCAACCGCCAAGCCATTCGAGATTACAACGGATCTAATCTGTCTGGAACAACCTTGGGATCGCGGAATGACCAAGCGCCTGGAAAGCCAGGGACGAGAGCGCAGTTTCGAGATGTTCGTGGAGCAGGTTCGCCACGGTCGCAATATGAACGCGGCCTTCCATGCCGGTTTCACCTATGACGTTGAGGACAAGCTGCCAAAGGTTCAGCACCCTTCGCTCGTAGTGGCTTCGCAATCAGCCTTGCTCGATGCAACCAGACGGGCGGCAAAATTGATCCAAAGCACCAGACTGGTCGAACGGCTTGATATCAAACGCACGGTTCTGGATGAAGCAGCCGGGCAAATAGCGCAGGAACTCATTTCATTTTTTGAAGAGGCCAACCCATGAAGACCTACGCGATTTACTGCACCGATAAACCGGAAACCGCGCAAGCACGGCTGAATGCCCGCAATGCGCATTTCAGCCACATCGAGAAAGTGCTTGATGACATTCTCATCGCCGGACCACTTGTTGGGCCGGACGGCATAACGGTGGGATCATTGCTGATTGTAAAAGCCGAGGACGCAATCAGCGCGCGAACGCTGCTGGAACGGGACCCCTATTTCAAGGCAGATATCTGGGCCGATATCCGGATCACCGAATTTGTTCCGGCAGCGGGAGTCTGGATTGGCGGCAAGATATGGTAGCCATGCTGGCGCACACTCGCCCGAGAGAGCAATAAAGGAGCATCTCATGACCCGTATCAAACCGCTAACCTTGGACGAATTGCCAAGCGAAACGCAGGCGGCGCTCAAATTTTCTCAAAATCTGATGGGCTATGTTCCCAATTCACTGATGACCATGGCGCACTGGCCGGAACTGCTCGGCGCCTTTCGCGGTCTGGTATCGGTAATCTATGGCGAGAGCGAAATCGACAATGGCCTCAAACGCCTGATTGGCGCCGTGGTTAGCGCAGCGGCAGGTTGTCAATATTGCAAGGCACATACAACGCTGGGTGCTCGTGATGCGGGCGTTGATGAGGTCAAGGTGAAGGCGGTGTGGGAATATCAAACAAGTGATCTTTTCACCGATGCAGAGCGCGCAGCGCTGAACCTTGCGTTTGCGGCGGGTCAGGTTCCCAATGCCGCGACCGATGAACATTTTGCCGCGCTCGATACCTATTATTCGGAACGCCAAAAAACCGAAATCATGGCGGTGATCAGCATGTTCGGATTTCTCAACCGGTGGAACGATACGCTGGCGACCGAGCTGGAGGAAAAGCCGTTCCAATCCGCCAGCGCACTCTATTCGCCGGAACAATGGACGCCCGGTCAGCACCTACGCTAGCTATTTGCCGATTTCGATCAACTCCAATAGTTCCCCGGCAGGCCCTTTGACAGTGGCTGATCGACGACCATTATAGGGCATTGTTTCCCGCTTCTCCGGCGGTGTAATCCAGTCCACATCAATGTTGCGAAAATCATCCACAGCCAATGTCACCAGTGCATTGCCTGGCGGCAACATACCGTCATGCCGGGTCCGGATTGTGGCGGTCGCCGGATAGTGATCAACCTCGACAATGGGCAGCCGCCCACTTTGCACCATCGTCAAATCGGACCTGGTATCCGCCGGCAAGCCGAAGGCGTTGTTGATCATCGAATAAGCGAGTGAAAAAGTATCTGCAGCGTCAAAGCCCAGCTTTTCCTCATACCATCGGACGGTTTCCGCACGGTCCGGCGAGGCCAGTATCACGATGAAGATCTGATCCGTCCGCGATTGTGCTTTCGGCAAATCAGTCGACGGCATATCTTCGCGCACCTCATTGAGATAGATCATCTCGCGACCAGTCCCCAGAACCTGCATCGGAACGAAAAAGGGCATGCCTTCCAATTCCTTGGGCGGCCCGACAATATCAAACCCGCTGCCCTGCAAACGATCGGGCCAGCCAAAAACATCCTGAACGCTCAACTCGTAGGCGGCCCAGCCATAGGTCATTGTCGGTTTGAAATCTGGATGGTCCGGCTGTTCGACAAGACGGATGAAACATTTCGCCCCGCTTGCAGGTTGCAGGACCGACATCTTTGCTCCTGCGCTATTCTGACAGCCCCAACTACCTGCGAGATCACTAGACAAGATTCCATTTTCAACAATCTGCATGCCCAGCACATCGCGATAGTCTTTGTTCGCCACTTCGAGATCGGGAACGGTTGCTATACCACCTAATATGGAACCATGTTGCACAGTATCAGTCATATCAGAATTCCGGTTTGCGTTTGTCAAGGAAAGCACTCACACCCTCTTTGAAGTCATCGCTTTCAAAGGCGGAATCAAACAATGCCCTCGATTCCGCATCATCATCCGCCTGCCCATCCAATATACGTTTTATGATCGTCTTGCTCATGCGCTGGCTGTGCGAAGATACCGAAGCCATTGTTTCAGCCAATGCCATGGCTTCGGCATAAGGTTCTTCAGCGAGAATCGTAATTAGACCGATACGCAGCGCTTCTTCCGCCGGTAAAATCTGACCAGTGAACAATATGCGCTTTGCTTGTGACGGGCCAACGGCGTCGACCAGCAACTTAGTATCGTGAAGCGGATAGACCAGTCCAAGCTTTGCCGGCGTAATGCCAAAACGTGCCCGAGGTCCCGCGACCCTTATATCGCACGCCAGCGCGATACCACAACCGCCGCCAACGCAATCGCCATCTATCACTGCGATGGTCGGCTTGGGTGCCTGCGCCAGTTCATGCTGCACCTTGCCGATTGCGGCCTGGTTCTTTGCCCGCCATTCCGGATCCGTCGAACCAGCGCCAAATTCGCCAATATCGGCGCCGGCGCAAAAGGCGCTGTCCTTTTTGCTCGCGTTTACGGTCAACACCCGGACCGCATCGTCCGCCATCGCGTCTGCCAGCAGCGCTGGGAACAGCTCCCACATCTCTTGGGTAAATGCATTACGCTTGTCCGGTCGATCGATAATCAGACACGCGATCTTGCCATTTTTCTCGAGACGCAGGGTCATGCAGGATCAACTTTCGCCAGATGTTTTGCAATCTGATGTCGGGATGTCACCCAGACATCTTTTTTCGACCGCACATGCTTAAGAAACTCTTTCAGGGCCCAGATGCGCCCGGGACGACCGATGATCCGCAAATGCAAGCCAAGCGACATCATTTTAGGATTGCCCTCTTCGCCCTCGCGATAAATCTGGTCAAAATTATTCTTGGCATATTCAAGCCAGTGGGCCGGCGTCATCGCCGGATCGGTCCAAATTTTCATGTCGTTGGAATCGAGCTGATACGGCACGATCGCAATAGGTTTATCCGGCACGGTGTCCCGGTCCCAGAACGGAACATCACCGGAATAATCATCCATATGATAGTCGAAACCTTCCTCGATCAAAAGGCGGCGGGTGTTGTCGGTATGGAAATAACGCGACAGCCAGCCATAGGGGCGAACGCCGACTGTTTTCTCGATGGACGTCACTGCCTTGCGGATAAATTCGCGCTCTTTTTCTTCGTCCATCTTGAATTGATGAACCCAGCGATATCCATGGCTCACCGGCTCATGCCCCATTTCTTCAATCGCGCCGGCAATCTCCGGATAGTTTTCAAGACTCATCGCTGCAACAGTCCAGCTAGCCATGATATCAAACTCTTTGAGGAGCTTTACAATGCGCGGCGCACCAGCCTTTAGCCCGTAAAGATAGTTGCTTTCATTGCCATAGTTCCGGATCGGAGATTTGATATGGATACCGAGCTCATCCACGGGTTCCATGCCGCGATCCCCGCGCGCTACCGTCATCTCGCTACCTTCCTCGACATTGACAACAATACTCAGCGCCATTTTCGCGCCGTCCGGCCAATCCATGCGTTCTTCTTGCATCAGTGCATTTCCTCCCCGCCTGCAATATTAAGTGCTTCACCGGTCATATAAAAAGCATCATCACTGGCTAGCCATGCACAAACCGCAGCCGTATCAGTTGGCAACCCGGGACGACCCATCGGGTTTTTGGCACTCATGTTTTCGAGATAGTCAGCCACTTTTTCAAACCCTAGCAGCTTCGAGAAATAGTCATTTTGCTGCCCTCCTAACCCGGTTGTGACATGGTTGGGGCAGACGGCATTGACGGTAATGCCATGCGCGCCAAGCTCCAGCGCGCTCGCCCGTGTCAAGCCGACCATGCCATGTTTCGAACTGACATAGGCCGGCAAATGCGGAAAGGCCGTCTTAGCAGCCTGAGAGGCAATGTTGATTATGCGCCCGCCATTGCCAGCTTTGACCATCGCTTTCGCTGCGGCCTGCGTGCAATAGAATGCGCCAGAGAGATTCACGCCAATCACCGTCGCCCAGTCCGCCGGATCAACATCTAGCAGCGGCTTCATCATAAAACCAATCCCGGCGTTGTTGACGAAAATATCGACCGCGCCAAAGGCTTCAACCGACTGATCGACTAGCACCTGACATTGCGCGGCATCGCTGACATCGCAAGCAACGGTTACAACCTTCGCGCCGCGGCTACGCAATTCGTCCGCAACACCGTCTTCCTCATCGCCAATGGTCAAATCGGAAACAACGCAATTGGCCCCTTCATCCGCGAAACGCTGCAATATGCCCTGCCCCAGTCCCTTCTCCTTGCCGGACCCGGTAACGACGACAGTTTTTCCTTCAAAACGCTTTGCCATCAGATATCTTCGGTCAAGATGAACTGCGGGTTATCGGCAAAGTCCTGAAAAGGAGCCGCCATCGCCTGAAATTCCTCGGTGGAAATATCAGCAACAAACTGGTCCATACCATTGATATCCAGCACCTCGACATATTGATAAGGCGCGGCATCGTCAGAGCCGAAAAGGCCTGTCGCCTTGTGCACGGTGAACTTTTCGACCGAGCTGAGCCGGTTCACGCCCGGGATATCATCCTTCTTGGCCCAGGCTTCGTAATCAGCCGCGCTGACGCCTTCTTTCAGGTTAAACACAACAATGATGCGCATTCTTTCTCTCCTCAGGATATTTCTAGAAATGTTTCCGGCCGGCGGTATGCGTCCAACTTTTCGTCCAGCTTTCGCGCCAGTCCGAACAATCCTGCCTCATTACCGGCTGCGCCGATCAACTGCACGCCAACGGGAAGTCCGGCGTCATTCCAGCCCGCCGGGATGGTAATCGCGGGCAGTCCCGCGATACTGGCGAGGCAGGTAAAATCCGCCTGATTGGCAGGTGCTATGTCATCATGGCTGAACGCGGCCTGCGGCGTAGTCGGAAGCAAAATTGCGCCATGTTCACCAACCGCCGAGACCAGAGCTTCTTTCACCCGTTCAAGAATATTGCGATCTTCGGCCAGATCAACGGCGAGGCGTTTTGGGCCGTATGTCATCAGATGCTTGAGGTGATCGGACAGGCCATCCGGATTTTTTTTGATAATGCTGGACAGACTGTTCGCCAGCGCCAGAGATGAAAGGATAAAGCCAGCGAACCGGACCCTAGTCAGGGGATATGGCAGTGAAAAGGCGGTTTGTGCACCAAGCGTCAATTTGACCCTCTCGTAGGCATCCAACACCGCCGGCTCACATTCCACTTCGCCGAGATTATCCAACAATACAATATTTTCAATGACTTGCGGCGCACTGAAGTCCATCATGATCCGCGAACATGCTTCCAATTCTTCCAATGACCGCGCGAGCGGCCCGATCGTATCGAGCATCGGCTCGCAAAGTTCCAGGCCATTCTGGCTGACCGATCCGCGCGAAGGCTTCAGACCATATACACCGCAATAAGCCGCCGGCACGCGAACCGAGCCCATCGTATCGGTGCCCAAAGCCACGTCGCACAACCCGGCCGCCACCGCCGCACCACTGCCCCCGGACGATCCGCCCGGCGTGTAACCGATCTTGTGCGGATTCTGTGTCGCTCCGAAGAACGGATTATCCGTTTTGGCACCCAGTGCAGCTTCTTCCATGTTGAGAGTGCCGACAATTGCCGCACCGGCGTCGCGAAGCCGCTTAACAACCTCTGCATCCTTACTGGCAATACGATCGCGATAGGCTCCGATACCACCAGTCCAAGGCAAGCCCTCAACAGCGATATTAGACTTCACACCAATGGTCATATTATCCAAAGGTCCTTCACCAAACTCGGCCTTCCTATCAAATTTCGTGAAGGCATTAATAGGTTCATTTGCCGCTTCAAGATCATCCCAGTTGATCATTGCCAGATCATAGCCCCCGTTCGTCGATCAGGCGTATTGGCTTTTGACGGGTGTCGATCTGCGTGTCACTCGCCGTGTCGCCTGCACCGACAAGCGCGACGCCCACTTCAATGCCCAAGCCTTTGCGAAGTAAGGCAGCAATCTCGTCGTTGTCAGAACCACCGCGGCTCTCGAGCGTCACATGCATGTCATCGCGCCCCGCTTCATCGCGCGTGACGCGGCAGACATATTCCCCGGTCAAGTCGCTGCGTCCCTCGATGATAGCGCCAATTGCATGGGGGAAGATATTGATTCCGCGGAGCTTGACCATATTGTCGCTGCGGCCCTTGAACCCGGTGATGCGTTTGAACACCATACCGGTGGAATTTGCGTCCGTCCGTTCTTCAGTAATGTCGTGGGTGTTGAACCGGATGCACGGCGCGATATCGTCCTTGAACAGGCATGTGACAACCATATCGCCGGTCTCACCAGGGGCGATCGGTACACCCGTATCGACATCGAGCAGTTCGAGATATTGAGCATCTTCCCATACGTACATGCCATCGCGATCCGGACCTTCGCCGGCGATTGTACCGGTATCGCCAACCCCGTACCAGTCATAAGCCTTTGCACCATGCCAGGCAGCCTCGGTCGAGGCGCGATCTTCAGTCCCCAAATGACCGATGATCATCTTGAGGTTGATCTGGTCAAACAGTTTTTCCGCCTCTGCCACATCGGCCAGCTTTCGAATATAATCGACAAAACCGACCATGCAGGTGACATTGAAATCAGCCATTAGATTAACCTGATTGATGGATCGCGTTTCGATGCCCGTTCCCGCGCTGAGGAACAGTGAATTGGTAAAATGCGTGACGGCCTCTCGAATATAGTGGCCACCATTAATCATCCCGTGACCATAGACCGACTGCACCACATCATCGCGGCCCAGCCCCATCCAGCGGTACATCCGTCCTACCATAAGATTGGTGATTTCGCGGCCCTTGGGACCGAACATCAACGGCTGCGGACGGCCGGTTGTTCCGGAAGTGGTATGGAAAACGACAGGACTATCGCCTCGCCCGTCAAAATCTCCGTAAGGCGGGTGCTCGTTGACCGAGGCCATCAGATCGGTTTTGTCATAAACGGGCAGTTTCGTGATGTCGACCAAGCTTTTGATATCACCTGCTTCTATGCCCTGATTGCCCCACAGACGCTGATAGAATGGTATTTCCCAGCCGCGTTTCATCAATATCCGGAACTGCTTGTCCTGAATGGCAAATAGCTCGTCGCGCGACATATTGGTGTAGCGCTCAACAAAGGTATCCCCGACCGGATATTGATCAAGCATCTGCTTGGCATCGAAGGATTCGAAATAGGTGGGAAAGGTCATTGGGGCTCCGTTGCATAAGCTAGAGGATTTTCAAAAATACGAGAGTCGCAGTCATCACTCGCTAAAGCCCGTGCCAGATCACGTTTCGATCGGGTTTGGCCATCGGACATCGGCGCAGAGGGACTACCGAGATTATCGGTGATTATATGTTCGATGACATTGTTATCTGACATCGTGATAGCCAGTTTTTGCGGAGCTAGCGCGTTGTGATCAGGGTTATCATCTATCCGTACAGTGACTTTCTCACCGAGCTTCACAATATCCGGATTGGCGAATTCTTCTAACGTAAAACAACGCGGGTCAATGATCCGGTCGCGTAGCATCAGCGGGACCAGAAACGGCAGGCATAATCGCGCATAGGCCGGTGTCATATCGGTTTTATAGGGTCGCCCGACAAGGCGGTGGATTAGCGGCGGCGCCGAAACATCGACTGACATTACATGCGATGGATCAAGCGAACCATCCCGCAACATATTATCAATCGCGCCCAGTATACCGTGACTGGCGCGGCCGGACGGAAAGGGTTTTATACTGACCTCTTCGATCAGCCAGCGCTCGCCGATACTATCGGTATAGCGCGCCAAATCACCCGGCTCGAACAGTTTGAAATAACCAAATGGCCCTTCCAGGGCATCATGCGGGCCATCCATTCCGGCCTTCGCAAGATCAACCGCTGTAATCGCCGCGCGCGAAGCGTTGGCAATTTGCAACGGCAACGCAATCGACGCCTCGACATGCGCCTGCATCGTGCCTGCCGCCTGGGAATAAGCAATGCCCATTACATCGGCATATTTTTCGCGCGGTAGCTTTGCCAATCGCGCAACCGCCAGAGATGCGCCGATGACCCCCGCAGTTGCGGGGCGGAAAAACTGCATCGCGCCATTTGCCGCCACACCAAGACCGCTGGCAATATCGACACCAACACAGAGCGCTGACATGAATTCATCGGCATCGCAGCCATCCTGCCGGTCGGCGGCAGCCAATAACGCCGCGGTCACCACCGACATCGCGTGCACCACTGCTGGCTCATGCACGGCATCCCATTCCAGACAGTGAATAGCAAAGCCGTTGAACCAGGCCGCAGATGGAGCAGGCAGGCGTTTGTTCGATCCCAGCAAACGCGCGTCGTTGCTATCGCCCCAGCCTCGGACTGCTGATAGCATAGCCTGCGCTTCATCCGACACAGCTCCGGCCGCACCGCCAGCCAAAGTGTCGCCGAGCAAATGAAGGGCAGCTGCTGTGGTATTTTCCGGCAGGATATGGTCTGCCGCTGCAAAATCCAATATGGCTGTGGTAGCGTTCATGACAGCCAATTCTCCAGCATTTTATGGATAGCCGCCGAATCATCGCCATGGAGTGCCAGATCAACAGCACGGTCCGCCTCTTTTTCGGGCAGGCCGCCCCAAGAAATTAGCGCTTTCGCTTTGTCAATAATTCCGTCTTTGGCCAAAGGCCGCTCGGGGTCACCGAGCGTGTTGAGCAGTTCAACACTTTCACGACCACATGTTACCCGCGCGCCGTAATGCTCCGGATAGAGCGCAGTAATGTGAGATGCTTCGGATACGGTCACCCGGCTGCGCGCATCAGCAAGCGCGGCAATCGCTTCGGGCTCAAAATCAGCGAGCTGCGGGACTCCGCGTTCGGCGACCACGGCAACCGAGTGTTGAATCGAAAATTTCGCATCGTTCGCTGTTTCAGGATTAAGACGGTCACAAAAAGTTATGGCATCGGAATAAGTTTCCACCTGAATAGCGCCCTCAAGCGAACCGATCTTCTCTTTTAATTCGAGCGCCGCATCAATCGCCGGATGGGCATGGCGGCAGGCTCCCCATGGTTTGAAGCTGACCTCATGGATACGCCATTGGTCGAGAAACGCCATCGGTTTGGGGGCGTTGCAGGTAGCAGCATACAATCCTTGCGGCCCTTCCAGTATAAAGCGCGGGCCTTTTATGCCCTTGAACGCGACCACCGAAGCGTCAAGACCTGTCTTTACCGCTCTGGCTATATGCCATTGTTTCGTATCGCCAACTTCATGGCGCAATTGCCAAAGGCCCGAACTCATTGTGCCTGCTAACCCGAGAGCTGAAACCAGCCTTTGCAAATTGTCTCCTGTTAGCTGTGCATCCTGCTCCTCATCGGGAAATGGCCAGAACGCAGCTGTTGCGCCGAAAACGCCAGCGGTTGCGGTGTTGTGATAGAAGCCATAATGAGTCCTGTCGAAAGTCTCTCCAACTATAATGGTTGCTTCGTACCCCACGATTGCCGCGTCGAGCATAAATTCAAAATCGCAGTCTCGATCGTCCAAAATACAAGGCCAGATCACCGGTCCTGGATGTAATATAGATCTTCGATGGACATCATCCATCTCCATCACGTTACCGAGCCAGGAAGCGACAGCGAAGGGACCGTCTTCTATGCCTTCCGAAATTATAAGCTGTGCAAGGTCGCTGCGAAGCGCTCCCGCAACGCACCCCAACCAATCCAGTAAATGCAGCCGCGCCCGTTGCCGCGTCGCCTCATCGACTGGCCGCATCAAATGCGTTGCAAGTTTCTCAGTCAGGCTCTCTTGCGTCATATCCCTGCCCGCTCTATGATAAGTCCATGTCCGGAAAAGCAAAATTGGTGTCGAAAAAGAAACCACGATATCT
This sequence comes from Parasphingorhabdus sp., assembly GCF_048269865.1. Classification (GTDB taxonomy): domain Bacteria; phylum Pseudomonadota; class Alphaproteobacteria; order Sphingomonadales; family Sphingomonadaceae; genus Parasphingorhabdus. Next base: position 43,422 of record NZ_JBLWUA010000013.1, on the reverse strand, counting down.
GGAACTGGCCGACAAGCTGCGTCAGGAAGTGTTGCGCGGGGACTATTCCGGTTCCGGAGATTTTCCGACCGAATCCGTTCTGTGCAAAAAGTATAGTGTCAGCCGCTTTACCGTGCGAGAAGCTTTGCGACAGCTTACGGGCGAAGGTTTGATCTCCAGGAAACGCGGTTCGGGAACCATTGTGCAGCCCGCCTCTGCCCGGGCCGGAGCCCTGCATCAACCACTCAGCAATGTGGGTGAAATATTGCAATATGCGCTTGATACCAAAATCAGTTTTGAACAAAAAGTGCCGCAGGAACTTCCTGCCGGCATCGCCGAGCAGGTTGGGATCAAACCGCAAGGCGAATGGTTTGTGATCCATGGCAAAAGACAGAAAGCCGGGCGCAAACGTCCAGTTGCTCTGACTATTGCGTGGATCAACCCCGAACTCGAAAAAACGGTGCAGAAAATCGATCTGCAAGGATCGACTTTGTTCGGGCAAATTGAACAACATGAAAATATCACGGTAACCCGCGTCACGCAGGACATCCAAGCCATTCTGGCATCCAAAGACACTGCCGACGGCCTTGGTATTGAAGAAGGTGATCCGGTGCTTCGTATCCTGCGCTGCTATTTTGACGAAAACGACCGGATGTTCGAGATTTCGGAAAATTACCACCCTGGTGAACGCTTTGCTTATTCGATGCATATCGAGGTGAACTGAGCCACTCATTTCTGCAGTTCCGGAGCATCGGACGGCTGCCAGTTTTCTTCGGACCGAAACTGGAATGAGGGCGCGATCTGGTGCGATCCATCCGATTCGATCAGCAGGCCACGTTCGAGCAGAAACCCTTGATCCAACGCCTCCGCAAAATTCAGTACCGGTGCAAAAGCGACGTCCTTGTCGGCGAACCATTCCACCCAATCGTCGCGAGTTTTGGTGAGGAAAGTGCCGCGCAGATATTGGATCAATGGCTGCTGCAACTCTCCGGCCTCTTTCTCGGCTAGTGGCAGAAGGTCGAGGCAATCCAGAGCGGTCAGCAGGTTGTTCGCAAACTTTACTTCGCGGGCACCCAGCACGACAAATTTATCGTCCAACGTTTTGTAAACATTGTAAAAAGCAGCGCCGCCCAGCGAACGCTGCGCTTGCGATACCGGTGCGTCACCGCCCCGGATCGCATCGCCGGCAATATGGGCGCACCATGGCAACATCGAGTCGAACATGGCGATATCAACATAATCGCCCCGGCCGGTCCTATCGCGTCCGATCAACGCCATCAGCACTGCTGACAAACCGTTCAGTCCGGCCGCCATATCTGCTGACGGAGCGCCTGGTACGACCGGCACTCCATCTTCGCCGTCGTTTACCGATAAAAATCCCGAAAGCGCTTGAACCGCCAGATCGTGGGCGGGGTGCAGCGCCATCTCGCCCTTCTGTCCGAAAGCAGAAATTGAACAGTAGACGATACGTGGATTTTTTGCAGAGACAGCATCATAGCCGAAACCCAGCCGTTCCATCACCCCGGGGCGGAACCCTTCGATCATGACGTCTGCATCGGCTAGCAGCTCCCAAAGATGTTTGCGCCCATTGTCGCTTTTCAAATCGAGGGCCAGCGCCCGCTTGCCACGATTGAGATTGCGGAACCAGACCGATTGACCTGACTCCGTCGGTTCCATCTGCCGTGCCGGATCGCCTGTAGGAGGCTCAACCTTGATCACCTCCGCGCCATGATCCGCCATCATCATGGTGAGCATCGGCCCCGGCAGAAAAAGCGAGAGATCGATAACTTTTATGCCAGTGAGCTTTCCCATTTTATTCAGATCACACCCTTGGAACGCAAAGCGTGAATGGCATCGGCATCATAGCCAATTTCACCCAAAACCGCATCATTGTCCGCACCAAGAAGCGGCCCGGCTTTGTTGGGAAGACGTTTTCCGTTCAGCTTGATCGGGCTGGATAGTATATTCATTTCCGGATTGTCCGGGTGGCTGACGGTATCGCGCATACCGATTGTTTCAAGCCAGGGATTGTCTAGAGCCTGGTCAAGACTGTAAACCGGCGCAATCGGAACGTTGCCTTCCAGCAGACCTTGCCAATGCGCAACTTTATGTGTGCCAAAAATATCATCCAATATCCCTGAAAGTACATCGCGGTTTTTCAGCCGGTTGGCTGGGGTATCAAAGCGTGGATCATTGATCAGTTCACCATGCCCGATTGTCTCTGCCAGAATCGGCCAGAATTTCGGAAGTTGCGCCATTACAAACATCCAGCCATCCGCCGCCTTAAACATCTGACTAGGCGTCGCGGAAGGATGCGCACCGCGCTTAACTCGCGGGGTAACATCCCCTTCATTCATATACCAGAGCGCTGGATAGCTGGTCTGGTGCACCGCGGCGGAGAGTAGATCGACGTCCACGTCGCAACCCTTTCCAGAGCGCTGAGCATCCAGAAGTGCGGCCAGCAAACCGACTGCCATTTGCGTACCGGACATAAAGTCCACCATCGACAGGCCAAACCGAACCGGTGGCCCATCAGGTTCGCCGGTCAGAGCACAGAAACCTGCCTCGGCCTGCATCAGATAGTCAAAACCGGGCCATTTGGCTCGCGCATTGTCACGGCCATACGCCGAACAATGCGCGCAAACGATTGCCGGGTTGATTGATTTCAGGCTGTCATAATCCAGACCAATTTTGGCGGGCACATCGCCGCGCAGATTATTGGCCATGACATGCGAATTCTTGATCAGCTTATGGAGAATTTCCATGCCTTCTGTACTTCGCAAATCCAGAGTCAGCGAACGTTTATTGAGGTTGAAGCTCTGGAAATACAGACTTTCCTCTTCGCGGAGCCAATGCGGTCCGACGTGGCGTGCAGTGTCACCGCCGCCCTTTCCGTTTTTAGATGGCGGCTCAATCTTAATGACATCAGCGCCCAACTGGGCGAGATACATGGTGCCGTAGGGTCCGGCACCATATTGTTCGGCAGACAGAACACGAAAGCCTTCAAGGGGGAGTTTTGTGCTCATGCCGGATTCTGCTTTACCCATTGCTTGGAGATAATCATTCGCTGCATTTCGTTTGTGCCTTCGCCAATACACATCAACAGCGCGTCACGGTAATAGCGCTCGATTTCATATTCTTTGGAATAAGCGTAACCGCCGTAAATGCGCATCGCCTCTTCCGAATTGCGAACCGCCGATTCCGATGCAAAATATTTCGCCATGCCGGCCTGCATGTCACAGCGTTCTCCGCGATCATACGTTTCCGCGGCGTCCATTGTCAGCAATTCCGATGCGCGGGCACGCGTGACCATTTCGCCCAGTTTCAACTGGATTGCCTGATGCTCACAAATAGGCTTGCCCATTGTTTCACGAAGCTGCGCATATTCGGTCGCCAGCCGCAACGAACCCTGGGCAAGGCCAACGCCACGTGCGGCGACATTGATACGGCCAAGCTCCAGGCCGCCCGTGGCTTGGAAAAAGCCCTTACCTTCCACGCCGCCAATAAGGTTTTTGGCCGGTATACGGTAATTATCAAAAATCAGTTCCGCACTATCAATGCCTTTATAACCAAGCTTCTCGAACTTCTTGCCAACGGTAAAGCCTTCGCCCTTTGGCGCGATCATCAGACTCATACCCTTGTAACGCGGGTCAGCTTTGGGATCGGTTTTGACGAGTAGTGCAAAGCAGCTGCCCTTGATCCCATTCGAGATCCACGTCTTCGTGCCATTGATAACATAATCATCACCATCGCGGGTCGCTACTGTACGAATCGCTTGTAAATCTGTGCCTGCATTGGGCTCGGTCAGCGCCAGACCGCCACGTATTTCTCCGCTGGCGAACTTCGGCAGCCATTCCTGCTTTTGCTCCTCTGTACCAAAACGCTCTACCGCCGCGGCCATAATCAGGTGCGAATTGAAGATGCCGGTCAGCGCCATCCAGTAGGAAGACACATAGGTCACGATTTTCGCGTAGGTTGTCGCTGGCAAGCCGAGACCGCCATATTCTTCACCAATAGTGGCGCCGAACAACCCCATTTCGGCCATTTGATCGACCAGTTTTTCAGGCCAGATATCCCCATGGTCATGCTCCATGACCACCGGTTTCACTTCGCCTTCAACCCATTTTTCAATGGCGTCCATGAAAGCCCTTTCATCATCGGGGTCGATCGTTCGGGGGATAAATTCTTTTGCGGGATCCTGGGCTGCGCTAGCCATAGCCAAACTCCTAATAACGTGTTTTGTCATTTTAGCGGATATTCAATCTAATCGTCAGTGTTGCCGAAGCCCCGCTTCCAGATCAGCATCGTGCGTTCAAATGTGCAGACTATGTCATCATGCTGGTTCTTCCCGATCGTCTTGATGGTAACAATGCCTTGCTCGGGACGTGATGAAGATTCCCGAGTTTCCAGCACTTCGCTTTCGGCATAAAGCGTATCACCGGGAAACATCGGCTTGGTCATTTTAATCTTGTCCCAACCAAGATTCGCAACGGCCTTTTGACTGGTGTCGGAAACGCTCATTCCGACCATTAACGCAACGGTGAGCGGTGAACAGATCAAAGGCTTTTTGAACTCGGTCTTTTTTGCAAATTCATAGTCGAAATGCGCCGGATGGGTGTTCATCGTCAACAGTGTGAAATGCACATTATCGGTATCGGTAATCGTCCGGCCAGGGCGGTGTTCGTAAATGTGCCCCACAACAAAATCTTCAAAATAGCGCCCAAATGTTTCGCGGAACCGCCCCGGGCTGACTTCTATAACTCCATCACGCATGTCTCAATCCTTCTGTTTTTGAATTTTTGCATTGCCAGCCGCGGATAGCATCCGCCGATAACGCTTCATTATGGGTGCTTCCAGCATCCGTCCGTCGTGGCTGATAGCTCTGCCATCCGCCGCATCATATGCGGCAATGGCCGCTTTCGCTTCGGCAATTTCAACTTCGCTCGGACTCATGGCTTTCCGAATCACCTGCAGTTGTTTGGGATGAATTGCAGCCTTGGCATGGAAGCCCATTGCCTTTACGCGGGCGCATTCCTCGGCAAGGCCGTCTTCATTGCCCATATCTATGTAGGGAACATCAATCGCCATCACTTGCGCCGACGCACAGCACATAATGAACGCCCCGCGAGCTGCTAACAAAGGCTCCCATTCCAGCTTGGTTCCCAGTTCAGCAGAAAAATCACCCCCCCCGAACATCATCCCAGTAACGCCGTCGCTTGCCGCTATATCATCGCCAGCACGCAATCCCTTGACCGTTTCGATCAGTGGAATCAGTCCATTGATCCGGTTGCCCAATATGCTGCGTGCGATTTCAACTTCGCTCGCGCTTTCAACCATCGGTAGGAAAATTATTGATGGAAGATGCTCAGCGCGCGCTAGTGTCAGCAGGTCCGCAAGACCCTCGGCGGTTTTCAAACCATTAATCCGGACAGCGGTCTTTGTGCTTTCAAGACCAGCTAGTGCGACCATGACAGAATCGCGCGCGCTGTACTTCTGATCGGCAGGAACCGAATCTTCCAAGTCGATGCAAATCAGATCCGCGCCGCTGCAGACAGCCTTTTCAAAGCGCTCCGGACGATTGGCTGGCACAAAAAGAAAGTTGGTAATAATGGTCATATCGCTCGTTTTGTATCTTTCACTGAAATATCTCTTCACAATTTGTCCGGACAAATCTAATAGTCAACCGGAAAATTAAATCAATCGCGTATTTGAACAACAGGAGAGACGCTATGAAACGATATCTGAAACATGGTGCGACAACAGCGATCATCGCAACGATGGCGTTCGGAACATCATTATCGGCAAGAACGCTGGACCCAAACAAAGCAGAAGATGCGCTCGAAATTTCGAAACGCGTCCAATGCGGTGAGGCAGATGGTGTTCCCGCTGTTTATCACTGGTCGGGCAAAGTCTATTCGCGGGTTCAAGGCGAGCCCGACCGGCACTTGTTCAATGGCGAAGGCATGAACATTCGGCAGTGCGTCAAAATCACCGATCCGAAGCGTGGCACAGGCTACCGGCAAGTCAGCCGCGAGGTCATGTTTTACCTCGATCCCGAAACGAATGAAATTCTAAGGACATGGGAGAATCCATGGAGCGGCGAAACGGTCAACGTGATGCAAATTGCGAACGATCCGGTGAATAGCCGTCCCACTTATCCATATTCCGCAGACGGCAAGCCTTTCAAAATGACCACGTTGCGCCGCCAAGGCAAATGGATGTTCATGCCGATCGAAGTCCCACTTTTCTATCACAATGAGCTTGCTGGTGATTATCAGGATTATGTTGGCAATAAATATCACGCGATGGAGATATTCGACTTCGCCTTTCTTGCAGACGAAATGTTGGATACGAAAAATCCAACCGCTTATCCTACTGTCAGCTGGGTGAGGATTTCAGACTGGATGCCGTGGATGAAAATGCGCGGACGACAGGGACAGATGGTATTCAACGCTATGGGCGCCAAACTAAAAAAATATGATGATTTGCCCCGCGTAATTAAGGACGAGATTGCGCTCAACCATCCTGAGTATACCGTTCCGCCGCCAGGAGATGATCCGCGACCAAACGAAACCACTTGGACTGTTTTCAAGGCGATGATCGACGCGGAACGGGCAGAGAAAAAGGACAGCAAATAACGCCGCCGCAACAAAAAATTTCTCTCTAGGAGGCCGGCCCTCGGACCGGCCTCCCTTTTTATCCGGGATGGCTTGCCTCAAATCGCATCGATAAAAATTCCCTCCCAATTCTGATCTCGGTGTTGTTTGCATTCAGATTGACAAGATCGGCCTGGCATTTCTACCCAAACTCTTGACGCTTCAGATCGAAAACCGGCATTCAACGCGAAGCAAACGAGATAAATAGCGGCATATTCGACTTTTTGTAGCATCATGATAAAATTAGGGTATAGTTGTCCGGACAACTTATAAAGAGTAAGGTACACATGACCGATAGCATGGAAACCCGTAATGAATTCTCTAGGGGCTGGACCATCCTGTTTGCTGGGGTTTTAGGGGTCGCCTGCGGTGCATCTCCGTTACCGTTTAACGTTGTCGGATTTACCGTCGAACCGATGATCGCGGAATTCGGCTGGAGTCGGACACAGATTCTCTTTCCCATCACAATCTTCGGCGTCATTGCTGCATTGCTGGCCCCTTTCTTTGGGTCACTGGCCGATAAATACGGCGTTCGCAAAGTTGCGCTTTATTCTCTGCTCGGCTTTGGCCTTTCTTTTGCAGCCATTTCACTGACGCCAACGGCCAAAGCAAGTTCCACCCTCTATATTTACTACGCGCTGTGGGTGGCTGTCGGTCTGATCGGTATCGGCTCAACGCCGGTTAGCTGGAGTCGCGCCATCAATCTGTGGTTCTACAAACATCGCGGTTTGGCGCTGGGCATTTTGCTATTGGGCACAAGCCTTGCCGCGATTGTGGTACCCAAACTCGCGGTATGGGCGATCCAAAATTACGGCTGGCGCGAGATGTTCGCAATCGTCGCACTATTGCCATTGGCTATTGCCTTGCCGATTGGCTTTTTTCTGTTCCGTGAGCCGCGACCTGAGGAACGCCCAAAAGCAATATTGAGCAAAAGTGGAAATCTTACCGGTGTCACTCTGAGAGTAGCGATGAGAGATCACAGGTTCTGGTTAATCTGGCTATCGATCGCGTTTATATCTATGGCCTTTGGCGGTGCGTTTATCAACATGCCAGCCATGTTGTCAGACCGCGGGCTTGAAGCGCAGGCAGCTGCTTCGGTCATGGGTGTTCTTGGTCTCGGAATATTTGCCGGCCGCCTAATTACCGGCGCGCTGCTCGACCGGTTCTGGCAGGGATTTGTCGCCTTTCCGCTGCTGTGCCTGCCGGCTCTGTCCTGTTATCTGCTGCTTGGTGACTCTATTGTGTTTCCGGCTGCTGCCTTGGCCGGATTTCTGCTCGGATTTGCCGCAGGGGCGGAGAGTGACTTGATCGCGTATCTCACAGGTCGCTATTTCGGAATGGCTCATTATGGCAAAATCTACGGCATGCTTTACATGCCGTTTGGCCTCTTCTCCGCCCTTTCTCCGATTATTTACGCTGCCGTCCGCGACAACACCGGCAGCTATGATCCGATCCTGGCTCTGGCTATTTTCGGATTTGTTATCGGCGGCGGCATCTTGCTGCTGCTTGGTCGCTATCCGGAAGACTTTCCGGAACCCGACCTTCCCCTTGTTACTGATCTAACAGGAGTGCCAACATGATGGCTACCAAAGCGAATACTAATGCAACCGATGTTATTGCAGAATCCGGCGCCGAGGTTTTGACCGATGGCGATACTCTCGATTTTTACGCCCATGATGTATATGAACGCGGCGCGGACTTGCTGGCCGTGGTGCGTCCGAAAAACAAGGAAGAGCTGGCAGCAGCGGTCGCTGCAGCCACGTCTCAGAATATTCCGGTGATCCCGCGCGGTGGCGGTATGAGCTATACGGGAGGATATACCAGCAACCAATCTGGCGCGATCTTGTTTGATCTGGCCGCGATGGACCGGATCCTCGACATAAACGAAACCGATATGACGGTCACGGTCGAAGCAGGGTGTACGTGGGCGAAACTCTATGAAGCGTTGCAACCCAAAGGTTTGCGGACGCCTTTCTGGGGGACGCTTTCCGGTCTGATAGCCAATATCGGCGGCGGAATGAGCCAGAACTGCCTGTTCTGGGGTTCCGGTCGCTATGGTACGGCGGCTCAAAGCTGCATCGCGATGGAAATGGTTCTAGCCGATGGTACGATCCTCAAAACCGGGAGCGAGTTTACGCGGCCTTACGGCCCGGACCTGACCGGATTGTTTCTCGCCGACACCGGCGCGCTGGGGATCAAAGCGACAATCACCCTACGCCTGATCCCGGAGGCGGAGGCCCATGGTTACGCCAGCTTCTCATTTGAAACCCACGAAGAAACATTAACCGCCGCAGCCGAGATCGAACGTTCTGGAGTCGCAACCGAATGTTTCGGCTTTGACCCGAGCCTCAACGCTATTCGTATGAAACGCGACAGCTTAGGCAGCGATGCCAAGGCGCTTGGCAATATGATGAAGAAACAAGGGTCGGTCTGGGGCGCGATCAAAGAAGGCGCGAAGGTCGTCACCGCCGGTCGCAATTTCATGGATGAAGCGAAATTCTCGCTGCATGTCCTGACCGAAGGGCGCATAAAGGCGGCTGCGGATGATGATCTGGCGCGCGCGCGCAAAATGGCATTGGCCAATGGGGCGACGGAAACCGAGAATACGATACCAAAAATCATTCGTGCCAACCCGTTCGGACCACTCAACTCAATGCTCGGGCCAGAAGGCCAACGCTGGGCACCCATTCACGGATTATTGCCGCACTCCAAAGCGGTCGCCTGTTATACCGCGATCGAAGCATTGTTCGAAAAACATCGCGCGGAAATGGATGCACTCGACATATTTACCGGCACGCTGGTTTCTGCTGTCGCCGGGTCGGGTATGATCATCGAACCTTGTCTGTACTGGCCCGATGCGACCAATCCTTTGCATGAAGATACGGTAGAGAAAGCGCATCTTGCGAAACTACCAAAACTGGCCGCCAATCCCGAAGCCTGGGCGATGACCCGGAGGATGAAGCAGGCGCTGGTTGATCTGTTTTATCAACACGGGGCGGTGCATTTCCAGATTGGAAGAACCTATCGCTATCGCGACAGCCTAGATCCGGCGGCAGATGCGTTGCTACTGGATTTAAAAAAATCGGTTGACCCAAAGGGACTGATGAACCCGGGATCCTTGGGGTTGTAGGATTGGGGGCACGGAGCAAGCTATGGATTTTGATCGAAGGCAGATCATGGCAGCGGCGATTTGTGTCTCCGCATCCACGGGCGCTTTGGCGGCCAAACAAAAAAATGATAAAGCGAGTAATATGACAGATATAAAAACCTACGCCGCAGTCGCGATGCAGCTGGCCGCGCGTTCGATAGAAAGAACACCGGACAAAGCGGCTGCGCGCGAGCAAATGCTGGATCTGATAGGCAGTTTGGAAAGCAAAATTCGTTCTGCCGCTATCTTCATCCAGCAATATGCCGGCAACCCGGTCAAATTGGCGGTGCTGCCGGAATATCTGCTGACTAGCTATCCGGGGCGGATTTCCATTCCTGACTTTGCCGACAAGGCGGCACTGGAAGTGGGTGGGCCGGAATATGAAGCACTGGGCGCCATGGCGCAGCGACTCAAAATGTTCATCGCCGGCAACGCTTATGAAGCGGATAAGAATTTTCCAGGGCTATACTTCCAGGCCAGTTTCATTATTGCGCCGTCCGGTGACGTCGTCCTGCGCTATCGACGGCTGAACAGTATGTTCGCGCCAACGCCGCACGATGTCTGGTCAAAATATCTCGATATTTACGGGCTGGATGGCGTGTTTCCGGTCGTTAAGACCGAGATTGGAAATCTTGCGGCCATCGCTTCGGAAGAGATACTCTATCCGGAGATCGCGAGGGCACTGGCGCTCCGTGGTGCCGAAGTATTTGCCCATTGCAGTTCGGAAATCGGGTCGCCGATCGATACACCAAAGGATATCGGGAAACGCGCACGCGCGCAGGAAAACATGGCTTATGTTGTCTCGGCCAATACCGCCGGTATCGAGCTATCAACCATGCCTGTCGCATCTGCGGACGGCAACAGCATGGTTGTCGATTACAAGGGCCGGGTACTGTCCGAATCGAACACTGGTGAAACTTTCACTGCCTTCGCCGATATCGATCTCGGCGCGCTGCGTGCTGCCAGGCGCAAACCAGCGATGACAAACTTCCTCGCGCGGCAGCGACTAGAATTATTCGCCGCAATTTATTCCGGAAATTCGCCACAAAAAGCCGACGGTTTGATCCAGAACAATGAAGTTGTGACGCCGGACCGCGATTATTTCCTCCGTACTCAAGAAGAAACGATCGAACGCATGATCAAGGATGGCCTGATATGAATGAAGAACAGAAGCTCGATGTAGCCCCCCCCTATAACGCTGTTGCGCGGCACGGCGTATCGCCGATTGCATCTCATGACGAAATTGCGCGGTTTGACTTCCTCGCAAATTTCAACAAATTCCTCGCAGGCCCGCTCGGCGCGGGAAACAAGCTGACATATGAAAGACGCGTACTTCCCGCCTTTCAAAAAGAACATGGCCGCGATCCCAATGACCGGTTTGAAATTCGTCATGCGATGAATAAAGACCATTTCCACATTTTCTGGTCAGCGGTCAAACGCAACTCGATGGAGATGCGCCAACAAAACGGGCGGGCAATAACCCTCCGCCAGATTGACGAACTCAACGCAAAAGCGCGTCAGTTCAACGAAGGGCGGGATTCATTGGAACTCAATTCTGAAATAGATATACCGCGCTACCAGAGCGCGGTGGACATTCACTGCATGCCAGGTGGTTATCACGGTGAGGAACTTCCGGGCGATGTTTCAGCAGGCGTCAATTATGATTGCGGTATTTTTGCCACCACTGGCGGTGGTCTTGGGGCACTAAACGACGGCGGCGGACAGGCTCTCGTCGAATGGATCAAGAAGGAACGGCCCGGCTGGAAACCGCGCCGGGTTCTGGATGTCGGCTGTACCACGGGTCATAATATCGTACCTCTGGCACTCGCCTTTCCAGATTGTGAAGTTATAGCGATTGATACAGCAGGGCCGATATTACGCTTTGCGCACGCCCGCGCTCAATCTCTGGGCGCAACCAATCTCAAATTTATTCAGGCCAATGCGGAAGATCTCTCGCGCTGGGATGACGGCACTTTTGACTGGGTGCAAACAACCATGTTCCTGCATGAAACCAGCGGCCAAGCTCTACCGAAGATATTATCAGAATGCTACCGAGTGCTGGCGGATGAAGGTTTGATGCTGCATCTCGAACAACCCGAATATTCGGATGGAATGCCGCTGTTTGAACAGTTCCTGCGCGATTGGGATGCGTTTAACAATAACGAGCCATTCTGGTCCTCGATGCACTCGCTGGACATGAAGGACGAGATGATTTCAGCCGGCTTTGATCGTTCAGAGCTTTTTGAGACCGGTGTTCGGGCCGTGGTTGACCGGGAGATATTCCCCGAATCACCGATCGACGACACCGAAGATCATGGCCGGGCTGCTTATTGGCATGCCTATGGCGCCTGGAAAAACTCTAAAGAGATCATGGAGACCGCAGAATGACTGATACAGCTTTTGACTGGATGGCAGCAGCCAACAAGCGCGCCAAAGGCAAGCGCCCGGAATTTTTTAATGACCCGCAAGACGAGCGATTTCTGTCTATCTTGATGGCGGTCGTCGGTGAAGTATCCGTGCTGCGTGAAAGGATGGATACCGTTGAACGGCTACTGGAGGATAAAGGTACGATCACCCGGGAAGATATCAACGGTTACACGCCGGACAAGCAAGCTGCTTATGAGCGCGGCTTGATGATCCGCGAATATATTTACCGCGTGATGCGCGGTCCGCATCAGATGTTACAGGAATTGGAAAACCCTGATCGACCGGTTGAAGAAATCAGCCGGGAGATGATGGACATCTAGCCTTTGAGAACAAAAGAAAGGGCTTGTCGAAACTTCATGCGGCATCCCATTTTTTCGGACTAAACCACTAACCGGCTGATGCCAGTAGGTTCATGGCCTGGGGCTGAAGCCAGTTTTATTTGGCTTGGTATGCTTGTCGAGATAATTGAGGATCACGTCGTCGGTAATATTACCTGAGGTGGTGGAGAAATAGCCTCGCTGCCAGAAGCGCTGTCCCCAATAGCGCTTGCGGATATGTTCAAACTCCTGCTGTATCTTGCGCGATGATCGTCCTTTTACCCGGCGCACGAAGTCGCTGACCGCAATGTGGGGCGGGACCTCGACAAACATATGCACATGATCGCGTGACAGTGCGCCGTGAATGATCTTCACGCCCAGTTCGCTGCAGACCTGCCGGATAATCTCCCGCACCCGCAGGCGTACCTCTCCATGCAGCACCTTGAACCGGTACTTCGGTGCCCAGACAATGTGATAACGATGATGAAATGCCGTGTGGCTGCCGCGTGAATATGGCATAAGCACTATCCTCCAAAAAATGATGTCGCCTGCGAGCCGGTCATTTTCTGGAGGATAGTGCTGAGCAAACCAAAACGGCTGAAGCCTTCTACCAGCTATAAGCTGGTGGGTTTACTCCAAAGGTGAGACACTAAAATCAATGCATGGTCAGAATGGTTTCACCGCCCCCAGGAAACAAACGCCTGCAATCGTAATCCAGTAAATATAAGCGGATATGCGCGCTTGGGCAATTTCCCGTTCTAGTGCTGCCTCTTCTGCCGCATTGGGTCCCTGTGCTAAGACTTGAAACCGTGTTGTCCAGCGTCGCATCACCAATCGTAGAAACAGACCGATGCACAGCGCGAAAGCATAGAGCGCCATTTTTGCGGGATACCAGTGGCTCCCCTCTCCAGCGACAATCGGACCGTTCCCACCAAAAGCCATAAACGCCACAATGAACAGCGCCAAGATAAGTGGGTAGCGCAATTTTTCTTCCAGCACGGTAACCTTGATGCCAATCGCCGTTTCGCGCTTGATAAATGCCATCCACGTCATCGATAGCCAGATTGCAAAAAACAGCCACATCCACCAGATTCCTGTTCCATCAAGAAATGGAACAAAACCGTATAGTTTACCCATGTGCAGGCCTAGCGGCAACAACAGCACAATGCCTGTCCGCGCCAATATGTCGATACGATAGGCAGTCTCCATATGGCGCTTGCGTTCTTCCAGCGAAAGCTCGCGATTAGTCACGTTATAGCTTGTCTGGAAAACGCCCCACTCGCCGCCGAGCCAGTAAACCATTGCCAATATATGCACCCAGCGCAAAATGCTGAGTTCGTTCGTCATCAAAAATTCCATGATATTTACCCACCCGTTCCAACCAATTTTTATCAGCCTCAATTTGTCCGGACAAATTGGACTTGGCAAGAGAAAAATACAATGGCATGAAAAGGAATAAGGAGAAACGGCGCATGAAACACCGCATAATTGAAGGACGCCTCGAATATACCTCGCGCAAGCCAGAGATGAAGGGGAAAAATCGCGGCTTTGAAACGTTCATGTTCACGCACCATAGTGATGGCAGTGTAATCATGCGCGCCCATTGCGAGATCGAGGAACCCGAACCAACCGTGATGCGCGATATTGTCTATGCGATGGACGGGAACAAACAGCCGACCAACCTTCATGTGCATTTGACCGTGGGTGATACTTTCATGGGTGCCGGCTGGATGCGTTTTGACGGCAAGCATATTGAAATGGAGAGCTTTGGGCCATCGATTGGTCGGCTCTCGCAAAAAGTTGAAGCCGAACTGCCACTGACCGGGTTTGGCACGCATCCGATTGTTTCAGACGGTTATATGCTCTCGACGATGGAATGGACGGAAGGCCAGTCACGTTTGCTCAATTGCTATCTCCCCTCACCCGACCATCGCGGCGCAACCCCGCCGCAAATCGCGCAGGTAAAGATCGGTGCTCTCTATATAGGCAAGGAAGAAGTGACGGTGCCTGCGGGCAAATTCCAGTGCAAGCATCTGCAATTCGTCGATGATGCCACCATCGTCCCGGGCACCGGCGGAATGGCCGGCGAGCACCCGCCCTATGATGTCTGGATCACCGATGATGAGGATGGCATCTTCGTAAAGGGCGGCGTTGGTGGTTACATGATGACCTGGTACGAACTGGCCGAGCTCAAAAGGTAATCATCACTTTCCCCATATGATCGCCGCTTTCCAGATAGGCAAAGGCTGCAGGCGAATCGCCAAAAGTGAATTTTTTGTCGATCAGCGGCTCTATATTTTCGCGCGATATCAGATCAACCACATCGCAAAGCATGGACCGACTGCCTGCAGTAATGCCTTTCATGGTCAGGTTCTTGCCGATGATTCCGCCCATTTGCGGTGCTTTTTCCGGCTGACCCGACAATCCGCCAATCAAGGCAATACGCCCGTTAGGAGCACAAGCGGCGATGCTCTGTTCGATGGAATTAAGCCCGGCGGTATCCACGACTATATCCGCACCGCGACCGCCGGTCTCGGTCATCAAGGCCGTCGCCCAGCCTGGGTTTTCACGGTAGTTGACGCAATAGTCCGCCCCCATGTCCTTACAAACGTCAAGCTTGGCGTTGCTGGAGGACGTGATCGCGAAATCCGCGCCCAGCGCTTTTGCAATCTGTAGTGTCAGGATCGATACACCACCTGTACCCAGAGTCAGTACCAGATCGCCTTTTTGCAGGCCGCCAAATATATTTATACAATGCCAGATCGTACTGCCGGAAGCAGCGAGCGTGGCAGCGACATCATCACTCACATTATCTGGCACCGCGATAATTGCATCGGCTGGCAAAATTATCGTCTCTGCCAGCCAGCCATCCCGACTGATCCCGAGGTCCTGACCAAAAATTTCGGGTGTAAATTTACCACCAAGCCACGTAACAAAATTGGGGGCAATGACCCTCTGCCCCGTCGCAATTCCGGCTATATTCTCGCCGAGGGCAACCACGCTGCCAACACCGTCAGACAGCGGTATACGGTCTTGCGCTTTCAACGGGCCGTATTGACCCTTCAGGGTCAGCATGTCCCGATGGTTCAGGCAGGCAGAGTGAACCTTGACCGCAACTTCACCGCGGCCTGGCACTGGCATATCACGCTCTACAAGACGAATACCCTCCAGCCCGGATTGCGGACCGATTTCATAGGCTTTCATACAAAATTCTCTTCGGCAAATGCAGCGATCTTCGCCGCATCGCCTGATTGTCGAATCAACACCCGTTTCCTGAAAAACCGCGTCAAACCGCTAAAGCCCATCCGCGATGCGCCAAGACCGGAATAGCCGAAACTTGATTTCTCCGCTTCCCAGATCATCGAGGTAAGCGAACCATCATTGATCGAAACTGCCCCCGCGTTGAGCCGCGAAGCTATTTTCTCGGCTTCTTCGATCGAACCACTGACAACCGCCGCCGATAGCCCGAACTTGCTGTCATTGGCTTGTGCAATCGCCTCCTCGATATCATCAAAGACCGTTACAGGAATAACCGGACCGAAATTTTCTTCGCTGATTATTTGCATATCGGGCGTAACGTCCTTCAGCACTGTCGGCTTCAGATACAGTCCACCCCCAAGTTTCTCTACAGCCCCGCCGGCCAGCAATTTTGCCCCCCTTGCCATCGCGTCATCAAGTTGATTCTGTACGATTTCGGCTTGTTTTGCGAAAATAAACGGACCGACATGGCCTTTGTTGATATCCGGATAGTTGAGCTCCACGGCCTCGGCTTGCCGAACCAGATTTTCGAGAAACCGATCCGCAATCGCCCTGGCAATATAGATGCGTTCGATTGACTGGCAGGCTTGACCGCTATTCACGATGCTTGAACGGAGCGCGATAGCCGCTGCTTTTTCTGCGTCTGCATCGGCGAGAATGATCATTGGATCTTTTCCGCCTAGTTCCAGACTGGCGGGGATGAATGCCGCTGCTGCGGCCTCTCCCACCTTCCGGCCGGTTGCGACAGAGCCGGTGAAACAGACATAATCGACATTACCAATCATCGCCGCGCCCGTAGCCCCGTCCCCTTCGATAAGCGAAAGCACGGCTGCCAGTTCCGGAATTGATCGCACGATTTCCATCAGCGGCCTGATGAAACGCGGCGTGACCTCCGATGGTTTGACCAGCACCGCACAGCCCGCCATCAGCGCTGGAATCGCGTCGATCAGGGCCAAAATCATCGGAAAATTCCAGGGACTAATCACGCCGATCAACTGGTAGGGCACTAGCTCAGTCGAGGTCGTAATACCGGGCTGGGAGGTCGCTTGGCCAGTCGGTTGTCCAGTTGCAATAAGCTCGGGCGCCTGCTCTGTCCAACGCCGGATTTGTCCTGCCACGCTAATGACTTCGATTTTCGAGATTCCGGCGCGGCCCGTGTCTGCCGTCACTGCCGGGACAATATCGCCCAGATTGGCTTCAATGGCATCCGCCCAGCGATTTAGCACCTCTCCCCGCTGCTTGGGCGTTTTTGCGGCCCAGTCAGTCTGCCCCTCTCGGAGCCTTTTTGCTTCAGCTTCAATCGCCTCTGCATCCAGTGGGTGAATTTTGTAATCCGCTTCACCGGTCCGGGGGTTGCGTATTTTCATTGTTGGGCTTTCCAGCTATCGACGATGGTGTCGCCTCGCGCAAAATCAACCCCGCCACGTCGTGAGAGGTCTTCGACCAGTTTTTCAAAAACATCAATCCGGTAAGGCAGTCCCATGATATAGGGCGTCAGGTGCATCGGAAGCATCCGGCCGCCATAGGTTTCTGCTTCGCTCGACAGCCAAGATGCCGCATCATTGATCGACTGCGCATAACTGTCCACTGAATGCTGCTGCACGTTTATGATCTGCCGGTCCGACAATTCATGGTTCAGCGGGATATTGGTGATTTCTCCCGCGCTTGTCTGAAACGCATAGGGCAACTCATCATTCACCCAGTCGCACATATAATCGACTCCCGCTTCGGCCAGCAATCCTGCGGTTTTGAAACTCTGCGAGCGAGCAATGGACAGCCAGCCGCGCGGGCGGGTTCCGGTGGCTTTTTCAAGACGGTCGAGCGAATCGTTTATCAACGCCCGCTCATCCGCTTCTGCCATGCCGCTGGCAATGGTGCCGTTCATGTCGGTGCTATGCGCGATAATCTCGTGACCGCCCGCCATGATGTCTTCGATAAGTTGAGGATAACGCTCTGCAATGGCGCTGTTGGCGGCGACAGAAATATTCGCGCCCACTCTCTCGAACGCGCCGAGCAAACGGTATATCCCGATTCTCGTGCCATATTCGCGGGCTGTATAATGACGATAGTCAGGATAGGCTGTCTGCATATGGCCCGGCGCGCGGAACGGATCATCACTCGGCACCATCGGAAAATATTCCAGACTGACGACCGGCCAGACCAGCAGCTTGTTCCCATCCGGCCAAGCCACGGGCGGACGCTGGTGCATGTTCGAATATGAGTAATGTTCGTGGTCCATCCCACGCTGGCGTTTGGGATATTCCAGATAACTGGGGTCGAGACTCATGATGCACCTCCAGTCTGTGCACGAAATGCATCGACGATGTCACCAGCCTTGGTAATCCAGGCCCTGTCATCTGCGGCGATATGCTCTAACACCGCCTCAAACGGCCCGATCCGATGAGGCTGCCCTATTAAATAACTGTGCAGCGGAATGCACATTACTGTGCCTGATTTTTCACCCTCATCCGCCAACCGGTCATATTGCCTAATGAGTGTGTCAGCGTATTCGCGCGGGCTCATGTTATAGATGAAAAAACCGTAGTGGTCATTCACCTCAAGGCTGTAGGGAATCGCGGTCAGCTGTCCGGATTTTACCTTAATATCTGTCGGCTGATCATCGTGATACAGATCGCAGGTATAATCGAGACCATATTCGGCAATCAAGTCCAACGTGCGCGGGGTGTGGGTCAGTGCTGGCGCCAGCCAGCCACGAATGCGCTGGTCGGTGGCCCGCTCGACCGTCGCAATGCTGTCCTCGATAATCGCGCGTTCCTGCGCTTCATCCATGCCGTAGGAATAGCGTGTATTGTAAATACCGTGGCTGAAAAACTCCCAGCCGCGCTGGCGAGCGTCCTCTACGACTTCGGGAATATGGTCACAAAGCGCCACAGACAGACTCACCGATCCCGGAAAGCCGTGTTTTGTCATCATCTCCGCCATTCGCCAGTGCGATACACGGTTGGCGTGATCACGGTGGGAATAGCCGACGACATCGGGATTCGGGTTGGGCCAGCTCTTGCGGTGCGGATTGACAGCCGGGTCCAGCTCGTAAAACTCCATGTTGGGCGCGATCCATACCGCGCAGGTTTTACCGTCCGGCCATTCGATTTTTGGCCGATTACGATAGGATAGATAGTCGTAGAGACCAGGATCAGACTTTTGCGCCTCGCTCACTATCTCGCCTCCAGCCAGTCGATCACTGCCTGCACCGGCTCGACATCGGCATATTTGAGCTGCAAATCGGTGAGATTGGCGAAATGATAGCTTTCATGCTTGTCGGCGCAGGTTTCGATCGGGACGATCGTGCGATAGCCGTGACTGAGCGCATCCACCGCTGTCGCCCGGACGCATCCTGACGTAGAACCACCGGTAACGATTACGGTATCCACTTTGTGCCACACCAGATAACTGGCGAGCTGCGTTTCAAAAAACGCGCTGGGCATGCGTTTGGTATATTGCAGATCGTCGTCACCAATTTCACATCGCGGGTCAAGCTTGTGCCGTTCGGATTCATATTTGATATTCTGAAGAGAATCTTCGG
This sequence comes from Parasphingorhabdus sp., assembly GCF_048269865.1. Lineage (GTDB taxonomy): Bacteria > Pseudomonadota > Alphaproteobacteria > Sphingomonadales > Sphingomonadaceae > Parasphingorhabdus. The sequence goes on along the minus strand of NZ_JBLWUA010000013.1, from coordinate 24,093 downwards.
TATCCGTTCGCGTCCCCCAGATACCTGCATCACCGGCATCATCCTTATATGCCACGCGCGACCAGATCACCGGCATGTCCTGTGCCCGCGCCAATGCCGAAATCTGATTGATATATTCAATCTGCTTCGGGTCGGTTTCATAGGCAGTTTTAAACATATCGGCTCGCGTATAGGCTTGTTGCACATCGACATTAACAATCGCCAGTTTTTCGCCAAAGCCAAATTTCTTCCGCGCAGGATTGCCAATTACTTCGTCAAAAATTTCGCGCGCAGTGCGTCCATCTTCAACCATTTTCGTGCCGATCAGCGTCATATTTCCATCTCCGGATTCGATAAATTTACAATAATCTGCAAAAAAGACTTGTCTAGATATATTTGTCCGGACAAATTGGGCGGCATGATCACACGCCACTATATCGACGTCGTTAAAGACGCCAGCAAACGCCGTATCCACTATCGCAAGAGCGGCAGTGGCCCGCCACTATTGATGGTGCACCAAAGCCCGCGCAGTTCAAAAGAATATGAAGCTTTAATGGAAAAATGGTCTGGCTATTTCACCTGTATAGCGCCGGATACCCCCGGTTTCGGGCAATCTGATCCGTGGGACGGCAATCCCGAAATTAATGGATTTGCCGATGCGATTATCGAATTTCTGGATGCCATCGGCATCCAGAAATGTGCGGCATATGGATTCCATTCCGGCGGAATCATTCTCGTTACGGCGATCAAGCGGCACCCGAATCGATTCGCCGCATTGGCAGTGGGTGGCTATGCGATCTGGTCGGAAGAGGAAGTGGCACTGTTCAGTGAAAAATATCTGCCCGCATTCTATCCTTCGGCTTACGGGGAACACCTAACCTGGCTGTGGAACCGGATATTGGAACAGACCTGGTTTTTCCCTTGGTTTGCAACCGATGGCGAACATCGGCTGTCGGTTGCCCATGATGATCCCCAACGGGTCGATGCGGTGATACGCGACATGCTCGATGCGGGGAATGCCTATCAGGCTGGCTACGGTGCGGTCCTCCGTGCACCGCGTGATATTCCGGCGGTTGATGCAAACGTGCCGCCTTGTCTGATCAGCGCCTATGATGGTGATCCTCTGCAAGACCATATTGCCCGGCTCGGCGAAATGCCGCCATCCTGGTCAGCGCGCAAGGTGGCAAATCCGGAAGAGCATCAGACGGTCAGTCTGGCGCACCTGCTGGAGGCAGACCGAACTGCCCTGCCTAAATTGAAAGAAGCGAACGACGAAGGCTTTGTTGGAGTCAAAACGGATCGTTTCACGGGATTAATTCACTGGCACGGTTCGCGGGGTGCGAGCAATCTTGTGCTCCATGCTCCCGGATCAGCAATTGATCGATCGATATCCGGTGACAATATTGCGATTGATTTACCCGGGCATGGACTCTCGGATAACTGGACCGGAGAGCCACCCTCGACTTGGGATGGATGGCAGGCTGTGGTCGATCAAGTAGCGGTGAAGCTTGCCGCCAAATCAATAGTTTTTGCAGATCTTCCGACTGGGGATCCGGACCGTCTATACCCTGATCTTTCGCCCGACCGTTTTGGTAATTATCTCACAAAAGCGTGGCAGATTGTCAGGTCAGCGGAGATATTCAAGCCGTGGTATAAAGCGGACAAGAATCATACCAGAGCGTTCGACACAACGGCTCTGCTTCCCGAGCGATTAGCAAAGCAGCATCTTGATCTGCTAAATGCCCGAGCGGCCAAACATTATCATTTGGCACTAGAATCAAGACAAAGGAGCGATCATGGGAATTAAAGAAGAAATGCCGTTACTGGCCCGCCACGAAGGCGTGTGGGATGGAACATATACCTATTTCAATGCACAAAATGAAAAGATCGACGAGCACGCCTCACGCCTGCTGTGCCGTTTTCCCGACGAAGGGCCGGCACCCTATCATCAATCCAACTATTACACGTGGGCCGATGGCAAGACCGAGACGCGCGATTTTCCTGCCGAGTTTCGCGACAAACGCGTCTGGTGGAACAATGAGTTGATCATTGGCTGGGCTGCCGAAGTACCGCTCGACCAATATAATCGCACCGTGATGCTTTACTGGCAGCGTACTGGCGATCCGTCGCTCTATCTTTACGAACAGATCCAGATTTCCGATGATGGTCAAAATCGTTGTCGGACATGGCATTGGATCCGGGATGGTGTGCTGGAAACCCGCACCGCTATTCAGGAAAAGTTCGTGACAAAAGACTGGCTTGCGGTGGACAAGAAAATGGGAAATAGCATCTGAACCAGCCGCAATCCCTATTTGACAAGCTGTGGGACAGCCACGTCATCGCTGATATACCCGGCGGTGGCGCGCTGATCGCTATTGACCGCGTGTTTCTGCACGAACGGACAGGCGCCGTAGCTTTGAATTCGCTCGCGGAGGAGGGCCGTAAGGTTGCAGACCCCGCGCGTGTTTTTGCGGTGACAGATCATATTGTCGACACTCGCCCGGGACGCACCGACCAGACGCTGATGCCCGGCGGCCAGGCGTTTATTACCGAGACCCGGGCCGCTGCGAAAACTGCTGGAATCACCTTGTTTGATGTGAATGACCCCAATCAGGGTATTGTTCATGTGATTTCTCCGGAACTGGGTATCGTGCTACCGGGCTGCACACTTATAGCGCCCGATAGCCATACCTGCACGCAAGGTGCTTTTGGGGCATTGGCATGGGGTATCGGCTCATCAGAAGCAGAACACGCGATGGCGACAGGCGCGCTGCGGCTTGCGAAACCGAAATCCATGCGAGTGACGTTTACCCGCAAGCTAACTGAAGGCACGACGGCAAAGGACATGATCCTGACGCTACTGGCCAATCATGGAGCAGCTGGCGGAAAAGGGCACGCAGTTGAATTTGCCGGTGAAGCCGTAACCGCGCTGGATATGGAAGGTCGGATGACCTTGTGCAACATGGCCACGGAATTTTCTGCCCTGTCCGGCTTTATTGCGCCAGATGACAAGACATACACATATCTCAGGGGCCGTCGTTACGCGCCCCACGGCGCGATGTGGGATGACGCTGTAGCAAGCTGGAAATCGCTCCGCAGCGACGGACAAGCCAGCTTCGATCAGGAAATCACAATTGATGCGAGAAAAGTGGCGCCGATGGTCAGCTGGGGCACAAATCCGGGGCAAACCATAGCTATTGACGCGGCCGTGCCGAGCGAGGCGGAAGCTCGGGCTCTCGAATATATTGCTTTGAAAAAAGGCCAACCTATCAAAGGCGTCCCGATTGATGCGGCATTTATCGGTAGTTGCACCAATAGCCGGCTTAGTGATCTCCGTCGTGCATCAGCATTGCTCGAAGGCAAAAAAATTGCCAATGGCGTAAAGGCGATCTGCGTTCCCGGCTCCACACGCGTTAAACGCGAGGCCGAAGCAGAAGGTATCGACCAAATTTTTAAAAACGCCGGATTCGAATGGCGTGAAAGTGGCTGCTCCATGTGTTTCTATGCGGGCGGAGAGAGTTTTGACGCCGGTTCGCGGGTCATCTCAACCACCAACCGCAATTTCGAAAGCCGTCAGGGACCGAAGGTCAAAACCCATATTGCCAGCCCTGAGACCGTTGTCGCCAGCGCCATCGCCGGAGCGATTGCGGATCCACGGGAAATCGCCAATGGCTGAACCGTTCACCACCCTCACCTCTTTGCCAATGCCGCTAATCCGTGACAATATCGACACAGACCAGATCATTCCCTCACGCGAAATGAAGAGTACCGGCAGGACAGGGCTCGCCGACGGACTGTTCGCAGGTTGGCGCTACACCGAAATTGGGGGACGCGACCCCGATTCGGATTTCATCTTGAATGATCCGTTTTTTTTGGACAGCCGGATCATTCTCAGCGGTAAGAATTTCGGTAGTGGATCGAGCCGCGAACATGCCGTGTGGGCACTGGCGGAATATGGATTTCGCGCAGTCATCGCAGCTAGCTTCGCGCCGATTTTCGCAGGAAACTGTGTCCGCAACGGTATATTGCCGGTTGTACTGGACAGTGAAGCCATCGGGGCCATCGAACAGGCAGGATTACCGGTCACAATCGATCTCCCTGAACAAAAGGTCAGCATCGAACAGGGGCCGAATTGGACCTTCGCCATTGACGAAGAGGCCAAGGCGATGTTGCTTGACGGACTGGATGCAATCGACCTCAGTTTGAAAATGGCCGATGATATCGCTGCATGGCAAAAGGCGGACCAGACCATCAGACCTTGGATATATTTAGGAGCAGAACAATGACCCGATCCGTTCAGATCAGCGAAGTTGGACCACGTGACGGGCTGCAAAGCGTCGACCGGGTTATGCCCACCGAAGCCAAGAAAGCGTGGATCAAGGCCGAAGCGGAAGCGGGGGTCAGCGAAATCGAAGTCGGCAGCTTCGTGCCACCAAAGCTGCTCCCGCAAATGGCGGATACCGCAGATATTGTCGCCTTCGCCAAAACCATTCCGGATCTCGATGTCGTGGCGCTCATCCCCAATTTGCGCGGCGCGGAAAATGCTATCAAAGCGGGCGTCGATAAAATGTCTATCCCGTTTTCGATGTCGGAAACCCATTCCATCAACAATGTTCGCAAGGACCATCCGGCAATGATCGCGGAGATCAAAGCGATTGCCGATCTGGTGGCCCGGCAACCCGAAGACCGGCGTCCGCATTTCGAAGTTGGTCTTTCGACTGCTTTTGGATGCACGATTGAGGGACCGGTTTCTGACGATCAGATCGTCCGGCTTGCCGTGGCTGCGATGGAAGCAGGTGTCGCCGAAGTCGGCCTGTCTGACACAACGGGCTATGCCAATCCCGCTCAGGTCACGCGACTCGTGCGTGCCGTAAAGGCTGCGATCGGCAGTGATAAGCTCAATACACTGCACCTGCACAATACGCGCGGTTTGGGCCTGGCCAATGTTATGGCGGGACTGGCGGAAGGCATTACCACCTTCGACAGTTCACTTGGCGGTCTTGGTGGTTGTCCTTTTGCGCCGGGAGCATCGGGCAATATCGTGACCGAAGATCTTGTGTTCATGCTGGAGGCAATGGGCATTGATACCGGCATTGATCTGGAAAAGCTCTTGAAGGTCCGCGATATTATCGCAGAAGCTTTGCCCGGCGAACCACTTTACGGATTCACCCCTGATGCCGGATTGCCACTTGGATTTGAAAGGGCAGCAGCATGACTGGACCAACTCCTCTTGCAGGCCTGAAGGTCGTTGAATTCACTCATATGGTGATGGGTCCGGCGGTGGGTTCGATCCTTGCCTCGCTGGGCGCAGAAGTCATTCGTGTCGAGCCGATCGGCGGCGACCGTACGCGTAATCTGGTGGGCTCCGGATCGGGCTATTTCCCTATGTACAACCGGCACAAGAAGAGCATTTGCCTCAACCTGAAAAGCGAGAAGGGTCTGGAGATTGCAAGACAGCTGGCGGATGGCGCGGATATACTGGTTGAGAATTTCAGACCCGGTGCGCTGGACCGGTTGGGGCTGGGCTATGACAAATTGGCCGAGACCAATGAAAGACTGGTCTACTGTTCGGAAAAAGGATTTCTGCCCGGACCTTACGAGAACCGGACGGCGCTAGATGAAGTCGCGCAGATGATGGGCGGCCTTGCCTATATGACCGGCCCTCCGGGCCAGCCATTACGCGCTGGTTCGAGCGTAATCGACGTTACCGGCGGCATGTTCGGGGTGATCGCCATTCTTGCAGCGGTCGAGGAACGTCACCGCACCGGCAAGGGTCAAATGGTGCAAAGCTCGCTCTTCGAAACTACCGTCTATCTGGTCGGTCAACATATGGCCCAAATGGCCGTCACCGGCAAAGCCGCCGACCCGATGCCTGCGCGCATATCGGCATGGGCGATTTACGATGTGTTCCAGACCAGGGATGATCCGATCTTCATCGGTGTGGTCACTGATGTGCTGTGGGAGAAATTCTGCAAACTCTTCGGTCTCGATGTCCTTTGGGCAGACGAGAGCATTCGCGAAAATAACAACCGCGTGGCCGCGCGGGAGCGTATCATGCCGCAAATTCGGAAATTGATCAGTGGCTTTGCGCGAGATGAGCTGATCGAAAAACTCGAGGGCACGGGCCTGCCGTTCGCACCGATCGCCAGGCCGGAGGATATGTTTGATGACCCCCATCTTAACAGCGGCGATGGGCTGGAAGAAACCATATTGGCCGATGGCTCCAAGACGAAACTGCCGACCCTGCCAATAGCCATGAGCGGCAAACGGCCGTCAAGCAGCTTCACTATGCCCGAAGCGGGCGCAGATGCGCAGGAGACACTTGCGGCGTTGGGATATGATGACGCAGATATAGAAGAGTTGCTGTCCACTGCCGCAGTGGGATAATCCGCAAAGCAAAACCGTAAAAAGGGAAATGACAATGAAATTGCTTTTACTATCTGCCACCCCGATGCTTTTGTTAACTGCGTGTGGTTCAGAAACAGCTAGCGCACCGAAACAAAACGATACGGCTGCTATGCAAACTGAAAGCGCTGAAACGGGAACCGCTTCAATCGGAGCAACAGAGATCGCAGCGACGCGGCCTGCCGGATTTGCACAATGCGGCACCTGCCACAATGTTGAAAAAGACGGTGGCAATGGCATTGGTCCCAATCTTTGGGGTGTCGCTGGGAATCCGGCCGCACAAAAAGCTGGCTATGCCTATTCACCTGCCATGAAATCATCTGGCCTTGTATGGGACAATGCGACTTTGAATACATATTTGAAGGAACCGTTAAAGACGGTGCCAGGCACTAAAATGGCTTATGCCGGCCTTCGAAATGACGAACAAAGAACGGAAGTGATTGCTTACCTTGACACATTGAAAGATTGATTGGTCGATGAAAGCTATCCGGTGAGTGGAATCCACTTGACCCCATCGCGGTACAGCGGACCAAATATGTTTCAACGACCGCCTCTTTAAGTCGATTCAGTAGGTTAGAGAAATCGGAATCGGCTTCTTACTGCCGCGGTCACCTCATTACGAATTTACGCTAACGAGGGGAGCGCATCCGATGATGGCTCTGGTGCTACGTCAAAATTGTCGGGGTAGCGTCCGAGCAAGAGTAACAAAGCCCCGCCGATAATGAAACCGAAGAAAGCGACGATTAAAACGGCGTCGTAGCTTCCGGTGACATCGCGCACATAGGCGTAGAGAATCGAAGATAATGCCGATGCAATGCCGAAGGGCATATAGAGCGATCCGTATATTTTCCCATAATGCAACATACCGAAATATCGACCTGCAAGATAAGCGATAAGATCCGATTCGGCACCGGCGGCAAAGCCAAGAAAAAACGCTGCAACTGCAGCCATCATGAAGCTTACATCATCTCCAAGCAGAATCACGCATGTGATCGCCGGCAAACACAGTAATGGGAAAGCGACGAATCCCTGCCAGAAACGATCAAGCAGCGCACCCGTCAACAAACGCCCGACCAAAATTCCTATACCAAGCACGCCCATCACACTCGCCGCAGTTTGTGCGCTCAATCCCTTGTCGGCTAGGATTGTCGGCATGTTGATAAATGCGCCAGCGTAACAACCCGCCACTATGGTGATGGATACCCACATGATGTGGAATCGGTATCCTCTGATCGTCCGGGACAGCGTCATACCGGTTAATCTTCCGTCGGCACCACCGATGGCACGGGGTCGCTCTGCTGGCGTCGGGTCTCGAAAAAGGAAATAAGCGACTGGCAACGCGATAAGCAAGGGAAGGAGTGCCATGATTGCGAACATGTTGCGCCAGCCATATTCGGCGATTGCCCACACGGCGATCTTCGGAACAATGAGAGCAGCGATGCTCGTGCCCAGCAGCAATATGCCGAGAGCCAATCCTCTATGCTTGAAAAACCATAAATTTATTGCCCGACTCCAAGTCACGGGTGTCGAGCCGATGCCAACAAGGCCAATAATGATCCAGAGACCGTAATAAGTGTATAAGGTCGTCTGATCATTGCTTATGGGGGTCAGTGCAATAGCCGCCAGCGCGATACCAAATGCAAATAGCGACCAAAGGGCGACAGGTCGTACACCATATCGATCTGCCATCCAGCCGAATAAAGGGGCAAGAAAGGACGCTATCAAACCATATATCGTCGCCGGGAATATGATCTCCGTGCGCGACCAACCAAATTCGGCGCTCAATGGCTCGACTGTAAACGCGATGAGATTGAAAGGAATCGGGGACGCTCCGCAAGTTACGCCCAACAATGCCGCAAGCAAGACTGTCCATCCAAGCGAAAACTCTCCCGGGGCGCCGTCAGCGGATTTATCTTTGGGTGCCGTCATTTTTCTATCCAAACAATCTGATCCAAAGAGAAGAGAGCGGCCGGGTATATTGATACACCGGCCGCTTCATGTGTTGCTTCTTTTAGAAATCAAACCGCGCTTTCACTAACCATGAGCGGGGAGCGTTGAGATATTCGACGTTGGCAAGCGTGGATGTAATCGTCTTTTCATCAAAGCAATTCCGGCACTCGGCTGATAATGACCAGCCTTGTTCGCTTCTCAACGTGAGCGTGCCGTTCACAATCCAGCGCGCTTCGGTCGCGGAACCCGACAGCCGGGCACCCTGCCCAGTTGTATTGTTATTATATACCGGACCGGCACTGCTCGTGACAGGATCGTCATAGAAGGTAATATTATTGGTCCCGACTTCTAGCTTGTCCAACCAGTTCGCATTGACTGCCGGAGTAAGCGTTAAGCCGCCGCCCAGATCGGCCTTGTAGCTCGCGCCAAGCGAAATATTGAACTTCGGCGAACGGACGGGCTCACCAATCTGGCCATTTGGCGCTACAATACCTTGCCCGCAGGCCGTCGCATCGCCGCCCGGCACAAGGCCTGCTGCAATCTGTGCTTGGCAATTTGCAAGTTGGGAGGCAACCGACTGGACGCCGAATGCATTGTTCGCAACGTTATTAAGATCAACGATATATTTATCGTCCTGGTAGCCCAACGAAGCAAATAAGTTTAGACCATCTACCGGTGCTGCGTTGATCTCAAGCTCAATGCCCTTGTTGCGGTAATCGGCAAAGTTGCTGGTCACGAAACCAATGGCGCCGTTAAGTCGCGTGAAGCCTGTCGGAGTTTGAAGCTTTGCAACATCCAGCCAGTAACCGGCCAGATTAAAACGAAGTCTGCGATCAAAAAGTTCTGTCTTGAGACCGGCTTCGTAGCTCCAGGCCTTTTCTGCATCGAATGGCAGCAGTTCGCTGGCACTCAGACCCCGTGCGTTCCAGCCACCGGATTTAAACCCGCGTGTTGCAGACGCATATAACAAGAGGTCATTGGTTGCCTGGAAATTAACGGCAAAACGAGGTGTCCAGATTTTGATATTTTGTTTACGCGGGATGGCCCGGCCATTGGGAGCGAATAAATTCATATTATCGATACATGTCGCTTCGATTGAACCATCGCGGCAAGAAGCTTTATTATCGGAAACCGAGAATGTCTTCGTCTCGTCCGTATAGCGCACACCAGCGGTCAATTTGAGCTGGTCAGTAAGGTTCAAGTCGCCTTGCAAGTAACCTGCATAAGCCTTCGTCGAGTTCCGAACCGTTCTATCGGCGAGTATCAGCGGTATTCCGCCTGGTGCTGCAACGGAAGATTGGCCGACACTAAATACGTCGGCTAGATCCGTGTAATTGCTTTCTTCAAAATAATATACGCCACCGACTAGATCAATCAATCCGTCAGCCAGAGAAGCATTAACCTTTATTTCTTGGGAGAATTGTGAAAACTCACCCTCGTTTACCACGGTAAAGCCGCCAAATTTATAGGCGAGAACCGGGGTAAACGGTGTATTTATGCTTGGTAGCGCGCGACCATCGGCGAAATCCAGTGCAAAATCCTGTGTCGTATAAACATACCCCGTGATGATATTGACACTGAAATCGCGGTCACCAAGCTCAAGGTTGGACGATATGAAGTCCATGGTGGTCTCTACGCCAAGGCCATAATTATCTTTTTCACCTGACAAACGACCACCGAAATTGCTGTTTTTTGTCAGACCCGTGGTGATGAAGCGACCGTCACAATTCGATGGGTTAGCAGGATCGCAATCAAAATTGGTCAAATTGGCACTATCGGAAAACGTGTGGATATAAGATCCTGTCCACCGGGCATTTTCAGAGAGTTCTCCGCGCAATCCAAGCCGTACGCCCCATCCGTCATTGTAGTTGAGCCTTTCGCCGGTCGACGTATTCTTGGCATAACCCCTGTCGTCCTGAAAATAGCCAGAAACCTTAACTGCAAAACTGTCGGCAAGCGGCACGTCGACAGATCCGCGCGCTGTGTATTGCTGATATGAACCGTAACCCACTTCACCATATCCACCTACACGATCTTCCGGCTCCTTCAGAAAAACGGCAACAGCCCCGCCTGTTGTATTTCGGCCAAATAATGTACCTTGCGGGCCGCGGAGAACTTCGACGCGCTCTACATCAAACAACGAGAGATTATTGGCGTTCTGACGCGAAAGATAAATATCGTCGAGATAGGTTCCGATGGGCGGATCGAATGTTGCAATCGATTCGGTATTGCCAAGTCCGCGTAAATAATATGCGTTTGCCGAACCCAAACCGGTATTGTTAATACCCACAAAATTGGGAACAAATTGCGTAACCTCGAGAGCATTACTGACACCGCGCGTTTGAAGTTCGGCGGAGTCAAAAGCACTGATTGCGATAGGAATGTCCTGAACGCTTTCCTGACGCCGCTGGGCCGTTACGACAATCACGTTCAGGCCGCCCTCTTGCGCGTCCTGCTCATTCAAACTCTGTTCCTGCGCCGCATCTTCCCCGAGTGTGTTTGCTACCGCATATGATGGATATGCAGCAGCAGTGAAGACGATCAGCGCCGCCCCAGTTAGCCATTTTGTCCGTCCCATAAATTCTACTCCCTTTTTCAGATGCTATCATAATTTGTCCGGACAACTTGCACAAACTATTTTATTATGCAAGATGGGATTTGCGTTTGAAAAACGATCTGCACAAATTTGATTACGTGCATCACAGGAAAGACCAACTAAAATGGCAGAGTTTTCCGTTAGTTATTACCAAATTCTGGTTTTTGCCCATTTATTGCTTTTTGTTCTCTGGTTGGGAGCTGATGTCGGGGTTTTCATGCTCGGTCAGCATTTTCGCAAACGGGAAAAATGGAGCTTGCCTCAAAGACTTGCGTTACTGCAATTGCTAGTAAATGTAGATATGGTCCCGCGCTCTGCGTGGGCTTTAATGGTGCCACTTACATTGACGATGGTCGATGCCGGCGGCTGGTGGGACTTGCCCATCTGGGTGGTTGGTCTGGCATGGATAATAGGCGGGTTTTGGCTTTGGCTGGTCTGGGATGCGCATATTCACGATCAAACAGAACGTGCGAAACGCGACAATAAAATCGAATCTGTGTTGAAAATTGGCCTGACGGTTTTCTATCTCGGGCTTGGCATTATTTCTTTGGTTGAAGGCGCACCGTTGGCACCGGCCTGGCTAGCTACAAAAGCGGTGATGTTCGGCCTGATCTTCGCTGCAGCCATCATGATCGACGTCGCGTTCAAGCCGGTAGGTCCGCTGCTCGGCAAACTCATCAGCGAAGGTTCGTCGGATGCAACGGAAATACCTTTACGACGAACGATGGATCGTACCCGTGTGTGGGTATGGGTGGTTTACCTGCTACTTTTGGGAACAGCGTTCCTCGGCAACATCAAACCGTTTTGAATGGCATGAAAAATCGGCAATCTGCATCATCGGAGATCTGATCAATGAACGACTCAAACGGACTAAGCCCGCCGCGCGGATCGAATATCGCGGTTGTCGGGGCCTGCGGCGGAATCGGTAGTGATCTTGTGCAAAAACTGGTCGCGGCTGACTGTAATGTAGTAGCGATTGATTTGGAAAAATCCATCACCGAAGCCCCCTCACCGGCCGCTCATAGTATCTCTTTCGATGGCAGAAACGCGAAATCCGTCGACGAGATGGCTGAGCAGCTAAAGAAGGTTATGCCACAACTAGACGGACTGGTCATCGCCTCGGGATTCGCCGGACAGAGAATGCCAATCACAGAATGGCCGATCGAGGCGATCGACGAGATCATCTCCGGCAACCTGCGCCTCATGACTTTGTGTTTACGGGCACTGGTGCCGCTTCTTCAACATGGAGATGCTGCCAGCGTGGTTCTAATCACCAGCGATATGGCCTATATTCCTCAGCCTGGTTATGCGCCCTATGTTGCAGCGAAGGCTGGACTGGTGGCGATGGGACAAAGCGTAGCGAGGGAGGTCGCACCGAACGTGCGGATAAATTTTGTGTCCCCCGGTGCGGTTGATACGCCGTTCCTGCGCGGCGGACGCGGCCGGACTGTGGACCCCGACGCGCCTTTGCGGTTTGATATGAAGGAATATTTGACAAAAATCCCGCTCGCGCGACTAGCCGTCGCCGAAGACGTGACCGGACCTGTATTGTTTCTGCTCGGTCCCGGATCATCGTATATGACCGGAAATATCCTGCATATAAGCGGCGGAGCATACATGGGTTAGTCGTGAGAATGGTGCAAAAGGAGCCGTCCAAGCGGCGCCTTAATCAAACTCCAACTCGACATCCGGCGCGCTATTGTCCATGTCCCGCCAGAGACGCCACATTCCATCGGTGCCCCGGCGATAGACCAGAAAAGTGCGCCCCTTTATGTGGGTCAACTTGCCGTCCGGTGATTTAATCCGCATTGCATATTGGGTTACCAGATAAGCACGATCACCTTCTATCACCAGATTTTCAGGTTCGGACCGGAACGTCACTTCATTGCCAGAACGCCGGTTGCGGGCGAAGAAATCGACGGTCTCGTCTGAACCCCGGAGCAGAGGGGAGCCGTTTGGCATAACCAAGGCATCGTCCTCGTAGAGATCCCGCATCTTTTCGATCTCTCCTGCTTGATAGTAGGTAATCCAGCGCTCTCCATTCGAGCGAATGGCGGCGCGATCTGCATCCTGTGTTGAGGTCACAATATTGTTTCGTGCGAGAGGAGCGACAGCACATGCGTTAAGGCCTGCTGCAACAGTCACGAAAAATATCCCCTTGAGAACCGAACGTGCGATGAGAGAACTACCGTCGTACATATTCCAATTTCCTCTTGTAAGGTCTAAATCGGCTTTACAGCGCCAAAAAACCCGGCGGCAAGGATTGTGATCCAATAGGTGAAGGCAACCCTCCTGGACGCGCGGATTGATTTTGCGAGCTGCATTTCGGCTTTGGCATCTGGCCCCTTCATCAAGGTCGCAAAAATGCCAGGCCAGCTATGTAGAAAATACCGAAGAACCAATCCGATGATAATCGCTACGCCGAATATAATCAGTTTGACCGAATACCATTTCTGTCCTTCGCCAGCTTCAAGCGGCCCCATTCCCAACAAAGAAGTGCTCCCGACAACAAGCAAGGCAGGGATCAGGGCGTAACGCGACCAATCTTCCAAATGACCGAATATTGTTTTGTTTTTCGCCATTTTGTCGCGAAACGCCAGAAGCGTGATGGCAATCCAAAGCACCCACAAGATCCACACAACCATTAAAAATGTACCGCCATATGGCTGCAGCCCCCACAAATATCCCATATGTAGACCAAGCGGCAAGAGCGAGACAATGCCGACCCGCGCCAAGACATCGATACGGAAAACTGTATCGAGATGTCTCAGTCTCTCGGGAGCCGTCAGCTCAGAATTGACTACCTTATAAGAGGTTTGAAACACTCCCCATTCCCCGCCAAGCCAGAAAACCATAGCGAGGATATGGAGGTACCTCAGGATGGCGAGTTCGTGTGAGGTGAAAAACTCTATCACAGCGTCACTTCAGTCCTTTGGTTCTGAACTGAACATCGATTTTATTACGAGGCCGATAACGGCCGGACGAATCAGCTTTCCCATCAGGCGCACAAGCTCGTGGCCCCCGATCTCGACGGTGCAAGGCATCGCATTTGCCACGCCTGACAAAATCAATCGTCCGTCCTCGGTGTTACTCTCGCGAACTTCTACGCCTAGCTTTATCGCCGGTGTTTTGACTAACATGGCTTATTCCGCTGCTTCGAGAAGTGTTGCAGGTTCAAGTGCCAATGCCGAACGGGCTGCACCGCGTCCGGTAATCATTGCTTCGGTGAGATAGGAACCGTTCTGATAAAGATCGGAAATGAATGAGCCCAACTCTCCCACTTCGAACAGCCTCGGAATAACATTGGCTTGGTGATCAAACACATGACCTTCCATATCACGTTTGGCACCGCCGCCCGTGCAGACAATCGCAGGCGTGATCGGAAGTGCATAGAAAGGACCATTCGCCACCGGCAATAATGTGTCGGCACTGCGCCCATGCACCTCATCTTGTCCGGCCGCGCAAGATGCGTTGTAATGCTCCACCTCTTGCTCGAATACGGACGGATCAACACCAATTTGCTGCGCGAGTGATGCGAAATCATCTGCTCTCTTGATGAAACCAGAATCCACTTCCGCACTATTGTCTTCGCTCCACGGCTCGGCGGTCACAACTGCACTCCACGTCATGACTTCGAGGACCAGCTTGCCAGCCTGACGCGTGGTTTCGTCAAAAATCATATAGACAGGATAAGCTTCGTTGAGGGGCACATCGACCCACCTGCCATGTTTCTTCTCTTTGTAGTGGGTTAGTTGAAGCTCGTTTGCTTCATTGTAGAAACGCCGTCCGGTGTTATCGATATCAAACCAACTAAATGCCGGTAGCATGAAGTTGCGCAGATAGGCGGTTTCCTGATGCGGAAGGTGAACGCCCGGCCAGATGCCACCGGACTGACCCTGATTGCGCAAATGCCACATTTCCGCACCCGCTTTTTGCAGAATGCGGATACCGTCACCCTGATTATATGGTGTGCCTAGCGGCGTCACATTGGACAATCCGTAATAATCGCGCTGCATCTGTTTGTCAGACTCATAACCGCCAACTGCCATGATTACGGCACGTTCGGCGCGAACCGCCTTGCGCGTTCCATCATGGGTGACCCACGCGCCGAATACTTCGAGCGTGTCAGGGTCTTGAATGAGATCCACCAGCGGGGCATCGAACCAGACAGGAATATTGCGTTTTTCGACATTGGATTTGAGCGCCAGCCAGACGCCTGAAGGAATCGGAAGGATTGTCGAGGTATAAGCGACCGCATCGCGTGCACCAAACTCTGGAAACTCAAGGACCGCATCACGCTCGGTA
Organism: Parasphingorhabdus sp.; assembly: GCF_048269865.1. Lineage (GTDB taxonomy): Bacteria > Pseudomonadota > Alphaproteobacteria > Sphingomonadales > Sphingomonadaceae > Parasphingorhabdus. The sequence goes on along the minus strand of NZ_JBLWUA010000013.1, from coordinate 8,858 downwards.
AAGCCGGTTCCCCGAAGAAATTCAGCACCCGCGTCTTGTGCAATTTTCTGGATCCATGGCTCCAGATTGACCATTTTGTCGGCCCACTCATCCAGAAACTCTTCTGTCACGGGATTGGCTTCGCTCATTTTTCTCTGATAGTCTTTGAGCGCTTCTTTGTTCTTTGAAATCAGCAAGGACTGGCCGGAGACACGGCAATTTCCGCCTGCAAATTGTTCCGGTGCTTTTTCGATTACGAGGATTCTTGCGTCAGGCTCAACGTCATAAGCTTCGATTGCGGCAGATGCTCCGGCACAGCCATAGCCGCAAATCAATACATCAACAGTTTCATCCCACCGTGTGACACTCTTAAGACTAGCCATATCATATCTCCGCATTAAGTTTGTTTTAGTTGAACCCAATTTAATGGTCATCTGACGGACGCATAACAAAAGGTTGTCAAAAACCACAAACTATGGTTGTATAGTATTATGGAACACCGGCAACTTGTTCACTTTCTTGCTGTTCTTGATTCAGGCAGCCTGACCGCAGCAGCCCAGCGAGTAGGGCTTACGCAGCAGGCGCTATCAAAGAGTTTGTCGCGGCTTGAAAACGAGCTTGGTGGCAAATTATTCGAGCGCGGCACTCGCGGCATGACAGCAACGAGGCTTGGCGAATCCATTTCTGAATATGCCCGTGACATTATTGCAAGCGCCGGAAAGCTTCGCCACACGGCTAGCGCTGCATTAGGACTAGAGCGCGGTAGGCTGGTGGTTGGACTGAGTCCGATTTCAGCCGCCAGCTTACTCGGTAAGCGACTAACCCAATTTGCGCAGAATTATCCCAATGTGCGGATCGATGTCGAAGGAGGAATAGACCGAGACTTCGTCGCCGCGCTTCATCGCGGCGAACTCGACATCGCGCTGTCCTCACAGGTTGGCGGACAATATGACGGAATTCTTTTGGAGCAGGTATCTAGCGAGCCGTGGGGCGTCGGCGGTTGCGTAAACAACCAGGCATTGCAAGATGCGCAATCCATTTCCGATCTCGCCGATGGAAATTGGATTATCGGCCGCAACACTGACCTGCTTGATGACATTATCGCAGAAACATTCTCGAACGCCGGACTGCCCATGCCCAAACCCGGTATCATGACAACATCGGTATTATTTTCGCTCCATGCACTTTCGCAGTCAGATTTCCTCGCAATTTTGCCGCAGTCACTTTGCCGTGACTTTAATGGCATATTATGGCGAGATCTGAGCGATGGTGCGTGGATTAGTCCCATTTACATGATGCGGCGCAGACGTGCGCATATGGATGAGCTTGTCAGCGTGTTGCTGCGAGAACTCAAAGGCTGAGTTAAGCCAGCTTACCAGGGTTTACCGCCAACCCAGCTACCAGCGGTCACGCCGACACGGTCAATCTTAATTGATTCCCAGATATCAGAGTTATAATAAGGGTCGCCCTCGATAAACGCGCGGGCGTCAGCCATGTCTGTGGCGCTTATCACCAGCATGGAGCCTGCAAAGCCGCCTTCTTCGTCGTGCAAGGGACAAGCGATTGAAACGCGATCAAAAACTTCATCCATATGCGCGAGGTGAGCCTTGAGACCCGCCATGCGTTTCTCTTTTGAATTAGGTTTGTCGCGACAATTGATTGCGTAAAGAACAGCCATGTTGTTAATATCTCCTATGTTTCCGTCTGATTATTGACTGGGAATTCGAGCACACCGGGGTTCATAAGCCCTTTCGGATCAAGATGGTTCTTGAGCGTCAATAGCAGCTCGCGCGGTTCGTTCGACAACGCAGAAAGAAACGGATAGACACGCCCGATCTGGTTAGAAGCCGCCGCAAAGTCACGAAACAGGTTGACTGTTTTACGACGCAAAATATTGACGAGTTCGCGCGCCTCTGGATTGGCATCTGGCTCTTGATACTTACGCACATGCGACGGATCCGGTGCATTTCGGTGCAGCGGAAGCCAGATATCTTTCCAATGGAACACCGGCTCAAAACTGTAACAATGGTTCGAAAGCGCCGATGCCAGCCGGGTCACGCGCACGCCCTTGGAACTCATTTCATCAGCATATGGTTCAATCATTGCATTGAAAGTTTTCAAAAGCTTCTGCGCATCGGAAAGAGCAACCTTCGCGTTTAGCGCTGCCCATCGTCCGCCGTCCTGCCCCATGACACCATTGAGATTGGCGAACGGATCGGCTCGTGCAGCCATGGGAATGGTCGCAGTGACTTGTTTGCCACGGGCCGCTTTTTGTATCTGGATAATGGATTTCATGTCCGCAGCTACAGCTTCGCGTGAAAGACCTGCCGCAGTGACGTGGAGCGAATAATGTCCTTTTGGAATGACGGAAACCCCCGCCTTACCCATAGCGAGCAACGACTTCGCTGCTGCCAAAGGGTTATCAGCAGATCTCGCTACCGCACTGGCTGAGCGGAGCATCTCGGCGGCATCAATGTCGAGATGGTCGGTGGCCGCAGGGTCCATAACATATGCTTCTTCAGCCACTCCCGCACGGGCAAGCTCGCATAGCGCGTCGCTCGCAGCCTCAAGTGTTGGATAGGCAAAGCTGGCGTAATCAAGCTGCTCTGGCATAGGAATGAGGCGAAGCGTTGCGCGTAGCTTTAAACCTAACGTGCCGCCATCGTGCACGAATAAGCCCGTGAGATCCGGACCAAAACTCCGGAGAAAGCTTTTGCCTTCGACCTTAAGTGCGCCCTGCCCCGTACGGAGCACGGACCCATTAGCACAGGCGACATCTATCCCTAGGACCATTTCCGCCGCAGAGCCGTGTCGTGCCGAGCCAAAGAAAAGTGCCCCGTGGCTCAGTCCGCCACCAACTGTTGCGCCCTTACCGGAAAATGTTCCGAAAAACGGAAGCCGCAGCTTATATTGTGCGAGCGCGTCGTAAATCTGCTTCCACGTAACACCGCATTCGACCGTAATCGTCATGTCATTCGAATTAATATCGATGATACGATTTAACGCCGCAGTATCTATCAGGACAGTCCGGTCGGATTGCGGAATATAGGCTGCCGTGTAGCTCAGTCCTCCGCCGCGCGGTGCAATAGCATAACCATGACGCGAAATTTCAGCGATGGCATCGGGAAGAGTATCGGCAACTGTCGGCTTCAATATTATGGCTGGTGCACATCCAGTTTCGTGAACATCGTAACGTGCATCATCAAGCTTTTCTGCCTCGACAATGACTGTATCAGCGCCGCAGATTTCTCGTAGCCGTTTGACTAGTTCTGCCTCCATTATACCGGCTTCCAGATGCTAACGATAACCACTGTAGCGATGAAAACCCAAAGGAGACCGAGAACTGATGTTGCCTTTACATAAGTGCGCTTGATGACATCATTACGCGCATCGGTAACGCCTTCGGTTGCCATGGTTTTCCAAGTCCGGAAATGTTCGATCAGCGCGAATCTTATCCCAACGCCACATAAAATTATGCCCGCGAAAAGACCAAATTTAACTCGCAGCCATAAAGGCGCAGGCCAACTGCCGCCGATCAATTGAAAAGCTAGCGCAAGAAAAATCGCGATAAGCACATAGCGAGAAGCGCGGTCTATCGATGCAAATGCCATGCCCGTACTATTGTGACGCAAGCGATGTACGGCTTCTACAAAACCAAGCCAGAGGAACATGGCTATGCCCGCTGCCCAAAACGCAGTGTCGCCACCAGGTATGAAACCATATGCTATCGCAAGCATAAAGCCGAGACCAGCTTGCAGCACTAAAGCATAGCGCACGTGCTGATCGACGTGCATGACGTGATCCATTAGCCGGGCACGCTCGTCAAAATCCATATCACCGCGATAGCTGACATACTTATAGGTTGAATTTATGACTAGTTCGGAACCCAACCAGTAACCAAGCACAGCGATATGCGCGACTAGCAACCATATGGTCATGCGTTGTCATGCCGCACGTGACTAAGTGATCCAAGCTCGTAGCGAGTTTGCATATATCCCCCAACGGCAGCTTTCAGCAAAATATAATGATCATCCGTCGTACACCACAGATCATATTCTGGATGCTCCTCTAGCAAGCCCGGTACGTCGGGATAGGAGAATTTATGCGCTTCAAAACGTCCTGCCTCAACTTCTATTTCCTCACGGCCATGATATTGAATAGCCAATTTTATCGGAAAAAACATTGGTCCCGTTGCTCCCCGATGATCAGGAGAAGATAGATACATATGCTCGATCAGCTGGATCCCGGGGCCCTGTGACAAATCGTAAAGGCTCAGCAGAAAACCATCATTTATTATCGCGTGGTTTCCGAATGCGACCAGCGGGCTGTCGAGCTCCATGCGCTGGGAAATCCGCCCTTCAATGGTCGTCATTGATTCACATTCGGCGATATTCTTGCCGAAACGAAACCATCCGCTGCCACGGAATTTGCCGCCCACGGCAATACGCACGAAACTGTCCTCGGGCCTGCCGTCGGGACCGATCCGCTGGTTGACATCGCGAACGACGGACGGCGCATCGTCGATTTCTGCATGGGCAGCGAGGACGCGAGAACCGTCCCGGTGAATGTCGATCCGGAAACTCTCGCGGCCACGCTCTGCGCCGCGCCGGCCCTCTGCATTACTTGTGTAACGAAGCTCGCCGGTAAAAGTCTCTAACACTCCGCCCATCATTCGATCCGATCTTTCTTAATTGGCCCAACCTTCACCGGCGGGAGCCTGCTGAAGCGCGCGGATTTCATCCATGTCAGCGGGCGGGACTAACCACATTGGCATTTCCGCTTTTGCCCATTCGAGCAGCTTGGGGGGAAACTCGCTTTCATGCTCGACGCGCCACGACAGCAAGTGATAAATCGCCTTGCCGGTTCCGGCCCACGTCGGGAGTCCCCCATAGCGCTGCCAACTCATTTGATGCGGTTCTTCGACTTTATTATTTCTATGCAGAAAAAAATCATAATTCTCCCAGGCTTCATAGCGCGCGCCGTTCGGAAGCGGCATATCGAGAAAGATCGGGGCGGAGACAACCAATGTATCGCGTCCTAACCAGCGCATCCCCATACCGTCTTGCATCTTTATCTGCTGTATCGCGGCGCCTGCACCCTGTTCAACATCGCCAAAAATCTTGCCTTCTTCGACACGGTAGGTGATCACCTGATACGGGTAGGCGATAGGAGTAACCGGTTGGCCGTTATATTCCGTCAATATTTCATCTGTGACCGGGTCGGTATAGGCAAAAGTCTTGCGCGTCAGATGTATGACGGGATCACCTTTTTTCGTCGGCCAGATTACACGGGAACTATCGAACCCGACCATCCCAAAAAGTTTTTTACCTGTAGGATACTCAAAAACGCCGCCACTGGCGATCCAGTGAACAGGCTTGCCGGTTCCAGCCCTCGCATCGACCCAGAGACGCAATTCTTCCGAAACATCATCGTCGACCACTTCTCGTCTGTCCTGTCGTCCCTCTTCAGCCGCCGCTGTTCCTGTAAACACCAACCCTGCCAGTAAAAAACCGATAATGCTAATCCGCATACCCACTCCTTCTCATGGACATCATCTTCATCGGACATCCTCGAAACTTACTAGATAATTTGTCCGGACATTGTCGAGCAACTTCAACTAGATTAACGACAACCAAAGGTAGTAGCGCCGTGTCTTTAAGAAAAAATCTTGACCCACTCATACCGGAAGGCAACTGAAGAAATAGCATTCCGGCGTGGTCATCCCAAACGCTCCATCTTCTCTCAAAAAATTGAAGTATTGCGATACACCGGTTACCTTCGCGACGACATAACTCGGCGATGCTACCCTCTCAGCGCAGTCCTTCCATCACCATCCGTATTTTTCTTCCGCGTGATATTGTTTGCGGGTTGCTCTGCGGATGTCCTTTACCACCAGCCCCGCCGGGGCTGTTGAGTTTTTCGCTTCATCTTCGTTCCACAAAAACCTAGGTCGGGCCGGAAGCATTTGCTGCATTTTCGGCAGGTACGGCTGCTTCCTTTTCGTGGTTGGCAGCGCTGCCGGAAATCATAGTTGCATTGCGCCAGTTGCCGAAACGGTAATAGGCGAGCGCAAGCGCCATCGAAACCGCAGAGCTTATGGGATAGGACCACCAGACCGCCTCCACACCATAGGTCGGCTCAAACAGAACTGCCGTACCGATGCGGACACCGACCAGCGAGATGAATATGATTATTAACGGCGGTATGACGGAGCCTGTTGCGCGCACGGTTCCGAACACCACCATCATAACACCAAACAGGATGAAGCCCCAGCTCACGATATTGTTGATATACACAGCGATCGGGATGGAGGGGCTTTCCGGGCCAAGGAACAACGACAAAGCGAAATGATCGGCCACATAGAGCAGCAAAACCATCGCACCGGTTAAAACGATATTCGCAATGATGCCGGAACGGGTGATCGCACCGACGCGCTCCCATTTACCGGCCCCAATATTTTGCGCAGCCATAGCCGAAGTTGCGGACCCCAGCGCCATAGCAGGCATCTGAATATAGCTCCATAACTGTGCTGTGACCCCGTAAGCCGCCGCCGTGGATACGCCATAGCTATTGACAAATCCGATCATCACAACTGCCGATCCGGAGACCACGAACAGCTGCAATCCCATTGGAAAGCCCTTTGTTATGATACTGATCGAAAGGTCCCGCGCTGGCCGGATATAGGCGAGTTCCACCCCACGCAGCCTGATAGGTAGGTCTTTAGCGTAGATATATAGAAGCATTCCGAAAAGCGCGATCGCTTGCGCCACGAAAGTCGCCGTTGCCGCACCGGCAATGCCCATTTCTGGTGCCGGCCCCAGGCCCATAATCAGGACCGGATTGAGGATGATATCGATAAATGCCGATAGCCCCATGAATATGAGAGGCGTAGTGGCATCTCCAGCACCCCGCTGCGCCATCATCAGAAAGTTGAGAAAAAACATGATCGGGATCGCGAGAAATATGATTCGCAAATAGCTGATAGCTAGCGGAACGGAGGCAGCTGGCGTGTCGAGTAAATGCAAAAGCTCCGGCGTAAAAATCCACCCCAGTACCGCAATGATGATCGAAAGAAAGAAAAACCAGAATGCTGAAGCGCCTACCACGCGTCTCGCACCATCGATATCGCCGCGCCCCATTGCCTGTCCGACCAGTATCGTTGCCGCCATTCCGAACCCGAAAACCGTTCCTAGCATCAGGAACATCACCAAATTTGCATTGGCGGTTGCGGCAAGCGCGGCTTCGCCCAAAATCCGTCCGATCCATACCGCGTTAATCGATCCATTGAGCGACTGCAAAACTGACGAGCCCAGTGTCGGCAAGGAAAAGAGCAACAGAGTCTTGAAAATTGGTCCGGTGGTCAGGTTGCCATCGAACCGTGCTTGAGCTTTTGCGACCATATTTTGCTTCAGTTTCCATTTACGGCGGAATGCGGGCTTTAAGATTAGCACGAGCCGCACAATATCGAAATTGAGTTGAATTTCTAACCTAGCCTTCGCCCATCGAGAGTGCATTGACCCAAAAGCAATGGAAGGTGATGGGACCTGCATTGTCTCCGCATTCGACCTGCATTTTTCCCGACCATACCTGTGAAAAGGCAGAATAAAAATAATCCTACTAAAACACAAATGGCAGACGAGCAGACGACCACACGATTGGTAAACCACCCATATCTGAGCGGTTATTAAACTTTTCCTTCCCAGGCAGCTGTGGACACCGCACAGCAAACAAAGCAATAGCGACTTGTGAGTGGTCAGCTATTGCCAAAGCAATTTCTGGAATGCTGACGAGTGGAAAAAAGCCCCAATATCCGAAATGGAAATCAGGGCTTTTTAGCCACAAATTATTGCTTCTGTTATCGTTTCATATGATCAAAAACGGAAGTTTGCACGAACCCCGAAGGTACGCGGGTCGGGTAATCCAGGTTTCCCGACGTTAAAAATCGTCGACGGTAATGTGAATGTCCGCAGATCGGTTGTCGTGGTGCCAACGCGGATCGTGTCGTCATCAAACACGTTCTTGACATAGCCGATCAGTTCCCAATTCTCGCCTCTGAGACCGACTTGCAAATCTGACAACCAGTAACCGTCATACCATCTGGAATTGCTACTATTGTCGAAGCGCTTTCCTTGGTAACGTCCATCCATTTCGATGTACACGCTCAGAGCGTCAGAGATAGTATGGGTGTAACGCCCCGAAATATTTAACGAATGGGTAGGTACATTCTCTAGACTATTGCCTGAATTATCAATTTCGCAGAAACTGGCACTTTCTACCATCTTGATTACGCATTCCCCTGCAGTTGCAATAGAACCGGGGTTTGACGTAAGAGACTTGAAATCTTTATATCTCGCATGCAGGTATGCATAGGATCCTGTGAACATTAGGCTTTCTATAGGCTGCCATGTTGCATCTATTTCAAGGCCCCAAACTTCTGCAGCCGCCGCATTGACCGGCTTAACGCCTGGTAACCCATTAGCAAGAATTGCCACGGAAGAAGCTTGCTTGTCGCTGAAATCTTCGAAGAATACGGCTGCATTGAAAACCAGAGACCTGTCGAACCAACTGGTTTTGGCGCCCACTTCATATGTGATCATCCGAAGGGGCTTCATCCGAGTGCCCGGCGTCGGAAATCAACATCAGTTCGGCGTTTTGTGGTTCGCTGACGCATTCAGCTGCTTCGGCAACCGTCATGCTCGACATAATCAGAACGAGCAAAACCGCCATCAGGCGAAAGAGCCCTGACATTTTTCTGGTTATGCCGCTTCGTTCATTCATGGTTCCGCCCAATACATTATCTCGTTAGTTCATCAAGTGCTTTTGAACAACATTCCCAATATTTCATGCAGTTAGATATGTAATATCATTAATTTTTAGGT
>NZ_JBLWUA010000012.1:0-137497 GCF_048269865.1 Parasphingorhabdus sp. | reverse complement strand
GCAGAAGCGCTCTAAAGCACGTACGCAAGGAAACGGAAAAATGGCAAAAACCAAAAATGTAGGCCGCATTTCACAGGTCATCGGCGCTGTCGTCGACGTCACCTTTGATAGCGAGATCCCGGCAATTCTCTCGGCGCTGGAAACCGACAATAACGGTAACCGGCTGGTTCTCGAAGTTGCGCAGCATCTTGGCGAGAATACGGTTCGTACGATCGCCATGGATGCGACCGAAGGCCTGACCCGCGGTCAGGAAGTGACCGACACCGGCTCCCAGATCATGATGCCGGTTGGCCCTCAAACGCTTGGCCGGATCATGAACGTGATTGGTGAGCCCATCGACGAACTCGGCCCTATCGGCGCGAAGACTTCTGCTCCCATCCACGCAGAAGCTCCCCTGTTCATTGACCAATCGACCGACAACGAAATTCTGGTTACCGGCATCAAGGTTGTCGACCTGCTCGCCCCTTATGCAAAGGGCGGTAAAATTGGTCTGTTCGGCGGTGCCGGCGTTGGCAAGACAGTGCTTATTCAGGAACTGATCAACAACATCGCAAAGGGGCACGGCGGTACGTCTGTGTTCGCCGGTGTTGGTGAGCGTACCCGTGAAGGTAACGACCTCTATCACGAATTTCTCGATGCGAATGTTATTGCCAAGGATAAAGACGGCAAGGCTACGCCTGAAGGTTCCAAAGTGGCCCTCGTTTACGGTCAGATGAACGAACCTCCCGGAGCGCGTGCACGTGTTGCTCTGTCGGGTCTGACCATCGCGGAATATTTCCGCGATCAGGAAGGCCAGGACGTTCTGTTCTTCGTCGATAACATCTTCCGCTTTACCCAGGCAGGCTCGGAAGTGTCCGCACTCCTCGGCCGTATTCCTTCGGCTGTGGGCTATCAGCCTACCCTGTCGACTGACATGGGTGCGCTGCAGGAACGCATTACCTCCACCAGCAAGGGCTCGATTACCTCGGTTCAGGCTATTTACGTGCCTGCCGATGACTTGACCGACCCTGCACCGGCAACGTCATTTGCCCACTTGGACGCAACCACCGTTTTGAACCGTGCGATTTCGGAACTCGGCATCTACCCGGCTGTTGACCCGCTCGATTCCACGTCGCGTGTTCTGGAACCCCGGGTCGTTGGCCAGGAGCATTATGATACGGCCCGTGCTGTTCAGGAAACCCTGCAGAAGTATAAATCTTTGCAGGACATCATCGCCATTCTCGGCATGGACGAGCTTTCAGAAGAAGATAAGCTGGTCGTGCAGCGCGCCCGGAAAATCCAGAAGTTCCTTTCGCAGCCATTCCACGTTGCTGAAGTCTTTACCGGCATCCCCGGCAAGTTCGTGGATCTCGAAGACACGATCAAATCGTTCAAGGCGGTTGTCGATGGCGAATATGATCACCTTCCCGAGAACGCCTTCTACATGGTCGGCGGCATCGAGGAAGCGATCGAAAAAGGCAAGAAAATGGCTGCTGAGGCAGCTTAAGCAATTTAGCCCCTCTCCTTTAGGGGAGGGGTTGGGGTGGGGACCGTCCTCATCCTCAAATTCGCAGATCGGCATCGAGCCAATCTGCTCATAAACCACCCCTTACCCCTCCTTTGAAAAGGAGGGGTGGAGAATGATAATGGCAGATCTACATTTCGAACTTGTAACCCCTGAAAAGCTCGTCCGTTCGGAAGATGTCTTCATGGTGGTGGTGCCCGGTATTGAGGGTGACTTTGGCGTGCTTGCGAATCATGCTGGCGTAATGTCGACTATCCGCGATGCTGATCTGGTCATCTACCCCAGCGAAGGCGCGACACCTGAGACAATTTTTGTTCAGGGTGGCTTTGCGCAAGTCGATGAAAACGGCCTTACGGTATTGGCCGAAGCTGTTAGCTGACAGCTTTTCACGACGATCCCGGTGCTTTCGATTGGTTCCAACCGCACCGCCTTTTAAACTCGGGCACTAAACGTTGGACAAATGATATATCCGCGCCATTGTAGACTGGTACGTACTGTTCCAATCGATAGGCTAGATTGTGATTTGTTCCGATACCAGAAGCACCAATCGGCTTGTTTTGAAACTGCATGATATGCCGGAGCCGTGGATATTATACGGCACATGAAACACTCTGCTCCGATCGTTCATTTCCTTTATGAGCCGAGCAATGGCGGCCTGGACCGCGTTGCAATCCTTTTGGCCAATGGGATGGCCGAACGCGGTCTTCCCACCGAGCTGTGGTTGACAAAAGAAACCGGTGCTGTCGCCCATCTCATTTCATCGGCTGTAAAAATCCGACTGGTTCCAACACCCAAGTTCGGTGGCCGGGGCTTGCAGTTGCTGCTCCAGATTCCCTCCGTCGCACGGATGATCCGCAAACACCGACCGAGGGCGATTTTTTCGGCTGGTAATCAGACGAATCTGTCTCTGGCAATCGCGCGCCAATTCGCGGGGCGAGGACCGACAAAGATCATTCAGAAACTCACCAACCCGGTGCTGAGACCTGGTTTCGGCAAATGGCAAAAGATAGCCCGAACGTGGCGGTTTGGAATGACCGCAAACCTGGGTGACATGTCGCTCACGCTCAGCGAGGCTGACGCCAAAAACTATGCACAAATCTATCCACATGCAGCGACCAAGTTCCATGTGGTCCCAAACCCCTACGTCACTGCCAACATGTTGTCTGCCGGAACAGCCAGACCCCTTCGCGGGCCGGGACAACCGCCGCGATTGCTTTCAGTGGGACGTTTTGTTCCACAGAAAGACTATATGACACTTGTTGCCGCTCTGGCGCTGATTGCCGAGCATCCGTGGTCGCTGACAATTTTGGGAGATGGGCCTCTTCTGCAAGACACAAAGCAACAAGCCGAAAAATTGGGCTTGGCTGACCGGATCACGTTCAAGGGCTTTGTTCATGACGTCACCCCCTTTCTCTCTCAATCAGACATCCTGGTGCTGTCTTCCCGGTGGGAGGGTTTGCCGGCTGTACCAATCGAGGCATTGGCTGCTGGTTGCGCAATCGTTGCGACCGATTGTTCGGACGGCTTGACAGAGCTGCTGTCTCGGACCGGTCAGCGGACTGTACCGGTGGAGGATCCCGAAGCCCTGGCCAGGGCCATATTGGACGAAATTCACTCACCTCAGCCGGTCAAAGTGCTCATCGAATGCGCAAGCACCTATTCCATTGAAAATAGTATCGAACAGCATCTCAAGCTTTTGGACAAAGTCTGCGAAGCTGCCTAAGCCTCCAGAACCGTGTTCGCACGGCGACTGCTGCGCCAGAGCAGCAAGCCGCTGAAGATTATCAATAATCCTCCCAGCATCGCAGTAGTGTCTATCGGATCTCCGAATACAAACACACTGATCGCCGTCGCGATTAGCAGCTGGATATAGACGATCGGTGCAATCGCCGCTGCGGTTGTTCGCATCGTCGCCATGAAGAGCAGGAAATGGCAGCTAGTCGCAGTCAGTGCCACCAGCAGGCAGCGCAGGACCACATCCCAATGCGGGAGCCCCGGTACGGTCATCACAGGCACTATCCAATGCCCGATAACCGCAGCAATCATGAGAAACAATGCCGCCCAAAAGGCTATGTAAAATTGCGCTGCGAAAATTGATCTTTGCGTCGATACCATGCGGTTCAGGATCAGCATGGTCGACATCGCAAAGGCCGAGATGAGCGGTAAGATGGCGACCCAGCCAAAGGCCGCGACATTGGGCCGCAGCATGATCAAAACCCCGCCAAAGGCGACGATCGTCGCCACCCAGGTCCGTGGCGGCATCTTCTCTTTCAAAAACCAGCCGGAGAACAAGGCGGTGAGGATCGGATTGACAAAGGATATCGCCACGGCATCGGCCAGCGGCATGATATATATGGCGGAAAAGAAGCTGATGGTGCCAACGAACAAGGCAAATCCACGTGCCACGTGAAGCCATGGCCGGTTGACTTGAAAACCGCGACGACCTTCTTTTGCAAAGAGGATCACCGCAAGGGCCAGAGCGCCGATCGAAAAGCGCAAAGCCGCCACTGCCGGCGCAGGCCAATCTCCTGCCATCGATTTGATCACCGCATCACCAAGCGGGAATCCGGCAAAGGCAATGAGTGCAAGCGTGACACCCCCGGCGGTGGCTCGATCCCTAGAATGATCCTCAGTCAAGCATCCGCTCCTTTTTCATCAGATTGCCTTAGCTGCTGGACTGCAACGCACAAGCCGCAAGTCACAAAATTCTCCCAGAATCGATCTTCATCCAATCAGCCTGATTTACCGCTTTATTAACCATTTTCGGGGAAAGAGGGCATTGATCGTGTGACATCAGACATATCGGACAGAACAGAATGAGCGCTTTTGGGAAGAAAAATGGACTAGGCGGTGGCAAGCCATCTTTTGGCGTAGCAAAGCCAATGACCGGTGGCAGCAAAAAATCTGTCGATTCCGAAAATCGAGAAGACAAGCTCGGAGGAAATCAGTTTCCACCACTAGAATCCATTCCCCTCGGCGGCGAAGATACACCAACCGTACCTCCCCCGGTGCAAAGCGATGCAATGACGAGGCTTTCGGAACGGTCGCAACCATTGGCCGACAGCGTCGACAAGGACGAGGGCTTTGGAGCCTCTGTCCACAAGATCAAGGAACAAGTGCTGCCTCGCCTCCTCGAGCGCGTCGACCCCGAAGCGGCTGCGACGTTGAACAAGGAAGAGCTGACCGAAGAATTCCGTCCGATCATCATGGAAGTCCTGACCGAGCTGAAGTTAACCCTCAACCGGCGCGAACAATTTGCACTAGAAAAGGTGCTGGTCGACGAACTGCTGGGTTTCGGTCCACTCGAAGAATTGCTGAGCAACCCTGATATATCGGATATCATGGTCAACGGTCCGGAACAGACCTACATAGAAATCAAGGGCAAGCTGGAACTCGCCCCGATCCAGTTTCGCGATGAGGAGCATCTGTTCCAGATCGCCCAGCGGATCGTGAACCAGGTTGGCCGCCGCGTCGATCAGACCACACCGCTGGCTGACGCCCGCCTGAAAGACGGTTCGCGTGTTAACGTCATCGTCCCGCCACTGAGCCTCAAGGGCACAGCAATCTCGATTCGTAAATTCTCCGAGAAACCGATCACGCTGGACATGATGAAGGGCTTTGGCTCGATGTCGGATCAAATGTGCACGGCTCTAAAAATCGCCGGTGCCTGCCGCTTCAATGTTGTTATCTCGGGTGGTACCGGTTCCGGTAAAACGACGATGCTTAACGCGATGTCGAAAATGATCGATCCCGGCGAACGCGTGCTGACGATCGAGGATGCCGCCGAGCTTCGTCTGCAACAGCCGCACTGGCTGCCGCTGGAAACGCGGCCTGCGAACCTTGAAGGCCAGGGCGCGATTACGATCGGGGATCTTGTCAAAAACGCCCTGCGTATGCGGCCTGACCGCATCATCCTCGGCGAAATTCGTGGCGCGGAATGTTTCGACCTTCTCGCAGCCATGAACACCGGCCATGATGGCTCCATGTGTACGCTCCACGCCAACAGCCCGCGCGAATGTCTCGGCCGTATGGAGAACATGATCCTGATGGGCGACATCAAGATTCCGAAGGAAGCGATTTCACGCCAGATTGCGGAATCGGTCGACCTGATTGTTCAGGTGAAGCGTCTGCGCGATGGTTCGCGCCGCACGACGAACATCACCGAGGTGATCGGCATGGAAGGTGACGTCATCGTCACGCAGGAACTGTTCAAATATCAATATATAGACGAGGATGCCGACGGCAAAATCATCGGCGAATATGTCTCTTCGGGCCTGCGCCCCTACACGCTGGACAAAGCCCGCCAATATGGCTTTGACCAGCCGTTGCTGGAAGCCTGCCTGTAACCGTATCTATCCGGTAGACAGAATTCCCAGCCCGAAGGCAATCGATATGCCGAAGGTCAGCAGCGACAATGCCGTGATCGTTGGCCACGGCATGAAACCAACATCATCAATATCCCGCCGGTTGCTGCGCCGACGATTGCCGATCTCGGCAACCACGGCAATCGTCCCGGACAGACTGCAAAGCACTATCCAAAGCGGAGGCATCGGCAGTTAGTCTTTTCCGATCATGGCGATGATGCCGGAGAAATCCTTGCCGCCCTGTCCCTGTCCTTCGGCATATTGTTCGTAAAGCCGAGCGGCCTCCGCCCCCATTGGAACGTCGGCGCCAGCGCTTTGTGCTGCTTCCATCGCCAAGCGCAAATCTTTCAGCATCAGCGCTGCCGCAAAACCGCCTTCATAGCCATTGTCTGCCGGGCTTTGCGGACCAACACCGGGCACGGGACAATAGCTGGTCATCGACCAGTTCTGGCCGGAGGCCTTGGACGAAATGTCGTAGAAATTTTGCAGATCGAGGCCGAGCTTCTCCGCCATCTTGAACGTTTCACAAGTGGCGATCATCGATGCACCAAGCAGCATGTTGTTACAGATCTTTGCCGCCTGCCCCGCACCATTGCCACCGGCATGGATAACCGCCTTGCCCATGTCCGACAGGATCGGTTCGGCACGCTTGAATCCTTCGTCGCTGCCGCCGACCATGAAGGTCAAGGTGCCGCCATTCGCCGCTGCGATACCGCCGGATACGGGAGCATCAACGGGCACCAGGCTTTTGGCTTCCGCCATCGTCGCCACATCCCGGGCGCTGTCGACGTCGATGGTCGAGCAATCGATTACCAAAGTACCGGGGTTGGCGTTGATGACGATTTCATATTCGTAAACCTTACGGACATGGGCGCCAGCCGGGAGCATGGTGACCACGGCTTCCATATTTTTCACCGCCTCGGCAGCATCGCTGACCGGATGGCAACCCGCCTCGCCTGCGCGCGCTAAAGCTTCGCCGGACAGGTCAAAGGCATGGACCTCATGTCCTGCTTTCGCGAGATTGGCAACCATGCCGCTGCCCATATTGCCAAGTCCGATAAATCCGATTTTCATTCCAGTCTCCAGTGATTGTCAGCGGCGCAATGCCACGCGTCTTTGCAAAACAGAAAGCTGCGCTCCTAGCGCCCCTTCCATTGGCCTTCGCGCTTTTCGATAAAGGCGGCCATGCCTTCCTTCTTGTCTTCGGTGGCGGTCAGAATCTGGAACAGGCGGCGTTCGTGCACGAGGCCCTGCTCGAGATTATTCTCGAACGCTGCATTGACCATTTCCTTGTTCACCTGCGCGGCCATCGGCGGCATCGAAGCCACCAGTGCAGCGGATTTCATCGCTTCGTCGAGCAGATCATCATGCGGCACCACGCGGGCAACCAGACCGGAGCGCTCCGCTTCCTCGGCATCCATCATCCGCCCGGTCAGGCACATTTCCATCGACTTCGCCTTGCCGATCGCGCGCGTCAGCCGCTGCGAACCGCCCATGCCCGGCGCGACGCCGAGTTTGATTTCCGGCTGTCCGAATTTCGCCTTTTCGCTGGCGATGATATAGTCCGCCATCATCGCGAGCTCGCAGCCGCCGCCAAGCGAGAAGCCGTTGACTGCCGCGATCCAGGGCTTGCGGGTCGCCTTAACAATATGGCTGGTCCATTTGGCGAAGAAATCCTCAAGATAGAAATCCGCCGCCGACTTGTCGTACATTTCCTTGATATCGGCACCAGCGGCAAAGGCCTTGTCACCCGAGCCGGTCAGAACGGCGCAGTGTTGCGTGTCGTCTGCCTGAAATGCAGCGAAAGCCTCGATCAGTTCTTCCAGTACCTGGCTGTTCAGCGCGTTGAGCGCTTTCGGCCGGTTGAGCGTGATCAGGGTAACAGGACCCTTTGTTTCGGTCAGGATGGTTTCATACGTCATAGTGGTTTCCATTCTTCATCTGCCGGTAGCGGCGCGAAAATATTGTCGATCCATTCGGTGGTGACTTCCTCCGGGCTCGGCGGGTTCCATTTCGGATCATTGTCCTTGTCGACGATCAGCGCGCGTACGCCTTCAAGAAAATCATGCATCACCAGCACATGATAGCCGATGCGGTATTCGTTGCGCATTTCGTCGGCGAAGCTCTCCATCGCCGCGCCTTCCTTGAGCTGGCGCAGTGCGACCTTGCAGGTCTGCGGGCTTTTGGTGCCGAGCGTATCACGTTCCTTGGCGGCCCATTCGCTTTCATCCGCTTCCAAAGCGGCCAATATATCCTCGAACCGGTCGGAAGCGAAAAACTTGTCGATCTTGTCGAGATTCTTGGCGATCCGCGCTTCCGGAATATTGCCCGACAGCTGCCCCAATATGCCTTCAATCCGGTCCGGCTTTTCCGAAATCCGCTGCTTGGCCTCTTCCAGAACGCCTGATTCCAGATAATGGGTCGCAAGACCGACATCCTTGCATTCGGCACCGTCAAGACGCGCGCCGGTCAGCGCAAGAAACTGTCCGAGCCGCCCTTCCAGCCGCGACAGATACCAGCCACCCCCAACATCCGGGAACAGGCCGATGCCGGTTTCGGGCATGGCAAAGCGGGTATATTCGGTCGCGACGCGATATTTGGCGGGCTGCGAGATGCCGACGCCGCCGCCCATGGTGATACCATTCATGAAGGCGACCACTGGCTTGGGATATTCGAACAGCAAATGGTTGAGCTGATATTCCTTGTAGAAAAACTCGCGTCCTTCCTTGCCGTCGGCCATGCCGGATTCGCGCAGCATGGCAATATCGCCGCCCGCACAAAATCCCCTGCCCTCGCTATGATCGATGATCACGGCTTCAACTTCGTCATCGTCGCGCCAGGCGAGCAATGCGTCGATCATTCCCAGACACATGTCGAGATTGAGCGAGTGGATAACTTTCGGCCGGTTCAGGCTGATATGGCCAACCCGCCCGGTTTTTTTGATGATAAGATCTTCTGTCATAATATACCTTATTGTCGGAGCAGTTCGCGCGAAACGATCATGCGCATGACCTGGTTGGTTCCCTCCAAAATGCTGTGGACCCTGAGATCGCGCCAGAAGCGCTCGATCGGATAATCCTGCAGATAGCCGTAGCCACCAAAAAGTTGCAGCGCATCGTTGACGATCTTGCTGCCGTTATCAGTTGCCAGTCGCTTGGCCATCGCGGCAAATTTGGTTTTATCGGGCGCACCTTCGGTGACCTTTGCTGCCGCAAGATAAAGCAGCGCGCGAGAGGCTTCAAGATCGGTGGCCATGTCTGCGAGCATGAACTGTGTGTTCTGGAAATCGCTGATCGCCTTGCCGAATTGCTTGCGGTCCCTGGTGTAATTGATCGCTTCATCGAGGCAGCGCTGCGCGCCGCCGAGCGAACAGGCACCGATGTTCAGCCGGCCGCCGTCGAGACCGGCCATGGCGATGCGAAAGCCCTCGCCTTCGTCGCCTACACGATTTTCAGCAGGAACACGCACATTGTCGAAATTGACCTGAGCGGTCGGCTGGGAATGCCAGCCGAGCTTCTTCTCCTGGGCGCCGAATGAGACACCTTCCATATCTTTTTCGATGACAAGGCAGGTGACTCCCTTGGCGCCATCATCGGTGGTGCGCGTCATCGTGACATAAATTTCGTTGGCACCACCACCGGAAATGAACTGCTTCGAACCGTTGACGATATAATCATCGCCATCGCGCACGGCCTTGGTCTTCAGCGAGGCGGCGTCCGATCCGGCACCGGCTTCGGTCAGGCAATAGCTGGATATCTTCTCCATCGGCACTAGGTCAGGCAGATATTTGTCCTTCACCGCCTGCGATCCGAATGTATCAATCATCCAGGAGGCCATATTGTGGATCGAGATAAAGGCGCTGGTCGACGGGCAGCCATAGGCCATGGCTTCCATGATGATCGCGCTTTCCAGCCGTCCGAGACCGATACCGCCGGACTCTTCTGAGACATAGATGCCACCGAAACCAAGCTCCGCAGCCTGCTTTATGGTATCGCGCGGGAAGACATGATTTTCATCCCACTCCGCCGCATGCGGCGTAATCGCATCGGCTGTGAATTTCTGGGCCATTTCCTGAATGGCAAGCTGATCTTCGGTCAGGGAAAATTGGGTCATATCTATTTCTTGTTCTTCGCTATTTGCGCGGCGGTTGATTCGACGCCCCGCATTACCCGCAAGATATTGCCGCGCGCAATCTTTGCGAGATCGGCGGCGCTATAACCGCGGCTCGCCAGTTCGGCAAATAACACCGGATAGGTCGAGACATCCGCGAGATCATCAGGGGTGAAGCTGATACCATCATAATCGCCGCCCAGGCCGATATAGTCGATTCCGACAACCGACCGGATGTGATCGATGTGATCGGCAATATCTTTCGCAGTTGCTGGCGGCATTGGATGCGGCTCCTGCCAACGCGCGACATAGGCCTCTCGTGCAGCTTTGTCGCCGGGGTATAAGGCCGCCGCGCGCGCTGCTTCCGCCTTTTTCGCGGCATCCCAGTCCCGGTTCTCGGCACTGACATAGGATGGTACGAACGTGACCATCACCACACCGTCATTGGATGGTAGCCGTTTCAGAATGGAATCGGGTACATTGCGAGGATGTTTGGTAACCGCATCGGCCGAACTATGGCTGAAGATGACCGGCGCCTTGGTCACGTCCAGGGCATCGCTCATGGTGGCTTCGGATACGTGACTGAGATCGACGATCATGCCCAAACGGTTCATTTCCTCTACCACGGAAACGCCAAATTCCGACAGGCCGTCACTCTTTGGCGCGTCGGTGGCGCTATCGGCCCAGTCGAGCGTTTTCCAGTGAGTCAATGTCATGTAGCGGGCACCGAGCGCATAGGCTTGGCGCAATACTGCCAAGGAATTACCAATTGAATGGCCGCCTTCCATGCCGATCAGCGACGCGATCTTGCCCTCTTTCTGGGCGGCTTCCACGTCATCCGCGGTCAGCGCCAATTGCAGATCGTCGGGATATTGTTCCACCAGCCGGTGGACAATATCGATCTGTTCGATGACGCGCTGGACCGCTTCAAATCTCGGCAGCTCGGGATCGATCCAGACGGACCAGAATTGCCCGCCGACTCGGCCCTTGCGGAGCCTGGCAATATCGGTGTGCATCGGTTTTTCGCCGGTCCCCAAGGTTGGGACCGTGTTGCGAAAATCAAACTGGGAGAGATCGCTGTCGAACCGCTCGGCAATCTGCTCCGGTACGTCATTGTGGCCGTCGATGACCGGGTTTTCGGCGAGCACGTCTTGCGCAACTTGTTCCGCTGTTTGCGCTGACGCCGATGATCCACCAATGGCCGCGAGGGCCAGCGCCAGGCTGCGAACGATGTTGATTGTCTTCATGCGTGACGGTCTAGTCGTGCAGGACCCGCTCGGCAAATAGCTTTTTTGCTACTTTCTGATCATTGCGCTGGTACCAGCGCTTGCCGATATTCCTTTCGGCAGCCAGCATCTGGGTCCGGGTGCCATCAGCAAAGTCGACGTCCGGCTCCATATAGGCGATGGGATCGCGATACGCCTCGTCGGCGGTTACGATCGTCCATCCATCGGCCTTGAGCGCAGCGGCCAGATCGTCGACAAACATCGCAGCGAGATCGGTTTCGTGCAGTAGGATCATCTGCACGGGCGCCCTGCCCAGCGTCCGCCGCGCCAGTTCGTCGGAAAAGTCTGCGGACTGAACGTAGGATTCGACATAGAGGTCCCGCAGCGCATTCCAGTCCATCGTCTTGCCGGACTTTGCCGCATTTAGCGCCTGTTCCTCCATATACCAGTCCGAAGCGTCGACCGTGACATAAGCATTCATCAACCCGCGCTTTTTTAGACCGGCCCGGACGGCATCACGCTTACTCCTGTTCTTCTGTCCTTCGTCGAGAAAGGGAAAGCGGAACCAGGGTCGATAATTGGGCTTGTCTTTCAGCCACTCTTCCGCAGCATCGATATCGGCGAGGAACGCCTTCACAGATACGGCGGACAATTTGCTGTGATTGGCGGTATGGTTGGCCAGTAAATGGCCCGCTTTGGCATAGGCCGCAATATCGGCGGCATCATGATCCATGGCCGTAATCCTGCCCGGATTGATGAAGAAAACCGCTTGCTTGATGCCGCCAGTCTGCAAGGCTTCTATCAGCAATCTCGGCCGTTCGTCCGGCTCAAGAAACGCGCCCTTGCCGCGCGGGGCGTCATCGAAGCTGAAGGCAATCCGTTTGTCGGTTTCGGCAACCGCAACCGGTTCTGCGACGGGTTCGACCGCAGGGGTCTCTGAACGCCAGAATCCGAACAACACTATTGCGAGCAAAATGGATGGCATCAATAGCCGTGGCGACAGCGCTAGCAGCATTGCGCCGGAAACATATTTGAACAGACATCCATCGTGTCTGTTTTCGCCGGGAACGCCAGAAAATCTAGCGTTCCGGTCGATTTGTCCTGATATGGAACTCTACAGGTATAAAGTCTTATCAGACCCTTACCCCATGGTTGGAATGACGAAAGCATCCTTGTTGCCGCCATCGGCCGTGCCGTCGGGCCAGCGCTGGGTGATGGTCTTGACCTTGGTCCAGAACTTCACGCCTTCCATGCCGTGCTGATTGGTATCGCCGAAAGCCGAGCGCTTCCAGCCACCAAAGCTGTGATAGGCGACCGGGACCGGGATCGGCACGTTGATGCCGACCATGCCGACTTGCACCCGGTTGGCAAACTCGCGCGCCGCGTGACCGTTGCGGGTGAAGATCGCGACGCCGTTGCCATATTGATGCTGGCTGGGCAGCGCGAGCGCTTCCTCGAAATTCTTGGCGCGGACGATTTGCAGCACGGGTCCGAAAATCTCTTCCTTGTAGCTTTCCATGTCGGTTGTGACATGGTCGAACAGCGAGGGACCGATAAAGCAGCCGTCTTCGTGGCCCTGCAGCGAAAAGCCGCGGCCATCGACGACCAGCTCAGCGCCTTCATCAACGCCGGTCTGGATCCAGTTTTCCACACGCTGTTTATGCGCCGGATTCACGACCGGGCCGTAATGCGCCTCTTCATCCGTCGAGACACCGACGCGCAGGGCCTCCATCGCCGGGATCATTTTCTCGCGCAACCGGTCGGCCGTATCTTCGCCGACCGGAACCACGACAGGCAAAGCCATGCAACGTTCACCGGCCGAACCAAAAGCAGCGCCGGACAGATCATTGACAACCTGATCCATATCCGCGTCGGGCATCACGATACCGTGGTTCTTCGCACCGCCCATCGCCTGCACCCGCTTGCCGGCCGCAACGCCGCGCTGATAGACATAATGCGCAATATCGGACGAGCCGACGAAGCTGACGCCGCCGATTTCCGGATGATCGAGAATGGCATCAACCATTTCCTTGTCACCATGCAGGCATTGCAATATGCCTTCGGGCAATCCTGCTTCGTGCATCAGTTCGACCAATCGGACCGGAACCGACGGATCTCGCTC
The DNA here is from genome assembly GCF_048269865.1 of Parasphingorhabdus sp. GTDB lineage: Bacteria > Pseudomonadota > Alphaproteobacteria > Sphingomonadales > Sphingomonadaceae > Parasphingorhabdus. Next base: position 124,171 of record NZ_JBLWUA010000012.1, on the reverse strand, counting down.
GGACGGTTTCAGGATGAAGGCGTTGCCGGTGGCGATCGCCGGGCCAAACATCCACATAGGGATCATGGCGGGGAAGTTGAACGGCGTGATGCCGGCACCGATGCCGAGTGGCTGGCGCATCGAATAGACGTCGATGCCGGGCCCGGCGCCCTGAGTATATTCGCCCTTCAGGACATGCGGGATGCCGCAGCAGAATTCGATCACTTCCAGACCGCGTTGCACATCGCCCTTGGAATCGGCGATCACCTTGCCATGTTCACGGCTCAGCAATTCGGCCAGTTCGTCCATATGGGCTTCGACCAGTTCCTTGAACTTGAACATCACCCTGGCGCGGCGCTGCGGGTTGGTTGCGGCCCAGGCGGGCTGGGCTGCAAGCGCCGCCTGAACGGCTGTCTCGAGAACATCGGCGTCGCCCAGATCTACTTTGCCCTGGATCCCGCCATTATTGGGGTCGAAAATATCGCTCTGGCGGGACGCTGCTGCGGTTCCTCCCGAGGCCAAGACATGGGTAACGGTGCGCATTGAAAAGACTCCTGATTGCATTTGCGGGCTATATGCTATTTACCGCAGCAATGCACAACACCCCTCACCCTATCTTTTATGGCAATAACATATGAGCGATGACGGTGCCGCCGGGCAGAACCGGCCGATGGCGGGAATCGTCACCCGGCTTGGCGCAATGCTGTCCCTTGGCGTGATGTTTACCTTCGTCAAACTCGCTGGACAGCATGGCGTCCACGTCACCGAAAGCCTGTTTTACCGCCAGTTGACCGCAATGCCGCTGATTTGTTTCCTGATCTGGCGAAGCCAGGCGGGCTGGCCCTCTATCGTTTCGAACAAACACCGGCTGCACATCCTGCGGTCATTACTCGGTATTTGCGCAATGGGCCTCAATTTCTGGGCAATGACCCTGCTGCCGCTGGCCGACGCCACCACGATCAGCTTCACTGTGCCCATATTCGCAACCCTGTTCGCGGCGCTGATCCTGCGCGAACAGGTGGGCATCCGCCGATGGTCGGCGATCCTGATCGGATTTGTCGGGGTGCTGATCGTAGTCCGTCCCGGTGGCACCTTGATCCCTGCCTTTGGCGCTGCTGTTGCCTTGGCTGGCGCACTGGTTACCGCCGGTGTGACCCTCGTCATCCGCATACTCGGTCGTACGGAGACAAGCATCGTGACGATCTTCTGGTTCTCGGTCTACACCCTGCCCGCGCTGCTCATCTGCGTGATCTTATATGGTGGCGGCCATGATGCCCAGACATGGGGCTTTCTGCTCGGCATCGGTATTTTTGGCGCGGTCGGCCAATTATGCATTACCCAGTCTCTGCGCTATGCACCAATTTCGACGATCGTACCGATGGACTATAGCGCCCTGATCTGGGCGACTTTGTTCGGCATCCTGATTTTCGGCCAATATCCCGGCCTGTCGATCTGGATCGGCGCGCCGATCATCATCGGATCCGGCCTGTTCATTGCCTGGCGCGAGCATGTCCGGGCCGGCAAGCTGACTGTTGCCAAGGTGAAGCCAGGCGCATAATCTCTCGCCACAAGGGGAGAGAGACATGCTGAAATTCATTTCGTCCATCGGGGCAGCGCTCACGCTGCTGTTCGCTAGCGGTGCCAGCGCAGAGGAGACGCCCGCTAGCCTCCCTTATCCCGAAGTCACAATATTCGAGGCCGCCAAGATCATCACGATGGAGCCAGGCTTTCCCGAGGCCCGCTATGTCGCAACTGCTGACGGTATCATTCTCGGCCTCGGCCAGACTTTGGAAGAAATGGAAGCATGGACGAGGGATCGCACGGTCACCGTCGACCGGCAGTTTGCCAGGCAGATTCTGATGCCCGGATTTGTCGAGCCGCATGTCCACCCGATGCAGACGATCATGATGCTGCCGATGCCCTTCATCAGCCCGGAGGAGTGGCAACTGCCCGGCAAGACCTATCCCGCGGCTCGCGGCAAAGCGCAATATGAACAGCGGCTGCGCGAAGAATTGAGCAAGAGCGAGGACAAGCTGTTCATCACCTGGGGCCATCACAAGCTGTTCCATGGCGAAATGGACCGCGCGGAGCTGGACCGGATCGCGTCAGACCGACCAGTGGTAATCTGGCAGCGCAGTTTCCACGAGATTATTGCCAACAGCGCCGCGCTGAATCTGCTGGGCATCGGCACGCAGGAAGCCTTCGCCGCACAGTTCGACAAGCCGACAATCGACCCGGCGCATGCCGACTTCACCACCGGCATCATTCACGAGACCGCGCTGTTCGGCGGGATCGAGAAGCTCCGGCCCTATCTCTTCTCGCCCGCCAAAGTGCAGCAAGGGCTGGCCGACATGCGCCAGATGATGCTGGAAAATGGAGTCACCACCAGTGCCGACCTGGCCTTTGGCGGCTTTGGCGGACCAGAGATGGAGTCCGCGCTGTTCAAGAGCCTCTACGACCAGCCGACCACCCCATCCCGCATCCTTGCCATTCCGGTTGCGCCGTTGGTGACCGGCGATCCCAATGTCTGGCTTAAGGCCATGAAGGCCAAATATGACAGTTTGAAATTCTTCTTCTCCAACCGGGTGAAGCTGTTCGCCGACGGCGCCTTTTTCGCCCAATATATGCAGATGAACCCGCCCGGTTACAGCGATGGGCACGAAGGCAAGTGGCTGACCGAACCGGAGGAACTGCAAAAACAGACCGAGCGTTTCTGGGATGCCGGCTGGAATCTGCACACCCATGTCAACGGCGACAAGGGTCTCGATGTGGTGCTCGGCATCTCCGAAAAGCTGACCCCGAGAAATGGCCAGCATATCGTGATGGAGCATCTCGGCTATTCGACCGAAGCGCAGAACCGGCGGATTGGCGAGATGGGTCTCTATGTCTCTGTCCAGCCCAACTATATCCGCATCCTCGGCGATGCCTATGCCAGGACCGGCATGGGTCCCGACCGCGCGGCGCAGATGAGCCGGCTTGGTTCGCTGGAGCGCAAGGGCGTGCCGCTCGGCCTTCATAGCGACTTCAACATGGCTCCGATCGACCCGCTCTACCTCGCCTGGGTGGCGAGTAACCGGATCACCCTCGACGGCAATGTCAAGGCACCGACCGAGCGGCTGTCGCTCGACAAGGCGCTGCGCGCGATCACGATCGAGGCGGCGCAGGTGATCGGGCTGGACGCGATGGTCGGCAGTATCGCGACCGGCAAGAAAGCCGATTTCACCGTACTCGACCGCGACCCCTATGTCGGCGGTGCGGCGAAGCTTCAGGAGGTCGAAATTAATGGCGTGGTGTTCGAGGGGCGCTGGTTTCCGGCGCGGTAGGCATATTTTATCTTTGCAGCACCGAGGCACAGCCCCCCTCCCCCGTGCCAGACATCAACGCTTCACTATTCCCGAACAGCATGCGGAAATCCTGTTTTCACTCTGCTTCGGAAAGGAGGCCGCCGGGCCGTCTTGCCCATGATCCGTGAACCATAAGCGATGGGCCCAATATAGATATTTCAAATTTTACCAGTATTTACCTCGGTTTAACCCGCAAAGTCTAAGACCGGGCTTCCAATCACGGATTGTCCAAAGCGGAGTAAGATCGATATTATTCGAGGCAGCCAGCGAGCATGAATCGAAATCAAGCCTGCTGGCAGGGTCGATTTCCGAACTTTCTTGCAAGAAAACCGCAAAATATTGTGGTGACTTTACCGGCGCTTTTAGTTCGGCCGACAAGAGCCGAGGCGTGCTGAAGGGATATGGTCGCGTCATCCGTACCTTCTCCGGCCGCATCAGGGCCATCATTGAGGGTGGCTGAGCAATGTTGACCTCAGATGAAATCAAAGAAATGCTGGACGCGCTCCCGCTTCCCATGTTCGCCAAGGATGCCAATCACAGGTGGATCTACGGTAATCAGGCTTTCACGGATCTAATCGGTCTGGACGACATCATCGGCCGGGACGACACGAGCGTGTTTGACGAAGAACAGGTCGATATCTTCTGGAGAGAGGACAGTCTGGTCTTCAGCGGTCAGGCCAGCACGAGCTTCGAAGAGATTGGTGAAGGCACTTTTGCACTCACCCGCAAATTTCCCGTCACGTTGGACGATGGAAAGCCGGGCCTTATCGGTTTGATCGTCGAAGCCGTCGCGAGTCCGGAAGACCTCAAGAAAACGCGCTCGGAATATAGAAACGCCCAGGAAAAGAACAATCTGCTGATAGCGCAATTGCAGAGCGAGGCCGATGGCCACGCCAAGCATTACGAAAAACGTTTGCGAGATCTGGAGCGAGAGCGTGATACCGCCCAAAGCCTGGCCCAGACCGATCCGCTGACACAGGTCGGAAATCGCCTCGGTTTCCAGGCCGACCTGCAGTCTCTTTCCAAGCGCTGCGATGCGATCTCTGGATCATTTACGCTCGCCTATATCGATCTCGATAATTTCAAGCATATAAACGATACGTTCGGACACCGGATGGGCGACCGCCTGCTCTGCCAAGTGGCCGAACGCCTGAAATCTGTCGACAGAATCGTCTCCGTATCCCGACTTGGCGGCGATGAGTTTGCCGTGCTGCTGGAATGCACCGAACGGTCAACAGCGCATGTTGAGGAACAAATTCAGAGAATCGTCGATTTTACTTTTCAACCGGTTACCGAGTTCAAGCGAGAGGTAAAAACATCGGGGTCGCTTGGCTTCACAAGATATCCGTTCGACACAAAGAATCTCAGCGAGCTGAAACATTTCGCCGATCTCGCCCTCATGAAGGCCAAAAAGGCCGGGAAAGGCCAGGTTCGTGAATTCGAGACTGCGGACCACTCGGCAGACTTGCGGTTGCGGCAGCTGGAAGCGGGCTTGGCCGCGGCAATAAAGCAGCAGGAGATCTCAGCTGTATATCAGCCGATTTGTGAGGCAAATGAAGAAAGAATTCAGGGCGTGGAAGTGTTGGCCCGTTGGACGCATCCGGAGCTTGGCTCAATTGCACCGGACGAATTTATTTTTATAGCGCGACGATTGGGGCTGCTGTTGCAACTGGACCAAGTCGTGCTCAGGCGTGCCTGTAAAGAACTGGGGGGTTTCATCGATAGCGGGGCCATCGAATATTTCTCGGTCAATGCGAGTCCCAGCGATGTCGCTTCGCTGGGATATGCGACGAATTTTCTGGATACGCTCAGGGATTTCAACATTGCCCCTACCTCGGTCGTGATTGAGATCATCGAGACCGCAGTGATGGAAAAGTCGCAAACTGCCCGTAACAACCTCGCGGAATTGAGCGCTGCAGGCATAAAAATTGCCTTGGACGACTTTGGCAGCGGTTATGCCAATTACAGGACTCTGCTGGATCTGCCGATAAATGTCCTGAAAGTTGATCGCTCTTTGATCAACACGATCAACTACAAACCACATCTGATCGATTTCCTCGTTTCGATCCTGCATATGGCCCAAGCGCTCTCTGCCAGCACGGTATGCGAAGGGATCGAAACCGAAGAGGAGAAAGTGATCGCCCAGACCCTTGGCTTTGATGCATTGCAGGGGTTTCTGATCAGCAGACCCCTCGACATTGACGATCTTTGCAACGCGATCCGGCGGCAAGCGGGAGATCGGGCATCAATCGAAAGCCAACGTGTGAATATCTTGCCGGATACCATGGTCGTTGCCGGCCGCGGCTAATTCAGGCTGCGTATCCGCATTCAAGAAGATTAGGGCAATCAATCAACGCGGCGGCCTCTCTGCATCGCCCCACGCATCACATTTACGGCTTCACGTGCGCCGGATGTGATCTCCCGGCTAAGCGGTCATTTTCACAAGCATCCACAGCCCCATGCCGATCATGAACAAATTCTCGGTCAGCGAGATAAAGCCGAGCGGCACGTTGCTATCGCCACCAACGCAGGCGCATTTGAGTTCGCGTTTCTGGATATAGACGGCGTAGAAAACGGAGACCCCTCCGACCGTCCCGATGAACAGCGCGACCGGGATCGCCAGCCACAGACCAACGCCAGCGATCATCAGCACACCAGCCAGAGCTTCACCGAACGGGTATATATAACCGTAGCGCACCCAGCGCCGCGCGAGCAGATCATAGTTCAGAAACATGGTCGAAAAACTCTCGATATCGCGGAGCTTCAGATAGGCGAGACCGCACATCGAGAAGGCGACAAACCATTCGACGGTCCTGATCGAGAACCAGGCACCAGTAGCGACAAAAGCAGCACCCAGCGCCATCAGGAAGGTCATGGCGAACAAGGCGATGACGGGTTGATAGCTGGTGTCGCTGCGCTCCTTCTCCGGCTTGTCCTTGCCGAAATAGACGCGCAGCGCGTCATAGCCGCCGACCCGCTCGCCATCGATAAAGGTCTGCGGCGTGGTTTTGACATCATGCTTGTCCTTGAATGCGTCGGTTTCCTCGCGCGTGGTCAGATGATGGTCCTCGATCGCAAAGCCTTCGCGCTCCAGCAGGAACTTGGATTTCAGGCCATAGGGACAGATATGTTGTTCCATCACCATGCGGTATAATTGGGCAGTTTTTTGCTCGGCCATTACCGTTTCACCTTTGCGAACAGGTCGATCAGTTCGTCGAACTTCTCCTTCTGCTCGGCCTGACTGCCGGTCGCAATCGCTTCACTGACGCAGCAGGCGGCATGGTCCTTCAGGATCTGGCTCTCCACCTTGGCGAGCGCCGATTTCACCGCCTGCACCTGGTGCAATATATCAATGCAATAGCGGTCGTCGCTGATCATCTGCGCGATGCCGCGTACCTGGCCCTCGATCCGGCGGAGGCGGTTAATTTTCTGATCTGCGGCACCTTTGGTCATATTATCACTCTTGTTCATATACCCTATGGGGGTATATAGGATCCGTATGCAAAAATCCAAGATCAAATATTCCCGCCGCGCTCTGATCGGCTCGCTCGCCGCACTCGGCGGGGCCACCGCCCTGCCAATGCCGACATGGGCAATGGGCAGAATGGCTGCGCATGGCCGCGGACGGGTGCGCAAGGGAATCGACGAGCTGTCGGGCGCAAAAATTGATCTGCATGTCGGCAATGGCACGTTCGCCACTGGCGGACGCTCCGGCCCTGCGATCGCGGTCAATGGCACGGTGCCGGGGCCGCTGATCCGGCTGAAGGAGGGCGAGCAGACGATCCTTTCCGTGCGCAATATGCTGGATGTCGACAGTTCGGTCCACTGGCACGGGCTGCTGCTGCCGTTCCAGTTCGACGGCGTGCCCGGAATCAGCTTTCCGGGGATCAGGCCGGGCGGACGCTTTGACGTGCCGCTCACCCCTCGCCAGTCGGGGACTTACTGGTGGCACAGCCACAGCGGGCTGCAGGAGCAGATCGGCCATTATGGTCCGATCATCATCGATCCGGCCGGTCCCGATCCGGTCGAATATGATCGCGAACATATCATATTGCTGAGCGAATTCACGCCGATGCACCCGCATCAGATCATGAAGAAGCTGAAGGTCTCCGAAGGCTATTTCAGCATGCAGAAGACCAGCGCGGCGGACGATTATCCGCTGAGCGCGGAAGAGCGGCTGATGTGGGGGCGGATGCGCATGATGCCGACCGATATCGCCGATGTCTCGGCACCAACCTATAGCTATCTGGTCAATGGCCATGGGCCCGAAGACGGACTGGAGCTGCCCTTCGTGCCCGGCGAGCGGGTCCGGCTCAGGATCATCAACGGCAGCGCGATGACCTTTTTCAACCTGCGTATTCCCGGCCTGCCGATGACCGTTGTGCAGGCGGATGGCCAGAATGTGCAGCCGGTCGCGGTTGATGAATTACAGATCGGAGTGGCCGAGACCTATGATGTCATCGTTGCACCAACCCAAGCCGGGGCCTTTGCGATCGCTGCGGAAAGTATGGATCGCAGCGGCATGGCGCAGGCGTCGCTGACCTCGCAACCCGGGCGCAAGGCCGCCTTCCCTGCCCTGCGCGAGCCACCGGTGCTGTCGATGATCGACATGGGCCATGGCGGGATGGACCATGGCAACCACGCGGCTCAGGCCGATGCGCCGATGGGTCATGGCCAGATGGACCATGCGGCGATGGGACACGCGATGCCAGCACCGCCCGCGGCGCCTCCCGGACAGGATATGGCCACGATGGATATGAGCAGCGGCATGAATATGCGCGACACCAGTCTGCTGCCCGCCAGCGTCAAGGTCGGACCCGGCATCGACATGGTGGCGATGAACCCGCAGGATCGAATGGGCTATCCGGGCCTGGGCCTCGATGACGTGCCGCACCGGGTGCTCAATTACCGGATGCTGAAATCCCTGGAAATGGACCATCACAAGCGCGCCCCGGACCGCGCAATGGAACTGCATCTTACCGGCAATATGGAACGCTATATGTGGTCGTTCGACGGTCGGAAGTTCAGCGCGGTCGGCGATGATCCGATCCGCTTCGGCTTTGACGAGCGGGTGCGGGTGAAGCTGGTCAACGACACGATGATGGCGCATCCGATCCATCTGCACGGCATGTTCTTCGAACTGGTCAACGGCCAGGGCCATTATCAGCCGAAAAAACATACGGTGATCGTCCAGCCGGGCAGCAGCGCCACCTTCGACGTGACTACCGACGAACCGGGCGACTGGGCCTTTCACTGTCATCTGCTCTACCATATGCATGCCGGGATGATGCAGACGGTCAGCGTCGCCTTTCCGGGAGACGCATGATGGTCCGGATGTGGGCAGCAATGATGGCCGCTTCGACGGCTGCGCCGCTGATGGCGCAGGATCACGGCCAGATGGATCACAGCATGCACCAGATGCCGGCCACGGCGGAATCGAAGCCCGAGATGGACCATAGCCAAATGGATCATCAGGCGATGAGCCATAGTCCCCCCGCCGCCCCGCAGGTCTCTTCGGAACAAAGCCCCACCGGCCCGCCCAATGCAGCGGACCGGATCTGGGGTGCCGAAGCCATGCGCGCGTCGCGGAAAGCCATCTATGGGGAACATGGCAACATGCAGATCTTGTGGCTCCAGGGCGACCGTCTGGAATATCGCGTCCGGGACGGGAGCGACGGCTATCTATGGGATATTCAGGGCTATTATGGTGGCGATCTGAACAAATTCTGGTTCAAGAGCGAAGGCGAAGGCAGTTTTGGGGAACCGACAGAGCAGGCAGAAATACAGGCTCTCTACAGCCGGGCGATTGGCCCGTTTTTCGATCTTCAACTCGGCGTCCGGCAGGATCTGACCGGGCCGGATCGCACCCATGCCGTGATCGGTGTGCAGGGTCTGATGCCCTATATGTTCGAGGTTGATGCCGCCGCTTTCCTGTCCGACAAAGGCGATCTGACGGCGCGGATCGAGGCGGAATATGACCAGAGGATCACCCAGAAACTGATCCTGCAGCCGCGCGTCGGAGCCAATCTTTCGGCGCAGGACATACCGGAGCTGGGGATTGGATCAGGCATCGACAACGTCGAGCTAGGTCTGCGCCTGCGTTACGAAATGGTGCGTGAATTTGCGCCCTATATCGGCATTGAACAAGAGTGGAGACTGGGCGGCAGTCGGGATTACGCCCGGCTTGCAGGAGAAGATCCGAGCGTTACCAATTATGTCGTCGGAGTGCGCTTTTGGTTTTGAGGCTATTATTCGGCAACGGATCGCTTGCGGAAGATGCTGTTGAACACCGCTCCTGCCGCAATACCCAGCCCGGTCGCCAGGATATCCGCCCCAAAGTCCATCCAGTCTGCATCGCGGCCAAAACCCAGCAACAGTTGTAAAAGTTCTATACCGCCGCCGAACGCTATCAACATGATGAAGAGCGTTTGCGCTTGCGCGCGGGGCCAGATCACGCGAGCCATGACGGACAGCGTAAAAAACGCCAGAATATGATTGAGCTTGTCGTCCGCAAATACTGTCGGCGCGTCTCCTTCAGGCAATAGCGATATCAAGAGGATAATCGCGAGCAAAATCCAGAAAATGATGCGGACTAGTTTATGGGGGATCATCGTGCCGCTCTAATGATACTGGAATGACCGTTCCGTTAATGAACGGTAGCCGGGCGGGACGAACGCAGCAACGGATGCGGTAAATCGATTTTTTGCTCCTATTAACATTGCCATATCAATCATTTTTCCGCTCAATTCCGCCAAGACGGTCTATCAGCGCGCTGGTGCTACGCGCCGTGATCCTGACCGCGGCAGTAAAAGCAGCGAAGGCGGACCCGGTCAACCAATATAACCGCAGCTGACACTTGCGGATAACAGCCAAGGCCACGCCGTCGCATCCTGCACAGCGCTAATCCTCGATCAGCAACAGACAGCGAAGATTATTCGATCAGCGGAAACCATGTCGTTGGCACCCCGCTCCGATACTCAAAAACTGCTCGAGTCCTATCATTTTTGAGCACGATCCGTTTGATCTGGATCAATGCTGTGAAAAGGAGAAAATCGACAATGTCCTGTACCTGCTGACATGAACCTGCAGTCAAAAATCTGCCGCATGATCGCAGTCAGAATCGTTGAGAGGGTTAAAGGAAAATTCATGAAAAATCTTGAGGATATTGACGCCACAAGCCCAGAAAACCTGCGGGATCCCTATCCCTATTATGCCAGATTAAGGGAAGAGGCACCGGTGTTCCGTGATCCGAAAACCGGCATTGTGTCGGTATCGACCTATGATCTCGTTCTGGAAGTCAATAAACGCCCGAAGATCTTCTCCAGCAATTTTGCATCCCTTTTGAATTCCGGCGGAAAGGGCCGGTTTGATGAGGAAGAAGAATCCATTCTCGCCGAGGGCTTGCGCCGGTGCAACACGATGCTCACCGCCGACCCACCCGACCATTCCCGCTACAAACGGATTGCCATGCAGGCCCTGCCACACAGCCGGATCATGGCAATGGCCCCCTATATCGCTGAAGTCACAAATGGGCTGATCGACAAATTTTCGGCGGACGGCAAGGTCGAGTTCAAATCGCAATTTGCGGAAATGCTGCCCGGCATTGTCATCGCCGATGCGCTTGGCATCCCGCGCGAAGACATCCCGATGTTTCAGACCTGGGTGCGCGCAGCCATTTTGCGTCTGAACGGCAATGCGAAACCCGAAGAACGGCCTGCGCTGGCACACAGCGAGATTGCCATGCAGAAATATTTTCTCGAGACCATGGCCGAGCGGCGGAAGAATCCGGGTGACGATGTTGTATCCGACCTCATTCAGGCGTCCATGCCGACGGAGGAAGGCGAACGGCCGCTTGATGAAGCGGAAATATATTCGATCGTTCAGCAGATTTTCACCGCGGGACAGGAAGCAACCGCACATGCGCTGACCTATGCCTTGGCGCAGCTGTTGGCCAATCCCGAGCAGCTCGAAGCGATGATGTCGGACGATAGCCTGGTTGCAAATATGGTCGAGGAAGCGGCGCGGCATCTCTCTCCGTCCCACAATATGTGGCGGATCGTGAAGCAGGACACGGTGCTCGGCGGCGTCGAGCTGAAAGCCGGCGAACCGATGCTCATTCGCTATGGGTCGGCCAATCGCGACGAATCCAAATTTGACAATGCGGGCAAATTTGACGTGTCCCGGGAAAATGCCAAAAATCATATCGCATTTGGCGCAGGCGTCCACACTTGCCTTGGCATGACGCTGGCGCGGCTGGAGATGGTGACGGCGCTGCCGATCGTTCTGAAGCGGCTTAAAAATCTGCGTTTTGCCAACCCCGAGGATCCTTTTTCCTTCGCCACCAGTCATATTTTACGCGGCATGCAATCGCTCGAACTGGTCTTCGATCCTGAAGAGGGCACGGACCAGCGCGCAGACGACCGCATTTTAGAAGCCAATTGATTTTTTGAGGAACTACAGATGGTAGAGACGCTAACCGGAACAAACCGGTCCAAAGGGATCGGTTACGACGAACTGCTGGACATGGACACGCACACGGTTCCATCCAAATTTCGTGAAGACAGCCCGATGGAACCGGGGCCGACCATAGTCGATCCCAGCATCTATTATTCCCGCGATTTCTTTGATCTGGAAGTGGAACGGCTGTGGAAGCGGGTTTGGCAAATGGCTTGCCACGAAGATGATATTCCCAATGTCGGCGATAGTCTGGTTTACGATATTGCCAGCCTGTCTTTCATCATCGTTCGCACCGGCGAAGATGAGATCAAAGCGTTCCCCAACGCCTGTCTTCATCGGGGCCGTGCGCTGCTGACGGAAGATGCCAAAGGATTGCACGAATTCCGCTGCCCGTTTCACGGCTGGGGCTGGAAAATTGACGGCACTTTGAAGGAAGTGCCCTGCCAGTGGGATTTTCCCACGGTTACCGAGAAAACCCACAGCCTGCCACCGGTCCGGATCGGCCGCTGGCAAGGATGGGTGTTCATTAACCCGGACGACAATGCCGAGACCTTGGAAGAATTTCTCGGCGATATCGACCGCCATTTTGAACCGATCCCGTTCGATCGCCGCTACAAAGCCGTCCATGTCGCCAAGAAGCTGCGCTGTAACTGGAAGGTGGCACAGGAGGCGTTCATGGAGGCCTACCACGTCGTGGCAACCCATCCGACCTTGCTCGATGTAATGGGCGACGCAAACAGCAAATATGACGTGTTCGGCAAGCTGTCCCGCGCCATTTCTCCCAACGGACTGCTCAGCCCGCATGTCAATCCTGCACTGGTAGCGGAACCGCTGGAAGGCGCGAAAACCTACGCAAAGGTGCGGCATGCGCTGTCAGGCAATATCTACGAACGACTGGAAGAAGGACGGGTCAAGGTCACAACGCGCGATGGCAAAACCGGAATTTTTGACGAAGCGGCTCACCATCTCGAAGGAGAATTGCATCATGCCGATGTCCAGCTTTGTAACTGGGTTGGCGGAGCCCTTGCCGAAGGGATGGAAGAGGAACTGGACCCAACGACGTCAGGACCGATAGCCGAACGGCGCAAGGCAGAAGCCGATGCCCAGCGCGAAATGTGGCGCGAAAAACTGGGCGATGAAGTGGACCAGATAAGCGACGCTGAATTTGTCGACACGATCTACTATAATCTGTTCCCCAACATCAGTCCCTGGGGTTGCTTCGATCCGATCTTCTACCGGTTCCGTCCCCATGGCGACAATCCGGAGGAATGCATTCACGAGATCATGCTGATGCTGCCAGTCCGCGAGGGTGAAAAACGGCCAGAAGCTGCCAAGATTCACTGGCTGGATTTTGACGATGACTATGTCGAAGCGCCGGAACTGGGCATGCTCGCCAAGGTATTCAATCAGGATGTCGTGAACCTTCCACACGTTCAGAAGGGGATGAAATCCATCAAATCGAAGGAAATTATTTTTGCCAATTATGGGGAAACCAAAATACGCCATTTCCACAAATTGCTGAAGGAACATCTAGCTAGATAGGCAATACTCGTTGCCCCGTTGGGGGACTGTATGAATTGCTAGTCGCATAGAAGGCGTCTGTACAGAGCGCGGCATTGTGTATAGCAGCGTCGCCATGACTGGCTGCGATCATTGCGTTGTTCGAAATCGCGCAATCTGCTCGACACTCGATGCAGCCGAACTTGCCGCGCTCAACCAGATCAGCCATCATCGCGAACTGAAGGCCGGTCAGACATTGGCTTGGGAAGGCGATGAATCCTTTCAGGTCGCCAATGTGATCGAGGGTGTTTTGAAACTGTCGGCGTCGCTCAGTGACGGGCGCGAGCAGATTGTTGGTGTTGCGTATCCGTCCGATTTTGTCGGGCGGCCCTATGGCTCGCAAAACCGTCAGACGATTACTGCGATTACCGATGTGCGGCTATGCGCTTTTCGCCGCGTCGATTTCGAACGATTTTCCGCTGATCATCCTGATCTCGAGCATAAGATATTACAACGCACTTTGACCGAACTGGACAGAGCGCGTCAGTGGATGCTGCTGCTTGGCCGGAAATCTGCCCGGGAAAAACTGGCGAGCTTTCTGCTCGAGATGTCCGAGCGTCTCGCGGATAGCGGATGTCAGAGCAGAGCTTTGCCGGCAGACCAATTCGGGCTCCCTTTCGGACGGCAGCAAATCGCGGATATTCTTGGTCTGACCATCGAAACCGTCAGCAGACAGCTAACTGAACTGAAAAGATCCGGATTCATTGAGCTGCCCGACAATCGAACGGTCATCATAAAGGATCGCAAACGGCTGGAGCAGATGACCGACCAGCCCGGCTCTGCCCGCGAAGGGAAGCGGCATTAAAATATTTGTTGCTCGCCCGGATCGATCGGCATCGCGCCCATATTGTCGTCGGCGCCTTCAATTCACCCCGCGGTCATTGCCTTCCCAATAGGGTTCCCGCAGCTCGCGCCGCAAGATCTTGCCGCTCGCGTTTCGCGGCAACTCGGGAATGACATCCACCGTCTTCGGAACCTTAAACCCGGCGATCCGCTCTCTGGCCCAAGCGATGATGCTGTCGGTGTCGACCTCTCCGGCATCCGCCTTCGGTGAAACCACGGCTTTGACCGCCTCTCCCCATTTTTCATCTGGGATGCCGATCACTGCAACCTCGTTGACCTGTGGGTGGCCGAAGATGGCGTTTTCGACTTCCGCCGGATAGACATTCTCGCCGCCGGAGATGATCATGTCCTTGACCCGGTCCTTGATGTAGAAATAGCCGTCCTCGTCCATCACTGCCGCGTCGCCGGTGTAGAGCCAGCCATCGGCGTCAACCGTCTCGGCGGTCTTCTCCGGATTGTCGTAATAATGCAGCATGTTGAGGCCGGAACGTGTGGCGATTTCTCCGATCGTGCCGGGCGGAACTTCCTGCCGGTTTTCGTCGACGATTTTCATTTCGACGCTGGGCAGCGGGATACCGATGCCCCGCATCCGCTCGTTGCCCGCCGGATCGTGATCCTCGGGTGGCAGGATACAGATCGTGCCGGTGGTCTCTGTCATGCCATATTGCTGGCAGAACAAAGCCTTGGGCATGGTCTGCAGGCACTGGCGCAGCAGTTCCAGCGGGATCGGCGCGGCACCATAGGTGACGCTACGCACGCTGGAAAAATCCGTTTCTTTTGCGCGTGGCCAGTTGACCAGCATCTGCAAGGCGGTCGGCACGAGGAAAAACTGGTTGAGCCCCTTGTCGATACAATCGAGCACACTGTCGGGGTGGAATTCCGGGATCACCATCATCGTTGCGCCATTGTAGAAGGCAATCGGGCCGATGCCGGAGCCGGCAATATGCGCGCAGGGCATTACCGCCAGCGTGCTGTCGCCAGGCTTGAGGTCGATCCAGGCATGTTCCGGCTTGTCCTCCACCAGAGGGCGAAGCTTGAACAGATTGTCATTGGTCAGCACTGCGCCCTTGGGATTGCCCGTGGTGCCGGAGGTGTAGAGTTGGAGCACGCCTTCCGCTGGGTCGGTTTCTGGCAATTCGCCGGGCGTTGTATTCGCGAGAAAATCGGCCAAAGTCGGGAGATCCGTGCCGGAACGGGTGCACAGGATGGTCTTGGTGTCTGGCGCTTCCTGCGCGGCTTTTTGCGCCGTTTCGGCAAATTCCGGCTCGCAGATCAGCAGCGGAGCGCGCGTGTCCTTCAGGACATAGGCGACTTCCGGTGCGGCCAGTCGCCAGCCGATCGGCGCGATCACCATGCCGGCGCGGCTAGCGGCTGCGAACAGGGTAAAATAGAGACCGCTATTCTTGCCGAGCCAGCAAATCCGGTCGCCTTTGCTCAGACCGGAACCGGTCAGTGCCCGCGCATATTCCGTGACACGCTTGTCCAGTTCAGCATAGCTGACTTGGCCATCGGCATCATCAATTGCGATATTGTCCGGGGTTTTTGCAGCCCAATGGGCAATGGCCGATCCCATGCAGCGCCTTGTTTCGGTCATTCGTCCGCTCCTATCTATTTTGACACCCTGTTAATCGGGCGATTAGTTCAAGGCAAGGGGGATGGGTTTCAGGATCAACTTTAACCCCTCCTCTAAGGAGGAGGTGCTTAACCGTGTTTCCGGTAGACCAGCGAGATATTGTTGGCCGGCATTTCGGTAAGACTTTCGCGTGCAAAGCCCGTCCGATCAGCCAGCGCGTCCATGTCGGCGACATCGCGCAGCCCCCATCTGAGGTCGCGGCTCTTCAGGCTGCGCTCGAACGCGAGATTGCCGGGCGCGGTTTCAACGTCGGCGCGCAAATAGGGGCCGTAGAGATAGAACGGAGCGCCGGGGTCGAGCAGGTCAGCGGCTTTCTCGAACAGACCGATGCTGGATTCCCAGGGGCTGATATGGACCATGTTGATGCACAGGATCGCGGCGGGCTTCGGCAAATCCCATCGTTTGGCCTGGGCATCCAACGGCAGCGGCGGCAATACGTTGGCCACGGCTTCGCGTTTGGTCCAGGCCGCGATTGACTGGCAGCAGTCGGGATCGGGGTCGCTGGGCTGGAAAGTCAGGTCCGGAAATTTCAAACCGAAATAGACGATATGCTCGCCGGTGCCGCTGGCAATTTCCAGGATGGTTCCCTGCTCGGGCAATATGTCGCGCAAGACATCGACAATGGCGTCGCGGTTGCGCATGGTGGCCGGGGCGTGCCGTTGCTCGCCCGGTGCGCTGTCCCCAATGGTCCAGGGCTTTGGATCAGTCATGGGCTTCACTTTCAAAAGAACGCCGCCGCCAGATCGCAGCGAGAAAACTGCCGATCACAACATGATACACGGCAGAGATTGCGCTGGGAACCGGCGCGAGCGCCGCCTGCATAGGGGTGGCGAACTGTGCGGCGAAGGTCGGTGTGGAGGCAAGACTGGAGCCGAGGCCGCTGTTTTGCATGCCGACCTCGATGCTGATCGTGCGACTCTCCTGCTCGCCGAAGCCGAGCGCCTTGGTGATCAGATAGCCGAGACCGAAGCCAAAGACATGGAGCAGGAATATCGCCAGCATCAGCACACCGAAATGCTCCTCGATCAGCGCCTTACTCTTGGCAATGAACCCGCCGACGATCAGGATGACGACGATGACCGAGGCCAGCGGTGAGATACGCGCAATCTGCTCCGTGAGTTTGGGCAGATAGCGGTTGAGCAGGACCCCGGCGATCACCGGCAGCAGCACAATCGAAACCATGTTGATGAACAGGTTCCACTGGTCGATCTCGACATATTTCCCGGCGAGCCAGCCGGTCAGTACCGGTGTCGCGACGACCGCGACCAGCGTCGAGCACATGGTCATCGTCACCGACAACGCCAGATTGGCATTGGCGAGATAGGCGACGACATTGGAAGCGGTACCGCCGGGGCAGCAGGAAACCAGAATCAGACCAACGGCCAACCCTGTCTCCAGCCCGAAGGCCATGGCCAGGCCAATCCCGGCTAGCGGCATGATGATGAATTGCAGCGCAACCCCTGCCCCGACACATTTCGGGATTTTAGCAATCCGCCGGAAATCTTCGAACGACAGCGTTAGTCCCATGCCCAGCATGATCAGGCCAAGCATGACGCTGACCAAAGGCTGCCCGAGCGGCCGAAAACGGCCATCGACGACCCAGATAAAATGGTCCGGAACAAACCATGCCCAGGCTGTCCCCAAAACTGTCCACAGGGCGAAGAGATTGGTCAGACGGTGGATCAAACGGTCCTCCCCGTCGCGGAGCGATGGGGAGGTGGCAGCCGGGACGGCTGACGGAGGGGCCCCTCCACCATCCTTCGGATGGTCCCCCTCCCCATTGCTACGCAACGGGGAGGATAGAGGATGGTCATCACCCTGCCCCTCATTCCGCCGCTTCGGCAAAATCCTCCGGCTCGGTCCACACCAGTACCGGCTTCCGCGCGGCCTGGGTTTCGTCCAGGCGGCGGCGTGGCGCGAAATGAGGCGCGGTTTTCAGCAGTTCATCACCGGCCTTTGCTCGCTCGGCGACCGAGCGGAAAGCCCCGATAAACTGGTCGATCGCAGCCTTGCTCTCGGTCTCGGTCGGCTCGACCAGCATCGCACCATGCACAACCAGCGGGAAATACATGGTCATCGGATGATAGCCCTCGTCGATCATCGCCTTTGCGAGATCTAGCGTGGTCAGGTCATTGGTGAAGCCCTTGTCCGAGAACAAGGCTTCGTGCATGCACGGTCCGCTGTGGGCGAACGGCGCATCGAGCACGTCCTCCAGACTGCGCAGGATATAGTTTGCATTAAGCACCGCGTCTTCCGCGACCTGCGCCAGCCCATCGGCCCCGTGGCTGAGAATATAGGTCAAAGCCCGCGTGAACATGCCCATCTGACCATGAAAGGCGCTCATCCGGCCAAAAGTGTGGGGATGGCGATCCTCCACCGTCTCCTCCTCGACGAGCGTGATATGCCCGTCAGCATGGCGCTCGGTAAAGGGCAACGGCCCATAAGGCGACAGCGCTTCGGACAATACCACCGGACCGGAACCCGGACCACCGCCGCCGTGCGGGGTGGAGAAGGTCTTGTGCAGGTTGATATGCATGGCATCGACACCGAGATCGCCGGGGCGGACCTTGCCGACGATGGCGTTGAAATTCGCGCCATCGCAATAGACAAAGCCGCCAGCGGCATGAACCGCGTCGGAAATCGCCTTCATGTCGGGCTCGAACAGGCCGCAAGTATTGGGATTGGTGATCATCACACCGGCAACGTCTGGTCCCAGGCGGGCTTTCAGTGCTTCGAGATCGACGCGACCGTCGCTGTTGGCGGGGATATCCTCGACCTTGTACCCCGCGAAGGCGGCGGTGGCCGGATTGGTACCATGAGCACTTTCCGGCACCAGAATGACCTCGCGAGCGTCACCGCGCGCTTCGAGAGCGGCGCGGATGCACAATATGCCGCAAAGCTCGCCATGCGCACCGGCCTTGGGCGTCATCGCCACACCATGCATGCCGGTCAGTTCGACCAGCCACACCGCCAGTTCGTTGATCACGCCGAGCGCGCCCTGCACGCTGTCGACGGGCTGCAGCGGGTGGATATCGGCAAAGCCCTTGAGCCGCGCCATTTTCTCGTTGAGCCGGGGATTGTGCTTCATCGTGCAGCTGCCCAGCGGGAACAGGCCGACATCAATGGCGTAATTCTGGCGGCTGAGGCGGGTGTAATGGCGCACCATTTCGGCTTCCGACAGGCCGGGAACGCCGATCGGTGCATTGCGATCGAGACCGCCGAGGCGGCTTTCGACCTGCGGGGCATCCGGCAGGTCAACACCGCTGCGGTCCGGCGATCCGGTTTCGAAGATCAATGGCTCATCGACCATCAGCGCGCGATTGCCGGTATGGGTGGTGATCGCATCTTGTACGGGCATGGTCAGGTTTTCTTCCTGTTTGGTGGGGCGGCCTTCGGTGCGCATGGTCATGCCAGTGCTCCTTCCAGAGCCGAAGCAAAGGCCTCGACATCGTCTTCGCTGACGGTTTCCGTCACGGCGACGATCAGACCATGAGCGAGCGGCCCTTCCTGCGGATAGAGCCGGCCGAGAGAGACGCCAGCCAATATCCTCTGATCCGCCAGGGCGCGGACGAGAGGGCGAGCATCCTTGTCAAGAACCAGCGTGAACTCGTTGAAAAAACTGTCGTTCAACAATTTGACGCCTGGGATTTTCGACAGCCGGTCGGCGGCCTGTACCGCCTTCCTGTGATTGAGCATCGCCAGCTCGCGCAGCCCTTTCTCGCCAAGCAGGGTCATGTGCGCGGTAAAGGCCAGAGCGCACAGACCGCTGTTGGTACAGATATTGGAGGTCGCCTTTTCGCGGCGGATATGCTGCTCGCGGGTCGACAGCGTCAGCACAAAGCCGCGCTTGCCTTCGGCATCGACGGTCTCTCCGCACAGCCGGCCCGGCATCTGGCGCAGATATTTTTGCTTGCAGCCGAACAGGCCGACATAGGGGCCACCGAACTGCAGTCCGACGCCGAGCGACTGGCCTTCGCCAACGACGATATCGGCACCCATCTCGCCGGGCGAAGTGATCGCGCCCAAAGCCACCGGCTCGGTGACCACCGCGATCAGCAGCGCCTTGTGCGCCTTTGCCTTTTCGGCGAGTGCGGACATATCGGCGATGCGGCCGAGAATGTCAGGATATTGAACGACGAGGCAGCTGGTGTCGTTATCGATCTGGTCGAGCAGGCTTTCGCCATCCGTTGCGGCCTCGAGCGCTGGCGCTTCATAGACCAGATGATCCTTGGTGAATTTGGCCATCGTATTGGCCACCGAAACATAGTGCGGGTGCAGGCCAGAGGAGAGAATGGCCTTGCTGCGTTTTGTGACGCGCCGCGCCATGGTGATCGCTTCCCAGCAGGCGGTCGAACCGTCATACATTGAGGCATTGGCGACATCCACGCCGAACAGCCGCGCGACCTGCGTCTGGAATTCGAACAGCGTCTGCAGTGTACCCTGCGCAATTTCGGGCTGGTAAGGCGTATAAGCGGTCAGAAACTCGCCGCGCTGGATGATATGATCTACACTGGCCGGCACATGGTGGCGATAGGCCCCGGCCCCCAGGAAGAACGGCATGTCGCCAGCGGCATGGTTTTTCTTGGCCAGCGCTTTCATATGCGCTTCCACCGCCATCTCGCCCGCGTGCATCGGCAGGCCGTGAATCGGGCCGGTCAGACGCGCTTCTTCGGGCACATCAACAAACAGCTCATCGACCGATTGCACGCCGATCTTGGCCAGCATCGATTGCCGGTCTTCGGGGGTCAGCGGGAGATAACGCATTTGTACTTCCTTTGCTTAAGCCCCTCCTTTTCAAAGGAGGGGTTGGGGTGGTTTGGTGCCGCCTGTCGCTTGCGCGAGCGATGCTGACGCATCGCCACCACCCCTTGATCCCCTCCTCTGAAGAGGAGGGGAAATTTTGACTACAAACCGTCGACGAAGGCCTTGTAGGCTTTCTCGTCCATCAGGTCGGTGAGTTCTTCCTTGTCCGAGAGGGTCAGGCGGAAAAACCAGCCGTCTTCCTCGGCCGAGCTGTTGACGAGGCCGGGTTCTTCTTCCAGCGCTTCGTTCACTTCAATCACTTCGCCCGAGACCGCCGCATAAACATCAGAGGCCGCCTTGACCGATTCGACCACGGCAGCATCGTCACCCTGACTCAATTCGCTGCCGACTTCCGGCACTTCAACAAACACGATGTCGCCCAGCTGTTCCTGCGCATAATCGGTAATACCAACGGTCGCGGTGTCGCCTTCGACCTCGACCCATTCATGTTCATCGGTAAAATATCGGCTCATGGTCGTTTCCTCTTCCTGTCAGTCTATGACTTGGGTTTGCGGTGATAGTGATGCGGTACAAAAGGCATGTCAGCGACGGTACAGGCAATTTTCTTGCCGCGCTGTTCGACGGTGATAGCGGTGCCGGTTTTCGACATATCCATCGGCACGTAGGCCATGGCAATCGGGCGTTGCAGCGTCGGCGAAAATCCGCCGCTGGTGACAGCACCAATGGTCTCGCCGCTATCGTCTATGACGGAGGCGCCCTCGCGGACTGGCTGGCGGCCATCGACAAACAATCCGATGCGCCGGGTCGCAGCCTTGTCGGGATACTGCACGAGTACGCGCTCTGCCCCGGCGAAATTGCCTTCCTCGCGGCGCGCCTTGGATAGAGCAAAGCTCAAATTGGCTTCGACAGGCAGAATATCCGGGTTCATATCATGACCGTAAAGCGGCAGGCCTGCTTCCAGGCGCAAACTGTCGCGGGCACCAAGACCGATGGGCCGTACTTCTTCCAATCCGTTCAGAGCGGAGGCGAATGCTGCTGCATGTTCTGCTGGCAAGCTGATTTCAAAGCCGTCTTCGCCGGTATAACCCGACCGACTGATCCCGAGCGGGACATCATTCCACAGAAACGGACCGGCTTCCATGAAATAGAGGTCAGTCGGTACCGGCCATCCCGCCTCCAGCGGCTGGATATTGAGCTGGGCCAGAGCAGCAGCGGCCTTGGGTCCCTGTAACGCCAGCAGCGCTGCATCCTCGAGATGCTCGAGCGTCAGACTGTCGGGCAGTTGCGCTTGCAGATAGGCAATATCGTCATGCTTGGTCGCGCCATTAGCCACCAGATAGAGATGGTGGCCGGTATTGGTGACCATCAGGTCGTCCAATATCCCGCCATCCTGGGCGAGCAACAAGGTGTAACGGATTTTACCCGGAGCCAGCGCCGACAGATTGCCGGGGGTGATGGTCTCCAGCGCTTCGGCAGCGCTCTCGCCGATCAACTGCAATTGTCCCATATGGCTGACATCGAACAGACCCGCTTCGGTACGGGTCCAGATATGTTCGGCCATCACGCCTTCATATTGCACCGGCATTTCATAGCCCGCGAACGGCACCATGCGCGCGCCTAGGCTGCGGTGCCAGTCGCCTAGCGGCAATTGTTTCAGATCGTCGGTGGTTTCACTCATATTTTTCCCGCATCCAGAAGACAGTCCGCAGCAAAGCCCTGCAAAACTGCCCCCTCTGTCACGGAACCTGAGAGTTTCATTCTCCTTCGCCAAGGCTGCGGCGGAACAATCCGCCATCGCAAAAGCGACGAAAACTTACCCCTTCGGTGGCCCGCCGTCGCGAAAGCGATGGCGGACTCTTTCCAGAGTGCTTGTGAGACGGTTGCGGTCCGGTGGCCTGAGAGTTTCCGGGGCGGTTGCTCCTTCGGCGGCTTATCAGTCCGGTGAGACAGAAAACACTCTCCCGCAACGCCTCATGATCCTTGCCCGAAGGCGCCGATCAAAAAGCAGCCCTATGAGTGGATCAGTGTTCAGGCCCTGTCAATGATTCTGTTGTGCAGTGCGGAATAAATAATTGGGCTGCGCGATCGGCAGATCGGGCCGACCCCTTACCCACTTTGCAGGTAGGAGGCTCCCGGGATTGCCTATCCCCCGGACTGCATCTTTATGAAGGCGTTGAAACTGGGGTCTGGCAGCAAGATTTGCACAATGTCTCGGATCACTTTCTGGCCATTGTCGCCATTGGTAAAGATAACCGCTCCGCTGCGCGTTATGGGATTGAAATAACCCAGCGTATGTTCGCCATTGTCTCCGCCGCCATGCATGACGATCAGGTTGTCCGGTGTGTCGTAAACGGTCCAGCCGGCAGTAAAACCCAGACTTCGGGGACAGAGCGGCGGGGGCACCCGGTCTTCCTGACAGACCTGATATTTCAGATTGTAACGAGGAATCCAGTAAGTTGCCGCCCGTTCTATGCTGACCGGGTTGTCCATAATCCAGATCATGAACCGGGCATAATCACCGCTGCTGCTCCACACGTCGTCGGCTGCATTCCAAGCCGTGCGACGCGGAGCATATTCATGCTTGCCCTCCTTGGTCTGCGACATGGCGATGCGACCATCCAGCCAAGGCTTGTCGGTAAAGGTGGTTTCGGTCATGCCTGCCGGCGCAAAAACCGTTTCTCCCACCAGTTCCTCGAGCGGTCGGCCCATCTTGTTTTCGATATAATGGGCAACATATTGCAATCCCTCGCCGGAATAGCCGAACTGGGTTCCCGGATCGTTCTGGAATTTCAGCACGTCACCTGTCAGGTAGCGCCAGTTTGGCAGGCCGGTCCGATGGGTCAGCGCAAGCCGTGGCGTGAGGAGCTTGTGGCGCGGATCATCCGTGAGATCGGGATCGACCCAGGCTTCGGCCATGCTGTCATCCATGGAAAAGGCACCGCCATGTGAAAGCCGGACCACCGTCTCGGCGACGATTGACTTGGTCATCGAGGCGATATTGTAGAGGGTATCGGAAGTCGCGGGCTTACCCGGCTCCGACTCGCCAACAGCCAAAGTCCATGCGACCTTCCCGTCGTCGATATAAGCTATCGAGGCGCTGGGTACGTCATTCTGGGCAAGCGACGACCGGACCTTTTCCGCCACCGCGGCGCGCAGCTGTTCGGCCGGAACGGCGGGGGAGAGAATTGGTGCCTGGTCGCGGGATGCAGTCGCAGTTTGGGCCAGAGCAGCCGATGAGGAAAGCGATAAAAGGCAGACTGCGCCGGCGAGAAATTTGTTAGTCAAAGCTTAATCCTTTACTGTATTGCCTTTATAATACAGCAAAGCAATCGTGTTACAAGCCATTTGAGAAACCATAGAACAGAGAAAGCCGTTTTGCGCCTCCGCGCTCAGACCTTCGCCCAGATCGCGTCATTCTCGTGCACATAGGTTCCGGCGGCGCGTTCTTCCATCAGCGCCACGATTGCATCGGCAACATCGCAAGCGAGGATCGATCGATAGCGCCGAAATTTTCCGTGTAGCAGAAGGTCCATGGCCGGACTGGCGGCAATTGCAAGACTCTCGCCCAGGCGGGTGTCATTTGTCCGCTCACCGCGCAGCAGGCCGGGACGGATGATATCGAGCCGGTCGAATTTTTGAGCGCGCAGCAGGTCTTCGGCCTCACCCTTGGTCTTGAGATAGAAGCTGGAGGCGCTGCTGTCCGCCATCGTCGAGGAAATGGCGATGAACTGACGTGCGCCGGCAGCCTTGGCAGCGGCGGCCACGGACCCGACCAGATCGCGGTCGACGGCTGCGAACTCCTCTTTTGACCCGGCCTTTTTCATCGTCGAACCGAGGCAGGAGATCGCGATGTCGGGCTTGATCTTGGCGATCGTCGCCGGCCAGTTCTCCTGCAACTGGACGTGAATTTTCGCTTGACCAACATCCTCTCGATAGGGCCGACGGACCACAAGATGCATCCGCTTGTCCGCGCCTTGCATCACGAGTTTTCGGGTCAGCAGGCCGCCGATCAGGCCAGTGGCACCGACAATCAGGATTTTATCGGCCATGGTTGGCGGCTCCTTGATATGGCTGTTAGTGAGCTATCATAGCAGCGACAGCCGCTATCCAAACCGATTTCTGCGGCGCGCGCCGGCGCAGGGACGACGAGATTAATTCCGGCTGTTCAGATCGCCAAATATCTCGCGATGCCGGTTGCGGGCATAGCGGTCCGTCATCCCGGCCAGGAAATCGGCGATATAGCGGATCCGCTCCGGCTCCCGTTCCGGCAGGGCCACAGCCCAGCTTTCCGGCATAAGCTCCGGCTTCTCGCGATAGGCCTTCACCAGATCCGCAATCATCATCTTTCCCTCCTCCGCAGCCTCCATCTGCTTTGGATGATGATAGAGATTTTTGTACATGAAGCGCTTCAACACGCGTTCCTTCTCGGCCATCGCGTCGGAAAAGCCGCCGATCATCTGGCCCGCCTGCCGAACATCTGTTGCCGATTTTATGCCCAGCTTGGCGATCCGCGACTGCGTGGTTTCGAGAACGTCGTTGACCATCAACCCGATCTGGTCGCGGATCAGCTCTGGCAACAACCGGTCTGGTGATACATCAGAAAAACGGTCGCGAATATGGTGCCAGCGATCGGCGAGGAAGGGCAGTTCCAGCAATTGATCGAGGGTCAGCAGTCCGGCCCGCATACCGTCGTCAATATCGTGATTGTCATAGGCGATATCGTCGGCAATCGCGGCGATCTGCGCTTCCAGCGACGGCCAGCTGTGCAGATCCAGAGCCATCGCGTCATTGGCCTCGGCCAGCGCCCAGGTTGGCTGGTCCACGGGTCCGTTATGTTTTGCCAATCCTTCGAGCATTTCCCACGTCAGGTTGAGCCCGTCCCAGCGCGGATACGGCGTTTCCAGGAGCGTCAGCGTACGGATCGTCTGAGCATTGTGATCGAAACCGCCAAAATCGGCGAGTGCCTCTTCCAGCGCATCCTCGCCCGCGTGTCCAAAGGGCGGGTGGCCGATGTCATGCGCAAGGCACAGAGCCTCGGTCAAATCTTCATTGAGACCAAGCGCGCGCGCGAGGGTCCGGCCTATCTGGGCGACTTCAAGACTGTGAGTCAGGCGAACGCGATAATGGTCGCCATCGGGCGCGACAAAGACCTGAGTCTTGTGCCGCAGCCGACGGAACGCAATGGAATGAATGATCCGGTCGCGATCACGCTGGAAGTCATCTCGTGGACCGCGGGTCACTTCTCGCTTTTCATCATGCAGCCGCCCCCGGCTCAGCGCCGGGTCACTGGCGTAGCTTTTCAAACGGGTCATTTGGTCAGCTCGTTGACCTCGACACCGTCGGCGCTGGCCCAGGCAAAGCCATCGCCGCCGCCCTTGCGCAATTGCGCTTCAAAGGCTTTGGCAGCCTTGAAATCATCGAACGGGCCCACGACCATCCGCCGGGTCGCTCCCCATGGCGAGGTCCATGCCTTCTGGCTTTTGAACAGCTCGGGCTGTTTCTTCGTCATCCGTCGATAGTCGAATTTCAGCGCGTTGAGATTGGCCCCCGTGGCGATCTGGACCCAATATCGTTTCGGGTGCTCCGGTTCCTTTGGCTTTGCGGGAGTTTTTTCGACCGGCTTCGCGACGATTTTCGGCTGTGGCTTGGCTGGCTCGATTTCCTCAAGGTTGACCGGAACCACCTCGCTTCGGGTTTCCCGTTCCGGTATATCAATGCCTCTGATAATATCACCGAGCGGCTTGGTGGCCGGGTCCGTGGCCGCCATGTCAACGGATGCAGGCTGCGACTGCGCCAAATCGAAGCTGATCGCATTCACCGGACCGCCGCTATTGGCAGCGGTCTGCCCTTTTTCTTCAGAAAGATCACTAGCCGCCAATTCGGTAGCTGGCAGAGGCGCTGCCTTCTGGGGCGCGGGTTGAGATTTCGTTTGCGGAACAGGATCGCGGCCGGCAATTCGCACCTTGCGTTCGACAGTTTCGGATACCAAAGCTGGCGGCTGCCCCACTCCCAGCGCTGTGGCAAAGCCGGCGGAAACATTGGTGTCAGCGGGCTTGGCCTCGGGCGGAGTGGTCTTGGCCTCGGTCGGAGCCGGCTCCGCCTTGGTCGGTACGGGCTCGACCTTGGGATCGCGAGGTACTGCCGAGCTATCATTTTTTGATGGCTTGGCGAACGCAAAAGTGGGTTTCCGGCGATCAGCCTCAGTCGCCGGCGTTGGCAATGCCGTCTCGGCCAGCCGGACAACCTCTTTCTTTTTGGATCGTTTGCTCGACTGCCGGTCGGGCATCCTTCGGTCTGCAGCACCGGGACGACGGCGTGGCGACTTGTCCGGCATCGCCAGAACGCGCGGCCGTTTCGTGTCAGTGCCCAGCGCCTCGCCCACCGGGATCAGCCCGGCGTCCGCTCCGCCACCGCCTCGGGAAGCGAGAGACGACGCCAACTGCACCGCTGCGACATCAACACCGATATTCTCGCTGGCCGGGAAATGACCGAAATGCACCGCTGCTGCTTTTTGTGCTGCAGTCAGCTTGGGCATGCGATCAAAGAAAGGCTTGATCGCTTTTGCCATGCCGCGCTCCATGGTCTGTTCGACAATATCATTCGCTGCTTTTTTCTGGCCGTTCATGGCCAAAATAAAGGCCCGATTGCGCCAGGCATCCCGGTCACTCTTGTGAAGTAATGGGTTGAGCTGTGCTTCGGCCCGCTCAACATCGCCGCTGATCCCCAGGGAAATCGCGTAGCGCTCGACCAGCTTCTCGGAACTGTCATAGCGCATCGCCAGTTCATAGTCTTTCTGGGCATCCCGGTTCCGCCCGATCAGATCATAGGCCAGGCCGCGATCCACAGCGATTTCACGCGCCGGTATCCCGTTGGCCACCGCCTGATCGAAGTAGCGGATCGCGCCGAACGGATTTTCCTCCGCCAGCAACGCCCTGCCCAATCCGGCCTTGACCCTGCCGCTTGTCGAATAGATCTGGTCAGCCTTCGCCAGGAAGCCGATTGCCGCCCGCATATCACCCAATTCAAGGGCCGCCAGTCCAGCGTCCGCCAGCGCAGAAGAATCATTGGAGTTAATCGCGATCCGGCGCAGCGCGTCCTGCAGATTGTCGCTATTCGTCTGAGTTGTCGACTGTGCCAGTGCGGGACTGTCGGGCACCGCAGTGACCGCCAGCATAGCGGAGGCCGCCAGCAGAATTTTATATCTAAGGTTCACGCTACCCATAAAGGAATGATTTCGCACGAAATCAATCGTTCTAATGATCCAGTGAGGCCAATGGTGGCGCGCGGCAGACAAACTCCCTCGCGCGCCACTATCATCGTATAAACAAGCCCATATGGCCTCGGGCCCTACTGATTGTTCTGACGGTTCAAAAAGCGGGGAATGTCGAGCGGATCACGGGATTTGTCGTCCTCATCGTCGTCGTCTTGATCGCTTTTCGAGCCACCGCGAGTCAGATTGGACATCCGTTCAAACAACGTACCGCCGCTGGTCGCGACCCGGGGTGGTGGCGGTACCTGGCTGGTCGAACCGCTGGCAGGAGCAGGTTTATCGTCGTCAGGGTGGATGGCATCATCACCCAGTACCAGCTCATCCTCTTCCGGTTCCGGCTTCGCAGATGCGGCGCCAGGCGTCAGGGATGCAAAAGATGGTCTGACCACCAGATCATCATCATCGTCATCACCATAGGTTGCGACCGGAGTTGCAGGCGGCGGTGGCGCGACCGGTGCCTCAACTTCCTCGGCTGGTTCTGGTTCAGAAGCCGTTTCGGGCTCATCCGCTGGTTCCTCGTCGCTCTCGTCGCTGGCAATGGATGAAGCAAAGCTGGCTGTTTCCGGTGCCTCGTCAGACGGTTTTGTCGGGCTGCTCATCGCAAAGGATGACGGCGGCGCGGACGCGCTGCTGCCCTCGCTGTCGATACCGGTCGCGACGACCGAAACACGGATACGGCCATCAAGATTGGGGTTGAACGCACTACCCCAAATAATATTGGCGTCGGGGTCGACCAGTTCGCGAATATGATTGGCGGCCTCATCGACTTCCATCAAGCGCATGTCTTCACCGCCGGTAATCGAAACGATGACACCCTTGGCGCCCTGCATCGACACGCCGTCGAGCAAGGGATTGGCGATCGCTTTTTCAGCAGCTTCCAGGGCTCGTCCGTCGCCTTCGGCTTCACCGGTACCCATCATCGCCTTGCCCATTTCGTGCATGACGCTGCGTACATCGGCAAAGTCGAGGTTGATCAGACCCGGCATGACCATCAAATCGGTAATGCCGCGAACGCCCTGCTGCAGCACTTCGTCGGCCAGCAGGAACGCTTCCTTGAAGGTGGTGTTGGGATTGGCGACCAGGAACAGGTTCTGGTTGGGAATGACGATCAGCGTGTCGACATTTTTCTGCAGTTCCTCGATGCCGGCTTCAGCGGATTTCATCCGCCGCGTGCCTTCGAAGGTAAACGGCTTGGTCACAACGCCAACCGTGAGAATACCCCGGTCACGCGCGGCTTTCGCGATCACCGGCGCAGCTCCGGTGCCGGTACCGCCGCCCATGCCAGCGGCGATAAAGCACATATGTGTGCCTTCCAGCGCCTGCTCGACCAGTTCGATCGTTTCTTCGGCCGCTGCGCGCCCGACCTCGGGCCGCGATCCGGCGCCCAGACCCTGAGTGATATCGGGACCAAGCTGGATCCGCCGTTCAGCCGTTGAGCTGTTCAGCGATTGCGCATCCGTGTTGGTGACGATGAAATCAACGCCTTCAACCTCTGCAGCAATCATGTTGGCAATCGCATTGCCTCCAGCACCGCCGACACCGATAACCGCAATCTTCGGCTTCAGTTCTTCGACTTCCGGTGGGCCAATATTGATACTCATCTCACTGTCTCCCGACACATTTTACCGTCGTGTAATATTAGTTTCATGCTTTGCACAAATTTACTGTGGGAATCACCCGAAAAGTTAATTTTTTTCGTCAAAATTCTAAAAGTTTCCACGGATCGCCGACATCAGCCGCCCGAGCACCGCCGATCCGCCATATTTGTGCACATTTTGATGACTTCTCGACATGTAGCGCAGATCAACCGGCTCCTGCGACGCATAAAGCGCCAGTCCGGCCAGTCCGGCAAAAGCGGGACCAGAATGCGCTTCAGGGAGCGCGCTGAGACCTGTGGGACGCCCGACGCGCACCGTCCGGCCCAACGCCGACTGCGCATAATCGGCAATACCCTTGAGCTCGGCACCGCCGCCTGTGAGCACAACCTGGCGTCCAACCGGTCCGGTAAAGCCCAGTTCCTTGAGCGTGCGGCCGATTTCACCGATCAGGTGATCCAGCCTCTGGCGGATAACCGAAATCAGCTGTGCCCGGGTGATGCGGCCTTCTTCTTCCGTCGCTTCCGCGCCTTTCTCGAGATCAAGGTTGATGACATCATGATTGTCCCGCGGACTGGTCGTCGCGGAGCCATAAAAACATTTTATCCGCTCGGCCTGCGCGCGCCGCAAGCCGAACGATGATGCGATATCGTCGGTGATGTCCGCGGCTCCATAAGGCAAGGTGGTCAGCCCGACCAGCATGCCGCCAGCAAACAGAGAGACATTGGTCACTTCCGCGCCCATTTCGACCAGAGCCACGCCCAGCTCCCGTTCTTCCTTCGAAAGACAGGCGGTTCCTGCGGCAATTGGCGATGCAACGATCGACCTCACGTTGAGGTGCGCGCCGCGGACACTCATTTCGATATTGCGAACCGGCGAGGCTTCAGCAAGGATCACATGGATGTCCACGCCAAGCCGATCGGCATGCAATCCCTTTGGTTTTTTCACTCCGTTCAGACCGTCGAGCGTGTACAGGGCCGGCTGAGCGTGCAGCACCATTTTGCCCTTGGGATCGATGCTGGAGCGGCCGGCGTCAAGCAGCAGATCGATGTCGTCCTGCTCGATCCGGTGGCCACCCAGTTCGGTTTCGACCGAAGTCAGCATGCTCTGCAAGCCGCCAGCGGAGAAGCTTACCCAGACGTCGTCGATGTTCGTACCGGCAATGCGCTCCGCCTGTTCTACAGCATCCCGCACATCCATCTCGGTGGCTTCAGTATCGGCAATATAGCCGCGCTTTACGCCTTTACTGGCGCGTTGACCGGTGCCCAATACCGTCAACTCGCCATTGTCCATCCGTCCGGCGATCATCGCCGAGATTTTGGACGAACCAATGTCGAGGGATGTGAATATTTTTTCTACCCGCGTCGGCATGAACCTGGTCCTCCCCCTCGATATTTGTTGCCACTGATCTTCAACTTTCCGGCCCTTCGCTTTCCAGTGCGACCTTCTCCGGTTTTGGCGGCATCCGCAAATAGGCACGTTCCGCATCCCGCAGATCAAAATGCACCACACCGCGACCGAGCAGGCGGTTGATACCGTCCATACGCGCAAAATTCAGCAGCGCTGCGGACGCAGTCTCCTCGCCTTCTGGCAGCGCCAGAGTTTCGCCACTGTCAAACTCCAGATCCCAACGCCGGTTCCCAATCCAGGTCGCTCCGGTCACCATCGGCCGCAACGCTGGCGCAACATTAAGCAGCGAATCCAGCTGTGTAAATTTAAGGTTGGCTTGCTTGCCGACGATAACCGGCAAGTCGGGAATTTCTTCTGCGGTGATTGCTTCCAGCGGATAGCCGGTATTGTCGATCAGCGAGAGTTGGCCCTCATTCTGCCAGACCGCAACCGGTTCGCGCTCGACAATGTCCACCACCAGAGTATCGGGCAAACGGCGCGAAATACGGGCATCCTTGATCCAGCCATTGGACATCAGATCATCGCGCACCTCGTCAATGTCGACCAGCAGCATCGAACGGTCTTTTTGCGCCAGCGTGATTTCATAGACTTTGAGTTCGTCGATCCGGTTGACGCCGGTCACTTCAACCCGCTTCACTTCAAATCCGGCATCGCCGACCGCCTCCGCGATCTCCGTCTTGATGCGCTCATTGATGCCGGAATAATGCGCGACGCTATAGGCGCCGAGAATGAACACACCCACCAGCCCCCAGGTCAGGCCCTTTTGTACCTGCTCTTCGCTAACCGGCATCGCGCGCAATATCTTGTCAAAAACCGAAACCTGCCTGACTTTCCGTCTGGCCTGACGGCGCGGTTTGCCGCGGGCGGGCCGATTAGTGCGTTTCTGGGTAGCTGTCATAGCGCTTCTCTCACGATTATTTCGACCAGCTGTTCATAGCTGATCCCCACCTGCCTCGCCTGCTCCGGCACCAGGCTCAACGGGGTCATGCCCGGCTGGGTATTGGTTTCTAGCACAAAAAGGCCGGCCGCGCCCTGTTCATCATCCCATCGGAAGTCGGTACGCGACGTACCCTTGCAACCCAATATCTGATGCGCGCGCAACGCGTAGTCGAGACAGAGCTTTTCAATCTCTTCGGGAATGTCAGCGGGGCAGACATGCTCGGTCAGCCCCTCGGTATATTTGGCATTATAGTCATAGAAACCCTGCGCGGTTTTCAACTCGGTCACGCATAGCGCCTTCTCGCCCAGAACCGCAGTGGTGAGTTCGCGGCCCTTGATAAAAGGCTCGGCAAGCAGCTCATCAAATTCCTGCCACGGACCGGCCGCGTCGCGGCTGATCGGATTGCCGTAGTTGCTGTCATCGGTCACAATCGCGACGCCCACCGATGAGCCTTCGTTAACCGGTTTCAGAACATAGGGCCGAGGCAGCGGGTCACCCTCGTACAAGCTGGCGCTGGCAACAATCTTGCCCTCCGGCATCGGGATACCGGCGGGCACCAGTTGCTGTTTGGTCAGTTCCTTGTCGATCGCGATGACCGATGTGGCAAGACCGCTGTGGGTGTAAGGAATTTGCATCAAGTCAAGCATGCCCTGAACACTGCCATCCTCGCCCGGCACACCGTGGAGCGCGTTAAAAACGACATCGGGGCGAATACCGTCGAGGATCAGAGCGATATTGCGATCCATATCGACCCGGCTGACCTGATGGCCGTTCTTTTCCAGCGCGTCGGCCACGCCATTGCCGCTGCTCAGCGAGACTTCGCGTTCGGCGGACCATCCACCCATCAAGACGGCGACGTGCAGTTTATCTTTCACAGCTCATCCCCTACCCGCTGGATTTCCCATTGCAGCTCTACACCCGAATGCGCTTTCACGCGCTTGCGCACCTCTTCGCCAAGCGCCTCGATATCGGCAGAAGTCGCGCCGCCGAGATTGATCAGAAAATTGCAGTGTTTTTCCGAGACCTGGGCCTGACCGATCTGCAGGCCGCGGCAGTCCGCTTCGTCGACCAGTTGCCAGGCCTTCTTGCCTTCAGGGTTTTTATAGGTGGAGCCGCCAGTTTTTGTGCGGAGCGGCTGCGAGGCTTCGCGCTCGTCACCGATGCGCTTCATCTCTGCACCGATTTGTACAGGATCGCCGCGTTCGCCGACGAATGTAGCACTCACGACAATCGCGCCTTCGGGCAGCGCGGAATGGCGATAACTGTAGCCCATATCAGCAAGCGGGATGGTCACCAGGTCGCCGTTGCGGAGGATCACGTCAGCACTCTTCAATATGTCGCACACTTCGCGGCCATAGGCTCCTGCATTCATCCGTACCGCACCGCCGACGGTACCAGGAATACCGCGCAAAAATTCCATTCCCGCGACGCCATGATCGCGGGCGGTGCTGGCGGCGGAAATTCCGGGGGCGCCAGCACCGCAGCGCAGCGACAGACCCTCCGCTTCGATACCGGCAAAAGCTTTGCCTAATCTGACCACCACACCCCGGATGCCCCCATCACGGATAATCAGATTGGAACCCAGCCCCAGAGGCCAGACGGCTATTGACGGATCGAGGTCGCGGAGAAATTGGTGGAGATCCTCGCTATCTTTCGGTTCGAACAGCCACTGGGCAGGTCCACCACTCTTGAACCAGACAAGCGGTGCCAGCGGCGCGCCTTCCGTCAGCTTGCCGCGCGTTTCAGGCATGGTGGCGATAGCGGTCATCGCGTCGCACCCAGACGTGCTCCGCACTTGATGCGGAGCCCTGCAAGGCCAGACAGCTTTTGCCGCCAGAGCTCCGCATCAAGTGCGGAGCACAAGTATGGAAGCACGGTCATTTCCGCGCCTCCGCTATGCCATCCGCAAGGCCGGCGGCCCATTTGGTGATATCGCCCGCACCCAGGCAGATAACCATGTCCTTTGGTCGCACGATATCCGCCAAACGCGCGGCCAGCGCCTGTTGATCGGCGACGGTTTCCGCAAGTCGGTGACCACGGGTCTTCAGTCCCTCTACCAGCACCTCACTGTTGACACCCTCGATCGGATCCTCTCCGGCCACATAGACCGGCGTAGCGAGGACCATGTCGGCATCGTTGAAGGCACCCTGAAATTCTTCCATATGGTCCCGCAGACGTGTGAAACGATGCGGCTGGACCACGGCAATGACGCGCCCCTCGGCGCCCTCGCGCGCGGCCGACAGCACGGCCTGAATCTCGACCGGGTGGTGACCATAATCGTCGATGATGGTCACGCCGTCGACTTCCCCGACCTTGGTAAAACGCCGCTTGACGCCACCGAAATGATCAAAGCCTTTTGCGATCTGCTGATCATCAATGCCCATTTCCAGTCCGACGGCGACGGCGGCTATGGCATTCTGAACATTGTGGCGGCCCGGCATCGGCAGTTCGATACCGGTGATTCTTCTGGTCTCGCCGTCACGATCGCGGACGTCGACATCAAAGCGATTGCCACCGGCCACCGGCGTCACATTGACCCCTTTAACATCGGCCTGGGCGGAAAAGCCGTAAGTGATGATCCGGCGATCGCGGATGCGCGGCAACAAGGCCTGCACCTCGGGGTGATCGATGCACAGGATCGCCGCGCCATAGAAAGGAACATTTTCTACAAATTCAAGAAAGCTGTCCTTGATCTTGTCGAAGCTGCCATAATGATCGAGATGCTCGGCATCGATATTGGTCACCACCGCGATCGTGCCATCCAGGCGCAGGAAACTGCCGTCGCTTTCGTCAGCCTCGATTACCATCCACTCGCCGTCGCCGAGCCGGGCATTGGAGCCATATTGGTTGATGATGCCGCCATTGATCACGGTCGGATCAATACCTCCTGCGTCGAGCATTGCCGCAACCATAGAAGTGGTCGTCGTCTTGCCATGGGTCCCGGCGATCGCGATGGTCGATTTCAGCCGCATCAGTTCGGCCAGCATTTCCGCTCTGCGAACCAGCGGGATGCGGCTGGCCAGGGCCGCTTCAACTTCCGGATTGCCGCGCTTGACCGCTGTCGATATCACGACAACGGCGCTTCCTTCGACGTTCTCGGCGCTGTGACCAATTTTCACATCAATGCCCTTGGCGCGCAATCCCTCGACGACATAACTTTCAGCAATATCACTGCCCTGCACATGGTAGCCGAGATTGTGCATGACTTCCGCAATCCCGGACATGCCGATACCGCCTATCCCGACGAAATGAATCGTCCCGATATCCGTACCGACAGCCTTCATTGTGCACCGTCCTTGGCCAGCGCTTCTTTGCGGGTCGACAGCCGCTGCGTTACGTCACGTTCTGCTTTCATCGCCGTTCCGAGCGGCGCTGTTCCGATGCTTTCGACCAGATCGGCAAGATCGTTGACCGCCTCGGGCCGTCCGCATTTCGCCGCAAAGCGTGCCGCGTTTTCCAATGCGCCGGGCTGCAAGGCCATCTTCTGCATCTGCTTCGCCAGCTCCTTGGCCGTGAAGCGTGACTGTGCAATTGCCCTTGCGCCGCCCGTCGCGACCATTTCTTTTACATTATAGGTCTGATGATCATCCATCGCGCTCGGCAGAGGGATCAGGATCGCGGGACGGCCAGCCGTGGTCAACTCAGCAATGGTTGACGCCCCTGCCCGACCGATTACCAGGTGTGCCCAACCGAGCCGCTGCGGCAGATCCGGGAGATAGGTCGCCAGTTCTGCCGGGATATCATGCTCGGCATATTTGGCGCGCACACCCTCGATATCATCTTCCCGGCATTGTTGGGTGATTTGCAGGCGGCGGCGCAAGTGCATCGGCAGCATCGCCATCGCATCCGGCACCACATCGGACAGGATCGACGCGCCTTGGCTGCCGCCCGTCACCAGCACCCGGAAAATGCCTTCTTCCGACAGCTCCGGATAAGGCTCTTCGCGCAGCGCAACGACTTCTTCGCGCACCGGGTTGCCGACCAGATGGACCTTGTCCTGATATTTCGGCTTTACCCGCAGAACATCCGGGTAAGCGGTCGCAATCGCGTTCACCGAACGCGCCGCGAGCCGGTTGACCCGGCCCAGAACGGCATTTTGCTCGTGCACAATCGTCGGAATATTCCGGGCGTTCGCTGCAAGCAGTGCAGGATAGGCAGGATAGCCGCCAAAGCCGACAATCGCTGACGGCTGGAATGTCTCATAAAGCTGCATAGCCATCCGGCGCCCCTTGAGAATGGCGCCAATACCGCTCGGCCAGCTGCGCGGATCCTTGGTGACCCGGCCAGCAGGCAGCACATGGACCTGACCATCTTCGATCATGCCGGGAATTTTTGCACCCCGGGCATCGGTGATCAGGGCCACGCGATGCCCACGCAAAACCAGTTCCTTGGCCAGCGCATAGGCCGGGATCATGTGCCCGCCGGTCCCGCCCGCTGCCAAAACATAATGTTTCGAAAAACTCATACCGCTATCCGTCCTTGCTCGGGCCAGGCCGAGACATATTGTGAACGGTCAAGATACGGGTTTCGCCGGGTAAATGCGAGTAAAAGTCCGATCCCTATGCAGAGCGCCAGAATCGAGGAACCGCCGTAGCTTACGAGAGGCAGAGTCATGCCTTTTGAAGGAAATAGCTGGAGATTCACCGCCATATTGATGAGCGCCTGCCCGCCAAACTGGGCGGTCAATCCAGACACGGCGAGAATGATAAAATTATCTTCTTCATCGAGCAGTCTCAGGAAAACCCGGACAATGATCGCAAGATAGACAAGTGCGATGGCCATGCAGGCAAGCAACCCGAATTCTTCTCCGATCACCGAGAATATATAGTCCGTGTGCGCCTCTGGAAGCTTGAACTTGGCGGATCCGAGCCCTGGACCGGTGCCAAGCAATCCGCCTCCGGTCAACGCTTTATGGGCCAGCATCACCTGATCATATTCGCCGCTACCAAATAACCATGCGTTGATCCGCTGGGTCGCCACGGGATAAAGAAAATACGCCCCGACCAAACCGCCGACACCAGCGGTACCTATCGCTGCGATCAGACGGGCCGACAGGCCGGAGACCGTCATCACCGCAAACCAGATGCCGCAAATCAGGATTGTTTCGCCCAGATTCGGCTGCATCATCATCAGGATCGCGATGATTCCGGTCAGGAAGACCGATAGCGAAATCACCGGCAGCGCGGGATCCTTGATCCTGAGCGACAACAGCCAGGCCAGCGTTACCCCATAGAGCGGCTTGAGAAATTCGCCGGGCTGGATAGTTGCAAAACCATAGCCGATCCAGCGCCGTGCACCGTTGACGGTATTCCCGAAAATGGGGACCAGAAACAGCAAGATAAACGCGACGAGCGCGCCCAGGATCGCAAAACGCCGAGCCTGCTCCTTTGGCAGCATCGATACCACCAGCATCATCGGAATGCCGACGATAACCCAGCCAAGTTGCCGATAAAAATAATAGAGCGGATCAACCGTGACCGTTGCTGTGCTGTGCTTCAGCGCGGTGACCGGTGATGCTGCGGCAACAGCGATCAAACCAATGGCAATCAGCGTCAGGATCAGTCCGAGCAGCACCCGGTCCAGTTCCCAGAACCAGATGGCGAGCGGCGAGCGGTCGCTGCGTCCGAGCCGCGATTGCAGCTGGAACCGCTTCTTTTTCAGGCCACCGGCAATTTCCGTATGCGGGCTTTTGTTGGCTGGGCCCTTTTCAGATGAGCTCATCGCTTTCCCTCCTCGTGGGCGCTTCCGGCCAGTTTATTCTCGATCACCGAATTGACGGCGCAGCGGAAACAATTGCCGCGCGCTTCAAAGTCCCGGAACTGATCGAATGAGGCGCAGGCCGGTGACAACAATATCACCTCCCCAGGCCGGGCGTTGGCGGCAGCACGCTGCACTGCAGTCAGCATCATTTCACAGGACTCGACCGGAACATGGCCGGCCAGCAATTTACCAAACAACGCCCCCGCTTCACCAATCGTGTAAGCACGGACGACGTTTTCGAAGAAGGGTTCACACTCCGCCAGATTGTCGCTCTTCGGCAAGCCGCCCAATATCCAGTGGATTTTCGGATAGGCACCCAATGCTGGCCCCGTGGACGCCGGATTGGTGGCTTTGCTGTCATTTACAAACATTATTCCGCTGGATTCCGCGATGCGTTCCATGCGGTGGGGCAGACCGGCAAACCAGGCCAGCGCCGGACGCCATTGCGCTTCGGTAATGCCGAGAGCCTCGACCGCGGCGACCGCGGCGATGGCATTCTGAAGATTGTGGGGGCCTTGCAGCGACGGCCAGTCGGGTTGACCGGCGATCTGCCGCGAACTGGTGTCCACGATATTGGGCACCCGGCCGAGATCTCGCAGCCCTTGCAAAGCCAATTGCGTCTTGTCATCATCGCTGGCGAATATCGCGCAATGGTCAGAACCCATCATGTCAAAGAGACGCGCTTTGGACGCGGCATAGCTATCGAAGCTGTCATAGCGATCGAGATGGTCGGGGCTGATATTGAGCAGCAGCGCCACGTCGCAGTCGAGACTTGCGGTAAGGTCAATCTGGTAGCTGGACAGTTCCAGGACATAGACGCCGCCTGCGGGCAGCGGCTCCTGGGACAGGATCGGCAAACCGATATTGCCGCCCATCACGCTCGGTAAGCCCGCGCTCTCCAATATATGATGGACGAGAGCCGTGGTCGTTGATTTGCCATTGGTACCAGTGATGCCGACGACCCTGTGGGACGGCAGCGAGGCGCGGGCCTGAGCGAACAATTCGATATCGCCGATGATCGGCACGCCGTCTGCCTTGGCCTTTTGCGCGATCGGATGGCTGTTGAGCGGCACGCCCGGAGAAACCACGATTGCATCATAGCCGGCCAGGTCGGATTCCAGCGGATCGGCAATCCGCGCCTTGTCGGCGACGCTTGCGCGCAACTCTTCCCGATTGTCCCAGGCGAGCAATTCCGCACCGCTGGCGTGGAGGCTTTCCAGCACCGCCATGCCGGATCGGGCCAGTCCAAGGATGGCATAGCGCTTTCCGGCAAAGGCGGGGGACACAATCATCTCAGTTTCAACGTTGCCAATCCGGCTAGCGCGAGCACAAGACTGATGATCCAGAAACGGATCACAATCGTGGATTCGGACCAGCCAAGCTGTTCAAAATGGTGATGGATCGGCGCCATGCGAAACACGCGGCGACCGGTGCGCTTGAAGAAGAATACCTGGACGATGACGGAAACAGCCTCGAGAACAAACAGCCCGCCAACCAGCGCAAGCACGATTTCATGATGGATCGAAACCGCGATTGCACCCAGCGCGCCGCCCAGTGCGAGACTGCCGGTATCGCCCATGAAAACCGCAGCTGGCGGGGCGTTGAACCACAGGAAGGCAAGGCAGGCGCCAATCACACAAGCGCAGAAAATGGCCAGTTCACCGGCTCCCCGCACGAACGGGATGCCGAGATATTCCGAAAACACGGCGTTACCGGACATATAGACGAGAACCAGAAAAGTGGCGCTGGCAATCACCACCGGCATGGTTGCCAGACCATCCAGACCGTCGGTCAGGTTGACCGCATTGCCGGCACCAACGATCACGAACATCGCAAAGGGGATGTAGAAGTAACCAAGATCGATCTGGACGTCGTTGAAAAAAGGTACGTAGAGGCTGGTCCCGATCTGCTGGACAATCAGCCAGGTGGCAAAACCGGCAATCGCGAATTCGAGCAGCAGCCGGACGCGTCCCGGAATCCCCTTGTGACTGGCTTTGCGGACCTTGTCATAATCATCCATGAACCCGATCGCGCCAAAGCCTAGCGTCACGAAAATACAGGCCCATACAAAGACATTGCTGAGATCCATCCAGAGCAGCAGCGAGAGAACCACGGAGATCAGGATCATCAGACCACCCATGGTCGGCGTGCCCGCCTTTTTCAGATGAGTGATCGGACCATCCTCGCGGATCGGCTGTCCCTTGCCCTGCCGCATGCGCAACATGTCGATGAACTTCGGCCCGATCAGCAGACCGATGAACAAAGACGTCGAAACAGCCGCACCAGAGCGGAAGCTCAGATAGCGGAAGACATTAAGAATGCCTTCAAATTCAAGCCATTGGGCCAACAAATAAAACATTAATACTCCCCGCTCACCAACGCGGATACCGCAGAGGAAAGCCCCAAATAATTTGACCCTTTGATCAGAAGAATATCGCCGTCGCCGATCAATTTTGCGACCTCGCCCAGCGCTTCCGAAGCGCTGGCGGCATGTGACATTTTGACGCCCCGATCAAGGTCCTGTTCGAGTTTCGCGGCAGTATGTGTCATATCATCGCCGACCAAGATGATCGCCTCTGCTCCGGCCAGAAGAATATCGTCAGCCAAGGCCCGGTGATACTGTTCGGACTGCTCACCGAGTTCACCCATCGCCCCCAGAAGAACGATCTTGCGCCCGGCATTTTTTTCGGCGGCGAAATGTTGCAGCGTTGCCTTCATCGATGCCGGATTGGCGTTGTAGCTTTCATCGATAACGGTCGCCTTGCCGCCGGATTTGAGCGACACGACATGGCGGCGGCCTCGGCCGTCAATACCGCTCATTTCGGCCAGTGCCAGTCCGGCAGTTGCCAGGTCACCACCCACGGCGCGCACGGCTGCCAGTATCGCCAGGGAATTGGAGACCCAATGCTGCCCGGCTTCTGCAACGGTAAAACAGAGACTGCGCTCGCCCAGCTTTGCCGTAACCAGCGATCCGCCCCGCGGAGCGGCAACCACGTCAATCGCGCGCACATCGGCTGCGGCATCAAAACCAAATGAAATCACTTCGCCTGCGTAGCGCTCGGCCGTAGTCCGCAAGCGCTGGTAATGCGGGCTGTCATGCGGGATGATCGCCGTCCCGCCCGGGACCAGCCCTTCAAAAATCTCTGCCTTGGCATTGGCAATGCCGACTTCCCCGTCCGCAAAGTTACCGATATGCGCCGGGGCAATAGCGGTGATAAGCGCGGCATGCGGCCGCACCAAACGAGTGAGCGCGGACAGTTCGCGCGTGTGATTCATGCCCATTTCAAAAACGCCATATGCCGTTTTTTCGGGCATCCGCGACAGGCTGAGCGGAACACCGACATGATTGTTATAGCTTTTGACTGAGCGGTGGGCCTTCCCGAAGGAACAGCGGTTCAACGCGGCAAACAACGCCTCCTTCGTTCCGGTTTTGCCGACCGAACCGGTCACGCCGATGATTTTGGCCTCGGTACGGGAGCGCGACGCCGTGCCCAGCGCATCGAGGGCTTTCGCCGTGTCGTTGACCAGAACATGGGGTCCATCGACAGGCTGACTGACAATCGCGCCGGCGGCTCCGGCTGCAAAGGCCTGCTCAACGTGCAGGTGACCGTCGCTATGCTCGCCCTTCAAGGCAACGAACAGGTCACTCTCTCCAATTTCGCGCGAGTCAAAAGCGACGCCGTCGACGGCGAAATCGGTGCTGGCCTTGCCGCCGGTAGCTGCGGCGATCGCCGCTGATGTCCACAGCGCCGTCATTGCACCTGCGCTCCAGCGCATTCTCTGGCAACTTCAACGTCATCAAAGGGAATTATCCGGTCACCGACAATCTGCCCCTGTTCGTGGCCCTTGCCGGCGAGCAGAATGATATCCTGCGGCCCTGCCAGATCAATGGCCTGCGCGACTGCGGCGCGCCGATCCCCGACTTCCATGGCTCCGGCTGCACCGGCCATGATTTCGGCCCTGATGATTGCCGGGTCTTCGCTGCGCGGGTTGTCATCCGTGACAACAACCTGATCAGACATCTCCACAGCGATCCTGCCCATTTCGGGCCGCTTGCCCTTGTCGCGATCGCCTCCCGCACCGAACACGGTGATAAGGTTGCCGGTCACATGCGGTCGTAACGCTGCAATTGCTGCGCGCAACGCGTCGGGCGTATGGGCATAATCCACATAGACGGGTGCACCAGCGCGCGTAATGACCGCCCGCTCCATCCGGCCGCGCACCGGCTGCACCCGCTGGATATGATCGAATATTTTTTCCAGCTGGCCGCCCGTCGCCAGCACAATGGCCGCCGCGCACAGGATATTGGCGGCCTGATAGGCACCGATCAGCGGCAACGCAATGCGGTGCGTATTGCCCTCTGCCTTGACCATAAGGACCTGTCCCAGATGCGTGGGGGTCTGCGATACCAGCCGTAAAGTCGATCCCTGCTCACCGACTGTCAGCAGCTTGAGGCCCCGATCTTTTACGCGCTGGATAACTTTCCCGGACCACGGATCATCATCGGCCCAGACAACGGCGGTTCCATCGCTCCAGACAACTTCATCGAACAGCCGCATCTTGGCTTCGAAATAGCTGTCCATGTCGCCGTGATAATCGAGGTGATCGCGGCTGAGATTGGTGAAGGCACCAACCTCTACCGGCAGGCCTTCCGTACGATATTGCGAAAGACCATGGCTGGACGCTTCGAAGATCGCGTGGCTGACCCCTTCTCTGGCCAGACCGGACATATTGGAAAGGAATGTAACGATATCAGGGGTGGTCAATCCGGTCTTGACCTGATCGTCAGCCGTGGTGACGCCAAGCGTGCCGATCGACGCGCTGTTATAACCGTCCATCCGCCACAGCTGGCGGGTCAGCTCTGCAACGGATGTCTTGCCATTCGTGCCAGTAACAGCGGCAACATGGGTTGGCGACGGGGTAAAATAGCGCGCGGCCATCTGGGCAAACAGGCGACGGGGCTCTGAATCAGCGACATGGACGGCACCATCGACCTTTGCTCCCGGGTCCGCAACGACGGCAATGGCACCAGCCCTGATCGCCGCGTCGATGAATTCCTCACCGTTAAACTTTGCGCCTCTGAACGCACCGAAGACATTGCCGGGGGCGATTTTGCGGTGGTCAATGGCAAAGCCGGTGACATTCTGCTCACTCGCTTCACCACTGAGGCCGGGGACAAGGCTATTCAGTCTCATTGCTTTGCTCTTTTGAAGCGGCTTTGGGTTTCCACAGCAACGGGGTCAACTCCGAGACATCGACATCACGATGGTCGTCCGGAATGACGCCAAGCATCGGACCGACCCGCGATACCAGTTTTCGCACAATCGGCGCGGTCGTCCAGCCGGCAGTGCGCTGAAAAGCTGTTTCCGCGGTTCCCTGTGGTTCATCGAGCATGGCGATAACGACATAGCGCGGATTGTCCATCGGGAAAGCGGCCGCAAAAGTGGAAACCAGAGAAGTCTTGTTATAGCCGCCCCCTGACGGCTTTTCAGCCGACCCGGTTTTGCCGCCAATCCGGTATCCCGGCGCATCCGCTTTGCGGCCGGTGCCATCTGACACGATCATCCGCAAAAGCTGGCGCATGCGGGCGCTGGTCGCGGCCTTGAACACGCGGCGGCCCTTTGCCTCTTTGCCAGGCTCGACCTTCAACAGGGTTGCTGGACGCCAGATACCGCCATTCACCAGCGCCGCGTAAGCACTGGCGAGATGGAGCGGGGTCACTGCAATACCATGGCCATAGGCCACCGTCA
This sequence comes from Parasphingorhabdus sp., assembly GCF_048269865.1. Classification (GTDB taxonomy): domain Bacteria; phylum Pseudomonadota; class Alphaproteobacteria; order Sphingomonadales; family Sphingomonadaceae; genus Parasphingorhabdus. The sequence goes on along the minus strand of NZ_JBLWUA010000012.1, from coordinate 80,866 downwards.
TATTGGTGACCCGTCCCCAGTTGCGCGGCCAGAGCGGCTTACCCCTCTCGAACAATTCAATATGCGGACGTTCGTCGAAACCGACACGGCGGAACATATTCTCCATGGCTTCCCGGCCCAAATTGTCGGCGATCCGGGCAGTGACGATATTGGAGCTGTGCACCAGGGTTTCCGGCACGTTGAGATAGCGTCCCTGGCTATGGTCGTCCTTGATCGTAAAGCCACCCACCTTGATTGGCTCCATGGCATTATACCGAACCGCCAGATCGGTGACCGTGCCGGCGTCAAGAGCCGCTGCAATGGTCAACGGCTTGAACGTCGAACCCAGCTCGAACACGCTTTGGGTTACTTCATTATTCTGGTGCTTCATCGTAGACTTCAGGATCTTGTTCGGATCGAACACTGGCAGCGAAGCAAGCGCCATGACTTCTCCGGTTTCGACGTCCAGTATGATCCCGGCCGCGCCCCGCGCCTGCGTCATGATCATGGCATCGTGAAGCTCGCTCTCCAGCGCCGCCTGTGCCCTGCTGTCGATGGACAAGACGGCCGGTGTGGCGCGGAGCGTTTTGTCAACGAGACGCTCGTCGAGCGCCCGTTCCATTCCCATGACGCCCTTGCCGTCTGCGTCAACATAACCAAGCACATGCGCCGCCAACTCCCGCTGCGGATAGAGGCGCTCGTCTTCGCGCGGAAATTCGATGCCGATTTCACCCAGCGCGTGGATCTGCTTGACCTCTTCCGGCAGCGCCCTGCGACGGAGATAGGTCGGGTGCGAGCCGCTCAGTCTTTTCAGAAAATAGTCTTTGCTGGTGTCGGGAAAAATCGCAGCAAGCTGTTTCGCCAACACCTCTTTGTCACCCAAGACACGCGCCGGGACCACCCGGACAGCATAGCCACGCATGGTCCGGGCCAGGGGAACACCATTACGGTCGACGATATCGCCTCTCGGCGGAATGAATGCGCTGCTTGACGGGCGGAACGGGGCCGCATCTTCCAAAATGGTCAGGCTGATCAATCGACCGATGATGATGGTGAACGCGGCCAGAAAAACCAGCAGCAGAATCATCAGTCGGAAATGCGCGCTGGCGGTTATCTCCTTGGCTTTTCCCGAAAACTGCACCTTCTTGCTGTTGGCCAGAAGTGTCGTCATTCGGCCATGCTTTCGATTTTTTCTGCTATCGCCCTGCGCCCGAGATCGCGGACAAGGCCATCATCCAGCAGCTTCTCTTCCATCTGAGCAACCCGCGTGGTGCGCGCATGCGCACCGTCCGGCTTTTGCCCATTTTGCGCGTCATCCGCACCAACGGGCGGCGTAACCCTGCTGCCGATTGCGCTGCCGTCCGGATTGCGATCTTGCGCCTTGGCAGTCCCGAACACGGATCCAATGATCCCCGCAGGCTTTACACCATTCATCGAGCTGATCACGGCAACCTGAACCGGCTTGCGCAGATCTTTGCCGCCAAGATTGGCAAGCGCGCGCTCGCCATCGAGATATTGCGAGGCCTGCGGCGAGGCATAGCCGAATTCCAGCTTATTCCATTCCTCCAGCTGGCGCAGATTGGCGCGCGCGCTGAACTCTGTTTCCAGATAACGGATTTCCTTTTTCGTCTCGATAATCTTGTGATCGGTACGGGCAAGGTCGCTCCGCAAGGTCGCAACACTGAGCGACAGCGGGTAGAGCAAAATCGCCACCAGAAAAACCAGCGCGAGCCAACCTATGCCTTCGAGGCGCTTGATGGCCAGCTTCATTGCTCGCTCTCCCCGCTCGGCGCGTCAGTACGCACCGCTGATCTGAGGGTGGCGGAGCGAGCCCGGGGATTAAGGGTCTGCTCCGCCCCGGCCGGACGCACCGCTTTGGCTGGTTTATGAAAGGTGGGTGCCGGCCGTGTCTCGTTAACTTGGGGTAGATGGCGAGAACCGGCGGACTTCTGCCCGCTACGGTCCCGCAGAAAATTTTTGACGATGCGATCTTCCAGACTGTGAAACGTCACCACAGCCAAGCGGCCACCTGGCCGGAGCATTTTTTCAGCGGCAGCCAGGCCGTCTTCCAGTTCGCCCAGTTCGCGATTGATATGGATGCGGATCGCCTGGAAAGTCCGGGTAGCCGGATCCTTCTTGTCTCCCGCACGAAATCCCAGCGCTTTTCTGACAACCTGCGCCAATTCGGACGTGCGGGTCAGTGGCCGCGCCTCAACGATGGCCTTCGCGATGCGCCGCGACCGGCGTTCCTCACCATAGCGATAGATGACATCGGCGATCATCTCTTCTTCAGCCTCGTTCAGGAAATCGGCCGCACTTTCGCCATCGCGCGCCATCCGCATGTCGAGCGGACCGTCCTTCTGGAATGAGAAACCCCGCTCGGCCTGATCCAGCTGCATGGAGGACACGCCGATATCGAGGGTCACGCCCTCAATGTCTTCGTCGATCAGGATCTCGGCCATTTCGGAATAGCGGGCATGATGCAAGGCAAGGTTGCCATCCGCATCGGCAACCATGTCCTGACCATTGGCGATCGCATCGGGATCCTGATCAAAGGCATGAACCTTTGCGCCGGCCTTCAGCATCGCTTTTGTATAGCCCCCTGCTCCAAAGGTGCCATCGACATGCGTTTCGCCAGGGGTAATGGCGAGCGCTTCGATCACTTCATCGAGCAGGACCGGTACATGGCGGGCAGCAGCGAGGGTCATTTCTTTTTCCCTCCGCTTTTTTCGCCGATATCTCTCAGATGATGTTCGACCAGACGCCGGTCTACCGGGACGTCATCGGTCGTGTCGAGCAAGGTCTGCGGATTCCACAGACAGAAGGTCGTTCCGATCCCGTGGAACAGGACGTTGTCCTTGAGATGACCGATTTCCATGAGGTGGGGTGGCAGGACGAAGCGCCCGCTGGCGTCAAAGCTGAGGTCCTGAAGGGACGAGAATTTACGAGCCCCGGCGGCATCCTTGTCAAAGCTGTCGCCCCGCGCGATCGCCGCTTCCCATTGCTTGTCGATTTCGGCGAGCATGTCGGCCTTGCGGCTGAGGCCGAAGCCGACAAGACAATCCCATTTTTCATGAGTTCCAAGACAGAGAGTCCGGCCATCGCTGCTCTCAATCAGATTTTTGCGCAGGAAGGCCGGCACCGACAGCCGACCCTTGTCGTCTATCGCCGATATTGCAGAGCCTGAATATGCAAACGCACCTGACACAGCGAGAATTCCTCATCCGAACCGGGGCGATAATCTCCCCGATCCAGAAGTGCGCTTGTTCACGCGCCTCCGAAGCAGAATCCCGGACAGGAAGAATACCCCGATAACAAATCAGGGTTATCAGGGGAACGGTTGGGATGGAAGGGGATATTAGGGGATAATACGGGTATCCTAAATTAAATCATTGAAATAATTGCCTTATATTTTTACCCCCTTGAGACACATGCCTCCCCGATCCACGGTTATTTTCTGTAACAATGCGAAACACTCTCATGGCTTGCGGCTCGGGTGAAAATTCGGCTGCTGAACAAGTGAGTCCACAAACCGCACAGCGTCACTTTCGCCGGGCGACTGGCGGGTTTCTTCCGGCCAGAGCGCCGCGTTTAGCAGATCCGCATCGGCCACAATCGTCGCATGGCCTTTGCCGACCGAACATCGGGCCACAAAACCGGCCTCGCCAATATCGCATTGGGTCCCCGCGCTAACGCCGTCAGCCAGTGGCTCGATTTTTCCGATCCCGCGACTGGTGAAGCGATATTTTCCGATCTGAAGGTTCGCAGCCTGTCCGTGCTGATCACCCATGGCGACCAGCTCGAGCCCCCAGTGACGGAGCAGCGGCGACAGCAAACCGGTGGCCAAGGCCCGGCGTGGATCACCGAACGGCAAAACAGATGGCCATGCCAGATCGGGATCGGTCAGGATAACGACCGCACCCCCTGCCCGCACCCAGGCATCAAGATCAGCCAGATCGGCCGGGTCCATCGCCCGCGGTTGAGCGAGGATGACAGTATCCGGATTTTCCTTGGCCAGATTTTCCAGGCTGTCGACCGCTGTAATGCGATATCGCTTCTGCCAATATCGGTAAATCGGCGCCGGCTCGGACTCGCCTGACAGAATTGCTTCCATTGACGTACTGTCGCCCCACACCAGCGGCAGACTGGTCATAAGCTGGATACTTTTCCGCTCCTGTGGCTCCTCAGGCGAAGCTTTCTGGCCGGTACATTGGGCCAATGCCAGCAACGCCAACAGGCACGCTGCGGGCGTCTGCCAGAAACCGGGCAACTAGCGCCGCTCCCGGTCCATCGGCGCGTCAAGATTCGGATCGGGCTTCAAGTCAGGCACGGTCTGTCCGGGCAGATTTGCCGTTGGTGCTTCCGCGCCCTTCTTTGCCGTTCCCGCAGCCGGTGCCGGCGTGATGCCCAATTCTGCCAAAGGCTCTGCTGGGTTTTCTTCGGGATCGGTCACCAACGGCGGTGGAACGCCTGTGCCCTCGGCCTGCATTTCTTCCACGACGGTCTTTTCATCGCTGGCCCGCTGAATAACGAAATTGGCAACGCTGACCAGCAACAACACCGCAGCCAGCCCGACCACGCCGACCTGAATCCGCTGCATCGTGTCCTGGCGGCTCGTGTTATGTGTTCTTTTATCCATTTTGGTCCAGCCACGGGAATACCGGGAGCCCCTTTTCCTTTAGCCACGCGGCGTTGTAGAGCGACGACAGATAACGGAAGCCGGTATCACACAGGATGGTCGCAATACGGCTCCCCGGCCCGAGCTCCTTGCCCAGCGCGATCGCACCAGCCACATTGATGCCCGATGACAGCCCAAGGCAAAGGCCTTCTTCCATCAGCAGACGCTCAACCCAGACCATCGCTTCCTCGTCGGAGATCCGGTATTGACGGTCGACCGGCGCGTCTTCCAGATTGCCGGTTATCCGGCCCTGACCAATGCCTTCGGCGACGCTGCTGCCTTCCGACTTCAGCTCGCCATGGGCGTAATATTCATACAGTGCCGCACCGTGGGGATCAGACAGAGCGATCGTCACATTTTCGTCTTTGGCCTTCAGTCCCATGCCGACCCCGGCTAGCGTACCGCCCGTGCCCACGGCGCAGGCAAAGCCGTCGACCTTGCCGTCCATCTGGTCCCAGATTTCCTCTGCGGTCGTCTCGATATGAGCACGCCGATTGGCAACATTGTCAAACTGGTTGGCCCAGACGGCCCCTTCGGTTTCTTCGGCAATCCGGCGCGATTGATGAACGAAGTGACACTGGCTGGAATAGGGTGCAGCCGGCACAGTGATCAATTCCGCCCCTAAAGCGCGCAACGTATCCATTTTTTCGCGGCTCTGCGTCTCCGGCATCACGATGGTCGATTTATAGCCTTTCGCATTCGCGACCAGGGCAATGCCGATCCCGGTATTGCCCGCCGTGCCTTCGACGATCCGGCCACCCGGCTTGATCAGCCCGCGTTCTTCGGCGTCCTGAATGATAAAGAGCGCAGCGCGATCCTTGACCGATGCGCCGGGATTGGCAAATTCGCACTTGCCGTAAATATCGCATCCGGTTTCGGCGCTTGGGCCAGCAAGACGGACGAGCGGAGTGTTGCCGATCAGGGCAAGGCTATTGGGTATGATAGTCATGATGTTTTAATAGGCGCGCAAGATGGGCATCGCAAGATGGGCTTGCTTGTCGGATAAATAGCAGGACTTTGTCCAAACCGAGTTCACACCCCCCTGCAGCGGCAATAGATTGCCTCTCATCCATCGCTGACCAACGCGGTTCCGGGAGGTGGATACGGTCCTACCGTGAGCCAATCAACGCCGCCAAAGCGGCTCTGTCCGCGCGGATCTGCCGTCCGTTGCCTTAATGTCATCTCAACTAATATCGAATAAGCTGGAAGATAACTCAATACACAATGTGAAAAGCCGAATGAAATGAATACCGCTGCAGCGCTTATTTACTGGCCAATTGTGGCTGCGTGGACAACCATTGTCCTGTTTGTTTTCGTCAAATATTTGCCTCGGGCAAGGAAAAGCAAAGTGATCCGGCTGCTGCTGCTTGTCATCGCAGTCGATACGATCCGCAACATAGTCGAAAACATATATTTCGGGCTGCTCTGGGGTAGTAGCTACGGTATTTTTCCGGAGATATTCGCTCAGGTTCTGAGCCAGCCTAACCTGTTGATCATCCCCAAAGCCCTGAATGTTCTGGCCGCATTCTGTGTTCTGGTGCTTCTGGTGTTCCGCCATCTCCCCGATGCTCTGCTCGACAAGGATCGCGCCGAAAGCAAGCTGGAAGAAACGGAGCAGCGATTCCGGATGCTGGTCGACAGCGTTAAGGAATATGCGATTTACATGCTCGACGTGGATGGAAACATCACCAGTTGGAATGCCGGCGCAGAACGTATCAAAGGCTATAAAGCGGAAGAAGCCATCGGTATGAATGAATCGGTTTTCTATACCGCGGCCGACAGGGCGAGTGGTGCTCCAGCGCTGGCAATCGCCAAAGCAAGGAGTGAGGGTTATCACGAGACACGAGCGGAGCGCGTTCGCAAGGACGGCAGCACGTTCTGGGCCACAGTCGCGGTCAACGCAATTTACGGCAGCAAAGGGGAAATCATTGGCTTCGCCAAGGTAACGAAAGACATTACCGAAAGCCACACCGCCGCAAAACTGCTGGAACATCAGGCCCATCATGACCAATTGACCGGCTTGCTGAACCGCTCCAGTCTCTATGGCGACATGCATTGGAAATTGAATGCGGGCCATGAAATCGGGTTGGCAGTATTCGATCTCGACGGGTTCAAGGAAATTAACGACACCCAAGGACACATCGCCGGGGACCGGCTGCTGCAGGAAGTAGCAAAGCGCATCATCGCACAAGCCGGGCCAACGGCGAGGGTTTATCGGCTGGGCGGGGACGAGTTTGTCGTACTCGATCTGGGCCGGGATGCCCTGGCTCTTGCTTCTACCGTAGAGCGCATATTGCGGGAACTGGAGAAGGAATTCGTTGTCGCGGGTGTCCGGCAGACCATAGGCGCCAGTGCCGGCATCGCCTTCGCATCCGATGAAGTCGATCCGGAGATCATTCTCGCGAACGCAGACCTCGCACTATATGATGCAAAAGCGGCTGGCGGGCGCCGTTACACCGCCTTCACACCGGCCATGCGCGCGCGAGCACAGGCCCGGCGTTCCCTGGATATGCAGTTGCATCGTGCGTTTGAAAATCAGGAATTCGTCCTGCATTTCCAACCGCAGGTCCGGCTTGAGGACAGTGCGATCGTTGGCGCCGAGGCCCTGCTGCGTTGGAACCATCCCGAGCATGGACTGATCAGCCCTGCCGCGTTTATCGACGCGCTGGCCAACAGCTCGGTGGCGCTCGATTGTGGTCGCTGGATACTGAACGAAGCCTGCCGGACGCTGGCTGATTGGCGAGCAAGAGGATTTATTGACATACGGATGGGCGTCAACCTGTTCCCCGCGCAATTTCGGGATGACCACTTGGAGCAAGATATAAAGGAAGCCCTGTCGGCGCACGCGCTCCCGGGCGAATTTCTGGAGATCGAAATTACGGAAAATATTGCGCTGCAACAGGACGAAGCCATAGTTGCCGCGTTTCGTCGGCTCAGTTCGCTTGGCATAAAATTGGCGTTTGACGATTTTGGTACCGGCTATGCGTCGCTAAGCTGTCTCACACGCTATCCGCTCAGCCGGATCAAGATTGATCGCAGTTTCATTGCCCCCATCTCTGGCGATGGCGAGGCAGCGGAAGCAGCGATCGTCCGGCCGATGATTACCATGGCGCATTATCTTGGGTTGGAGGTGATCGCCGAGGGCATTGAAACAGTTGAGCAACTGGCGTTTCTTCGCGCTCTCGGATGTGAAGAGGGACAAGGATATTTCTATTCCAAGCCGGTGCCCGAAAAAATGTTCGAACAACTCCTTTCGCAAGAGCATCTCCAGGCCGGGGCAGCCTAGAACAGTGGCACAAGATGGGGCGCAAATCCGCCGCGTGGCAGGCTATATTCCCGCCGGTTGACCGGCAGTCTAAAGGCACAATTCGGTTGCGGGTCACGTCGCTCGAGACTCTTGCAACCGAATTGCTTCCAATATTCAGATCTGCATTCTGTCCGGGATCTCCGAACAGCATCGTTTGTGGTATCAGGCCTAGCCGCTGATCGACTTTGCCGATGCCATGCCCGGTGCCTTGGACTTGCCGCCAATCTTGTCGCGGACCATTTTTTCAATCCGCTCACCACAGTCCTTGTCGACATTTTTCCAATATTCAAACGCGCGAACCAGCACTTTCTCGCTGACGCCGTCCGCGAGATGTCCGGCGACATTGGATACGAAACGATCGCGCTGTTTATCATCCATCACGTCGCGCACCAGCGCGCCGGCCTGGCTCCAGTCATCATCGTCTTCCCGCAGTTTGTAGGCCGAGCGTACCATGTCACCGTCGGCGTGCCACAAGCCTGCCTCCGTTCCGGATTCGGGCTGTGCGGACGGCCCCCCGTAGGAGTTTGGCGCATAGACAGGGTCGACAGCATTCTGCGTCCGTAGCGCGCCATCCTTGGTATAGCTGTTCACCGGACAGCGTGGTGCGTTGACGGGAATCTGCGCGTAATTGACGCCGAGCCGGGCGCGATGCGCGTCGGCATAAGCAAAACCACGCGCCAGCAGCATTTTGTCCGGCGACAGGCCTATGCCCGGCACCATATTGTTCGGCTGGAAAGCGAGTTGCTCGATCTGGGTGTGAAAATCGACCGGGTTTTCGTCCAGTACCAGCTTCCCGACTTCAATCAGCGGATAATCCTCATGGGGCCATGTCTTGGTCAGATCGAACGGATTGATGCGATAGGTCTTCGCATCTTCAAAGGGCATGATCTGCCATTTCAGCGTCCAGCTGGGACCATTGCCCGCGCGGATGGCATCAAACAGATCCCGGCGATGATAATCGCTGTCCTCACCGGCTTTTTTGACCGCTTCTTCCTGCGTCAGATGAGCGTTGCCGCTTTCGTCCCCAACATCGGTGTGGAAGTGAAACTTTACCCAGAATTTCTCGCCCTCGGCATTCACCAGCATATAGGTATGGCTGGAATAGCCATTCATCTCGCGCCAGTTTTTCGGCACACCGCGGTCGCCCATCAGATAGGTGACCTGATGCGCGCTTTCCGGGGAAAGCGTCCAGAAATCCCACATCATGTCATGGTCGCGCAGCCCGTTGTCGGCGCGGCGCTTTTGGCTGCGAATGAAATTCTGGAACTTGATCGGATCGCGAATGAAGAAGATCGGCGTGTTGTTGCCAACCATGTCGAAATTGCCTTCTTCGGTATAGAATTTGACGCTGAAACCGCGCGGATCGCGCCATGTGTCGGGGCTGCCGCGTTCGCCGGCCACGGTCGAAAAGCGCATCGCGACATCGGTCTTCACGCCTGGCTGGAACAACTGCGCCTTGGTATATTTCGATACGTCCTGCGTCGTTTCAAAATGGCCGAATGCGCCCGAGCCTTTGGCGTGCGGCTGGCGTTCGGGAATCCGCTCCCGGTTAAAATTGGCCATCTGCTCGATCAGATAATGATCGTGCAACACGATCGGTCCGTCACTGCCGACGGTCAGCGAATGCTCCTCGCTCTGAACGCGGATACCGCTGTCGGTGGTTGTGTGGGGAACGCCTGATTTTTTATCAACCATGATGATGTGCCTTATTTATGGAAAGTTGTTTCCATAAATACGGTTCACCAGCGAGAAGGTTCCGCACATTGCATCTGCAAGATCCGCGTGCCCGCAAACGATCAGCCAGCCGCATCGAAGCGATAGGCTTCGACCGTTACGCGCTCAGGTCGAATTTCTCCGGCACCATTTTCGCCAGTATCTTGTCGCAACCCGCGTTATTGCGCTGGAAACAGTCATGCGCCCGCATCGCCTGATAATGAGCGACCAGAGAGGGCCAGCGATCCTTGTCGGGCGCACCGGCCAGCATGTCCGTCTGGGCGATCTGGCTGGCGACCGCGATATCGGCAATGGTGATGCTGTCACCGATGAAATGCGCGCGGCCGTCGAGATAGGTTTCGAGATAGTCCCACAGCGGCGGCAGTTTTTCATTCCAGGTCTTGCGCGCGGTATCGAGATCCGGCTCCTTGCGCTGGAACAGATTGAAGATGATCGGCCGGAACAACCCCATGCCGCCAGCCATCGCTAGGCCGGTATCGGCATATTCTTCCAGCCAGAGCGCGCGGCCATGGTCGAAGGCATCTTCAGGATAGACAGCGGTTTCGGGCTGCCGTTTCTCCAGATAGCCGCAGATCGCCGAACTGTCGGTGATCGTGCCTGCAGGACCATCGTCAGCAATATCCCGGTCGCGCAGCGAGGGGATGCGGCCAAGCGGACTGATCGCCTTGTACCAGTCCGGCATGTCCATGACGCTGACATCTTCACAGTCATATTCGAGCCCCTTGAGCGCCATCACCGCCTCCACCTTGCGCTGGAAGGGAGACAGAGGCGAGCCGTAGAGGACGAGGGATGTGGTCATGGCGAGGGATGCTCCGATAATATGGGGTTCTAGTAAGAAAAATTCTGGTCGACCGTGGCTTCCGACATGGTCCACAGCTTCTCCGCGTTGCCGGGATCAACCGCATAGGACCGGACGCTGCCGCTCGGATCATCGTCATTGACATCCGCTACATGGCAGTCTTCGAGATAGACGCCGCCACGGCCTGCAAGCTCCGGCGCGGTTGCCGCATAGCATGTAGTGGCGGCACCCTGCTCCACGGTCTTGAAAGTGAACTTCCCTCCCGACCGTTCTTCGATCCGCTTTACCAACATCGCCGCATCATCCTCGGACAAATGGCGGCCGAGGTTGGTCTGGATGCCGCCCGGATGCACGGCCAGCGCATGAACGCCCTTGCCCGCCAGCCTTTTTTCCAGGCCGACGGTGAACATGATATTGGCGGTCTTCGCCTGACCATAAGCAAGCCATTTGTCATAGTCCCGCGTTTCGAAATGCGGGTCGTCGAAATGGACCGTATCGGCGTGATGGCCGCGCGAGCTGAGATTGACGATGCGGGCGTCGCTGCCGGCTTCTGCGGCCTTGATGAGGGCGGGCATCAGCAGATTGGTAAGCAGGAAATGGCCGATATGGTTGGTGCCGAACTGCAGTTCCAGGCCATCGCCGGTTGTCATGTGCGGCGAAGCCATCACCCCGGCATTGTTGATCAGCAGATCGATCCGGTCATGCTGGACCAGAAAGGCCTCGGCAAAAAACTGGATGCTGGCCATCTTGCCCAGATCACATTCCATCAGTTCGATATTCGCATCGGGAACGGAGCTCTTGATTTCCGCCACTGCAGCTTCGCCTTTGGCCATATCGCGCACCGGAATGAAGATATGCGCACCTTTCGCCGCCATCGCCCGCGCCGTCTCCTGCCCGAGGCCGGAGGCACCGCCGGTAATCACTACGAGCTTGCCGGTGAGATCAATGCCATCGAGCACTTCATCTGCGGTGGTGGTGGCGCCAAAATTATCGCGGGTGGTCATAGGGGCTTTCCTTTATATTCCGCGCATCATGGCCGCTTAATCGGCCAATGAAAAGTCACAATTGTTCGTTTGCTTGAGAAGAAACGGGCGCAGGAAAATCCCCGCTGGTTGGACGGATCAGGAAGCCCTGCCTTTTTCCTTCTCCCGTGAGGGAGAAGGATGCGCAGACTTGGCAGCTTGCTGCCTAGACGAAGCTGGATGAGGGTGTCCTGCAGCCTCGATGACAGTACACCCTCATCCAACGCCGCCTAGCTTCGTTCCTCAGCAAGGCTGCGTATCCTTCTCCCTTACGGGAGAAGGACGAAGCGTCTCAACTATGCCCATTATTCACCGATATTCGATCCGAACCGAATCCGCCGCCTGTCTCGCCAACGCCCGCGCTTGGTCTGTATCCGCCCCGGTCGCCAGCGCCACCGCCATCCGTCGATAGGGCCGAGTAACCGGCTTGCCGAATATCCGGACATCCGTTTCCGCGCCTTCGCTGCCCAGCGCGAGCGCCTCTGCAACGCCGGCAAATGCGAAATCGTCGCTGTCCCGGTCGGCCAGAATCACCGCGCTGGCGCTCGCTGGCGCACTCAACGCAATATGCGGGATCGGCAACCCCATGATGGCGCGGGCATGGAGGTCGAATTCACTGAGATTCTGGCCGATCAGAGTGACCATGCCGGTGTCATGGGGCCGTGGGCTGAGTTCGGAGAAGATCACTTCCCCCTGTTTGGTGACAAAAAACTCGACCCCGAACAGGCCCCATCCCTTGCCGTCACCGGCGAGATTGTCGACCACCTTGCGGGCCATATCCTGCGCCGAGGCAAGCGCCGCATCGGTCATCGCCGCCGGCTGCCAGCTTTCCTGATAATCGCCGCGCTCCTGCCGGTGGCCGATCGGCGGGCAGAACAGCACACCATCCTTGGTCCGCACGGTCAGCAACGTGATCTCGTAATCGAAATCGATAAACTGTTCGACGATCACTCGCGCCCGGTCGCCACGCATATTGGCGACGGCGTAATTCCATGCTTCTTCCAGTTTATCGAGGCTGTCGACCTTGCTCTGCCCCTTGCCGGAGGAGGACATCACCGGCTTGATTAACAGCGGCAGACCGATGTCCTCGGCTGCCTTTGCGACTTCCGGATAGTTTTCCGCATAATGGTAGCGCGAAGTGGTCAACCCCAATTCCTGCGCTGCCACATCACGGATCGCATCGCGGTTCATGGTCAGTTGCGTAGCGCGCGCCGACGGGACGACATGATAACCCTCGGTCTCCACATCGGCCAATATCTCTGTGCGGATCGCCTCGACCTCCGGCACGATCAGGTCTGGCTGATGCTTTTCGACCGCTGCGCGCAGCCGGTCGCCGTCGAGCATCGAAAATATCTCGCAGGCATCAGCGACCTGCATCGCGGGCGCATGGTCATAAGAGTCGCAGGCGATCACATAGGCGCCCAGCCGCTTGGCCGAGATGGTGAATTCGCGGCCCAGTTCGCCGGAGCCGAGCAGCAGGATTTTTTTGGTGAAGGTCATGGAAGCAGCCATAGCCCATGCCAAACGGCTCGTCATCTTGAACTTAACGACCAGCAATTGCGTTGCAGCCGGGGCACAGACTGTCTGAACCGCCCAACCTCCCGCCACGCGGCACGGCCCTAAAACAAGCTGAAATGGCGTAAAACGGCTGGTTTCTCGGCTTGCATCACGACCGACCCCCGTCAAAACGCTCGCCTCACTGCCGGACTAAAATTAGCAATTGATATATTATATCATATCTATTAGAGAGCAGCGCAGTTCACCCCCCATCATGGAAGAGATCAAGTGTCACATAGAAAATTACTCCTTTCCGCCGCCATTTTCGCTTTGCCAGCATCGCCGGCCTGGGCGCAGAACACCGATTCCGTCGAGCAGCGCAGCGAAAGTGGACTGTCGGATGACTTCCACGATGATAACATGATTGTCGTTACCGCTCCTTATGTCGACCAGCTCGATATTCTGGCTGGCACCTCGGTCCTGACCGGCGATGAGCTGGCAGAAGATCTGCGCACCCAGATTGGTGACAGCCTGACCGGCTTGGCAGGCGTGTCATCCACCTCCTTTGCGCCTGGAGCGTCGCGGCCCGTGTTGCGCGGTTTTCAGGGACCACGAGTCCGGGTTCTTACCGACGGTATCGGCTCGCTCGACGCGTCGAACACCTCCGTCGATCATGCAGTGACGATCGACCCCCTCACCGCTCAGCGCATTGAAGTGCTGCGGGGACCTGCAGTGCTGCTGTTTGGTGGCGATGCCATTGGTGGCGCGGTCAACGTCATCGACAAGCGCATTCCCCGCGATGTTCCGGAAGAAGCCCTGCATCTCGACGCAATTGGCGGCTATGGCAGCGCTGCCGATGACTGGAGTATTGCCGGGTCGGTGGATGTCCCGCTCACCTCGAAGCTGGTTGTCCATGCAGATGGCAGTTACCGGGACACCGATGACGTCCGGGTGCCCGGCTTTGTGCTGGCTCCGGCATTGCGCGCCGAGGTGCTTGCTGCAGCAGCCGAGGAAACCGAAGAAGGCCACCTTGATGAAGCTGATGAACTGACTGAAACGGCAAACCTGAGAGGGCGCGTGCCGAACACGGCCAGCCGCACCGAGACCGCGGGTGCCGGGATTGCCTTTATCGACGATGGCGGCAATTTGGGCGTCTCCGTCAGCTACTATAACACGGACTATGGCGTTCCGGCCCGTCCCGGCAGCGGCCACGCGCATGGCGAAGAAGGTGAAGAAGAAGAAGGTGGCGAGGAAGAGGGTCCAGTTACCATTGGCATGGAGCAGATTCGCGCGGATCTGCGCGGCGCGGTCAACATGAACGGATTTTTTGAATCGCTGAACTTCCGCGCTGGCTATTCCGATTATGAACATACCGAATTTGAAGGCGACGAAATTGGCACCGTCTTTTCGGTTTCGGGCATAGAAGCACGGGCGGAACTGGTGCAAGCCGACCATGATGGCTGGCGCGGCGTTATCGGCTCGCAGGTACTCGTACGCGACTTCAATGCCATCGGCGCGGAAGCCTTTGTTCCAAAAAACAGTCTGGAAAGCTGGGCGTTCTTTACCTTGCAGGAAGTGGACCTGGGCAATTGGGAACTGGAAGGCGCGCTGCGTTTCGACCAGACCAGCATTTCCGCCAACACAGTCAACTTTGATCGCAACTTCAACACCGTATCCGGTGCCTTTGGTCTCGCTTATGCGCCCGACGATTCCGCCTTCAAGATTGGTGTGAATATCTCAAGAGCCGAACGCGCGCCTTCAGCCGAAGAACTGCTTTCCAACGGTCCGCATATCGCGACCCAGGCGTTTGAAATCGGCAATCCCAATTTCACCACCGAAAAAAGCTGGGGCGGTGAACTCTATGCGCGCTGGGACAGCGACGATGTCCAGTTGAGTGCGACCATCTACGGGAATCTGTTCGACGACTATATCTTCGAGGCGGAAACGGCAGCGGAAGAGGATGGGTTGCCGGTGTTCCAGTTCTTCCAGCGTGACGCGACCTATTATGGCGTCGAAGCATCAGCATCGGCAGTTTTCGCACGCGCAGGCGGCTTTGACTTCATTGCCAACGGAGTGGCCGACTATGTCCGTGCCAAAATTGACAACGGCGGCGGCTCGGTGCCCCGGATCCCGCCATTGCGCTTGCTTGGCGGGCTCAAGGCACACAGCGACAATTTCGATCTGGGTGCCGAAGTCGAATGGACAGACAGCCAGAACAAGGTCGCTGCCTTTGAAACGACGTCGGATGGCTTCACCATGGTCAACGCTTCAGCGGCCTGGCGTCCGTTTGGCAAGGAAGGCGGCGTAACCCTGCTCGCCTCTGCGAATAATATTTTCGACGTGAACGCTCGTCGTCATGCATCATTCACTAAAGACTATGTACCTCTGACCGGACGTGATATTCGCGTCAGTGCTAAGTTTAGTTTTTAGGATATTTTGAAATGCAGAAAATTACCGCAGCAATCTTGATTTCATCCATGCTCGTGCTGAGCGCCTGTGCCACCGTAAAAGGCGCCGGACGTGACATCGAATCCGTAGGCCAGGCTGGCCAGGATGCGATTGACTGACAATCATCAGACCTGAGCCCGTCGAATCCCGCGTCTGTTCTACAGCCGTGATTTGGCGGGCTCACGACATATTGGGCCCAGCAATCCGATCCCTAGGACGGGATGATCTTGCTTTTCTTGCGATCCCCGAACCACATGATCAGCAGCGAGACCTCGTAGAGCAGGATCAAGGGTATCCCGAGCATCAGCTGCGACACTACGTCCGGTGGCGTGAGAATGGCCGCCAGGGCGAAAGCTCCGACAATCATATAACGGCGGATCCCTTTCAATTGCTGGCGGGTCACGATCCCTGCCCGGTTGAGCAGAAGCAGCAGCACCGGCAACTGGAAGCATACGCCAAACGCCAGGATGAACTGCATCACCAGCGACAGATAATCGCCCATCGCTGGCAGAGCTTCCTGCTGCAACCCGCCGACCGGGCCTTCAAACCCCAGGAAAAATTTGAACGCGGTCGGCATCACGATAAAATAGGCAAGCGATGCGCCAGCAATGAACAACAGCGGAGTCGCAATCAGGAACGGCAGAAATGCCTTCTTTTCATTGGCATATAGACCCGGCGCAACAAACGCCCATAGCTGGTTGGAGATGATCGGAAAGGCCAGAAAAAAGGCCGCGAACATCGCCACCTTGATCTCGACAAAAAACGCTTCGTAGAGCTTCGTATAGATCAATTTGCCCTGGCCGGCCGGAAAGGCATCGGTCAATGGCTGGACCAGGATACCGAAAATCTCGTCGGCGAAAAATATGCTGATCAAAAAGGCCACGGTGAGCGCTGCAACAGACCACAACAGCCGCTGACGCAGCTCGATAAGATGCTCGATCAGCGGTGCCTTGCTCTCGTCAATGTCCGGCTTGCTCGGGTCGTTCATGGCTTGGCGTCGTCAGCCGGCGGTGGCGATGGCCGGTCATCTGTCGGCTGCGACGGCGCCGCCTCGGCGGCCGGCGGGCCGTCCAGGCGCTCCATCTGTGGTTCTTGCAAAGCGTCATCGCCCGGAATGGCCGGATGCTCACGCATGATCCGCTCGTTCTCAGCCGCCCATTTCTTTTCCATTTCCTGAAGCTCCGCTTCGCGGACCATCGCATCAAGCCCGGTCCGGAAATTGGCCATCACGCCACGCGCCTTGGCCATCCACCTGCCTGCTGTCGCCAGCGCACGCGGCAGCTCAGCAGGGCCGATCACGACAGTCGCAACGATCGCGATAATCGCGATCTCGGATATGGAAAGGTCAAACATCTATTATGTGGGCCTCAGTCCAAAGGCCGGCCTGATCAACCAGCCGTCTTGTCAGCGGTCTTGCTGGTTTCGGTCGACGTATCAGCGCTCTTGCTGTCTATTTGCGGGGCCGGTTTCGAAGCGCTCGCTTCTTCCTCGGTAATGCCTTGCTTGAAAGAGCGAATGCCCTTTCCGACATCGCCCATCATTTCGGAAATCCGACCGCGACCAAACAGAATCAGGACCAGCGCTGCTACTATTAGAATCTGCCAAATACTCGGTTGCATGCGATATTCTCCTTGTCCGCCCTATTTAAGCGCTTTCGCTACCGTTTTCCAGCAAAACACCATCATCATCTGCAAACTCTTGCTCAGCGGACACTTGCTCCCGTTCATCGGCATCCGTTTCAGCTTCGGCTTCTGCCTCCATCTGCTCAAGCGCCAGATCAACCGGATCCAGTAAGCCTGCCGCTCGCAGTTCCTCGATACCAGGCAAATCCCTTCGGCTGTGCAGGCCAAAATGGGTCAAAAATTCGGCGGTGGTAGCGTAAATCAGTGGCCTGCCCGGCACTTCGCGGCGGCCGGCCGGACGCACCCATCCTGCCTCCATCAACACATCGAGGGTTCCCTTGGCGACCTGAACGCCGCGGATAGCCTCGATCTCGGCGCGACTAACCGGTTCGTGATAGGCGATAATCGCCAGGGTCTCCATCCCGGCGCGGCTGAGCTTGCGCAGTTCGGCCCGCTCCCTCCGCAACAAATGGGAAAGGTCATGCGCGGTCTGAAAGTGCCAGCGGTCGCCGGTTTTCATCAGGACGATCCCGCGATGCTGAAAATCCTGCTGCAGATCGGCCAAAATCCGGCGGATATCCAGCTCATCGCCGACATAGGTCTTGATATCGGCGATGGTCATCGGCTTTTCCGAGGCGAACAGCGTCGCTTCGACGGCACGTTTGCCGATATCCATGTCCTCGACTGCCATATCGATCAAGCTGCCGTCTTCCGTGTCATGCTCTTCCATCGATCGTCGCCTTTATCCTGAGCGGGGCAAAACTGCCGTCCTGCTGCAATGTCAATTTGCCCTGCCGGGCCAGTTCCAATGTCGCCAGAAAGCTCGATGCCAGCGCCGATTTGCGCAATTCCGGCGGCGCGCCGGGGGGCAGAAAATGGCGGATATCGGTCCAGTCGATCGCTTCGCCCAGCATCAGCGACACCCGCGCTATCGCGTCCTCCAGAGTCATTACCATGCGTTGGCGGACGATATGGACCGCCGGTGCACCACGCACTTTGACTCGCGAATAAGCAGCGATCAAATCATAATATTCCGCCTGCCACTGCCGTTCCTTGACCACCCGCAAGCCTTCCGGTGCCCCGCGCATGAACACGTCGCGGCCGATCCGGTCTCTGTTGAGCAGCCGCGCCCCCGATTCCCGCATCGCATTAAGCCGCTCCAGCCGCATTTGCAGGCGCAGGGCCAATTCCTCCGGAGAGGGATCGATCTCCGGATCCTTGGGCAAGAGCAAACCGGATTTCAAATAGGTCAGCCAGGCGGCCATCACCAGATAATCCGCCGCCAGTTCAAGCTTGAGCGTCTGCGCCCCGGCGATATATTTGAGATATTCCTGAACCAGTTCGAGGATCGAAATTTCTCGCAAATCGACCTTCTGGTTGCGTGCCAGCGCCAGCAGCAGATCGAGCGGCCCTTCCCAGCCGTCGATATGCAGCGTTAAGGAATCGTCGTCGGAGGCAGCCGGGTCTGCCGGGAAAAAGAAGCCCTCATTTTCGGGCTCGGTGGTCACGCCACCGCCGCCAGCAGTCCGTCGCGCCGGGCGAGCAAGCCGGCCAGCGCATCCCCGGCATCCAGATCGTGCAGATCTTTCGTAGCCGCAATCGTGGCCATCGCCCGATCCAGACGCTGCTGCGTCTTTTCCGACATTGGCGTGAGCCGCTCGGCGATGCCAACCATATCGTCCATCTTCGCCCAGCAATTAAGCGCGATATCGCAGCCCGCCGCCTGTGCCCGCTCGGCCCGCTCCGGCACTGTTCCGGACAAAGCTTCCATGTCGAGATCGTCGGTAAACAGAAGGCCGTCAAAGCCAATCCGTTGGCGGATAATGTCCTGGACCACCGTTTTCGACAGGGTCGATGGCGTTTCCGCATCCCAGGCAGTGAACAACAGATGCCCGGTCATGCCCATCGGCGCCTGATTCAGCGTCTTGAAGGGGGCCAGGTCCAGTTCCAGCTCCGCATCGCTGGCCGTCACCGTTGGCAAAGCCTTGTGCGTATCGACGCTGGTGCGTCCATGGCCCGGCAAATGCTTGACAACGCCAACCACGCCGCCCCGCTGCAAGCCATCGAGGATTGCCCGGCCCAGCGCCGCGACCCGCATCGGTTCGCTGCCAAGGGCGCGGTCGCCGATGACATTGTCGGCATCCGGCTGCCGCACGTCGAGCAAAGGCAGGCAATCGACCGTAATCCCCACTTCACTAAGGCTGACGGCAATCGCCTGCGCGTTGAGCCGTGCCGCTTCAATGGCCGTGGCAGGCGCAACATCATATAATTTGTCGAATATCTCGCCAGCGGGGAATTTGGGCCAAATCGGGTCTCGCATCCGCGCGACCCTGCCGCCCTCCTGATCGATCAGAATGGCCAGATCAGCGCGACCATGGATCGCCCGAAGGTCATCGGTCAAAGACCGGAGCTGTGCCTTGCTTTCGATATTGCGACCGAAGATGATATAGCCGGCGGGATCGCAGTCGCGGAAAAATGCCCGTTCATCGGCGGTCAGGTCCAGACCCGAAATACCAAAAACTGCCGGTGTCATGGCCATGATGAACTTTTCTCACGCAACATATCTTATACTTGCGCCGATTCGCAGGCGGGTAAAGGCGAAAGCGCCGTTATCCACAGCGCTTCAACCATATATTACGCCTGAACTAGCGAACGACGAGGCAGCTTTCACCCGCCGCCTTGAGGCTGTTGCAGATATCCTGCGCCGCTTCGCGACTGGGAGCGACCGCGTTCAAACGGTAAATCGTGCCACCATCCAGATTGCCGGGGATGATCTTTTTCGGCAACGAACCGATCGATTCAAAGCGCCGGGCATAGCCTGACCAGCTGCTGTCAGCGAGACTGGCGGAACTGAAGGCGCCAAGCTGGATCAGCGCGCTCCCGGCAGCGTCTGCCGCTGGCTCTTCATCCGGCTTGCGAATAGGTGCCTCGGTTTTTTCCGGCGTCCCCACTTGCGCTGGCGTTTCCTGGCCTTCGCTGGCTGCGAAACTGGCGTCGCCCTCGCCTTCAAATTGTCTCGCCTGCGGATCGTCGGGCCGGACCTTATAGTCGCCTTCCTGAGCGGCAATCAGTTCGCCGCTGCCATCGAGGCCGCCGTCCCGGTTCTGCAGCCAATAAATACCGCCAACGATTGCCGCCAGCAGCAGCAGGCCTGCACCGACAAACAACGCGACGCGGACCGGCGAATATTCTCCGTCCTCGTCATAATCCTCTGCGGATTCCAGCCAGGGCAGACGTTCTTCTTCGTCCAGGTCAAGACTATCGCGGGTGGTATCTGACATTATAAGCTCCGTTAGCCAAAGGGCCGATCACATCGATTCTGCGGCCTCAACCCCCATCAGGGCGAGACCATTTTTGATAGTCTGCCCGATATTCTTGGCTAAGAAAAGCCTTGCCGATGTCATTTCCGCGTCGTTAACCATTATGATCCGCTTCTCAGGCCGGTCATTGCCGAGATTATAAAAGCCGTGAAAAGCCGCTGCGAGGTCATTGAGATAGAATGCGACTCGGTGCGGTTCGCGTGAAGCGGCCGCTGATTCGATGATCCGCGGGAATTGCGCGGCCATTTTGATCAGGTCCATTTCCTCTTCACCAAGACGGTCGAGATGATCCGCTGAAGCGATCACGCCATCGTCTGCGGCTTTGCGCACCATCGACTGGATGCGGGCATGCGCATATTGAACATAGAAGACCGGATTGTCGCGCGAGGCTTCCATCACCTTGGCGAAGTCAAAGTCCATCTGGGCATCCGCCTTGCGGGTTAGCATCGTGAAGCGGACAGCGTCCTTGCCGACTTCTTCGACCATATCCGCAATGGTGACGAAATTGCCCGAGCGTTTCGACATTTTCTCCGGCTCGCCGTTGCGCAGCAGGCGCACCATCTGCACCAGCTTCACGTCAAATTTGGTCTTGCCACCGGTCAGCGCGGCAACCGCAGCCTTGATCCGCTTGACCGTGCCGCTGTGATCGGCACCCCAGATGTCGATCAGCTCGTCTGCGGTCTGCGCTTTTTGAAAGTGATAGGCCAGATCACCGCCGAAATAGGTCCAGCGACCGTTCGACTTCTTGATCGGCCGATCCTGATCATCGCCGAATTGGGTCGACCGGAACAGTGGCAATTCAACCGCTTCCCAGTCCTCGATCACCTTGCCCTTGGGCTGCTCAAGCACGCCGTCATACACTAGATCGCGGGACCGCAACTCGGCTTCGGCGGCATCAGCCTTGCCGGCCTCGTGCAGCTCGGCCTCAGACGAGAAAACATCGTGCCGGATGCCGAGCATGGCAAGATCCGAACGGATCATGTCCATCATCTTGGCAACCGCTGCCTTGCGGAAAATCAGGAGCCATTCGGTCTCATCGGCATGTTTGTAGGTATCGCCAAATTCGGTGGCCAGAGCTTCTCCGACCGGCTTGAGATAATCGCCGGGATATAGCCCTTCGGGGATCGTCCCGATGTCCTCCCCCAGCGCTTCGAGATAGCGGAGATGCGCCGAACGGGCGAGCGTATCGACCTGCGATCCGGCATCATTGACATAATATTCGCGGATGACCTTGTGACCGACTGCCTGAAGCAGATCGGCCAGAGCATCACCTACCACCGCACCACGACAATGGCCCATGTGCATCGGACCGGTCGGGTTGGCGGACACATATTCGATATTGACGGTCACGCCCGCGCCCTTGTCGGACCGGCCATATGCGTCACCCAATTTTTCGATTTCCAGCAATTCGCCAAGCAATACGGATGGGGCAACCCGCAGGTTGATAAATCCGGGCCCGGCGATTTCCACCGCTTGCACATCCTCCAGCGCACCCAGCTTTTCCGCGATTTTTTCCGCCAGATCGCGCGGTTTCATGCGGGCCGCCTTCGACAACACCATGGCGGCGTTGGTAGCGAGGTCGCCGTGGGATGGGTCACGCGGTGGTTCCACCGTGACATTTGAGCGATCCATATCGTCCGGCAAAATGCCGGCTTCGATCAGTTCATCCAGTATCGTATCAATATGGTTCTGAAAAATATGGAACAGCATGATTGGTTCAATTCGTCATAGGAAAAAGGGCCCGATTGATTCAGGCATATCTACTGTAAAGTCCGGCCACTCTAGCGGGTAGCGTTATACTGCAACTGCGCAGGAGTGAGCTGAAAACCGATCAGAAGCTCGAACGACGCTCGCGTGACGGCCGCCTTGATCGCAGGGTCAGCCAATGGATCAAGTGCCGCGTCAGGGTCACCGGGCTTGCGCTTCTTAGTCAGGCGATCGACGACGTCCTCCGGCAACCGGGCAGCAGCCGCATCCACATAAGAACCCGCTTTGCCGGAGGCGGTTGCCCGATAGGCACCATCGGCAAATTGCAGCGTCACATTGCTGATCCGCTTGGCCACAACCGCCGTGCCGCCTTGAACGACGGTAGAAAAATAAGGGATTGTCACGGTACGGGCACCGGTCGGGTCCATCCGGGAGGCATAAACGTCAAACATGGCCTCGGTATAGATCCGGGCTCCCTCGCTATTGCAGGTCGAGCGGACGTTGGTGATATTTGCGACCACGTCAATAGCGCTGGAATCGGTGCTGTTCGCCGGGTTGAAAATCGTGATGTCGCCGGTATAGTCAGGCACCGCGACAGCAGGACAGCCGGAGCGGGTGACCGAAATGCCGACGCCGGAGCTGACGTCGATAGCGCCCTTTTGGGCGCATCCGGTCACGGCCAGGATCGCGACCCCTGCCAAAATCATATTTTTCAACCGGCCATTCGCCATCATTTTCAATCCTTGTCTTTGATCACGGACAACACACATAGGCGCCATGCGCACCGATAAAAATTTCGCAACCCTTATCTGGGCCTTTAATATGGTGCAACCGTCCATAAGATGAACAGACAGGCTTTTCGCCAGCACAGTTATTCCCTAAGGTCTTGCATATGAATCATTCCGATACCCAGAAACGGCAGATAGACTTGCTTGTGGCCACGCCCCGCGGCTTTTGCGCCGGAGTCGACCGAGCGATAAAAATCGTCGAGCTCGCCATAAAAAAATATGGTGCGCCGGTCTATGTGCGGCACGAAATTGTCCACAACCGCTATGTCGTCGATGAGCTGAAAAAGCTGGGCGCGATATTTGTCGAGGAACTGGACGAAGTGCCTGATGGCGTACCGGTCGTATTTTCCGCCCATGGCGTACCCAAAGCGGTGCCGCACAAAGCGGAAGAGCGCGGTCTGGAGTATCTTGATGCGACCTGCCCGCTGGTGTCAAAAGTACATCGTCAGGCAGAACGGCAAACCGAAGCTGGGCGGCACATCATTTTTGTCGGCCACGCCAATCATCCTGAGGTAATCGGCACCTTCGGTCAGGTCGACGAAGGCCAGATGACGCTCGTCGAAACCTTGGCCGATGTTGACGCGTTGCAGCCGGAGGATCCGGACGCCCTCGCGTTTCTGACCCAGACGACGCTTTCAGTCGATGACACGCACGCGATTGTCAAGGCGCTGGAAGCTCGCTTTCCTAACATCGTCGGGCCGAAGGGTGAGGATATTTGCTACGCCACTTCGAACCGGCAGGATGCGGTCAAGAAAATCGCCGAGACCTGCCAGCTTGTGCTGGTGATCGGTGCGCCCAATAGCTCCAATAGCCTGCGTTTGGTCGAAGTGGCCGAACGCGGCGGCGCTGTTGGAAAGTTGATCCAGCGGGCCGATGAAATTGACCTCGCCTGGCTGGATGGCGTCGACAAGGTTGGGCTAACCGCTGGTGCCTCCGCCCCGGAGATATTGGTCCGCGAGGTTGTGACCAAACTCGAGGAACATTTCGATATTCGCAAGGAGAAGGTCAAGACCGCCGAGGAAAATATGGTCTTCAAACTGCCGCGCGGTCTCGAAGCCGCCTGATGGCCGTATATACCAAGGTCAGCGCGGAAGAAATCGACCGGTTTCTGACCCGCTTCGATGTCGGCACCCTGGTGTCGGCCAAAGGCATCGCCGAAGGCGTGGAGAACAGCAATTATTTGCTGGAAACGACCAAGGGCCAATATATTCTCACTCTGTATGAAAAGCGGGTAGATCCCGCCGATCTGCCGTTTTTTATCGCCTTGCTCGACCATCTGGCGGCTCATGGCTGCCGGGTGCCGCCGATGATCGCAGACCGCAACGGCGATAAAATCCAGCAACTCTGCGGCCGCAATGCGTGCCTGATCGTCTTTCTTCCCGGTGTTTCGGTGACGCACCCGACCGAAGCGCAAGCCCGCTCGACTGGCCACGCCCTGGGCGACATGCATCGCGCGCTCGCAGATTTCAAGCCGGAGCGGCGCAATGTTCTCGACCATGCTGGCTGGCGCACACTCGCAGAACAATGCGGTCCGGAACAACTGGACGATATTGCCCCCGGTCTGTCGAAAACAATCGCGCAAGAGCTAAACCATCTGGATGTGCACTGGCCGGAAGAGCTACCTCACTCGGCGATCCATGCGGACCTGTTTCCGGACAATGTTCTGATGCTGGGTGATGAAGTGACCGGCTTGATCGACTTCTATTTCTCCTGCACCGATATTCGCGCCTATGATCTGGCCGTGACCCATACCGCCTGGACCTTTTCCGAAGATGGCGTGGATTTTAACCGAGGCGTATCTGATGCCTTGATCGACGGCTATGAATCCGCGTTCACGCTCAGCGATGCCGAACGGGAGGCGCTGCCCCTGCTTGCACGGGGTGCGGCGCTCCGGTTTCTGCTCACGCGGGCCTATGACTGGATCAACACGCCAGCGGATGCATTGGTCACGCGCAAGGACCCGCAGGCGTTTCTGCATCGGCTGCAATTTTATCAAACTCACCCGGAAATTTTCAGTACATGACAGAATATAAGATCGTAGAGATTGCCACCGACGGGGCGTGCAAAGGCAACCCGGGGCCGGGCGGCTGGGGCGCTCTGATCCGCCATGGCGAAACAGAAAAAGAGATTTCCGGTGGAGAGCCAAATACGACGAACAACCGGATGGAATTGCGCGCCGCGATTGAGGCTCTGAATGCACTCAACCGTCCTTGCAGCGTCAAATTATCGATCGACAGCAAATATGTGAAAGACGGCATAACCAAGTGGATTTTTGGCTGGCAAAAAAACGGATGGCGGACGGCGGCCCGGAAGCCGGTCAAAAATGCTGACCTCTGGCAGGACCTGTTAAAGGCCGTGGAACGTCACCAGATCGAGTGGTTGTGGGTCAAAGGCCATGCCGGCAACGCTGACAATGAGCGCGCCGACCAGTTAGCCAGTGACGCCGCTCTCAACGCGGCTCGCGATTGATGATCGGCTTGAAAGCTAGCTATTGTCTTCAATCTCGGCATCGGGGCCATATTCCAGGATCGAACTGATTGCGCTTCTTGCACTCGCCCTGCTGGTATAGCCTTCTGTTGAGAAAATAACTTCGTTGTTATACTTGAAACGAACCCGAAATTCGCCCGCCTTGTCTTTCCATATTTCAAATTTATGCGCCATAATGACCCTTTCTGTCTTCATTGAGGCGAAGAAATAATAGACCCGCCGACGCTCGGCGCAAGCTTACAGTTGTAAAATAATGCGATCTAGGAAAAGCGCGATGCCGCGTATAGCCGGGCGTCGATCGTCGCTAGGCTGGCATCGGGCGGCTCGCTGAGCAGAATCGAACGCGCCAGTTTAGCAGCAGCCGGCGCGGTCTGAATCCCGAAGCCGCCCTGCCCTGCGAACCAGAAAAAATCATCGATGGCAGCATCAAAGCCGATAACCGGCAACCGGTCCGGCGCAAAGCTGCGCAGTCCGGCCCATTTGCGGGACACTCGCTTGACCTCGACGTCCATGACCTTTTCAAACCGGTCAATGGCAACCGCCACGCTCAGTTCGTCCGGAGCCACATCTCCCGGCTCGGCCGGAATTTCGTCGTGCGGACTGAGCCAGTAACTACCGCCGGCTTCCGGCTTGAAATAGAAACTGCCGTCGAGGCCAACGA
Source organism: Parasphingorhabdus sp. (assembly GCF_048269865.1). Lineage (GTDB taxonomy): Bacteria > Pseudomonadota > Alphaproteobacteria > Sphingomonadales > Sphingomonadaceae > Parasphingorhabdus. Next base: position 54,817 of record NZ_JBLWUA010000012.1, on the reverse strand, counting down.
CCAGCGGCATGTCCTGAGTGGAGGGCGGATCGGTTTCGATCTGTACCATGTTGCGAATGAACGGCTGGATTCCGATCGGTCTGGCGCCCGCCAGTCCAGCGACGGTGTCCGCCCAGGCACCCGCCGCATTGATCAGCACGGTCGCCTGAAACAGTTGATCGCCAGCGGTCAGTTGCCAGACCCCGTCTTGTTTGCGGATATCGCGGACCGCCGCCCGGCAGATAAGGTCAACGCCCTTGCGTTTGGCGTCTCGAAGATAGGCGGCATGCAAGGCCCCGACATCAATATCGCGGCAATCGGGCTCATGGATCGCATGCGTCCAGATCGGTTTTAACCCCGGTATCAGCGATACCGCCTGCTCCCGGGACCAGCGTTCCATATTCAGCCCGCTTTCCGAAAAATCTGCGAAAAACTTGTCAATCAGTTGCTCCTCGCCGTCGCGAGCAATATTGACGGCACCGCGTGGGCGCAAAAAACCGGTGGCCGAAAATTCAGCCGGCGGATTTTCCAGAAAGGCCCGCGAGGCAGAGGTCAGAGGCTGAACCTGCGGGCCGCCATAGCTTTCTGTCCAGAAAGCGGCCGAGCGCCCGGTGGAATGATAGCCGGGATGGTCCTCGGCTTCGAGCAGCAGCACCGATCGGTGTGCGCCAATTTCCGAGGCAATGCTGGCACCTGCGATACCCGCACCAATGATTACGACATCAAACTGCTTCATTTCTTTGGTGCCACCCGGTCAAGAAAAGTGAAGCAGGCGCTCAGCGCTTCATCGCGTATTGCATCAACCTCGCGGAATATCTCATGGGCCGATTCAGGACCGAACAGTTTCATCTCCGCCCGTGGCATCAGCTGCACCGCACGCTCTATCGTTGCATGGTCGACCAGCTGGTCGGTCGACGTCGCCAGCACTAGAATTGGTATCTTCATCTCCATCAATTTCTTCCGGTTACGCAATTTTCTGGTCGAGGCATAGGCTCTCTCCACCCAACGCCAGCTCGCGGGACCCAGCCGCACGAATGGCCGCTCGCGAAACCAGAAAAACTCATCCGAATAGCGCTCGGCATCATGGGTCAACAACGCCTGCCTGGGCACATAGGGTTCCAACGGTTTTTCAGTCGGCTTCCACGCCGTCCGTTCCGAACGACCGATCGCACACATGACCTTGGCAATCCCCTGCGCGATCCATTCCGGCACACTACCGCCGGCAGGCGCAAGCATCGGCGCGCTCAAAATCGCAGCGTCAGGATGGACCCGCTGTTCGGTCATTGCCCGCAGGACGAGGTGTCCCCCCATGCTGTGACCGACCACAATATGCGGCCCAGCATGAGCAGCTTGCCATTGATCGTAGAAGACCGCCAGATCCCCGACCCAAGTCGCGAAATCATCGATATGCCCGACATGGGGATGCGGTCCGCAACGGCCTGATCCGCCTTGCCCGCGCCAGTCGACTGACGTGACATTCCACCCCCGGCCGTGAAAATCATGGAAAGTTTCAAGATATTTTTCGTAGAAATCTGCGCGCCCGGTCATGAACAGGATCGAGCCCCGCGCGGCTTCCGGCGGATCATCCGACAGCCAGCTCAGTTTCCGAAACTCCCAGCCATCTGGTCCGATCCACGGCTCTTCCACTGCACCCTCTGGCACCGCCCGGCGATCAAAGCGCTCATCTTTCAAGTCTGTCATATCACGCTGTGTCATTGTCGCTGTGTCGGAAGACAAAAATCGCTCCGGAATTCATGGTTACTATTTGGTAAGGCAAATTAACTAGACGATCTGTCTATGGATAGCGGAACCTTCATCTACTTGCTGTGGGGCGGATTGGCAATTGCACTGATTGTTGCTGCAGTTACCGATCTTAAAAGCCGGCATATTTCAAACTGGCTGAACCTTGCCATTGCCCTGGGCGCGCCCGTGTTCTGGATTTTCAGCGGCATGGCTTTCTGGCCGGACATGGTTGGTCAAATCGGTCTGGCGGCTATCATCTTCGTCATTTTCGCCGGATTATTTGCCATCGGTGCTATGGGCGGCGGTGACGTCAAACTGCTCACTGCGCTGGCGCTGTGGATGCCTTGGCTGACCTTTCTGGAGTTGCTGGTGATCATGTCGATTGCCGGCGGGCTGCTGACCCTGTTCATGATGATCGGCAAGCACATCCAAAAGACCGAGGGACCGCTCAAGGTCCCTTACGGTGTAGCCATCGCATTCTCCGGACTCTGGATGATCTGGGGCATCACCGGACAGAATTCACAAACCATATTTTAACCATTTTACTCGAAAGAGGCACGGACCGCCAGTGGAACCATTTTGGCGGAAGCATTCAGGAGGCGTGAGACGTCATGGACAAGAAGAAAATCATTTTGCTGGTTGGTGCGCTGCTCGTAGCCGCAGTCACAGCACTGATGGCAAAAAATATGTTTGATGGTGCCTCCGCGCCGCAAGTCGCCGCGAAGAAAGCCGAAGTGCTGGGCGAGGAAGTTCTCGTAGCAACGCGCGCGCTGCCCGTCGGCACAATCATGACCCCCGACAGCTTCCGGTTCCAGCCCTGGCCAAAGGAACTGATCGAAGACGCATATTTCAAGAAGGAAGGCACCGATGTGGCCACCCTGGCTGGCACCGTCGTCCGTAATCCGATCACCGCCGGCCAGCCCCTCACCAAGGGCTCGCTCGTCGCACCCGGTGATCGCGGCTTTCTTGCCGCAGCGCTCGGCCCCGGCATGCGCGCCGTCACCATACCGGTTTCCGGGCTGACTGGAGTAGCCGGTTTTGTCTTTCCTGGAGACCGTGTCGACCTGATGCTGACGCAATCGGTTCAGGGAGAAGGTCCGGAACTCAAGGTTTCCGAAACCGTGATCCGTAACCTCCGCGTACTCGCCACCGACAACCGCGTCACCGCAGCCACTAACGAGCAGGGACAGCAGATCCCTCGGAAGGCAAAGTTGGTCACCCTCGAAGCGACGCCGAAGATTGCCGAACAAATTTCGGTCGCCCAGACGCTGGGCACCCTGAGCCTGTCACTCAGATCGTTGGCAGACAGCGCAGCTGAGCTCGAAGAAGCGATTGCTTCCGGTGCCGTCAAGTTGCCAAAAACCGATGATCCGGTCGTCGAAGCTGACATGATCCGTTCGCTGGCCGCGCGGCCCACCAGCACCAAATCAACCTTCTCGACCGGAGGCGACGTTTCACGCTTTGAAACGCGCTCTCCGCCGCCGCTGGCCGAAAAGGAAAAACCCAAAGGGCCGGTAGTCCGCGTCGCACGCGGCAATTCCGTCAATGAAATCGAGTTTGGAGACAAGTAATGGCCGTAGAATATGCACAGCATAGCCGCTCGGCGAAAAAGGCACTGGGCATTGCCGCCGTTGCTGGCCTCGCCCTGGCCCTGGCCGCCAACAATGCAACGCCGCTGAATGCGCAGTCGGTCAGTATATCACAGCCGGATTCCCGCTTTTCCGTCGCGGTCGGCCGCGGCAAACTGGTCACCCTGCCCTCGCCCATTGAAGATATCTTCATTGCCGACAATAATATCGCCGATGTCCAGGTGCGGTCACCACGCCAAATCTACATTTTCGGCAAGAAGGGCGGACAAACCAGCTTTTATGCGACCAGTGCATCGGGAAAAGTAATCTACTCGGCGGAAGTGTCCGTCGGTGCCGAGATTTCGTCGATCGATCAAATGCTGGGTCTGGCCATGCCGGAAGCAAATATTGCGGTCAGCACCACGAACAATTTCGTTCTGCTCACGGGCACTATTGCCAATCCGGATGACGCCGAAGAAGCGGAAAATCTTGTTCAGGCTTTTGTCGGTGATGGCACCCGCGTGGTCAGCCGCCTGAAAACGGCGACACCGATGCAGGTCAACCTGAAGGTCCGCTTTGCCGAAGTCAGCCGGTCGCTGGCGAAGGAGATCAACGGCAACCTGCTGACCCGCGATACCACGGGCGGCTTCCAGTTTGGTGTGTCCCGCGGCCGCAATTTTGGTTCGATCACCTCTGCCACCTCCAATTTGCCCCAGCTTGACGCCTCGCAGCTATTTGGTCTGCCAGCCGGATCGGTCTCGCTACCGTTCGACCCGGCGACCGGGCAGTTCGTGACGGCCAGCGGAACCGCATTCAATTATTCAAACAGTGCGGGCCTTAATACGATACAGGCAGCCGGTCGTTTGTTTGGTCTGGATATCGCCACTGCTTTTGATGTGTCGGAGCGGGTTGGCCTGGTCAGCACGCTGGCTTCACCCAACCTGACGACAATTTCGGGTGAGACCGCTACTTTCCTCGCCGGCGGCGAATTTCCAATCCCGATCTCGACCGGCCTCGGCGAAGTCTCGGTGCAGTACAAGAATTTCGGTGTCAGCCTCTCATACACGCCGACCGTGCTCTCGAACGGCCGTATTTCCATCCGCGTCGCACCCGAAGTCTCGGAAATCACCTCAAACGGTGCCGTCGTACTCAACGGCTTCAGTATTCCAGCCGTGTCGACCCGTAGAGCAGAGACCACCGTCGAACTCGGATCGGGCGAAAGCTTCATGATCGCTGGCCTTATGCAGAACAGCTACAACTCGGCGATCGACAAGACTCCTGGACTGGCTGACGTGCCGATCCTGGGAACATTGTTCAAGTCGGACGGCTATCGACGCAACGAAACCGAGCTGATGATCGTCGTAACACCTTATCTGGTAAAACCAGTGAGCGACAGCGAGATCGTGCTGCCAACCGACGGCTTCAAGGCCGCCAATGATGCGGAGCGGTTCCTTCTGAATCGCAACCATTCCAACACCGGGGGTGACAGACCCAAACCGAGCATTGCTCCGGCGACACCGGCAACCCAGAGCTTTGGCAGCCTGGAAAGCCAAGCGCCCAAGAAATCGGCGAGCAAATCAAAGAAGTCCGGCGGAACGGCGCCCGGTTTCAGTTTCGACAAATAAGCCCGATCAGGAGAACAGAACATGCGCATCGTTTCAATGGCAATCATCGCCGGCCTTAGCCTTTCGCTTGCGGCGTGCGGCAGCACGACCGCGAACCGGAGCGTTTATAGCGAGCGCCAGCCGGTCGTCTCCAAAACGAATTTCGTGCTCGACCTGAATGCAGGCGCTGGCGGCCTTTCGACAGCCGAACAAAATCGGTTGTCGGGTTGGCTCGATGCCCTCGAACTCGGTTATGGCGACCGTGTTTCGATTGATGATCCTGGCTACACCGCCACTCCCGCGGCAAAAGCGGCAGTAGAAAATATTGTGGCAGACTACGGACTCCTTGTCAGCGACAAGGCACCGGTCACAGAAGGATATGTTCCTGCCGGTCTGATGCGGGTCGTCGTGACACGCACCTCGGCATCGGTTCCGGGCTGCCCGGATTACAGCTATCGCAGCCACACCGATTTTCAGGCGCGCACCAGCGAAAATTATGGCTGCGGGACGAATAGCACCCTTTCGGCCATGATGGCCAATCCCGAAGATCTGGTCCGCGGCGAAAATGCGAAAGGCGAAGATCAGTCCCGCGCTTCCAAGGCAATCCGTGCCTATCGTGACAAGAAAGTAGGAGGACAATAATGAACGCTCCTTGGAAACCTGGCTCGCCAAATGGCCGTGATCCGTTTGCCGCCTTTGTTTGCGATGATGATACGCTGGAGATGCTGCGCCCTATAGCTGAAGAAATGGGCTGGCCGGTCGACAAATGTCACAAGGGTGGACTGCGCAACGCCGTCCAGACACTTTCGGTTGCTGCCAGCCCGAATATTCTGTTGGTCGACCTGTCGGAATCGGGTGATCCGCTGAACGATATCAACTCGCTCGCAGAAGTATGCGAACCGGGCACTGTTGTGATCGCAATGGGCCAGGTCAATGACGTTCGCCTCTATCGCGACTTGATCGTCAGTGGCCTGCAGGATTATCTGCTGAAGCCGTTCAGCCCGGAACAATTGCGCGACGTTCTGGCGCAGGCGCAAGCGGTGCTCAACGCTCCGAAAATAGAAGAGGCACAGGCTGGAAAACCGCATATTTCCACAGCCGTAATTGGCACCCGCGGTGGTGTCGGAGCTTCAACGATTGCGACGTCACTCGCATGGTTGCTGAGCCATGATCAGGAACGGCTGACGGCATTGCTGGATCTGGATGTTCATTTCGGCACCGCCGCTCTGTCACTCGATCTGGAGCCAGGTCGCGGCCTGACAGATGCGATCGACAATCCAAGCCGTATCGATGGACTGTTCATTGAACGCGCCATGATCAAGGCCAACGAGAAGCTGTCGCTGCTGTCCGCCGAAGCACCGATCCATTCGCCGATCATGACCGACGGCACGGCATTCTTCCAGCTGCAGGAAGAATTTCGCGCATCGTTCGATTGCACGGTCATCGATTTGCCACGCGATATGCTGATCAATTATCCCCATCTGCTGGGCGATGTGAACGCAACGGTCATCGTGACCGAACTGACCTTGGCGTCGGCACGTGACTGCATTCGTTTATTGTCGTGGCTGAAATCTCATGCAGCCCAAAGCAAGGTCTATGTTGTTGCCAACAAGGTCCAGACTTCCAATCTGGAAATTAGCCGGCAGGATTTCGAAGGTTCAATCGAACGCAAAATCGACGTGATGATACCGTATGATCCACGGACCGCCGCTCAGTCAGCCAAATTGGGCCAGGCTCTCGTACAGGCCGGAAAATCAAGCAAAGCCTCTGCGAAGATCGTCGAGTTGACCAGTCTTGTACTCGGCTCCGTTAGCGGTGGCGAAGAAGCCGATGACCTGAACGACAAGAAGTCGTTGCGCGAGAAATTCGGCGATCTGAAGTCACTTCTGCCGTCGAAAAAAGCCAAAGAGGATGCTGCGAGCGTCTGAATCAGGCGCAAGCGCTTTTCAGCTTTAAAGGAATTAAGATATGGATATGGTGCAAATGGCAATTTTGGCGGCGGGCGTTCTGGTGGCGCTGATGCTGCTGATCATTGCGTTTGCCGGCCCATCCGCGTCGAAAGCGAGCGCAAAGCGGCTCGACAAACTCAAATACCGCCATTCCGACAGCGCTGAAGTAAAAGTGGAAGCGCAGATGAAAAAGGCGCTTTCTGCCAGACGCAAAACGACCCGCCCCAGGGGCGATACGATGACCAAATTGGAGACTTTGGCCATCCGCATGGAAAAAACCGGTCACAACTGGCCGCTTTCCTATTTCTTTTACGCAGCAGGCGGCCTGTTTGTAATCTCGTCGGGCCTTTTGTTTCTAAAAGGCGCACCACTTTTACTGTGTCTTTTTGTCGGGCTGTTGCTCGGTGCGGGACTGCCCCATTTCATCGTCGGATTCCTGATCAACCGACGGATTGCGAAATTTACTGCCTCCTTTCCCGACGCCATCGAATTGCTTGTTCGCGGGCTGCGGTCCGGTCTTCCGGTTACCGAAACAATCGGCGTTGTTGCGAAAGAGATTGATGGTCCTGTGGGCGAGGAATTCCAGAAGGTGGTCGACCGGATCAAGATCGGCCAGACCATGGAAGACGCGCTGCAAGAAAGCGCGAAGCGGATGGATACACCTGAATTCCAATTCTTCTGCATCACATTGGCGATTCAGCGTGAAACTGGCGGTAACCTGGCGGAAACGCTGTCCAACCTCGCCGACGTTCTGCGCAAACGTGGCCAGATGAAACTCAAGATCAAGGCAATGTCCTCCGAATCCAAGGCTTCAGCCTATATCGTCGGATCGCTGCCGTTCATTGTGTTCGGTCTGGTCTATTCGGTAAACCCCACTTACCTGGCCGGCTTCTTCTACGAAGAGCGGCTTATCATCGCCGGTCTCGGCGGCCTGTGCTGGATGGGCATCGGGGTGTTCATCATGGCCAAAATGGTCAGCTTTGAAATTTAGAATGAAGGTGCAAGGCAAATGACCGTGAGCGGCGGACCAACATTATTCGGTGTAGATGTGCTGTGGGTAGCGACCATATTGTCGGCCGTTGCCGCAATGGCGGTCATCTTCGCCATCTATGCCGCAGTGACGGTGCGCGATCCCATGGCAAAGCGGGTCAAGTCCCTGAATAAGCGCCGCGAGCAGTTGAAGGCCGGTATCATGGCTTCAACCACCAAGAAACGGGCGAAGCTGGTACAGCAAAACGACACCACCGACCGCATGCGCAATCTGCTGTCGTCTATGAAGGTGCTGCAAGAAAGCCAGGTCAAGGAAGCACAAAAGAAACTGGCACAGGCCGGCATCCGGTCAAAAGACCTGGCTTTTCTGATAATTTTCAGTCGTTTGGTTTTGCCCATCGTGCTTGGAGGCGGCGCAGCGCTGGCCATATACGGGTTCGGTTATCTTTCGGATTGGTCCGATCTGAAGCGTTTCGGGGCCTTCGCCGGCGCAACGATTCTGGGGTATAAAGGCGCGGATATTTACATCAACAACCTGATTGCCAAACGGACCGACCTGATCCGCAAGGGTCTGCCGGACGCGATCGATCTGCTGGTCATCTGTGCCGAAGCAGGTTTAACGGTCGACACAGCCTTTGCCCGTGTTTCCAAAGAACTCGGCGGGGCCTATCCGGAATTGGCAGACGAATTCTCGCTGACCTCGATTGAACTGGGCTTTCTCACCGAACGGCGGCAAGCCTTTGAGAATCTCGCCTACCGTGTGGCGCTGGACCACGTCAAAGGCGTTGTCACTACGATGATCCAGACCGAAAAATACGGTACGCCGCTAGCGTCTTCGCTGCGCGTATTGTCCGCAGAATTCCGCAACGACCGGATGATGCGTGCCGAAGAAAAAGCGGCCCGTCTTCCGGCCATTATGACGATCCCGCTGATCTTGTTCATTCTGCCGACATTGTTCATCGTGATCCTCGGCCCAGCGGCCTGCTCGATCTCGGACGCTATGATGTAGCGAAAAAGACGACAGCGATCATCAAGAGAGCGGCAGTCATCTGCCGCTCTTTTTTTTACCCGTTTGCGATAGTGTCTGCGGACTGTTTGATTTTGGCCAGCATCGCCGACAATTCGGTTTTCTCGTCTTCGCTCAGCACAGCCATGATTTTCTTGTCCATCGCCTGGGCGGCAGGCAAGATCTGGCCGTATAATTCGCGCCCTGTCTTGCTCAGCAGCAGATGATGGGACCGCCCGTCGGCGCTATTGGGACTGCGATCGAGCAGGGCCCGGTCCACGAGATTTTTGACCGCCCGGTTGACCGTCACCTTGTCCATCAATGTCGCTTCGACCAGGTGCCGCTGTGTCGATGCGCCGCGCGTGCCAAGCACGGCCATGACCCGCCATTCCGGGATTTTGAGGCCGAAACGGCTTTTATACTCGCTCGCAATCAGATCGCTGACAGCGTTAGACGCCGTCGACAGCTGGTAGGGCAGAAAATCATCAAGCAGAAAGTTCATATATAATATTTATTCAATTCTAGCGCGAAGTCCAATCCAAAATGTCCGGGGAAACGCGCGTTCTATTATTCCATTGCTACTGATCGCTGCCTCTACGCGGGCGTCGAGAAGATTTTCAACCCGCGTTTCGACGAGCAGCCGATCATTGACGGCCAGCGCCATGCGGCCATCGATGGTAAAAGCATCGGCAAGGCTAAGGCGATTAACATCATCCTCGAATTGCTGACCAATATAGCGCGCGGACAGGCTTGCTCCGCTACCATCGCTCCTTTCCCAGCTGATCGCCCCTGACAGGTTGTGGCGGGGAACTTGAGCCGGCCGCAATCCGTCGATCGGAGCAGCTGCGCCCGCCCCCTCGACCGAAGCATCGACAAATGCGTAGCCGGCGCGAACGGTCAGGCCATCGGCAAGATCGTCGAGATCGAACAGAGCGTCGACTTCGATACCCTTTGACTGGATCGACTCCAGATTCTGCCGCTGGCTGTAGGTCGCCCCCGCTGCGACAAAACCGACGCCGGGGAACAGCCCAGGTCCCTTGGCCAATGTCACATTTGCGATGGCGTTATCGAGCTGGTTATAGAAAGCGGTAACCCCCAATGTCACCGCGCCACTCGCCCAGTCGAGGCCAATTTCTGCGCCCTTGACCCGTTCCGGTTCCAGCAGTTCGTTGGCCGCCGTTGCGTCATTTCCGACCCGAAAAGGCCGGAACAATTCGTTCAGCGTCGGCAGGCGCCAACCCAGATAGGCCACTCCCCGCAAGGTTAGGGCGCTGGTCGCATCGAAAGCAAAGCCACCGCGTCCGGTAAATTCACTGCCGCTACGATCAGTGAACCGTTCGTCCGTTCGCACTGAACCGGGAAACGGATTGATCAGCTCGATTTCTTTGCGAAAGCCGTCATCGATCGACCAGAAGTCGACCCGTCCGCCACCAGTCAGAACCAGCGCATCGCTCGCCTGCACGCTGGCTTCCACGAAACCGCCATAGGTCGCGGTGCTGCCCCCTGCCCGGCGGCTGCGGCGCGGCGTATCATTGTCGGCGAAGAAGAAATTCTCTTTGGTTTGCCCCTCCGTCCGCCGCCAGTCGCCGCCAATACGAAGCTCGACATTGTCGCCCACCGGTGGCCGTACTTCGAACCGCGCGCCGAGGCCAGTGGACGGCACATTATATTGTTCGAACACCCGCCTGACGGAATTGCGATCATCCGAGACACCGCCGAAGCTGACATCGAAATTGCGGATCTGGACATAGCCAAGCGCCGACCATTGCCAGTCGGAGCCGCGGTTGACCATGCGGATGCTGGCGTCGGTGCCGTCATTGTGGTTCTCGCTGAACGCAAAGCCTCGCTCCCGGTCATCGATGTAGGTCCGGACGTTGGCTTGCAGTTCCGTCTCGTCGGACAGAGGCGCAACGAAGCGTACCGCCAGACCAGCTTGCTCATATTCCGCGGGACGATCAACGGCGCCACGCTGGCCTTCGATGATCGGAATAAACCCGTCGCCGCGCGCATAATTGGCAGAGATGGTGAGTTGTCCCTGCCCCAGTTCGCGGCCAAACAGCAGATCGGCATCGACGCTGTTGCGGCTGCCATAAGCGGCCCCGAGCTCGATGGCGTCGCCGATATTGTCGCTGAACAGCTCAATGGTACCGGCGATCGCCCCCTGCCCGTCGGCCCCGCTGCCTCCGCCACGGCGGATACGGGCTTCAGCCAGCGGCAAAGCGTCATAACCCGGCCAGGCCACCCAACCGCCGAAGGGATCAGCCTGCGGGACCCCGTCCAAGATCAAAAGCGCGCGCGAGGACGCATTGCCTCCCAGCCCGCGCAGGGTGACGCCTTGACTGGTCGGGTTGGCAGAACGGGCATCAGACCGGCGGAACTGTTGCAGTCCCGGCACATCGCGCAAAATATTTTCCACGATTTGTGGAGAGTCGAGAGAAATTTCGGTGCTGTTATAGGCGCTTTCACCGAGCGATAGCGGCAGGCCGGTCACGACGATCTCGCCGGCATCACCACTGACTTGCTCTTCCGCCCACGCGGGAACGCTCGCGACCCACAAAGGAGCCAGCAGCGGCAGCACCAAAATCCGCGTTATTGTCATTCTGGTTTCACGGCTTCCGGAGCCGCTTTCTGAAACGCCTCAAGCGCATTGCACGCGGCATCTATACGGACCAGTGTGGGAAACGGGCTCAAATCCGTCTCAAACCTTCGCGCATTGTATATTTGCGGGATCAGGCAGACATCTGCCAGATTGGGTTGCTCGCCGCCGAACAAACCAGCTTCCGGTGCCATCTGCTCAAGAGCGGCAAATCCCTCTTTGATCCAGTGGCGATACCAGCGATCAATCGCTTCCTGATCCTGTCCCAGTTCAGTCTTCAGATATTTCAGGATCCGCAGATTGTTGACCGGATGGATATCGGCCGCGACCACCATCGCCTGAGCAAGCGTTCTGGATCGCGCCACTGGATCGGCAGAGACCATCGGCGGGTCTGCATATTTCGCATCCAGATAGTCGATGATCGCCAGCGACTGGATCAGGTCCCGCCCGTCGATCGACAGCATGGGCACCAAGCCCTGGGGATTGCGGGCGACATAGTCCGGTGCCTTTTGCGCGCCTTCGAGCAGGCTAGTGTCGATGGACTGATAGGCGACGCCCTTGAGGTTGAGCGCGATGCGCACCCGGTAACTCGCCGAGCTGCGCCAATAGTCGTAGAGAATGATATCTGTCATGTGCTGGCTTTGACCATTGGCCGTCGCAAAAGCAAGTCTTCCCGTCCTTTCCCCCAGGCGCCGGTGATCAGCCCACCGAAGCTCCGTCAATGGAAATCCTTCCCTCTGCCGCAACCGACACCGGACGGCCGGTGCGCCGGGCCAGTTCGTCGAGAAGCGGCTGTCTCAGCTTGTTCGCCACGGCCGGATGCACATTCAGTTGAATCGGCCCGACACCGCCATCCCGCTCAGCCTGCCGCAGCAGATTCAGAGCCATATTAGTCGCATGGTTGGCTTGCAGGATTTCCGGCACCGAGGGCCGCATCTTGCGGCTGACAATCTGCATGAAACCAAAGCCGTTGATCGCCGTGCGTTCGCAATTGGCCGTCATATATTCATCAAAAATAGCGTTAACGGCGGCCCGTTCCGGCTTCGCCTGCAGCGTCGGAAAATCGATCCCGATATTGCCGCCGATATCTAGCCGCACGACCGTCTTGGCGATTGCTTTCGCCGCCCGTTTCGCCAACTCGAAAGGAGGCAGGGGCCCATCGACGTCGATGACCGTCATTGCGGGGGTCATAGAAAGCAACAGGCTTCCGTTCTTAAAGTCTACCCGTCCGGTTTCTGCCTGCTCGATCGCCTCGTGCCAGCCGTGCTCCGCCAAAAAGTCCTGATCGTGGGCGTGGACCTGTTGGACTGGCAGCCCGGTCGCGCGGATTTCAGCTAGCAGGTCCGGACCTTCGCTGGCCGGGCTATTCTTGTCGACCGGCTGCGCCTTGGCGCGCTTGGCCTGACCGCCACGTTCGATCTGTGCAGCACGCACGATCTCGACGCGCACCGCTGCCCCTTCGGTTAGCCCCTTGGGCAGCGGCTGGAGCAGCGCTTCCTGCCCGTCCGTCAAGATCACGATTCCGGATTTTCCAGCAACCCACTGCCGGGTAAATCGGGCGTCGACAACCGCACCCGGCCGTGCCTGCCCATCAGCACGCTCGATCCGGATTTGCACCAGCTCGCCATTTTCCAGTCGCAGAGCGCGATTCTCGCCAATTCCGGCTTCGTACAGCCAGCCGTTGGCAAAATCAGCCAAGGGGATAACCGGCGCTGATCAGCAGGTTGCGGGTCTCGTAAAGCGGCAAGCCCATGATCCCGCTATAGCTGCCCGACATCCAGGTAACGAAGGCTTCCGCCGTGCCCTGGATCGCATAGCCGCCGGCCTTGCCCTGACCTTCGCCGGTGGCAATATAGGCCTCGATCTCGTGCGGCTCGAACCGCTTGAACTTCACGATACTGTCCGACAATTTGGTGCGCGCAGTGCCATCCGCCGCGATCACGCAGACGGCGGACATCACATGATGCCGCCGGCCGCTGATCAACTGCATGAATGAGCGCTGCTCCGCCGCGTCGGCCGCCTGCCCCAATATCCTGCGGCCCACGGCAACCGTGGTGTCGCCGGCGACCAGCACTTCCTGGTCCTGGCGTTCGACGGCCGCGGCCTTTTCGCGCGCCATGCGCATTACATAGTCGCGCGGCAGCTCGGCCTTGTGCGGGGTTTCGTCAATATCGGGGGAGATGATCCGGTCAGGGGTGACACCGAGACGGCCAAGCAGTTCCAGACGGCGCGGACTGGAGGAAGCGAGGACCAGTTTCATATGTTCACTTTCGTCATGCTGAACTCGATTCAGCATCCAGAACGCCAAATCGCAAGCCCAGTTTTATGACATGCCTGGATCCCGGATCAAGTCCGGGATGACGAGCCATAGCTCGTCACTTGAAACGATAGGTGATGCGACCCTTGGTCAGGTCATAAGGGGTGAGCTCGACGAGCACTTCATCGCCAACCAGCACGCGGATGCGGTTCTTGCGCATCTTGCCGGCGGTATGTCCGAGGATTTCGTGGCCGTTTTCCAGCTCGACCCGGAACATGGCGTTGGGGAGCAGTTCGCGAACCATCCCCTTCATTTCCAATAATTCTTCTTTTGCCATATGGCGCTGTATTTTCCCTAATGGTGCGATATTCTCGCGTGTTGCAGTGCGCCATAACGGCAAATGCGCAAAAAGGGAAGGCTTTGCTGTATCTGGTGAAATGATAGTAGCCCCCAGTCACGCAGCGATTTCCCTGCGACAATTTAATACAAAGAAACTATACCATTGGTGCGACCTGCATGGCACTTCAGACATCTTCTATCCCCCTTAGTTCCAGCTAGTGACCGAAATGATGATATCTTCCCCCCGATCCCTATTAACCGCCTCTCCCCTGGTTCTGGCAGGACTGTTATTTTCTCCGCCAGCCAGCGCACAAGTCAGCAATCCCGAACCCGAATATGCGGATGAGGAAATCGTCGTGATCGCGGAACGGCCGCGCGGCGCGGTCGTCACCGAGGTGCCCCCCGTCGTCGAGCTGTCCGAAGCAGACATAGCCAGCTATGGTGCGTCTTCCGTCTCCGATCTGCTTGACGCGCTCTCCTCGCAGACCAGCTCCAGCCGGGGCCGCGGCAGCGGTCGACCGGTGGTGCTGATCAACGGTCAGCGCACCTCCGGCTTCCGCGAAATCCGGGACCTGCCACCAGAGGCCATTCGCACCGTTCAGGTGTTTCCGGAGGAACTGGCGCTGCAATATGGCTATCGGCCGGATCAGCGGGTCATCAACTTCATCCTCAAGGACAATTATACCGGGCTCAGCGCGTCTGCGGAATATGGCGTCCCCACGCAGGGCGGTCAGGGACGGTCCGAACTGGAAACCACGCTCACCCGCATCGGCAAGACAAGCCGGGTCAATATCAATCTCGAATGGCAGAACAACACGGCGATCACCGAAAGCGAGCGGGACATCATCCAGAACGCGGCCGGCGCTCTGGTCAATCTTGGCGATTTCCGGACGCTGGTGGCACCGTCAGACAATGTCGAACTCAATGCCAATTACAGCCGCGCCTTCGACAACGGCATGTCGCTGTCGCTGAACGGCGGCTATGTCTATGACAAGTCGCGCGGCCTCCAGGGACTGCCGAACGGAACGCTGCAGGTCGCTGGTGATCCGCTGTTCCGCTATTTCACCGAATACGGCCCGCTCAACCGGGTCCAGGAATCCAACACGGCGCAGGCCGGCCTCACCCTGAACGGCAATCTCAGCGAATGGCGCTGGTCGCTAACCAGCGATTATACGCGCGCCCAGACCAATAGCGACACCGACCGGTCCGGCGATATCAGCGCCCTGCAGGCAGCGATTGATGCGGGTCTTGTCGATCCACGCGCCGACAGTTTCGGCAATCTGCTGGGCGCACCGGTCACCGACAGCGCCCGGGTGGTCAACCAGACTTTCAACAATCTGGCGACGCTCTCCGGCAGCCTGCTGAACCTGCCCTCCGGCACGGTCACGACCACCATCCGGGCGGGCTATGATCGCGAAGATCTGGATAGCCGCGAAACCCGGCGCGGGGTCCTCACCGCCACCAATCTCGGCCGCGACAAGCTGAGCACAGGCATCAATATTGATATCCCGCTGGCCGACGAGAATATCGACGTTGTCGAGGCGATCGGCAAATTGTCGGTCAACGGCAATCTCGGCTATTCTGACCTGTCCGATTTTGGCGGCCTCGTCGAATTCGGCTTTGGCCTGAACTGGGAACCGTTCGACGGGCTCGTTTTCACCGCCTCTGCGATTGGTGAGGAAGCCGCTCCCGGCATCACCCAGCTCGGCAACCCGGTGATTATCACGCCGGACGTAACCACCTTCGATTTCGTCACCGGCCAGACCGTGCTGGCGGCGATCACCACCGGCGGCAACCCCGCGCTGCTGGCGGAAAAGCGGCGGGACATCAAGCTGGCGGTCAACTACCGGCCCGAATGGCTCGACGGCTTCACTTTTCTTGGCGAATATTTCCGCAACAACAGCAGCAACGTCGCGTCGAGCTTCCCCTTGCTGACGCCCGAGATCGAGGCCGCCTTCCCCGACCGGGTGACCCGCGATCCCTCCTGCCAGCTGGTTGCGATCGACCGGCGACCAGTCAACTATGCCAATGTCCGCAGCGAACGGATCCGCTACGGCATCGATTTTTCCAAACGCTTTGGTGAGCGGCGCCGCGGCGGGCCGGGCAGAGCGGGCCGGGCGGAGCGCTCACCGGGCGGGCCTGGAGCTGACGCCAAAACACAGGGAGACAAGTCCGCAGAAGGCACTCCCCCCAAGACTGAACAGAGTGAACGGCGAGGAGGCCCGCGTGGCAGCCGTGGAGCGGGCGGACGCAACAGCGGCGGACGCTGGCAGGTTTCCGCCTATCACACGATCCGCCTGCAGGACCGGATCCTGATCCGGCCGGGCGTCGAAGAACTGGATCTGCTAGATGGATCGGCCATCGGTTCCTCCGGCGGCAGCCCGCGTCACGAGTTCGAGATCAACGGCGGCTGGTTTAAGAACGGCATCGGCTTCCGTCTCGACGGCAAGCACCAGATCGCGACCCGGGTCAATGGCGGCCTGACCGGCTCAGACCTGCGCTTTTCCGACCTGACAACTTTCAACCTGAGGGTGTTCGTCAATCTTGATGATCGCGGCAGCCTGACCGAGAAGATCCCCTTCCTGAAAGGCAGCCGCATCGCCTTCAAGGTCGACAATATCTTCAACGACGTCCAGACCGTCCGCGACAGCAGCGGCCTGGTGCCGCTCAGCTACCAGCCGGGCTATCTCGATCCGGTCGGGCGCTATATCGAGATCGATTTCCGCAAGCGGTTTTAGCAAGTTGCGAAAGCGAGGGATTGCGTTAGCCCTGAGCCCGCCCGAAGGGCATTACTGGGATGCCGTTAGTGGTGAGCTTGTCGAACCACGCCTCTCCGAGGACAAGCGCCGTTGAGCTTCGCTCGCCCTCTGGGTCGACAGGCTCAGGACTAGCGCTCTATTGAACTCAAGTCCTCAGCCGACACCGCTTCCGCTCGATAAATCCTGATCTCGGGCCGCCCGCCAACCAGCGCGGTCAACCGTTTCACAAAGGCCCCCGATTCCGGCAACGCAAAATGGGCAGCAACGGCAGCCTCATCTCGCCACTCCTCGTGAAAAAACAACCGGTTCGGATTCTCGCAATCCGCATGGATATGGTGCGAGAGACAGCCCGGTTCGGCGCGCGACCGGGCGCTATGCTCGGCGCACAAGGTGATGATGTCCGCGCGTCGGTCAGCCGGGACAGCAAAAGAGGCAGAAATGATAATCACAATTTCAATGTCGCCCGCGTCGTGCTCTTCGACATGAAATAGGCCAGCACCGCTGCGATAATCGTAACCAAGGCGATAAATACCCATGGCGCAAAACGCAGATCCGGCGCGGCGCTTTCCAGCACCAGTCCGATCAGCACGGCGGGAATCAGAGTCAGCACCAGATGCTTGAGCGCCAGCCCAAACGGCGCAAATCCAACGCGCGTATCAGCGGCCAGACCAGGGACGATCTTGCCCGCCTTGCGCTGGGAGACGGTGATCGGATAGACGATCAGGGTCAGCAGTATACTCATCAGCACCGCGATCCCGACCAATGTTCCACCGAGACTGGGGTTCGTATCGCCAAAAGGCAGCGTCCCCGGCACAAAAGCCAGATTACGCGTCAGCCAGTAGTTGATCCCGCCAGCGAGCACGATATTCACCACCGCGTCCCCTCTCGCCTGCTTCTCTACAAAGGCGTCCATGCTCATAGGCGCGGCGGCGGCAACGGTGGCCATATTCTCTCTCCTGCTTTTTTCGAGAGAGTGACGGCGGCGGTTCGAAAGTCAAGCAGCAAGCATCACCGCCTTCTACAGCCCCTCCTCTTCAGAGGAGGGGTTGGGGTGGTGGCGATGCGAAAGCATCGCTCGCGCAGCGCAACAAACAGCGCCCAACCATCTCGCCCATCATTGAGAACGCAGGGGCTTTAGCCCACACCATTTTGAAAACCGCCGCCCTCCCCAAGCCAGCACCCGCTCAATGGCGATGTCTCCGCTTAGCCCAGTTCAGCAGATGCCCGACAACCAGCAACAGGCTGCCGGTCACCGTGATCCAAAATTCTCTCTCCTCGCCGAGGCCCGGCATCAGGGCAACGGCAAGGCAGGCCAGACCCACCAGCCCCAGCATCGCCGGAACCGCCTGCCGATGAAAGCGGTAGCCCATCCCAAAGGCAACCACCGCAAAGGGCGCTATGACGAGGAAAACAGCCGCATGAAATATCTCCGACTGCACAAAAATGCCCAGCAGGCCCGGGAGAAGGAACAGCAGCACGGGCAACGCCAGACAATGAACAAGGCACAGCACCGATACCGAGATCGCTGCGCCCTCAACCAGGTCATTGCCCTTCTTGGTCAGGCGGGAAATATTTTGAGAAATGGGCATGATAAACCGATTTTTATGTGATGTTATATCATGCCATATAGAGTAGCCTGCTCTGATTAAAAGAGGGTAATTCAACCAACAGGTTTCATACTGGTCGTCCCACATCTTTTAGACACATGAAGCTCCACGCAATCGTAATGCCCCCGCGCCTCCGCAAACAGTATCACATAATGCTCCCTGTTCATCAATAATGCTCCGTTGTAAACAGACCACGAAAATTGCCGACGGGAATACGTCTCTATTCATTTCATAACTCCCCAACGAAAATCTCCGTGGTGCAGTGTAGCTGCTAAACTAAAATCTTTGGGTCCGCGCACAGGGTCCAAACTTGGCTCGGGATACTCCCCCAACCACACCAACCTCTTCTCAATCCCCGTTGTCACGGGGGCCTCAGTAATCTGCACGGTTATGCGTTTCAGCTTCACACCTTCGCCAAAGCTGGCGGCGAGATCATCAGGGTTGACCAGTTCCACGCTGGTCGGATCATCCAAATCGGCAAAGGTCACCATCCTTGGATAAGCGCTCGGCGAAGCCTGCTCGGATGAAGGGGGTGGAAACCGATGGGAAAAATGGCGGGGTAAAGGGATTGGCTCTCGCCGCGCTATTATTGCATTTAATTTCTGCTCAAACGTACCGTCGCCATATAATATGTCTGGATTAACTCTTGGCATCACTTCGCCGGCCCAGTCCGCATTGAACAGCAAGAACAGGACCTGCTCCCCCGGCAAGTCCACTGCCACCGCTTCGCCACGTGACTGAGTTCGTATGCCGCCTGCTTCCGGTCCAGGAAAGCCCTTGCCCTGGTCACTTGTCATCACTTCGATAACACTTGAACCAGAGCGCAGCCCTTCGGGCGTCTCCACGTCCACCGTCAGCAGAAAACGATAGGTTGGCAATTTGCTTGCGCAGCCCATCACAAAGAGAGATCCAATTAAGGCGATGACGCCAAAAACTTTCATGTTGCCTCGCCCTTTATGGCTGAAACCTTGTTTCAGAGACACGATCCAAGTGAAGTTGGCGGTAATAGATTCCAACTAAGCTACGGTCCTACCGCTCGCCCAAAGAGGAGGCATGACGATCGGTTCTCCCGCTAGCCGCCAAGCTTCCGCATCACCCGCCAGCCCAACGCCTTCGCCTTGTTCCGCGCCGGGAAACGCCCCGGTGCCTTTGGCGTCACGCCGCGCTTGCGGAGCCAGCCGTTAAACGCCCGCGCATCGGCCTCTTCAAAGCTCCAGTCGCTGCGCCAGGTGATCGAGAGCGAGATGCTCGGCTCCGGCCCTACCTTGACATAATGCGGTGCCATCACCGGCACGAAGATCGCCTTGCCCGGAGTCAGATGGTGGCGCGTGCCTTCGGCTTCGAAATCATCCTGCCAGACCAGATTGCGATGACCGCCCAGATGATAGCCTTCGTGGATCTCGTCAGCGGCATAGCGCGCGTTGCCTGCGGGGAATGTGGTCATCCATTTCTCGCCGCGCAGCTGCAGCAGGATATTATGCTCCGGATCGAAATGATAAGGCGTCACCGCATTCGGCGACGATACGAAGATAAAGCCCTGCGGCTTCAGCATCTGGCCAGTCTTCGCCTCCAGGATTGGACGGATTTCGGACAAGAGGGAATGCAGCAGCCGTTCATATTCCGGCATCTGCTCGATATTCTTCAGCACCGCCCAGCTCGCCGCGCTGTCGATCATCCGGATCGTGTCGCCAATGCTCATGCCATTGTCCGGCACATCCTCCGGTTTGACGCCGACCGGCAGATCGCCCGGATTATATTCCACGCTCTCTTCCGGCAGCGCCGTGCCCAGTTCCGCCAGCGCATCGAGCGTCAGCAGTTCGTGCGACATCATATTGTGCTCCAGAACCGCCGCCTGTTCCGGATAGCAGGCATCAAATTGCCGCCGGCTCTCATCCCCGAAGACATGCTGGCGAAAGCTATGCTGGCTGGAAATCTGGTTCATATCTGTGCCTCCATCGGATCTTGCTTCGCGCGTCCCTTGATCCGCGCCATCAGCTTTTCGCCGAGCCGGACCCCCCGGAAAACCGAGCGACGCGAAATACCTTTCAGTTCAATCGAAAACCGGCCGACGTGGCGACGGCCGCTCCAGATGCTGTCAATCATCGGGTGATCTTCGGCCGCACAGCTGTCCATCCAGTCAATCGCCGGATTTTCCAGGATCTTCAGATTTTCCAGCTGCAGCAGCACGCCGGGGGAGAAACGCGCAAAGGCTTCATCAAAAGCGGTCTTGAAGGAAAAGCTGCCGCGGCCGCTGTGGAAATTCACCAGCATCGCCAGCGGCGCGCCTTCCAGCCGGATATCGTGACGCTCCAGCTGCCCCGCCTTCGCCGCGCCGGCCAGCGCCTGCTGGAACAATTGCCGCGTCTGTTCCTCTGAATCGAGCGCCGACCCGCCAAAGCCTTTCCAGCCGCGCCGTTCCAGTTCCAGAAACTCGTCTATCCATTGCTCCAGATCGCGGGAGTCGCAATGGTGGGCATAGGTCACCGCACCGAGTTCATCGAGACGTTTGGCCTGCCGTCGCAGTTCCTTGCGTTTTTTCCCCCGCATATTGGCCTTGAGATAGTCTTCCGATCCCCCATCGCTCTGCAGAAACGCGCGCACCTCACTGTGCACCAGATCGCAGCGCCTTTTCTGCGTCCTACTCACCACACGCAAGGCCTGTTCGACCGGGCCGCCGATCGTCATGCCATTGATATGCAGAAATCCGGGCCAGCCACTGCCGTCGACGGCGGCGACCAGCTGCTCCCAGAAGACTTGTTCAAAACCCTTGCGGACCAGGGGCGTTCCCAGGAAACAATTATGATGGACCCAGTTCTGGACGTGCGGCACCGGCCAGCGGCCAAACCGATCAATCGGGCCGATCGGGAGGAGCCCAAGCAACGCGCTATGGCCGGGATCCGCCGCCCACAAAAGAAACAGTCGAAGATCGGGATGGTGGTCAATGTTCGCAAGGGCCGGGCGCAGGAACCAGGACTCATAGAATATATTCGGCTCGCTCGCCTCTGCGGCCAGCTCGTTCCAGGCGTGCACCAGATTGGCATCGATCTCGGAAACCGGCAGCAATATCGCCTGAGATTCTGCCTCGCCTAAACGCTCACGGAAGCGGTTGGCACGGATATCCGTCCCCTCAAAATTCTGTAAGCCACTCAAGTCCATTGGTATCTGCTGCCCGCGCCAATCTCGTTTCTGGTCTCTGGCTAGCGGAAAAGGGGTAACATGTTATTAACGCTGTACGGAGAAATTTTCGCTGTTTGCGGGCATGAAAAAGCCCGCCGAAATCGCTTCCGGCGGGTTCCTTATCTGTTCCGTACCGCTACTCCTGAGCTTGTCGAACGGCACTCATCGCGGGTTTCTCCTTACATACCACCCTGGGCCGCATAGAGCGCTGCCAACAGCAGCAGAGCGACGATATTGGTGATCTTGATCATCGGGTTGACTGCCGGACCTGCGGTGTCCTTGTAAGGATCGCCGACGGTATCGCCGGTAACAGCAGCCTTATGGGCTTCCGAGCCCTTGCCGCCGTGATTGCCGTCCTCGATATATTTCTTGGCATTGTCCCAAGCGCCGCCGCCCGCTGTCATCGACAGCGCCACGAACAGACCGGAGACGATCACGCCAAGCAGCAAGGCACCAAGCGCGGCAAAGCCATTCGCCTGCCCAGCAACTGCGGTGATCGCGAAATAGACCACGATCGGCGCCAATACCGGCAGCAAGGACGGCAGCACCATTTCCTTGATCGCCGCCTTGGTTACCAGATCCACCGTTCGGGCATAGTTGGGCCGTGAAGTCCCGGCCATGATGCCCGGATCATTTTTGAACTGCTCACGCACGTCCTTGACCACATCACCGGCGGCTCGCCCCACAGCGGTCATGCCCATCGATCCGAACAGATAGGGCAACAGCGCCCCCAGCAGCAGACCGACAATCACATAGGGGTTTTCCAGGCTGAAGCTGACATCGAGGTTCGGAAAGAACTCCTCCAGGTCAGCGGTATAGGCCGAGAACAGCACCAGCGCAGCAAGACCGGCGGAACCAATGGCATAGCCCTTGGTCACCGCCTTGGTGGTGTTACCCACGGCATCCAGTGCATCGGTCTTGTTGCGGACACTTTCGTCCAGTCCCGCCATCTCGGCAATACCGCCGGCGTTATCCGTAACCGGTCCATAAGCGTCCAGCGCGACAACCATCCCGGCCAGTGCCAGCATGGCAGTAGCGGCAAAGGCGATACCGATCAGACCAGCGAGCTGGAACGCAATAACGATACCGACGACGATCACCAGCGTTGGCAGGGCCGTTGCTTCCATCGAAATCGCCAGCCCCTGGATCACATTGGTACCGTGACCGGTTTCCGACGATTTGGCGATCGACCGCACCGGACGATATTCGGTGCCGGTATAATATTCGGTGATCCAGATGATCAGGCCGGTGACTGCCAGTCCGACCATCATCGACCAGAACAGGGCCATGCCGGTAAAGCCGCCACTACCGTCCAGCGCGACACCAATCGGTGTGTTCATGTCACCCAGCGTCTGGATCGTGACATAATAGATCGCAGGGATCGAGAGCACGGCGGTCGTGATGAAGCCCTTGTAAAGCGCACCCATGATGTTGGTGCCCTTGCCCAGCCGGACCATATAGGTGCCAACGATTGAGGTCAGGATACAGATACCGCCGACAATCAGTGGCAGCGACATCAGATTATACAGCATCGCGCTGCCGACCAGATCGCCAAAGATCAGCGCCAACAGGACCATGGTGGCACCAACCGTCACGACATAGGTCTCGAACAGGTCGGCCGCCATGCCGGCGCAGTCGCCGACATTGTCGCCAACGTTATCGGCAATGGTGGCAGGATTGCGCGGATCATCCTCTGGAATCCCGGCTTCCACCTTGCCAACCAGATCGGCACCAACGTCGGCAGCCTTGGTAAAGATACCGCCGCCAAGCCGCGCAAAGATCGAGATCAGCGAAGCGCCGAAGGCCAGAGCGACCAGAGAATCAATAACTGTCCGGTCATTGGCCGCCAGTCCCATCTGGGTTGTCAGCACATAGAAGAAGATCGAGATGGCCAAAAGCGCAAGGCCAGCCACCAGCATGCCGGTCACCGCACCGGCGCGAAACGCAACCGTGAGACCCGTCTGCAGACTTTCGCTCGCACCCTGTGCCGTACGGACATTAGCGCGAACCGAGATATTCATCCCGATATAGCCGGCAACACCCGACAATATCGCCCCCAGCAGAAAACCAACCGTTGAGATGACACCAAGAAATATGAAGACCAGCACTGCGACAACAACGCCGACCATGCCAATCGCCCGATATTGGCGGTTCAGATAAGCCTGTGCGCCTTCCTGAATCGCGCCTGCGATAGATTGCATTTTTTCGTTACCGGCCGGTGCATTGAGCACCTGGCGGCTTGTTATAAAGCCATATAATATGGCCACAAACCCACATAAAATTGAAATGGTGACAACAGTCATCGCTGCATTCTCCCCTACCTCTAATATCAAAACGCCCTCTCTAACCGGGGCGTTGTCCAGACTATAGGGCGCGAAACGCGGCGCGTGCAAGCGATGTTTTGACAGGGCTGCGAACGGTGGAACAAGCCTTCATTGCAGAAAGCGCCGGGCTGGCTCAGGCGTGCATGAAACCCAGATGCGCGGGCAGTTCCAGCCGTTCACCATGGCTGTGCAATTGCAAGCCCGAACCGGGCCGACAGAAACCCACGCACGTCATCGGAATCGACAGAACGGTTTCGGGACTGGCCGTGAACAATAGTTGATAGTCATCTCCCCCCGTCGCTGCCTGGATGCGGGCGTCATGATCATCGCCGACGAGCGCCTGAAACTGTCTGGACAATGGTACTTCTGCAAGGTCGATTTCGATCAGCACGCTGCTGGCTTCGGCAATGCGCGAGGCGTCGAGTAACAGTCCGTCGGAGATATCCATCATGCTGCTGACCAAGTTGGACAATATCCGGCCCTCTTCCAGCCGGGGCGTCGGCCGCGTGTGCGCTTTCAGCAGAAATGCGGTTGTGTCGATGTCCGAAGACCGCAGGGCTCCCGACGCGATTTGCAAACCGGCCCAGGCATCACCGATGCTGCCCGTCACATAGACCGCGTGCCCGGGCTTCGCATTGCTGCGCGAAGGCACGATATGGCCCTTTGCTTCGCCGATCGCCGTCAGCCCGAAGGTCCGCGGCGCATTGTCGCCCATCGCCACGGTGTCACCGCCAAGCAGCGGCACGCCAAAACGGTCGATTGCCTGCTTCAGGCCTTCCACAAAGGCTGCATCCCATTGATCGCCGGACGTCCGCCCATAGCCAAGCAGCACACCAAGCGGTTTCGCGCCCTTGGCAGCGAGATCGGACAGATTTACCGCAACCAGCTTCCACGCCACATCGGCGGGATCGGCGTCGCGCAAAAAATGAACACCCTCCACCATCATGTCATGAGTCATCACCAGCTTGTGCCGCCCGAACGGCATCATCGCGACATCGTCGGTCAGTCCGCGCGCAGCGGGGTGTGTGGTGATCGCCTTCAACCGGTCAATAAAATCAGTTTCGCTCAAGACAGGGCGTGCTCCAGTGCCATTCTGATGGAAGCGTTGGCGCGCTTGCTGACCGCTGCCTGGGGGGCAAATCCGTTGAATCCGTGCGGGGCTCCGGGGTAGATAGCAAGCTCAACCGGAACACCGGATGAACGAAGCCGGTTGGCATATGCAATATCTTCGTCGAGAAACAGGTCGAGATCGCCGCACATGATATAGGCGGGGGGCAGACCTGAAAGATCGGTTGCCCGCGCCGCTGCGGCATAGGGGCTGGCCCCCTCTTCCTCGGCGTACAGCGACCAGGCGTGCAGCGAAGTCTCGCGATTCCAGGTAGAAGGCGGAATGTCGGTCTGGCCTGACGGCGTGTCGTGGCGATCATCAAGCATCGGGTAGATCAGCAGCTGGAACGCAATATCCGGGCCGCCCCGGTCACGGTTGAGCAGCGCAGCGCTCGCCGCCAGCCCACCGCCTGCACTCGGTCCGGCCAGGATGATTTTGCGCGGCTTCCGGTTTTCCGCCACCCGTTCGATCACGGCGCAGACGTCACGTGCTGCTGCCGGCGCGCGATGCTCGGGGGCCATCCGGTAATCGACCGAGATGACCGGTGCGAGGGTGGAATAGCCCTGGGCCGAAAGATCATCGGCGCTGCCCATCACATAGCCGCCGCCGTGCAGCCAGATGATGACACAGTCCGGATAGAGGGGGTCCCGTGCGCGATATTCGATCACCGAAATGTCCGGATCGTCCTCCAGACCGGGAATGTGATATTCGTCCTTCTGCCCGTCATATTCCGGCAGATCGGCCGCCAGCAGCGCGAACATCTGGTCCAGCGCCGCTCTCGCCGCCCCTACGTCCGTTTTCAGGATATCATATATATAAGGGCCATCTGCCACGATCATGTCGCGGAAGGCGGGATCCAGTCGTTTCAGATAATCAGACAATCACTTCCCCAGTCTCGGCCGGGGCTTTGATCAGCTCCGTACCTGCTTTGCTATGCTGTCCAGCAGCCCGTTTACAAAACCGGCGTCCTTCTTGCTGAAAAAGGCATGGGCAACATCAAGATATTCGTCAATCACCGTTGCGACCGGCACGTCCTCTTGTGCGACCAATTCAAAGGTCCCGCAGCGCAGGATCTGCAGCATCGTCTTGTCGAGCCGTCCCAGCGTCCACCCGGAAGCCAGTTTCGATGCCACCAGCTGGTCGATTTCCTCCAGCCGCGACGTGACACCGATCACCAGATCATCAAAAAAGTCGCGCTCGGCCGGATGATATTGGTCATCCTCGATTTCATGGCCCAGCCGGTGGTCGTGAAATTCCTTGAGCAGCTTCGGCACCGGCGTCTTTTCCATCTGGTGCTGGAACAGCGCCTGCACCGCAGCCAGACGCGCGGCGGATCGGGATGTCGATTTCGCGGTCATGCGCGTTTCATCCGCGGCATGCCGATAAAGTCGAGCTTGCCAATCTTGAACCCGCGCTCGCGCAGCAGGTCATAGGCCGTCGTGGCGTGGAAATAGAAATTGGGCTGGGCAAAGCTCAGCAGGAAATTCTCCGCCGTGAACGGCATCACCGTGTCCTTGAAACGGAATTCCATATGCTGGCCTACAAAGCCCTCCATCTCTTCTTCGCTGACCGCTTCCAGCCCGGCCTTTGCTTCGTCGAGCTTTTCGTAGAGACCAGCCCAGTCGCTCGGGGGTGCAGCCAGGCTGGGCGTAAACACGCCTTCCCGCACCGCTTCGATCGCGCCGAGCGAATGTTCGCGGCAGCATTTTACCTGATAGGAAAAGGGCTGCATATCCTCGATCAGCCGCGCCCCGATAATCTCTTCCGCCGCGGTTCCGCTTTCCTCGCAATGGGCCTTGGCCTTGTCGACCAGCTTGCGAACCGCGGCAATGATCTGCAGCTGGCTCGGGATTACGGCATCATATAGGGAGATGGTCATGGGCATAGTCTTTCTGTTGATGGTCAGCGCCGGTCAAGCCGCTTCTGTACGCTGGCGGCGTGGGCAGGCAAACCCTCCGCTTCTGCCAGAGCAACCGCTGCCGGACCGATATTGGCCAGCGCCTGTTCGTCGCAGCGAATAAAACTGGTGCGTTTCATGAAATCGGTCACCGAAAGGCCGGACGAGAAACGCGCCCGCCGCCCGGTTGGCAACACATGGTTGGGGCCGGCAACATAGTCACCAACCGCTTCGGGCGTATGTCGGCCAAGGAAGACCGATCCGGCATGGCGGACTTTCCTGAACAATGCATTGGGATCGTCGACGGCCAGTTCCAGATGCTCCGCCGCCAGCCGATCGACCAGAGGCAACGCCTGTTCGAGCCGATCAACAATGATGATCGCACCATTGTCGTTCCAGCTGGTCGTAGCGGTTTCGGACGTCGCCAAATCTGCCAATTGTTTCTCTATTTTCACAGCGACTTGATCGCCAAACTTCGGATCATCTGTGAATAATATCGACTGGCTGGTCGGATCATGCTCTGCCTGGCTCAGCAGATCGGCGGCGATCCAGTCAGGGTCATTTTTGCCATCGGCAACCACCACAATCTCGGACGGGCCAGCAACCATATCAATGCCGACCACTCCGAACACCTGCCGCTTGGCTTCCGCCACCCAGGCATTGCCGGGACCGGTGATCACATCGACCGGTTTGATCTTTTCTGTACCATAAGCCAGCGCGGCAACCGCCTGCGCACCGCCAATCCGCCAGATTTCGTCGACTCCGGCCAGTTCTGCCGCCGCCAGCACCAGCGGGTTGATCGCGCCGCCATTAGCCGGGGTTACCATGATGACATGCTCGACTCCCGCCGCTTTCGCCGGGATCGCGTTCATCAGCACCGAAGACGGATAGACCGCACGACCGCCGGGAATATAGATGCCAGCGCGCTCGACGGCGTTCCACCGGGCACCGATCCGCACCCCTGCTTCATCCATATAGTCCCTGTTTTCAGGGATTTGCCCTTCATGGTAATCACGAATTCTCAAGGCTGCCAGTTCCAGCGCAACCCGCAAAGATGCTTCCAAACCTTCCAATGCTGCTGCCGATTCGGCCTTGTCGACACGCCAGCCGGTCTGCTCCAAATCATGCCCGTCAAACTTGCTGGTCAGCCGCGCCAGCGCCGCATCGCCGTGATCCCGAACCTCCTGAATGATCGCCTTCACATCCGCCGAGACATCCGCATCCGCCTCCCGCCGCGCATTGACCAGCGCGTCAAAGGCTTCGGCAAAACCGGGGTCGGTGATGGCCATCCGGAACGTCATCAGATCTGCCCCGCCAGCTCGCGAAACTTCTGCACCAGCGGTGTCAGCTCGGCGCTGCGCATCTTGAACGCCGCGCGATTGACGACCAGCCGGCCCGAGATGTCCAGGATCCGGTCAGTCTCAACCAGATCATTCGCTTTCAACGTGTTTCCCGATTCGACCAGATCGACGATATGCCGCGACAGGCCGAGCGACGGCGCCAGTTCCATTGCCCCGTTCAGCTTGACGCATTCGGCCTGAATGCCCTTGCTCTCGAAATAGCGGCTGGTCAGATTGGGATATTTCGTCGCCACCCGAAGATGCGAGATATTCGCCACCTCTTCCGCATCATCCTTTGGCTGCGCCACCGACAGACGGCAGCGACCGATGCCAAGATCAACCGGCGCGTAAAGCTCGCTGTAACCGAATTCCTCGATCACGTCCGATCCGACGATACCGATCTGCGCCGCGCCATGGGCAACAAAGGTCGCGACGTCGAACGCTCGCACCCGGATAATCCCCATATGCGGCAGATTGGTCGCGAATTTCAGACTGCGGTTGGACTTGTCAAAAAAGGCGTCCTCTGGCACGATACCCGCCTGCTCCAGAAGCGGTAAAGCATCGTCGAGAATCCTCCCTTTCGGAATCGCAAAGATCAGTGGTTTGGCCATATTGGCCGCGGCTTTACGGGTTCGCAGATGAAAGGGCAACGAGTTATGGACATTTTGGACATCGAAGATATCGCGCAGGGAATGCGCGGTCAGGCCGAACATTGCCTGCGCAATGATGCGCCGGTAACCGCCTCGATCATCCTGGCCCAGTTGGCGCTGATCGACGGCCCCACCGCCTGCGGTCAAAAGATCACGCACTGGCCGAGAAAACCGATGGAAGACGCGATGCCGCTCCGCCTCACCGGTGGCCTCCACTATCTCTATCTAACCGACAAGGAACCGCGCTTGGGCGACATTTACGAGGGCCGGATCACCGATCAGGATCAGATCGACAAGCTGGTCGGCCAAGTCGTCGCCGATCATGACGCCGAATTGCTGCCCTGGTTTGACGGCCCGCCCCAAACCAACGAATCCGGCCGCTCGGCCAATTTCATGGCTGCCCTGCTGTGGCTGTCGGGACGCGTCGGGTCTCGATTCGAGCTGCTTGAGCTCGGTGCCAGCGCCGGCGTCAACACAATGATGGGACGCTATCACTACGATCTGAACGGTGTTCAGGCCGGACCGGAAAATTCGCCGATGCGCATAAAGCCGGAATGGCGCGGCCCGCCTCCGCCCGAGGCACCGGTGGAGATCGTCAGCGCCCGCGGCTGCGACCAGAATCCGATCGATCTCACCGACGCCGAAACCGCTGCGCGGCTGAAAGGCTATATCTGGCCGGAAATGCCGGAGCGGTTCAAGCGGATGGAAGCCTCAATTGCGCTGGCCAAACAAGACCCGCCCGACCTGACAAAGGCAGATGCCGCCGACTGGGTTGAGGAACAGCTACCCCTTCCCCAACAAAGCGGCGTGACCCGGGTGCTGATGCATTCGATCGTCTGGCAATATCTGCCACAGACTACCAAGGACCGGATCACAACCGCCATGGAAACGGCGGGCAAAGCAGCGACGGCGGAGAAACCGCTCGCCTGGATATCGCTGGAGACCAACCGCAAGACCTTCAGCCACGAACTGATCATCCGCTACTGGCCCGGCGGTGAAGAACCGGCGCTGCTAGGCCGCGCCCATGCCCACGGCGCCTGGGTCGAGTGGTTTGAAGGCTAGAACGCCGCAAGGTTGAACTGCCCTCTCCCATAGGGAGAGGCAAGTGGAACTTGTCAGCTTGCTGACTAGTGGAACTCGGTGAGGGGTTTCCGACTCTGAAGAGTTAAAACCCCTCACCGACTGCGCCTAAGGCAATAAATTGCCAAGGCTTGTTGCCTCTCCCTATGGGAGAGGATCAATCAATCCGTAACCGTCTTCGGCTGTCCCTCGGGCAACGGAATAAATTCATCCGGATCCCCCGGCACCACCGGAAAGCGCCCTTCAAACCAGTCGGCCTTGGCCTGCTCAATCCGTTCCTTGCTCGACGAGACAAAATTCCACCAGACATGCCGCTCGCTGGCAAAAGCCTCACCGCCGAGCAGCATCGCACGACCGCCCGATCCCGAGGACAGCGAGACCTTCGCACCCGGCGCAATCACGTAGAGCTGATATTTATCGAGCGACACCCCGTCCAGCGCGCCTTCGCCATCGACCAGCATCACTGCCCGTTCATCCGCCTCGGCATCGATCGGGATCGCGCTACCGGCGGACAGCAGCATATCGGCATAGATGGTCTCGACATAGCAGGTGGTCGGCGCCGTCTGTCCCCATAGGTTTCCCATGATGATCCGCGCTTTCACGCCGCTATCCTCGATAATCGGCAAATCCGCGGTGCCGACATTCTCGAACGCCGGATCCATTTCTTCCTTGCCGTCGGGTAGCGCCAGCCAGGTCTGCATCCCGAACATCGGTTTCTCAATGTCCCGAATCTCCAGCGGCGACCGCTCCGAATGGACAATCCCCCTGCCCGCCGTCATCAGGTTTACCGCGCCGGGACGGATTGTCGCGAAGGTACCGAGACTGTCGCGATGGTCGATCGCGCCCTCGAACAGATAGGTCACCGTCGCCAGATTGATATGCGGATGCGGCCGCACGGCCATACCCGGACCTTCGGGCATACTTGCGGGTCCGAATTCGTCGACGAAGATAAACGGCCCCACCATCCGGCGGTGCCGCGACGGCAGCACCCGGCGGACCTTGAAGGCACCGAGATCGTGGGTGGTGGGGGTGATGGTCTGTGTAATAGCGCTCATAGTCGATCCAGTTCGGTGACGGTTTTCTCGGTCACGACATTGCCGGTGTTCAGCGTCGTGCGGGGTTCCAGCATCAGCACATGGCATTCGGCAGTCAACGCTTCCGGCCGATGCTCGACGCCATGCGGCACGATGATCATCTCGCCTTCATCAAGGTCGATATCTCCGTCGCGCAACCCCATGCGCATCCGGCCCTTGACGACCAGGAACATCTCGTCTTCCCGCTTATGATGATGCCAGTCAAACTTGCCTTCAAACTTCGCAAGCTTGACCTGCATATCGTTGATATCGCCGGCAATCTTCGGCGACCAGTGATCGGAAAAGCTGGCAAAGGCGTCGGCCAGATTGACTTTGCCGATCATTGGGGTTCCTTCCTCTAGTTGCACTGCCCGTAACCCCTTCTCCCGTGAGGGAGAAGGATGTGCAGACTTGGCAGCTTGCTGCCTAGTCGGAGCTGGATGAGGGTGTTCCAAAATCTCGAAATCAGAACGCCCTCATCCAACTGCGCCTAACCGCCTGCGCGAAGCTCCGGCGGCAAGCCTTCGTATCCTTCTCCCTCACGGGAGAAGAATTAATTCACTCCCCCGGTGCCCTCGCCTTGATCGCCATCGCATGGACCTTGTCGCGCATCATGTCGCCCAGCGCCTTGTTCACCATGCGCTGACGATTGAGCCGCGATTGTCCGGCAAAGGCGGCACACTCGATCTCGACGGTGAAATGCGATTCCCCGCTGCCGTCGTCGCCGGCGTGACCGTGGTGGCTGGCGCTGTCGTTGATGACGTTCAGCGATGTCGGCGCAAGTTCGGCGGTGAGCCGCTTTTCTATCTCGCTGTGGACTGGACCTTTGGGCATCGAATCTCCATATTGCTTTTTCGATATAGACTATAACCGTTCGCCCTGAGCCTGTCGAACCGAAGGTCGAGCATGGCTCAGCGGCGTTTCAAAACATAAGGACAGACTGGCTAGGAAAAGCCCAGCCCGACCCGAATTTGACTGAACCATCCCCCAAAAGAAAACCGAACCGCTTTCATGGCCGCGTCGAAAGCGAAGGCCGAACCTGCGCAATCGAAGGATGTGAAGAAAGCGGCGAGTTTCGCGCGCCCCCGATCTATGGCAGCAGCCGCAGCAGCGACGGGCCCGGCGAATATCGCTGGCTCTGCCTCGACCATGTCCGCGAATTCAATCAGGGCTATGATTATTTTGCCGGCATGGACCATGACCAGATTTTCGAAGCCCAGCATCCGGTACGCGGATGGGACTCGGCCCGTCGAGTCTATGATACCGGACCGCATGTGCCCCCGGCCTGGAGCGATTTTACCGATCCGCTCGATGCCATTGGCGCACGATTTGCCGGCGGTATCCATCGCCCGCAAAGGACTGGCCCTGCCCTCTCCAGCGCCGACCAAAAAGCGCTGAAGACGCTAGGACTAGGCGACGATGGTCGCCAGACCATCAACCGGGCAGACATCCGCCGCGCCTATTCTGCGCTGGTCCGCAAATATCATCCCGATCGCAACGGTGGTAACCGCAGCCACGAGAAACAGTTGGCAAAAGTGATCGAGGCCTATACGCAGCTTAAGCAATCACCGGATTTTCGATGAGAATCCAATCCCGATGGTCCCGACCTTGTCGACGGACGCTTCATGTCCTCGACGCCTGTCGATTTTGATGAACGTCGTTCGACGGGCCCGATGATAGGGTTTGGGGGTAGCGGATGAGTAATTTCGAAGGGCGAACATGACTGAAATACCAAATACAAATCTCGACACGAGCGGCGAAACCATCATGGACGCACCGGACAAAATGGTCGATGCGCGTGAAATATTTGGCATTGATCTGGATATGCAGGTCCCCGCTTTCAGCGAACGGGACGAACGGGTCCCTGATCTCGATCCCTCCTATATTTTCGATCCCGAAACCACGACCGCCATCCTGGCCGGCTTCGCCTTCAACCGCCGGGTCATGGTCCAGGGCTATCACGGCACCGGAAAATCGACCCATATCGAGCAGGTCGCCGCGCGCCTCAACTGGCCCTGTATCCGGATCAACCTCGACGCGCATATCAGCCGGATCGACCTCGTCGGTCGCGACGCGATTGTCCTGAAAGACGGCCAGCAGGTCACCGAATTCCGTGAAGGCCTGCTGCCCTGGGCGCTGCAGACGCCGACCGCTCTGGTGTTCGACGAATATGACGCCGGTCGCCCCGACGTGATGTTCGTGATCCAGCGGATATTGGAAGCCGAAGGCAAGCTCACTCTGCTCGACCAGAACCGGGTGATCCGCCCCAATCCCTATTTCCGCCTGTTCGCGACCGCCAACACGGTCGGTCTTGGCGACACCAGCGGACTCTATCACGGCACCCAGCAGATCAACCAAGGCCAGATGGACCGCTGGAACATCGTCGTCACGCTGAACTATCTGCCCGCCGCGACCGAAGCCAAGGTGATCCTGTCGAAAGTGCCGGATGCCGGCGACGACACGGTCGAGAATATGATCAAGGTCGCCGACCTGACGCGTCAGGGTTTCATCAACGGCGATATTTCGACCGTGATGAGCCCCCGTACGGTGATCAGCTGGGCGCAGAACGCCGCGATCTTCAACAATATCGGCTTCGCCTTCCGCCTCTCCTTCCTCAACAAATGCGACGATGCGGAGCGGATGCTGGTAGCCGAATATTATCAGCGGGTCTTTGGCGAGGATCTGCCGGAAAGCGTGATGGGGGGATGAACGATTAGACGAGCTTCATTCCGCCATGGATTCGATGAAGATGTTTGGGAAGAAGCTAAAAACGAAGCACGTAAGATAATGTATCGGACTGCTGCGGCAAAAAAACGATCGCTTACTCTGATCTCGTCGGCCAGCTAAAAGCGATCCGCATTGATCCTCACGACGCTAGGCTCGCTCACTTCCTTGGTCAAATTGCCGAAGA
Organism: Parasphingorhabdus sp.; assembly: GCF_048269865.1. GTDB lineage: Bacteria > Pseudomonadota > Alphaproteobacteria > Sphingomonadales > Sphingomonadaceae > Parasphingorhabdus. The sequence continues at coordinate 20,860 of NZ_JBLWUA010000012.1, read as the reverse complement.
AGATGATAAGGACGGGCTAGGCTTAACGACGGTAGTTGTTGTTCACAAATCTGGTGATATGCAGCCTGGTCCAGGATTTTTCGAGATGGCGGAAACTCGGGGACGCGATTTCTCAGATCAAACCCAATTTTGGATAGAAGAACTCAATCGAGTGTATGACAGGTGGACCAGCGGAAGTGTTTGAGGCTGCTAGCCGTCGTTTGGCACAATAGTTTTAAATCTAAGGGGGTGCTCGTGTGCATCCTTCGGCCATAGCGACCGTAAGACGCATCAGAAGTAGTACAGTTGGGCCGATCACCCAAATATCTTGAGAAGGTGCGGACACAGCCTGTTATCTTCGATTATTGCCGGAACATTATATCTTATCGGGTAATCTAATTAGACACTCGGTCTTGTTGCAGGGATTGATTGCACTTTCCGGAATAATGCGGATTGCAGCTTAACCTTGAAATCGTTATAACGCCTGTATGAACAAGATGACCCCGCTCCCCGCTGGCCATGCGCTTAAGCTGGTCAAAATCGGTAACTCCACCGGCGTGATTCTGCCCAAGGATTTACTCGAAAAGCTGCGCGTGTCGCAGGGTGATACCGTCTATCTGAGTGAGTCGCCTGATGGCGTCAGGCTGACCGCGATCAACCCGGATTTCCAGAAAAAGATGGCGGCCGCCGAAGGCGTTATGCGCGAAGATCGCGACATCCTTCGGGTCCTGGCAAAATGACCGATGACCGGATCGAGCCAATATGGCTTGAGGCCGACATTGCACTTGCCATCCATGACCGGCAGCTCGCCGAGCATGGCGGGCCATCCGGGGTTCGTGATCATGGCCTGCTCGAATCCGCTCTGGCAAAACCGATAAACAAGTGGCTTTACGGAGAGAGTGATTTGTGCGCGTTGGCGGCGGCTTACGCTTTTGGCGTCGCCCGCAACCACCCGTTTGCCGATGGCAACAAGCGCACCGCCTGGGTGTTGGCACGAACTTTTCTGGTACTGAATGATCTTCAGTTGCGGTTTGATCGGGAGGAGGCAATTGTTTTAGTTCAAACCTTGGCGGCAGGCGAACTCCCGGAGGAAGACCTCGCTTCCTGGTTTCATGAACATCTGGTCGAAAATTGAAGTTCGTCAGCCATAGTTGGCGGTTCGCATAATTCCCTCGCTTCTAGCGTATTATTTTTGTAATACAGCGATTAATGCACGACCGCTCCTTTTCTGAAACCAAAAGCCGCCGCTGGTATTGGCCATTTGGCCGCAGGGAATCGGCCGACACCGTCTTTTACGAACCCTATGGCGATGCCATTCCGCCGCGCATCGACGAACCGATTGCGCCGCTTCAGAAACCGCATGGCAAATGGTGGTGGATCAGTCGCGGTCTCGCAGCGGCCCTGGCCGTTTTCATTCTGCTGGTCGCCTATCTCGCGATCACCGCGCCTTTGTCCAAATCACTGCAGCCGATCGCGCCGCCGCAGATCACGCTGCTGACATCGGACGGACAGCCCTTCGCCCGCAACGGCGCGGTGGTCGATGAACCCGTCCGGGTTGCCGAGCTGCCCGACCATGTCATCAACGCCTTCCTGTCCATCGAGGACCGACGCTTCTATTCGCACTGGGGTGTCGATCCCCGCGGACTGGCCCGCGCGCTGTGGAGCAATGTCTCCGGCAGCGGCATGACCCAGGGCGGCAGCACGATCACTCAGCAACTCGCCAAGACCACCTTCCTGACCCCCGAGCGCAGCCTGACCCGCAAGGCGCGGGAAATGCTGATCGCCTTCTGGCTGGAAGCCTGGCTGACCAAGGACGAGATACTCGAGCGCTATCTTTCCAACGTCTATTTTGGCGACAATGTCTACGGCCTGCGCGCGGCCTCGCTCCATTATTATTACAGGCAGCCGGAAAAGCTGAAGCTCGAGCAGGCGATCATGCTCGCTGGTCTGGTCCAGGCACCCTCCCGTCTCGCACCGACCCGCAATCCGGAGCTGGCCGCAAAACGGGCCAGTCTGGTCAAGGCTGCGATGGTCAGCGCCGGCTATCTCACCCAGCAGCAAGCGGACGCCATCGGCACCGCCAGACTGGATGTGCGGGCCAGAGACGCCCTGCCCACCGGCACCTATTTTGCCGACTGGGCGATGCCGCAGGCACGCGAACTGACCGACCTCAGCTATGAAAAGCTGAACCTGACCACCACCTTGGACTCCCGGATGCAGGAAATGGCCCGCCGCGCCATCGCCCGCGCACCGCTGGGCAAGGCACAAGTGGCGCTGGTCGCGATGCGCCCGGATGGCGAAGTCGTGGCGATGATTGGCGGCAAGGATTATGCGAAATCCACCTTTAATCGTGTGACGCAGGCCAGACGGCAACCGGGATCGACCTTCAAGCTGTTCGTCTGGCTGGCAGCGCTTCGTTCCGGGATGCAGCCCGACGACATGGTTGAAGACACGCCGATTACCAAGGGCGGCTATCTGCCGAAAAATGCCGGAGAAAATTATCGCGGCTCCATCACCTTGAAAGAGGCTTTCGCCAAATCCAGCAACGTCGCCGCCGTTCGCCTTTTTGGCCAGCTCGGCGACCGGGCAGTGATTCGCGAAGCCCGAAATCTGGGGGTCACATCGCCGCTGGCCGAGGATGACCCCAGCCTCGCCCTCGGCACATCGACCATGACACTGATGGAACTGACCGCGGCCTATGCCGGGGTTGCCGGCAACAGCTGGCCCGTCGAACCTTATGCTTTCAAGCGGGACACGCAGTCCTGGGGGGAATGGCTGTTCGACTGGCCTGGTCGCTATGAATCCAGAACCCATGCCAATATGGAGACACTGCTGCGATCAGCGGTCAACGATGGCACCGGTCGCCGCGCAATGCTGTCGATTGCCAATTATGGCAAGACCGGAACCACCCAGAATAACCGCGATGCCCTGTTCGTCGGCTATGCTGGTGAAGGTGACGACCGGCTAGTCGTCGGGGTTTGGATCGGCAATGATGACAATACCCCTCTCAAGGGAGTCAGCGGTGGCAGCATGCCCGCGCGGATATGGAAAGACTTCATGCAACAGGCGGTCCAGTCCAAAAAACCTGCCGGCACCAGCAAGCCGGCGCGCGCGCCCGACCCTGAAGGCCCGGTTGTCCCGCTCGACCTTCCGGAGATTCCTGAAATACCCGCGGATTCCGGTGACACCGACATTCGGATCAACGGCGACTCAAGTGTGCGGGTCGGCACCGAAATCGGCGGTGTGCCAGTGGATTTGAGGATCGACGGCGACGGCGTGGCGATCGAACGCCGGCAGGAAGATGCTCCATCCGCACAGTAACCGCAGGCCCGACATTCCGCCTAACAAAAAGCAGGAAATAAGGTCTTTGATTCCCCTCCCCTTTCCGCTTAAAGCTGTTCGCTTCTATGGCTGATCGTTCCAAACTTGATGACTTTAAAGATGTGCTTGGCGGCGCAGCCCGGTCGATGGCCCGCGACCCGGACCTGGAACTCGCCTATACCGCCGAAGCACCGTCGCAGGCCGGTCAGCATCTCAAGGTGCCAATGCCAGCACGCGACCTGCCCCCCGCACAAGTGGCCGAAGCGCGCGGCTTTGCCGACAGCTTTTCTTTGAAACTGCGCCATCATGACGAGGCGATGCACCGCAAAAATGCGCCGCAGGAAGCTGTCGCACGCGCCTGTTTCGACGCTCTCGAACAGGTTCGCACCGACGCGCTGGGTTCGCGCAATATGGCAGGCGCGAAAGATAATCTGAACGCTGCGCTGGAAATGCGGATGCGATCCGACCCGATCGCACGCGCCCAGAATCGCGATGAAGTACCGATCTCGACCGCACTTGCCTTGCTGGCACGCGAGAAACTGACCGGACAGGCCCCGCCTGCCGGCACGGTCAAGGGGCTCGACATGCTCCGCGAGTGGATCGAGGAAACCGCCGGCACCGATCTCGACGGACTCAATCTGACGCTCGATGATCAGAACAGCTTTGCCAAATTGTCGACGCAGTTGCTGCAGCATCTGGATCTGATCAAAAGCGACGACGAGTCCGAAGCCGAGGACAGCGAGGACGACAGCGACGAAGAGAGCGACGACAGTCAGGATGACGGCGCCGACGAGGAAGCGACCGGCGATCAGGGCGAATCGGAAATGCGCTCGGAACCATCCGAAGACGACAGCCAGGACGGCGAAAGCGACCAGAACGCAGAAGAACTGGAAGAAGGTGCGGAAGAGGAAATGGGGGATGCCGGCGATGACGGCATGATGCCGGTCCGCCCCAACCGGGCGATGTCCGACTTGCCACCCGGCTTCAATTATACCGCCTGGACCGAGAAATATGACGAGGTCATCGGCGCCACAGAATTGTGTGATGACGAGGAGCTGACGCGGCTGCGCGCCTTTCTCGACCAGCAGCTGACCAGCCTGCAGGGCGCGGTTACCAAACTCGCCAACCGTTTGCAGCGGCGGCTGATGGCGCAGCAGAACCGCAGCTGGGATTTCGATCAGGAAGAAGGCATGCTCGATGCCGCCCGCCTCGCCCGCGTGGTCAGCAATCCGTCGCACAGCCTCTCCTACAAGATCGAGCGCGAGACCGACTTCCGCGACACGGTCGTGACGCTGCTGATCGACAACAGCGGCTCGATGCGCGGGCGGCCGATTTCAATCGCTGCCATCTCCGCCGATATCATGGCGCGGACGCTGGAACGCTGCGGCGTCAAGACCGAGATTCTTGGCTTCACCACACGCGCCTGGAAAGGCGGCCAGACCCGCGAGGACTGGCTGAGTGCGAATCGTCCGGCCAATCCGGGGCGGCTCAATGACCTGCGCCATATCGTCTACAAGAAAGCCGACGAACCCTGGCGCCATGCCAAGAAAAATCTCGGCCTGATGATGCGCGAAGGCCTGCTCAAGGAAAATATCGACGGCGAAGCCCTGCTCTGGGCGCACAGCCGCCTGATCGCCCGGCCCGAGGAACGCCGGATATTGATGGTCATCTCCGACGGCGCGCCAGTCGACGACAGCACCCTGTCCGTCAACCACGGCGCCTATCTGGAAAATCATCTGCGCAAGGTGATCGACTGGATCGAAAGCCGCTCGCCGGTGCAACTGGTCGCCATCGGTATCGGCCATGATGTGACACGCTATTATAAAAGGGCCGTCACCATCATGGACGCCGAGCAACTGGGCGGCACGATGGTGGAGCAGCTCGCCGGCTTATTTGATGAGGATTGACCGATGAACGTAACCGAAGCCGTCAATTCCCGCCGTTCCATCCGCCAGTTTCTCGACAAGCCGGTCGACCGGGCAACGCTGGAACAGATATTGAAAACGGCGCAGCGTTCTCCCTCCGGCGGCAACACCCAGCCCTGGAGTGCAGTCATCGTTGGCGGCGACGCGCTCAAGGATATCACTGCCAAGATCAAGGAAAAAACCAAGACCGCCCCGATGGGCGAAAATATGGAATATGCGATCTATCCCAAGGATCTGGATGGTCGGTACGAGGAACAGCGCCGCGCGGTCGGCCGCGACATGTTCGAAAGCATTGGTCTGGCACGCGAAGATAGCGCAGGCAGAGTCGCGCAAATGGCGAAAAACTGGGACAGTTTCGGCGCTCCCGTCCAGCTGTTTACCTATACCAGAAAATATATGGGTCCGCCGCAATGGTCCGATATGGGCATGTGGCTACAGACGGTCATGCTGTTGCTGCGCGAGGCAGGCCTCGACAGTTGCGCGCAGGAAATATGGGCCATGTACGGCACCTATATGCGCGAATTGCTGGGCATCGACGATGATCATATTTTCTTCTGCGGGATGGCGATCGGCTATCGGGATCCGGATGCCCCGATCAACAATTTTGCCGTCCCCCGGACTCCGCTTGATCAGGCGATAGAGATACGCGGCCTTTAAGAGCGATCCCGCTGATTTCCATTGAACAATGTCAAAACTGTCCCTGAATGTGACGAGAATCACCCAATCCAGCGTTGGTGTCGTTATTTTCCTATAGTGTGCTGGGATTCCCGGCTTAATTGTTGTAGCTGATAAAACGTTCGGGTCGCGACGGGCGTTGCATTGAGTCTGAGGGGCTCATCAGCGCGTATAGTCCTATGGGGGGTCCTTCGTGCACCGGGCAAAAACTTGTACACTATCTTTGGCGCTTGCAGTCGCAGCCAGTTCGACTGCGGCTTTTGCCCAAGGCACTCCGACCCTGTTGCGCGACAGTTTTCCGATCGGAAACAGCGAAGGCATTTTGTGCCAGGTTCAGGATCGCAGCATCGAGAACAAGGCCAAGGTGAATATGTTCGACCGCAGCTGGGCGGTGGTCTGTCGCGATTCTGCTCGGCCGGTCGGCTTTGTCTATTCATCCCGCTCCGCTGAACAGCCACTGCTGGACCGTATCGCAAAAAATCGGCGTGAACCGGTCAGCTGCCCGGAAGAGCAACCGTCACAGGCTGCGCTCGACGGATTTCGGCATATTGCTTGCAAAATTTCTGGAGAACCGGTCGCCTATTCGCAGATCGTCGGCGAACAGGATGGCATCAGCTATGTTGCAGAAGGTCTTGCTGCCTATGACAGCGCGACGCTGCTCGCACTCAAATCTGTTCTGCAGGGGACGGTGGCCGCCGGTAAAATTGACGTTGCTTCTACCTCGGTAGAGGATCCCTTTGCCTTCGCCCGGGTCCAGGCTGCGACGCTTAAACCGGATCAGGCGCTGGCAGAAGGCTATCGGCGCAACCTCAGCGGTAATTATGCCGAGGCTGCCGCGTTCTTTGAAACATTGCAGCAGCGCACGTCCGGGATGGAGGGGGAAGACATCAACCCCCGTGAATATCTGATCAACCGGGCGCTGCAAAAATCCAATCTGGGCGAGTTTGCCGAGGCCGACGAACTGTTTGAGCAAGCCGCTGCTGCAAACGATGGCAACCCTGTGACCGAACGGCTGCAACGCAATTTCGAAGCTATTCATCTGCTCAATCAGTCCCGATTTGATGCGGCCATCGAGCGGATCAACCGGCCGCTGAAAACATCGCTGATAGAGCAAAGCAAGCCGACTCAGGGGCTTGAAATCACGGCTCCTATTTCAAGCCGGATCAATGGCAGCGCAAACGCCCGCACTCTGCTGGCCTTTGTCGACGAAACAAAGTTGAGCCCGCAGGAACGTGCCGAAATTATCGACGCGCAGGCGCTGCAACTTCTCGGCACGGCACAGCGCTTGAATGGCGATCTTGCAGCCGCTCGCACGTCGCTTACGTCAGGTTATAATCGCGCTGTCGGAGTGCGGGACGGCCGCGTGACATCAATCACCCGCCTGCGCGCGCAAACGCTGGCGGAGCTCTCGCTCATCGCAGAAGCCAACGGCGATCTGAACGACGCGGAGCAGTTGCTTCGGGACGGACTGGATATCCTCGAGGTCCAATATCCGGAAACCAGAGCCGTCAACGGTGCCAAGGCCCGCCTCGCCGCTTTTCTGCTTCGCAACGGAGAAGAAGCGGAAGCGCGGCAATTATATAGTGAAGTGATCGATAGTTCGCTGGGCGAACGCAGCGCGATTTCCGGCATGGCCAACCAACTCGCACCCTATTTCCGTCTGCTTGCCGCAGATGAATCGGCAGCCGACCAGTTTTTCAAGGCGGCGCAAATTTTGGTGCGGCCCGGCGTCGCCGAAACCCAGGCCGTTCTCGCGCGGGAGTTGAGTGGCGGGACCGATGAAGCGTCTCGACTGTTCAGACAATCTACCAATCTGGCGCGAAATATCGAACGGTTGCGGATACGCTTTGCGGCGCTGGCAAGAGTCGAGCAGACCGCTTCGGTCGCCCGGCAAAAACAGGATCTTGCATCTGAAATCGAGGCGCTGGAAAGAAGTCAGCAGTTCACCCAGTCCCGATTGTCAGAGTTTCCGCAGTATCGCGTGGTCGGTGATCGTTTTCTCAGCCTCGACGACCTCCGTTCCGCCCTGACGCCGACCGAAGCCTATATGCGCATGGCGATCATCGGCGGTGACATCTTCATGTTTTACACCGATCAGACGGATGCGAAAGTCTACCGCGTGCCGCTGGCGGATGCTGCGCTCGACGAAAAGGTCGACACCATCCGCGCTTCCATATCGGTTTTCGAAAATGGCCGGAACGTCACCTATCCCTTTGACATTGAAGCCGCACGCGAACTGTATGCCGCGCTTTTCGCGCCAGTGTCAGACGAGCTTTCGGACAAAACCCATCTGATTTTCGAACCCGATGGCGCGATGCTGCGCTTGCCGATCAATTTGCTGGTGACCGATGATCAATCGGTTGCGCGCTATTTCGAAAGAACCGAAGCGCCCGACGGCGATCCGTTTGATTTTACCGAAGTGCAATGGCTCGGCAGAAATCTGGACATCAGCACGGCGGTATCCGCGCCGGCTTTCGCCGATGCGCGAAAGGCACCGCAATCGGATGCCTCCCATCAATATCTCGGGCTGGGCAGAAACCAGCCGGTATTCGCCAGCACCAGCGTCGCAACGATCCGCGGCGGGGCCGAAAGTCAGGACGCCAATTGTCAATGGCCGCTCAGCCAGTGGAACAGTCCGATATCGGATCGCGAACTGGTCGAAGCCAAATCGTTGATTGGCGCCGGCAATTCCGAGCTCATCACCGGGGCCGAATTTACCGACACCCGGATCCTTTCGAAAAACGACATCAACGATTATCGCATTTTGCACTTTGCGACACATGGCTTGGTGACCGCGCCCAGTCCTTCATGCCCGGCAAAGCCGGCTTTGGTAACGTCCTTTGGCGAGGGTGGTTCGGACGGCCTGTTGGCTTTTGACGAGATTTTCGACCTGAAGCTCGATGCGGATATCATCATTCTTTCGGCCTGCGATACGGCAGGCCAGGCCAGCATAGCGGCCACCCGCGAGGCCGGCGTCAGCAGTGGCGGCGGCACCGCTCTGGACGGTTTGGTCCGGTCTTTCGTCGGTGCGGGCGGACGTTCTGTACTCGCCAGCCACTGGCCAGCGCCGGATGAGTTTCTGGCGACAGAAAGGCTGATCAACGGGCTGTTCAGCGGCGGTCGCGGCCATTCGATCACGGGCGCACTCAGACTGTCACAACAGCAGCTGATGACAGACCCCCTCACGTCACACCCGTTTTACTGGGCTGGATTTGCCCTGATCGGTGATGGTGCCCAGCCATTCTTGCGCGGCGCCGGAAGCCCTGCCGCCAATAGCGAAGCATCTGTAGCAACCACGAAAGCAGCGCTGAACTAGTGAGCGAAACCACCCCAGCAACGGACCCGGTGACCAACAACCGCGATGTCGACGAAGGCGCGAGGGGTGTGTTGCAATCCCTGCGCCGCCTGTTCGACCAGCTCGGCCCGATCCGTATGGGGTCGACCGCCCTGTTCCTGGTGCTGGCGCTGCTGGTCGCGCGCTACAGCTGGACGACACCACTGATTCAGGAAGCAGAACGCGCGCTTTATGATTTGCGCGTCTCGGTATTCGCACCGGAAGTCGACAAAGACGAAAACATCGTCATGGTCGTATATAATGAGGACACGTTAAAGCTGACCGGGCAGCGGTCGCCCGTCGACCGGACGATCTTGGCGCAGGCGCTCGAAACGATAGACGCCGCCAATCCGAAATCGATCGGCATCGATATTCTGTTCACGATGCCGCAGGACGATGACCCGCTGCTGATATCCACCTTCAAGAAGATGAAGACGCCCACCTATCTCGCTTATGCCGACCCCAGGGAAAATCCTGAAATTACATTCGCAGAACATGAATTTCTACAGCAATTTTTTCAATCCGTAAGCGGCGAGACAGTTAACCCGACCAACATCAAACTGGAAACGGACAGCGACGGCGTCCAGCGCAGATGGACTCCGCACAGTCCCGGAGCGCCGCCGTTCATGGCCATCGCGCTCACCGCCCCCAACCCGAAATTTGCCGAAAATGACGGCGCTATCCGCTACCATGTGCCGGCAACCACCGACGTGCCGGTGTTCGACAAGTTCCCGATCGAGAGCTTTGCCGATCCGACCATTGCGGAGATGCTTACCTCCTTCATTGCCGGCAGGCATGTTCTGATCGGCGGCGATTTCATTGATCGCGACCGGTTTGAAACGCCGGTTGGCGGCCTGGCCGACATGCGCGGTGATGACGGCAAGATGATCGGACTCGAAGTCCATGCCCATATGCTCGCCCAGCTTCTCAATGACGACCTGCCCAGCCCGATCCCGGCCTGGACCCTGTGGTTGGCGGCCCTGATCGTTGCAATCTGCGGCGGTCTTTCCGCTCTGATCATCGGCAACGCCTTGAAGGTCGCGTTCATCCTGATCGGCCAGTTTGCATTTTTTCTAATCTTTCCCTTTTTACTGCAAAATATGGGAGTCGACACCTTGACGCTGCCGGCCTTTGGCTGGGCAACCGGATGGCTGCTCGGCTACGCATCGGTCGGCTCGGCCGCTCGCACACTCAATTCGAAGCAACGGGCCTTTGCCCAAAGCGCGCTCGGCAAATATCTCCCCAAGTCCATCGCCAGCGAAATATTGAAGCATCCCGAAAAGCTCGCGCTGCATGGCGAGAAGCGGAAAATCTTTGCGGTTTTCACCGATCTCGAAGGCTTTACGAAATTGACCCACGCGATCGAACCGGAAATGGTCGCAACTTTGCTGAACGATTATCTCGACCGGTTGAGTGAGGTTGCGCTGGAATATGGCGGGACCATCGACAAATTCGTCGGTGACGCGCTGGTGACATTCTGGGGTGCTCCGATCAGCTATCCCGACGATGGCGAACGCGCCGCCAAAGCCGCCTATGCGCTCTATCTGGCGGGCGAGGAATTCCGCAAAAACGTGCCCGAAGGCGTCCCTGCTATCGGCAGAACCCGGGTTGGCATGCATTATGGTGACGCAATTGTCGGCAATTTCGGCGGCGATGGCCGCATCCAGTACACCGCCCTGGGTGACGCGATGAACACAGCAGCACGGCTGGAGGCCGCGAACAAAACGCTCGACACAAAAGTCTTGCTGAGCCGGGAAGCGATGGAGCGCACCGGTCTGGACTGGTTCCGGCCGATGGGCCGCATCACCCTGCGCGGCCGGTCAACACCGGTCGATGTCTTCGAACCGGTTCCGGACTGGGATGAAACAGATCGGGCAGCAGTGACCGCCGTCATAGCGGCCCATGAAAAAGGTGATACCAACAGCATCCAGGGACTGGGTGCCATAATCAAGCGATATGGCGGAGACCTCGGTCTCGTGAACTTACGCAAACGATTGGAAAAAACAAAACATGGAGAAAGCTATGCCCTTGGATAAAAACCTGTCGGTACCATCCGGCAAATTCGCATCCCGCTTTGCAAAAGCGGCTCTTGGTTTCGCACTGCTGATCGGCGTTGGCGGCACGGCGATGGCGCAGAATATGGTCATCCGCTCTACCGGCCCTTCTGCCAGCAGCTATCCGGCCGGCAAAAAAATGGCCAATGACGCAAAAATCTCGCTCAAGGCTCAGGATCGGGTCACGATCCTAACCAAATCCGGCACCCGTGTTCTCAAGGGCCCGGGAACCTATTCTCTGGCTCAGGGAAGCGGTGCGACGTCAACGGCCTCGACACGGCTGTCGAGTTTCATCAACAATCGCGGCAGCAGCCGGGCCCGGACCGGAGCCGTGCGGGGTGCCGCCAGCGACGTTGTGGTCACGCCGAACAATCCCAATCTGTGGTTTCTGGACGTCACCAAAGGCGGCAAATTCTGCGTCGCAAACCCCAAGGGGCTGGTTGTCTGGCGGCCGGATTATACCGGATCGGCCACGGCCTCAATTGTTGAGCCGTCAAATGGCAATGTCACCGAGATCGCCTGGCGCAAGGGCAACCCGCTGAAAGCCTGGCCGAAGGACGTTTTGCCCGTCACCAACGGAGCGAGCTACCGGCTGCTTGGATCCAGCGCCGAGCAAGCGGTGGATGTCAGCTTTGTCATTTTGCCAAATGAGCCCGCCGATCTGGACGAAACGGCAGAGGTTCTGATCAATAACGGATGCACCAGCCAGTTGGACCTGCTGGTGGAAACCCTCGATGCGGCCAGCGAACAGACGGACAGTCAGGGGTAGTCTTGGAGGAATAGCTGCCGTCCCGACCGAGCGGAGGGACGGCAGTGCCGGCATGATGCCATCATTGGGTGGGCCGGCAGAGTGAAAAACGGGGATATACATGACGCGACTACGCACTATTTTTCGTACAACGACACTGGCCGGCAGCGCCATGTTATGTTTGTCGAGCCTGCCCGCCTTTGGGCAGTCTTCTCTTGCCGTACCGACCAGAGAAGAAATTCAGCGCGGCGTGATCGAAGAAGCTTTGAAGGGCCAGTCACAGCCCCTGTCTTTCGAGGGTGATGTCGAACGGTCCGCCTGCCCGCTCGCGGGCCCCGAATTTTCCGACGTCCGGTTTACGCTGCGGTCCGTCGATTTTGCCGGACTGATTGCAGCCGACCCCGCATCGCTCACCCCCTCTTACGCCCAATATGTCGGCCAGGAGGTCCCCGTAGCGGTTGTCTGCGATATTCGGGACCGGGCAGCAACGATATTGCGCAATGCTGGCTATCTGGCCGCCGTGCAGGTGCCGCCGCAGACGATCGAACAAGGCAATATTCGGTTCGATGTCCTGATGGCGAAAATGACCGCAGTCCAGGTCAGGGGCGATGCAGGACCCTCGGAAGGCCTGCTGCAAAAATATATCGAGAAGCTCGCGGCGCAGCCGGTTTTCAACATCAAAACCGCTGACCGCTATCTTCTGCTCGCCCGCGACATACCCGGCCTTGATGTCAGGCTGGCCCTCCGGCCGGTTTCAGCGGCATCTGGCGGCAAGCCGGGCGAAGTTGTCGGAGAGTTCAATGTCATCCGCACGCCGGTCTATGCGGACGTCAATATTCAGAATTTCGGTTCCGAGGCGGTCGGACGTTTCGGCGGTCTGGCGAGAATTCGCTTTAACGGCCTCACCGGCTTTGGCGACGAAACCATCATCAGCGGCTATTCCACCGCCGATTTCAAAGAACAGCAGGTCCTGCAGGCCAGCCATGAATTTCGGGTTGGCGGCGAAGGCCTGAAATTCGGTGGCAGTTTCACCTATGCATGGACCAAGCCGGATGTGCCGGGTGGCTTCGATATCAAGTCCGAAACACTGGTTGCGGGCGCCTATGCAACCTATCCGTTCATCCGCAAACAAACGCACAATCTGTTCGGTACCGTCGGCCTCGATTATATTGACCAGCGCACCGACTTTCTGGGCACGCGTACCAATGAAGACCGTTTGAGCGTCGCGTACGCCAGAATCGACTTCAACCAGATAGAAGCCGGAAGCATCTCCGGTCGCGGCGGTTATTCCGCTTTTGAACCGAAATGGGGCATGGGCGGCTCACTGGAGATCCGGCAAGGACTTGATATATTGGGTGCCAGCCAGGGCTGCGGACCGGCCTTCGTCAATTGCATCGGAAAAACCGTCCTGCCGACCCGCGCGGATGGCGATCCAACGGCTTTCGTACTCCGGGGGCAGGCAAAAATAGACTATCGTCCGACGCCTTTGCTGGCTTTGACGCTGAAACCAAGACTGCAATATTCGCCGGAAGCGTTATTTTCCTATGAGGAGGTTTCGGGCGGCAACTACACCATCGGACGCGGCTATGATCCGGGTACGATCATCGGCGACAGCGGCTATGGCCTACAGACCGAAGTCAGCTACGGTTCCCTGCAACCCCAAAGCTTCGACGATATCGCGCTTCAGCCCTATCTGTTTTTCGACATGATGGCGGTCTGGAACAAGAATATTCCGGGTGATCCACAAAAGCTTTACTCTGCCGGGGGCGGCTTGAGAGCCACGATCGGTCAGCAAGCCAGTCTCGACCTGATGACGGTGGTACCGCTCAAACGCGCCGGCTTTCAAACGCGCCGGGACAGCGCCCGCGCACTGCTGACGCTGACCGTTCAGCTGGCTCCATGGCGGCGACAATGATCACAGCAGGTTGCGAACGAAAGATATTTGAACTGAGGACGGCCAAATGACGAGCAAGATGCAGCACACACAGGGACAATCCGGCTCCAGACAATCCGGAAAACTGCGATGGCTGTCAGGTGGTTCTCTGGCGGCTGCAGCATTTCTGCTGGTTTCGGCTCCTCAAACGGCTCATGCGCAGCAGTTGCCACGCGCACCGGGCATGATGGCAGAAAATGCCCCGCACGGCAGAAATGTAAGCATTCCCCGGCCGGAAATCGCCCACAACCAGCCTCACAATCGCTCGGCGGATTTTAACCCGCGCGACGTCAGGATTTCCGCCCCGCTCAATCCGCTTCCGGTCAACGACGTACGGATTTCTGCGCCCGCCGATCTGATGGTGGAAAACATCCGGATTAGCGCACCAGCGACGCTGTCGGGTGCCAATCAGCCGCAGCGTCCTGCGGGGATGGCTGCGATCAATGAACCGCAGGCGACCGGGCCACGAATTTCCGCATCTCAGGCCTTTCAGGCCAGTGCTACTTCGGCATCCGCACTTGCGACAGTTTCAAGAGCATCCGATGCCGATATCGTGACCGTATTCGGGCCGGAAACATTCATTAACTGGGCCCCTCTGGATACCGCGAACAGCGATGATCTGATCAACATCCTGCCAGGCGGCACGACCCTCAACTTTGTCGGCCCGGATACAGGCTATACGGTGCTCAACCGGATTTTGCCGACCGGCACCACAACGGCCGGCGACCCCCGCGGCATTGCGTTCAGTGGCGACGTTTCCAGCCGTCTCGGTGACATTGATGGTTCCATTGGCGGCAATATCTGGTTTTACAGTCCTGGCGGGATCGTGGTCGGTGCGGGATCGACCTTTGATGTCGGCGGACTCGTCCTGACGACCAACGATATCGATACAACCGGTGGCCTGTTCGGTGCGGGCGGCGAAATCCGGTTCAACGGAGCCGCAGGCAGCCTGTCATCGGTCACCATCGAAAATGGCGCCACGATCAACGCTCTCAATGACCGCAGCAGCTATGTCGCGATGGTCGCGCCGCGCGTCGTCCAGGGCGGAACGGTGAATGTCGACGGCTCGGTCGCCTATGTGGGTGCGGAGCAAGCGGAACTGACGATCAACAATGGCCTGTTTGATATTGCCATCGGCGTCGGCACCACCGACGGCAATGGTGTTGTCCATAGCGGCACAACGACGGGACCAGCGTCCACGCCAACGATCAGTGCCCGGGGCAGTGTAACCGACGCCGATGCGCAGGCGATCTATATGGTCGCCGTACCGAAAAATGATGCGCTGACCATGCTGGTCGGCGGCAATCTTGGGTATCAGCCCGCCTCCAGCGCCTCCATCGTCAATGGCCAAGTCGTGCTCAGCGCCGGCGCCAATGTTGCGACAACCGGCAATCAGACCGACGCAAGCTTTGCAATTGACAAAAACGCAGCGGATTCAGATTCGAATATCCAGCTGCAAAATGTTTCTTTCGGATCATCGGTCTCCACCTTTGCAACCAACGGGCTGAGCGCAACCGCTTCTTCCGTGACTGATCGCATCGTCAGCGACAACTCGGTTGGCTCGCAGGACCTGCTGCTGGAAGCCAGGAACCAGCTTGATATCAACACCACCGGCGGTGGCTCGATCGATGTAAACGGGGATCTTACGCTGCGAGCCGGAACCGACGGTGTCGGCGGAACGATCAACATCAATGCCGACCAGGTCGGCGTTGGTACTCCAATAACCAGCGGATTACTGGTCGCTGGCGATCTGGTGGTCGATGCAAGCGCGCAGGGGCTGGACGACTTTTTCACCGTTCGCAACAATGGCGGCACCGGCATTGGGCAGGATGCAGTCGGTGGCAATATCAACATCAATATCAGCGGCGACGGCGACCTTGTGGTGGGCGGCACCGCTCGATTTAATGCCAGCGCTCAAGGCGGCAAAGGTGAAAACCAGAACGGCTCCGGTCAAGGCGGCAATATTAATCTGACTTTGTCCAGCGGCACGTTCAATGTTACCGACTTCACAGTTTTCGATGCCCAGGTCATCGATGCCGACGAATCCAAACTGGCAGGAAATGGCCCCGGCCTGATCGGCAGCGACAGCGTTGGCGGAAACGTCAACCTTCTAATATCCGGCGGTGCCGTCACCACCGGCAATATTTTTGTAAATTTGGATTCCATTGCATCGGTTGGCGCGCAGTCCGGCGGCGCACAAAGTAACAATGCGACGTCCGGTTCTTTTGATTTGCGAATGACCGGGGGCACACATGTCATCAACGATCTTTCCATTCTGGGCGTCGCCGATGCCGGCACTAGCTCGTTCGATGCAGCCGGCACGGAGACCTCCGGCATTACCGAATCAGGAACCGCCAACTTTCTGATCGACAACAGCAGCCTGACCATCAATTCTGACCTGAACATATCACTCGGCAGCTTTGGTGTTTCGCCCGAAAGTGCAACGGACAGGGTCTCTCTGACGGTACAAAATGGCGCTAGCCTGACGGTCGGGGGAGTTCTCGATGTCGAGACATCAGCCTATAATGGCGTCGACACAAGCGCCACCACCAGCGGCTCTATTTCAGTCTTGGTAGACAATGCAACCATCACCACCGACGGCTTGTTTCTGGATTCCTCTGCCAGACCGAACGACAGCTTTTCGTTTTTCTCCACGGATGAGGGCCGCGATTTTCAGGGCGGTGACATCAGTCTAATCGCTCAAAATAGCGGGACCTTGACCTCTGGATTCTCTTTCATTTCCTCCAATGCCACGGGCAATGACACCAATGCCGGAGATGGAACCGGCGGCGATATCCTGATCAACGCCAATAATGGTTCTATTAACTTCACCAGCAGTGTTTCCATCGATGCCAGCGGCGTCGGCGGCGTCGGCGGCAGCAAGGACGACCCGGCCAGCCTTGGAGTCGGAAGAGGCGGCGCGATCACCCTTCGTGTTGAAGGAGCCAGCGGGGCTTTGTCGTTTACAGATCTGGGCATCGATTCTGACGGATCGATTTCCGTTGGCGGCGAAGGTGGGGCACCGCCTTTTGCCGGCGACGGCGGCTTCGGATTTGGCGGTAGTGTCACTTTTGACGTGCTCGGCGGCACGCTCAAGGCGGATGATATCGACGTCGGGTCGGATGGTTCCGGCGGCGGTGGCGGAGACCTGGTGCCAACAGCGCCGCTGTCATCGACTGCAGCACAGGCGGCACCCGCGGATCTGACCGTCGTGAATGCTCCATTTGCTGGCGGAACTTCGGTCGGCGATGGCGGCGATGGCCAGGGTGGCGATGTTACCTTTAATCTGAACGGCGGCAATGCAACGGTCAACAATCTGACAATTTCCGCCAACGGCTTCGGTGGTGATGCAGCCTATGGCAACATAAATAACGGCACTGCCGGGGGTAACGGCGGTCGCGGCATAGGCGGCAACACGACATTCAATGCCCAGGCGGGAACGTTGACGGTCACCAGCACATTGACGGTATCCGCGGATGGCAACAATCAGAATATTGCGCCTTATGGTTCCACCGGATCGGGCGGCTTCGGATATGGCTCCGATGGCGGCGCCGGTGGTGCCGGTATCGGCGGGACAGCGACCTTCAATCTGGACGGCACCGCGACAATCAATGCCGATCAGGTCATTGTCAGTACCAGCGCCACCGGTGGATATGGTGGATCAACGACCTATGCCGATGATGGGCTGGGCAATACCATCCAGGCTGGCATTGCCGGCGATGGGGGCGACGCGACGGGTGGGAATGCCGCGTTCAACAACAACGCAGGAACCCTGAACTTTAACCAGCTTTCTGTGAATTCAATTGGCACTGGCGGCGACGGCGGCCGGGTTTTTGGCTTTTCGACGCAGGATGCCGATAATGACGGTGGCAATGGCGGAATCGCAAGAGGCGGCAATGCCACGATCAATATCAATCAGGATGACCTCAATAATCCCGTCTATGTGGTAAACGCCAGTGGTGTCGGCGGCGACGGCGGTGACGGACTGAATGGCGGCGATGGTGGCGCAGCCTTTGGCGGTGTCGCGGCGATCAACATAAACGGCACGACCGCTATTCTCGACGACCCCTCCATCATTGCGACGGCTACCGGCGGTGCCGGTGGCCAAGGCAAACTCGACAATGGAACGCTCAATGCTGGCGATAGCGGCAACGGCGGAGATGCGACCGGCGGCACTGCCCGTCTGCAGGTGACCGGCGCCGGTGGCAATATCGATCTTAGCTTCATCACCCTGCAATCGGACGCCACCGGCGGACAAGGCGGCTACGGCTACTCCAATTTCTCTGGAGACGCCGGCAGCGGCGGCGATGGCGGCAACGCAACCGGCGGGCGGTCGGAACTGGTCGCGCGAACGGGCGGTACGATCAACCTGGCTGTGAGTACGTTTGATTTCACCAGCACCGGAACCGGCGGCGCTGGCGGCGATGGCGGATATTCATACGCCAACGCAACCGGCGACGGTGGTGATGGTGGATTTGGGGTCGGAGGCACATCGCTATTCCTCGCTCAGGGCGGCACGATCACTGGTCAGGATGTCAACTTCACGACCGCAGGCATTGGCGGCGATGGCGGCGTCGGTGGCACATATGGATATGGCAGCACCAATGGCGTGACCGGAACCGGCGGCACCGGAACCGGTGGAACGGTCACAATCGAGGTGCAGGAAGGTAGTCCGGGGATCATCACGCTGAACGATGTCGTCGGCGCCGCGAACGGCACCAGTGGCGCGGGCGGGTCTGTCGCTACCGGAACTGGCGGCCGTATCGAGATCAGCGACAGCTCAACCGACCCGGCCGGGCTCATCACGCTGGCCAGCCTGACCGCGACCGCCTTCGATTCGGACAGCGGCTCTATCACACTCGCCAACACGACGCCGCTAAGCGGTTTTTATGTGACCGGTGACAGCGACGCCATCACCATAGCGGGCGATCTGACGGTCAATGTAGCCGGCAATATCGAATATAGTTTCGATGGCAGCGGGCAGATGGTGGTTGGTGGAAACGCCGTTCTCAACAGTGGTCAGGATATTCTGATTGACCACTCCAACAATGCAACGCCGGTCAATTCCATTGATGTCGCCGGAACATTCAATGCGTCCGCGCAGGGCAATTTCATCGCTTCTGCCGCTTCGATCCTCAACGCCGGATCGACAATGAATATTCGTGCCGAGCAGAACGCATCGGTCAATGACGCGCGCGCCGTAACCAATCTTGAACTGTCCGCGGGACAAAATGCCACGCTCAACAATGCAACCGTTACCGGAGCGCCCCTGACCAGTGCCATCACCTTCGGAACGCGGATCGATTCAGGCGTTACGGTCCTGGCGGGATTTAGCCCGACTCCGACCCCTACCCCCTATGATCCGAATTATAACGCGGCCGTCACCGGCACTGTAACCTCGACCGGCTTCGTCAATGTAAGCGCGGGCGGAAATGCGACCTTCGATGCCGCAGCAAATGTGATGTCCGACAACGGCATTCTTGTCAGAACCGGAGACGACATCATTGTCGCAGCCGGAGCGGTGCTGCAAGCTGCAGTGAACCCCGCGGATTCCGCTGACCTTTTGTCGCCATTCCTGACCGAGAATAATCTGATCTTGGATGCCGGAGGATTGCAGTTCAATCTGAATTCGGCGCCGCTGACTCCGATCGCCTCGATCGTCGCAGCGGGCACTCTCAATGCCAACAGCTTCGCGGTCGACCTCACGGCCAATGCTATAGATGGCCTTGGCGGCACAGTGATCGCCAGCTCCGTCTCCGCGGACGTCAGAAATTCGCCCACCAACGCAGCGATCGCTGCCTCGGGCCAGTCCGATGACAACGGCCTGCTCAGCGCACAATGCGTAGAGGGGAATGTGTGCCTCGGCATCCTGAGAACCGACAATATCGTTCGCATCGGCCGGGCCAGTACCCCCGACGTCATTCAGGCCATAATTGAAGGCGGCACGATCGCCGCAGACGACATTCTTGTCACCACTCGCCGTGACATAATAATGGGCACCGATGGTATCGCCACCGTACTCGACGCAGCGAACCAATTCCTAGTCCAGAGTACCCAGGGCAACGTCGACCTGCGCAATGCGACTGCGAGCAGCACCAGCATTCAGGTCAGTGCGGTGAACGGCAGCCTGCTGGGGTCGGGATCGCTGATCAGCGCGAATGATATCGGCATTACCGTTGGCCAGGATATCAACGCGACTGCTATCAATGCCGGCGGTCAGCTGACAACTATCGCCAATCTCGGCGGCGGGTTCGAAACCTCCTACACGGTTCCCGGCAGCATCAACGTCGGCACGCTGAGTCAGGGAGGCGCTACCAATGTCAACATCATCGCTGGCGGCGATATTTCCTTCGGCAGGATCAATCTCCCCGCCAACCGGTCGATCACGCTGAACGCCGCCACTGGCGATGCGTTTCTCGGCAGCAACAGCAGCGCGACATCAATATCCGTCCTCGGCAATAATGTCGGCTTTAATGACCTTCTGTCGACCGGCACCATCACGCTGAACGCGGCGGCCGGCGACCTGACGGGCAGCGGTCCCGGCAACCTGTCGGCAAATGGTGTGATCAATCTCGATGCCGCCAATGATATCAGCTTCGGCAATGGAACAACCCCGTCAACATTTACCGCCGATGCAGGGGGTGCGATCAACTTCGGCAACGCAACTGGTCGCGATATCCAGTTTACGGCAGCCACCAACATAACAGGCACGAACGCAATTTCGGCCAATGCAACTGGCGGGTTAGCCGACCGCCTGGTGCTGAACGCCGGCGGTGATGTCAGCCTTACCGGCACCGCTCAAGCGCTGGATGTTGTGAATATCGACGGCGTGAATGTCTCGATTGGAACATTGGACTCCGACGACGGTGATATCCTGGCGACGGGCGCGGT
>NZ_JBLWUA010000011.1:0-169256 GCF_048269865.1 Parasphingorhabdus sp. | reverse complement strand
AATATTTAGAAAATTGGAGCGTATTTAAAATGGCTGATATTGCAAAACTGGTCGAAGAACTTTCGAAACTCACCGTCATGGAAGCGGCTGAACTGTCCAAGGCACTGGAAGAAGAGTGGGGCGTTTCCGCTGCTGCTGCTGTTGCTGTTGCCGGACCTGCTGCTGCAGGCGGTGGCGAAGCTGCTGAAGAGCAGAGCGAATTTGACGTGATCCTGACCGGCGACGGCGGCAAGAAGATCCAGGTCATCAAGGAAGTCCGTGCGATCACCGCTCTGGGCCTCACCGATGCCAAGGCTCTCGTCGAAGGCGCACCGAAAGCGATCAAGGAAGGCGTTGCCAAAGCCGAAGCAGAAGAAATCAAGGCGAAGATCGAAGCTGCCGGCGGTACCGTCGAACTCAAGTAAGCCTTACGGTTTATCGAAACTATCAAGGGCGGTTTCCGGTTCGGAGGCCGCCCTTTTTCTATGGCCGCTTCCGTGACGGCGACCGGATGATATTCCCGTCCTCCTCTGGCAGAATGATTGACACGGCCCGGCCGCTGCGCGACTAGAAGCTTTCACGATTCCGGGGGAAGCCATGACCGACAATCAGGACCTGATCGATCTTGTACGGACGATCCCCGACTATCCCAAACCCGGCATCCAGTTTCGCGATGTATCCACCCTGCTGCTCGACGGCCCGGCCTTTCGCCAGACGATAGACCGGATGATTGCGCTCGTCGATCCGGCCAGCTTCGACCTGATCGCGGGCATCGAGGCGCGTGGCTTCATTGTTTCAGCCGCGATGTCCTATGCGCTGACCAAGGGCAAGATCATGCTGCGCAAGCCGGGCAAACTGCCGGGCAAGTCGGTGAGCATCGACTATGCGCTGGAATATGGCACTGACAAAATTGAAATGCATGTCGATGCGATCAAGCCGGGCCAGCGGGTATTGCTGGTCGATGATCTGATCGCCACTGGCGGCACCGCGATGGCCGGTGTCGAGCTGCTCCGCGGTCAGGGCGCGATTGTCGAACAGGCCCTGTTCATCGTCGACCTGCCCGATCTGGGCGGCGCTGAGAAACTCACGGCAGCCGGTGTGACGCCAACGGCGCTGATGGCCTTTGCCGGTGATTGAGCGGATTGCGATCATCACCGGCGTGCAGGACGAGGCCGATGCCTTCCTGCGCGATCATCCGGTCACGCGCATCGAAAGCCCGCTGGGCACCGTCCGCCAGCTGGAGCATGCGGGCAAGCAAGTCTCGGTCTTGTGCTCCGGTATCGGCAAGGTCCACGCCGGTGCGGCGGCGCTCTATATGCACAGCCATTTCCAGCCGGATCTGTTTCTGGTGATCGGCACCGCCGGGCATGTCAGCGCGCTCGCCGGCGATTGCTTCTATCTCGGCGAGTCCCTGCAGGCCGATTATGGCACGCTGGAAAAGTTCGGCGACCATGACGGCTTCACCCATTATAATGCAGGGGCCTGGCCGATCGGTCCCTCCGACTGGAAACCGTTCGAGGCCCACCCGATGCCGGCCGCGTTCGCTCTGCCCCAGGCACGGATCGCAACCGCCGACTGTTTCGTCAAATGCCCCGACCGGTCCGGCTACCTGCGCAATGTGCTGAAAGCCGATCTGGTCGATATGGAAACCGCAGCGGTGGCGCAGATCGCGGCCCTGCTCAATATTCCCTGGGCGGGCATAAAGGCAGTCACCGATGGCGCCAACAGCGACAGCTCGGGTGATTTCCACGCCAATCTGGAACGGGCCGCCAACCGGGCGGCAAGCGAAGCGGCACGGTTTATTGCATTGCTGTGATAGTGTTTGACAAGCTGCCTCCCAATTAGCCACACTTGACGGGTCGCTCAATATTCGGGGAAGCCATGTGCCAGTACTTGAATTTGTCGTTAAGAAAACGCTGCATTTCATGCCGATATTGTTCGGATTTCTGTTTTTTGGGCCACTTTTTGCACAAATCATGGATAAAATGGGATGGCAATTACCGCTTGGCCTGCCAACCCTGACTTTGGGCCTGATCGTCGGCGGCACCTGGGGAATCATCGCATTCTTCCGGGGCAGCTGGATCTGGGCCAGACCATGACCGAGGCAGAGCTGCGCAAGCAGGAGCGCATGATCGCCCGCAAATATGCCGACCGCTTTCCCTGGGAAGTGCCGGTCTGGGGCCTGGGCAATCTGGTCATCTGGCTATCGCTCTGGCCGCTGGTTTTTCTGGATATTCTGCCCCTCTGGCTTGCCTTTCCGATCGCCTGCGTCAACGTGATGGCCTGCTTCCTGCCCGCCCATGAAGCGGTCCACGGCATGATCGCCAGACCCGGCCAGAGGCTGCGCTGGCTGAACGAACTGGTGGGCCATCTCAGCCTGTTGCCCATGGCCATGCCCTATCGCATCCAGAAACTGACTCATTTCGAGCACCACAAACATGTCAACCACCCGGAACATGACCCTGATATCACGACGCGGTCCCAAGGTCCGTGGCACGCGATCTGGCAAAGCGTTGTCCAGCGGCAACGCGGCAAGGGCGGCGTGCTGCGCGGCTATGGCTATATATTGAAAAAGATCGGCCGGTCCGATGTGCTGGTCGACGGCGCACTCTATCAGCTGACCTTCTTCGCCGCGTTATTCGCGCTCGCCTGGAGCAGCTATGCGATTGAGGCCGCCCTGCTCTGGTGGGCGCCGCGCCATATCGGCATCGCCTATATCCAGTTTTTCTTCAGCTGGGCCCCGCATCATCCGGCGGTCAAACAGGGCCGCTATGACAATGCCAAATTTTTCAGAAGCCGGGTGGGGAATATCGCATCCATGGGCATGCAATATCATCTGATCCACCATCTCCATCCGTTCATCCCCCTGACCGACACGCCCAAGGCGTTTCGGGAGCTGCGGCCGATATTGGAGGCGAGAGGGTGCCGGTTTGAAGGCGATTTACAATGAGCGCGCTGCGCTAGCTTTCCACCCAATTGCCGTGAAATCCCGGCGGGATGCGGTGTGGCACATGGATCACCGCCTGCGGCTCTCCGAGAAAATCATCGGCGTTCAATATCTGCAGTTCGGTGGTTTCGTTGGCGGCGTCGATCACCAGCCCGATTAGCCAGCCGTCATCTTCCTTGGCATCCTCGCCGGTATCCTCCGCCCGCGGCACGAACACAAATTCACCCGGATAACGATCTGCACCCAGCGCGCGAGTCTGCGTTTGACCGCTTTCCATATCGTGCTTGAACAGTTCCGACCCGCCGCGATCAAATACGCCGCTGTCATTTTCCGCCAGTGCCACGCTGTAGACATAGCGATAGGGCTGCGCCGTCATCCGTTCGTTATAGCGCGGAAATTCCTGATTTTTGTCGTGGATGATCTGGCGATCAACCGATTGGGTTTCGGGATCGACCGTCCAGCGTTCCAGCCGCGCCCATTTCCCGCCGGGTCCATATGGCGACTGCGCATACATGCTCTCATGCACCACCATATCGACGATCACCTTCCCGTCAGCGGTCTCGAACGCGTTGGCCGGATGGAAAACATAGCAGGGCTCGACATCGCACCAGATGATGTCATCATTGCTGCCTGTCTTCGGCAGCAGGCCGACCCGTGCGCCATGATCCGGGTTCCAGTCATAGGGAAATTGAAAGCCTTTCAGCAGCCGCTTCATCGAAAGCGTCGCCGGCAGATCGAGCACCAGCACATAATTTTCGCTGATCGCACAATCGTGGATCGACGGGCCGTCCTTGACCGCTATCGGCTCCTCGCGGATCACCCTGCCCTTCGGATCGACCACCACATGCCAGACCCTATCCTGCGTCGCAGCATCATAGCAGATCGCATGCCGCTCACCGGTTCTCGGATCCAGATGCGGGTGGGCCGAATAGGCATGGGTCAGCGTGCCATCGAACGGATTATGCCTGATCGTATCCAGTTCGTCGGTCAGCTCGACCGGAAAGCCGCCGGCCTCGACAATCGCAAAGGTCCGGCGGTCGATGCCGACGATATTGGTATTGGCGGTATCCGACCGCGGGTTGCGAGCTCCCGGCTTGCGCGGTTCGCCCAGCGCATCGCTCACCGCATTGCTGCGGATCCAGCGGTTGCGATACCAGGCCGCCTCGCCGCCCTTGATCCGGATGCCATGCGCCATCCCGTCGCCGACAAACCAGTGATGGCTTGGGCTATGCGCTTTTTTCAGCGGATTGGGCCCGATCCGCAGATAGCGTCCGTCGAGCTGCTCCGGGATAGTGCCAGTGACCTGCATCGCCGCGATCGTTTCCTCGCTCTGCATTGGCGCATGGATCCCGTCCAGAAACGGATGCCCGCCATTGGGCTCGGGCAGGCGTTTGCGGTTATAATTGGCAACGGCGGTGATCATCGGGGTCACAGCGGAGCGAATTGTCTTTTCAATTACGGAGGCCATAGGCGGTTCCTTTCCTGGATTGCGAATCCAACAACACAGCTGTTGGCAAATCGAGTCCCAATGTTTATGGCGTTAACATGCCAAACAATGATAACAGTGTCAACATACGTCTGCCAAAAGGCAAAACATGCTTCCATTTCTTCCACTGCGAGGCCTCCCGGTGAACGCGCCCTATCATCACGGCGACCTGCGCGCTGCGGCGCTGGAAATGGGGATGGAGCGGCTGGCGAAGCAGGAGCAGCCCGATCTCGGCCTGCGCGCGCTCGCCCGTGACCTCGGCGTCTCGGCAACCGCGCTGTACCGCCACTTCCCGAACAAGGATGCCCTGCTCGACGCTCTGGCGCTGGAGGGTCTCGACAGGCTGGGCAGGCATCAGGCAGACGCGGCCGCCAAGGCCGGTGGCGGCCCCGACGGCTTTGCCGAGATCGGCGTTACCTATGTCACCTGGGCGGTCGAAAACCCGGCGTTGCTGCGCCTGATCTACAGCCGCGTCGGCCAGGTCGATCTCGCCAGCGACGATCCAACCGCGATGGGCGAAGCCTTTCATCAGCTTCGCTCCGGCATTGCCGCCATGATGCCGGATGAAATGTCCAGGGAACAGCGCGCCGCCGCCGCCCTCCACGCCTGGTCGCTGGTCCACGGGCTGGCGATGCTGATCCTTGATGGCCAGGTCGAATATGATCCGGCAATGGTCCGCAAGGTGGTGCGGATGACGGATTTCAGTCCCTGCTGACCCAGTCGACCACCAGCCACCCTGACCTGGATCATGTTTAACCTGCCTTTTACCGGATTCTGCTAGCGCTCCGTCTCGATTGGCAGGCGGGAAGCAGAACAAGACAGATGATAGATTTCTTCACCAAAAGCGACAGGCGCGGAACGGCCTGGTTCGCCATCCTGTTCGCTCTGGTCTTCGTGCTTGGCGGCCTGGAACTCGCACTGGCCGACCGTAAATATGGATTGTTCACCGGTGGCTTTGGCCAGTCTCAGGCGGTTGACACATTTGCGGAACGGCTCATTTTCCTCGTCGGCTATATCTCGTCGATCACCATGCTGATCACGGGAATCTGGTGGATCATCGTCCGGGTCTTCCGCAGCAAAAGGTCCTGGCCGCCCGTATTCTTGCTGATCACCATTGTCGGTGGCGGTTATATTCTGCTGCTGGCGCTGACGTTCCAGCTGCACCAATATTTCAGCGACACCATGAGCTTTGCGCTGATGGCCAATCTCGGCGGCGGCAGCCTCACCGATGCCTTGCTATTCGTATCCAACGAGATTTTCATCGGTATTGCTGCGCTGGCGATCGGCTTGGCTTTCTATATCTTTCTATTCCGATGGCTTTCCCGGAAGTTCCCCGTTCGATCGACTGATCCGGTCTGGCCGGCCCAGGGACGCCTTTTCATAGGCCTCTTTTTCTCAACGCTGCTGCTAGCCGTGACCGTGCCATCGGTGTCAATCGATGTCCACAATGGCCTCAATCGCACACTTGCCTGGGGCCTGTTTACCCAGGCTGCCAATACCGTTACCGATTTCGATCGCGATGGTTACGGATGGGTCTCTACCATGCCGGACCGCTACCCCTTTGATGGCTCCCGCTATCCGCTGGCGCTCGATGTCCCCGACAATGGCATAGACGAAGATGGCTATGGTGGCGATTTGCAGCTGGTAGAGATGACAGCGCAACAGCCCATCCGCCTGATTGAAGGCAACCGCCCCAATCTTATCGTGATTGTCATGGAGAGCGCTCGCTACGATACGATCGGCAAGCGGATCAATGGCAAACCGGTTGCCCCCAATCTCGAAGCCATTGCCAAATCAGGCAGCATCATTGCGCCTGTCTTTAGTCATGTCGGCTTCACCACCGCATCGCTCAAATCCCTGTTCAGCGGCGCGCTGCAGCCTGAGACCGGATCGCCCTCACTGTTCCGCGAACTTAAATCGAGCGGCTACGAGATTTCGGTCTTCTCGGGCCAGCCGGAAGATTTTGGCGGCATTTCCAAAACCGTCGGCATGCGGGAAAATGCCGATATATTTATCGATGGTGAAAAGCTGAAAGATCTCCGCGCCTTCAGCAACGCCGCCCAAGGTTCGATCCTGATTGACGAAAGCCATCTTCTGGACGCTTTTGCGCAAGAATATGCAAAGCCCTCGGATTGGGCCCAGCCACAATTTATCTACTTCAATTTCCAGTCCCCGCATTTTCCCTATTTTCATGAGGGTATGCCACTCACATTGACGGACAGGGCATTGCCCCGCTCGGAGATCAGCCCGAAAAATCGGGAGGCGCTGCAGCGAACCTATTGGAACGCGGTAAACTACTCTGACCAGAAGCTCGGCGAACTGGTGTCCAGACTGAAGCAGGATGGAGTATGGGACAATAGCGTGGTCGTCATAACCGGCGACCATGGCGAGGATCTGTTCGAAGACGGACTGCTCGGTCACGGCCACAATATCAATTACCGGCAATATGGCACGTTTCTGGTCACCAACCGTCCGGGTGTGACCGCCGATGGACCGATTGGGCTGAGCGATTATCGGTCGATCATCCTGTCGTTGCTTCAGGGGAAAAAGCCGCATGTGGCGGAAAAGCCGGTACTGATGATGATCGGCGATCTCGATCGGCCGACCCAGATCGGCATCGCTGAAGGCGGCACGCGGTTGACGAGCCTGCGGCTTGATACCGGTGAAGCCTGCCTGGTAGAGCAAAACCGCTGTGCCAATGCCGACGGCTTGACCGGCCGTTTCAAAGACCGGGTCGATCGCCTGATCCGGGTCTGGGGTTCCGCCCGATGGCAGAACCGGTCGGAGAAGCCGCGCGATTGACGAAGATCACCGAATTGACAGGCAAAAGGCCTCATCAATCGGCACCGCCCCCTTGACCGGAATCCAACAACTCTCTATATCCCGCGCTCACCACAGATTTCGAGACAGGGCGTGCAGTCGCGCGGCGCGCCAGAAGAAATGAAATCTGCACGGTTTTCAGGACGCTAAAAAGCTGCAGTTTCCCACTTTGGGGAACATGCGGCTTTTGTTGTCTTGAAGCGCCTCCACATATTGATTTTCCGCCGGTTTTCCGGCGATGGCGAGAAGGCAAAACTATATGGCTACCCAAGCAGCTTCGGTCAAAACGACGGCTCCGACCCCGACCCGCAAAAAACGCATTCGCAAGATCTTTGGCGACATTCACGAAGTCATCGAAATGCCGAATCTCATCGAGGTTCAGCGCGAGTCGTATGAGCAGTTTCTGCGCTCGGATCCTTCGATCGGATATGTTTCCGGGCTGGAAAAGACGCTGCGCAGCGTTTTCCCGATCCGCGATTTTGCTGGCACAGCCGAAATGGACTTCGTCAACTATCAGCTCGAAGATCCCAAATATAACGTCGAAGAATGCCGTCAGCGTGGCATCACCTATGCCGCGCCGATGAAGGTCACGCTGCGCCTGATCGTGTTTGAGGTCGACCCTGAAACCGAAGCCCGCTCGGTTCTCGATATCAAGGAACAGGACGTTTATATGGGCGACATGCCCTTGATGACCAAGAACGGCACGTTCGTCATCAACGGTACCGAGCGCGTTATCGTCAGCCAGATGCACCGTTCGCCCGGTGTGCTGTTTGACCATGACCGCGGTAAGACCCACAGTTCCGGCAAATTCCTGTTCGCCGCCCGCGTAATTCCCTATCGCGGCAGCTGGCTCGACTTTGAATTTGACGCCAAGGACATCGTTAACGTCCGTATCGACCGCAAGCGCAAGCTGCCGGTGACCGCATTGTTGCGTTCGCTGGGCGATGCCATCCTTGAGGTTAAAGAAAAGAAGCCTGATTTCTCCGTTGGCGAAATGGTTCGGGTCGCTGGCATGAAGCAGCCCGCAGAAATCCTCGAAGTCGACGGCAATCTGATCACCATCCGAGAGCCGATGGGTGCGATTGATTTCAACGGCGGCAAGATCGAAGACGAAGGCCGTACCAAGAGCGCCGAAATCGTCAAGATCGTCAAGCAGGGCTATTCGGAAGAGGATATCCTCAACCTTTTCTACGGGCGCATCGTCTACAAACGTGCGAAAGATGGCTGGACGATTCCAT
The DNA here is from genome assembly GCF_048269865.1 of Parasphingorhabdus sp. Classification (GTDB taxonomy): domain Bacteria; phylum Pseudomonadota; class Alphaproteobacteria; order Sphingomonadales; family Sphingomonadaceae; genus Parasphingorhabdus. The sequence goes on along the minus strand of NZ_JBLWUA010000011.1, from coordinate 160,786 downwards.
TCGTCACCGAGCAATGGCGCGGCCTGAAGCCGACCTTTGATATCGTCGACGCCGACAGCGGCGAAGTCGTCTTCGAAGCCGGCACCAAGATCACGCCACGCGCCGCGAAAAAAGCGGAATCCGATGGCATGAAAAATATCGTCATTCCGACCGAGGAAATTTTCGGTCGCTACAGCGCTTTTGATCTGATCAACGAAAAGACTGGCGAGATTTACATCGAAGCCGGTGACGAAGTGACCGCCGAAAATCTGGAAAAGATCGACAATGCCGGTATTGATTCGCTCGAACTGCTCGATATCGATCATGCGACGACCGGTCCCTGGATCCGCAACACGCTGAAAGCCGACAAGGCCGAAGATCGTGACGGCGCCCTTTCCGACATCTACCGCGTGATGCGCCCTGGTGAACCGCCAACGCGTGAAACCGCTGAAGCGCTGTTCGAAGGCCTGTTCTTCGACCCCGAGCGCTACGACCTCTCCGCTGTGGGCCGCGTCAAGCTGAACATGCGTCTCGAACTGGACGCTCCGGCTGACTACACCATCCTGCGCAAGGAAGACATTCTGGCTGTGGTCAAAACCCTCGTCGACCTCAAGGACGGCAAGGGCGAAGTCGATGACATCGACAACCTCGGCAACCGCCGCGTCCGTTCCGTTGGCGAATTGCTGGAAAACCAGTATCGCGTCGGCCTGCTCCGCATGGAGCGCGCAGTTAAGGAACGCATGAGCAGCGTCGATGTGTCCACCGTAATGCCGAACGACCTGATCAATGCGAAACCTGCCGTCGCGACTGTTCGCGAATTCTTCGGTTCCTCGCAGCTGTCCCAGTTTATGGATCAGACCAACCCGCTTTCGGAAGTCACCCATAAACGCCGCGTGTCGGCGTTGGGCCCCGGTGGTTTGACCCGCGAGCGGGCCGGCTTTGAAGTCCGCGACGTTCATCCGACCCATTATGGCCGTATCTGTCCGATTGAAACGCCGGAAGGTCCGAACATTGGTCTGATCAACTCGCTGGCATCGTTTAGCCGCGTCAACCAGTATGGCTTCATCGAAACCCCATATCGGAAAGTCGTCGACAACAAGGTTACCGACGATGTGGTTTATCTCTCCGCTATGGAAGAGCAGAAACACACCGTGGCGCAGGCGAATGCCGAGCTGAACGATGACGGGAGCTTCGTCGAGGAAATCGTTTCTTCGCGTCAGGGAGGTGAATTCCTGATGGCGCCGCGCGATATCATCACCTTGATGGACGTCAGCCCGAAGCAGCTGGTATCGGTTGCAGCCTCGCTCATTCCATTCCTGGAAAACGATGACGCCAACCGCGCGCTCATGGGATCGAACATGCAGCGCCAGGCGGTTCCTTTGGTGAAAGCCGAAGCTCCGTTTGTTGGTACCGGCATGGAAGAAACCGTTGCCCGCGACTCAGGCGCTGCGATCGCCGCGCGCCGCGCTGGTATCGTCGATCAGGTGGACGCCACCCGTATCGTAATCCGCGCATCAGGTGCAGTGGAAGCTGGCAAGTCGGGCGTGGACATTTACACGCTGCAGAAGTTCCAGCGTTCCAACCAGAACACCTGCATCAACCAGCGTCCGCTGGTGAAGGTCGGCGAGATTGTCCAGAAAGGCGACACGATTGCCGATGGTCCATCCACTGACATGGGTGAACTGGCACTGGGCAAGAACAGCCTCGTCGCCTTCATGCCCTGGAACGGCTACAACTACGAGGATAGTATCCTGATCTCCGAGCGGATCGTGAAAGACGACGTCTTCACCTCGATCCACATCGAAGAATTTGAAGTCATGGCCCGCGACACCAAGCTTGGACCGGAAGACATCACCCGCGATATTCCCAATGTCGGTGAGGAAGCCCTGCGCAACCTCGACGAAGCCGGCATTGTCTATATTGGTGCGGAAATCGAGCCGGGCGATATTCTCGTCGGCAAAATCACGCCCAAGGGTGAATCGCCAATGACGCCGGAAGAAAAACTTCTGCGTGCCATCTTTGGTGAAAAAGCTTCCGATGTTCGTGACACCTCCCTGCGTCTGCCTCCCGGTGTTGCCGGTACGGTGGTCGAGGTTCGCGTGTTCAACCGCCACGGTATCGACAAGGACGAACGCGCCCTTGCGATTGAACGCGAGGAAATTGGTCGCTTTACCAAGGACCGTGACGACGAACGCGCCATCCTCAACCGGGCAACTTTCAACACGCTGAAAGACATGCTGATCGGTCAGACCGCGACCTCCGCGCCGAAGCCGATGAAGAAAGGTGCAGAAATCACCGAGGAAAGCCTGACCGAACTGGAACAGGCCGACTGGTGGAAGATCGCCGTCAAGGACGATCAGGTTCAGTCCGATTTCGAAGCCACCCGTCAGCAATATGACGAAGCAATCAAGCGGATCAACGAACGGTTCGAAGACCGTCGTGAGAAGCTCGAGCGCGGCGACGAACTCGCACCGGGCGTTCTGAAGATGGTCAAAGTCTTCGTCGCCGTGAAGCGCAAGCTGCAACCGGGTGACAAAATGGCTGGCCGTCACGGCAACAAGGGGGTCATCTCCCGGATTCTGCCGCAGGAAGACATGCCGTTCCTCGAGGATGGTACCCCGGTTGACATCGTGCTCAACCCGCTGGGTGTGCCTTCACGCATGAACGTCGGTCAGATTTTCGAAACCCATCTGGGCTGGGCTGCACGTGGTCTGGGCCAGCAGGTTACCGAAGCGCTGGAAGAATGGCGTCTGGCCAATCCCGATCCGGAAGCGGCCCCGCCACCGGACGCGGTCAAGGAAAAGCTCAAGGTCATTTACGGCGAGCAATATCATGAAGACATTGACTCCCGTGGCACATCCGAGATCGTCGAAATGGTCGGCCATCTCCGTCACGGTGTCCCAATGGGCACGCCGGTATTTGACGGTGCACACGAGGGCGACATTTCCGACATGCTTGAACTGGCGGGTCTGGATCGCAGCGGTCAGGTTGATCTTTATGATGGCCGGACCGGCGACAAGTTCGACCGCAAGGTGACCGTGGGCTATATCTACATGCTCAAGCTGCACCATCTGGTCGACGACAAGATCCACGCCCGTTCAATCGGACCTTACAGCCTTGTCACGCAGCAGCCTCTTGGCGGTAAAGCGCAATTTGGCGGACAGCGTTTCGGGGAAATGGAAGTCTGGGCATTGCAGGCTTACGGCGCGGCATACACGCTGCAGGAAATGCTGACGGTCAAGTCGGATGACGTGATCGGCCGGACCAAGGTCTATGAGGCGATCGTCAAGGGTGACGATACGTTCGAAGCCGGCGTTCCGGAGAGCTTCAACGTTCTGGTCAAGGAAATGCGGTCGCTCGGCCTCAACATTCAGCTCTCCAGCTTTGGCGACGAGGATGAAGATGAGGACGACGACGGGATTGCGATCGCGGCGGAGTGAGGCGCTAGCTTCACACCCCGCAGCATTTCAAATTTGGGGCGAAAGCCCAAGAGGAATTAAGACATGAATCAAGTAACAAATTTTGCAAATCCGATCGCAAAACCGGAAACATTCGACCAGATTCAGATTGGCCTGGCCTCGCCAGAGCGCATCCGCAGCTGGTCATTCGGCGAAATCAAAAAGCCGGAAACCATCAACTACCGGACCTTCAAGCCGGAACGCGACGGCCTGTTCTGCGCCCGTATCTTTGGCCCGGTGAAGGATTACGAATGCCTGTGCGGCAAGTACAAGCGCATGAAGTACAAAGGCATCGTCTGTGAAAAATGCGGTGTCGAAGTCACGGTGACCAAGGTTCGCCGCGAGCGCATGGGTCATATCGATCTCGCTGCTCCGGTCGCCCATATCTGGTTCCTGAAATCGCTGCCATCGCGTATTGGCCTGCTGCTCGACATGCAGCTCAAGCAGCTGGAACGCGTGCTCTATTTCGAAAGCTATGTGGTCATCGAACCCGGCTTGACCGCGCTGGAAAAATTCCAGTTGCTGACCGAAGACGAGATGCTCGCCGCGCAGGATGAATATGGCGAAGACGCTTTCTCTGCCGGTATCGGTGCCGAAGCGGTCAAGATCATGCTGCAGGACCTCGACTTGGAGCGGGAACGCGACGATCTCATGGAAGAGTTGCGCACGACCAAATCCACGTTGAAGCCGAAAAAGATCATCAAGCGGCTGAAAGTGGTCGAAAGCTTCATCGATTCGGGCAACAAGCCGGAATGGATGATCCTCGAAATCATTCCCGTGATCCCGCCCGAGCTGCGCCCGCTGGTGCCGCTCGATGGTGGCCGTTTCGCGACCTCCGATCTCAACGATCTCTATCGCCGCGTGATCAACCGGAACAACCGTTTGAAACGCCTGATGGAGCTGCGCGCGCCGGACATCATCGTCCGCAACGAAAAGCGCATGCTGCAGGAATCGGTCGACGCCCTGTTCGACAATGGCCGTCGTGGCCGGACCATCACCGGTGCCAACAAGCGCCCGCTGAAATCCCTGTCCGACATGCTCAAGGGCAAGCAGGGCCGCTTCCGCCAGAACCTGCTCGGCAAGCGTGTCGACTATTCCGGCCGTTCGGTCATTGTGACGGGTCCGGAGCTTAAACTGCACCAGTGCGGTCTGCCGAAGAAAATGGCGCTCGAGCTGTTCAAGCCATTCATCTACGCGCGCCTTGACGCGAAGGGTCTTTCGATGACCCTCAAGCAGGCCAAGAAATGGGTCGAAAAAGAACGCAAGGAAGTCTGGGACATTCTGGAAGAGGTGATCCGCGAGCATCCCGTGATGCTGAACCGTGCGCCGACGCTTCACCGTCTCGGCATCCAGGCTTTTGAGCCGGTATTGATCGAAGGCAAGGCAATTCAGCTTCACCCGCTGGTCTGCTCCGCCTTCAACGCCGACTTTGACGGTGACCAGATGGCTGTCCACGTTCCACTGAGCCTTGAGGCGCAGCTGGAAGCCCGCGTGCTAATGATGTCGACCAACAACATCCTGTCACCAGCCAATGGCAAGCCGATCATCGTTCCTTCGCAGGATATGGTCCTCGGCATCTATTATCTGACGATGGACCGGAAGGGCGAGCCCGGCGAAGGCATGATGCTGGCCGATATGGCCGAAGTGCATCAGGCGCTGGAAATTGGCGCAGTGACCTTGCACTCCAAAATCACCACCCGGGTTCCGCAAACCGATGAAGAAGGCAATCCGATCCTCAAGCGTTTCGAAACCACGCCGGGTCGTTTGCTGATCGCCGAATGTTTGCCGAAATCGCATCTGGTGCCTTTCGACATCGTCAACCGGCTGCTGACAAAGAAGGAAGTCGGCGACGTGATCGATCAGGTCTACCGCCACACCGGTCAGAAGGACACGGTCCTGTTTGCCGACGCGATCATGGGTCTTGGCTTCCGCCACGCCTGCCGTGCCGGCATTTCCTTCGGCAAGGATGACATGATCATTCCGGATTCGAAGGACAAGACGGTCGAAGAAACCCGGACGCTGGTTGCTGACTATGAGCAGCAGTATCAGGACGGCCTGATCACCCAGCAGGAAAAATACAACAAGGTGATCGACGCCTGGTCGCGCTGTGGTGACACGGTTGCGAACGCGATGATGGACGAACTGGCGGCGACCCCGCTGGACGAGAACGGTCGCGAACGCGAGATTAACGCGATCTACATGATGAGCCACTCCGGTGCCCGTGGTTCGCCAGCCCAGATGAAGCAGCTGGGCGGCATGCGCGGCCTGATGGCGAAACCTTCTGGCGAGATCATCGAAACACCGATCATCTCGAACTTTAAGGAAGGCCTGACGGTTCTCGAATATTTCAACTCCACTCACGGTGCCCGTAAGGGTCTCGCGGATACGGCGTTGAAAACGGCAAACTCCGGCTATCTGACCCGTCGTCTTGTCGACGTTTCGCAGGATTGCACGATCGTCGAGGAAGATTGCGGCACCGAAAATGCGCTGGAGATGAAAGCCATCGTCCAGGGCGGTTCGGTTATCGCATCGCTGGGCGAACGTATCCTTGGCCGCACGATGGCCGAAGATATTGTCGACAGCAAAGATGACAGCGTCGTGATCAAAGCCGGCACATTGCTGGACGAAGCGGCCATTCTGGTGATCGAAGAGCTCGGCATTCAATCGGCACGCATTCGCTCGCCGCTGGTGTGCGAATCCAAGATGGGCGTCTGCGGCACCTGCTACGGCCGTGACCTTGCTCGCGGTACACCGGTGAATATCGGTGAAGCGGTTGGCGTCATTGCAGCCCAGTCGATCGGTGAGCCTGGCACCCAGCTGACGATGCGGACCTTCCACATCGGCGGCGCGGCACAGCTCAACGAGCAGTCCAATCTGGAATCGGTGGCTGAAGGTGTTGTCGAATATCGCGACATGCCGGTCATCGAAGACAAGAACGGACGCTTCCTGTCGCTGGCGCGTAGCGGTATCATCGCCGTGATCGACAATGACGGTCGCGAACGCTCTGCCGACAAGGTGCCTTATGGTACCAGCGTGCTGATCAAGGATGGCGCCAAGGTCAAACTGGGCGATCGTCTGGCGGAATGGGATCCATTCACCATGCCAATGATCACCGAGAAGCCGGGCGTCATCAAGTTCCAGGACGTCATCGAAGGCAAGACGATGACCGAACAGACCGATGAAGCCACCGGTATCGCACAGCGCGTGATTACCGAATATCGTGCCTCTGGCCGTGGAGCCAACAAAGAGGATCTGCGTCCCCGCCTCACCCTGCTGGATGAGAATAGCGGAGAAGCCGGTCGCTACATGCTCGCCAACGGTGCGACCCTGTCCGTCGAAGACGGTGCCAAGGTTGCTGCCGGTGACGTGCTAGCCCGTGTGTCTCGCGAAGCGGCAAAAACCCGCGATATTACAGGTGGTCTGCCACGCGTGGCCGAACTGTTCGAGGCGCGTATTCCGAAGGACAACTCGATCATCGCGAAAATCGATGGTCGGATTGAATTCGTCCGCGACTATAAGGCGAAGCGCAAGATCGCGATTGTCCCGGAAGAAGGCGAACCCGTCGAATATCTGGTGCCGAAGACGAAAGTCATCGACGTGCAGGAAGGCGACTTCGTCAAGAAGGGCGACAATCTGGTCTCCGGTTCTCCCGATCCGCATGATATTCTTGAAGTTCTCGGGGTAGAGGCGCTGGCCGAATATCTCGTTTCCGAAATTCAGGAAGTCTATCGTCTGCAGGGCGTGAAAATCAACGATAAGCACATCGAGACGATCGTTCGTCAGATGCTGCAGAAGGTTGAAATCACCAATGGTGGCGACACCACCTTGTTGCCAGGCGAGCAGGTCGATCTGGAAGAGATGCTGGAATATAACGCCAAGCTGACCAAGAAGCAGGTTCCGGCCGAAGGCAAGCCGGTTCTCCTCGGAATCACCAAGGCGAGCCTGCAGACCCGCAGCTTCATCTCTGCCGCTTCTTTCCAAGAAACCACCCGGGTGCTCACCCAGGCGGCGGTCGAGGGCAAGAAGGATCAGCTGATTGGTCTGAAGGAAAATGTCATCGTGGGTCGCTTGATCCCTGCCGGTACCGGCGCGGGCATGAACCGTGCGCGTATCGCCGCAACCAGCCGCGACGCGGCCCTGCGGGCGCAGCAGCAGAAGATGCTCGATGCGATGCAGGCAGCGGCCGACCTTAAGGCAGAGGAAGTGGCGCAAGCCGCAGCTCCTGCTGAAGCGGAACCAACGGCTGCTGACGTATTCGGGGAAACGCCGGTAGAGGAAAGCTTGATTGCTGCGGATAGTTCCGAAGAGCAACATGCGGCCGAACTGGCTCAGAATTCCGATGCCGCAACCGGTGATTCACACATGGCCAAAACCATGGGTGAAGGCATCAAGGATAGCGAAACCGAAGCCGCTCAAACCGATGGCGACAAGGAAGAATAAACCTTCCCGCTTTGAACCGAATTAAAAAAAGCCCCGCTGGAGAGTATCCAGCGGGGCTTTTTTTGCAGCAAGCCAAGTGAGAAACTGTCTGGCCGCTAGAACCTGATTTCGCACACCGACATTTGGCCCTGCACCGTGGTTCGCCATTCGCCGGTCCATTCACCGCCCTGGGAGGCGGCGACGACCGGACATTTGATCTTCGCATCCTCCCGGCTCCAGATCGGACCGGCGTTTACATTGCGTGTATTGCCTGCGGGACGGGGCGCGGGTCGCGGTGCCGGGCGGCGCGAAAAGGCTCCCGGCTGCCGCGATGAAGACTGGATCTGGTAGAGGTCGCTCATGGCGCCGCCATTCTGGCCATAGCCGACCCAGTTCCGATAGAGATCCAGCTGCAGTTGCACATTGCGCGACCGGTCATCCAGATAGACCGACCATTCATCGCGTCCGGTCTCGATGAAATCAAATACCGCCCGGCCCTGCGCATTATATTCAGTCCAGCGGCGCGGGCCGCTTTTCCGGAAACTGCCGCCAGCGAAAAATACCTGTTGCACATTACTGCCATTGGTCACCACTCGCGGTGCCGGCGACCGGGTACGGCCCTCGTTGCGATAGGCGCCGGTGATCGGATAGAAATCGCGTTTCGGTCCGCCCCTGTCACCCAGTCTGATCCAGTTGCGATGGATGTCAATTTGCAGCTGCACATTGCGCGAAGGGTCGTTGAGATAGACCGACCATTCATCGCGGCCGCTTTCCCTGAACGTGAATTTTACGCGACCATCGGCACCATATTCGGTCCAGTAACCCCGGCCGGTTTCGCGAAACAGGCCACCGTTGAACCGGACCTCCGACACATTATAACCGTTCACGCCTTGTTGTTGCCGCTGTGCCTGCGCCGGGACGGACAGGGCTAGGGATACAGATCCCATCGCGGCAACGGTCAGGCCCATTGCCACCGCTCTGTTCAAAAATGTCATGGAATCCCCAATTTTTCGGTGCGACCCAGGACATTGGTCGCACAAAACAGGAATTATTGACAACATTTTATCCCCGAACAGCAAAATCCACCGGAACCTGTCCGGCAGACTGCTGTTTGCCGGGGTCGCCGAGCCGTTCAGGCCGCGGCTATCTGCTCCAGTGCCTGCGACACCGCATCTTCGCCGCGCATCATCTGCCGGTCGGCGGCAATGATCGTCACATCGTCAATGCCGACAAAGCCGAGGACATGCCGCAGATAGCCGGACGCGAAATCAATCTCGCTGCCGATTTCGGTGCCGCCCGAGGCCATCAGCACATAGGCTTTCTTGCCGGTCAGCAGGCCTTTTGGACCATCTTCGGTATAGTGAAAGGTCTTGCGGACCCGGGCAATCATATCGATCCAGGCCTTCAGCGCGGCCGGGACACCGAAATTGTAAATCGGTGAGCCGATCACCACTATGTCGGCCGCGACCAGTTCCGCAACCAGCGAATCGGACAGCGCCAGTTCGGCCTTCTGCTCCTCCGTTCGCTCGGCCTCGTCGGTGAAATTGGCGTGCACCCAGTTTTCGGTGACAAAAGGCATAGTTTTCGACAGGTCCCGCGATACGACCGCTGCGGGATTGAGCCTGGCAATAAGGGCATCGGTCAGAGCCCGGGATGAAGAACCGCCATGGCGGGCGCTGGCGTCGACACGGAGGATATTTGCGGCATTGGTCATGAGAATGTCTCCAGGATTGAAAATATGAAATCATATAGGCAAGGCAATGGGGGGCGCCCCGCAAGGAAGGGAAGGAGAGCGCCCCATGAGTCGAACTCAGTTCTGGGATTGCTGAGCCTCGACAAAGACGAATTCGGCATCGTCGACCGCTTCGATCTGCAGCGACGCGAGATCCCGGATCGCCAGCGAATCGCGGGCGGCTGCAGTCTCGCCATTGACCCGGATTCGGCCAGCGGAGCCGACCAGATAGATATGGGAACCATCGGCAATCCGATGCTCGACGGTCGTTCCCGCGGTCAGCGAAGCACCGTAGAGCCGGGCATCGGCACCAATCATGAGCGCGCCGTTGCTGACATCTTCGTCAAAGCCGCTGGCCAGAATTTCCAGCTGGCCGGAGCGGTCACCCTTGGGGAAGGCTTTTGCGTCCCAGCGCGGTGCACCGCCGGGGGCACGCGGTTCGATCCAAATCTGGAACAGCCGCGTCCGCTCGTCCTCGAGATTATATTCGCTGTGCATCACTCCGGTACCGGCGCTCATCACCTGAACATCTCCAGCCTCGGTACGACCTTCATTGCCCATATTGTCGCGATGGGTAATGGCCCCTTCGCGGACATAGGTGATGATTTCCATATCCTTGTGGCCATGCATCGGAAATCCGGTCTTGGGCTGGATCTCGTCATCATTCCAAACCCGGATCGGTCCAAAACCCATGCGGGATGGATCCCAGTAATTGCCAAAGGAAAAATGATGGCGGGCCTGCAGCCATTCATGGTCAACATGAGCGAGCTGTTTAAATTCGCGTTTCTCAATCATTGTCTTTCTCCTCGTTGGAGCGGCATCGTTTCCGCCCCGCTTGGAACTGAGATATGATATCGCGTTTGTTTCTTAAATAGACAATTTTGAATTTGATTGTTTCCCATTATTATCTAATATCAGGACATGGCTCTTCCCGATTACGAAGCATGGGCGATACTGGAAGCGGTGGCTCGCCTCGGCAGCTTCACGGCCGCCGCCGATGAGCTGTCCCTGTCCAAGCCCACCATTTCAAAAGCGATTTCGCGTCTGGAACGCTCTCTGGGCACAGTGTTGTTCCATCGTACCTCACGTAAAATATCGCTCTCGACAGCCGGGCAGACGCTTTTGCCTCACGCCCAGCAAATTGCCCATGTCGGCGAGGCGGCGATGGAAGCTGCGCGCGATACGACGCATCTGCTGAAAGGTCAGGTGCGTCTGGCCGCACCGCTCAGTTACGGCCTCTCCCACCTTGCGCCGGTCATCGCGAACTTCATGTGCGCCTATCCGGAAATCACCGTTGATCTACAACTCAACGATGCGCGGGTGGACTTGGTCGAGGAAGGCTTCGATTGCGCGATCCGTATTGCTGATCTTCCGGACAGCAGTCTCAGGGTTATCCAGCTGCGCAAAGTAGATATCTATTTCGTGGCCGCTCCCGCCTACATCACGCGGATGAGCGAACCCCGCACGCCCGGCGAACTGGCCGGTCACGATTGTTTTATCTATTCCAACACGCGAGGCCCCGAGGTCTGGCACATCACCGGTCCAAATGGGCAGACAGTCAATGTGCGTCCGAAGTGCCGGTTCCAGAGCAACAACGGCGATGTCATGCTCCCGGCGCTCATCGCGGGTCGGGGTATCGGTTATTTGCCGGACTTTTTATGTCAGAATGCATTGGATGCAGGAACTCTGATCAATATTCTGCCCGGATGGCGGATGGGCGACATCACGCTCAATATCGTCATGCCCCCTTCCCGGCTGCGCCCGGCGCGGGTCGATGCACTCGTTAATTTTCTCAAGGATAATCTGCGCTAGCCCTTGCCAAGCCCGCCTATTTTTCTGTCCTACAGCAGCCACATTATCTATTCTCCCTTTCTGCAACGAAGAAATATGGATCCGAGCCATGGCAAAAGACTGCATCACGACAAGCCTCTTTTCCGTTCAGGCGAGCGCGTTTGGTACCAAAATCGAACCTGCGAATATTTTTGATATTACACTGTCAAGTTTGTAAAGTTTATCAGGAAAGCAGGGCCGAATATTAATGCCGATCGAAGCTATCCTGTTATTTCTGGTTGCCGACATGATGTTCTGCCTCACTCCCGGCCCGGCGACGCTGGTCACGGTGAGCCATGCACTACCGCAGGGGCCAGCAGGAGGAATGCGCGGCGCGCTGGGGCCAATCGTCGGCGTGAATGTCGGTAATTTCATCTGGTACGGGCTCACGGCCTTTGGCCTGATTGCCCTGATACAGGCCGTTCCGACTGCTTATTCCGTGCTCCGCTGGGTCGGAGTAGTCTATTTGGCCTGGATGGGTTTGCGAATGTTTCGTGGCAGCGGGAGCGCATTGGCAACATTGAAAGGGCAGCGTGCAAGTTTCGGGAAAGGGTTTCTCAATGGCCTGGCGGTGCATATGTCCAATCCGAAGGCGCTGCTTTTCTATACCGCTTTCATTCCGCCTTTCATTGACCCAAACGGCAATATCCTGCTGCAATTTGCGATACTGGCCGGATTGACAGTGATCACGGAAACCACTGGGCTGACCTTTTATGCCAGCCTTGCTTCCAGAGCACGGCGCTTGGGCAAGGCTGATCAGACACAGGAGCGGTTTCAGAAAATTGCCGCAGCTGTGTTAATGGGTGCCGCCCTGATATTGGCTTGGTGGAACCTTAACGATGGCGCTATGCAGAGCGCGTTCAACCTGCCGCAAGACACGATAGTCTAGAGGAACATGATGATCCGAATCTGCTTATCCCTGATAGCATTGCTATTCGCGGCCCCGCTATATGCCCAAGAGGCTGCGCCAAACGACTTCGATGCGGAGACGATATTGGCACTGAAGGGGCTGCAATTGCTGGACCATCGTCTAAACGCCATCGGTTACCAGTTGACCGAGGCCAATGCCCCCTATTGCACTGACAAGGTGCCACAGACCGGCATGCTTCTGCACGCTATCGATCAATATCCCGATCACGAGGTCGCCCGGTTTGCGCTTGGTCTTGATGGACTGGTTGCGGTCAATGCCGTGGCGCCCGACAGCCCGGCCGCAGATGCCGGCCTCGCGCCCGGCGATGATATCGTGGCAATCAACGGAACCAAAGTTGAAGCTATTCCTCTCGATGATCCAGCCATCGCAAATGAGCTAGCGGATTACCGGCGGATCGCCGCTGTGAATAACAAGTTGGACGAAGCGCTCTCGCAAGGCGATGTAACGCTTGATATTCTGCGAGGTGGTCAACAAACTCAGGTGACAGTCCGATCGCAGCCAGCCTGTCCCAGCCGGTTTCAGATCAAGGTCAGCCAAGATCGTGGCGCATCGGCTGACGGCAATATTGTCTCGGTCACGTCCAGAATGGCTGAATATTTCCTGACCGACGACGAATTCGCCGCAGTGGTTGCCCACGAACTGGCTCATAATCTGCTCAAACATCGGGAACGGCTCGACGCGCTGGGAGTCAATCGCAGTTTCTTTGGTCAGTTTGGCAAGAGCGCCAGCCGCATCAAGTCCGCCGAGATTGAAGCCGACAAGCTTTCGGTATGGCTAATGGCGAATGCCGGCTACGACCCGCAAGCCGCCATCCGCTTCTGGACCCGATACGGAAAAGAGCACGGCAAAGGCATTTTCTCTGCGTCGACCCACTATCGCTGGAAAAAGCGCGTGGGTCTGTTCGAAGAGCAAATCGCCAAGATGGCGACTCTGACTGCGGTCGACGGGAAATATGCGCCGCCCCTGCTGACCAGCGCAAAATAGGCTAATAGGGTCGCTCGTACGCCTCCTTGCAATTGCGGCGTTCTTGCTTGTTCTGCGCCTCGTCCAGGCACAGTTCCCGCTCCTTCTTTCGTTTCTTGAGCACCTGGCGACCGAGATCCTCTTCCCGCTCGGACTGGCTCTGGGTCGTTGCATCAACCGCCGTCTCGACCACTGTTCCAGCCGCCCTGAAGGGCGCAGTGACGATCTTACTGGCAGTGCAACCGGAAAGGGCCAGCGGGATCAAGATCAGCGTCAGAAACGGCACGGCTCGCATATTATACTCCTCAGAAACCACGTGCGCGCCACCGAATGAAGTCCGGCTGAACGCCTACCGTTTATTCGGCCAGCAATTTCTCTACGGTGGCCCGCATCTCGGCCCCCATTTCAGGGTGAGCCAACGCGAGCGCCAGATTGGCCTCGACAAAACCCGCCTTGGACCCGCAATCATAGCGCTTGCCATCGAAGGTCATGCCATGAAAGGGCTGTTGGCCAATCATCTGTGCCATCGCATCGGTCAGCTGAATCTCGCCGCCCGCTCCGGTAGCCTGCGTTTCCAATATCCGCATGACTTCGGGTTGCAGAATATAGCGTCCCGGCAGAATCAGATTGGACGGTGCCGTACCTGCTGGTGGTTTCTCAACCAGTCCTTTCACTTCCGTGATCGGACCATCGCGATAGCCGGGGTCTATCACCCCGTAGGAAGGTGTCGCTTCCATCGGTATTTCCAGCGCACATACAATATTGCCGCCAAGCTTTTCATAAGCCTTCACCATTTGCGTCATGCAACTCGGCGATCCCACCATGAATTCATCGGGCAGAAAAATCGCGAAGGGCTCGTCGCCGATGATGTCGCGCGCGCACCAGATCGCATGGCCCAGCCCAAGCGGTTCCTGCTGCCGGACAAAGACACAGTCGCCGGGCCGCAGGCGGGTTCCCTCGAGGACGGACCGGTCTTTGGACCGTTCGGCCATCGTATGCTCAAGCTCGTAAGCCATGTCGAAATGATCCTCGATCATTCCCTTGCCGCGACCATTGACAAAGATCATCTGCTCGATGCCCGCTTCCAGCGCTTCATCCACAGCATATTGCAGAAGCGGGCGGTCAACGATGGGGAAAAGTTCCTTCGGCATCACCTTGGTGGCCGGCAGAAACCGGGTGCCCATACCGGCAACGGGAAAAACGGCTTTTCTGATCGGTTTCATAAGTCGGTTCTACTCCTTAAGTTTGTCGGCAAAACTGGTTCTCAGCTTTTGCAGCTTTGGCGGTATCGTGGCAACACAGTAAGGGTTGCTACGGCCTTCGTCAGCCCAATATTGCTGATGATAGTCTTCGGCCACATACCATGGGGATGGCCCCTCGATTGTGGTCACAATCGGCTCGCTGCGGCCCTCTCCTGCTCGCACGATCGCGGCTTCGGCCTCGGCGCGCTGTTGATCATCCATTGGGAAGATGGCCGATCGATATTGCGTCCCGATATCATTGCCCTGGCGATTGAGCTGAGTCGGATCATGAGTTGCGAAAAAAATGTCAAGCAGGTCGGCATAGCTGACTATCGCGTCGTCAAAACCGATCTTGATCGCTTCGGCATGGCCAGTGGTACCCGAACAGACTTCGCGATAGCTGGGGTCCGGTTTTGCGCCACCGATATAGCCGCTTTCGACCGATTGCACGCCGGCAATATCGTTGAACACCGCCTCCGTGCACCAAAAACAGCCACCGGCAAAAATGGCTTCCTGCTGTGCCATATACACTCCTTTTATGCGGTGGCGGCATCGCCTCCGCTATCTGTATTTCTTTTTTCCTCATCGCGCCGCGCGACAAGAAGATACATGGCGGGTGTTACCACGCGAGACAAGAGGGTCGAACTGATCAATCCGCCGATGATGATCGCCGCGAGCGGTGCGTAAAGCGCCCCGCCCCAGAACGCGAGCGGGGTCAAACCGCCGATCGCGGTAATCGAGGTGAGCAGAACCGGAAGGAAGCGGACCTCGCCCGCCTTTTCGATTGCTTCACGCAGCGCCATGCCTTGCTCGCGCAGCTGCGTCGTGAAGTCGACCAGCAATATCGAGTTTTTAATTTCAATGCCGATCAACGCGATAAAGCCGATAATCGCCATGACGCTCAAAGAGTTGCCGGTGATAAACAGAGCGAGAATTCCGCCAAACGTCCCGAGCGGTATTACACCGGCCACAACGATCGTTTCCCGGAAACGCCGGAATTCGGCCACCAGAACCGCCAGGATCAACATGATCGCGGTAATTATCAAGGGTCCGAAATTGCCGAATGTCTGGCCAATTTTTTCCGCCTCGCCGCCGACCGACCAAGTGTAGCCCTCGGGAAATTCTATCTGCTCCAGCTGCTCGACCGCACGGTTGTTCACAGTCGACGGGATTTCACCAAAATCGACCTGCGCCGTGACGAGCACGGTTCGTTGTAGCTGATAACGCTGGATCTGCGGAGGCACGTTGGTCAGCCGAGGATCGGTGATCTGAGACAAAGGCACGGGATCGCCGCTTCGGGTGGCAACATATACCCTGTCCAACACCGACATAGGTTGGCTGCCCTCAAACGGATAGCGGACGGTCACCGGATAGTCGTCCCCTTCCTGGTCGCGAAACGATGCGGCCCTCTCGCCGCTTATTGCCAACCGAATGGCGCGTCGCGGCGCGCCCGCCGGGATATCGAGAAGGGCCGCTTTCTTTTCATTCAGGCCAATGTCCAAATCGATTTTATCGGTTTCAACCGGATTGACGATATCCCGTGCACCCGGCGTCTTGCGGAGCACATCGGCAATTTTTCCGGACAGTTCTTTCAGCTTGTCGAGTTCAGGCCCTGCTACCCTGATGACAATCGGTGCCTCAACCGGCGTGCCGTTCTGGAAGAGCTCGATTTGCACGCGTGCCCCGGGGATCTGGTCAAGCTGCTTGCGCAACCGGTCGATCATTTTGGGACCCTCTCTCGTATCCCATTCGTCGAGCACCGCCAAGACTTCACCATGATTGATCCGCTCTGCCCGTGGGCCAACATTATAGAAGACCTGCGGATTGCCGTTACCGATATTTTCGGCCCGCACCTTTATACTCGGTTCGCTTTCCAATATTTTCGTCACTTCGGCGACGATCTTGTCGGTCCGGTCCAGACTGCTGCCCTGCTCCGCTTCGACCGCGACACGAAAATAAGGCGCATCGGCAAATGGAAAGAGCGAAAAGCCAAGAACCGGAACAAGCGCGAAAGCTGAAAAGCACAAGATGAGAGCGAGGGTCACTGTCTTGACCGGTGCTCCTAGAGCAATATGCAAGAATGGCCGGTAAAAGCGCTGAATCTTTTCGTTGACCCAGCGCAGCGCCCGATTGCCTTCCGGATCTTCATCCCGCCGCAACAGACGACTGGCGAGAAACGGGATCAGCGACAGGGATATCCCAAGCGAAGCGATGACGGTCGCAATAATGGCGATGAAGAAGGATCTGGTATAGGCTCCGGCACCGCCGGGCAGAAACAGCAACGGCGCAAACGCCAGAACCAGAACGGCAGTAGAGCCGATTACCGCTGCCCGGATTTCCAGACTGCCTTCAATAGCCGCTTGCGCCCGCGTCTTGCCCATCCGCAAATGTCGCGCAATATTCTCGGTGACGACGATGCTGTCGTCCACCAGCAACCCGAGCGATACGATGAAACCGGCAATTGAGAGCTGGCTGAGATTATAACCCATGGCGTATAGGACCAGCAGGCCTGAAGCGAGCGAAAGCGGGATCGAGATCATCACAATGGCAGAGGATCGGAAACCGAGCGGTAACAGGGTAAAAATGACCAAGGCGATCGCGATCGTAAAATCGCGGGTCAGTTCGCTCAATCGCCTCTGCACATCGCGGCTCTGGTCAAACTGCATCACCAGTTTGATGTCCGGCGGGAGAATTGAGCGTTGCTGCGCAAGTGTGATATCAAGCTCGTCCTTCAGGCGGGTGACATCAACGCCGTCTTTCTGGGTGACCGTGAGGAAGACCGCTCGCTGGCCATTATGCCGGGCCCGGTAGATCTGCTCTTCAGCGCCCCACTCGACCGTTGCGACATCGCCGACGGTCAGCAGCGAACCGCCCGCAGCCCGCAGCGGCAATTCCCGGATCGCTTCGAGATTGCGGAAGGCACCTCCCGCTTCCACGTTCAGCCGTCGCTCTCCGCTTTGCACTGCCCCGCCCGGTAAATCCGCACCGCCCTGCCGGACGGCATCGGCGATTGCACTGGCCGGAACACGCAATTCGGATAGCCGATCCGGCCGGACCTTGACGCTGACTTCCGGTTTGGGCAGCCCGAAAATGCGGGATTCGCGGACACCGGGATTACGCGTGAACACATCCACCAGATCATCTGCATATTTTTCCATGCGTCGCCAGGATGCGGTTTCGCTGACCAAAGCCACTTGCATGACAGCAGCCTCGGTCGTCCGGATTTTACGATATTCCAACCTCTGCAGTCCATCGGGAAGCTGGTCACGGATCGCTGAGACTTCTCGCACCACGTCATCGAAATAACCGTCAACGTCCCCCGACCATTCGCTGAATTCAACTGATATCGAGGTTCCACCATCGGTGCTTGTCGATCGCACTTCCACGATATCGTCGAGCCCCTGCATGACGTCCTCAATCGGCTTGGCGACTGTCTCTTCCATTTCCTGCGCATCGGCACCGGGCTGGATCGCGATAATCTTGACCGCTGGAATGGGGAAATGGGCATCAACCGCTTTTGGAATATTGGTGAACGCCGAAATGCCGAGCACGACCAGAAGTACGAACAGAACCAGGCTGAGTTGCCACCGAGAAATGACGAAGCGGGCAAGCATATCAGCTCCGTCGACCCGCCTGTTTCAAATATGCATTCATTGCGCGGTCCGGATGGGTTTAATGACATCCCCATCCCGCAGCTTTTCAACACCGCGCGTAACAATGACTTCCCCGGCTGTGAGTCCCTGCAAAATTTCGAGACTCTTGTCCGTCAGCTTGCCGATTTGCACGTTCCGCTGCTTGACCCGATTCTTGTCATCGACCACGAACACCAGTCCTTCACCGGTGCGGACGCCGAATATGGCATTGGCCGGGATCGCGAAGATTGTCGACGTTTCGCGCGGCACCTGAATCTCAACCGTAGCCAGTTGACCGGACCGCAGACGGTCGCTGGGCGGAAGCGCAAAATTGACTTCAAAGGTTCCGGTCCGATCGTCGGCACGTCCATCTTTCTCGCTGACGGTTGCATCCAGCGGCTCATTCGAAACCGCCGAAAGCATAACCTTGGCCGGCATCCCAATGTCTATCCGGGCCGCGTCGGAGTCGGTCATCGGAACACGCAGCACAAAACCCTTGTCTGTTTCTCCCAGTACCAAAGCGGTCATGCCGGCCGCCACTATCTGTCCGGCATCGATATTCCGTGACAATATAATGCCGCTGCTGGGCGCACGGATATAGGCAGTCCGGCTGGCAAATTCGGTCGCTTCGATCCGGGCGCGCGCGGCGCGGGCAGCCGCTTCCGCCTGTTCGAGCCGTGACTTGGTCACCCAACCATCTTTGAAAAGTTTCTCGATCCGGCCATATTCAGCCACCGCGCGGTCCCGTTCTGCGCGGGCCGTGCTCAAATCTGCTGCAACCGTGCTGTTGTCCAAAGCTGCAAGAATTGCGCCTCGCTTCACCCGATCGCCTTCTTCGTACCGCACCGATGCAACTTTTCCACCACTGGTGAACCCAAGCGATGTCTCGCGACGGAGACGCACGGTGCCGGGTGCAGTTATTATCTGGCTATCGCTGGCTGGCTGAACGACCGTCACAGCCGCCGGGATCGGATCGGCTGACGGTGGCTTTGCCTCGGGTTCACTGTCGCTGCATCCGGTCACAAAAGCCAGACCCACCAAGACCGATATTATCGTTCTGCCAAGCGTCATATCGCGCATCACCACCCCTATTGGGTTCGTCTTAAGTGGCTATCGAGTCCTGACCAATAGAAAATTGCCAAAAGCATCGAGAAACAGCCGGATTAATAGATGGGGCCCGCTAAATGTGTTATTAAAGAGTCAGTACCAACGACTTCCCCTTGGCATGTCTTGGTCAAAACCGGTCAGTGGATGTTCGCTATTTGGGCGATGCTGCGCGGCGAAGGCGGTCATTCAACGCGAGACCAATCCCTTCATCCACTATTGGTGCGACGGCAATTTTCTTTTTCTTGCTGGCCTCCGCGTGATGAAGCGCGGCAAAAAGCAGGCTGGCGGCTTCAGCGAGATCGGCGCTGGCGGACAGATTCATGTCGCCAGCCACCGGTCCGAAACCAATATGATATTCATCTGGCTGCGCGCTTGGCGCATTCAGGCGAACCGGCTTATTCGGCGCATAATGTGACGGCATCTGTCCCGGTGCCTCGATTGTCTGGCTGTTGTTTGTCGCCGCTGGCTTGCCGGCAATGCGGTCCAAAGCGGCGGCAGTCACAGGCCCCGGTCGCAAGATCCGGAAATCAGTCCCGTTGATCGCAACAATCGTCGACTCGATCCCCTGTTCGCACGGCCCGCCGTCGAGGATCAGCGGTGCTGCGGGCCCCAGGCTGCGCGCGACATGATCCGCAGTGGTGGGGCTAATGCCACCACTGCGATTGGCCGAAGGCGCGGCAAGATAGAGACCGGATGCGTGTAGCAACTCACGCATCACCGGGTGAGCAGGCACCCGCAGGGCGATGCTGTCCAGGCCGGCAGTGACTGCCGGTGCAACAGGACAATTTTCGGTTTTTGGCAAGACCAGCGTCAAGGGGCCCGGCCACAGAAACTCGGCAAACCTCATGGCCAGTTCGTTAAATTGCCCGAGCTTCCGGGCCGCTGACAGGTCCGGAACATGGACGATCAGCGGATTGAAGTCGGGTCGGCCTTTGGCGCGATATATTTCCGCGACCGCCGCCGCGTTGGTCGAATCGGCGGCCAGACCATAGACGGTCTCAGTCGGTACTGCGACGAGCCCGCCACCGCGCAATCGTGCGACAGCATCGCCGATCGTTGCTGTTCCGTAGCGGTGCGCTTTATCGCCAATATGATCGTTTGAGCCGGACATAACCCTGCGCTATAGCCCAGCACAAATTCAGGCAACAACGGATAGCAATTACATGAGTTTCACAGCCCCCGGTCGCGAACAAAATTTTGTCCTCAAACATATCGCCGATATCGGCGAACTAGCGAGCCATGAGCGCTTCGCCGGTGCCAGCGAGGATATGGTCGAGGCGATTGTTGAGGGCATCGGCCAGTTTGCTGAAGGCGAATTTGCTCCGCTCAACCGGATTGGCGATACCGAAGGCGCGCAATGGCACGATGGTAAGGTCACTCTGCCAGCGGGCTATAAGGAGGCTTATGCGCATTTTGTCGAGGGCGGCTGGGCTTCCATCGACGGACCTGAAGAATTTGGCGGTCAGGGCCTCCCCTATTCGCTGTCCGCGCTGATCCTGGAAACCTGCGGCGCGGCCAATTTCGCTTTCACGCTTTGCCCGATGCTCAGCTTTGGCGCGATCGAGGCAATTCATGCCCATGGTTCGGACGACCAGAAGGCGAAATACTTGCCCAATCTCATTTCGGGTGCCTGGACCGGAACGATGAACCTGACCGAACCGCAGGCTGGGTCAGATGTGGGGGCGCTGCGCTCGACGGCAGAACCGATCACCGAAGGCGAGCACGCCGGCAAATACCGGATCAAGGGGCAGAAGATCTATATCACCTTCGGCGAGCATGACCTGACCGACAATATCATCCATCTGGTACTGGCCCGCACCCCAGGCGCACCCGAGGGAACGCGCGGTATCTCGCTGTTCATCGTTCCGAAATTCCACCTCGATGCCGACGGCAATGCGGGTGCGCCGAATGATGTCACCTGCGTCTCGATTGAACACAAGATCGGCATCCACGCCTCGCCGACCTGCGTGATGGCTTACGGTGAGCAGGACGAATGTATCGGCGAGATGATTGGCGGCGAATTCGGCGGCATGAAAGCAATGTTCACGATGATGAACAATGCGCGGATCAATGTCGGTTCGCAGGGCGTCCAGATAGCCGAGCGCGCGACCCAGCAGGCCAGCGCCTTTGCGATGGAACGGATCCAGTCGGCCCGCGCCGGCAGCGGCGACAAGGCACCGGTAGCGATTATCGAGCATCCCGATGTGCGGCGAATGTTGCTGCGTTCGAAAGCGCTCACGCAAGCGGCCCGCGCACTGCTGTACTATGCTTCGTCAAGCGTCGATCGCGCGACTCTGGGTATCGAAGGTGCCAAGGCGCGCGCCGAAATCCTGACACCGCTGATCAAGGGCTATGGCACCGATATCGGCAACGAAGTCGCCTCAATCGGCGTGCAGGTGCACGGCGGCATGGGCTTCGTCGAGGAAACCGGCGCCGGCCAGCATTTCCGCGACGCCCGGATTGCACCGATTTACGAAGGCACCAACGGTATCCAGGCAGCCGATCTGGTCGGCCGCAAACTGGGGCTTGATGGCGGCGATGCAATGCAGGCGTTTATCGCGGATATCAAGGCGGAAGCAGAGGAAGGCAGTAGCCTGCAGACGCTGGCCGATGCGTGCGAGGATATCCGCCAATGGATGGCAAGCGGCGATGCCTCGATCGATGATCGGCTGGCCGGCAGCTACCCGTTCATGACCATGCTGGCGACCGCGACCTGCGGGATGTTGATGCAGAAACAGCACCGGATTGCCAGCGCCGAACTCGCGGACGGCGATGATCCGTTTCTCAAGGCCAAGCTGGTTACCACCCGCTATTATCTCGACCATCTGGTTCCGGAAGCATTGGGCCTCAAAGCCGCCGCGATGGGTGGTGCGGATATCCTGTACCAGCTCGACAGCGCGGAACTGGCCGGCTGATCATGAACGACGCAGGCAATGACGATATACTCGCGCGCATTGCCGATGCGCTCGAACGCCTGGCTCCCCCAACCACCAGCCCGGTGGATCTGGCGACCGGAGAAGCCTTTCTTTGGGACGGCCGTAAGATCAAGACCATATCACCATTCGAACCTATCGAGATCGATCTGCTCACGGGTATTGATAAACAAAAGGCCAGCCTGCTGGACAATACTAGCCGCCATGCGTCTGGCCATGCCGCGCATGATGTACTGCTCTGGGGCTCCCGCGGCATGGGCAAGTCAGCCCTCTCCAAATCCGTGGTCCGGACCTTGCAGGATCAGGGAAAGGATATTGCTTTGGTGGAGGCGCCCTCTGGGCAACTTGAGAAGCTTCCCGACCTATTAGAGATGCTCGCCACGGTTCAGCGCAGTTTCATAATTTTCATCGATGATATCGGCTTTTCCGAAGGCAGCGCGGAGCCGCGCCTGCTGCGCTCAATGCTGGAAGGCGGCGCGAGCGAGCGGCCAGCGAATGTGCGTCTTTACGTCACCTCCAACCGCCGTCATATCGTCTCGCGGCAGATGAGCGAGCAGGACGACCCGATCAATCCGCGCGACATCGTGGATGACCAGTTGGCGCTGTCCGACCGCTTCGGCTTGCGACTGGGGTTTCATGCCGCAACGCAGGATGATTATCTGGCCATGATTATTCGCTATGCTGACGCCCATGGCCTAAGCTTTGAGCGCGAAGATGCGCTGCTCTGGGCAAAACAGCGTGGCAGTCGCTCGGGGCGGGTCGCATGGCAATATATTGTCGAACTGGCCGGACGCAAAGGACGGTCGCTGGCCTAGACTATTTTTCGTCGGCCGCCGCCGGTTTGGACGCGCCGTCGCGGGAAACCCGCCAGATAATCCCGCCAACATCGTCGCTGACCAGCAACGCGCCGGTCTGGTCAAAGGCAACCATCGTCGGACGACCCCGCGCATCCCCTTCATCATCGACAAATCCGCTCAGGATCGTTTTCGGTTCGCCTTCCGGTTCACCGCGCTGGTTGAAGTTCACATAGACCACATCATAGCCCGCCAGTGGTTTGCGGTTCCATGACCCGTGCCGCGCGACCACCGCACCCGTAGCAAAGGGCTTGCCCAACGCCTGGCCGTGTGAAAAGGCAAGACCTAACGGTGCCACATGCGCGCCCAGCGCGTAATCCGGACGGCGCTCATACTGCCGGTGATCGAGATTTTTCGGTTCAACCCGCGGGTCGACATAACCGCCCCAGAAATGCCAGGGCCAACCATAATGGGCACCCCAACGGACCTCGGTCAGATAATCCGGTACCATGTCGCTGCCGAGCATGTCCCGCTCATTGACCACGGTGTAGAATTTGTCGGTCCCCGGCAGATAGGCCATACCGACCGGATTGCGCATGCCGTCGGAGTAGATGGTTTTTTTGTTGGTAGCGAGTTCGACCTGCAGAATGGCGGCGCGCTGTTTCTCGATATCCATGCCATTTTCGCCGATATTGCTGTTCGAACCGACCGAAATATAGAGATATTTGCCATCCTTGCTTGCCAGCAGATCGCGGGTCCAGTGGTTGTTCGGTGCCTTGGCATTCAGATTAGCAACCTTGCGGCCCTCCGCTGTAATTTTCGTATCACCTTCCGCATAGGGATAGGCATAGACCGCATCGGTATTGGCGACGTAGAGCGTGTCGTCAATCAACGCCATGCCGAACGGCGAGTTGAGATTCTCGAGGAAAGTGAATTTCTGGTCGACCTGACCATCCTTGTCGCTGTCGCGCAGCAAACTGATCCGGTTGGCGGACGGGGTTGCGGCGCCGGCCTTGCTCATCAGATTGCGCATGACCCAGCCTTCGATCCCCTTGTTGGTCCGCGGGGGGCTGTTGGTTTCTGCGACCAGAATGTCGCCATTGGGTAAGCGAAACATACTGCGCGGATGATCCAGTCCTTCAGCGAAGCGCTCTACTGTCAGCCCCTCTGCCGCAACCGGTCCTTCCCCCTCACCCCAGGGTTCTGCCTTCGCAATATTGATCGTGGGAAATGTTTCCTTGCGGACATTTGTCAGCTCCGGTTCGACGCCCTCAGTTGCTTCCAGCGGCAAGCGAGCGGTATCACCACGCATGAAATAATATCCCGCACCCACCCCGAGGATGATGAGCAGAATCGCGATATTTCTAATATGTTTCAGCATGACTCGATAATAGGTGTCGCCATAGGCTCTGACAAGCGCGCTCTGAAAAGGCTATCGACCGCGCCACCACATCAGCACCGCTATCAGTGCACCCAGCGCAAGGCCTGCCAGCAAACCAGCAGACGGCTGCCCCATCAGGCCGCCGACGATCGCGCCGCCAATCGTCCCGAGCGCGATGAAAACACCGCCGCCATTGCGATTGACCGGGTCGGCGGTGGAAGAAGTGGAAGCATGTTCGGTGGGTTCTGGAGTCATGGCGACCCTGTAGACTACAACAGATGCCATGACCAGAGACTGTCGCTGATCTTATGGTTATCCGATTGGTAACCCTAGCCTTTGAAGGTATTTCCACCCGGCACCGTTAGAGCTTGTCGACAGGTCGGAGGCGTCAAGGCTTCCCGAAACAGGAGCCATTAATGCAGTTACCCGTATTCATTGACTCCACCCATTACAGCGCAGCCGAATTACTGATCACCAACTATGGGGAAGAAGCCGGGCTGGAAGCGGCCAATCGCGCCGTCAAGAGCCGGTCGCTGGGAAACCATCTCCATTATTGCAAATGGCGGCAGGTCGAGCGGTTGTGTATTTTTCTATCGATCGATGAAACGATCGGAACAGTACACTGACCCGTTGATCGGGTCGGCGAGTCAGCGTTCAGGATCGCAAATGATTTCAGCGGCACCGTCGCTGCGGACCGTGCAATTTGGTCTGCCCTCGATCTGTATCCGGCCGGTACCGAAATTATTGATGCTCGCTTCCCGTTCGACCACGAGATGGCTACTCGCCGGCCCCCTGTGGATGAGCGTCAGCTTGTCGACGGTCAGTCCGGGGCTTTCAAAGATGCTCGCACCCTGCAGCTCAATACGGGCCGCCCGGGCGCTGCCGGCCATGGCGAGCGCGCCGCCACCAGTCATCGCTACATCAAGTTGATCGGCTTTCACTGAATCAATCCGGAGCGTACCAAATCCGCCCAAGCGCACCTTGGGCGTCCTGCCCGACAATTTGTCGAGCGTCACCGCACCGGAACCGAGATGCGAGATGTTTTCGATCGCGAAACTGCTAAGATAGAGGGTGACGGGTGCATCCTCTTCATAATTGTTCCGCGACAGGGACTTGGGGCGTACCGAGACGACCAGTTGCTTGCCGTTTCTCTGCAAAGCGACACGGTCCAGAATTTCGCGATTGGCACCTTCCGCGCGCGCCGACGGTCCCTTGCCCGAGGTCAGCACAACGTCAACGCCATTGCCGATCCGGATGTCGTCAAAGCCGAAGATTGAAAATTTGCGTTCATCTGCATGAGCCGCCGAAGGCAGCAACAGCGCGGCAACCAGCATTGATATCGATAGCAACCTCATATCGGCCTCGCTTCACCAAATTCCATCCAGCCGAGCCACCGCGGCGTCTTCGGCGCATAATGGCCGCTATTCTCGGCCAATGCAAAGCCGCTGTTTTCGAATAATCTGCTGACGGGGCGGTGCAGGTGACAACCGCCGGCAATATGTTTCCAGGCCGGTTCGATACGCCGTTGCCATTTTGCGGGGCCCTTGTCGGGCGCACGGCCATGTTCGAGAAACAGGATCTTGCCGCCCGGTTTCAATACCCTGCGCATTTCCGAAAGCACTTGCGCGCTGTCCTGGACCGAGCAAAGCGTGAAGGTTGTCAGCACCGTGTCGAAACTGGCATCGGCAAAGGGCATCGCTTCGCCAATGCCATCGCAAATATCCATATCAAAGCCGCGGTCGCTGGCCTCGCGCCGGGTATAGTCGAGCAATTCAGCCGACGGATCGAGGCCGGTCAGCTTGGTGACCTTCTGCCGGTCATAAAATTGCAAATTGATACCGCCCCCGCAGCCAAGTTCGAGCACTTCACCTTCGGCTTTCGGCACTATCAGGCTGCGGTCTTTCATAACCGCCGGTTGCGAGCAGGCGAAACGGATCAGCTTCGGGACCGCATATTTTTCCCATAGATTTGGCATCGCCGGTGAATCTGCCACAGCGGCAACAGATCACCAAGCGATTTCAGCATGTTGCCACACGGCTAGCCGCAGGTGATGTCACCAGATCCCATCGCCCGGGACTTGCATTTGGCGTCTCCGTGAACCCGGATATCACCGGACCCCATGACCTTCGCGCTAACCGAACCGTCCGACGACAATTCGACATCGCCGCTGCCGGCAATCGATATGCTGGCATTGTCGGCTTTCAGGTCCTTGCCATTCATGTCGCCGGAACCCGCTACCGATACGTCTAGTTCGGTTGCGGTGCCGGCAACCGAAAGGGTTCCCGATCCGGCAATCTTCGAATCAAGGGACGCTGTTTTGATTTTTGCCACGTTGATATTGCCGGAGCCCGCGATGCTCAATTTGGTCGATTCAGCGGTCATCTGATCGACTTCCATATCGCCCGATCCAGCCAGCTTGACCGTCCGTAAAGACGGCGCGCTGACAAAAATGGTCGCCTTTCCGCCATCTTTCCAGGACAGACCTTTGCTTTCTCGACCGATCTTGATCTGGTCGCCGGAGATTTTATAGCGCAGCTCTTTGATCGTGTCCGCATCGCCTTCCGCACGGATCGAGTAACCATCGCCCGTGGTGAAGACTACATTATCGGGCCCGGCGAGCGTTACGCCTTCAAAGGCACCGGGGTCGCTATCGCTGGCTCCGATCGGGCTTCCATCAGAAAAATTGCTGGTGCTGCTGGCAGCTTCGCCAACGGCATTGGCGATCGATCCTTCACAGGCGGCAAGCGCCAGTAGCGGCACCAATAACAATATTTTCTTCATCGATTTCTCCATCACTGTATTAATTGAATAATACACTCGCCTCTGCAATAGATCAACAAAAAATTTCATTGTCCGCATGAGGATAAAAAAAGGGCTGCCACATCTCTGTGCCAGCCCTTTCCGAATTTCGATCAACGTCGATAGCTTATCGACTAATCTTCCTTCACCTCATAATATTTGGGTGCAGCAATGTTCAGGATATCCAGAATCTTCGCCAACGCCGTCGGCTCGTCGGTTTCTTCCATAGCCGCCAACTCACGAGCGAGCCGGCTGGATGCCGCTTCAAAAATCTGACGCTCGGAATAGCTCTGCTCTGGCTGGTCATCGGCCCGGAACAGATCGCGCGTCACTTCGGCAATCGATACCAGATCGCCGGAGTTGATTTTCGCTTCATATTCCTGAGCGCGCCGCGACCACATGGAGCGTTTGACCTTTGGTTTGGCTTTCAGCGTTTCCATGGCTTCCCGCAGCGTCTTGTCCGAAGACAGTTTGCGCATTCCAACGCCTTCCGCCTTGTTGGTCGGAACCCGGAGGGTCATCCGCTCTTTTTCAAAACGCAAAACATAAAGCTCGAGTTGCATGCCGGCAATTTCTTCATTTTGCAGCTCAACAACCCGGCCAACGCCATGTTTAGGATAAACAACATAATCGCCCACATCAAAGGACAGCACATTCGCAGCCATAAAAAGCCTTTCTTGATTCAATGGAAAAGAACGCCGCTAGCGTTCGAATTTCGTAATCGCGTGACGAAAAAACCCTTTCGTACATAGATTTAACTACCGAACGCCACCCACTCCCTCGGGCATCCCGCTGTTAACCGACGCACGTTTAACAGATTCGTCACAAAAAAGCAATTTATCGTTGCAAAGCACAACTAACCATGGGTCGCGAACGCCTCACAAAGCGGTCGTCGTGCCATTGAAGTCAGCCATTGGTGAAGTCAGGCGGACTATATCACCTGACCAAGTCGCGTTGCCCTGAGCGGACTTAATCGCCCTCGCCGGGTTTCTCGGAGAAAAAGGCTTCAAACTTGCCTTCCATGCCCTTGAACTTGTCGGCGTCCTCGGGAGGCTCACGGCTAACCGTGATATTCGGCCATTCTTCGGAGAATTTGGTATTCACCTCGAGCCATTTCTCCAGACCGTCTTCGGTGTCAGGCAGAATTGCTTCGGCGGGACATTCCGGTTCACAGACGCCGCAATCAATGCATTCGCTGGGATTGATCACCAGCATATTGTCGCCTTCGTAAAAGCAGTCAACGGGGCAGACTTCCACACAGTCCATATATTTGCATTTGATGCAGGCTTCCGTAACAACATAAGTCATCTGGTCGTGAACTCCCCTATACCAGTCCGCCATTCGAGGTCAGAATCTTATCCTAGCTATTGCGCAATTTCTGGCACGTCAACAGTTGGTTTGGCCGCTAATTCAATTGCCAGTCTGCAAAATCTCGTAGCAGGATTGCGCCTGCAAAGCGCTGCTGCGGCGTTCCGGGAGTGCAATGATGCGGACGACATGGACATCCTTGCCCTGCGGGATTGTCAGAATATCACCCTGCCGCACTTTGACATGCCCCCGTTCGATCCGCCGGCCGTTCATCCGGACATAACCCTGTTCGGCCAGCTTCCGCGCCATCACCCGGTTGCGGGCAAACCGCAGGTACCAAAGCAGCTTGTCGATCCGCAGCACGGGATCCGCTGCAGGTGGTCGATCCGCCGGTCTGCTGCTCAAGCCTGCATCCTATTTTTTCATGCTGTCCCGCAGCGCGGCGAGCTCGGCAAAGGCTCCGCCAGCGGTAGCAAGAACCGGCTCGGGCTTGCGTCTGACCGGTGCGTCCTTGGACCGTTTCTGATGCTTCCCGCGAGCTTTGGAATGGTCACGCTGCTTTTTACGCGCCATCCCCTTCCAACGCCAATATTGCACTTTCTCGACGGGTGTTTCGGCTGCTGGTGCGTCCGCGGCGGGCGTCTCAGCCGGCTCTTCGGACACAGCTGGCGCCGCGGCTGACGAATCTGCATCCGTCTTTTCGGCGGGTGCGGCAGATTCTTCAGCGGCGACGGGCGATGGCGCACTATCGTCAGCCTTATCGGGTTCATCCGGTTTGGCCGCAGCCTTGTCGGTAATCTCCGTTTCAACCGAATCGCTTGGCGCCGGCTGATCATCGGTTTTCACAAATCCAGCCAGTGCCAGCAAAGCCTCGTGGCAGGCCTGCGACAAGCCCAGCGACGTCGCCAGAGCCGGATCAATGGTGAATATATCGCCTTGTTGCCGCGCTTCATGCGCTTGCTTGACCAGTCGTTCCACCATATCGACCCGGACATATTCGTCGCCAATCTTGCGAAAACCGAGCCGCGAAGCATGCTCTGCCGTAGCGAATGTCCCTTGCTTGAGATGCACCGCATTGTCAGGGGTCTGCTCGATCATCGGCTTCGCATCAAAAGCAGCAAACAGGCCGGTGCGCCAGAGGACGGCACCGGGTTTCATCAGCGCGTGGTGGAAAATATCGAGAGCGCCGAACACCAGACCGGCCCGGCGCGCATGACCGCGCATGTCATTGTCGAGCGCGCGCACCGCCTGGTCAATTTCGCGCCGCGACAAGATACCACCAGCATCGACGATCTGCGCAAACAGCGCACGAACCGCAGCCGGGGTCTCCGGATCGTTCGCCAGCGCATCGATTTTCACCAGTCCCTGCAAATGCTTGGCCTTCATGGAATCCACCCAGGCTTTGACCCGGTCGATTACCTTCTGGCTGTCCTCAGCCGGCATGTCCTTGATCGACCGTTCAAACTTGATTTCCGGCTGCAGCAGGGTCTTGCCCTTGGCAAGCACCGCCAATCGGCTGTCGCCCCACAGGATCGCTGGTTGCCCGGCTGCGTCGGGGACTAGGGCCAGAACGGAGTCCGGTGCTTTGGCAAGCGCATCTGCATTGTCTGTCATAATCCGTCCCAAATATCTTTCTGCAGCCGCAAGCAGCATCTTGCGGTCTTCTCTCCGGCTATCGGATGGCACAAGAAATTGGAAGCCCTTGAGTGTTCCTAATTCCTGCCCCTCCACCAGAACCTTGCCCTCGTCATCGACGACAACATCCTGAGGCAATGTATCTTTCAACAAGCCGCGCATCAATACTCGCGTCCGTTTGTCGACAAAGCGCTGGGTCAACAGACCGTGCATCGCATCGCTCAGCCGGGACTCCAAAGCGCGGGTCCGGTCAATCATCGCTTCCGGCTGTTCCACCCAATGGGATTTTTGCGCGATATAGGTCCATGTCCGCGCTGCCGCTATGCGCGCGCCCAGCGTGGCGATGTCGCCCTGTATATTCTCGAGGCGAGATATTTCCTGCGCCATCCGGGCATGCGGAATCCGCCCCGAGCCGCCCGCAAGATGGGGCCAGAGTGACGCAATGAAGCGCGCCTGATGATCTGCGCCAACCTTGCGGAAATCGGGGATGCAGGCGGCCTCCCAAAGCGAACGCACCTTGCCGGGCGTATTGGCCAGACTGGACAACGCCGGATCTTGCGCCAGCCGCTTCAAAACGGCCAGGTCAATCGCTTCCGGCGCGGCCTGTAATCGCCGTTCCTGCGGCTTTTCCTCCAGCGAGCGGATCAGCCCGTCGACCGAGCCGAAATCCGGTTCGGCATTCCGCCAATAAAGCCATTCCAGCTTGGGGAAGCGATGCGCTTCAAGATTTTCGATTTCCTCCGGCTGCAATTGATCGGATGAAGCCAGTCCGGAAAGCACGCCAAAAGTCCCATCCTTCTGGTGGCGGCCGGCGCGACCGGCGATCTGGCCGATTTCCGCGAGGGTCAGTCTCCTCCTGCGATGGCCGTCAAATTTCTTCAGCGCGGCAAAAGCAACATGCGTCACATCGAGATTAAGGCCCATGCCGATCGCATCGGTGGCGACCAGATAGTCGACCTCGCCATCCTGATACATTTTGACCTGCGCGTTGCGGGTCTGCGGCGACAGCGATCCCATGACTAGAGCAGCGCCGCCATGCTGGCGTCTCAGCATTTCGGCGATCGCGTACACATCCTCAATTGAGAAGGCGACAATCGCGGACCTTCGCGGCAACCGAGACAGCTTGCGCGGTCCGGCATAGCTCAGGGTAGAGAAGCGCGGCCGGGTAATGATTTCCGCATCCGGCAGCAACGCTTCGATCAGCGACCGGAGGCTTTCCGATCCCAGGATCATGGTTTCTTCGCGTCCCCGCGCATGCAGCATCCGGTCGGTAAAAATATGGCCGCGCTCGGGATCGATGCCGATTTGCGCCTCGTCGATCGCGACAAAGGCGAACTCGCGGTCCATCGGCATGGCTTCGGCGGTACACAGAAACCATTGCGCATCCTTGGGAATGATTTTTTCCTCGCCGGTGACCAGCGCTACCCGGTTGGCCCCTTTCAGCGCCACCACCCGGTCATAGACTTCCCGGGCCAGCAGGCGCAGCGGAAATCCGATCATCCCGCTGGAATGGGCACACATGCGCTCGATGGCCAGATGGGTCTTGCCGGTGTTGGTCGGGCCGAGAACGGCAATAAGAGACGACTGATCGAACCGGGACATTCTGGCACAACAGCCGATCAGGCGACGAGTTGCAAGGGCGTTAGCGCAAAAACCGCGGATAGCGACCGGATAACCCTGATTTTACACGATTCGCCGCATGTCCACGATCCTGGTCGCGGCTTAATTTGACTTTAACCAACTTCCTGCACAGAGGTTGCTTTATATCGGGTGCAATGCTGTATATTTGCACCACCGAGGGGTGCGTTTGTTCAAAAATATCGACGATATCGACATGCAGGTTCAGGGGGGTGCGATTGCGGCATCACATTCCCTTCAATCGTCTTCCTCTGAACGGTTTTTTCCCAGCGAACGCTTGGCCGAATGGCGCGAATATCTGTCTGACATCGACTGGGTCCCCGATCTTGGTCTCGATATCGGCAGTCCGTCCTGGTTCAGGGGCCTGGTGACATTGACCGCCCTGTGCGGTTTTGCGATCAGCTGCCTGCCGGACTTTGGCCCGATTGCCGGACACCGGCCGGATCCGCTGATCGGATTTCGCGCCGATCAGGCCCGCTCGCAGATGATTGCGCCGCTCGCTTACGGTGCCGATACCGGTATCCGGATGGCAGCGACCGACGCGGTGCGGCCGTTGGCGGAAAGCCCGGAGCGCCCGTCGATTGAACTGGTCGCCACGCTGGGCCGGGGCGACAGCCTCCGCCGGGTGCTGCAACGCGCGGGTGTCGCCAGTGACGAGGCCAGGCAGGTCAACGATCTGGTGAGCGGCGCGGTACCGCTGAGTGACATCAGACCGGGGACCAAGATCGATGTCATTCTCGGGCGGCGCTCGGCAAAAAATCAGGCGCGCCCGTTGGACCAGCTGGCATTTCGTGCGCGGTTCGACCTGAACCTCGAAATATCGCGCGACGGCGACCGGCTGAAGCTCAACCGCAAGCCGATTCTGGTCGACGACACACCATTGCGGATCAAGGGTACGGTCGGCTCAAGCCTGTATCGCTCAGCCCGAGCCGCTGGCGCGCCAGCGGCAGCGGTCCAGAAATATCTGCAGGTCATCGGATCCAAAATGTCCGTCTCCCGCGACATCCGCAGCAGCGATGAATTTGATATCATCCTCTCCTATCGCCGGGCGGAAACCGGCGAGGTGGAAGTGGGTGATCTGATCTACGCCGGCCTCCAACGCGACGGCAAGCCAGCGGCACAGATGTTGAAATGGGAAAGTGGCGGTCGCACCAACTGGTTCGAAGCCTCCGGAGTCGGCCAGTCGAACGGCGAACTGGCACGGCCTACCAACGGCCGGATCACTTCGGGCTACGGGATGCGGCGTCATCCGATCCTGCGCTACAAGCGCATGCACAGCGGCCTGGATTTCGGTGGCGGCTATGGTGCACCCATTTACGCAGTAACAGACGGCACGGTCGTTTATGCCGGTCGCAAGGGCGGTTTCGGCAATTATGTGAAGCTGAAGCATGCGGGTGGACTGGCCTCCGGCTATGGCCACATGAGCCGGATCGCGGTCAGCAGCGGGCGGCGGGTACGGCGCGGCCAGATTATCGGCTATATCGGCTCAACCGGACTGTCTACCGGGCCGCATCTCCATTATGAGCTCTATCGCGGTGGCCGCACCATCAATCCGCGGTCGGTGAAGTTTGTCGAACGCGCGCAATTGGCTGGCCGCGAATTGCGCCGCTTCAAGGGTGAATTGCAAAAATTGCAGCTTGTCGCACCTGGTGCCGCCCTGAGGCCCCTGAAAAGCGCTTCGGCGCAGGTCGAGCCGGAACGCGAAATCAACCGGCTGAACAAACCGCTGCAAAGCTAGAGTCAGCAGCCAACACAGCAAACAGTTGTACAGAAGTGTTGAGCGATGCAGGCGGCTCCGCTAAGCCCTGACCATGTCACAGCAAGCCTCTTTTCCGAACAGCCGATTGCGCCGCGCTCGCACCCATGCATGGAGCCGGGACATGGTCCGCGAAAACCACCTGTCACCGGCGGATCTGATCTGGCCACTGTTCATTACCGATGGGGACAGCGTCGAAGAACCCATCACATCGCTGCCCGGCGTTTCCCGCTGGTCGGTTGACGGCATTGTCGAGCGTGCCCGTGAAGCGCGCGACCTCGGCATTCCCTGTATCGCGCTGTTTCCCAACACGCCGGCGAAAAAACGCAGCGATGACGGCAAGGAATCTCTCAACCCGGACAATCTGATGTGCCGCGCAACCAAGGCGGTGAAAGACGCACTCGGCAGCGATATCGGCATCCTGACCGATGTCGCGCTCGATCCGTACACCAGTCACGGCCAGGACGGGCTGATCGATGACAAGGGCTATGTCGAGAATGATCGGACGCTTGATATATTGGCCAAGCAGGCGCTCAATCAGGCGAATGCCGGTGCTGATATTATTGCGCCGTCCGATATGATGGATGGCCGGATCGGGGCGATCCGCGAGGTTCTGGAACTGGCGCATCATCATAATGTCCAGATCATGGCCTATGCCGCCAAATATGCCAGTGCCTTCTACGGTCCGTTCCGCGATGCGGTCGGATCCGGCGGGCTGCTCAAGGGCGACAAGAAAACCTATCAGATGGATCCCGCCAACAGCGACGAAGCGATTCGCGAGATTGCCTTCGATATTGCCGAAGGTGCCGACAGCGTCATGGTCAAGCCCGGGCTGGCCTATCTCGACATTGTCTATCGTGCAAAATCAGAATTCAATATTCCAGTGTTCGCCTATCAGGTTTCGGGCGAATATGCGCTGGTCAAGGTCGGCGCCGATGCCGGTATCGGCGATCATGACGCGCTGATGATGGAGAAACTGATCGCGTTCAAGCGCGCCGGATGCAGCGGCATCCTGACCTATTTTGCCGCCGATGCAGCGCGTTTGCTGCATGGCTGAACAAGCGACAGACATTATTCTGGAAACCGAACGGTTGATCCTGCGCCGCTGGCGGGAAAGCGATATCGAGCCGTTCCGGGAACATCTCAACACCCGCAATGTGATGCGCTGGCTGGGCGGCGTGCAGAGCCGCGAAAAATTCGACGCTGCGATCAAGCGGCTGGAAGGCTATGATCGCGACTTCGGCCACACCTTCTGGATTGTCGAGCGCAAGTCGGACGGCGAAATTCTCGGATTTTGCGGATTGAAACGAGTCAATGCGCCGCAGCCAAAGCTGACCGGTGCGCATGAAATCGGCTGGCGTCTGCGCGAAGACGCCTGGGGCAAGGGCTATGCCAAGGAAGCGGCGAGCGCCTGTATGGATGCTGCTTTCAAGCGCTGGAACGCACCATATGTCGTCGCACTTACCGTCGCGGGCAACGAGCCGAGCTGGGGGTTGATGAGGCGCCTCGGCATGGTCCATTGTCCGGAGCTGGACTTTCACGACCCCAATTATGGCGAAGATCTGAACCCGACGATCGTTTATAAAATTACTGCTGATGAATGGAATTCGAGAATATGACCGATCCGCTGATCCTGCCGTTCAACGGCAAGAGCCCGAAAATTCACCCGAGCGCCTTTATCGCCCCTGGATGCAAGATCATCGGCGATGTCGAAATCGGTCCCGAATCGAGCGTCTGGTATAATTGTGTGATCCGCGCCGATGTGAATTTCATCCGGATCGGCGCGCGCAGCAACATCCAAGACGGCACCACCATCCATTGCGACAGCGCCACGCCGGCGACTCCCAACGGCCACCCGACGATCATCGGCGACGATGTCCTGGTCGGCCATATGGTGATGTTGCACGGCGCGACGCTCGAAGACCGCGCCTTTGTCGGCCTGAGCACCACGGTGATGGACGGCTGCGTGATCGAGGGCGACGCGATGCTGGCGGCCGGTGCGATCCTGACCCCGAACAAGCGCATTCCCTCCGGGCAATTGTGGGCCGGTTCTCCGGCCAAATTCATGCGCGAGCTGCCAGAGCCGGCAATCGCCGGAATGCGCATGGGTGTTGCCCATTATGTAGAAAATGCCAAGGCGCATAAAGCGGCGATTGACGATCTCGGCTAGTTTCAGCGATTCGCCCTAACGCAGGCGATTCTTCATCGCATCGATTTCACCCTGCTGGCGATCGACTTGCATGTTTACGGCATCGCGCTGTCTGGCAATGACTGCCGTTCCCCCAGACTGATCTTCGGAGGCCTCCCGCTCCAGTTGCTGCCGATAGAGCGTGTCGATGTCGGCCAGCGCCTCGACTGAAGGGCTTCGCACCATTTCGAGCCCGGCCAGCTCCATCTGGGCGACCACCCACAATTCGCTCGACACCGCTGAGCCGCGCGCAGCATCCACTCTGCTTTTGACTGCTGGCAGGCGGGCTTCAAACGCAGCATCGGCAGCGCGGCTTTGCGCCACCGCATCGTTGAGCTTTTGCTCCACATCCGTCGGTAGAGAAGCGACCACTGCAGCCGAATCGGTGGCTGCATCCATCACCGGCTCGTCTTCATAAGGGCGCTTTAACAGGGACGGAAAATCGCCCTCCTGCATCGCACACCCGGACAGCGTAACCGTGATAATCGTCACCAAAGCGGGCAGTTTTTTCATTGCCTCGTCTTTACGAGAGGCTTATCCGCTCTGCAACGGCCAATATGCGTTGGCAGTGGGTGACGCGACATCGCCTGTGCGAATAGCCAAAAACGCCTTAAGCCGGTTGACAGTGCCAGCCTCATCGGTTAGCTGCCCACTCTTTCCAGCGTGAGCCGAAAGACTCGCGTTAACGGCCTTGTGCGCTGGAACCATAAATTTGAAACGGAAACATAGCCATGTTCGCAATTGTGCGCACCGGCGGCAAACAATATCGGGTTGCCGCAGGAGATATTATCGCAGTCGAAAAACTAGCTGGTGAAGCTGGTGATTCGATAACCCTCGACGATGTTCTGCTTGCCGGCGACGGCGATGACATCAAGGACGTCAAGGGCCTGACCGTATCCGCCGAGATACTCGGACAGGAAAAAGGCGAGAAGGTTATCATCTTCAAGAAGCGCCGCCGGCATAATTATCGCCGCAAGAACGGCCACCGCCAGCAGCACACCGTGCTGAAGATCAGCGCGATCGGTTCTGAAAAGGCGCCGAAGAAGGAAGCTGCCAAGAAGGCCGATGCGCCAGCAGAAGAGAAGGCAGCGGCGAAAGCCAAGGCAGCTCCCGCTGAAAAGGCTTCGACCGAGAAAGCACCAGCCAAAAAAGCTGCTGCCAAAACTGAAACGAAACCCGCTGCCGCCAAAAAGGCTCCAGCGAAGAAGCCAGCAGCCAAGAAGTCTGCTGCGAAGAAAGAGGACTAAACCATGGCACATAAAAAAGCAGGTGGTTCATCCCGCAACGGACGCGACTCAGAGGGTCGTCGTCTGGGCGTCAAGAAATTCGGCAGCGAAGCTGTTGTCGCAGGCAATATCATCATTCGCCAGCGCGGAACCAAGACCCATCCGGGTCGCAATGTCGGTATGGGCAAGGACCACACCCTGTTTGCGCTCATTGATGGCAAGGTGGAATTCCACAAAGGCAAGCTCGGTCGCAAATATGTGTCCGTAGATGCCATGGCGGAAGCCGCAGAATAACCGGATAATCGATAAAGGGTTATCCACCAGAGGGATGACCCGGCAGGTTCTACAGAACCGTCAATTTCAGGGAGAGGGTCATCCTCTCCCTTTTTTTGTCTCTCCCTGTCGCAACGTCACGGTCTTGTAACGGTCACCCGCTAGCGGGCTAACCAGCCAAGACCGGGGGCGTTATAAAGTGACAATGGAGAGTCCAGATGTTTGCCGTCACCACAAGATTATTACTGAGACCCGGCTGGCCAGAAGATGCTGGTGCCTTGTTCAACGCCATCAATGACGAGGCGATTGTTCGAAATCTTGCGAGCGCCCCTTGGCCTTACAAGCGGAGCGACGCCGAAGAATTTCTGGCGACGCCGCGGCCACAATTGCAGCCCAATTTTCTGATCTTTCGCAGCAATGGTCAGCCACCGGAATTATTGGGCTCGATAGGATTTGGCCACGATGACGACGGGCATCTGGAGCTTGGCTACTGGATCGCCCGCGATCACTGGGGCAAGGGCTATGCATCCGAGGCCGGAAGAGCAGTTCTGGACATTGCCAGATCGCTCGGTCACGCAGAAATGCGAGCCGAGCATTTCTCCGACAATCCCGCGTCAGGAAAGGTCCTGAGAAAATTGGGCTTCAGGCCCACCGGCCGGACCGTTTCCCGATTCTCCAGAGGACGGGGTCAAGAAACCGCAGCGGTGCAGTTCAGTCTTTCGCTGGCGGGCGATGATTCGGGAGATGACGTCATGCGAGATATTGCTGCCTGAACTGATCTCAGGCGGCTTTTTTCAAACGGTCCCTGCTGGCAAGGCGCTTGGGTGCAGCGGTGGCCGCATGTCCTGGCTCTTGTTCCATGATCGCCGCTTCATACTTGCTCTCCGCGAGCTGGATCAGCGCCCGATCATCGATATCCCACGGATGGAAGCCGGGTTTGAAAAATTGCAGCAGCGGCCACAGCGTCCGCCGGAACGGTGCCTTGCCGATCAGCGCATATTGGAAGAGCCCGAACCATGCACGCGGCCCTGAAATGCCATCCTGTCGCAAGAGGTCGAGGACGCCTTTGGCCCTGTTCTTGGTAAAGCCGAACGAGATCTTGGCCATGAAGCTGCACCGCACGAGCCAGCATTTCAGTGGGCTCCAGTCTCTGGTGACGTGCAACCAGGTATCATAGGCAACGCCTTTGTGCTCAATTTCTTCCGAGGCATGCCACAACCAGAGCTTGCGCTGATGGTCATCGGCCGTTTCAAAATGCGCTGGGTTGGCGATTACCTCAGCCGCCAGAATCGCGGTGATGTGCTCAATACACATGGTCGCCGCGAGATGGGCATATTCCGAGCGCATGCGAATGCCGTTGACGACAGTGTTAATCGCCTGCTCAAGTCGGCTAATATCAAAATCGCAATCTTTCAGATGATCGTTGAAGCAATGATGTTCCCGGCTGTGGATGGCTTCCTGCTGGATGAATGCGCGAATTTCCTGCTGCAATTTTGGTGGCACGCGCTTGCGAAACTTTTTGACCGATTCGATAAAAAACGTTTCACCGGCCGGAAAGGTGACAGACAGCGCATTGAAAAAGGCAGACGCATAAGGATCTCCCCCAACCCAGCGGCGGCGTTCAATCATAGCATTGGAGAAATGTCGATTGCGGGGTCTGATATTCAGGTCAGCGGGCGTTGCGCTCTTGTTGGATGCCTGAATGTCTGTCGCTGCATCAGCGCTCGTTGAGGCGATTGCCATGACTGCCTGTGTACCTCCCAGTACTCGTTATATATTCGCGTCACCAATTCGTTGGTTAAGCGTTGGATAAACAAGGAAGGTTAAGCTTTGGCATCAGATGATGCTTTAGATTCATGGTTAAATTTGAGTTGGTATGGCTCAAAACCGACGAAAATCGGGCCACACAAACCTTAATCGCCAATTACGCCATGGTTTATTTACGTCGATAGCGAAAATACCAGACATCATGGCCCTGTTTGCGCGCCTTGGCCTCATAGCGCGTCTCCGGCCAGCCGCCGGGCCGCCTCATCCAGTCGTCCGGACTGGCGCAAAGCCACTCGAACTCGGGCCGCTGGTTCATGATCATGCAGGCCCATTCCAGATAGACCGGATGATCGGTCCCGAAGCGGAATTCTCCGCCGGGTTTCAGTTTCGCCGCGATGAGATTGACCGGGCCATCATTCATGAAACGGCGTTTCGCATGACGCGCCTTGGGCCAGGGATCGGGATGCAGCAGATAAACAAAACTCAGCGCGCCATTCGGAATCCGCTCCAGCACATCCAGTGCATTGCCCATGTGCAAGCGGACGTTGGCCAGATGGCGATCACGGACATGCTGCAGCGCGCCGACCATGCCATTCAAATATGGCTCGCAGCCAATAAAACCATGATCCGGCAACATGTCCGCACGTTCCGCCAGATGTTCCCCGGCGCCAAATCCGATTTCGAAATGCAGCGGTCGATCACCGCCAAACAGCGACCGTGCCGTGACCGGACCTTCCGTCGGAACCGCTATTTGCGGCAGCAGCTTCTCGACCAGCTCCACCTGCTGGTCGCGCAGCGCATGGCCCTGCCGCCGCCCATAGAGCTGGCGGATAGTGGTGGGATCTCCGTCTTTATATGCGGTCATTGCACGTATGCTGTAGCCAGAAAGGCGCGCGTCACAGTGCGGCCTTCAGTGCATCAACTAAATCGGTCTTTTCCCAAGTGAAGAAATCACCCTCTGCCTTGCGACCGAAATGGCCATAGGCAGAAGTGGGGCCATATATCGGCTTGTTGAGGCCGAGATGGGTCCGAATGCCTTTGGGTGTCAGGCGCACCAGCTTCGGCAAGATCTCTTCCAGCTTCTCTTCGCTGACCGTGCCGGTGCCGTGCAGATCGACATTGATCGACAGCGGTTCCGCAACACCGATGGCGTAGGACAGCTGGATCGCGCAGCGCTTGGCGAGGCCTGCCGCGACGACATTCTTGGCCAGATAGCGCGTGATATAGGCAGCCGAGCGATCGACCTTGGTCGGATCCTTGCCGGAAAACGCACCGCCGCCATGAGGGCTCGCTCCACCGTAGGTGTCGACAATGATCTTGCGTCCAGTGAGACCAGCATCGCCATCCGGCCCGCCAATTTCAAACCGGCCGGTCGGATTCACGTGAATCACCGTATTGTCGGTAATAAAGCCGTCCGGCAGCACCCTGTTGAATACGTCCATGACATATTCGCGCAATTCCTCATAGAGCTCCGGATTATCGCTGTCCTTGTAATAGCCCGGCGCGTGCTGGGTAGAAACCACTAGGGCAACCGCCTCTACCGGCACTTCATCCACATACCGCAGCGTCACCTGGCTTTTGCTGTCGGGCTCCAGAAACGGCGCCTTGCCGCTGTGGCGGTCGTCGGCCATCTGCTTCAGTATCTGATGCGAATAATGCAATGTCGCCGGCATCAAATCCGGTGTTTCGTCACTGGCATAGCCGAACATGATTCCCTGATCGCCTGCGCCCTCATCCTTGTTGCCGCTTTCGTCAACGCCTTGCGCGATATGGGCTGATTGCGGGTGCAAATGATTTTCGAAGGTGAGATTCTGCCAGTGGAATCCGTCCTGTTCATAGCCGATTTTCTTTACCGTCTCACGGACTGCGCGCTGGATCTCTTCCTGAGCGCCAGGAGCCCAGTTTCCGTCTGTATCGATCATGCCTTTGCCACGCACTTCGCCGGCGAGAATGACAAGATCGGTCGTCGTCATTGTCTCACACGCGACCCGCGCTTCCGAATCTTTCGTAAGGAACAGATCGACGATGGCGTCGGAAATCTGATCGGAAACCTTGTCAGGATGGCCTTCAGAGACCGATTCGGAAGTGAAGATAAATTCGGAGCGCATGATAAATTCCTGAATTTTTTCCAAAGAGACATAAGGAAATGTTTATATGTGCTTTAACGGGCGCGCACGCGGATGGCAATGGCAGATAGCAGCAAAATCAGCGCCATCCCCAGCGGCAATATATTGCCATAGCGCGCGAATAGCGATGGTGCCTTTGCGGTTGGCAGCCGGCTGTCGATGCGGCCCGCTTGCGCCATCGGGACGCTGGCTCTCACCGTTCCGTTGGCGTCGATCACCGCTGAAATGCCGGTCGGCGTGGAGCGGATCACGGGAAGCCCCTCCTCAATCGCGCGCATGCGCGCCTGCGCCAGATGCTGCGGCGGCCCCCAGCTGCCGAACCAGGCATCATTGGACGGATTGAAGATAAAGTCCGGCCGGTTGTCACGATTCACAACCTGCCCGGAGAAGATGATTTCATAGCAGACCTGCAGGCCAACCTTGCCGAATGCACCCAGATCGATGGAGCGGGGACCGGGGCCCGGCCAGAAATCAAAGTCACCGGGTGCCAGCCTAGACAAGCCAATAGCCGACAGAAACGGGCGCATGGGCAGATATTCGCCATAAGGCACCAAATGCGCCTTGTCATAACGTCCGAGCAGTTCGCGCTGTGCGTCCATCGCAAACACGCTGTTGCGCGCACCGACCGCTCGGCCGCCGGCCTCATCAAATTCAAGCTTCAGCGCGCCGAGAACGAGGACATCGCCAGGCTTCATCAGTGCGCCGAGTTGCTGACGCACAAATTGCGGCGGTCGGCCGTAATAATAACGCTGCGGATATCCGGTCTCCAGATAGTCGGGGATCGCCGCTTCGGGCCAGAAGATCAGGCGCGGCTGGTCATCTTTTCGCACCGTCAGCTGAGCGAGCTTGGCCAGATTTTGGTCCTCGTAGCCAGCCTGCCACTTGTCCTGCTGACCGATATTGGGCTGGACCACGGTGATCAGCGGCTGGTCCGCAGCAACCGGAGTCGCTTCGTGCCCCGGCAGCACCGACAGGCCTGCAAAGAGGAGAACAAGCGGCAACGCCGGCTTCCATTGACGCTGCAACATCAGCCACAGGCCGCCGGCCCCGGCGAACAGCAGCGCCGAGAGGCCATAGGAGCCGATAAACATCGTCAGATCCGCCATCCGGCCCAGTGGCAGCGCTATCGCGCCCAACGGACTCCAGATGAATCCACTGAAGACCCAGCTGCGCATCCATTCGGTAACGATCCACATCCCCGCCAGAGCTGGAATCAGGACCAGCGGCCGGTCTCTGGCGATCCACCGGGCCACCAGCGAAGCCAGCGCCGGGAATATTGCCAGATAGAGCGACAGCAGCACGACCGCGACATAGCCCAGCCATTCCGGCATCGCCGCCTGGAAGGTGAACGCTTTTGCGATCCAGTTCAAACCGACGACAAAATGACCAACCCCGAACAGCCAGCCGCTGAAAAAAGCGCCTTTGCGGCTCTGCACGCCGACCAGGATCGCCATCCACAAGACGAGCATCAACAGAGTCAACGGCCACAGGTTGAGCGGCGCAAAGCCGGTAGCGCTCAAGCCGCCCGCGAGCAGCGAGATTCCATAGGGATGGCGAGCGATGATTTTCTCGATTTTTGACACTGGCGGCTTTTGCCGTGTTCGGCGTGGCCATTCAATTGCTAATTGCTCGAACCGGCATTTGCTTGCTATTGGCAGTCCATGAACCTGCTTGCTCTTCTGTTACTGGCGCTGTCGCAACCGGCAGCGAGCCCACCCAAACCACTGGACGAGATCCAGCGGCGTGACCTGTCCTGCGTTGCCGTGCTGGCAATTATTGCATCAGAGCAGGAGAGCGGCGTGGAGCGCTCGCTCGACTATCCGCTGCTGTCCGAACGGGGCGCCAGCTATGCTGCACAGGTCGGTCAGCGGATCATGGATGAAACCAGCAGAACCCGAGAACAGGTGCGCGAGGACATACTGGCCGCGGTCGCAGAGCAGCAAGCCATTGCCCGCGACGCTGCAGATCCGGATGAAGCCGTTCGCAAGGAAATGGCGACCTGCCTGCCATTGCTCGACGCCGCGGTACCGCCCAAACCCAAGCCGGACCTGACGCAATGCGCCGGGATGCTGCAGCTGGCCTATGATGAAGTCTACAAACGCGAAGGGCTGTCAAAGACTGCGCAAGACCTGAAGACGCTCGCTGCCGTGCTGGACAGCCGCGCCCGCGAGGAGATGCGGGCGGAGGGCCTGAGTGGCCAGGAAAGCGACATTATATTGACCCAGAGCCGGGAAGCGATGCTGGCCGAGGCCCAGCGGCGAGAAGCGCAAGGCCAGGGTTCTGATCTGGATTTTGACCATTGTTTCTTCCTAGCCGCACCAAAAGAAAAGCAGCCCCGCAATGACCATTGAAACCCCGGCGCCCTTGCGCCCTTTCCATCTCGCGTTCCCGGTCCACGATCTTGATGCGGCGCGTACGTTCTATGGCGAACTGCTTGGCTGTGAAGAAGGTCGCAGCGACAGCCACTGGATCGATTTCAGCCTCTTCGGCCATCAGATTGTCACTCATCTCGATCCGGATTTTGTGCCCCGGCCGCTGATCAATCCGGTTGATGGCGAACAGGTGCCGGTGCCGCATTTTGGTGTGGTATTGACGATGCCTGACTGGCAGGCGCTGGCCGATCGGCTATCCGCGGCCGCGGTCAAATTCGTGATCGCGCCAACCATCCGATTCAAAGGACAGGTTGGCGAGCAGGCGACAATGTTTTTTCAGGACGCCAGCGGCAATGCCCTTGAGTTCAAGGCCTTTGCCAATGATGACCAGTTGTTTGCCAAGGACTGAGCCAGCCGGACCTTTTCAGCCCGACCGGCCTATTCTTCCTGCTCAAATTTCCAGCGCTCCAAAGCAGCGGCCAATTGCCGTTCGGCCATGTCGCGCGCCGAATCGCGAGGCAGGCCGAGCGAACCGGATAGCCGGTCGCCGATCAGCGCATCGCCCAGCGCCATCAGCACCAGCGCCAGCGTGTCATCATGCTTTTCCCGGTCTTCATGGCCGCCTTCACCAATATCGTCGACCAGTTCGTGGATTGCATCGACAATCGGGTCGAGCGCGTCTTCATTCCCGGTCAGCATCATCCAGGACCAGAGCGCTGCGCCGCCTTGCTTGTCAAAAGCGTCAAACGTCAGGTCGACAATGTCACGCACGCTACCTTCGCCGGTGCGCGACTTCAGGATCGCCTGCGCGATCATGCCGCAAACTTCATCCGACAGATA
This sequence comes from Parasphingorhabdus sp., assembly GCF_048269865.1. Lineage (GTDB taxonomy): Bacteria > Pseudomonadota > Alphaproteobacteria > Sphingomonadales > Sphingomonadaceae > Parasphingorhabdus. Next base: position 116,458 of record NZ_JBLWUA010000011.1, on the reverse strand, counting down.
TACAGCGAGCGCCTTTTGCAGGCCCGATGCGGAACCGAAATGGTGCAGAAGATTGGCGTGGGTGCGGCCAATCCGACTGGCGACAGCCTTTAGCGTCACCGATTGCGGGCCTGTCTCGATCAACAGATCGCGGGCAGCGGCCAGCGCCATGCTGCGGCTTTCTTCAGGGGAGAGACGGCGTTTCGCTATTGACATTTATGTAAGCAACCCTATTTTCATTAATGTTAGCTATAGGCTGCATTTCGAAAATTGGAAGCATCTGATGAATATGCTCAGTTCCATCGGCACCGAACCCCAAACCATCAGCACCCCGACTCCGGTAGGCCACGAAATTACCCCCCGCGACCGGCGATTTGGGCGCGAAGCCGATTTCCATCCAGAAAAATATTGGCAAAATGGTGATCCGGTGGCGACCGCCTTTTACAATTGCCTGTCACTCACCTTCCCGCGCGGCGAGGCTTTTTTCATCGAAAGCGTGAAGGAGTTTCGCGATCACACTCCGCCAAAGCTGCAAAAGGAAATCCGCGCCTTTGTTCAGCAGGAGGTGATTCACAGCCGCGAGCATCTGGCACTCAACCGCCGGGTCGAGGAACAGGGCTATGACACCAGCCGGATCGAACAGCGGATCAGCGAATCGCTTGGCATGACCAAGGGCCGACCCAAGATCACCAATCTGGCGGCGACGATGATTCTTGAACATTTTACCGCGATCATGGCCCAGCAATTTCTCGCCAATCCCCGGCACTGGCAGGATTCTGATCCGGAAACTGCCGAGCTGTGGCGCTGGCACGCGCTGGAAGAGATCGAGCACAAGGGCGTCGCCTATGACACCTGGCTCTATGCGACCCGCGACTGGAGCCGCTGGCAGCGCTGGAAGGTAAAGGCGCTGATGATGCTGGTCATCACCCGGAACTTCTGGGGCAATCGCTGGCGTGATGCGCTTGACCTGCTCGCGCAGGACGGCCTCACCGGCTGGCGCGTCAAGCTAAAATTGCTGAAATTTCTGCTTGTTGAACCCGGTATCGCACGGGCGATCATCGTCCCGTGGTGTAAATTCTTTCTGCCGGGTTTTCATCCATGGAATGAAGACGACCGGCATCTGATCCAGCGGGCCGAAAGCGACTATGAAGCAGCGCTGACCGGACGACCAGCCTCCGCCTAGCCAATAAAGATCAATGGGCCGCCTTGCTCATATCGACTTTTTCCACCCATTCCGGGAAAAAACTCGGCTCGCGGTTTGACCAGCCCGGCGCCGTTGCGGCGGCTTCACTGATCGATTGCAGCAGGCCCTTGCGGGTTTTCGGATGGAGATGCGGCAGTGCAGCGGCGGCGCAAAAGGCACCGGGAAGCCACGGACGGGCGTCCGGCCCGAGCAGCCGCTCATAGAGAAAGCGAAATGCCGGAAAACTGTGGATACGCCCCTGCCCCAGATCGTAAGCGGCCAGCGAAATCAACGATGGCATAAACGCCTCGATACTGTCGATCGCGCAATCCTGCGGGATCGTCTTTCGGATCTCGGCCAGCCGGCGATAGAGAGACATCTGCACCTTGATCCCAGCTTCCTCGACCTTGTCCCGCGACCATGTTTCGATGGCGTCCGAGCGCTCCAGACCAACATCCAGGGAACGGCGGATATACCGCTGGGCGGCAGAGCTGAAACTCGCAAATTCCTTCATCTCGGCCAGCGTCATCGCTCCGGGAACGGATCGTGTTTCCTTGGTCATGCTGTCGCAACTCCTCGTTCAGTTGAACCACGAAGACATTTGACCCAAACATGGTTAGTAATTGGTTAAGCAGCAGGAGATTTATCAGGCTTCACGCTGGCCGGATGGGAAAATTGCGCGCCCGGCTTATAAAGTTTCGACCAACGGCAAGCAGGGTTCGACCGGACACGATTCCCGTAGAGACAATTGATACCATATTGCCCTAAGTTGGCGTGAACGGATGAATTGAACATATATGAGAAAATTTGAACTGGGAAATCACAAGCCGTCGGTCGGGCATCAGGTCGCAATCCTGTCGATTCTCGGATTCTGGCTTTTCTATGTGATCGTTCTGACGCTGCGGGCCTCGATTGGCGACTGGCCAGCCCAGGGCGAAATGGCGATGCGCCGCATTGTCGTGACCATCTTTGGCATCGGCATTACCTATCTGCTGTATCTTGCGCTGCGGCATTTCGAGGACAAAGCGCTGTCCACCCGTATCATCACGGCCTTCGCCGCCGCCATTCCCTGTGCGATCATCATTGCCTGGTTCAACCATCTGGTGTTCAATGTCTATTATCCGGAAAATCTGTGGGACGAAGCGCATGTCGAGGAAATGCGCAAATATATGGCGCAGGACAATCTTGCCCTGAAGGCGATTTCCGAAGACGCTACCTCCCGTTTTTTCTTCATCATCAGCTGGGCCTCGCTCTATCTGACCCTCAGCTATGCGAGCAAGGTTCGCCAGGTCGAGCGCAAGGCCGCCCGCTTCGCTCAGGCGGCGCAGGATGCGGAATTGCGGTCGCTGCGCTACCAGGTCAATCCGCATTTCCTGTTCAACACCCTCAACAGCCTCAGCACTCTGGTCATGCGCAGCCAGTCCGAGGAAGCAGAGGAGATGATCCTCAACCTGTCCAAATTCTATCGCACCAGCCTGTCGGGGGACCCCCTGGAAGACGTGCCGCTGTCGGAAGAAGTACATTTGCAAAATCTTTATCTCGACATCGAAGCCGTCCGGTTCCCTGAGCGGCTGCGAACGAAGGTGCATATTCCGGATGAACTGCTCGGCGTGCTGGTTCCCGGATTGATTTTGCAGCCGCTGGTCGAGAATGCGATCAAACATAGCGTTGCGCACAGCAAGCGGCCGGTCACTCTCACCATCAGCGCCCGATCCGATGGCGACAATCTGATCCTGACCGTCGCCGATGACGGCGATCCGCGCCCGGTCGAACTGCAAGATGACGGCAAGAGCAGCGGCATCGGTCTCGCGAATGTCCGAGATAGGCTGGAAACGCGCTTTGGCCGGCAAGCCAGCCTCCAGACTGTACGTCCGGTGGAAGGCGGCTATATTGCCCAACTGACCTTTCCTTTGATGCTGGACAATCCATGATCGACGAGACCGAACCCAAACCGCTGACGACGCTGATAGTCGATGATGAACCGCTGGCGATCGAACGTCTCCAACTGCTTTGCGCTCGACAGCCGGATATCGATTTGATTGGAACCGCCAGCGATGGGGAAGCAGCGCTGCGGCTCACTGAACAGTTGAAACCGGATCTGCTGCTGCTGGATATCGCAATGCCCGGAAAGGATGGACTCGACGTCGCACGGGCGCTGTCGGGCAAGCCCGATGCGCCTGCCATTATCTTCGTTACCGCGTTCGACCGCTTTGCCGTGGAGGCCTTTGATGTTGCGGCGATCGACTATGTGCTGAAACCGGTCGAGCGCGACCGGCTCACACTGGCGATTTCCCGGGTACGGGAACGCACCGCTGAGCCAAGATCCGTCGAAACCGAAGATTCTCCATGGGCAGAAGAATTCTGGGTGCCGTACAAGTCCGAGCTGCGGCGCATTGTCGCCTCTGAAATTGACCGGGTCGAGGCCGAACGCGACTATATGCGGCTTCACGTCGGCAATGTCAGCTATCTGCTACACCAGACCATAACCGGCCTCGAAGAACGCCTAAACCCGGAAGAGTTTATCCGTCTACATCGTTCCCATCTGGTCCGGCGCGACTGGATAGCTGGGTTGCGCCACGATGGCGGCGGCGTGTGGATCGCCTGCCTCAAATGCGACACCGAGATCCGCATCGGGCGAACCCATCTGGCGGAAGCGAAAAAGCTCGCCGGACGATAGGGAACCTCCAGTCCGTTGGCCCAATCAGCCCCGGCGTTCGTGTCGGGGCAGCAGATGATCCGCCGTCTACTAGCTTGGCAAATCTGCGAGCAGCTTGTCCAGCGTCGCTGGATATTCGCGCACGCGAATCCCGGTCGCGTTGTAGATCGCATTGGTGACCGCGGCCGCTGCACCGCAGATGCCGAGTTCGCCAATGCCCTTTGCCTGAATCGGGCTGGCCCATTCGTCCCGCTCTTCCAGCAGCACCACTTCAATTTGCGGCACATCCAGATTGACCGGAATATGATATTCCGCGAGATCGTGGTTGACGATATGGCCGTCGCGGTTGTCAAACACCATTTCTTCGGTCAGCGCGCTGCCAATCCCCCAGATCATTCCGCCATAGCATTGCGATGTTGCGGTTTTCTCGTTGAGGATCCGGCCTGCGCCAAACACTCCAAGCATCCGCCTCACCCGTGTTTCGCCGGTCACCGCGTTGACCGCGACTTCGGCGAAATAGGAACCATAGGTGGCCTGTTGCATCTCCTCCAGCGTCTTGCCAGGTTCGATATGACCGGTCGCCGTGATCGTCTCTCCCGCCAGAATCTCGGCAATCGGACGGGCCGCTTCGCCCTTACCTGCTTTACCATCACCCAGCCGAAGATCGGACTCATCGGTGCCCAGCTTTTTCGCAATCTCTTTCCTTATATCCTCGCAGGCCAGAAACACCGCAGAGCCCGCAGAGGCGGCACCCCAGGATCCGCCCGATCCCGGTCCAGCGGGGAGGTCCGTATCACCCAATCTGGTCTCGATCCTGTCGGCTGGCAGCCCGAGCATTTCGCCCGCAATCTGCGTCAGAATCGCATAGGTTCCGGTCCCGATATCGGTCATGTCGGTTTCGACCAGCGCGCTGCCGTCGGCCTGCAGCGTGACCTTGGCCTTTGCTTCGGACAGGATGTTGACCCGGGCCGCACCGGCCATCCCGTGTCCGATAAGCCAGTCACCCTCGCGCAATGCGCCGGGCTTCTTGTTGCGCTTATCCCAGTCGAACAGGCGCCCGCCTTCATCCAGCGCTTCCACGAACCGGCGCGACGAATAGGGAAGGTCCTGCTCCGGGTGCCTGTCCGGAATATTGCGCTTGCGCAGTTCGACCGGATCGATTCCCGCAGCTTCCGCCAGTTCGTCCATCGCGTTTTCCAGCACCTGCATGCCCACCGCTTCGCCCGGTGCCCGGACAGAACCGCCACATGTCCGGTTGACCCGCGCCACTTCGATGCCGAGCTTGCGGTTCTTGCCGCCATACATGAAATGCGTCGCCTGGGTGACAGGCTCGTAGAAGCCTTCTTCGGGCAGGTTGGACACCAGGCATTCATGACCGACGCCGGTCAACACACCGTCGGTCCCGCAGGCCAGACGCACATGCTGCCGGGTTTCCGACCGGCGCATCGTGGTTTCAAAAACCTGTGGCCGTGACAGAGTCACGCACACCGGCTTGCCGATCTCTTTAGCCGCGAGCGCTGCCGATACCGCTTCCGGCGAGATACCCAGTTTCGAGCCAAAGCCACCGCCGACATAAGGCGACAGCATATGGATATTGTCCGGCACGATATGGAGCGCGTCGGCCAGTTCGTTGATGTTGTAATTGAGCATCTGGTAGCTGCCGCGCAGAGTCAGCTTGTCGCCGTCCCAGCTGGCGATCGCGCAATGCGGTTCCATTGCGGCGCTATTGTGGCCCGGCGTGCGATAGACCTGATCGACGCTGAAAGCGGCGTCTTTCATCGCCTGATCAAGATTTCCCTGATCGAGCTGATCGTCGTCCGGCAAGTCGGTTTCGGTATCCTCTGCTTCGGGATCAAATGCCGCATTGCCTTCGGCTTCATAGTGCACATGCAATGTATTTGCGGCGTGGCGGGCCTGTTCAAACGTTTCGGCTACCACCAGCGCGATCGGCTGGCCGAAATAATCAACCTGCTTGGATCCTTGCGGCGGCGCTTCATTGGCACCACCCTGCGCCGGTCGCCTCAGCAAGCGATCGTCGGTAATCACAGCCAGAACACCGTTTTTGCCAATCATGCCTCTGCTCACGACATCCGTCACGCGGCCTTTGGAGATCGTCGCCCGGACCAGCACGCCGTGGACCATACCCGGCACATCCCATTCGTGGGCATAGGTCGCGCGACCGGAAACCTTGAGCGGCCCGTCCGGTCGATCCATCGGCGATCCGACCAGACCCTGCACCATGTCGTCGAGCCGGTTGCGGGAGTCCGCTTGATCCATTTTATGATGCGCGGTCATACGACTGCTCCTTTGTCCGTGGCTTCCTGAAGAACCGAAATCAACACTCGCCTGGTCAGCGGGATCTTGAAATCATTGCTGCCGTAGCCCTGAGCCTCAGCGAGCAATTTGTCGGCCGCCTTGCCGAACAGGTCAGCCGACGGCTTCTGCCCGACCAGCAGCGCCTCCATATCTGTATCCCGCCATGGCTTGTGCGCCAGTCCGCCGAAGGCGAGCGCCGCCGAAGCGATCGCCTCGCCATCCATCTCGACAATCGCGGCTACCGAGCAGAGCGCAAAGGCATAAGACGCGCGGTCACGCACCTTGCGGTATATCTGCTTGCCCGCGGCAGGCGGCGGCAAAATCACGGCGGTGATCAGATCGCCCGGCTCAAGAATATTATCATTCTCCGGATGATCGCCTGCCAGCAGATGAAAGTCCCGAACCGGCACCGTCTTCGTCTCGCCGCCCGCCATTTCAATTTCGACCTCCGCATCCAGAGCGGTCATCGCCACCGCCATGTCGCCGGGATAGGTGGCAATACAGGCATCGCTCGCGCCCAAGATCGCATGAATGCGATTAAAGCCTGCCAACGCCTGACAGCCGGACCCCGGCTCCCGTTTGTTGCAGGGCATCGCTGTATCGTAAAAATAATAACACCGCGTCCGCTGGCACAAATTACCGCCCGTGGTCGCCTTGTTACGCAGCTGGCCGCTGGCGCCGGCCAGGATCGCGCGCGACAAAACCGGGTAATCTTTCCGGACCCGCGCATCGGCAGCACAATCGCTGTTGGTGACCAGCGCACCGATCCGCAGCCCGCCGTCGTCGGTCTCTGAAATTTCGGAAAGATCCAGCCGATTGATATCGACCAACTTGTCAGGTGCCATCACCTCCAGCTTCATCAGATCGAGGAGATTGGTTCCGCCGGCGATGTAGCTCGCGTTCGCCGCGGCCTGAGCGGTGGCATCGGCGCGGTCATTGGCTCTGGCATAAGTGAACGGCTTCATGACTTGCCTCCCGCAACCTGACGGATCGCATTGACGATATTGGGATAGGCCGCACAACGGCACAGGTTGCCGCTCATCCGTTCCGATATTTCTTCGTCGCTCAGTTGGTCCGGACCCTCCAGGTCCTCGGATACAAAACTCGGCCACCCCGCCTTCGCTTCCTCCAGCATCGCGGTTGCCGAACAGATCTGGCCGGGTGTGCAATAGCCGCACTGGAAACCGTCATGCGCGACAAAAGCGGATTGCAGATCGGACAGATGGCCCGGCTCGCCCAGCCCCTCAATGGTGGTGATATCATCGCCATCATGCATGCAGGCCAGTGTCAGACAGCTGTTAATCCTGCGGCCCTCGACAATCACGGTGCACGCTCCGCATTGGCCGTGATCACAACCCTTTTTGGTTCCCGTCAGCCCCAGATGGTTTCGCAGGGCGTCCAGCAATGTCACTCTGCTGTCCGCCTCCAGCCTGTGGCTCTTGCCATTCACGTTCAGTTCCGTCGTTTCCATGAATAGGCCATCCTTCCGGTATTTTAGAATAAGGACCGGCGGTAATTCAGCGACGGCAGTGGTCAATGCGCCGCGCGATCGGGTCCCGCCGGGTTTCTGTTGTTACGCTCTGTCGCACCATTGGTTCCCGCAACTGCCACGCAATTCTCCCCGGCCCCATGACGGGCCAACCGCTTAAACATTGCCCCACGAAGACAATGGCTGTACGGGCGGCATCTGTTTTCGGGCTATCGCCGATCATGCCCCCTCTCGATCAAGGATTTATATTTTCACATGCCGCCATTTACACAGCCGACATTCCAGGAACGCACACAAATGGCCGCCAAAGCCAAGCAGGCCGCGCTCAAGAAACTGAAGGCGAAGAAGCCGCTCAGCCCGGAAGTCATTGCCGAGCGCAAAGCCGCCGAGCGAGCCCGTGAAGAGAAACAGGCCGCCGCCAGCGCAGAAAAACGCGCCGCTTTTGAAAAAGAAAAGGCCGAACGCAAGGCCGCGAAGGAACAGGCCAAGCCAAAACTCGCTCTTGGCCTGACCGAAACCGAGAAAAAAGCCGCTCGCGACGAACGCTATGCGAAGCGGAAAAAACGCAAGAGCAAGAGATAGGCGCCAGCCAACGGAGCTGATGCCCAGCCGTTATCGCTGGTGAGCGGCCACTGCGACCCCAGGGGCAAAGAGCAGCTTCACATAAGATTGCATCAACCGCACCTGCTGGGCCGTAATAGGCGGCTCGTCGAGCGCACGCGAGATCGTCAGGCCGCCCTCGATGACGGCGCTTACCATATCGGCCAGCGGGTCGAGATCGACATTGTCTCTCATGTCATGATTCGCGACAATATCCTCGAACATCGCCCGAAACCGGGTGCGCCAGCCAAGCACGGCTCGCTTGTTGGCCTCGCGCACCTCCCGGTTGAACAGCCGGTCCTGATAGGCAGCAGTGGCGACAATACAGCCCGGATGGCCATTGGGCATGTCATCCAGCATCTCGGCCAGCAGCTTTAGACCGATTAGCATGGTCTGCAGCGGTCCCTCGCCCAGTTCGGCAGCGCGGCCGAACAAATCATCGAACAGCTCGTTCTCGACCGCGATATGCCGGTCGATCAGCGCATGGGCGAGCGCATTTTTGTCGGGGAAATGATAGAAGAAACCGCTACGGGTAATCTCTGACCCCGCGACGATTTCCTCGATCGAGGTCGCCTCAAAGCCTTTCGCAAGAATCGCTTCCTGCGCGACATCCATGATTTTCGAACGGGTTTCACTGCCGCGCGCCACTGTCTGTCCCTCTGCCTGCGTGGAGAAATACTGTACCACGAGTCCAGTTTTTCGCAACGCTCCGGCTGTCTCTACCTTCAGTTTTTAGATAAATTTCTGTAAATATTGATTAAATTAAGAATAGGAGAACCAGACCACAGATCGACTATCATAGCAATGCGGTTCAATAGATATGCCCCTCGCATCAAGAGATACGAGGAGATATTATATGAATACTATTGAGAAACTGCTGCACACCGATCGCCCATGGCTCACGGACGGCGGACTGGAAACCTGGCTGTTCTTTCAGCAAGGCTTTTCTGCCCCGGAATTTGCCGCGATCGTCCTGCTCGATGATGACGATGCCCGCGCAGCGCTGCGCCGCTATTTTGACGGATTTCTTGAAATGGCCAGCGAGGCCGGCAGTGGCTATGTTCTCGACACGGCCACCTGGCGGGGTACACCGATATGGGCGAGCAAGCTTAGCCTTTCCGAGGAAGACCTGCTGCGCCTGAGCCGCGATGCCGTGGCCTTTGCCTGCGATATCCGCCACGACTGGTCTGACCGGGTCGCTGATATCGTGATCAATGGCGTCGTTGGTCCGGCCGGCGACGGCTATGAAGCGGGGACCATCGCCGATGCCGAGACGGCCCAGCGCATCCACACCCCGCAAATCACCGCGCTGGCCGAGAGCGGAGCGGATATGATCTCGGCGATCACCATGACCAGCATCCCGGAAGCGGTCGGCATCGCTCGCGCGGCCAAGGCTGCGGGATTGCCGTCGGTGATTTCCTTCACGCTCGAGACCGATGGCCGGCTGCCCAGTGGCGATACGCTTGACGCCGCGATTGAAGCGGTTGATCAGGCAACTGATGGTGCGCCCGCATATTATATGATCAATTGCGCCCATCCCGATCACTTCCGCGGGGCTCTGGCAGACGGGTCCGACTGGCTGTCCCGCATCGGCGGCGTCCGCGCCAACGCGTCGCGTCTCAGCCACGCGGAACTCGACGAAGCCGAGACGCTCGACGAGGGCAATCCTGAAGAATTTGGCACGCTGCATCAGGAACTGGCCGAACTGCTACCATCGCTGCGCGTCGTCGGCGGGTGCTGTGGCACCGACCATCGCCATGTTGGCTGCGTGTCGCACAATTTGCATAAACAGGCCGCGTAATCGCAAGAAAAGGATTGCTCCTGGCACAATCGGCCGGGGGCAAATTTTGGCCTCTTTGGCGCGCCTTGGCGAGACCAGAAGAAGCCAAAAATGGGTTAGTTCGCCAGGGTCAAGCGGACGGTGCTTGCATATTGGATTATCGCGGATTAGCTTTCGAGGCTCAATGATCCGGCCCGCTCTTGGCCTCATCCAGCGGGCTGCCGGAATATGACCGGGATGCAAAATCCTGGCTTGTGATGGCGAATGCATTTCAAGCGAGTTTAAAAAATTTTGTTTGCTTCGAAGGCTCTGTCATTTGGCTAACTTTAGGAGGTGCTTGTGGAAACCCAGATGAAAGCCGCGATCTTGAGGGAATTTGGTTCTCCATTGACCGTGGAAATGCTGCCAGCGCCCGTCCTTGGTACGGGAGAGGTTATCGTCGACATTGCCGCCGCACCGGTCCTTAACTACGCCGCGGAGGTATTAAGCGGTGCGCGGCAATATCTGCTTAATCTGCCTGCGGTACCGGGGCCGGGAGCTATCGGCCAGGTCAGGGCTATCGGAGCAGACGCCACCCATCTGGCGGTTGGCGATTGGGTCTGGTGTGATCCCACCTTTCGCTCCCGAGACGACGCCCCCTATCCAGATATTACGCTGCAGGGCTGGAGCGCCCGCGGACCAGGCGGATTGCGGCTGCAAGACCTTTTCGGTCACGGAACCTGGGCCGAACAGACCTTGATACCGACAGAAAACGCGATATTGATCGGCGATATCTCTCCCGACGATGCGCCTTCCTGGTGCAAGATTGGTGCTTTCCTGGTCCCCTATGGCGGCTTGCTGGCCGCTGACCTGAAGGCTGGCGAAACCGTGCTGATCAGCGGCGCGACCGGCGGTTTTGGAAGCGCCGGCGTAGCGACGGCTTTGGCAATGGGCGCCGGCGCCGTTGTGGCGACCGGACGAAACGCCAAAGCGCTGGCGGATCTGAAAGATCGCTTTGGTGCGCGCGTTTTTCCGGTGCAGATGACCGGAGAGGAAGAGGTGGACCGTTCGGCGATACAGGCGGCTGCTCCTGGCGAGATAGATGTCGTGCTGGACATCCTGCCCCCTGCTGCCCTGCCGTCGCAGGCGCGTGCAGCAATCATGGCGGTCCGGCCTTATGGGCGCGTGGTGCTGATGGGCGGAATCGGCATGGAAGGCGGCGGCATACTGGAACTGCCCTATGTCTGGATCATGCGAAATTGCGTCTCGATCATCGGCAATTGGATGTATGATGCGACCGCACCGAGAGACATGGTCAAGCTGATCAAGTCCGGATTGATTGACATCGATAATTATCAGATCCAGCCCTTTCCCCTCGAACAGGCCCCGGAAGCTGTTGCACATGCTGCGCGTCATGCCGGCCCGTTTGAGCTGACTGTGCTGCGACCCTGATCAAAAAAGGCGGACACACTCGGTTTCCGGGATAAAGGCTCGCGCGAATGACGGCCTATGGTGCCATAGCTGACTTCGTCGCGCCACCAGGAGGCCCTTTCCTGTAGTAAACCAAATAGGCTATTTACATCGATACAATTTACCAAAGATGCGAGTGACAAAAATGGACAGCCAATTTTTTCCCGGCTGACCACGCTCACCCCGCTCAGTTGGACACCGCCACAAACTGCAATCATTCCTCGAAGGAGAAGTGGTCCGGATCCTAGCATCTCAGTTCTGTTAGGATCGGAATCAGACCTTGATCTGGCTGCCGCAACATTCCTATGCGCTTTTCCCAATCAGTTTATAGGGGATCATCATGCAGCCAAAAGCAAGTTTATGCGCGCTCAGCGCGCTTTGCATGCCCCTTCTCGCAACACCGCTCAGCGCGCAGACGCAGGGGGCCGACGCTGCTGACAAAGACGACGATATCGTGGTTTACGGACGGGCGTTGAAAGAGGTCGGCATCGCGCAAAGCGGATCGCAAGGCACCGTAGGTTACGCGGATTTTGATGACGTGCCGATATCCCGGGCTGGCGAGCTGGTCGAGAATGTCCCCGGCGTCATCGCCACGCAGCATTCCGGCAGCGGCAAGGCCAACCAATATTTTCTGCGCGGGTTCAACCTTGACCATGGCACCGACTTTGCCGGATTCGTCGATGGCGCTCCAGTCAACATGCGCAGCCACGGCCACGGCCAGGGCTATCTTGATTTTAATTTCCTGATTCCCGAAACGCTCGAACGGATTGATTATCGAAAGGGTCCCTATTTCGCTGATGTCGGTGACTTTTCCGCTGCCGGCACCGTATCATTCCGTACCAAGGACAGGATCGCGCCCTTTGCCAAGCTGGAAGCGGGCGCCTTCGGCTTTCGTCGCGGGCTTGCCGGTGGAAGCACAGCGATCGGCGATCTCGATCTGCTGGTCGCCGGCGAAGCACAATCCTATGACGGACCCTGGGTCCTCGCCGAGGATCTTGAACGCTTTTCCGGGCTTGTGAAACTCTCCGGCGGCAGCATCGGGGACAACCATTTTTCCTTGCAGTTAAACGCCTATGATTCGCAGTGGAGATCGACGGACCAGATACCGGAACGGGCCGTCGCCAGCGGTGCGATCGACCGGTTCGGTTTCGTTGACGGCGATCTCGGCGGCAACACCACACGGCTGGGCGCGGTCGCCAATGCCGATCTCGGCAATAGCAAAATCACCGCCTTTGCCACCTATTATGATTTCCGACTGGTCTCGAACTTCACCTATTTCCTCGAAGACCCGGTCAACGGCGACGAATTTGTCCAGCAGGATGAGCGCTGGACCCTTGGTGGATCGCTGAGCCACACGATCAATATCGGTCCGGCATCGCTCACGCTCGGCGGTGAACTCCGTCATGACGCGATCTCCGGCGTCGGCCTGTTCAACAGCGTTGGCGGGAATCCGATAAACACCATACGCTTCGACCGGATCAAGGAAACCGGGCTCGCTGCCCATGCGACAGCGGAAGTAAAACTGGCTGATAATCTGCGCGCTTTTCTTGGTCTGCGCTACGACCATCTGTTTTACGACGTGAACGCCGATCTTGCTGCCAACTCCGGCAATGGCGATGCAGGAATATTCGGCCCCAAGGCTGGTCTCGCATGGAAAGCGGCTGAGGGCCTGGAACTCTACGCCAATTATGGCCAGTCTTTTCATTCCAACGATGTGCGGGGGGCGACCATCGCCGTTGATCCGGTCAGCGGGCTGGCCGCGGACCGGGTACCGGTTTTTGCCAGAGCAGAAGGCGCTGAAGTTGGCGCGCGGATTGAGCGGGGCTCGTTCGATGCATCCATAGTCGGCTTCTGGCTGGCCCTCGATTCAGAACTGGTCTTCGTCGGCGATGGCGGTGCTACCGAAGCCAATGACGGCTCCCGCCGCTATGGTGTTGAAGCCAGCATGTTCTGGCGACCAACCAACTGGCTGACGATTGACGCAGCCTATGCCCATACCCGCGCCCGCTATGTCGGCCCGGCGGCCGGCGAGCGGGCGATCCCAGGGGCGGTGCCGGAAGTGCTGTCCGCAGGGCTCACCGTCAAGCCGCTCCAGACGGTGACCCTGACCACGCAATTGCGTCATTTCGGCAGTGCGCCGCTGATCGAAGATAATTCAGTACGATCCGATGCCACGACTCTGGTCAATGTCGGCACCTATGTTGATGTCGGCCGGCTTACGATCGGCGCGGAGCTTTTCAACCTGTTCGACGCAAAGGATGCGGACGTAACCTATTTTTACGAATCGCAGCTGGCGAGCGAGGCCGCGCCGGTTGAGGACCGCCACTTCCATCCGGTGGAGCCTCGCCAACTGCGTATCAGCGCGCGCTACCGTTTCTGACGCACCACCGTTCGCCCGGTAACGGGTCGTTCCCCCAAAAGGGCTATCATCCTAAAGAGCGAATTCGGCAGCATTTTAAGAAAAGTTTCGACAAGATATTGGCGAAAGGCCTATCCAGCTTTTTTATTTGCCAACAACATCGGACCTTCCCTTGATACTGAATATTTTCATCATCCTGTCGGCAATCGCGACCGGCTTGTTGCTGCTCGCGCCGCGCCTGTCAAAATCTCCCGTCTGGCGCGCGACAGTGACACCGCTGGCATCGATCATCGGCAGCGGTTTTCTGGTACTCGCACCGATTCTGGTTTCTGATTATGGCTTTATCGCGCCGCTGATCATGGCCGGACTGTGCCTCGGTGCCTTTCTGTTCGGATCGGCAATCCGGTTCAACATCCTGTATCGCAATGTCGACGACCCGGTTCAGGATGACGGAATCGACCGGCTGGAACTGGCCGCATCCTGGGCGCTGGTCTTCGCCTTCACCATTTCGGTTGGCTATTATCTCAACCTGTTCGGGGCCTTCGGCGTCAGCCTGACCAGCTTCGACAGCCCGGCCAACGCCAAGCTGCTGACCTCCATCATCTATATCCTGATCCTGATCGTCGGCTGGACGCGTGGGTTCAAGGCGCTGGAAAAAATGGAATATAGCGCGGTCACGCTGAAGCTGGCGATCATCGTCGGGCTGCTGGTCGGTTTGACCTGGTATTTCTATCAGAAAGCCAGCGCCAACACGCTGTTTGTCCACGCACCGGTGCTGTCTGGCTGGCCTGCGATCACGCTCGCCTTCGGCCTGATCATCACCGTGCAGGGTTTCGAAACATCCCGTTATCTCGGTCACAATTATGATGCAGCCACCCGGATAAAGTCGATGCGCCTGGCACAGATTGTCAGCGCGGTGATCTACATGATCTACATCGGTCTGTTCGCCTACAGCTTCGAGCGCGAGCAATTTGCCCTCACCGAAACCGCGATTATCGACATGATGGGGATCATCACGCCGGTCCTGCCCCTGCTGCTGGTCGCCGCAGCGCTGGCCGCGCAATTCAGCGCCGCGATTGCCGATACCAGTGGCTCCGGCGGCTTGGTCGAGGAACTGACCAGGGGCAAGATCAAGGCCCGCACCGGCTATGCGATACTCGTCGGGATCGGTCTGTTCATGACGTGGAGCGTCAATATCTTCCAGATCATCGCTTATGCCAGCCGTGCTTTTGCGCTTTATTACACGCTGCAATCGCTGATCGCGGCCAGGCGCGCGTTTCTGGTCAAGGGGCACCGGCTGAGGGGCTTCGGCTTCGTGCTGCTGGCAATACTCGGGATGCTGATCGTGCTGTTCGGCAATGATGTCGAATCATCAAACGGCTGAGCCCTTTCGAGCCACAATGCGGGATGGTCGGGCTATCAACAAGCGACGATAACAAGCGGGCGGGGAAACAGCATGTCGGCGCAAGCCGAGGCGATCAGCCTTGAGCGGAATCGCCCGGTCGAAGTGATGGCTCCGGTCCGGCACCGCTAGCGGTCAACAAAACGGTCGTCAGTCGATGACCCCTCGTCTCCGCGCCTGCCGATAGGTGCCGAGGATACGGACCATATTGCAGTGGAAAGCAAGTTCCGCGAGCGCTGCGTCAACCTTCGGATCACCGGGTGCGCCCTCGATATCGGTGTAAAATTCGGTCGCTGCGAAGCTGCTGCCCTGCTGATAGCTTTCGAGCTTGGTCATATTGACGCCATTGGTGGCAAAGCAACCGAGCGCCTTATACAGCGCTGCCGGGATATTTTTGACCTCGAAAATAAACGTCGTCATCAGCGGGCCACCGGCTTCCGGCAGGGCCGCTTCCGGGGCCAGCACGACGAAGCGCGTGATATTGTCAGGCGCATCCTCGATCGATTCCTCGACCGGCTGCAGCCCGTAGATCTGGGCCGCGAGCGGAGGGGCGATGGCAGCGGCATGCGGATCATCATGCTGTGCGACAAACGCGGCAGCGGCGGCCGTGTCGGCATAGGCGACAGGAATGATCCCGCGCTTGCGCAGATAGTGGCGGCACTGGCCAAGCGCCTGCGGGTGGCTCATCGCGGTGTGGATTTCGGCATCAGCGGAGCGCGCCATCAAACAATGGCGGATCGGCATGAAATATTCATCAACGATATGCAGACCCGATTCGGGCAGTAAAAAATGGATATCCGCCACCCGGCCGTGCAGCGAATTTTCGATCGGGATGATCGCGCTGCCGGCCTTGCCATGCTTCACCGCATCGATCGCATCTTCGAAGGAAAAACAGGGCACCGGCAGGCCCTCAGGCGCATAATCGAGCGCTGCGAGGTGAGAATTGGCGCCCGGCGCGCCCTGAAATGCGATCGCCTTCTCCGGCTGTTCAGCGCCTTTTTCGGCCATTTTCATGACCATACCCAATGCGTTTTTCGGAAAGCTGTCCATCTCGTCCCTCTTGTCGCTGTCCCGATAGTCGAACGGCATGCAGCGGGGCAAGAGGGAAGTAGCCTGCCGATCCGGCTCCCGGCGATTTTGTATCGCGGTCGGCACAAAATACGGCAATTGAGGCCTTGCGTTGCTCCGTCCTGCTCTTTACAGACAGCACAAATTTGGCAGGCCCATGGCCGCCGCTCACTCAGGGGTTTGAGACAATTTATGAGCAACAATAATACCATTGCAGGTTGGGTACTGGCTGGCGGCATCGCGGCTCTGGGTTTTTCCATTGTCAGCGGCAAATATTTCCACGCCGACAAACATGAGCGCCCCGAAGTAATGGGCTATGTCATCGAAGGCGTCGAATCCTCCGACGGCGCTGCGAATGCCGGCCCCTCGATCGAGACGCTGCTGCAGACCGCTAATATCGCCGCGGGCGAAAAGGTTTTTGGCAAATGTGCAGCGTGCCACACGATCAATCAGGGCGGTGCCAATGGTATCGGACCCAATCTTTGGGCGGCCATGGGCAAACCGCATGGCCACGTCGCCGGCTTTGCCTATAGCGATGCGCTGAAAAGCATCCCTGGCAACTGGGACTGGGAAGGCATGAACGCCTGGCTCACCTCACCCCGCGCTTATGCTCCGGGCACAAAAATGACCTTCGCCGGCCTCGGCAAGGCAGAAGATCGGGCCAACCTGATGGTCTATCTGAACGCGCAAGGCTCCAATCTGCCACTTCCAGCGGCTCCCGTATTGGAAGAAGAGGACAAAGGTGAAGAAGGAGCCGAGGCGACTTTCGAGGCCGAGGCTGGCATCGATGCCGAAGCACCAGTAGCAGACGAAACCAACGCTGCGGACGAGTAATCGACCAATAACCGGGCGGCGTCAGCCGCAATCCAGTTCGTAAAATTCGGTTATGATATTCCAGGCTTCGGCGGCGGTTTCGACGAACTGAAACAGGTTCAGGTCGTCGCGGCTGATCGTGCCTTCCTCAGCGAGCGCCTCGAAATTGATCACCCGGTTCCAGAAGGCTTTGCCGAACAGCAGAATGGGAAGCTTGTCCATCTTGCCGGTCTGGACCAGCGTAACCAGCTCCAGAAACTCATCGAGCGTTCCAAAGCCGCCGGGAAACACCGCTACCGCTCTGGCGCGCAACAAAAAGTGCATCTTGCGCAGCGCGAAATAGTGAAACTGAAAACTGAGCGACGGTGTCACATATTCATTCGGCGCCTGCTCATGCGGCAACACGATATTGAGCCCGATCGACTCCTTGCCAGCATCGGCAGCACCGCGATTGGCCGCCTCCATAATTGACGGGCCGCCGCCGGAACATACGACGAAGTCGCGCTTGCCATTGGCCGAAATACCGCACGCACTCGCCAGTCGGGCCAGTTCGCGGGCCTGGTCATAATATTTGGCTTTTTCTTTCAACCGCTCGGCGATTTTCCGTGATTCGTCATCCTCTGCCAGTTCGATCAGCGCATCGGCCTTGCTTGGCTCGGGAATGCGGGCAGATCCGTACATGACGAGGGTTGAACCAATGCCGGCTTCGTCAAGCAGCATCTCGGGCTTTAGCAGTTCAAGCTGAAACCGGACCGGACGCAGTTCTTCGCGGAGCAGGAACTCGGTATCCTGAAAAGCCAGGCGATAGGCGGGATCACGCGTCTGGGGAGTACCGATGTCGGCCTTCTCGGCAAATTCGGCTTCCTGCTTTGCGTGGTAGAAACGACGGTCGTGGAG
Source organism: Parasphingorhabdus sp. (assembly GCF_048269865.1). Lineage (GTDB taxonomy): Bacteria > Pseudomonadota > Alphaproteobacteria > Sphingomonadales > Sphingomonadaceae > Parasphingorhabdus. The sequence goes on along the minus strand of NZ_JBLWUA010000011.1, from coordinate 98,467 downwards.
ATCTTTATTGGTCATCAATTAGCCCTAAAGCAAAGATTTGGGGCTGACCAGAGGCCTTATCGCTCTACCGGCAATATCCATTCCCGCTCATGTCGAAGTGGAAATGATTGCGGTGGGCAGCGTTGTAATTTGGCCCCAGAACCGTGCCGAAACGCTTGCAGGCACTATTATGGATAGCGGTCAGAAACTGCATTTCCCGGCGTCCGCTTTTCCAATTATCCTCGACGGTTATCCGCCTGCCATCGTTGAGAACGAAAGCGGACACGTCAATTGCATTGGCATGAGCATGTTCCGACAACTTGCCCGATCCGGCGATGTTGCGGCAACTGTAGCTGCCCATAGTTTCAATCCGCTTCAGATCACTGCCAAGATATTGGCGCGCTGCACGCTTCACGGCATATTCCGTCCAGGCGGCAAATTTTTCGGCCAGCTCGCACTTGACCGGTCCGAGATTGGTTACGTCGGCCCCGACATCCAGCAGTTTGATGCTGTCAATCTGACTGCAGCCACCGCTGAACTGGCGATTGGGCAATGGCGAAAAACGCACATTGGCCTTCCCGAGTTCGCTGAAACACTGGCGAACAGACGGGCTCGGGTCAAACGCGCCAAGACCGGCGGAAGTTGTGGGGCGTTGCGCCCGATCCCCCCGACCGTCCGGGATCGCGCCGCAAGCGGTCATCATTAATGAAACAGCGGCCAGACCAAATATACTGCGGAACACGTGAAGTTTCGGTTCTAATACTCTCATGCTCAAAAAATAGTCATAAGATAGTTAATATCGGACTAATGAGGACAATGAGAGCATATTAGCCCGGTTACCGGCCCAGTTCATCTGCGCTTCTCCATTCACTCTCCCAAGGCTCGCGACGGCTATGGATGATTGCTTGTCGCCTGGCTCCAATACTTGCGATGCGACCCCCTAATCTGGTTGAAAAATGAATAAGTCCAAGGTCAATGGTAGCTGCTATGAAGTCTAGGGCACTCCGCCCGAAGGACAGCGAGCCGAAGCCTATTTTCATCCGGAGACTCTCGAAAAACTGCTGGTTTCCCGACGCGGCGAAATAGTGTTTCGAAAGAAATAGCTGGTTTCAGTCGCTACCAGAAATGCGCTTGACATGCTGCGTTGCAACAGACAAAGCGGCGTCGGGCCACGCGGTCCCAACGCCGCGCGAGCTCTCTGTAAGGAGAAGCGTTTAAATGACTGATACGACTGTACCGACGCCTGAGTTGCGTCCTGACTGCCCGAATTTCTCTTCGGGTCCGACCGCCAAATTCCCCGGCTGGTCCCTCGACAAAATCAACACCATCGCCATGGGCCGCTCGCATCGCAGCGCCACCGGCAAGGCCAGGCTGAAATATGCCATTGACCTGAGCCGCGAACTGCTCGGCATTCCCGACGACTATCTGATCGGCATTGTGCCGGCCTCCGATACCGGAGCCGTCGAACTCGCGATGTGGAATATGCTCGGTGCGCGTCCGGTGACGGTGGCTGCATGGGAAAGCTTTGGCAATGTCTGGATCCAGGACGCGGTCAAACAGCTGAAGCTGGAAAATCTGACCGTCCTCGATGCCGACTATGGCGAGATTCCCGACCTGACGACCATCGACAAGGGTGATGACGTGGTTTTCACCTGGAACGGCACGACGTCGGGTGCAAAAATTCCCGATACGGACTGGATTGCCGATGACCGCGAAGGCGTGACCATCAATGACGCGACCAGCGCCGTTTTTGCCCAGCCGATGGACTGGTCCAAGCTCGATGCAACGACCTACAGCTGGCAGAAGGTCATGGGATCGGAAGCCGGTCACGGCATGCTGATTCTGAGCCCGCGCGCCGTCGAACGGATCGAAAGCTATTCGCCGTCTTGGCCGCTGCCGAAAATCTTCCGGGTGAAAAAGGGCGACAAGCTCAACACTGCGATTTTTGAAGGCGCGACGATCAACACGCCGTCACTGCTGGCGACCGAAGACTATATCGCTTCGCTGGAATGGGCGAAATCAATCGGCGGCCTGGCGGAGTTGCATGCCCGCGCCGACCGCAACGCCAAGATAGTCCACGACTGGCTCGAAGCCACGCCATGGATGCGCAATATGGTCAGCGATCCGGCAAAATGGACCAACACGGGCGTCTGCATGGTGTTCCAGGGCGACTGGTATGACAGTCTCGACGACGAGGCCAAAGCTTCTGTGCCGAAGAAGATCGCCGGCATGCTCGAGAAGATGGACGTCGCCTATGACTTCAACGGTTATCGCGATGCGCCACCATCACTGCGCATCTGGTGCGGATCGACCGTCGAGGAAGAAGATGTTCGCCGTCTGCTGACGTGGATCGAATGGGCTTTTGCTCAGGTGAAATCCGAACTTTCCTAGCTTTTGAAGCCCCCCGGCAAGCGCCGGGGCCCAAAGCCACGTCCTAAATACTGGTTTGGAGGCCGCCCTGCGCTGGCCTGACAATACCGAGAAGGAATCCAGAATATGCCAAAAGTACTTATATCCGACAAAATGGACCCCAAAGCCGCCGAAATTTTCCGTGAGCGGGGTTGTGAAGTCGATGAGATCACCGGACAAACGCCGGAAGAACTGATGAAGATCATCAGCGAATATGATGGTCTGGCCATTCGGTCTTCGACCACGGTCACGCCAGAGATACTGGCCGCAGCGACCAACCTCAAAGTCATCGGCCGTGCCGGCATCGGAGTCGACAATGTCGATATTCCGGCCGCGTCTGCCAAAGGCGTTGTCGTAATGAACACGCCATTTGGCAACAGCATTACCACAGCGGAACATGCGATCGCCCTGATGTTCGCTCTCGCTCGTCAGCTGCCCGCAGCCGACGCTTCTACCCAGGCCGGCAAATGGGAAAAGTCCAAGTTCATGGGCGTCGAACTGACCAGCAAGACCCTGGGACTGATCGGAGCAGGCAATATTGGTTCGATTGTCGCCGAACGTGCCATCGGCCTACGTATGAAGGTCGTGGCTTACGACCCCTTTCTGACCGAAGAGCGTGCGGTCGAAATGGGCGTGGAGAAAGTGTCGCTGGACGACCTGCTTGCCCGCGCTGACTTTATCACCATGCACACCCCGCTTACCGATCAGACGCGCAATATTCTGTCAGCCGAAGCCATTGCCAAAACCAAACCCGGTGTGCGGATCATCAACTGCGCCCGCGGCGGCCTGATCGATGAGGCTGCATTGAAGGAAGCTCTGGAGTCGGGGCATGTCGCGGGTGCAGCGCTCGACGTCTACGCCCAGGAACCGGCGAAAGAAAACGCATTGTTCGGCACTCCGAACCTCGTTTGTACGCCGCACCTCGGTGCTTCAACCAGCGAGGCCCAGGTCAATGTCGCCATTCAGGTCGCCGAGCAAATGGCAAATTATCTGGTCAATGGCGGCGTCGAAAATGCGCTGAACATGCCCAGCCTTTCGGCAGAACAGGCGCCGAAGCTGAAGCCTTATATGGCGCTTGCCACCCAATTGGGGTCTCTCGTCGGCCAACTGGCTGCCGATCAGATCAAGGGCGTTGCGGTCGAAGTCGAAGGTGCAGCGGCTGAGCTTGACCAGAAGCCGATTACCGCAGCGGTGCTTGCTGGCCTGATGCGGGCCTATAGCGACACGGTGAACATGGTCAACGCACCCTATCTGGCGAAAGAACGGGGTCTCGATGTCCGCGAAGTCCGCCATGAGCGGGAAGGCGATTATCACACGCTGGTCCGGGTTTCGGTAACGACCGACGAAGGCGAGAAATCGGTGGCCGGAACGCTGTTCGGTTCCTCCGGTCCGCGACTGGTCGAAATGTTCGGGATCAAGGTTGAAGCGGATCTCGAGGGCGATATGCTCTACGTCGTCAATCGCGATCAGCCTGGCTTTATCGGCAGCGTGGGTTCGACGCTTGGCGCCGCAGGCGTCAATATCGGGACGTTCCACCTGGGTCGTCGCAGCGATGCACCGGGCGGCGAGGCGGTTCTGCTGCTGTCGATCGATTCACCGGTCGAAGAGGCCGTCTTGTGGTCGGTTTGCCAGCTGGAAGGTGTGAAGACGGTCAAAGCGCTGAAGTTTTGATCCGATAGCAACCGAGCCAAGAAAAAAGATGGCCTGAGCCTCTGCTTGGGCTATGGAGCGTGGCCATGCAAAAGCCATCCAATCTCTTGCCCGAAGGGTTCCATGACGCGCTGCCGCCTTATGCCGAGGCGGCCTCGCGGCTGGAACGTGATGTCCTCGATACACTGGCCAGCCACGGCTATGCCCGGGTAACACCGCCACTGGCCGAATATGAGGACGGGCTTACCGAACGGATGCACGGGGCATCGCGGAGTGACCTGATGCGGATGGTTGACCCGATATCCCAGCGCACACTGGCGCTGCGACCCGACATGACCATGCAGATCGGGCGTATTGCGGCGACCAGCCTGGCGGAACGACCGCGCCCGCTGCGGCTGAGCTATTCCGGACAGGTCCTGAAACTGCGCTCCGGGCAGCTGCAGCCGGAACGCAGTCGTCTGCAAATCGGGGCCGAGCTGATTGGTACCGACAGCGTCGTCGCCGCCAGCGAGATTGTCTCGGTCGCGATTGAAGCGCTTGAGCGTGCCGGGGTGACCGGTATCACGCTCGACATCACCATGCCCGACCTGATCGATATTCTGGCAGCGGGGCCATTGCCCTTGAATGCTTCGCAGATTGCAGATGTGCGTGGCGAACTGGATATGAAAGATGCCGGCGGGTTGGTGACGATTGGCGCAAAAGGCTATCTGCCGCTGATCGAAGCAACTGGACCGTTCGAGGAAGCGATGAAGAAACTGCGCGCGTTTGACCGCGACGGGCAGCTCGGTTCACGGCTGGATGGTATTGCCCAGATTGCAGAGAGCGTTAAGGGGAAAGCGGACCTGACGCTCGACCCGACAGAGCGGCATGGTTTTGAATATCAAAACTGGTTTGGCTTCACGCTATACGCAGAAAGTTTTGTAGGCGCCCTGGGCCGTGGCGGTAGCTATGAAATAGCCCGGTCAGACGGCGGATCTGAAGCGGCTGTCGGCTTCTCGCTCTATCCTGATCCTCTGATCCACGCGGGCTTTGGAGCGAAAACCAGCGCTCAGGTCTTTTTGCCGCTGGGCCATGACCCAACGGCCGCCGCCAAGCTCCGTGAAGCAGGCTGGCGCACGGTGGCAGCGCTGTCGGCATCTGATCAGCCACAGACGCTTGGCTGTTCACATATTTTGAACGGCGACCAGCCGGAACCCTTGTAAGGAAGACTCGAATATGGCCAATGTAACGGTAATCGGCGCGCAATGGGGCGATGAGGGCAAAGGCAAGATTGTCGACTGGCTGTCCGAACGCGCCGATGTCGTGGTCCGCTTTCAGGGCGGCCACAATGCCGGTCATACGCTGGTAGTAGATGGAGCAGTCTACAAGCTCTCGCTTCTGCCGTCGGGAATCGTACGCGGTGCGCTATCCATTATCGGCAATGGCGTCGTGCTTGACCCATGGCATCTGCGCGAAGAAATCAAGAAGCTGGAAAGCCAGGGCGTCGCCATCAACACCGAAAACTTCGGCATTGCCGAAACCTGCCCGTTGATTCTGCCTATTCATCGGGACCTTGACGCCATGCGGGAAGATGCCAGCGGCAAGGGCAAGATCGGCACCACACGGCGCGGCATTGGACCAGCCTATGAAGACAAGGTCGGACGCCGTGCGATTCGTGTCTGTGATCTGGCCCATCTGGATGATCTGGGGCCCCAACTTGACCGGCTATGCGCCCATCATGACGCCCTCCGCGCAGGCTTCGGCGAGCCACCGGTTGACCGCGAACGGCTGCTCAATGATCTGAAGGACATCGCCGACAGCGTTCTGCAATATGCCCAACCGGTTTGGAAACGCCTCAATGAGGCGCGGCGGGATGGCAAGCGCATCCTTTTTGAGGGTGCCCAGGGTGTGCTGCTTGATGTGGATCACGGGACCTATCCTTTTGTCACCAGTTCGAACACGATTTCCGGCACCGCCGCTGGCGGCTCCGGCGTTGGTCCGTCCGGCACCGGCTATGTACTGGGTATCACCAAAGCCTATACGACCCGCGTCGGATCGGGGCCCTTTCCAACGGAACTGGAAGATGAAATCGGCCAGCGACTTGGCGAGCGTGGCCATGAATTTGGCACGGTCACCGGACGTCAGCGGCGTTGTGGCTGGTTCGATGCGGTGCTGGTCCGGCAGGCGCTGGCCGTTTCTGGCGTTGCCGGGATTGCACTGACCAAGCTCGACGTGCTCGACGGCTTTGCGGAGTTGAAGATCTGTGTAGGATATGATCTCGACGGCGTAACCTATGATTATCTGCCGCCTCATCATCAGGACCAGGCAGCGGTCAAGCCGATCTACGAGACTCTGGAAGGCTGGAACCAGACCACCGCCGGCGCCCGCAGTTGGGCGGATTTGCCAGCGCAGGCGATCAAATATATCCGGCGTGTGGAAGAACTGATTCAATGTCCGGTGGCCTTGGTATCGACCTCGCCGGAACGCGATGATACGATTTTGGTAACTGATCCGTTTGCCGATTGACGACAGGGAGGCATTGAAGTGCATATTGCGGTTTTATACGGTTCCTATCGGCAAGACCGCAAAGGCATCAGCTACGCCCGATATCTTGTCAAAGCCTTCCGGGACAAGGGAGACCAAGTCGATCTGATCGATGCGCAGGCAGTCGGGCTGCCAATGCTGGACCGCATGTACAAGGAATATTCAGAAGGCACTGCGCCGGAATCGATGGAAAAAGTCGCATCGATCATCAAAGCGGCCGATGCCTTTGTCTTTGTCGCTGGCGAGTATAATTGGGGCGTCCAGCCCGGACTGAAGAACCTCACGGACCATTTTCTCGAAGAGTGGTTCTGGCGGCCGGCTGCGATTGCCAGCTATTCGGCCGGACCCTTCGCCGGCATGCGTGCGATGATGCACTGGCGGGCAATATTGGGAGAAATGGGAATGGTCGTCACGTCGACACCGCTGGCACTGGCAGGCGTGCACAAGGCCTTTGACGAAACAGGTGCACCCACCGGAGAAAATGGCGAACGGCTGGAGCGCAATTTCCCCAAATTTGCCGATGATCTGCGTTGGTGGGCTGAAGCCGCTCACATGCAGAGGGCCAACCGCCCACCGCCCTACTAGCCCTTTCTAGACATCGTCCGCAGAGATCATTTCTGCGCTGTCGATTTCGCCCGTCATGGCGGCCACCGTTACCGCGACCGCAGCGTCGCCGGAAACATTGGTGGTGGTCCGCATCATGTCCATGATCCGGTCGACGCCGGCGACAAATGCGATCGTTTCCAGCGGCACGCCAACGCTGCCGAAAACGAGGGCCATCATGATCAGGCCCGCACCAGGAATGCCCGCCGCACCGATCGCCCCCAGAGTGGACGTGATTGAGATCAGCACATAATCCCCAAAGGTCAGATCGACCCCAAATATCTGTGCCCCGAACAATGTCGCGAGCCCCAGATACATGGCTGTGCCATTCATATTAATCGTCGCACCGAGCGCTACGACAAAGCTGGCGACCGAATTGCTGACCCCCAGATTGCGCTCCACACAGCGCAAGGTAACGGGAAGCGTGGCGTTGGAAGAAGCGGTGGAATAGCTTACCGCGATCGCATCAACGATCCCGCGGAAGAAATCGATCACAGGCAGCTTGGCAATGAACTTGATCATCCCGGAATAGACCAGTCCGATAATCAGCAAGCAGCCGAGATAATTGAGTCCGACCAATTGGGCCAGAGATATCAAGGCATCGATGCCCAGCGTCCCTGCCACCCATGCCATCAGCGCGAATACACCAAAGGGCGTCAGTTCCATCACAATCATCGTGACCTTCTGCATCACCACCGCACCACTATCGAAAATCTTCGCCAGCGGTTTCCCGTCTTCTTTGGCCATCAGAATGCCGATCCCGATAAGGAGCGCGAAGACGATCAGCGGCAGCACCCTTACATCGGCCATGACCTGCACCGGGCTGTCCGGAACAATCGATAGGATCATATCGACGGCGGTCGTCTGACTAGGCTCTGGCGTCGCGCCCATTTCGATAGCGCTGGTATCAACGCCGTTGCCCGGCTGAAAAAAAGTGCCAAGCGCGAGGCCCAGCCATGCGGCAATTTGGCCCGTGATAACGAATAGAACCATCGCCCGGCCACCAACACTGCCGAGCTTCTTGAGGTCGCCCAAAGCGGCTACGCCGGCAACGAGCGAGAAGAAAATCAAGGGGACGACCAGCATCTTGATCGACTTGATGAAGAAATCGCCGATCCATTTGATGGTTTCTGCTTCTGGCCCCCACAACAAGCCAGTGACTACACCGAGGATCAAAGCGGCAATGACCCGCTGCCAGAGCGGAATCTTGAACCAGAATGCCAACATATGAAGTTCCCCGATATTACCCCAGCCCCTTGCCTATCTTGAGCAAGAGCACGCGGCAAGCCCTTAGCGGCGCGTTACATCCAGAAACTGATCGCCAGACAGGTCGACAGTCCGACCCCGAAGGTCAGCGGAATGCCCGCCTTGAAAAAGTCGGTAAAACGGTAATTGCCGGCAGCATAGACCAGTGTATTGGTCTGATAGCCGATCGGCGTCGCGAAACTGGCCGACGCAGCGAACATCACGGCAATCACCAAAGGCCTTGGGTCAACTCCCAGATCATTGCCGAGCGCAATCGCTATCGGTGTAATAATGATGGCGACAGCGTTGTTGGTCACAATTTCGGTCATGATCACTGAAAGGATGTAGATCGCAAAGACCAGTCCCCAGGGAGGAACTTCGCGCAGAAACGGCGTCAATTCGGAAACAATCAGATCGACGCTGCCCGCCTGTTGCAGGCCCAGGCCAACCGCCAGCATGCCGAAAATCAGGACCAAAACGTTACCGTCAATAGAGCCCCAGGCTTCTTCGGCGTCGATACAGCGCGCCAGCAAAATTGCGCCCACCGCAAGAATCGCAGCGACGGCAAGCGGGATCACGTTGAGCGCAGCCAGCACAACAACTGCCACCAGGGCACCGATTGCAATCGGTGCCCGATCGCGGCGGAAAGCGCGAATCTTGGTATGCCCTACCCCGAAAAGATTGGGGTTTTGGTACATGCGATTGATATCTTCACTGGAGCCCGTCACCAGCAACCGGTCTGCCGCATGAATCCGCGCGTTGGTCAGGTCTGAACGGGGAAGATTCCGGAATCGGGTCATCCCCAATATCCGCACATTGAGCTGCGACAGAAAGGGGATATCATAGAGCCGGTTGCCGATGCTCGGGTGACTGGGAGCCACCGTCGCCTCGACCAGTTCCTCGCCGAGCGGACCGACATCGCCTTTGTGAACGATGCCAACCTTGAAATCTTCGGATTTCCGCAGTGAAATCAGCTCCGCCAGATCCAGTTGCACAACGATCCGGTCGCCCGCCCGCAGTTCGTGAAAGTCGAGATCATGACGAATATAGCTGCTCAGTCGCTTGACGGCCGTCACTTTCAAGCCCGCCCGGCGCAGTTCCGGGACTGCAGAAAGCTTCCTGTCGATGACGGAAGCGCGATTGCGAACGGTCAGTTCGGTAAGAAAATAGCTTTCATCGCTGCTGTCAAATTGCCCCTTGACCTGACCGCCGGGCAGCAGCCAGCTGCTGAATAATACCATCATGACCGTGCCCGCGACGGCGGCTATCAGGCCATAAGGCGTAATTTCAAAAATGCCGAAGCCGCCAAGTCCCTGATCACGGGCAACCGAATCGACGATCAGGTTGGTTGACGTTCCAATCAATGTGGTCGTGCCGCCCAAGATGCAGATAAAACTCAGCGGTATCAGCAACCTCTTTGACGAAAATCCTGTGGCCCTTGAGAGACGAAGAATGATCGGGATCAGTACGATCACCACCGGGGTGTTGTTCATGAAAGCGGAAGCGACAAAGGCCCCGAGAAACATTTCCGCAACCGCCAGCTTTGGCCGGTGCTTGGCGCGCTTGATGATAAAACCGGCGATTGCGTCGATGGTGCCGGTCCGCAGCAACGCACCTGAAAGAATGAACATGGCAGCAATGGTGATCGGAGCGGTGTTCGAAAACACTGAAAACAGACCATCGGAATCAATGATGCCGAGGAACAGAAACATACAGGCTCCGAGCACGGCTACCACCGCTGCCGGAAAACGCTCCATGATGAAGCCGGCAAACAGGAAGGCCAATATGACGAGACCAATGATCGCCTTGTGCGCCTGAATATATTCGTCGATGATATGGAGGATCAGATCAATCATGGATCGAGTCTGTCCTCAAAATCAGATAATGCGTTGGGCTAGATGGTTTCAAAACATTGCCGAATGCCTTGGCCACGGAACAATTTTCGGTCGGCAAATGTTGAAGGTTCCTGATGCTGAAGCTAGCTGCAGCGGAGGAAGCTGTCGAAAGGAAATTGGTTTCCAGCATAAGCATCATCCGCATTGGGCCCGGTGCAGCAATTTCTGATCGGCCAGAACCAGCGCCATCATCGCTTCCACGACTGGAACGCCCCGGATGCCAACACAGGGGTCGTGGCGTCCTTTTGTCGATATTTCGGTCGCCTCCCCCTCCGGGGTAATCGTCACCACCGGCGTCAGAATAGAGCTGGTCGGCTTGAATGCTATCCGGCAATAAATCGGCTGGCCGGTGGATATGCCGCCAGCGGTACCGCCGCTGTGGTTGGCGAGAAATTCGGGTCCATTGTCTGCGGGCCGCATCGCATCGGCATTTTCTTCGCCCCGCAGGCGAGCGGCTGCAAATCCATCGCCGATTTCCACCCCTTTTGTGGCGTTGATCGTCATCATTGCCGCGGCAATCTCGCTGTCCATCTTGGCATAAACCGGCGCGCCCCAGCCCGCCGGGACGCCCGTTGCTTCGCAGGCAATGATCGCGCCCAGGCTGCTGCCCTGTTTGCGGGCGCCATCGACCAGCGCCTCCCAGCGCTTGGCTGCCTCCGCATCCGGACAGAAGAACGGGTTGTTGCCGATTTCCTCCGCGTTAAAATTCGCCATATCTATCGCATCGCCGCCAATTTCGGCAACCCATGCGCGGATGGACACTTCCGGGATTGACAGTCTTGCAACGGCCCCTGCCGCAACCCGGGCCGCTGTTTCCCGCGCGCTCGATCGGCCACCGCCGCGATAATCGCGAAATCCGTATTTCTGGTCGTAAGCATAGTCCGCATGGCCGGGACGATAGGCTTTCGCGACCTCGCTATAGTCCTTGGACCGTTGATCGACATTCTCGATCATCAGGGAAATGGGTGTGCCGGTCGTTTTGCCTTCAAAGACGCCGGACAGGATCTTGACCTGATCCGGTTCCTGCCGCTGGGTCGTATATTTGGATTGGCCAGGTCGGCGGGCATCCAGAAACGGCTGAATATCGGCTTCGCTCAGCGCCAGTCCTGGCGGACAGCCGTCTACCACTGCCCCCAAAGCTGGCCCATGACTCTCACCCCAGGTCGAAAAGCGAAAAACGCGGCCAAATGTGTTGAAGCTCAAAACTCACTCTCCGCATTCATAAATTTTATCCGGTTCCCGAATGGATCATTTGGCCAATACAGGTGATAATCAATCCAGCGCGATATCCGGCGCGTCTTCCTGTTTCATGCCGACAACATGGTAGCCACCATCAACATGGTGAGTTTCTCCGGTCACTCCGGAAGACAGGTCGCTGCAGAAATACAGACCTGCGCCGCCCACATCATCAATCGTCACGTTGCGGCGAAGCGGGGAATTATATTCATTCCATTTCAGAATGTAACGGAAATCCCCGATACCGCTGGCCGCCAGTGTCTTGATTGGGCCAGCCGAAATGGCGTTCACTCGAATATTGTCGGGGCCAAGATCATTCGCCAGATATTTGACGCTGGTCTCAAGCGCAGCCTTGGCAACGCCCATCACGTTATAATGCGGGATAACCTTCTCGGCACCATAATAGCTCAGGGTGACAATGCTACCGCCATTGGGCATCATCTCTGCTGCCCGCTTGGCCACGGCAACAAGCGAATAAGCGGAAATATTCATCGTCATCAGAAAATTATCGAGACTGGTATCGACATATTTGCCCCGCAGCTCGTTTTTGTCCGAAAAGCCAATTGCATGAACCACAAAGTCAAGCGTGTCCCAGCGCGCTTTGATTTGATCGAAGGCTGCATCCAGTGCCGCCATATCGGAAACATCACAATCGATCAGAAAGTCACTGCCAAGCTCGGCAGCCAGCGGTTTCACGCGTTTTGCGAGTGCTTCGCCCTGGTAGGAGAAGGCCAGCTCCGCACCCGCACCCGCGAGCTGCTGGGCAATACCCCAAGCGAGCGACTTGTTATTAGCAAGCCCCATGATCAAGCCTCGCTTGCCATTCATTAACTCAGTCATCGCGGCAGCCTCCTGCAATCAAATTTTCCTTGTTGATAAACGCTATCTGAATGATTTTCCAGCGGATCATTCGCTATTCGCTTTTGTCCAAGGTCGTTCGGCCAGAGCAGCATTTATTTCCGCCCCGATAACCATTCCAAGGCCAACGAGGTAGAAAAAAATGAGGGTTATGATAACCCCTGCCAGACTACCATATGTGAGCTGGTAATTTGCTGCATATTTGAGAAATACCGGCAACAATCCGGTGATCATCAGCCACCAGCCGCTAATGAACACTGCACCCGGCCATTTAGGATATTGGCGAGGCCGATATTGGCGGGGGGTCAGCAGACGGAACAGCAGATAAAGCGTTGCGAACAGAACAAAAAATGGCACCGCATTGGACAAGGAGAGCCAAAGCGCGCTGGCCTGAATCGCCTGAAAATAATTTCCCAGAAACCCGCTGATGCCTGCCAGTACGAATTGTGCGCTAAGCGCGAACATCGCGACAAACACCGAGACGAGAATGAGCATGATTGACGTGAGCCGATATTCCCAGAAAGGACGCTGTGCCTCAACCCCGTAGGCCCGGTGAAGAATCTCCCGGATAGTCTCGATCAGACTGGTTGTCGTCCACAATCCAATGCCCGCACTGAGCCATAGCAAAGGCCCGGTCCTCGCGGTCATCGCATCTCTTATCGGGTCGTGTAGCGCGCTTGCAACGGACGGCGGAACAGTCACCAGAAATGCTTCGACAAACTCGGTTCCGACGTCCGTTTGACCGAAACCGCCGACGATTGCAGCCGCGATAATGAAAAAGGAAAATACCGCCAGCAGGGACATGTAGGCGAAATTTCCGGCAAAGGTGAAACCGTCATGATAAACGCCCACAGCGGTGCGTTCGATAACGATGATGGCCCGGCGGCTGAGACCTTCACCGGCCAGATCCTCTGTGGCTCTGTTTAAGGGTACCCCGGCCTCGCCCTTGTCTTGCCGCCGGGCTTCGGGCGAAAGTTCAGACAGATTGGTCCGAGCCAAGCCTACACACCCATGCTGGCGCGGGGATTGTCTTTCGGGTTCCAGCCTTTGACAAATTCTGCGAGCTTTTCATCCTTCTCCGGCAAAACGATCATCAGCGTGACCAGCTGATTGCCGCGAACCCCGGACTTGCCATGGAAACCCTTGTTTTTCAGGCGCAGCGTCTTGCCCGAATTCGAACCGGCCGGAATCGAAAGCATGACCGGACCGTCTACGGTCGGAACCTTTACCTTCGCTCCTTCCACGGCTTCTTTCAGACTGATCGGCAATTCCAGCGTGATATTGTCTCCGTCACGCTTGTAGAAAGGATGCGAATTGACGTGGATCGTGACAATGGCGTCGCCATTCCCGCCGGGGCCGGGCCGGCCCTTGCCGCTGAGACGCATTTGCGTGCCTTCTTCGACACCCTTGGGCAGGCTGAGGTCGATGGTCTTGCCATCTTCCAGCGTGATCCGCTGTTTCTGGAGCGTCGCTGCGGCCGTAAACTCCACCTTCAACCGGTAAGCGACATTGGCCCCCTTGGGGGGTGGAGCGGTGCGTTGACGGCCGCCGAAGGGGGAGCCACCGCCCCCGCCAAACAGGCCTTCGAAAATATCGCCGAAATCCGCGCCGGCATTGCCGAAGTCCGGTTGCTGGCCTGCAGGACCGCGATGATAGCTGCCGCCTCCACCGCCAAAGCCGAAGGGACCGGTCGGATTGCCTTCACCATCAATCTCGCCACGGTCAAATTGCGCCCGCTTCTCCTTGTCGAGCAACAGGTCATAAGCCTTGGTTACGTCGGAAAAACGTTCCGTCGCTCCGGGGTTATCCTTGTTCCTGTCCGGATGCAGTTCTTTGGCGAGCTTGCGATAGGCGCTCTTTATTTCCTTGTCACTTGCGCCCTTGGCAACACCCAATGCTTGATAGGGATCGATCATTATTTAGCCTTTTTCAAATCCTTATCGTGCAGAGATTGGAAGTTTCCGCTGATTTTCAACTCCAGTGTTTTATTGAGGTACAACGGCATCTGCAACCTTGTTGTGCCGGGTGAAGCGAAGCAGCAGATAGAGAACCAGACCCAATGGCCCCAACATGAAGACAAACAGCAGGATAGGTATCTGAAGCCAGCGCGCAAAGCCGTATTTGTCCGCGTTGCGGGCCACCCAGAGACCAACAAACAAATCAAAGGCAAGATAGTGAATCCAGCCGACGGTCGCGCCGCCCGGGCTGGCGAGCAGTTGCTGGACACCGCCGAGTGTCGTGAAATCCGGCGCCTGGCCGCTGCTGCCGCCAATCAACCCGGTCATCAGCGGGATGATGATTACCCCATAAGCGCAAGCCAAAAGCCCGATCCCGCCATAGAATAATCCGGTCAATACCGGTTCCCGGCGCGGCGCCAACGCCAGAATCAACCACATCAGCAACGCATAATTATTGGCGGCCGTGAATATCAGGTCCCAGTTCATAACGCCCTCTCTATCGTGCCGCTTTTAGCAGAAAACGGCGCTTTGTCGTGAAACAAAATTTTGTTTGTTTGCCGGTCTGATCGACGATGGTAAAGGCGTCTTCATGACTGATCCTTTTTCCCTGTTCGACGAGTGGTTCACTCAAGCGCGCGAAACCGAAATCAATGACAGCAACGCCATGACGATTGCCACGGCCGATGCCAGCGGGCAGCCTTCTGCGCGGATGGTATTGTTAAAGGGCCATGGCCCCGACGGTTTTGTTTTCTACACCAACCAACAAAGCCGCAAGGCTGGTGATATAGCCGAAAACCCGCAGGCCGCGATCTTGTTTCACTGGAAAAGCCTGCGCCGCCAGATCCGGATTGAAGGCTCCCTCTCAACGGTTGCCGACAGCGTGGCCGATGCCTATTTCGCGACGCGCAGCCGGGATTCGCAGCTGGGCGCATGGGCCTCTGACCAGTCGCGTCCATTGGACAGCCGCGAAACCTTCGAGACCCGGTTTCAGGAAGTATCCGAGCGCTTCGCGGGCAGCGATGTCCCGCGCCCGCCGCACTGGTCCGGCTATTGTCTGGTGCCGGACCGGTTTGAATTCTGGCAGGACCGCGCGCACCGGCTGCACGAGCGGCGGGCCTTTGTCCGCGATGGCGAAGGCTGGACCGACGGACTGCTATACCCATGACAGAGCTGCCATATTATCATGTCGATGCCTTTGCCGATCGCCCCTTCACCGGCAATCAGGCAGCAGTCATGCCGCTCGAGAGCTGGCTGGACGACGATGTGCTGCAGGCCATCGGCGAGGAAAATAACTTTGCCGAAACCGCCTTTTATCTTCCCGATGCAACCGGGGAAGCGGATTACGAATTGCGCTGGTTCACTCCAGCGGTGGAGATCGATCTTTGCGGTCATGCCACACTGGCGAGCGGCCACATCATATTGTCGCAAGACCCTGGCCGGCAACAGGTCACGTTCCGCACGCGCAAGGCCGGCATCTTGACGGTGAAGCGCGACGGGAATGGCTATACCCTTGGTCTCCCGGCCTATCCTCCGGCACCGAAGGCGATGCCGGAAATCATCGCCCTTCTTGGCGGCAGCCCGGTTGACACCCAATTTCACGAAGGACGCTACCATCTCTTGCGTTACGAACAGGCTGACGAAGTTCTGGCTCTCAAGCCCGATCTGAAAGGGCTCGCTGCGCTCGGTAATGCACAATTTATCTGCACCGCGCCCGGGAAAGATACAGACGTGCTGAGTCGGGTTTTCGTTCCCGGCGGCGGCGTGGACGAGGATAGCGTTACCGGTTCAGCCCATGCCGTGCTGACGCCTTATTGGACCGGCCAATTGGGGCGCGCCAGCTTTACAGCCTATCAGGCCAGCCGGCGCGGTGGCTATGTCAGCTGTCGTCTGGACGGCGATCGCGCCTGGCTGGGCGGAAATTGTGTGACGGTAGTAAACGGCACTTTCTCTCTGGCGGAGCCTTCCGGCAACTAGCCCTCTACGGGAAATAGCGCCATGATGCGACCGATCTGGGCACTCATCGGTGCGAGCACATCGTCCTGCGTCTTGCCCAGTCGTACCACGGTCAGCTTCTGTTCCGGCGACACCACGATTTGCTGACCCAGATGGCCGAGCGCGGCGAAGATCGTTTCCGGCCCGTCGTCTGGGAACAACACCTGATTCCGGCCTTCCGGACGCTTTTTGTTCAGCCACAGATGGCCGCCATATGCTGGATCATTTTCCGATGACGTCCGCATGAACTGAACCCAGTTGACCGGCAGATGCTTGGCCCCCTTTCGGGCCCCATTGTGCCTCAGAAATTCACCAAAACGCGCATAATCGCGGGCAGTGGCGTGAATGAAACTGCCGCCCAGAAACGTCCCGTTCGGATCAAATTCCGGATAGGTGCTGTCCATTCCCAAAGGCTCAAGCAGTCGGCCCCGGATGAAACGCAAAGTCACATCGCGCCGCACTTGCGGATCAGAACTGTCGGTCAACGTGCGGGTGATTATGTCGGAAAGAACGTTGCTGGTGGCGGTGCTATACTCGAATTTCTCCCCTGCCGTGGCCTCCATCGGGCGGGCCTCTGCATAAGCGGCCGTATCCTGGGCCCCGTCCAGAAACAGCATCCGGTTGGTATCCGCCTCGAAGATCGTCTTTCCGCCCTCCTCCGCAACTTCCGTATGATCCAAACCCGACGACATATGCAGCAAATGCCGCAAGGTAATCTGACCACGGGGATCGCCAGGCCTTTGCCATGCGGGGACGGGAGCGGGATCATCGAGTACCAGTCGACCATCTGCGACGAGAAACCCGATCAGCGCACCGGTAAAGCTTTTGGCCATCGACCAACTGATGAATCGCGTATCTTTATCATAGCCTTCGCCGTAGCGTTCAGCGATGATTTTTCCCCGGTACATGATCAGCAGAGCGCGGGTTTCGGCCATGGCCGGATCTTTGAAAAGGGGCGCTATAGCTTTGTCCAGCCGCGCTTTCGCAACCGGGCTGGAGTCGGATATATAGGCCAGTTCAGCCGCACTTTTCTGGGGTTCAGGCGCTGGTTCCTGGCTCGCGCCACATCCGGAAAGAGCGATCGACAGGACCGATAACAAGGCGAGTTTAATCTTGTGCATGCGGTGTCGTTGCACCATTAGAAGCCGCCATGGCAACCGTAAAAAAAACATCGCGAGAACCTCTGAAGAAATGGCGCATCGCTCTTTATGTCGGAGCATTTTTTCTGATCGCCCTGATTGCTGTGCTGGCCTATAATTATTCCTTCATCAAGGGACAGCTGGAAGTGGGAACGGCCTATGGTGCAAGGGTCGCTTGTTCCTGCCACTATATTGGTGGACGGGACATCAAGGATTGCGAGAAAGATTTTGAACCGGGCATGGAAATAATCGGCCTGGACGTCGACGGAGAACAAAAAAGGGTGACTGCATCGGTGCCCATGATCGAATCGGCGACGGCTGAGTTCAGGGAAGGCTGGGGCTGTATAATGCTCACGGACGAACAGCTGGAGCGTGAGTGAACTAGACTTCCGCGCCTGCTAACCACTGCTGTTCAACCGCGGCCGTACTCTTGATCCAGCCGCCGCCCAGGACACGCTCTTTATGGTAAAACACGGCTGCCTGGCCTGGAGCAACGCCAAATTCGGGATTGTGAAACTGCAGTTCTTGCCCTTCGAGCCGGGCAAGCGTCGGCTTGGCCATCGAACGGACCTTGACGTCGACAGGTCCAACATAGTCGCCGCCGATCCAGTTGATATCGCGGAGCGAGGCTGAAGCAACCGCGAGCGCCTGCTTTGGACCAACCACCACGCGCCTGGCTTCCGGTTCCAGCCGGATCACATAGAGCGGCTCAGCCTGACCGCCAATTTCCAGGCCTTTACGCTGCCCCACCGTATAGTGGATCAGGCCTTTGTGACGGCCCATTATTGTGCCATCGATATGGACAATCTCGCCGTCATCGTCGGCATCCGGTCGCAGCTTGCGGACAACGCTGGCATAATCGCCATTGGGAACAAAACAGATATCCTGACTGTCCGGCTTGAAAGCCACCGCCAGCCCCATGTCTTCAGCGATTTCGCGCACCTGCGTCTTCGGCATGTCACCCAGTGGAAATCGCAGATAGTCCAGCTGATCCTGAGTAGTTGCGAAGAGAAAATAGCTTTGGTCGCGAGCGGGATCCAGCGCCCGATGCAATTGAGCGCCTTCGGGCGTCGCAACGCGCCGGACATAATGGCCCGTCGCCAGACAATCCGCCCCCAGTTCCCGCGACAGTTGGAGCAGGTCAGTAAATTTCACACCCATATTGCACTGTACGCAGGGAATTGGTGTCCGGCCTGCCATATATTCATCGGCAAAGACATCCATGACCGAATCCTTGAACCGGCTGGCATGATCAAAAACATAATGCGCGATACCGAGCCGATCGGCGACGGCGCGCGCGTCACGAATGTCCTGGCCGGCACAACAGCTTCCGACTCGTCCCACCGCTTCACCATGGTCATAAAGCTGTAGAGTAATGCCAATGGTTTCGGCACCGGTACGCGCAGCCAGAGCGGCGACAACGCTGGAGTCGACACCACCTGACATCGCCACAACGATCCGCTTGCCGGTCAGGTCATCGCCCAGTTGAAAGTTTCCGTGAATTCGATCCGTCATATCAATCGCCGTCCTTAGAGAAATCCTGTCGCCAGCGCCAGCGCAGCGAACATTTGCTTATGCCGATCCTGATATGATCCAATTTGGCACGAATTGGTCGAATGCAAGGAAGGATTGCTTAACCTGTCCTAAGGCGAAGTGAAGATCCCTTTTACATTAGTTTATATCTTCGCTGCTAGACCAGCGGCTATGGATATGAACTTTCCACACCAGAACCGCAAATGGGTAGCGGGAGAAGAAGGTGCAGATGGCCCCAATCCCGCCGAGGACCATCGAGCATTGCTCAAAGGCGCCATTGCCCGGCAGGTATCCAGTCAGTCCGCTCGGGACTTTGACATTGCCACCCGAGGTAAGGGAGCCAGCAAAGCCGCCGTTCGTTCGTCAATGGACGACCGCATGGCTTTTTTTGCAGGCAGGTTAAGCAAAGAAAGTTCAGGCCACACGGATCAACTTTTGTTTAAATCTGGTTGCTTCCGGCCGGGTCTGGCGCTGCGGGAAATCGACAAAATGGACAATAGTTGAATGTATGAAGACGACGTTTACCTTGGCGGTTCAGGTAATCGAAAATCTCTGCCGCTACGAAGTCTAGACGTAACGGTAAACGGCGTAAAATGCCGAAAGGCAAATTGAGGGTAGTATGATTGAAAATCAAAAAATAAAACCAGCGCAAGTTGTCGGCCCCCTTGGTGAACCGCTCACCATCGATGATTTGCCGAAGCCTGGCACAACGCGCTGGGTGGTACGTCGCAAGGCAGAAGTTGTCGCCGCAGTCAACGGTGGCTTGCTGTCCGTTGATGAGGTCTGCGACCGATACGATCTGTCACTGGAAGAATTTGCTTCCTGGCAGCGCGCTGTGGATCGGTCAGGCATGCCGGGCCTGCGCGTCACGCGGATCCAGCATTATCGTGATTTGTACGAGCGTCAGCAGAAATACTGAGCAACAATATCCGACGTCAGATATCAAAAGGGTCGCCGAGGGAAATGCCTCGGCGGCCCTTTTGATTCTGTCAAGCGGCTGCAAAAAATCCGATATACGAATGCAACTATATTCGCGTACACGGGTAAAACCTAAACGCAGTACAAACAGGAGGACTATATGGGTTGGATTATTGCATTGATCGTTGGCGGTGTTGCAGGCTGGTTGGCCAGCATGGTGATGGGACGTGATGCGTCCATGGGAGTGTTCTTGAACATCGTTGTCGGCATCATCGGGTCGGTAATCGGCAATTTCGTTGGTGGCTATTTTGGCTTCGGCGGCAGTATTCAGGAATTTTCGATCATCGGCTTGTTCACGGCATTTGTTGGCGCGGTCGTTTTGCTTTTGATCCTGAACCTGATTCAGCGGGGACGCGTGCGTTAATACTCGCTTTTCTGCAGAAACTTACTAAATTACTCATCATTCAGGGCCGGTTCGTTCGCGAATCGGCCCTTTCGTATGATCCTGTTGACCGTTGATCGAACCCGGACTTGAATAAATCGCCTGATCCTGTTCCAGCTTGCCGCCGGTGCCATATTGATGTAACACAGTTAACGCAAAACCTCCGCCGGCCAGAAAAGCCGCGATTCTTTTGTGTGAAGCGGCGCAAAAATGCGATACAGAGTCCGACTGAAGAGTAAATAAATGAACTATGAATCGACCATCCCCAGCGAAGATGTTGCCATTTTAGACGATGCAGAAGCACGCAGCACAAACCGGCGGCGGCTGATTATAGCTGCGGCTGTCGCAGTGGCGCTGCTATTGGCCTATATCGGCTACCATTATTTTACCGGTAACGCTGGCGCTGGCGACGAGGATGCAGCCAGTCAGGCTCCGACCGTCACAGTAATGGCTCCGGGCAAGCAGCAAATTACACGAACGATCAACGCGACCGGGACGCTTGCCGCGCGACGGGAAATTGCAGTCAGTGTCGTCGGTGAAGGTGGCCGGGTGACCAATGTCTATGTTGATGCCGGCGACTGGGTCAAACAAGGGCAGGTCATGGCCAGCATCGACCGTTCGGTGCAGTCTCAGCAAGCAGCGGGGCTTGAAGCCTCTATCGGCGTTTCTCGTGCAGATCTTAATCTGGCGCAATCCAATCTGGATCGTGCCATGCAACTGGTTGACCGCGGATTTATTTCCAAGGCAGATGTCGACCGGCTGACCGCAACACGCGATGCTGCAGCGGCCCGTCTGCGGGTTGCACAGGCGCAATTTAGCGAGACCCGCGCCCGCAACAGCCGCTTGAACATCGTAGCGCCAAAAGCCGGCTTTGTGCTGGAACGCAACGTCGAGCCAGGACAAACTGTGACCCAGGGCAGCGGCACGTTATTCCGGTTGGCCCAGAACGGCGAAATGGAGTTGCGCGCCCAGCTGGGTGAAGCCGATCTCGCCAATGTCACGGTAGGAACCGTTACTGAAGTCACGCCGGTTGGCGCTGACAAGACTTTGACCGGACGAATTTGGCAGGTTTCTCCCGTCATTGATCCACAAACGCGCCAGGGTATCACCCGCATTGCGCTTGGCTATGACAGCGCCTTGCGCCCGGGCGGCTTCGCCAACGCGCGCATTGAGAGCGGGACATCAGAGGCTTCAGTCTTGCCAGAATCGGCGGTTCTGAACGATAGCAAGGGAAGTTATGTGTATATTGTCGGTCCAGACAACAAGGCGGTCCGCCGCGATGTGGTCATAGGATCCGTGTCCAGTGCCGGACTTTCGATCACTTCCGGGCTGACCGGAACGGAAAAGGTCGTGCTCCGCGCTGGTGGCTTCCTTAATCCTGGCGAAACCGTTCGACCGGAAGTCCAGAAAAAAGCCAGCGGCGCTTGATTCGTGCGGAAATTTGGGGCCTGATCCATGAACCTACGTAATATTTCCGCCTGGAGCACGCGCAACCCGGTTGTGCCGCTGGTACTGTTTGCTGGCCTGTTGTTTGCCGGCCTGCTGAGCTTTAACCGGATGGATGTGGTGAATAACCCGGATGTCGAGTTTCCGGCCGTTTCCGTCAACATCTCGCAGCCGGGCGCCGCACCGACCGAAATTGAAAATCAAATCACCCAGCGAGTCGAGGCAGCGGTACGCTCGATCAGCGGCGTCAAAAATATCAGCTCGACGGCAAGCGAAGGCAACAGCCGGACATTTGTCGAGTTTGAAATTGGCGAGGACGTGAACGACAGCGTCAATGAAGTCAAAAATTCGGTCGACCAGATCCGCGGGTCGTTGCCCGAAGGTATTTTGGAACCGCAGATATCCAAAGTCGACGCCGTCGGCGGCCCGATCGGCTATTTTGCTGTCAAGGCCGATGACATGACGGTTGAACAGCTCAGCTGGTTTGTCGATGACACGGTGGCCAAACGATTGCTGACCGTGAACGGCATGGCGGAAGTGGATCGCTTTGGCGGTGTGGACCGCGAGATCCGCGTGATCCTGAAGCCCGACCGAATGCAGGCGCTGGGCGTGACCGCCAACCAGATCAATAACACGCTGCGCCAGGTCAACATCAACGCCGCTGGCGGGCGCGCAGAAGTGGGCGGCACCCGGCAGTCGGTCCGCGTGCTGGGCAATGCTGGCGATGCGTACGAGTTATCCCAAACGCAAATCTCCTTGCGCAATGGCGAAACCGTAAAACTCGCCGATGTCGCCGATGTCAGCGATTCCTTTGGCGAGCGCAGTTCCATTTCCAAAGTCAAAGGCGTTGAGGTCGTCAATTTCTCGATGACACGCGCACGCGGCGCTTCCGACGTTACTGTCTATGATGAAGCGCGGGAAATCATGGACAAGATCGAAGCCGAGAATCCCGGCGTCGAATTCATTCCTCTCGGCACCAGCGTCGAATATACCCGGTCACAATATAAAAGCTCGATGGCAGCCATGATAGAGGGTGCCATATTGGCGGTGGTCGTGGTTTTCATCTTTCTCCGCGACTGGCGCGCTACAGTCATATCAGCGATCGCTATCCCGCTTTCGGCCATCCCGACCTTCTGGTTCATGGATCTGCTCGGATTCAATCTCAACTTCCTTTCACTGCTCGCGCTGGGTCTGGTGGCCGGCGTCCTTGTCGATGACGCCATCGTCGAGATCGAGAATATCGTGCGCCATATGCGCATGGGCAAGACCGCCTATCAGGCATCCATTGACGCTGCGGATGAAATCGGCCTCGCGGTTGTCGCTACGTCTTTCTGTATCGTCGCCGTTTTCTTGCCCGTAGGCCTGATGCCCGGCATTTCCGGCCAGTTTTTCAAGAACTTCGGTATTACGGTCGTTGTTTCGGTCTTGATGAGTCTGGCTGTCGCGCGAATGATAACCCCGATGATCGCCGCCTATTTCCTGAAAGCGAAAGGCCATGCGGACCATGGCGAAGGCGCGTGGATGGATCGCTATATGCAGATATTGCAATGGGTCTTGGACCGCTCGCAGGCGGACCGGATCCGGGAGACACTTGTTCCCGCAAAGGCCGCCTGGTGGCAATATCTGGTTGGTTTCGTGCTGTTCGCATTGATTTTTGCCGCATTCGCGGTGTCCGGATGGATATCAGGGTTCGCGATCAACGGCTTGCTCGTCACGCTAATTCCCAGTGAATTTCTGCGGGCAATTTTGAGCCTGATATCGGGTATCATTGTAGGTACTGTCGCTGCGCGATTGCTCGCCGAGGTGATAAAACGGATAGTCGGTTTGGTGGATGGCCGCTTTGCACACTGGTATGCTTACCGTTCGGGCCGCTTCCGGGCCCGGGGTTACGACCACCGTATATGGATGATGGGCGTTGGCCTGGTCGCTTTCGGCCTGACTGTCATATTGTTCGCGATAACGCCGGCGCAGTTTCAGCCAACGATCAACGAGGACAACAGTCGGATCCAGATCGAGGTTGTGCCAGGCACAACGCTGGAGCAAACCGAGAAAATCGCAGATCGCGTGTCGGACCTCATGTATGCGCAGCCGGAGGTTGAACGCGCTCTGACCCGCGTCCGCGAAACGAATGCAACGGTTTTCGTGTCTCTCAAAAAAGATCGCGAAAAAACATCGATCGAATTCGAACGTAGCTTGTTGCCCGAACTGCAAAATATCCCCGATGCTCGGATTTCTTTCCAGTCTCAAAGTGGCGGTGGCGGAACAGGGCGCGATATCTCGATCATGCTGACCGGCTCTGATCCCGACTTGCTCGAAACCACTGCAGCCACGCTGGTCGAGCAGATGAAAGACATTAATTTGATCCGGGCACCGCGCATCGCTGCGGACTTGAGCCGCCCCGAGATCATCATCACGCCTTATACCAATCTGGCATCTCAATTGGGTGTGACAACGGCAGCGCTGAGTCAGACGATCCGGATCGCGACGCTTGGCGAGATCGATCAAAACGCTGCGAAATTCTCACTCTCCGACCGACAGATTCCGATCCGCGTGATGTTGCCGCTCGAATCGCGGAACGATCTCACGACGATTGAGAACCTGCCCATCCCGATCGCCAGCGGTGGCACCGTGCCGCTCCGACGGGTGGCATCAGTGAGCTTTGGCTCCGGCCCGACCTCGATTCAGCGCTACAACCAGAACCGCCGGACATTCGTCGGCGCGGATCTGGCTCCCGATGTCATCAAGGGCGAAGCGATGGAAAAAATCTACGCTCTGCCGATCATGAAAGATTTGCCGACCGGTGTGTCCAATGAAGCATTCGGTGAAGATGAATGGCAACAGGAACTGGCGGTCAACTTCGTCATTGCCCTGATCGCCGGAATTCTGCTCGTGTTTGCGACCTTGGTCCTGCTTTACAAACGTGTGATGTCCCCTCTGGTCAACATGGGATCTTTGGCCCTGGCACCGCTTGGCGGCATATTCCTGGTCTGGCTATGGGGCCAATCCCTATCCATGCCGGTCCTGATCGGGGTGCTCATGCTCCTCGGCATTGTCAGTAAGAACTCGATTCTGCTGATCGACTTTGCAATCGAGGAAATGAAAAAGGGCGTACCGAAGTTTGAAGCGATCATGGATGCCGGTCACAAGCGCGCCCAGCCGATCGTGATGACGACGGTCGCGATGACCGCAGGTATGGTGCCGACCGCGCTGTCCTTGTCCGGTGACGGGGCGTGGCGCGCACCCATGGGAGTCGTGGTGATTGGCGGTTTGATCGTCTCAACGCTCCTGACCTTGGTCATTGTCCCCGCAGGCTTCAGTCTTGCCGACGGATTTGAGCGCCGTTCCGGACCATGGCTGCGCAACCGGCTGCTCACCTACAAGGCCGGTGACGATCGGCATGATCGACCCGACGCAGAAGCCCAGCCGGCCGAGTGAAGCCAGTATCGTCAAAGACAGGTAGCGGCATCGGCGGAAGCGCCGGGGTCAGTGCTAATAATGCCGGTCGCGATATGAAAATCATCGCCACCGGCATGCTGGTGATCATGGCGATCATCTATTTCGTGTCGAAAAGCCATGAAGCTGTGCACCCCGCGATTGGATTTGTCCGCGCCTTTGCAGAAGCTGCAATGGTCGGTGGTCTTGCCGACTGGTTTGCCGTGACCGCCCTGTTCCGCCACCCGATGGGTCTGCCGATACCGCACACCGCGATTATCCCTCGGAACAAGGACCGCATTGGCGATACGCTTGCCAATTTTCTCAAGGACAATTTTCTGATTTCTCGGCTGGTGGCCCAGCGGATGCGACACGTCGATCTCGCCAGTGGCATCGGACGCTTCCTTCAATCGCCGAGCGGCGGTGAGGGACGGCTGAAATTCGGTGCTTCGCGTCTTTTGGGCGATGCTATTGCATCTCTGGACAAGGACCGCCTTGGCACCATGTTCAAGGGTGCAGTGAAAAAACAGGCGGTCGGCCTCGATATCGCCACGCCAATGGGACAAATCCTGGAGGCGGTGATGGCCGAAAATCGCCACGGGCCGCTTATCGATTCTGCCATACGCTGGGCCTATCGTACGCTGGATACCAATGAAACGGTCATTCGCAACATCGTGACTGACCGGGCCAACGCAGTGATGCGCTGGACCGGCCTTGACGACCGGGTGGCCAACGAGGTCCTCGATGGCTTGTATAAACTGCTCGCCGACATGGCGGCTGATCCGCACCATCCCGTGCGCGCCAAGACAGAAGAGAATCTCGAAAAACTTGCGTCCGAACTGCGCCACGACCCGGATTTGCGACAGAAGGTCAACGAATGGAAGCTCGAGATGATCGAGAATCCGGCCATCGCTTCATGGCTGGATGGTATATGGGAACAGGGCCGCGAAGCGCTCCTACGCGCGGCGCGTGACCCCGATGCTGCACTGGCCGGGCAGTTTGGTGACGCGATGATCCAGCTTGGAGTCAGTCTGCAGCAGGACGAGCAGCTCAATCGACAGATCAACCGGTTCGGTCGTCGGGCCGTCATCGGCGTCGTCAACAGCTATGGCGACAATATCGTCAAACTGGTGTCAGAGACGATCCGCACCTGGGACACCAAGACGATCACTGATCGCGTGGAAAACGCCGTGGGCCGCGACCTGCAGTTCATTCGCGTAAACGGAACTTTGGTTGGCGGCCTGGTCGGCCTGGTGCTCCATCTGATCGGTTACTGGATCTAGCGCGACAACAATAGCCGCGCCTGGCCGGCAATTTGCGCCAACATCGCGATCGACGGCTTGGGTGTCTGTTGCGCCCGGTCCATGATCTTCCGGAACTGCGCCACGCGATCGATATTACGCTCTGCCCAGTTCTCGACAAACTGCTGCATATCCTTGCCGCGCGTCCGGCGCAGAAAATCCAGACGCATCTGCTGAAAATCGCGCGCCAGGCCTGCGACCAGCAAACGGTCCCAAGGATCTGACGGGTTGATCCGCGTTGCGGTCATTTGCGCCCAGTCCAGGCCCAACTGACTGCCCAGAGTGGTGAAAGCCTTCGCGACATCGAGTGCATCAATTTCCCGGCTGTGGGCCAGAAAGGCGATCCCGGCCGCACCGTCATTCATGTAGATATGGGCAATCTTGTCCGCAAGATCGGCCGTCGCCCCTGCCTCGATCAGGTCTTTCGTCTGCTTTGCCGCCTGCAATCGCCCTTCTGGGGTGATCAGGCTCTCGACATTCTCGTTCAGCAACGTCACTGCCGGTGCCAGCATTTCGACCGTTTCGCCAATCCCGTCATCGGAAACACCTATCCGCATCAGGTCCGCCATGTGCGAGCGAAGCACATAAGCCAAACGGTCAAACAGCAGAATCCGGATATCTTCGGAAATCTCTGCCACTTCCAGTTCACGCCACATGCGGTCTGCGTCGAACAGGCGCTCAGCCATGACGAACGCGCGGGCAACCTCACCCAAGGTACAGCCTTCTTCCTCAGCCAGTTCAAACGGGTCGATCAGACCCAGTCTGTTGATCATCCGGTTGGCCAGTTTCGTCGCGATGATTTCGCGCCGCAACTGATGGTTCAGAATCGCCCCTTCGTGGTCTTTCTGCATCGCGGTCGGAAAGGCAGCGAGCAGGTCGCTGTTCAATCCCGGGTCATCCCCCAAGTCACTATTCTCTATAGCGTCCTGCAGGACCAGCTTGGCGGTAGAGATAAGGACCGCCAGTTCCGGACGATATAGTCCCCGGTTTTCCTGACCACGACGGATCAGGTCTTCATTATTGGCCAGACCCTCGACTGCGCGGTTCAATTGACCCTGATCTTCAAATTGTTCAATCAACCGGACATAAGAGGGCAGCGATTTGGAGCCACCCATTTCGGCGATGGAAAGCCCCAGAGCTTGTAGCCGGTTGTCTTCCAGAACCAGTTCGCCGACCTCGTCGGTCATGGATTCCAGCAGAATATTTCTCGCGTCCGAGGTTAAATTGCCGCTGGCCAGTTCCGCATTGAGCGCGATCTTGATGTTGACCTCATTGTCTGAGCAATCGACACCGGCGCTATTGTCGATGAAGTCGGTATTGATCCGTCCCCCCTTCGCCGCAAACGCAATCCGCGCCGCCTGGGTAATGCCCAGATTGGCCCCTTCGCCGACAACCTTCACGCGCAGTTGTTCTGCATTGACCCGAATCTTGTCATTCGCCGGATCGCCAACCTCAATATGATTTTCGGACGCGGCCTTTACGTAGGTCCCGATTCCGCCAAACCACAACAGATCGGCATTGCATGCCAGTATTGCGGTCATCAGCTTCGCCGGCGTCGTGTCTTCATCCTTCGGCAGGTCAAGCAGAGCGGCAATCTCTTTCGAAATCTGGATTGTTTTCGAACTG
The DNA here is from genome assembly GCF_048269865.1 of Parasphingorhabdus sp. Taxonomy (GTDB): domain Bacteria; phylum Pseudomonadota; class Alphaproteobacteria; order Sphingomonadales; family Sphingomonadaceae; genus Parasphingorhabdus. The sequence continues at coordinate 70,282 of NZ_JBLWUA010000011.1, read as the reverse complement.
CGCGAGAATACGCCGCCACCCTTCGAGATCAATTTCTTGTCATAATCATCCCAACTGGAGCGCGGCAAATCGAACAGCCTTTTGCGCTCAGTCCAGCTTTTCGCTGAGTCCGGATCAGGGTCGATGAAAATATGGCGATGATCGAAAGCGGCGACAATTTTCAGGCTCTTCGACAGCAACATGCCGTTGCCAAACACGTCCCCTGACATGTCGCCCACGCCGACCACCCGAACCGGTGCCGTCTGCACATCGATACCGGACTCGGCGAAATGACGCTGGACCGATACCCAGGCGCCGCGGGCCGTAATCCCCATCGCCTTGTGATCATAGCCGTTGCTACCGCCACTGGCGAACGCATCGCCGAGCCAGAAGCCGCGATCAATCGCGATCTGGTTAGCGATGTCGGAAAAGCTTGCTGTGCCCTTGTCAGCCGCCACCACAAAATAGGGATCATCGTCGTCAAGACGCTGAACATTGACGGGTGGGACGATATTGCCGTCGACGATATTGTCGGTCACCGACAGAAGCGCGGAGATAAAGATCTTATAGGCTTCGACACCTTCCGCCAGAAACGCATCGCGGTCCTCGCCCGACGGCAATTGCTTGGCAAAAAAGCCGCCTTTTGCCCCGGTCGGAACGATGACGGCATTTTTGACTCGCTGGGCTTTCATCAAGCCCAATATCTCGGTGCGGAAATCATCCCGGCGATCGGACCAGCGCAAACCGCCACGAGCCACCGGACCGGCCCGCAAGTGGATACCTTCAACGCGAGGACTGTAAACGAAGATTTCCCGCCACGGCAGCGGGGCGGGCAGTTCCGGAATTTTGGCGCTTTCGATCTTGAAGGCCAATGCTTCTCCAACCTGATAAGCGAAAGCGTTGGTCCGCAATATGGACTGGATGACGGCGCGGAACAGACGCAAGATGCGATCATCATCAATCGCATGCACCGCGACCAGAGCCGCTTCTATATCCTGCGTTGCCGCCATTGCCTCGCTTGAACGATCGCCGCTGAAGTCGGGATCATGCAGGCTGCGGAACAGCCGGATCATCGCTGCCGTGACGTCGGGTGCCTCGGCCAGAGCTTCAACAACAGTCGCGAGACCATAGCTCAGACCCGTCTGTCTCAGATAACGGAACCACGCGCGCATCCATACGGTCGAGCGTGCATCAATGCTCGCAGAGATGATGAGCTGGTTGAAGGCATCATTTTCGGCCTCGCCGTCCAGTACGCTGGTGATGGCCGCTTCGATTTCTGCCGACCGCGCGATCAGCTTTTGGCATCGTTCCTCGGATCGCAATTCGAGAAGGAAGTCATGAATATAACCCAAACGCCCGCCGTCCAGTGGGGTTGGAACGGATTCGAGGACGGTAAAACCGAAATTTTCCAGCGACGGGACCGCATCCGACAGGGGTAGCGCTCCGCCGAGATGATAGATTTTCAACCGCAAAAGATGGTCGGCGTCGCTCGCCAGCCGGTAGAGCCGGGTCGATCGCTGGCCACCACGCTCAAGCTTGAACAACCGCAGGATATCCTTGGCCGCTTCCAGTGCCCCATAGGTAGTCTGATAGGCCGCAGGGAAACAATCTGCATAACGCTGCGCCAGAACCGGAGCCCGGTTTTCCTGGCCGGCCTCCCGAAGATTGCGTTCCACTTCCGGTTTCCATCCCCGGACCATGTTTTCCAGCTCCTGATCAAGCACGTCGGGATCCGGAATTCTGCCATCAGCCCCCATATCGAGGGTGTAGCGCAAGGACGACACGCCGCCCGCTTCGAGCGTATTGGACCAGCTCAATATTTTCGCTCCGGTCGCGGAGGTCAGCATTTTTTCAACATTTTTCCGGCGCTCGGTGGAGAGCTGTTCGCGCGGTAGCCAGACGAAAGCAAACAAGTGGCGAGCGAGCGGCGAAATTACGCTGTGCAATTTCGGACGCGGGCGATCAATCAGCGACATCGAGATCAGCGCAAGCTTCTCCAGATCGTCCTGCGCGAACGTAATCAGCAGATCATGCGGCAGCGACGTCAACGCATGGGTCAGACTTTTGCCGGCATGACCGGCAACGGAGAACCCGAACTTGTCAAACAGGCGCGTCAACTGTGTACGCAATACCGGGATATTCTCGGGCGAAGCGGCAAGCGCTGCGCTGGTCCACATGCCGGAGATGATAGAGAGCGCCGCGATTCTGGATTTGTTCCTGACAGGCACAATGATCAGATCCATCAGGACATGGCGATGCACGGTCGAGAGCTGATTGGATTTGATAATAAGTGGTGCTTCGCCGCCATTTTCAAACCATTCGAACGCACGTCTCCGACTTTCTTCAGAAAGAATCGGCTGCGACCGCATGCGCGCGAGACCGAGCTGCTGGGTACGACCGCCTTTGGCGTCGACCATTTCATGGCCCAGAAGCGTCAGGTTGCGATCGAGGAACCAGCGCAGCAGGGTCGCGCCTTCTCCGGGCGGCAACGCATCGGCGTTGTCGCCCAGTACGATCTGCAATTTCAGCCAATCGCTGACCGCTGCAGCCACATCCTTCAGGTTTGCGCGCAGCGCGTTGACCAACTCCCTTCGAACACGGGCATCGGTCCGCTCCAGTTCAATATAGATCAGGGATTCGCGCTTCTCGCCGCCGATTGCCTGTTCGACAAATTCGACCAGTCGACCTTCGGAATCGCGTCTTACCGCGACAACAGGATGGATCAGCCGCTCGACCGTCAAGCCGAACCCGGCAATCGTCGCGCACACCGAATCGACCAGAAACGGCATGTCGTCATTGACGACGGCAAGACGCAAATGTCGTTGACTCGGTTGGCCGCTGACACTTTCCAGCAATACGCTGGCCTCGCTGCCGTCGCGTTCCTGTGCACAGCGCAGAGTGAAACGCGCAGCCTCTTCACAGGCGCTTTCGTCAAAACCGACATTTTCGCCGGGCAACGCACTTTCACGAAAGGCTGCTACCAGCGCTTGCTCCAAACTCTCGACGTCTACGCTGGTACGCGTGGATTTGCTTGCGCTATCGGTCGCCATTTATCCCCCAAGTGGATCAAGACGGGTCAGCTACCCGCCGGTATCCGGACTCTATGCGCCTATTGGAGCACCCGCTCAAGAGCTAGCCGTTTCTTTTCAGATGGATGTTGGCGAAAGTTACCGACAGTGTCATATTGGTTACATGGGAAACCATCGATGACATTGGCACAACAGCTCTGCTGCTGAAGCGTCAGAACTGCGTGTGCTTGAGCGCCTGGGTCGTCAGCTTTTCATTGCCGCAAACGGGGCCGACGATGCTCAATTCCCCGCTCGCTTCCTTGCGGGCAACCAGCACTACAAACTCGGAGTCGCCGGGATCAATATCGCGCAATTCCTGCGACGGTGCGGCCCGCAATTTCGTCAGCAGATTCTCACCGACAGAACGAACCTTTGATATCAGGCCAGAAGGTCGTCTAGCATCGCGCTCCGCATGAACAATCGCTTTCAGCCCGCCGTCATGCTGCTCGATAAATTCGGCAAAACTTCCCTTTTCCATGCCTTGGCGGGCAGCATATTTGAGCGCGGCCGCATATTCGGTCAACCGTGTCTTGTCGTAGCGGGGGCCGAATACCAGCTTGACGATCGGCGTCATTGGGGCCCGTTTCTGCACCGTCAGGCCGGACTCTTCGAGCAACAGTTTATATTGGTCTGGATAGCGCTCCGTCATCAGATAGAAATCATAGGCCCTGCCGATTGCGGCATAAAGAGCCGCACGACTGCGCTGTTCGCAATGGGCGGCATTGTCGGCGCTGTCCCGCGCGATAGACAACCAGTCGACCAGACTGGCGTCCTCATCCAAGTCATCAACGACCGGCACCTCCCTGTGAGGGTCAATAGCTTGCTCTGAAGTGAGTTCCAGGTGCGGAGGAAGATCCTGATTATCCAGATTGCCCGCATGTGGTCCGTCTGCCCAAACCGGCCCAGCGACGATCCGCGCCGGTGCGGAAAGCATCGCTGCGGACATCTCGCCTTCAATTTCAAGATGCGTGGCATCGGCGGCGACTTCTTTCCAGTTGATCACACCATAGATGAAATCAATGGTCTCATCATCGGTCGAGAAAGGCAGCAGGATCCCGCGATACATGATGGTGGAACCGCGTTGATTGATGAATTCTGCTTCAAAACCAATCGGCGCCTGATTGGCAATAATCTGCAGATAATGGTCGGTGATTCGCGAAAGCAGCGACCGCGCGGGAACGTCGGCAACCGCAGTGATCGCAACGTCGATTTCGCACTCTTCGCGCAACGCCTGACCGAGAAACTGAATGGTCGGGTTTTCGATGCCGTTGGTAAAATCAAGCAATACGCTGTTCGGCCCAAAATCAGGGTCCGATTCGGGCGACAGTTCTTCAACGCTCGGAAAAAGCCGTTCGCCCAACATCCCTGCCCAGAAATTATAGGCGCGGACATGCATCCGGCGCTCGTCCTGGCCGATACTGGGGGGAGCTTCAACCGCACCATCATCATCCGGAAAGGCAGCATATTCAGGGGCCGAATCTTCATCCTGCTCGTCAGTTTCGCCGTAATTCTTCAGGTTTTCCATGCTGCCCCATCGCGATTGCATCTATCCCAACCGGTCTTGCACCGCTCATGGTAAATATCTCGTAAATTTCGGGCAGGTGCTTTCGGGGCAATCTGCAAACGGGACTCGATCGCCATGTGAAAATCGTGCCGAATATCAATCGAGCGGCCTTGTCATGGCGAAGCTCTGCTGGTAATGGCCCGCGATCAATGAAAATGCGTGCGATCATCGCTTATCCATTTCATCGATGCCGCTTTAGCTCAGTTGGTAGAGCATCGCATTCGTAATGCGGGGGTCAGAGGTTCGAATCCTCTAAGCGGCACCACACATTTTTCCCATTTCCGAGCGTCTCTGTACCTGCCGCGATATGGCATAATTAATGCCTAGGTGCTGTCAAAGCAAAGTGGCTGATCAGTCGAGGCGCTGCTAAACGGCCTGGATGAGCAAGTCCGATAACTCATTCCGCTACTTCAATTCGTCTCCTGAAGTGATCTGTCTTGTTGTTATGCTGTACGTTCGTTTTCCGCTGAGTTTGCGGAACGTCGAGGACCTGCTGTTCGAGCGCGGCATCGATATCTGTCACGAAACCATGCGTCTGTGGTGGAACAGGCTCGGCCCGATATTTGCGGCTGATATTCGCCGGCAGCGGGTAAGCCGGATGCGCGGCTTTCGCCAATGGCGGTGCCACCTTGATGAGGTGTTCGTGAACATCAACGGCAAGCGGCACTATCTGTGGCGTGCTGTTGATCACGAAGGTGAGATTCTCGAGAGCTATGTTACGAAGAAACGTGATAAATCCGCAGCTCTGGCGTTCATGAAACGAGCGTTGAAGCGCCACGGGAAAGCGGAAACTATCGTAACCGACGGGTTGAGATCCTATCCCGCTGCGATGCGCGATCTTGGCAATGTTGACCGTCGCAATATGGGCCGCTGGCTCAACAATCGAGCCGAGAATAGTCATTTGCCGTTCCAACGACGAGAGCGCGCAATGCTGCGTTTTCGACAAATGAAAACGCTACAGAAATTCGTCTCAGTCCACGCCTCTTTTTACAATCACTTTAACTCCGAACGCCATATCGTCGACCGCCAAACTTACAAGACACAACGCTCCGCTGCACTGGCCGAGTGGCAAAATCTCGCGGCCTGACGTAATCTCGATCTGGCGTTTGGTGCGCCAATCGGGGACGAGTTGGGGTTAGACTGACAGCACCGTATGAATCTTTGGACTCAATACAACATCGCGACTTCATCAACTTAACGTGACAATGCCTCTATTACAAATGGTCGAAGGATTTTATTGAAGCTGGCAGCGCCAGTTTACTCTATTTCTTGCTGATGTCGCATGTTGCGTAATACCCATCGGATATGACTGGAAAAGCAAACCTCTGCAGAGTTGGCGTCCCCCAACAATATTGTTTCGTGCAATAGTCGATAGTTATAGATATACTGTTCCCAGTGATTGCCAGGGGCAATATCCGCCAGCAATGTCGTATAGAAACGGATATAAGGACGACGATAGAAAAACTCTACGAAACCATTTCCTGAAATCTTGTTAAGCTCCATATGATAGCGGTACAATGAATCAACAAAATCCCGGGCGTGGCGACGAGTCCAGGCTTCTTCTATGGTGCAGAACGCAATATCAAGCTGTGCTTGATATTCAGGGTTGGGCAGTTTTCCGCTGGCAAGTCTTACGCCAAGAACACAAATAGCTTCGGTAAATTCAAGGAAGTCGATCCGTTCGTCGACACTTAATCGACGGATGCGTGCCCCGCGATTGGCGACCAGTTCCACAACGCCCTCACCGGCGAGCATATGAAGAGCCTCCCGCACTGGTGCGCGGCTGACGGCATATTCATCCGCGAGATCTGCGGCGATCAAGCGTTGACCCGGCGCGAAACGCCCCGCCATGACGCCATCGACTATAGAATCCACAACATGGCTAACCAAAGATGCGTTGCCGTCCGCAGCGGCAGAAGCGTCTGGGCTCCGAGCCACCGGGGCGGCGCCATCGGATAAGTTGGTGCCATCCTCGACGGCTTCATTCCAGCCGGAGGAGCTGGAAGGCGAAGCGACTTTGTTTTCGGCCGAAATGTCGGCTTGGGCGTCCCATTTTCGAAGAGATACTTTTTCAGTCTCGCTCATGACCGCGGCTGTAGACATGCTTCGGGCTTTTGCCAAGAAATATTATACTTGTTTGTGAAGACAATATTGCATACAAAATGTTCGACTCATAAAAAGGAGAATGGTATGAGGACCATCACAGCGGAAGAATCTGTCTCAACGGAGAAAAGCGCCGTAGCGGATATAGAAAAAACTGCGATGCTCGACGGCTTGGCCCAGATCGTTGGACCAGATCGTGTTCTAAGTGACAGTAAGAGTCGTGAATTCTATTCGACCGATTTAAGCTGGAGGCCTCGCGAAATTGCCGAAGTTGTGGTTCAACCCGGATCGCTAGATGAGCTTTCAGCAGCAATAAGCCTAGCATCTTCGCGCGAGATGGCCATTGTTCCCCGCGGTGGTGGCATGAGTTATACCAGCGGCTATACCCCCCAACGCAGTGGATCAATGCTTGTCGATATGCGCCGGATGAACAAGATCGTCGAAATTAATACCGACGACATGTACGTCATCGTCGAAGCAGGCTGCACCTGGAAAGACCTTTATGAAGCGCTGGCGCCTCACGGCGTTCGCACACCTTATTGGGGACCGCTATCAGGTGCCTATGCGACGGTTGGCGGCGCTCTGTCTCAAAACAGCCTGTTCCATGGTTCGGGAACGGGCGGCACTGCGGCCGAGAGCGTTATCGGCCTGAAAGTGGTTTTGTCGGACGGCTCCGTCGTGACCACAGGCTCTTGGGCCCACAAGAACAGTAAGCCGTTTTGGCGGCATTTCGGTCCCGATGTGACCGGCCTGTTTACAGCTGACACAGGAGCGATGGGCGTCAAGGCATTGGCAGCATTGCGGCTAGTGACGACCCCGCCACATACTGGATATTTGTCTTATAAGTTCGAAACTCTCGACGCCATGCTGGCGACGCAGGTCAGGATTGCCAGATTGGGCATTGCATCGGAATGTTATGGTTTCGATCCCTATTATAATGGTGGCTTTGAAAAGCAGGGGATCACGTTCGAGGAGGGCCTGTCGATCGTCGGCAAGATCGCGCGCAAGGGCGGTCTAAAGAATCTCGGGCGTGCGGCAAAAGTGGCGATGGGCGGCAAGAAAATCCTCAAAAACGTGCCCTATTCGCTGCACATGACGATCGATGCCCACACCGAAGTGGTTGCCGCCGAACATACCGATATTGCCGCCGAAATATGCGTCGAGGAGGGCGGGACCGAAATGGTCAATTCAATCCCGACCGTCTTTCGCAATGCCCCATTTGGCGGCGTGCGGACGATCCTGTTGGGTTCAGAGGGCGAGATTTGGATACCCGTTCATGGCTATTTCCCGCTGTCACGCGCGATCGAAGCGGCCCAGAAAACGGAGGCGTTCCTGGCCGAGCGCAAGCCACTTATGGATGAATGGGGGATCAAGACCAGCTATCTGACGTGCTTTTCCGGCCCTGAGTTCGTAATTGAGCCGAGCTTTTATTGGCATGACGAACTGGGCGATTTCCGCCTGTCTCTGATCGAACCCGAATTCGCCGAAAAATGGAAATCTATTCCCGCCAATGAGCAACGCCGCAAAGTCGCCTTGCAACTTCGCGACGAGTTGCGCGACCTGTTCGATTCCCTCGGGGGGCTACATCTGCAAATCGGCAAATATTATCAGTTCGAGGAGATGATGAACAATCCGGGTCTGGCACGCATCATCAAAGGCATGAAGTCTGTGGTCGATCCCAAACATGCGATGAATCCTGGATCGCTGGGGGCATTGTCACGTTAAGTTGATGAGGTCGCGATGTTGTATTGAGTCCAAAGATTCATACTGCGGTTGTCGCAACTTTCCAGTCGGCGAAAGCATCTGCTCTGAGTTTTTTTTGAACAGGTTTCGGTTAACAAGATGACGTTGGTGGTTGAAGTGATTGTAGGTAGTGGCGTGGACGGTGAGGAAGCGTTGGGCGGAGCCGGGGATTTAAAACGCTGCATCTTTCGTTCTCGTCTTCGCGCTGGCTGATGGGAATTTTCTCCCCGATTGTTCGCACGCTTGTTGTCGACATGCTGAGCGGTAATTCGCATTTCACGAAATGCAGCGTGATAAGATCGCAGCTTGTCAGTCACGATAAGTGTAGGAACTATTTCCTGCTTCTTAAGCAGGCTGCGCATCAGCTTTCTGGCGGCTTTGGTATTCCTGCGGGACTGAACCAGAAAGTCTAAAACCGTGCCTTCATTGTCCACCGCTCGCCATAGCCAATGACGTTTTCCGCAGATGACAAGCACCATCTCATCGAGATACCAATGATCACTTGGGGCCGGGCGATTAGTTCGCAGGTTCGTTGAAACCTGAGCGCCGAATTTCAGAAACCAGCGCCGTACGGTTTCATAAGAAACGTCCAGCCCCCGCTCAGCAAGGAGATCTTCGACATCTCGATAGCTAAGGGTAAATCTAGCATAAAGACACACTGCATGGATAATCAGTTCAGGTGGAAACCGGTGACGATCGAACGATATCTTCTGCATCAGTACAGGCTATTCCAGTGCATCAGTACAGGCTATCCCAGCCTCCAGATTTTCACCAGCTAAGTTAACGTGACAAGGCTCATCGGAAAAATCAATGGGCTTTGTTCGGTGCTATCAACGTCTGTTCGTGCCGGTAATTCTCGATCCAGTTTTTGGGTGGCAGGGGCAACGGCTGGCTTTCGGACGAGCGCGCGGGAACAAATGCCGCGCGCGGCTCGGCGCTGCGGATTTGTTCGAGCCAGAAAACACCATCAAATTCACCACTATTTCCGCGGGTCGCAATCAGATCGATATCGCCGTCTTCATCCATATCCTGCGCGATAAAAGCGTCATACATTCCCCGCGCGCGGCGAGAAACGTCATGGCGTTGCCAGCCGCGTCTGGGGTCGCCGGAATTTTCGAACCATGCGATGCGCCCTACCGTGGACGAAGGGGTGACTGCCGGACTGTCGAAATCGCGCGCATCGCCGCTGTACCCGCCATCCAGAATGTTGAGGCCGGAATAGCCGCCAATAACGGCGTCGAGATCACCGTCGCCATCGAAATCCGCAAGCGTGATACCGATGACCATGTCGGGGAGAATGTCGCCGATACGGTAATAGACCCAGGGCTGTTTCAAATCCTCCGGCTGGCGGAGCCATCCCAGTGCTGGCAGGCCATGCGGGGCTCTTTTGTCCCCACAGCGCTCCATCGCACCGACTATGAGATCGAGCCGCCCGTCGCCATCGAGATCGGCAAAGGCGGACTGAAATGCAGAGGACCGGATATCGCAATGGGAGGGATCATTTCCCTGTACGATTTTGATCGGCCGTGGAAAGATTTGCACCATACCGGCGGGCGTGACGCCGGTATTTTCGAGAATATACATTTCCTCCAGCCTCCGCGCCGCTGCCAGCACATCGAAATCGCCATCGGCATCGATATCGACGGGCATGGCTGTATTGGGAACGTCTCTCGCAAAGAGCACCTGCTCGTGCCAGGCGTCCTGTCTCAGCGGATCGCCGGTAAGCGTAAACAGCGAGGTTGTCCGGTCCTCACGCGGAGCCGACGGGTCTATGATGTCGCTGGCGCCTTTGTTGGCAGCCACTATATCGGGGCGGCCGTCGCCGGTGATATCCTCGATAAAGACCCGGAGCCACGATCCGCGTCCTTGAGTGATTTCAGGAATCATTGTCTGCCATTCGGCCGATCGCGCTCGGGCACCCGGGTTGGCCAGAAAAAGCAGGTGCGCCTCCTCGCATGCAGCGACGAGGTCGGGCCATCCGTCCCCGTTCAGATCGCCAATGGCCACATCTTCGATCGCAGCAACCGAAGGACCCTCTGCGACGGTTACCAACTCCCAACGGTCAGGATCGGCGGTGCCGAAGGCAATCCGCAAATGGTTCGAATCCTCATGCACCGAGACAATGTCGGGAAACCCGTCACGGTCGATATCCGCCATCGCCAATCCGTCGCCACCGCGGATCGCAACGCCTCCGTTTATGCCCTCGCCATCAATCAGATGCTCGCGCCAGGAGATATACGAACCGTCCTGCGCTCGCGCCCGGGTCGGCGTATCCGCTACAGTCTGGACAACGGCAGAGCGCTCCCCGTTGACCGTTTGGCAACCGGCCAGAGCGAGCGGCCCCAAGAGCGCCGCCCCTATCAGGAAAGAACGAACAACAGTCATCTTAGCCTCAGGTCGCAAGAGGCACGTTGGCGGGGCTGGCATCAAGTTCGGCACGCGTCGACCGCGCCGCTATCAGATAATGGGCGGTCCCCCACAATGACGCGGTACATCCCGTGATCAGCATCCCGAAAGCCAGCGCATCGGCCATGCCCCTTGCAGTAAACCAGTCACTGAGGAAGCCAACGATGACAGGTCCAAGGCCAAGCCCGATCAGATTGATGCAAAAGAAGAAGATTGCCGAGGTCAGCGCACGCATCCGCAAGCCGACGAGCCCGTGTGACACGGCCAGCACCGGACCGAGATAGGATGCAGACAGAAAGTGGAAAAGCCCCGTGAGCAGCAATGCGACGATCAGCGTTTTGGTCGTCATCATGACCAGCAACACCGGGGTAATCGCGAACAGGAGAACGGCGGGACCCCATACATACCAGCGCGTATCTTTGCGCGCCAGCCGGTCCGCCATCCATCCACCGAAGAAGGAACCGGCGCCGCCGCCAATGCCGGCCGTCAAAGCCATCCATGTGCCGAGCGCACCAAGGCCGATATCAAAATTGCGCAGGAAATAGGACGGCAGCCAATTGCCGACGCCATAAATGATCATTGCCTGCAGGCTGCCTGCAATGGCGATATTGCGAAAGGTCTTGCGCGACCAGAGAAACTTGAGAACTTCCATGAGCGGGGGCGCAGGGGTCGTGTCGAGTTCGCGCTTTTCCGACCAGCCGCGCGCAGGCTCGCGTACCGTCAGACGCAGCAGAAGCGCAACCAGAACACCGGGCAAACCGACAACGAAAAAGGCGGTCCGCCAGCCGAAAGCCTCGGCTATCCAGCCGCCCAATGCAAAGCCGAGCAAGATCCCGATATATATTCCGATGGAGTAAATCGACAGAGCGGTAGCCCGATCCTTCTTCTCGAAAATGTCCGAGATCATGGAATGGGCCGGTGGACTACCGCCCGCCTCACCCACGCCCACCCCGATCCGCGCAAGCAGAAGCTGCGCGTAATTCTGCGCAAAGCCCGTGACAGCGGTCATCAGGCTCCAGACGGTCAAAGCGATCGCAATGATGCTGTTTCTTTTTCCCCGATCGGCCCAGCGCGCAATAGGAATGCCGCATGACACATAGAAAAGGGCAAAGGCAAAGCCTGACAGCAGGCCCAGCTGCGTGTCGGACAATTGCAGCTCGAGTTTTATCTGCTCCTGCAGGATGACGAGCAACTGCCGGTCGACAAAATTGAGAGCGTAGACCAGCGTGAGAACTGCCAAGACATAATAGCGGTAGGAGGCGGTTGCGTAAGGCGAGGACTGATCAGCGCGATCTGCTTGGCGGTCTGTCCCGGGGGTAGCCGCCCGGTTCATGAAAACTGCGCCAAATTCGAGCCCGCTGTTCTGCCATTCTCATACTGCACGATAATCACGACCATATTCTGTCTCCCATCTATTTTCGCCTCGGCGGCGACCATATTATTCATGTTCAATTGGTTGACTGGCCACCGGCCGCAACGCCGACCTGCAGTCCCCAGGATCGCCCCGCAGCCCGGCGCTGCGAAACGAACGCTTCGTTGAGTTCAAATGCGCCGCCATACGGGTCGCGAGCCAGCTCTGCGGAATTTGCAAAGCGCATGAACGCCTTGTCGTCGGCGTAACGCAGCCATTTGGGATTACCATCGCTGCGCGGCATCCCGTCACGTGCAAAACTGGTCCAATAATCGAGCATCGCAGAGGCAATCGCTGCATCGCTTTCACCGTCCGGAACGGGCCAATGCTCGGGCAGGATGGCATCATCCAGATTGCCAAATACAAAGGGAAGCTCGCTGGCATGAAAAGCACAAAGATCGCGAGTGGCGGCAGCGGGATAGCAATGATCGAAGACGTACAGATAAGACGGGATGCCTGCATCCGTCTGTCGCTTCGCGATACGCTCTGCTGCCCAGCCATATATGCCGTCTCTCAGCGCAGACAGCATCGACCCTTCCATGTCGGTTGCCGGATAGTGGCGCAGGAAATCGGCCGCAAGCTTTCCATATCCGCTCTCAATCGCGTCAGCATAAGCGGCCTCCGTCGCGGGGATGGGCGGCAGAAATATCCGCTGCGATCGTACTTCACCACTGTTGAAGCCAACCAGGACAGGCACCTTGGCCTGCTCGCCCTGATCAAAGACATCGACAATTTGCTGTGGCAGAATCGTGCCATCTATCGTTCCCTGCGGTACGAAACCGCGAGCAGTGGCGACATCAGTAATTTTTTGGGCGTCCAAAGTTCTGGCCTCTTGAATATTCCCGACGTTCAGCGCCTCAACCAATTTCGCCCCCTTCGCTTCGGCAGAAGGGAGACCAAAGCGGGATTGCGACAGTTCCGGGAAGGAGCGGCTGTTCGGGCTCTGGATGATGGCCTTGTCGAATAATCCGCGCGCCGCTGGCGAAGCCATCAGATAGGTGACGCTAAGAGCGCCAGCGGACTCACCCATGATGGTAATATTGGCCGGATCGCCGCCAAAACTCGCGACATTTTTCCGGACCCAGCGCAGGGCAGCGATCTGATCGAGCAGACCGTAATTGCCTGAGACTCCTTCTGGCGATTGTCCGGACAGCTCAGCATGGGCCATCCATCCGAGAACGCCGAGCCGATAATTCAGCGAGATGAAGACGACGCCGCGTTGCGCGAATTTTGTGCCGTCATACATGCCCAGTCCGCTGCCACCAATGCGCAGCGAACCACCATGGATCCAGACGATCACCGGAGCGTTTTCGACGGATACGGGTGCCCAGACATTCAAATTGAGACAGTCTTCCGATGTGCGCGCCGGCGGATCGTTATATATGCTCGCGGCTGGAACCTGAGGCTGGATGCAGGCAGCGCCGAAAGCAGTGGCGTCGCGCGTGCCGTTCCACGAAGCAACGGCTGCAGGCGCGCTCCAGCGCAGCGGCCCGACGGGAGGTGCCGCATAGGGAATGCCCTTGTACGTGGCAATTTGCCCGTCGCTTTGCCCGCGGAGCGCACCGTCGGCAATTTCGGTCACGGGCGCCAAACCTCGGCTCTCCGCCTTGTTCACCGAAGCGCAGCCGCACAACAACAGGCAAGCCAGAAGAATATAACAGCCGATCAGGGGACGGCAATCGACGGTTATCACGCCACGATGCTCGCACTATTGAAACAAGGGACACGTCCCGCCAGCCCGGCCAATTCGCTTCCAGCGATCATCTTCCACTCCTAGTTCGCAGGGCGTTTTTGAGAACCCCCTTGCACAGTCACTATCGAGATAGTGAATGAAATAATCAACATATTCGTCCCGCATCCGTCCGCGCGGACCGGCGCAAGACTATTTTGCCAGTTTCTCTGCTCTTTCCTGCGCGCGCTGGTCGCAAATCGTGCAAAAACCGGATGCCATGAAACTGGCCAGCCGCTCTTTCACCGCGTCAAAATCATCGGAATGGCACAAGCCGTCCGAAAGACGGTCGATACGCCCAGTCCGCGCCAGGGTCAGCATCAATGCCCCCGATACGAAATGATATCCCCAGAAAATGTCTTCCTCGGGGCAATCCGGAAGCGCCCGCTTCAGCAAATCGATGAGCCGGAGAACCACAGGGTCGAACCAGTTATCAAACATTTCCGCCCCCCATTCGGGCGTGACGGCAACCAGTGCAGCGAGCGTCCCCGCGTTGCGCCAATGGTCTCCACCATTACCGTACAGATCGAGGTTGGTATCAAGAAAAGCGAGCAAAGCACCTTTTACGGTCGGCTCATCCTCCAGATTTGCTTCATATTCATCCAGCGCCTGCATCCGGACATCATTGGCTACAATCGCACGACGCGCGAACACCTCGTCGAACAATTTCTGTTTGTCGTCGAAATAGTAATTGAGCAGCGTGTGGTGGACACCGACCTCCTTCGAGACATCCTTCAGTGTGACACCATAAAAGCCATGCCGCGAAAACAGCAGTTCAGCAGCATCAAGAATCTTCTCGATCATTTCTGCGCGCTGATCAGCCTTCGACTGGCGTTTGCCGTTTGCTGGTGTGGTCGTAGCCAATTTTAGTCCCTCGTCTCAAGGCTTTCGAGAGCGTCCGACGCTCCCGAGCTCGCCTCGGCTGTGCTATATCGATCCTGTAAAAGCAACTTATTGATCTTTCCAGTCGGTGAAAGCGGCATGGTGGCGACACGTTCGATGGCGTCTGGCAACCACCATCGCGGCACTTTACCATGCAGCGCAGCGAGCAGGTCTGCGTCGGACAACCTGTCCGTTCCGCGCGTCTCCACCACCAATAGCGGGCGCTCGCCCCATTTTGCGTCTTGCCGTGCAATCACCGCGGCATGGGCGACGCCGGGCAATCCGGCGACATGCGCCTCCAGGATGGAGGGATTTATCCACTCTCCGCCAGACTTGATAAGATCTTTCGACCGCCCGGTGATCGACAACAGTCCGGCATCGTCAATCATCGCAAGATCGCCGGTTGGAAACCAACCATTGGTGCAAGCACTTGTCCTCTCGCCGAGATACCGGTCGAGCACCGAATGGCCGCGAGCATACAAATGTCCTTCGACTCCGCGCTGCTGCTCCAAAGTGCGCCCTTCATGATCGGCCAGCATCAGATCAATGCCTATCGCTGGTCGACCAACGGTCTCCGGGCTACGGTTTGGTGAGGAAAGCACTGTTGCGGTCCCCAGCGGCGACAGCTCGGTCATGCCCCAACTGGTCTGCAATATGACGCCGCTTGCTTCAATCCGCTGCATAAGAGCGGGCGGCATCGGCGCCCCGCCGACCATGATCCGTTTGAGAGACGGCAATTTAGTGCCGCTCTCATCCAGATAATCATAGAGCGCCAGCCAGAGCGTCGGCACGGCGACGCCTAATGTCACCCCTTCTTGCACAATTAGCTCCGCAAGCGCTTTCCCGGTGGTGACTTTGCCGGGCAGCACGAGCTTAGCTCCGACGGCTGGTGCAGCAAACGGGAGGCCCCAGGCGTTGGCGTGAAACATCGGCACCGCAACGAGTATGGCATCACTCGCCACAATGCCGGACACGTCCGCCTGCAATTGGCGCATGGTGTGGAGGTAATTCGCTCGATGGGTATAGGTGACGCCCTTGGGTGCCCCTGTGGTGCCGGACGTGAAGCAGAGTCCACAGGGAGAATTCTCGTCAAATTGGCCCCAGCGGACATCCATTCTGGCTTCGGAGATCAGCGATTCCAGATCCGTCCCACCACCAGAGGATCTTACCTCGCTTTCCTGCTCTACATCTATGACCAAGATATATTCAATCCCGCTGACGCGCGAGCGGATTGCCTCCGCTGCCTCTGTCATATCTGCTGCGACAATTAATATTCTGGCACGCGACTGCGAGAGCATGTCCGCCAGATCCTTTATATCCAGCCGCGGGTTGAGCGTATGGCAGACAGCGCCCATGCCCATGATAGCATACCAGCACTCCAAATGCGCTTGGCTGTTCCATGCCAGAGTTGCCACCGCATCGCCCAGTTTCACGCCATTTGCCGCCAGCACGCTGGACACCTGTTTTGCCCGCGCGTGCAATTGCGCATAGCTCGTGCGACTGACCGGTCTTTGCACGTCAGAGGCACTGCCGTCACCGGTCGCCGTAACAACTTGAGAACCGGAATGCCATTTGGCGGCGTGATCAATGAACTTATCGATGGTTAGGCTATAGTCTTGCATAGCACCGGGAATCATTGGCAGCCCTCGGTCTCGGCGGGCAGCGGCGGAGAGGCCACGCCGACATTCCAGTTCCAGGCAATATCGCCAGCCGCCCGGCGACGGCACATGACCGCTTCGTGGAGCACAGCCGTACCCGGGTGCAGCTTGTGGCTGGCGCGCGGCCTATCGGCGAAATGCATGAAGCCATTGTCCTGCGCATAGTCCGGCCAGTCGGCTTGCCCAGCTGCCTGCGGCATGCTTCCTCTGACAAAGCTCGCCCAATAGTCTCCCATCGCCCTGATCATTTTCCGTTCTGCCAGGTTGTCGGGAATTTTCGGCCACAGCGGCGGTGTTTTGCCTGCCGTATCGAAGACAAACGGCAGCTCGGCGGCATGGAATGCGTGCAATTTCCATTTCTGGGTGGCCGGATAGCCATGATCAAAATAGTACAGATAGGCGGGCTGACCGAGGGCCGCCTGATTGGACACCAGACGCTGTGCGGTCCAGCCGTACATCGCATCGCGCGTCGCCGCGAGCATGCTCTGTTCGATATCTTTCGCCGGGTAGCGCGCCAGAAAAGCATCTGCAAACTCGCCATAATTCGCCCGGATCGCGGCTTCATAGGCAGCGGCATTGGCCGGCGGCTTGGCGAGTAGGAAGCGCAACGAACGGATTTCGCCGGCGTTGAACCCGGCCAGGATCGGAACCGGTGCCTGTTCGTTGCGGTCAAAGCTGTCAACGAGCTGCCTTGGTACGGTCTGGCCATCAATATTGGGAAAAGGGAAATAGCCTGCTGCCGGAGCCTTGTTCACAATATCTTTCGCGTCCATCGCGCGGAGGGCGGCGAGATCTGTCGCTCCCAGCTTTTCAGCAAGCGCCAGCCCCTGCTGCTCGGCGGCGACCATACCATTGCGGTTTTCGCGCAAGGCGGGCGCTGAAACCGTATAGGCGCTTTGGGCGATCGCCCGGTGAAACAGCCCCTTCACCTGCGGTGCCGTCATCAGATACATTACGCTGAGCGCCCCGGCCGATTCACCCGCAATGGTCACTTGTTCCGGATCTCCGCCAAACGCGGAAATATTGGCGCGGACCCATTTCAGGGCCTCGATCTGGTCGAGCAAACCATAGTTGCCGGAAACCTGATCCGGCGATTCCGCGCTCAGCGCAGGATGCGCCAGATAGCCGAGGGGCCCCAACCGATAGTTGATCGACACCACGACGATGCCCCGTTCGGCCAGCGCGCTGCCGTCATAAAGCGGATCCCCGCCCGATCCGGTCTGTAGCGAGCCGCCGTGGATCCAGAAAAATACCGGAGCATTTTTTGCATCTTCGGGAGCCCAGATGTTGAGGGTCAGGCAATCCTCGCTCATCGACGGCAAGTCCCATGCATAGATGCTCGGCCCGCGCGGACCCGGTTGCATGCAAGCGGGTCCGAATTTGTCGGCTTCGACAATCCCGTCGTGCTCAGGCAGCGGTTGCGGCGCGGCCCAGCGCCGCTCCCCCACTGGCGGCACCGCATAGGGAATGCCCCGAAACACGTGCAGGTCGCCTTCCAGTGAGCCGCGCACGGGGCCCGCCGGCGCCTCCACCAAGGGAGACTTGGCGGAGGCTTGAGCCGGGAGCAAAGCCGCTAGCAACAGAGCAAAATATGGCAACCGACGGATCATCGGGTCTCATCCTTTCTCGGGCTTTGCATCAGAAGCGATAGTTGGCACGAATGCCGGCAGTCCGCGGCCGCATGCGCGCATAGCGGCCATCGAGAAACGCTTCGGGGTGGATATAGGTGATCGATGAACTGTCGAATATATTCTCCACATAAGCGGTCAGATCGAGCGAGCCCAGCTTGACCCCGGCGAAGAGATTGACGTTGGTCCACGCATCGGTGAAATCATAGGTCGGGCTGATGGTCGTAGGGTCGCCCGGTACGTTCGGGAACTGGTTCGGGAATGAACCGACGTGCGACGCGTTAATGGCAGCAAAAGCGGTATTGCCGCTGCCGACCGAAAAGTCGTAGCGCAATGTGCCTGAACCCTGAAAATGCGGCGACGCAAGGCGGACACCTGGGACAGCACCAGAGATGGCCGCTTCAACCGCCGACAGCTCGGTGACCTTGGCCCGGTTGAAAGATCCGTTGACAGCCAGACTGAGACCCGCAACCGGGCGCGCCAGAAACTCGAATTCCAGACCATAGCTTTCGGCGCCACCGATATTGGTCGCGAACTGGATCGAATCCGATACGCGGTTGGCCTGCACCTGGATATCTTTCCAGTCGATATAATAAGCTGCGAGATTGGCGGTCAGGTTGCCGCCCAGCCAGCTGCCCTTGATCCCGACTTCATAGTTGGTCACGCTGTCCGAATCCGCACCGTCGGGGATGACCAGATCATTGGGTGCCGTCGTCGGCGGTGCCAGTCCGGCGCGCGCATTCACAACAGGAGTTCGGAAACCGGTCGAGACAGTGGCATAAGTCGTGAGGTCGCTATTCGGCTTCCAGGAGGCGCTGGCCTTCCAGGACAGCCGATTGTCAGACACTTTCAGTCCCTCGGCATAGGCGTTGGGAGTCACGGTAAGCGGCGGGAAGAAAAAACCACAGGCCGGGAAGAATTCCCGGCAATAGGCCGCTGTCAGATAGTTGCTGGTATAGCCGCCTCCCCGCGTAAAGCTTTGCACCTTCGTATTGCCGTAGCGCAAACCTCCGGTGATCCAGAAGCTGTCGCTGAACCGATAGGTCAGCTCGCCGAAACCGGCGATCTCGCTCTGGTCGGTATAGCTGTTGAAGCGCTGATAATATTCGTCCGCAA
This sequence comes from Parasphingorhabdus sp., assembly GCF_048269865.1. Lineage (GTDB taxonomy): Bacteria > Pseudomonadota > Alphaproteobacteria > Sphingomonadales > Sphingomonadaceae > Parasphingorhabdus. Next base: position 50,995 of record NZ_JBLWUA010000011.1, on the reverse strand, counting down.
GCCCTGTGAGGCCATTGGCTGCCAGATATTCTTCAGTCGAGCGATAAGCAAAATCGACGGTCCGGCGCTTGTCATAATAGAAGAAACCCGCAACCCATTCGAAAGGACCTGTACCGCGGGACACCAGCCGGGTTTCCTGAACGAACAGATCATCATAACCATAGGCGTCGAGAGCGAACGGAAAGCGCTGGTCATAGCTACCAGCCAGATCGACATAGAAGGATGCATCATAATTGGACAGGGTCGTCGAGCTGATCAGCTCGGCAAAATCAAACTCGTAATTGATCGTGGCATTATAGTTGGTGAGTTCCCCCTGAAACAGGTCCGGCCGGTCCGAACGGCGCACGAATTTACCGAGATTGGGATTGGTCAGCGCCGAATCCGCAGGCTTGCTGTTTTCATAGGACACAAGCAGCTTCACTTTCATCCGGTCGCTCGGCTGCATAAGCAGCGTCGCGCGACCGCCATAAGCTTCGAGACTGTTGGAATCCTTGATGCCGGTCCCGATATTGTCGACCCAACCATCTTCGTTGCGGTAATAGCCGGTGACGCGCAGGCCCAGCTCATCCGTCATGATCGGCAGATTGATCATGGCATTATACCGCTGACGCACCGAACTCGAGCCGGTCAGGCCGATGTCGACACTGGCGGACGCCTGAAACTCGTCCAGATCAGGACTTTTTGTAATGATCCGCATGGCACCGGCGAGCGAGTTTGAACCAAACAACGTCCCCTGCGGCCCGCGCAAAAACTCGACCCGCTCGACATCGTAAAGATTGGGATCGAGGATCGTCGAGTTGCCGTTCGCCGAGATCGGCAGTTCGTCTACATAGATCGCGACCGCGCTCTGCAGGCCTGCGCTATAGCCGTTGGTATTGATTCCGCGGCTGGTGAAATTGTTGAAATTCTGGGTTGGTCGGTTGACCACAATGCCGGGCGTATTCTGGGCGATGCCTTCAAAACCGACGATGCCGAGATCGTCCAGATCCTGTTGGTCATAGGCCGTGACACTGATCGGAATATCCTGAATCCGCTCGCTGCGGCGAGTCGCGGTCACGATGATTTCTTTGGTATCGCGTCGCTCGTTCTTCGCGGTGCTTTCAGCGTTTGGCTGGCTCGATTGAGCCGAGGCGGTTGCCGGTATCGCGAACAGGGCGACCGCAGATGCGGACGCTAGAAATTGAGCCTTCATTCATTCTCTCCCTACAATTCGACTCGTGATGCGGTCGATTACCCACTCGTCATGTCCCGATTTGATTCACAAGTCAACATTCACTCTCGTGTGTGTGAATATAATATTTTCGATTGTCGCGGTCGGATAGGAGCATCCCTACTCTGCTTTCCGGGTTGGAATCCGGCTGCTGGAAAGCACGACTTGCAATGTCCGGCTACCTGGTAGTAGAAAAAATCTTGCACATTCCAGGAGGCAAGGGTCACGCTGCCGCTATTATCAGATGGACATCAAAGCAAGATTGTAGATCGCTTGGTCGCGGGCCGGTCGATTGTGGTGCTTTGTGCACCACCGGGCTTCGGCAAGAATCAGCTGGCGCGCGCAGCGGCGCAGCGCATTCTGGCGGATAGCGGATCGGCACCTGTGGCCTTTGGTCAGATTGAGCATCTTGAGGACCCCCGAGCGGCGGCAAATGCCTTGCTCTGTGAACCGGCACGGGTAACAATAATCGAAGATGTCCATCTGACCGACAGACATTTTCTCGGTCTGGCCATGGAACGGATCAGCTCCGACAGCTCCGGCCCGCGGGTCATAATGACGATCAGGCAACCCGGTGATTTTCCGCTGGCGCGGCTTGCCACCCGATGCTCGATTGATATTCTCGATGTCGCTGCCATCCGTCAGCGACCGCAGGTGGTCACCCAAATTCTGAAATCGATACCGCAGGCGAAAATCCGGGCGCGTATTCGTGCGCTCGTCGGGGATTGGCCCATCGCCACAGAACTGTTGTGCGCTTGGGCAGCCAGTTCCCAGGACGGTGTCGCCGGTTGGACTGACCTCGATATCGTGCGCGAAAGCCGGCTTGGGGAATTTATCGATCAGGAGGTTCTGCCCCTGCTTTCGGCGGAGGAGCAATCGGCGCTGGTCCATGCCAGCTTGCTCGAGGTCGCCGATATCGACTTTCTTACGTCCATTGCCGGTCACCGCAATGACGGCCGGATTCTGCCAGACCTCGCTTTTCGATTTAAGGGACTGATCGATCGGCGGGAGAACCGCATCATTTTGCAGAGCGCGCTGCGCGTCTGGCTGCGCGATGCGGTGGAGAAGTTTGACGAGCAAACGCGGGTTGGGCTGCTGGTATCCATGGCTGACCAGTGTTCGGCCAAGGGCCGACTGGCCGAGGCAGCCGGTCTGGCCCGTATGGCAGGAGATACCCGGCGGATACGCGATTACGCCCACGCCCATGGCGCCCTGAGAATATGGATCGTCGACGGCTTTTCTGTGCTCAGGGAATTGCTGGAGAACTCGAACCCGGAGGACATCGCCAGCTCCATCGTCCTGCGCATGATCGAATGCATCGTCCATATGAAGGCCGGCCGGATCAATGCCGCCCAGGATCTGTTCGAGTCCCTTGAGCAGGAAGTTGGCCCAGGCCATCCGTTGACCAAAGACCTCGAAATCGTCCGCGTGACGTTGCTGGTCTATGGCTGTTCGTTTGAGCGCACGGGCGACCTCGAACTGATCCGCAACCTGATTACCGAACAAGCGGACGACGCCGCGATGCGTACATTTCTCGCAACATTATCGGCGATCCTGAACTGCCAGCGCGCGCGCTTTGATGCCGCGGTAGCGAACCTCAACGATGCCCGCGCGCAGGCAAAAAAGGTTTCATCCCACTATAATCTGATGTTCCTGCTGATGCACGAAGCCTCGATCAATCTTGCCCAAGGCAAGCTCAAGAACGCCAGAACCTGTCTTTCCGAGGCGCGGACCCGATGGAAACGGGATTTCCCAAGCGACATCGGCGTCGAAACGGTTCTTGCCGCCTTGAGCGCCTCGATCGAATTTGAGGCGGGACGTCTTACCACTGCCCGCAATTCGCTCAAAAAATCCGCGCACCGGATGCCGGAAGCGGAAGCGTGGTTCGACATATATTTTGCCGCCTATGAAACCATGATCCGGATCAACATCGCAGATCACGGGATCGGCGCCATGTCTGAGGCCGTTGAGGATGAAGCGCGCAAATTGCAGGCACAGGGTCTGCCGCGCGTCGCCGACCTGCTGATGGCGATCAGACTCTGCGTTTGCGGTGAGGCCTGCCTGCAGGATCAACCGTCGGTCATTTCCAAACTCTCATGGGACATACCGCTAGTCTCGCGGACAAGCAGCTGGCAGGAGCATGAAGTATTCACGATCGCACGGGCCTATCGCTTCTATTTCGACGGGAAACGCAAAAAGGCGCAAAAATTGCTCGAAGAGTCGATTGAAGAGGCAGCGAATCGCGGCCTTGAACGATCCCGTTTGCGCTATCTGCTCGTTGCTTCCGTCATGGCAATCGTAGCGGGTGAAGACCGCCGCGCCAGAACAATGGTGCGGAGCGCCATCGCGATCGGAGCTGCAACGGGCATGCGCCAGATTTTCCGCGAGGTCGGTGGCAGAAAGCTGACTCCTGTGCTGCAGGAGCTGCGAGAGGATCCCGACCTTACAGAGCTTGAGCTGGGCTTTGTTGACAACCTGCTCAATCGCCTGAGAGACCGACAAAGCATCGCCAGTGGAAAGCTCTCCACCCGGGAGTTGGAAGTTTTGAGATTATTGAGTTCCGGCGGGTCCGACAAGCAGCTCGCCCGTCATCTTAATCTATCGGAACATGGCGTCCGCTTTCATCTCAAGAATATATTCAAAAAACTGGGCGTCCATGATCGTCTGTCTGCCGTAGCCGCAGCGCGCGATTTAGAACTGGCCGCCTGAACCTACTCATTTCAGTAGGTCTGAATTAGGTCCATATATTTAAAACTACTGGGTAGAGGCAGCAACCTCCCAACCAGCGGCATTGAGCCAGTCCCGCCAAGCGATACACTCGATCCTTCATCCAGTGGAGGATATTGATGAGAATTGGCGTGGACGTCGGGGGAACGAATACTGATGCCGTCCTGCTGTCGGGCAAGAAAGTCCTGGGCGCGGTAAAGCGGCCCACCAGCAGCGACGTAAGCTCGGGAATTTCCGAGGCCATTGGCGCGCTAATCTCGGAATGCGATATCAAGCCCGGCGCAATCACCGCGGTAATGATTGGCACCACACATTTTACCAATGCCTTCATCCAGCGCCGCGAACTTGTTCCGGTCTACGCCGTACGGATAGGCTTTCCTGCGGGTCGGGGTATTCCGCCATTCTCCGCATGGCCCGAAGATCTCAGGGATCTGGTTTGCGGTAGTTCCGCGATGGTACGCGGAGGCTTTGAGTTTGACGGCCGTGAAATTTCTCCGTTCGACGAAGCGGCGATCGCCGACGTGGTGACGGAAGCACGCGCGAACGGAATAAGCCAAATCGCGGTCTCCTGCATTTTCAGCCAGCTCAATCCGGAACACGAAACCCGCGCCGCCGCCTTGATCCACGAACTTGCGCCCGAAATGGAAGTGTCACTGTCCTCCGAACTCGGCCGCGTCGGTCTGCTCGAACGCGAAAACGCGGCGATCATGAACGCCAGCCTCAGGCCGCTCGCCGCCACCATCACCGCAGCCTTTAAACGCGCCCTGCAGGAACAGGGAATCACGGCACCCTTTTATATCAGCCAGAATGACGGCACGCTGATGAGCGCGGACTATATGCAGCGCTATCCGGTAATGACATCCGCAGCCGGTCCAACCAACAGTATCCGTGGTGCAGCATGGCTCACCGGTGCCAGTGACGCGATCGTCGTCGATATTGGCGGGACCACTTCAGACGTCGGAGTCCTGATGGGCGGCTTTCCTCGCCAGTCGACGGTCCATGTCGATGTCGGCGGCGTCCGGACGAATTTTCGCATGCCGGACATCCTGTCGATCGGCCTGGGCGGCGGAAGCCGCGTTCGTGAGGACGGCGACACCGTCACCGTCGGCCCGGATTCGGTGGGCTACCGCTTGCTCAGCGAAGGGCGGATTTTTGGCGGCGATACGCTTACCGCAAGCGACATAGCGGTTGCCAGCGGACAGATATCCTTTGGCGACCCGGAGCGCGTTTCGGGGCTCTCTCCGGCTCTGGTATCCGGCGCGCGCGCGGCCATCCGTCATCTGATCGACGACGCCATCGACCGGATGAAGACCATGCCGGGCGATATTCCGATGATTCTGGTCGGCGGCGGTTCGGTGCTTGTCTCGGAAACCCCGCAAGGTGTTTCCGAAATGTTGCATCCGGAGCATGCCGGTGTTGCCAATGCCATCGGTGCGGCCATCGGACAGGTTAGCGGCGAAGTCGACCGGATCTACAACATCGCTGACGCGCTGGAACGGTCAGCGGCACTCGCCGACGCAGAAGCCCAGGCAAAGGCAGATGCGGTAAGCGCCGGCGCTGAGCCGGACAGCGTGGAAACCGTCAATATCGAGGCCGTACCGCTGCAATATCTGCCCGGAGGCGCCACTCGCGTCGTTTGCCGCGCTGTCGGCGACCTGGCTATGGGGGAATGAGAAAAATGGTCTCTGCAATCACGCTCGACAATATTGAACATCTGGCGATCGGGTCTTCCTTCCTTGGCACGGGCGGCGGCGGAGATCCCTATCTCGGTTCATTATTATGCCGGGAAGCGATCGCCAAATATGGGCCTGTTCCCGTCATTTCGGTCGATGAGCTCAAGGATGAGGATCATATTTTCGTCGCGGCCGCCTTGGGTGCGCCCACGGTGATGATCGAAAAGCTCTTCTCGATTGAAGATCAACATCGGGCCGTTGCGACCCTTGAGCGTTTTCTGGACCGGCAGGCCAGCGCAATCATCTCCGCGGAAATCGGCGGCTGCAACTCGATGATGCCAGTTGCCTATGCGGCGATGCGGGGACTTCCGATCGTCGATGGCGATGGCATGGGACGCGCCTTTCCCGCTCTCCAGATGACCAGCTTCAACATCGAAGGGGTCGCCTGTGCGCCGCTGACAATTGCCGACGAGCACGGCAACAGCGTGCTCTATCAGACCACGACAGGTCTCAAGGCGGAGGAGCTGTCCCGCCCTGTCGCCGCAGCGATGGGTGCCAGCGTTTGCATGTCCTGCTACGCCATGACCGGAGTCGAAGCACGGCGCGCAGCCATCCCGAAAACGCTCTCGGGTGCGATTGAGATCGGGGGCGCAATTGCGCGTAGCTCCGATCCGCGTTCGCCCCTTGACCGCTTGGTCACAGCATTGCGTGACCACCAATATTACAAAGACGCGGCGGTCATCTTTCAGGGAAAGATCACCGGTCTCGAACGCGACACGTCCAAAGGATGGGTGTTTGGCAACTGCTCGATATCGGCGATGAACGGCTCGGGAGCTGCGGAATTGCAGTTTCAGAACGAAAATCTGCTGGTGACAGTCGATGGCCAGTTGCGCTGCGTGGTCCCCGATCTTGTTACTATTGTTGATCTCGAAACCGCGCATGCGATTCCGACCGAACGTTTGGCCTATGGGCAGCGCGTCGCGGTGGTCGCCTGCAGCGCGCCACCACTGCTCACCACCGAGCGTGCACTCGATGTTGTCGGGCCAGAATGCTTTGGGCTCGACCAGCAATATATACCATTGGCCGAGCTGATAAAGGACCTGATCTGATGCGCATACATCTCATTACACCGATCGTAACCGAAGGCGTCCGGACGCTGGAAGATGTCGCCGATCTGAACAGCGCTGAGCTTTCGATTACGCAATCCCTGATCGCCAGCGGGCCGGTTTCGATTGAATGCGAATTCGATGAAGCCATGTCGGTTCCGGGTATTGTAGCAGAAGCCATGGCCGCCGAGCGATCCGGCGCGGACGCCATCATAATCGACTGCATGGGGGATCCTGGCCTGAAAGCGGCGCGGGAAACTGTCTCGATCCCGGTTATGGGGCCGTCGGAAACCTCGATGCACCTCGCGGCCATGCTGGGCCACACATATAGTGTTGTCACAGTGCTCGATTCCGTCGTTCCGATGATCGAAAATCTGGCCAAAGTCTATGGCACAAGCGACAAGCTGGCGTCGGTGCGGGTCATCAACATACCGGTGCTTGAACTCGAAGCAGCCCCTGAAAAACTGACCGAAGAGCTGGCAGAGGCATCGGTGACCGCAGTCGAACAGGATGGTGCGCACGCGATCGTTCTGGGGTGTACGGGCTTTCTTGGCTGCGCCGAAGCGGTCGAAGAAGCACTGAAGGCAAGAGGACATAGCCTGCCGGTGATTGATCCGATCCCGGCAACCGTGTGCGTCACCGCTGGCATTGTCCGCGCAGGCCTGACCCACAGCAAACGCACTTTCGCACATCCGAGGTCGAAGGATCTCAAGGGCTATCCAGACATTAAAATATAGGGGGAAGCATACCATGACCATGAGATATATTCGCACCACCAGCAGCCTCGCCATCGCCATCGGCAGTCTGGTTTGTGCCGCACCGGCCTTCGCTCAAGAGACCACTGCCGAACAGGCGGAAGCAGAAGCGGGTGATAACAGTCTGGGCGAAATTGTCGTCACCGCCCAGCGACGCGAACAGCGCGCGGATGATGTCGGTGTAACGATCAACGTTCTGACCGGAAGCGATCTGAAAGCCGCAGGCACGCAATCAATCGTCGACCTGGCTGCGATCACGCCGAACGTGCAGATCAAGAATGTGCTTGCCAATAGCATCGTCAATGTAAGCATTCGCGGCATTGGTTTGAATGATTATGCCGCCAACAACAATCCTGCGGCAGGCATGTACGTCGACAATGTCTATCTTGTATCCCCCGCAATGCTGTCCTTCGGGCTCTTCGACATCGACCGGGTTGAGATACTGAAGGGACCGCAGGGCGATCTGTACGGCCGCAATACCACCGCCGGCGCCGTCAATATCATTAGCCGCAAACCCTCTTACACCACTGAAGTACAGATTGAAGCCGGATACGGAAGCTACGACCGCTGGCATCTCGACGGTGCCGTCGGTGGTGCCCTGACCTCCACTCTGACCGCCAGATTCGCGCTCCAGACAATTCAGCAGGAATCCGGACCGCAGACCAATTATGTAACCGGCAATCGCATCGGCAAAGTTGATCGCACCAATGGCAGACTGCAATTGCAATGGGAACCAAGCGACAGTTTCGACCTGCTCCTGAACGCCCACAAGGGTTATGACCATTCCGATGTGACTCTCTACAAGGCAGACAATGTCCTCACCACCGAAGAGGATGCCTTTGCCAGCCAGCCGCGGGTATCCGGAGCAGGAATTGATCCTTATATGGAGCTGGAATCCAGCGGGCTGTCGCTCACTGCCAATTGGTCGATCAGTCCCCAGGTGACCCTGACATCGATCAGCGCCTATGAACATTTCACCAGATTACATGTCGAAGATACGGACGGGACCTCGCTAAGCTATCTCGACGCGACCTATGACAACAAGATCGATCAATATTCGCAAGAGCTTCGCCTTGCCTATGATGGAGATGACCTCGACCTGATCGGTGGCGCCTTTTATTCGCACGACACGGTTACTACCCGTGACCTGTTTTTTGCTCCCGATCTTCTGCCGCTTCTTGGCCTTGCGGGACTGGATACGATTGGCAACACCTATCGCCAGCGCACCGATGCCTATGCGGCATTCGTGCACGCGGAATGGACTTTCGCGCCGAAGCTGACCTTGATCGGCGGGCTGCGCTATACCGAAGAGAAAAAGATCTTCGATCAGGCGACAACATTGCTTTGTACCGCCGGAGCCTGTTCCAACCTGTTTGCGCCGGTCCGCAATGATTATTCGACCTCGAATGTGTCGGGCAAGATCGGCCTGAACTACCAGGCGGGTGACCGCACGCTGGTGTATGCGAGTGTAAGCCGGGGCTTCAAGTCTGGGGGTTTTCAGGGGCAATTGACCTTTGATCCGACCGTGCTCCAGCCCTTTGGTGATGAAAAACTCACTGCCTATGAACTGGGCATCAAGACGCGGCTGTTTCCCAATTTTCAGCTCAACGCTGCGGTTTTCGACTATGAATATCGCAATGCCCAAATCTACGGCCCGCTGTTCGATTCGCCGCTCGGTGTGCTGTACGGTATCGCCAATGTCGGCAATGCGCGGGTGATGGGCGTCGAAGCCGACGTTAGATGGCGACCGACCGATGGGCTCGATGTCCGCTTCGGGGCAGGCCTAATCGATACCGAAGTCACCAAGTCGGTGGTTGCTGGCGTTACCAAGGGCAGCGTCCTGCCGAATTCACCCCAGCTGACGCTCAATGGCCTGGTGAAATATGAGTGGTCGGTTTCCGATCGTGCCGTAGCAGACATTACCGTCTCGGGTAACTACCAGAGCGGTGTCCGCTTCGATATCGTTCGTAGTCCGGCGGAAGCGGTTGAAAGCGGCTATTTCCTGGGCAATGCCGAAATCGGCCTATCCTTTGACGAGCAATGGCGAGCGTCAATATGGGTCAAGAACATCTTCGATCGTCTTTACCGTACGCAGGCGCTCAACACGAGCATAGGGTGGACCAGCCAATATGGTCCTCCTCGAACGGCAGGATTCAATATCGCGTACAGTTTCTAGATGTCTTGCGCTGTGGTAAATCGGGGCTGGCAGATTACCACAGCCACATCTCGCAAGCAGCGCGTTCCCTAATATCGCTTTCCGGCACAAAACCAGACTGGGAGATTGCTCGGCAATCACCAAGCATTTGAATGTAACAGTTCCGTTCTTGGAGTAGATTAAGAGCGGTGGTTCGTTCATCTTTACATGCCGCGCGCACGGCACTACCAGTCAGCTCAGAGACGACATAAAGGAAATTCTGATGCTGGTGCGCGGGTTGTTTGCAGATAAGGGGCTGGAGAGAAATCTCGGCTTCTGGATACCGCTTGCGCTTGCGCTCGCTCTCGTCGGCCTGGGACTGCTGGTGCACGAAGGCTTTTTCTGGGGTCTGGCCATCGCTGTGCCGCTGTTGCTGATCGCTTTGTGGGACATGGCGCAGACCAGCCATTCGCTGCGGCGCAACTATCCGCTGACCGCCCGTTTCCGCTGGCTGTTCGAGGATCTCCGGCCCTTCCTGCGCAGCTATATCGTCGAAGGTCCGCTGGAAGGGCGACCCTATGACCGGGTTTCCCGTTCGCTTGTCTACGCCCGTGCCAAGAAGCAGGAAGACGCGCATCCCTTCGGCACCGAATTGGACGTCTATTCCGAAGAATATGAGGCGCTGTGCCACTCGATCAATCCCAACCCGAAGGCGCCCAAGCGCACGCGGGTGCATGTCGGGACGGACCAGTGCAGCAAGCCCTATGATGCGGCCCGGCTGAACATCAGCGCCATGAGCTTTGGCGCGCTCGGCAATCATGCAATCGAGGCGCTCAATATGGGCGCGAAGATCGGTGATTTCTATCATGACACCGGCGAAGGCGGGCTGTCCCCCTATCACCTCAAACATGGTGGCGATATCGTGTGGGAGCTGGGCTCGGGCTATTTCGGCGCGCGCGACAAGGACGGAAATTTCGATCCCGGCGCCTTTGGCGACAAGTCGCAGCACGAGCAGGTCAAGATGACCGAGATCAAGCTGAGCCAGGGTGCCAAGCCCGGTCACGGCGGACTTCTGCCTGCGGCCAAGGTGACGGAAGAAATTGCCAACACCCGCCAGGTTCCGGCGCATGAGGATTGCCTCTCGCCTCCCGGCCACTCGGAGTTCTCGACGCCGCGCAAAATGCTGGAATTCGCTGCCAAGATGCGCGAGCTTTCGGGCGGAAAGCCGGTTGGTATCAAGCTGTGCGTCGGTATGCCGCACGAAGTGTTCGCGATCTGCAAGGCCATGATCGACAGCGGCATTACACTTGATTTCATCGTCGTGGACGGCGGTGGCGGCGGTACCGGTGCTGCACCGCTTGAACTGTCCGACCATGTCGGCCTGCCGCTGCGCATCGGCCTGCATTACGTGAACAATGCGCTGATCGGTACCGGCCTGAAGGACAAGATCAAGCTGGCGGCTTCGGAAAAGGTCTTCTCCGGCTCCTCGATCGCGATGAATGCGGCGCTGGGCGCAAACTGGTGCAATGCGGCACGCGCCTTCATGTTCTCGCTGGGCTGCGTCCAGTCGCTGCGCTGCCATACCGGCACCTGCCCAACCGGCGTCGCGACCAGTTCACCCGCCCGCCAGCGCGGTCTGGTTATCCCCGAAAAGGCCGAGCGCGTGGCCAATTTCCAGTCAAAGACGCTCGACAGCCTCCACGATATCGTCGTGGCGTGCGGCCTGGAATCGCCTGACGAATTCACGCCGCGTCACCTGCGCCAGTGGAAAAACAATGCCGAAATGATTCCCTGGTCGCAAATCGTACACGAGGTGCAGCCGGGCAAGCTGCTGCACGAACCGGACGACACACCCTTCGCCGAATACTGGCGGATGGCGGATCCAGATAGTTTCCGGCCGCTTGCGTGATAGGCCTCGCGACGTTTTCCAGTCCAAAGCCGACGGCCCCTTCGTCGCCCACAACCGACGGCGGCTCGCGGGCGCTGGCTAGTCTGACACATTATATCAATCCCAACCACCTCTGGGGTGCGGTGGCACTCGGCATCCTGTTCCTGCTCTTCGGTCTGGTGCTGACCAGACTTCTGCGCCGGGCGATCCACGCGCTGATCGATCACGATCCGAACGAACTTATCGACCGGATGACGCTGAGCTTCATTTCGAACCTGGCTACCTTCATCATGTGGATCGTGCTGGCGCTGCTGTTCTGCCACGCGGTGCCCGCGCTCAACAAGCTGACGACCTCGCTGCTGGCCGGCGTCAGCATCGTTTCCGTCGTGATCGGATTCGCCGCGCAATCCACGCTCGGCAATCTTGTGTCCGGGATCAGCCTAGTAATCTACAAGCCGTTTCGCCGGGGTGACCGGCTGCAACTGACCACACCTACAGGACTGGAAACCGGAATCGTCGAGGATCTGTCGCTCGGCTACACCGTGCTGCGGACGTTCGATAACCGGCGCATCGTGCTGTCGAACGGGACGATCGCCAATCAGATCATGATCAACCTGTCCTCGGTGGACCTGCGCGTCATGATCACGCCGACCATTTCCATCGGTTACGATTCCGATATCGACAAGGCGCGCGCCATCATACTCGAACTGGCGCGCACGCATGACGATGTGGAAGAAGTTCTGGGATGCCCTGTGGTCAACCTGGGTGCCTCCAGCGTCGACCTGTCTCTCCGCGCGTGGTGCGCCGATGCCTCGACGGCCAAGGCGGTCGAGTTCGACCTGCTGGAACAGGTCAAGAAGCGGTTCGACGAGGCGGGCATCGAAATCCCCTACGCCTATCAGAACGTCGTGCTGAGCGGCGCGGTCTCTACCGAACGCGCGGGATCCTCAACTGACGATAGCCGGAGTAACCCCAATGTGTGAATTATTTGCGATGAGTGCAGCGGTGCCGCACACGGTCCGCTACGAACTCGATCTCTTCGCCGCCGAAGGTGGCGAGAAGCATCGCAATCGGGATGGCTGGGGCATTCTCTTCGCGCAGGACCGCGATGCCTATCTGTTCCGCGAACCCGATCCGGCGGCGACCAGCGAACTATCGCAAATGGTGGTGCGCAACGAGCGCCCCTGCAAGCATCTGATGGCCCATGTTCGCCGGGCATCTTCCGGAGAGCCTGCGCTGGCAAACACCCATCCTTTCGATCGCGTCGTGCAGGGCAAGCGCAATGCCTTTGCCCATAACGGGGACCTGGCAGGCATCGAGGATCGCGGGGATGCACACAAATTCATCCCGCACCGTATAGGCGAAACGGATTCAGAACTGGCCTTCCTGATGCTGCTCGATCGGCTGCGCATTTCGGGATCGACCGATGCCGCGGCGCGGCTCGATGTGTTCGCGCGTTTCGCCGCAGAGATGCGCGAATTGGGAAGCGCCAATTTCCTGTTCTATGACGGCGAGCATCTGTTCGTCCACGCCGACCGGCGGCGCTTCGAAACCGAAGACGGGTTGACCGAACCGCGCGAACCGGGACTGAATATCCGCTCTTTCGGCGGAAACAATCGCGGCGATCGCTGGCAGACGCGGGGAGCCAGTATTGAGGAAGTCTCCGGCCCGCTGCATCTTTTTGCATCGGTACCGCTGGATCCAGAGGGCTGGTCGCCACTGCCGCGCGGGACGGCAATGGTATTGAAAGACGGAGAGATTGTTTCGCAATGCATGAGCTGACACTCATGCACGGGCCTGTTGCGGATTGCCGATCTCTCAAGTGAAAGGAAGAATATGTCGAAGAATGTGGCGGAAATTGTTGTCGATGCCCTGCAGAAGGCCGGAGCCAAGCGGGTCTATGGAATTCCCGGCGATACCATCAATCATTTTACCAACGCCATAGCCAAAAGCGACCTGCGCTGGATCACCGTCCGCCATGAAGAAGCCGGGGCCTTCGCAGCCGGGGGCGAATCCTACATGACCGGCGAACTGTCGGTCTGCGCCGGGACCTGCGGGCCGGGCTCGCTGCATTTCGTCAACGGCATTTACGAAAGCCATCGCAACGGTGCGCCCGTTCTGCTGATCGCCTCGGATGTCGCGCGCACCGAAAGCGGCTTCAATTTTCCGCAGGAAGTCGACCAGAAGAAGATTTACGAGCAGCACTCGCATTTCTGCGAATATATCTCGCACCCCTCGCAGGCCCGCCGCATCGTGACCAAGGCCGCGCAGGCCGCGCTCACTAGGAAGGGCGTGGCGGTCGTCATCGTCAACGGCGACATGTTCACCGAAACCGACGACGATAAGATGGACTGGGAGGTCTATCGCCCGCAGTCGATCTGCCGGCCGAACGATGCCGAGATGGCCGAGCTCGCGGCGATGGTCGATGCTGCGGGCAAGGTTTCGGTCTATGCCGGGATCGGTGCGCGCGATGCGCGCGAGGAGATTATGGCCTTTTGCGAGAAGGTGAAGGCACCGATGGTGCACACGACCCGCGCGAAGGAATTCCTGGAACCGAATAATCCCTACAATGTCGGGGTGAACGGTATTCTTGGCAATAAGGCGGGCGTGGAAGCCCTGGAGGATGCCGATCTGGTCATCACGCTGGGCTGCGATTTTGCCTATACCCAATATTATCCGGACGCGAAGAAGATCGCCCAGATCGATATTGACCCCACCCATCTCGGGCGGCGGTCGGCCATCCATCTCGGTCTGGTCGGGGATGCGAAGACGACAATGGCCGCGCTGCTGCCAATGGTCGGGGCGAAGTCCGACGACAGCCACCTTGAAGCGCAGCGCAAGCAGTGGAACGAAGATCTGCAGGGTTATGTGAAAGAGGGCGAGGAACACGATCCCGCGCTGATCCACCCGCAATTCGTGGCCAATATGCTCGACGCCAAGGCCGCAGACGATGCGATCTTCGTATCCGATGCGGGAACCTCGATGGTGTGGATGCTGCGGCACGTGAAGGCCAACGGCAAGCGGCGCTTTCTCAACACGTTGCTACATGGCACCATGGCGAGCGGTATGCCGCAGGCGATGGGCGTCAAGCTCGCCTATCCCGACCGCCAGGTCATCGCGATGTGCGGCGACGGCAGCCTGACCATGCTGATGGGCGAATTGCTGACGCTGGTGCAGGAGGATATCCCGCTCAAGCTCGTGGTGTTCCACAACAATAGCTTCGGCTTTGTCGAGATGGAACAGCGCGTCGAAGGGCTGGTCGATCACTATACCGGCCTGCACAATCCCGACTTCGCCAAGCTGGCGGAAGCCTGCGGCTTTGCCGGATGGCATGTCGAGAATGCCGATGACCTTGAGACGGCGATGGATGCCTGGCTGCGACACGACGGACCGGGCTTGCTCGATGTAAAAGTCAATCAGATGGAACTGGTAATGCCGCCCAAGATCGAGGCTTCTCAGGTTGCCGGGACGGCCCTGTTCGGCGTCAAAGCGGTGCTCGACGGACGGACCCGGGAAGTCGTGGACCTGCTGAGGAACAATTTCCTGCGATGACCTTCACGGCAGATAATTCGATCGCGACAGCCGGGACGCTGGAAAGAAAGTACCGACCAAAACTCACCAGCATTCCGGGGAAATCCGGTGGAGCGATATTCTGTGTCTTGGGCTAAAGTCAGTACGGTTTGCCTGCTGGCGTTGATCGGCCCGGAAGCATTGGCGGCATCCGGGACGCTTCAGCAAAGCTTTCTCCAGCCGATGGGTCCCGTCGCCGAAGAGCAATTCACGCATCTGCTGCGGGTCGTGGGGATCACGATGGTCGTGATCCTGCCCGTGCTTGTCGGGGTTCCCTTCATCCTCTGGCGCTATCGCTATGCCAAGCCGCGCGGCGACTATACGCCCGAATGGGAATTTTCGAAGGGGCTCGAATATGCTTTGTGGGGCGTGCCGGTGCTGGTGGTCGCGGTGCTGGCAAGCTGGCTCTGGTATTCGACCGAAAAACTGGACCCCTATAAGCAGATCGGGCCGGACCCGCTGCAGGTGCAGGCGATCGGACTCGACTGGAAATGGCTGTTTATCTATCCCGACGAGGGCATTGCGACGGTCGGCGAGCTCGCCGTTCCTGTCGGGCGGCCGGTCGAGCTGACGCTGACCACCGACACCGTGATGCAAAGCCTGCTGATCGCTCCGCTGACCGGTCAGATTTACGCGATGCCGGGGATGACGACGAAGCTGAATTTCTCCGCCACGCGAACCGGCGAGGCCGAGGGCGAGAACACGCAGTTCAACGGCGATGGGTTCGGCCGTCAGAAATTTACCGTTCGGGCACTGGCTCCGGCCGATTATACATCATGGATCGCGCGCGGCAAAAGCGGGCTGACGCTCGATGAAAGCACGTACGGCACATTGCGTCGGCAGACGGTCCTGACCGATGCACGCGGCGACCTGGGGCTGGCAAAGCGCGCCGAGCCGATCATCATGACGCTGGGTCAGCCGGATATCTTTCGGCAGATCGTGGCGAAGTACCACAATGAGAAGTCCGCCGGCGAACGCTGGGGCGGCACCGGCCTGCCGCAAAGCAACAGCAAGGGAGCGGGAGAATGAGCGGGAAGACCAGCCCGATCTTCGGCAATCTTGACTGGAGTGTCACACCATATACCGACCTGTTGCACCATGTGGACAGCAGCACGATCATCGGCGCGGGGGCGGCCAGTGTACTGGTTCTTGGCGCGATCGCGGGCGTGGCGTTGTTCACCTATATGCGCTGGTGGGGGCCGCTCTACCGCAATTGGCTGACCTCGCCGGACGCGAAGAAGATCGGCATCATGTATATCGCGCTCGCGCTGGTCATGCTGGCGCGCGGAATCATTGAGGGCTTTGTCATTCGCGCGCATCAGGCGACCGCGCTGGGCACGCTAAGCGAGCCGGAAAGCGGCCTCGTCGCGCCCGATCACTTCGCCCAGCTGTTCAGCACGCACGGAACGATTATGATCTTCTTTGTCGCCATGCCGCTGCTGATCGGCCTTATCAATTTCGTCCTGCCGCAACAGCTCGGCGCGCGCGACATGGCTTTTCCGGTCCTCAACCAGGTCAGCCTCGGCCTGACAGCGGCGGGGGCGGGGCTCGTGATGGTCTCGCTACTGGTCGGCGATTTCGGCACGGGCGGCTGGACCATGTATCCACCCTATACCGGGATCGCGTTCAGCCCCGACGAGGGCGTCGATTACTGGCTGTGGGCGATCCTGATATCGGGCATGGGATCGACGCTGACAGGAATGAATTTCGCCGTCACGATCTTCAAGGAGCGCGCGCCGGGTATGCATTTCATGCGCATGCCGCTGTTCTGCTGGACCAGCCTGTGCGTCGCGATCATGCTGATCTACGCGATGCCCGCGCTGACCGTATCGAGCGTGATGCTGGCGCTTGATCGCTATGCGGGCTTCCATTTCTTCACCAATGCGGCCGGCGGCAATATGATGAATTATGCCAACATCTTCTGGATGTTCGGCCACCCCGAAGTCTACATCCTGATCCTGCCGGCCTTCGGCGTGTTCTCCGAAATCAGCTCGACCTTCTCGGGCAAGCGCCTCTACGGCTACACCTCGCTGGTGATTGCCAGCATGAGCATCGCGGTGATCAGCTTTACCGTCTGGCTGCACCACTTCTTCACCATGGGCCAGAGCGCTGGCGTCAACATCGCCTTTGGCATCGCGACGATGGTCATCGGCATCCCGACCGGCGTGAAGATCTATGACTGGATGGCGACCATGTGGCGGGGCAGGGTGCGGATCACCGCGCCGATCGTCTATCTCACGGGTTTCTTCCTGCTGTTCGTGATCGGCGGGCTATCGGGCATCATCCTGGCCAATCCGTCGATCGACTATCAGGTCCATAACTCGACCTTCCTCGTCGCGCACTTCCACAATGTGATCATCCCCGGCGTCCTGTACGGAATGCTGGCGGGCATCCATTACTGGTTTCCCAAGGCCTTTGGCTTCCGCCTCAGCGAGACATGGGGACGCCGCACCGCGTTGCTGTTTGTCGGCGGGTTCATCTTCACCTTCATGCCGCTTTACGTGCTGGGCCTGATGGGCATGCCCCGCCGTTCGCCCACATTCCAGAACCCGGACTTCATGCCGTGGATGTATATTGCCGCGTTCGGCGGCGTACTGATGCTATGTGCGCTTGCCAGCCTCGTCTGGACCTTCTGGACCAGCTATCGCAATCGGATTGCATTGGCCGTGCCCGGCGGCGATCCCTGGAACGGCTCGACCCTCGAATGGTCGACGCCCGCGCCCGTGCCCGAATGGACCTTCCCCTGCATACCGCATGTGAAGGCGCGTCACGATTGGGGCGAGACAAAACGCGCCGGCGACCCGTGGCAGGGGCCCGCCGAATATACCGACATCGAAATGCCCGCCGACACCGCACACGGGCTGCTGATCGCGGGGGCGTCTTTCGCGCTCGGCTTTGCCATGGTCTGGCATATCTGGTGGCTCGCCATCCTTAGCGTCCTTGCCATTCCCGGCATGATCGCGCTGCGCGGGATGCGCGTGATCGAACCCCGGATCATTCCGGCCGCGCAAGTCGAGGCAGAGGATCGCAGGTTCCGGGAGCAGGTCGCGAACCTTCCCCCCGTCACCCGCGCCGACGAAGAGAGCGAACGCAACCGCGGCGTCCCCGACATATCGGAGTTTGCAGGATGAGCGACAACGGCCTCTATCCCGGACTGAACCTCGGCGAAACGCATGGCGATGCAGATGCCGAAGCCGAAAAGACGGTATTCGGCTTCTGGGTATTCCTGATGAGCGACCTCATCATCTTTGGCATCCTCTTCGCCTCCTATGCCTCCTATCTCAATCCCATGGGGCTAGCCGGTGGACCTGGGCCGAAAGACCTGTTCGATATCAAAAGCGTCGCGATCCAGACGGTCTTTCTGCTGATCGGCGGCGTGGCCTATGGTGGCGTCTCGCTGGCGATGAAATATGATCATGGCCGCAGCAAGCTGATCGCATGGTTGCTCCTCTGCGCGGCGCTCGGCGCGGGCTTTCTGTTTTTTGAGGTCAGAGACTTTATCAGTGCGGCCGACAAGGGCGGCATCCCGCAGGTAAGCGGCTGGCTCAGTTCCTATTGGGCGTTGGTGGGCCTGCACGGCTTCCACGTCTTTTCCGGTATCCTGTGGATCCTCGCCATGATCGGGCAGATCGCAACGCGCGGCGTCGATGACGTAGTGAAAGTCCGCCTGTCGATGCTCGGCGTGTTCTGGCATTTCCTCGACCTGATCTGGGTCGGTATCTTTTCCTTCGTCTTCCTGGTGCCCCTCGCATGACCAAGCCCAATACCGGAGAACTCGACCCGCAGGACAGCGCGGCCAGCGAAATCAAAAGCTATGCCACCGGCTTCGCGGTCAGCCTGCTGCTAACGGCGGGGTCCTTCGCCGCTCTGCTCTCCGACCTTCCGACCACGTGGAAGGTCATCCTCATTTGCGGCGCGGCGCTGCTGCAGATCATCGCGCATCTGCGCAACTTCCTCCACCTCAACTTCTCGGGCGGACAGTCGGAAGAAGACCTGCTGCTCGTGCTGTTTTCGGTTGCCCTGCTGGCGATCATGGCGGGCGGCACCTGGTATATCATGTCCGATCTTGGCGGACGCATGCATCAGGCTGGCGATGATGCCGCGGCCATCCACGAAACCCCGATGCCCTGAGCCTCGGCTGCTCGCAGGTGAGCGGTGTCGGATTCGGCCAGCCGGTTCTTGGTCAGGCCGTTGCCGCCCCGGTGGTCTCGGAAAGCAATTTTGCTGCGACCTCCAAGGCCTCCTCGTGCGAAGAGGTGAGCTTCATCGGAAAGCCCCAGACTTTGCTAAAGGCGACGCCGAACGTCTTGAAGGCCATGCGCTTCGCCGTGCTCGGCTCGATCACGATCATCGCCAGCACCAGTGTCCGCAATTCGGTCCTGTGCTTCTTCAGCCACAGCATGGTGCGCTTCTTGTCGTCATGGCTGTGATCATGGTCTTCGCTCGGCGCGTTATCGGTCAGGATCACGAACGGCGCGCCGCGCTTGAAGCTCGCCTCCAACGCCGCGAAATCCTCTTCATGATCGTGATTGGGCGCTTCTTCATAGCTCATCCACACATGTGGGAAATTCGTAATATCCAAAGGCATGCTTCTCTCCTTGCAGGGATGGATGGTGTCAGTTTGAGCGGATGTGCCGCCACGACATAATGAGCGCGACCAGGCCGGGAAGCGTTACGGCCAACAGCTCCAGTCCAACGAGATGGCTGCCGTCACGCAATCCGTCGACGACGCCGGCAAGCGTGCTCATGGTGAACAGGAAACCACCAAGGACGAGCATTGCCCAGTCCGTTGCACGCTTGCCGGCCAGCGCCAGGAGGGGTGGGAGGACCCAGGCGCCGTAAAAGATGACAATGCCCCACATCGCGGCAGGGTCGAAAGTAATCCCCTCGATCGTCCCGCCGCTGGCGACATAGGCGTTCAGAAAAGAGAAGCTCTGGATGGTGACGAAAAACACGGCACCGACCGCCGGGATGAGCCAAGCGAGGGCGAGCTTGAGGGGGCTAGTGTCGGTCATGTAAAAACTCCTGTCTGAATCTGCTCGATCATGGCGAGCGATAGGGATGGCCGGATGATATCCATGACCGGTCAAAAACTCTTGCTGACGCCGAGCCCGATGATGCGGCCCGGTCCAACGGCGACGGTTTCGACGCCCAGATAGAGCGACCCGAATGTTTCGGCCCGTTCGTCGAAGAGATTGCGCCCAAAGGCATAGATTTCGAAATTGTTCGCATCGTTCGTCCAGCCAATCCGGGCGTCCACAATATGGTAGGATTTCAGATCGAAGGACTCGTCGATATCGGCGGGCCGGCTGCCGGTGAACTGATACTGCACCCCAAGGGACAGCGAGCCCGGCAGATTGAGGACGCTGGCCAGGGCGTCATATTGCAGTCCGGTCGTGGCCGTCCATTCCGGCGTGTTGGGAACCTCATTCCCCGCGACAGTGTTGATATTGGCACCATTGGGACCGAGCTCGCTGTGCGTGTAGCCGAGGCCGCCCGTAAAGGTCAGCCCATCGGTGATCAGCATACGGGCCTGCAGCTCGAAGCCTTTGGTCTCATAATCCTGATAGGTGGTGCGGAACGCCCCGAGCGCAGGATCGATATAGGTCAGCACCCCATTGGCGATATCATTGTAATAGACATTGGCATCGAACTCGACGCGGTCGTCGAGCAGGCTCGCCTTGATGCCGGCTTCATAGGTCCAGCCGGTCGCCGCCGGATAGGGATCGGCCACGATGCCATTGATCGGATAGCCGAACAGGGGATAGACCCGCGTGGCGTGGCCGCGCGCCACCGAGACATAGGTCTGGACGTCATCCGACCAATTGTAAGACAGCGCCGCCCGGCCCGTCGGATAGGTTTGCGAGGTCGAATCCGAGCCTGTGAGAGCGGCAATATTGTCCGAGTTGCTGCGCTTGATTTCGATGTCATCATAATTCAGCCGTCCGCCGACCGAAAACTCGAAGCGCCGGGCGAAGGGTATCGAAATATCGGCAAACAGGCCAAGATTGGTGCTGTTGAGACCAGTGCTCATCGCAATGGTATCGAAATAAGGGGCGGGCGCGCATTGCGCGCTGACGCATGTGCGCGTGCCTTCGGTGCGGGAGGCGCTGGCGCCGATCACCCAGCGGACGGGAGCGCCTTCCAGCGAATTCAGCCGAAGCTCCTGGCTGAAAATATCCTCTCTATCGACGAGGCGGCCGCGCGCGCTGAATGCCGGAAAGCCGATCTGGTCATAGAGCAGCTTGTCCGCATTGTCGGTCTCACCGACCAGCTTATTATACTGATAGGCGCTGACGGAGGTGAAACGGAGTGCGTCGAATTCATGCTCGATGGTCAGCGTGCCGCCGCCCTGGGTCGCCTCCGAATTCGGTTCGGTCAGGGTGCCGCTGAGCGGAAAGTCCGGCGTATTGCGAAGGAGATAGAAGGGCGCATTGCCTTCGTCGCGCAAATAGCTGCCGGTCAGCGTGACCGTCGTATCGTCGAGTCCCGTGAAGCGCAGCCCGCCACGCACCGCCGCGATATCGCGCTCGCCAAGGTCGTCGGTGAACAGGCTGTCTACGTCACCGTCCTGATGACCAAACCGCACGGCCACGCGGCCATCCAGCGTATCGGGGATGAGATTGCCGCCCATGACCGTCTCACCCATGAGATAGCCGTTCGTGCCGATCTCTGCGGTCACATGGATATCGCGCGTGCCGTCCGGCTGATTGGTCACGACATTGATCGCACCGCCCAGCGCATTGCTGCCCCACAGCGTGCCCTGCGGGCCGCGCAGGACCTCGATGCGGTCGACATCGAGCAGGATGTTGGAGGCGCTCATCAGGCTGTTCGGCACACCATCCACATTGAAGGCGACCGTGCCATCGGCAAAATTAACCGGTGTCCCCAGCGAACTCACACCGCGAATGGAGAAGAATTGCGACCCTGTGGCCCGGTTGACCCACTGCACATTGGGCGAGTTGCGGGCGATGGCGGCACCGGGATCGAAGGGCGCGGCCCTCAGGCTGTCGGCAGAAACCACGGTGATGCTGGCCGGGATATCGCTGAGATCTTCGTTCGTCTTTCTGGCCGTGACCACGATAGGAGCGAGGCCCGTACCATCGGCGTCGCCATGGGTTTGAGCGACCTTTGTCTCTACCGACGCCGTTTGCGCCTGCGCGGTACAGCCCCATCCCGAAGCAAGGGCCATCGCGAGCAGGGATAGGGGGCTCGCCGATCGCTTATACATATTCGATTCAGTCACTAGTCATCCTGTTTGATAAAATTGCGAATGATTCGCATTACCAACGGGATAGACTGAATCGGCCGAATAAGATTGCGCAATCCCGCCATTATATGTTTTAATCCGGCCAAATTTATAACACCGAGATTTTTGATGCAGTTAGACGTCCGCACCGACTGGCTTTCCTATGTTGATGAAGTTCCCCGCGCGCTCGTCGCGGCCAACGCCGTCGCAAATCTCGAGACGCTGGAGCAATCGCCACGACACCATCATGAGAAAGCGCAACTGATTTTCACGATTCTTGGCATCATCAACTGCGAAATTGAGGACGCTGTATGGATCGTGCCGCCGCAATGCGCGGTATGGATCCCCGGGCGGCTGCCCCATACGGTTTTCGGCTCTGGCGAGGTCGAGTGTATCTCGCTCTTCATAGACCCTCCCAAGGCTGCAAACCTGCCGGAGGAATGCTGCACGATCACGGTGTCGAGCTTTTTGCGTCAGTTGTTGTTGCGGACCACCGAACTGCCAGAGCTCTATGACGTCGACGGTCCGGACGGCCGTATCGTATCGGTTATCTTCGATGAGCTGGCCATGGCACCGGTCGAAGACCTCCGCCTGCCGATCCCTGGCGATCCGCGCCTGAAGAGACTCACCGACCTGTTGATCGCGGCCCCTGCGGATCGCGCGACTGTCGGACAGTGGGCCTCCCGCGTCGCGCTCAGCGAGCGGAGCCTGAGCCGTATGCTGGCCGAAGAAGTGGGCATGAGTTTCGGTCGCTGGCGCCGTCAGTTGCATGTGATCCTCGCCCTGCGCAGTCTGAGCGCCGGCCAGACGGTCCAGGCCGTCGCCATGGACCTCGGCTATGAAAGCGCCAGCAGTTTCGTGACCATGTTTCGCAAGATGGTCGGCAAGCCGCCAAGCCGCTATCTGCTCGAGCGACGCGGGCCTGCGCCTCACGATCATGACGCGCGATAGAAACGGCTGGCGATCATGGCAGATGGAACCTGTCCAACCTTGTCGGGCGAATGCATCGAGCAAGCGGAAGCAAAGCGGCGATGCATGACGCGCCGGCACATTGAAGGGTAAATAACAGTGATAACGCGTAAGCAGGCCGTCTTCACTCTCAATAGCGTAGCCGGGTGGGTCGACGCGGTCGGCTTTCTTGCTCTGGTCGGCTCGGTGCGGGCCTTTCCATCTTTCATGAGCGGCAACTCTACCAAGGTTGTAACCGACCTCGTCTCCGGCAAGCTGGCCCTGGCCGCGATGGTCGCAGGCGTCGTCCTCATGTTCATCGGGGGCACGGTCATCACGCGCCTGATCAATGACGGGACGCGTTTTCGGGAGACAGCTGCTCTGGCAACCGTTGCCGGTGCGCTGTGGCTGGCAGTGGCGGGCGCACTGTCCGGATGGAGGGACTACGGACTGCTGGTGATTCTCGCGTTTAGCATGGGAATGATCAACCGCGCTCTGCAGGGCAGAAACGGCTTTACGGTACATACGTTCGTTAGCGGAGCGGCCGTGGCCATCGGATCCGACATTGCCGACGCCCTTTCGGGGCGGGGCGAATGGAAGCAAATCCTGCTGCCGCTCAGCATCTGGGGCGCGATCCTTATCGGGGCCGTCGTCGGAAGCATCGTAACGCTGAAGATCGGCTTGGTTTTCGCCCTGGCCGGACCTGCGCTCGCTGTGATGCTGCTCGCGTTGTCGAACGGCGCCGGTTGGCTGGAGGCAGCCAGCGAAACCAGGGATGGCCATTCCGACACCATTGAAACACACGGTTGAGCCGCCTCGTGCGGATGCCGATACCGCGCCTACATTTCTTCTTTCATCGCTGACCAGAATACCGAGCGCCCCCCGCCGCAATGCAGAACGGCCTTGGCGACCTTGGCTGCTGCCAGCACATCGTCTGCGCCCGGCCCAGCATAGTATCACATTCGGGTTTCCGGTTCCCGGTTGGGCGAGAAAGGAAATATTAACCATAGCCACGTAGCGCTGTGAGGCTCTGGCGTTGTGAGGGTCGAAAGTTTGTGAAGCACGAAGGCAATTTTGTTTCTGGCGAGTATTATCGCTCCGCCGAACATGCTGTCGCTCGCAAGCATGTGTCTTTCACGCGCAAAGTCGCGTTCCGCATGATCGTGCTGGCCTTGTGTGCCGCAGGGGTCGTCGCACTTTACTCTTTCCATGCCGCCAAGAACGTGGCGGAGAACACTTTGATTACCGAGTGGAAAACGCAGATCGAGCTGCGAGGACGCTTCGAAAGCAAACGCTTCCTGCTCGCGGAGGAAATGGCTGATCGTATGGCCGACAGCTTCCTCGCGCTCTATTCCGATCCTGACGTCGCATCCGCCGACAATTTTTTCGACTATTTCTATCGCCCCGGTGATGGGACCATTCGCCTTCGCCAAAAATATTTCTCGCAAACCCAAAAGGCGGGAGATGCGGGCCTCGGTCGTACAGGCGTGTCCGGGTTCATCGCACGAAATCGGCCGCCGCTGACGCGCGAATTACAGCGCCGCCTCATTCTCACCTACGAGACTGTGGCCCGGTTTGGACCAGGCGCATCGGCGGGATTCGCCAATGTTCACGCCAGCTTGCCGGAAAACGCGCTGATCATCCACTGGCCCGATGTACCGTGGGGTCTGGATGCGGCGAGCGATCTGAATATGACCAACGGGTCGGTGATTCGATCCACGCTGCAAGCCTATAATCCCGATCGCAAACCGGTTTGGACCGGACTCTATTTCGACTCCACAGCGTCGAACTGGACGATAACCTACCAAAAACCGGTCGATTGGCAGGGACGCCATCTGTTCACTCCGAGTTTGGACGTGAGCCTTACCGATCTCGTCGGGGACGTTGTAAATGGCGAGCCTGACGGAACGTATGACCTCATCCTGTCGCGCGACGGCATGCTTGTCGCATATCCCAAAGGTCTCGAAGGCCTTCCTGAAGGTGCCGGTCAGATCGAAATCGAGGAAGCTGGCAATCCTGCCCTGAGCGACATCTATCGCAGGTTGATCGAGGCCGATCCCGAGGGAGCCGATCAAGCGAACGTCGTTTTCGGCCGAGAGTTGAATGCCTACATCGCCAGCACACGCATCGAAGGGCCGGACTGGTGGCTGGTTACGGTCCACCCCCAAGCGCAGGTGGAGGCCCGTGCGCTGCGTTCTGCCGGCTCGATACTCATACTCATCGCCGTTCTGTTCGGAGCATTTATCCTGACGGCCATCCTGGTTCTGCGGACCTGTGTGTCTGCGCCAATCAAGAAACTCACTCAGGCAGCGGATTATGTGGCCGACGGTCACTATGATTCCATTGTAGGCAGCGACCACGACCTGCCGGTTCGCCGCAATGACGAGATTGGAACCCTCGCGCGTACCTTCCGTCAGATGGCCGAAAAGGTGGACGACATGCGAAGCGGATTGGAGCGCACCGTTGCCGAACGGACCCTGGCGCTGGAACTGGCTAACCAGCGGCTACTGGACCAGAGCCGCAAGGATGCGTTGACCGGAGCGCTGAACAGACACGCATTCGACCAGGATCTGCGTCAGGCGGTGCTTGATGCCAGGGAAGGCACTGCCATCGCGCTTGCGCTGTTCGACGTCGACTTTTTCAAACCTTTCAACGATCACTACGGTCATGTGGCTGGCGACCGGGCTCTGGAACGTGTTGTTTCCGGGATCAGTGCTGCTTTACCCGGCGCCTCGATTTACCGATATGGGGGAGAGGAGATCGCGGCCATCATTCCGTGCCTGGCCACGGAGGGTGCGCGCAGCGCGGTCGACGGCGCGGTGCAAGCCGTAGCCCGGATGGGCATCCCTCATACGAAAAGCCCCCTCGGCACTCTAACGGTCAGTGCAGGGGCAATGACAATCCCGAACGACGCCGATGACAGCGTCGAGGGGCACCGAACCATCCTGGAAATCGTGGACAAGGCCCTTTACGTTTCGAAAGATGACGGGCGGAACCGCTCCGAATGGGTCTCCTGAGCCATTTACCGCAGTTTATCGGCGAAGGCGTTTATAGATCGCCCCTGCGCGGAATACGGTTGCGATGCCTCACTGATTTCCCTCAGTCGTAGCTCAGGCGATGGCTGACACCAGCCAGGCTTTGCCTGTCATCATCACGCCCTCTCCGGGCACATGATGCCGAGCGAAAACGTCGTGCAGTTCCTTGCTGGCTGCCGCCGCGACCGCGTCACCTGCCTCATCCAATACACGACCAAAAGCCATGGCCGAGAAAGCAAAAGCGACCGCCTTGTCCGGAGTCGCGCCTACCCCGCCGACCGGTTGCAGGCCTTCATAGGCCGCAACATCGACATCGCGGAATCCGCTGCCATCCATAACCTCCGCGAAATACTCGAGATCTTCGAAGGCAAATGGCCCGGGCGCCCGCGGTACCGCAGGAGGGACTTCAACATGATTGCGCAACACGCCCATCATTTCCATCATCCACAAATTATCGCGCGGCGGGCCCCATATCGCCATGTCAATCCGGCCACCCTCGCGGATCAGTCCGCGCAAATTTGAAAAGGCGCTGACCGGACCCTCAAAGAACATGCTGCCAAAGCGCGAGAACAGGCGGTCATAGGGGCCGTCGGGCAATTGGACCGTCGAGGCGTCAGCGCAAGTAAATCCGATATGCGATGCGCCGCTCTTTTCCGCGCGTTCCCTTGCCGCGCCGATCAGATCGGGGGAAATATCGACACCGATAACCTTCCCCGTCGGCGCCACGGCTTCCGCGATCGCAAGCGTTGTTGCACCGCCTCCGCAACCAAGATCAATCACCGTCTCACCAGCGTGATAATCTGCCCGCGCCAGCAAAGCATCGCCGATCGGCGCGATCATCTCTTCAAACAGGGAAAGATTGGCCAGCCATTTCAACCCCTGGCCACCCGCCCAGTCTTCGGTTTTCAACTGCTCAGGCTGCTGCCCTTGATCCATGCTATCATTGGCCATCGACAATTTTCCTGCTCTATAAAATTTTCGCGAATCCGGCTGTGCCGCTGCCGGTCGCTAGCCGGTCCGTTGTGGCATCATTCGTGGTAGCCGCCTTCATAACCTGTTGCGGATCCGGTTGCTCCGCCAACAATGCCTCCATTGTCCGCATACACAGGCGAACGGATTCATCGGCAAGATCATAGCAAATCTGTTTGCCCTGGCGTCTGGTTTTGACCGCATCCGCCTGCCGCAAAGCCGCCAGCTGCTGACTGAGCGCCGGTTGTCCGATACCCGTCGCTTCATCGATCTCACTGACATTGCGTTCACCGCGGAGCAGGTAGGAGAGGATCATCAGCCGCTGCGGCTGGGCAAATATTTTCAGCTTTTCGGTAGCCGCATCGGCGCGGTCACGGCTTTCAAAAATCGCCGTCACGGATTCTTCACCATCTGACAGAACCAGTCCCCATCATCGCTTATATCGACCGCCGATTCCGGCGGAATCGCCAGAACATCATCGCCCGGCTGCCACCCTTCCGGAGTCAGGACGTCATGCTGATCGGTCAGTTGCAGCGCGGCCAGCATCCGGATCATCTCCTCAACCGACCGGCCAACATTATGCGGGTAACAGGTTGTCGCGCGGATAACGCCCTCCGGATCGATAAAATAGCTTGTCCGCATCGCCGCTGAATCGGCAGCATGTTCATCAATCATGCCAAAGGCGCGGCCAACCGCCATGCTGGGGTCTTCGACAATCGGAAACGATATTTTGACGCCAAACCTGCCCTCAATCGCCCGCACCCAGGCCAGATGAGAATAGAGGCTGTCGACGGACAGGCCGAGCAATGCACAGTCCAGCGCATCGAACCGCTGCTCTTGGCGCGCCAACGCGACAAATTCCGTGGTGCATACCGGGGTAAAATCGGCCGGATGCGAGAAGAAGATCAGCCAGCGCCCGCGATAGTCAGACAGCTTGACCGGACCCTGGGTTGTCCGCGCCTGAAAATCTGGTGCGGGATCGCCGATACGGAGCGAACCGGACTCTATCTGCACCGCGTCTGTCATGAACTTCACCCTCTCTTGCAAAATGCCAATGCTCGCATATTGACGCAAGCCATATATTGTATTACATAGTTTATGTAAATATGAATATGAGGAATTATCTATGGTTGATTCGCCCCTGATGCAAGCGACAGAGCAGATTTCCCAAGCGCAGAAAAATATTCCCGTGATCAAGGCATTTTTCGATCCCGCAACCTATACCGTCACCTATGTGGTCCATGATCTGGGCACGCGATGCGCCGCGATCATCGACAGCGTTTTCGACTTTGACCCGGCCTCCGGCCGCACATCATTCGAATCCGCCGACAAGGTGATCGAATATGTGAGGGAACAGGAACTGACGGTCGAATGGCTGCTCGAAACCCATGCCCATGCGGATCATCTGTCGGCCGCGCCCTATCTGCAGGAAAAACTCGGCGGGAAAATTGCGATCGGCGAGCATATCGTCACAGTGCAGACTGTATTCGGGAAATTGTTCAATGCCGGCACTGAATTTCAACGGGACGGATCGGATTTTGATCGTCTTTTCGCCGACGGTGATTCATTCAAGATCGGCTCGATCGATGTCACTGTGATGCACGTGCCCGGCCATACACCGGCTTGCATTGCCTATGTCGTCGGCGATGCGGTGTTTGTCGGCGATACGATGTTCATGCCCGACTACGGCACCGCCAGAGCCGATTTTCCAGGCGGTGATGCCCGGCAGCTCTACCGGTCGATGCGGCGGATCCTGTCGCTCCCCGACACCACCCGCCTGTTCATGTGCCACGATTATCTGCCGGAGGGCCGGACCGAATATGTCTGGGAAACCACCGTTGCCGAGGAGCGCAAGCACAATATCCATGCCCATGACGGCGTTACCGAAGACGAATTTGTAAAAATGCGGACCGAACGGGACAAGACGCTGGACATGCCGCGCCTGATCCTGCCGTCGGTGCAGGTCAATATGAGGGCCGGCCATTTGCCGCCGGCCGAAGACAATGGCGTGCGCTATCTCAAAGTGCCGTTGAACGCCGTCTGATGCGCTCCGTATTTCCTCAGGCCATGCCACTCGAGGGTCTGATCGGCGGCCTTATGATCGGTATCGCCGCAGCGATCATGCTGCTCGGCCTGGGCCGTATCGCGGGCGTCAGCGGTCTGACCGCGCGCGCCACCGGGATAGCCGATAGCGGCGCACCGCGCAGCATTGCCATCGCCTTCGTTGTCGGCTTGCCGGTGGGTGCCTTTCTGATGTCCTCGCTAGTGGGCGGCGTCGAAACCCGCTTTCCGTCCTCAATCATTCCGCTTCTCATCGGCGGTGTGCTGGTCGGCTACGGAACGCGACTGGGTTCTGGCTGCACCAGCGGCCATGGTGTCTGCGGCATGTCACGCCTGTCCCCGCGCTCGTTAACCGCCACCGCCATCTTCATGATGAGCGGCTTTGCGACCGTAGCCCTGATGCGCGCCGGAGGTTTCTTGTGAAGCAGATAGTGGTTGCCCTTTTCGCCGGCGCACTCTTTGGCGCCGGCCTCGCTTTTTCGGGCATGGCCGATCCCGCTAGAGTACAGGGCTTTCTCGATCTTTTTGGCGCCTGGGACCCCACGCTCGCCTTCGTCATGGGCGGCGCAATGATTCCGATGGCCTTGGCTTGGATCATACAGCGAAAGCTCGACAAGCCCTTGGCCGATGCGCATTTCTCTCTCCCGGCGACAACGCTGATCGATCGCAAGCTGACGATCGGTGCAATATTATTCGGCACCGGCTGGGGCATCAGCGGTCTTTGCCCGGGGCCTGGACTGGCCGACCTAGCCATCAATCCATTTCCAGCCCTCGCTTTTGTCGCCGCATTGCTGGCGGGCATGCTCGCTCACCGCGCCACCAGCTGAACAGATTTTCGAAAGGACGCCGCCATGACAATCGAAAGTACCAGGAGATATGATGTGCTCATTGTCGGCGGCGGATCCGGCGGCATTGCGACCGCCGCCAGCATGCTGAAGCGCGACGGCAGGATATCGCTGGCGATTATCGACCCGGCCGAAGACCATTATTACCAGCCCGGCTGGACCATGGTGGGCGGCGGGGCCTTTTCCGCAGAATTTACCCATCGCAAGGAGAAAGACCTGATCCCGGCCCGCGCCGAATGGATACGGTCGGCAGCCGCCAGTTTTGATCCCGACAATAATACCGTCACCACCGCCGACGGGCAGGAGATACATTATGACGTGCTGATCGTTTGTCCGGGTATCAAGCTCGACTGGGCGGCAATTGACGGCCTCACCGAAACATTGGGGAAAAACGGCGTCACGTCCAACTATCGCTTCGACCTCGCGCCCTATACCTATCGGCTGGTCAAGAATATGACCGGCGGCACCGCCCTGTTCACCCAGCCGCCGATGCCGATCAAATGCGCCGGCGCGCCGCAAAAGGCGATGTATCTCTCGTGCAGCCGATGGGAACGGGCCGGCGTCCTGGACAAGATTGACGTACAGTTTCACAACAGCGGCGCGGCGCTATTCGGCGTGCAGGAATATGTGCCGGCGCTGATGGAATATGTCGAGCGCTACAACGCCCATCTGAACCTGGAGTCAAAGCTGGTCGGCATCGACGGTCCGGCGCAGATTGCAACCTTCGAACAGAAGCAGGGCGAAGAAACGAAGAGAGCGGACGTAAAATTCGACATGATCCATGTGGTGCCGCCACAGATGGCGCCCGATTTCATCCGCTCCAGCCCGCTGGCTGCGGACAGCGGCTTCGTCGATGTCGATCCGACTACCCTGCGCCACCCGAAATATGACAATATTTTCGCGCTCGGCGACGCCTGCGCCGCACCCAACGCCAAGACAATGGCGGCGGTCCGCAAGCAAGCACCAATCGTTGCCGTCAATGCGCTGGCTGCGCTCCGTGGAAAGCCACCCGTCGCCGATTATGATGGCTATGGCAGCTGCCCGCTGACCGTCGAACGGGGCAAAGTGGTGCTGGCTGAATTCGGCTATGGCGGCAAATTGCTGCCAAGCTTCCCCAACTGGCTGATCGACGGTACGCGGCCATCGCGGCTGTCGTGGCTGCTCAAGGACACAATCCTGCCACCGGTCTACTGGCATGGCATGCTGAAGGGGCGCGAGTGGATGGTCAAACCGCACCGCATCGGATCGGATTGAGCCATTCCATGAAAATATCCCGCTATCTGCCAATCCTCGATTGGGGCAGCCGTTATAATAGTACGACCCTGACTAATGACGGCGTCGCTGCGATCATTGTGACCATCATGTTGATTCCACAAAGCCTCGCTTATGCCATGCTGGCCGGGCTGCCGCCGGAAATCGGTCTCTATGCCTCGATCCTGCCGCTGATCGCCTATGCGATATTCGGTACCAGCCGGACTTTGGCAGTCGGGCCGGTCGCGGTTGTGTCCTTGATGACTCTGACGGCCGCAAGCGCTGTCGCCGTTCCGGGCAGCGCCGAATTTGTCGCAGCCGCATTGGTACTGGCTCTATTATCGGGCCTTTTCCTGCTGCTGCTGGGCATCTTCAATCTCGGCTTCCTCGCCAATCTGCTTTCGCATCCCGTCGTCTCGGGCTTTATCACCGCCAGCGGTATCATCATCGCGACCAGCCAGCTGAAATCGATCTTCGGTATCAAGGCGAGCGGCGCGGCGATGCCGGAACTGGTTTCCAGCATCGTCTCCGCAATCGGCACGACCAATATGCCCACTCTGATCATCGGTGTTTCCGCGACCGCTTTTCTTTTCTGGGTCCGCAAAGGCCTCCGGCCGCTGTTGATGCGCTTTGGCTTGCCAGCGCGTCCGGCGGAACTTGTCGCCAAGGCCGGTCCCATTGCTGCAGTCGCGATCTCCACCGTCGCCACGATCCTGCTCGGACTGGAAGCCCAAGGGGTTAAAGTCGTTGGCGATATCCCGCAAAGCCTGCCGCCTTTTTCCGTACCGCTGATTGATCTGGAACTATGGAAAACGCTCGCCGTGCCCGCCATGCTGCTGAGCGTGATCGGCTTTGTCGAATCCGTTTCCGTCGGGCAGACCTTGGCCGCCAAGCGGCGTCAGCGGATCGACCCGGACCAGGAACTGATCGGTCTCGGCGCAGCCAATATCTCGGCGGCTTTCTCCGGGGGCTATCCGGTCACCGGCGGCTTTGCCCGTTCGGTGGTCAATTTCGATGCCGGCGCGGAAACCCCCGCAGCCGGTGCCTTCACCGCCGTCGGCATCGCTCTGGCTGCCCTGTTTCTCACCCCGCTCCTGGCATCGCTACCGATCGCCACCCTCGCCGCGACGATCATCGTCGCTGTGCTCAGCCTCGTCGACCTCAAGACCCCGCAGACTATCTGGCGCTATTCGAAAATGGATTTTGCGGCGATGGCGGCTACCATCGGCGTTACCTTGCTCGCCGGCGTTGAGCCGGGCGTCATCGCTGGCGTCGGCCTCAGCCTCGCGCTGTTCCTCTGGCGCAGTTCGCGGCCGCATGCCGCAATCGTCGGGCGGGTTCCCGAGACCGAGCATTTTCGCAACGTCAACCGCCACAAGGTATTCACCGACCCCCGCATCCTGACCATCCGCATCGACGAGAGCCTGACCTATCTCAACGCTCGCTGGCTGGAGGAATTTCTGCTCGAACAGGTGGCCGAGCAGAAGACGGTCCGCCACGTCATATTGATGTGCTCGGCGGTCAATGCTATCGATGCCTCGGCGCTGGAAAGCATCGAGGCGATCAACCACCGGCTCGAGGATGGCGGCATTTCGCTGCACCTTTCCGAAGTGAAGGGACCAGTGATGGACCGGCTGAAACGCTCCCATTTTCTCGAGCAACTATCCGGCAAGATCTTCCTTTCGCAAAATGCAGCCTATTCGGCGTTAATTGCAATTGCGGATGCCGAGGATGAAGCCGACACCGACCCCGACAACTGGATGGCCAGAGGCATGATATGATGGAAAACGATCTCGCAATCAATTTGGCGCGGGCGCAATTTGCCTTCACCGTCAGCTTTCACTTCCTGTTTCCTGCCTTCACCATCGGCATCGCCAGCTATCTCGCGGTGCTGGAAGGCCTGTGGCTGAAAACCGACAAGGGCGTCTACGCCAATCTCTACCGCTACTGGCTCAAGATTTTTGCCGTGGTCTTCGCCATGGGCGTCGTCTCCGGCATCGTCATGTCCTACCAGTTCGGCACCAACTGGTCGGTATTCTCCGACAAGGCCGGACCGGTGATCGGCCCGCTCATGGCCTATGAAGTGCTGACCGCTTTCTTCCTCGAAGCCGGTTTTCTCGGCGTGATGCTGTTCGGGATCAACAAGGTCGGCCGCAAGCTGCACTTTGTCGCGACCCTGGCAGTGGCCGTCGGCACTTTCATCTCCGCTTTCTGGATCCTCTCGGTCAACAGCTGGATGCAGACCCCGGTCGGCTATGCGATCAACGATGTTGGGCAATTCGTCCCGGCGACCGGGTGGTGGGACATCATCTGGAACCCCAGTTTCCCTTACCGGCTGGTCCACACTGTGCTTGCTGCCTATCTGACCACCGCCTTTGCGGTCGGTGCCGTCGGTGCCTGGCATCTGCTGAAAGACCGGACCAACCCCGGTGCCCGCAAGATGTTCTCGATGGCGATGTGGATGGCGGCGCTGGTGGCTCCGGCCCAGATATTCATGGGCGACATGCACGGGCTCAATACGCTCGAGCACCAGCCCGCAAAAGTGATGGCCATGGAAGGCCATTACCAGAGCCATCCCGATGGCGCGCCGCTGATCCTGTTCGGCATTCCCAACAGCAAGGACAAGCGGGTCGACTATGCGGTTGAAATTCCCAAGGCATCCTCGCTGATCCTCAAGCATGACATGAATGCGCCACTCGCCGGACTGGACACGGTTCCGGAAGCCGACCAACCGCCGGTCGGCATTGTCTTCTGGGCGTTCCGGATCATGGTCGGTCTCGGCTTCGCCATGCTCGGTCTCGGCCTGTGGAGCTTGGTCGCCCGGGCGCGCAAGAAGCTCTACGACTGGCCCTGGCTGCACCGCGCGGCGCTGGTGATGGGACCATCGGGCTTCATCGCCGTGCTCGCCGGCTGGGTCACCACCGAGGTCGGCCGGCAGCCATTCACTGTCTATGGCCTGCTGCGCACCGCCGAAAGCGCCGCACCGCTCGACGCGCCGGCGGTTGCCGCTTCGCTGCTGGCTTTTGTCGTCGTCTATTTCATCGTCTTCGGAGCAGGGATCGTCTATCTGTTCAAGCTGGCGGCGAAAACACCCGAAGCCCACGAACCAACGCCTGACGACGCGCCGATCCGCTCGGCAGGGACAACCCCGGCAGCGGCGGTGCTCGACGGCGATCATGCGGAAGGAGCAACGTCATGAACGGCATCGACCTGACCGTCATCTGGGCCGGCATCATCGCCTTTGCCGTCATCGTCTATGTCGTCATGGACGGATTCGATCTCGGCATCGGCATCCTGTTCCCCAATTTCAAGGTCGGACCGGATCGCGATACCGCGATGAACAGTATCGCGCCGGTCTGGGATGGCAATGAAACCTGGCTGGTGCTGGGTGGTGGCGGCTTGCTGGCCGCTTTCCCGCTCGCCTATGCGATCATCCTGCCGGCGCTCTATGCGCCGCTGATCGCCATGTTGCTGGGACTCGTCCTGCGCGGCGTCGCCTTTGAATTTCGCTGGCGGGACTCCGCCCACCGCGCCCGCTGGGATTTTGCCTTTACCGCCGGCTCGGTCATCGCGACCTTCGCGCAGGGCATCACACTCGGCGCTCTTTTGCAGGGTATCACAGTCGAAGGCCGCGCCTATGCCGGCGGCTGGTGGGAATGGCTGACCCCGTTCAGCCTGCTGACCGGCTTCGCTCTGCTCGCCGGCTATGCGCTGCTGGGCTGCTGCTGGCTGATCTGGAAAACCGACGGCCCCTTGCAGCGCCAGTGCTACAGCTACGCCGGCCGCCTCGGTATCCTGTTGCTCCTCGCCATCGCTGCCGTCAGCATCGTGACACCGTTTCTCGAGGCAGAATATTATACGCGCTGGCTCGCCTATCCGGGCGTCATTGCGACCGCCCAGATTCCGCTTGCGACGCTGGTCGTCTCTGTCCTGTTCTTCCGCAGCCTGTCCAAGCGCCAGGAAGCCGCGCCATTCTTCTATGCGCTGGGTCTATTCGGACTAAGCCTAGTCGGACTGGCGGTATCGATGTGGCCCGATGTGATCCCCGGCCGGATCACGATCTGGGAAGCGGCTGCTCCCCATGAAAGCCAGCTGTTCATGCTGATCGGCGCAGGCATCATGGTGCCGATCATCCTCGCTTACACCGCGTGGGCCTATTGGGTGTTCCGCGGCAAGGTCGGATCGGACGGCTACCACTAGTGGCTTTCGACCCGCTCTCGTCAAAAGGGAGGACCGCCGATCACGCGCCCTTGCCCAAACGCCTGCTGTGGATGCTGGCATATTGGGCGATGGGGGTGCTGGCGGTCGGGGTGGTCGGCTTCTTCATCCGCTTCTGGATCAAGACCTGACGGATCGCCGCAGCGTCGTCCGTCGCTTAATGCGCCTCGTCCCAGCTCTTGCCGGTCCCGATATCCACATCCAGCGGCACGGATAGTTTCACCGCCGGTTCGGCTGCGCCGGACATGACAGTGCGGATGACTTCACTGGCGGCTTCCACATCACCCTCGGGCACCTCGAACACCAGTTCATCGTGCACCTGCATCAGCATTTTGACATCGCCGAGTCCGGCCTCTTCCAGCGCCGGGCCCATGCGCGCCATAGCGCGTTTGATAATGTCAGCACTGGTGCCCTGGATCGGCGCATTGATCGCGGCGCGTTCGCTGCCCTGCCGCTCGGCCTGATTGGACGACTTGATCCGCTCGAACCATGTTTTGCGGCCAAATAATGTTTCCGTATAGCCAGTCTCGCGCACCGACTGCAGCGTCGTAGAGATATATTGATTGATGCCGGGGAAGCGCTCGAAATAGGTATCTATCATCGCCTGTGCTTCATCCGCATCGACTTCCAGCCGCTTGGCCAGCCCCCAGCGGGAGATGCCATAGAGGATCGCGAAATTGATCGTCTTCGCGCGCGCCCGCGCATCGCGGTCTTCACTGCCGAACAGCTCCCTCGCCGTACGGTTGTGAATGTCCTCGCCGTTCGCAAATGCCTCTTTCAGCGTTTCCACATCGGCGATATGCGCCGCCAGCCGCAGTTCGATCTGGCTATAATCGGCAGCTAGAATAACGTTGCCGGGCGCGGCGACAAAAGCCTGTCTTATCTGCCGCCCGATCTCCGTCCGGATCGGAATATTCTGCAGATTGGGCTCGGTCGAGGACAGCCGCCCGGTCTGCGCACCGCTCAGCGAATAGGACGTGTGAACCCGTCCGGTCTTCTCGTTGATCTGTTCCTGCAGCGCATCGGTATAGGTTGATTTCAGCTTCGAAAGCTGCCGCCAGTCGACAACCATCTGGGCAATCGGCTCGCCATCACCCGCCAATCGTTCAAGCACCGTGACATCGGTCGAATATTGGCCAGACTTGCCTTTCTTGCCACCCTTCAGCCCAAGCTTGCCGAACAGGATTTCGCCCAATTGCTTGGGGCTGCCGATCGAAAAATTCTCTCCGGCCAGTTCGTGGATCTGCTGCTCTAGCTTCTCCATTTCCTCGGCAAAAGTGGCCGACAGCCGCGACAGCTCCTCGCGGTCGACCAGCACGCCGGTCTCTTCCATTTTCGCAATCACCGGCACCAGCGGCCGGTCCACCATCTGATAAACTCGCGTCACCCGTTCCGGGGCCATCCGCAAGCGCAGAATCTCCCACAGCCTTAGTGTCACATCGGCATCTTCCGCGCCATATTCGGTGGCCTTGTCGAGCGGTACCTCGGCGAACCCGATCGCTTTCTTCCCGGTACCGGTCAGGGATTTGAAGCTGATACATTCATGCCCGAGATGCAGCTTGCTGAGCTCATCCATCCCGTGGCCGTGCAGACCCGCATCGAGGTTGAAGCTCATCACCAGCGTGTCATCAAACGGCGCGATCTGGATATCATGCTGGGCCAGGACACCCATGTCATATTTGAGATTCTGCCCTACCTTGAGCACCGCATCATCCTCAAGCAGCGGTTTCAGTTTCGCCAGCGCTTCGTCGAAGTCGATCTGGTCGGGGGTCTCGCCAAACATGTCGCCGCTACCATGGCCAAGCGGGATATAGCAGGCCTGATTGGGTCCCGTGGCAAGGCAGACACCAACGATCCGGGCGGTGACGCTTTCGAGGCTGTCGGTTTCCAGATCGACCGCGCAAACGCCCTGTTCGGTAGCACGCGCAATCCACTGGTCGAGTGCGTCGACCGTCTGCACACATTCATATTGCGACCGGTCGATCGCCGGGGCCTCGGGCATTTTGGCTGTGGCCTCGGCGGGGGCGCTTTCTACAACATCGGGATTTTGCGGCTCGACATGACCGTCGCCGCCCAATTTCCTGAGCAGACTGTTAAACCCGTGATAGGAGAGAAACTCGCGCAGCGGCGCATCGGGAATATCCTGGATCAGAAAGCTGTCCAGCGTGTCGGGCAACGGACAATCGTCCCGCAAGGTCACCAGCACTCGCGACAGCCTTGCTTGCTCGGCAAATTCGATCAGATTTTCGCGCATTTTGGATTTCTTCATCTCCGGCGCGGCATCCAATACGCTTTCGATATCGCCATATTCGTTGATCAGTTTTGCCGCCGTTTTCGGGCCAATGCCAGGGACGCCCGGGATATTGTCGGAACTGTCACCCATCAGGCCAAGAACATCGCCCAATTTTTCCGGTCCGACGCCAAATTTTTCCTCGACCGTCATCTGGTTCATGCGCGCGTTTTTCATCGTATCAAGCATATCGACGCGGCTGTCGGCGCTCGGCTCGATCAGCTGCATCAGATCCTTGTCGGACGAGACGATAGTGACTTTCCAGCCTGCTTCCAGCGCCGCCTTGGTATAGGACGCAATCATGTCGTCGGCCTCGACATTCTCTTCCTCGATCAAGGGGAGCGAGAAGGCGCGCGTCGCATCACGGATCATCGGGAATTGCGGCTTCAGATCCTCGGGCGCTTCCGGCCGGTTCGCCTTATACTGGTCGTAAAGATCGTTGCGGAAACTGGTTCCCGCCTTGTCGAGCACGACCGCCATATGCGTAGGGCCGTCGGCCTGGTTCAGTTCATCGGCGAGCTTCCACAACATTGTCGTGTAACCATAGACCGCCCCGACCGGCTCTCCGCGGACATTGGTCAATGGTGGCAAACGGTGATAGGCGCGAAAAATATACGCTGAGCCGTCAACGAGATAGAGGTGATTAGGCTTGCTGTCTGAACTGTCCGTCATGGTAGCGAGCTCTAGCAGCGCCAGACGGCCCCGTCATTTCAAATTCTGCGTCACATGAAATTTGAATAGAGCGGTGCTCGCTCTGAATCCCGCTCCTTTTCGTTGAGGGGCTGCGGCTTGCCCTGCATGCCCGGCTCAAACAAAACCACCTGATTGCGCCCCTTGCGTTTGGCAGCGAACAGCGCCGTATCGGCGTTCCCCAGAAGCGTCCCCCGCTCCTGATGCGCGGCGACAGCGGTCAAACCTATGCTGACAGTGATCACATGGCGCATCTTTTCAACCGGTTCAAAAATGGTTTTTTCGATCTCATGACGAATGATCTCACCAATAATACGGCCTTCCGGCACGCTGGTGGCTGGCAGGAACAAACCAAATTCCTCACCGCCAATACGCCCCACCAGATCGTTCTCGCGCAGCGTCTTCCGGAACACCTTGCCGAGAAGCGACAGCGCCTTGTCGCCAACCGGATGTCCGAAATTATCATTGATATGCTTGAAATGATCAACATCCACGATCATCAATACATGGGGACACCCCTCCAGATGCTCGGCTGTACGCAATTTGTCGAGCTGGGTAAAAAAACTGTCCCGGCTCAGCAACCCGGTCATTCCATCGTAATTGGCCCTCAATTCGAGCGCCTTGTTGGCTATGCGCAAACGGGCCTGCGTTTCCTGCAATCGATTGGTTATGCAAAAAAGCTTGAACCGCTGTTTTGACATGTGCAGTCCCAAAGGGATAGTGATAGCCCACGGGATCAGAAACGACATATTGATCGCGGCCCAAAAGCGGTCGTCTACGCCGAAAAATATGAAATAGACGGTCCCTGTAAACGTAACCGACAACAATGCCGCGATCGCCGAGATGATCGCCGTTTGTCGCACGGGCGACAAGCTGGACAATGTTGTTTTCATGGAATCGCCAATTAGCAGGAATATCTTGAACGGCTATGCAGAGTCATGGTTAACATCCTGATAAGGAATGCCGCTGAAATTGTTCGGAAATGGGACTGTCGGTTGTATCCTGGACCAGCAATGGCGCAGGTTTGCCAAAATCAGGCCTTTTGACTTGCCGCTGGGCCAGCGCTAGACAAGCTGCACGGGCAATCATATCCCGCATAATCGTCCTGTTTCCGATCT
Organism: Parasphingorhabdus sp.; assembly: GCF_048269865.1. Taxonomy (GTDB): domain Bacteria; phylum Pseudomonadota; class Alphaproteobacteria; order Sphingomonadales; family Sphingomonadaceae; genus Parasphingorhabdus. Next base: position 11,258 of record NZ_JBLWUA010000011.1, on the reverse strand, counting down.
GGAGATTGCCGAATGACCATACCGATTATTGCGGCCGTTGCCGGAGCGCTGCTTGCCATCCTGCAAGCAATTTTGATGATCCTGGTCGGTGCGCACCGCCTCCGCAACCGGATTAGTCTGGGCACCGGCGACGATCCGGTGCTGGAGCGCAAAATCCGCAGGCATGGCAATCTGGCCGAAAATGCCGCGCTGTTCATCGTCATATTGGCGTTGGCAGAAATGACCGTGGTACCGAATGATGTCGTTGCGATCATTGCGGTGATCTTTGTGGTCGGTCGTGTGCTTCATGCCATTGCGCTGTCGCCCTTCGCCGGCACCGATGACTCCGGTGGCGGCAAGTTTTTTGCGGTTCTCCGGGCGATTGGCGCGTTCAGCACATTCGGCTGTTTCATCGCGCTCGGCCTCTATCTGCTATTCGGCATATTTTAGAGACTCAGAGCGCGATCGCCGGCAACAGTGGTGACAGGCGAATGGTGACCGAACTTAATTCGTGCGCTGAGGGCCGCGCCCATCCCGCCACCATTCCTGCACCCAACCATAAGGGCTGGCGACCGGCCTGCCGCGTGCATCACGCGCCGGCTCAAAACGGAACCGCGTCTCGATCAGGCGGCAGGTGGTCGCATCCAGCTCAGAATGACCGCTGGATTGTTTGATCTCACAACCGCGCGCGCGCCCGTCCGCGCCGACCGTGAAGCGGGCGATGACATTGCCTCGGGCTTCGGCTTTCCAAACCGAACGGGGAATGTCCCTGCGGGTCATCGCGCCGGACAGATGGCGCGGACCGGACACTATCCCGCCGCTGCCATTGCCATCGCCGCTACCACCGCTTCCTGACCCTTCGCCTTCTCCGCCACTACCGGCACCGGGCCCGGGCCGATCCGATGCGCCCGCATTGTCATCGTCTCCGATTCCGGCAACTGGCGCCGCGACCACCGGCGTCACGATATCCAGCTTCACTTCCGGGGGAGGCAGCACAATCTGGCTGGCCTTGGCCTGCAGATTTTCCGGAGAAGCCGCGCCTTCTTCAGACTCTGCAGGCTTCTTGTCAGGCTGCGCCTCTGCCGGTTTTGCTGGCGTGAGATCGATCACATTGAGGCCTGCGTCGACACTCTTGCTAATCTCGAGGCCCATGCCGCTGATCAGCGCATAACCAAGGGCAGCATGAATCGCGATGACCGCTGCCAGCGACTGGGCGCGGTCCTGCTTGCGGCTGTCCAGGCTATAACTCATTCGCTAGGTTTAGCATTTTCCTGATGAATATTCTCTGGCTGGCATCCAATCAATCAGATTGCCTGCCGCAATATAGGATGGTAAACGGACGCTTGTCCGTGACTAGCGAGATCAAGATGGAAATCCATCGGGGAGCGGGCAATTTTTCACGCCGATCGCCTGGGCATTTCTCTAAACTGGGAGTAGCCCGATGACCGATAGTCCAACGCCCTTTCATATAGTTTTCCTGCTGTTCGGCGGCATTACCCAACTGGATTTCACAGGTCCGGCGCAGGTACTGTCCCGCATTCCCGGCGCCATGGTTCATACCGCGGCCAAGGCGGTACAGCCGATAGAGACCGATAGCGGTTTTGCCATACTGCCCTCGACCAATTTCCCGGACTGTCCGCAAGCTGATCTGCTCTGTGTCCCCGGCGGTTTTGGCATCAGGGACGTGATTCAGGATGAAGCATCGCTGCAATTTTTGCGCGATCAGGCGGCTGGCGCTCAATATGTGACCTCCGTCTGCACGGGTTCGCTGGCCCTCGGTGCCGCTGGCTTGCTGGACGGTAAACGCGCAACCACCCATTGGGCCTATACCGGCTTGCTTGAAACATTCGGAGCAGCGCATGAAAAAGCGCGAGTGGTTCAGGATGGCAATCTGGTCACCGCCGGCGGCGTAACGTCGGGAATCGACTTCGCCTTGACCGTCGTTGCGGAAATCGCCGGACAACAGCTCGCCGAGTCGATCCAGCTTAGCCTGGAATATGACCCCCACCCGCCCTTCAACAGCGGCCACCCCGACGTCGCCGATCCTGCCGTGTTGAAGCTGCTGCAGGAGCGCGTATATGCTCGTCAGGCGTCGGAACTGGCGCACATTATTGATAGGCTATAGCCTGGGAATTTTGTTTTGCGCCTTACGGTTATCGCGTAAGCGCACAGCCTAATGAGCAGCCCTGACCCCATTGAACGCCAAGCACCCGCCCGGATCAGCGAGCTCAGGCTGTTCCTCTTCGCTCTGTCATCAGCGGCGGTGGTCGCCAATGGCTATTATATCCATCCCCTGATCACGCCGGTGGCCGAAGAGTTCGGGGTCAGCGGCGCGACGGTCGGGCTTGCTCCGGCGCTCAACCAGATAGCGCTGGCGCTCGGCATATTGTTTCTGCTGCCGCTCGGCGACCGCATCAACAACCGCAAGCTGGTGACGATATTCGTTATCGGTCAGTTTCTGGCGATGCTGGCGATGGCGCTGTCGGCCAGTTTTATGTTGTTTGCCGCGGCCTCTTCGCTGCTCGGCTTTTTCACCATCGCGCCCTATTTGCTGCCCGCCTATGTGACCCAGCGCGTCGCGCCCGAACGCATTGGTCATGTCACCGGTATAATGACCGCCGGCGTCACGCTGGGGATATTGGGCAGCCGGGTCGGCGGCGGCTTGCTCGGTCACTATTTCGGCTGGCGCTCTGCCTATTGGGTCGGCGTTGCATCGATGGCGCTGCTGATCATCCTGCTGCCCCTGATCATGGAGCGCAAACGGGATGAGAAGCCGTCCGGCACGGAACCGCCGCGTTATGCAGAGCTGCTCCGTTCGCTGTGGCCAATCATGAAATCTCTGCCGGAAGTGCCGCTCGGCGGATTGATCCAGGCGCTTTCCTTCGGCCTTTTTCTGGCACTGTGGCTGGCGATAGGGCTGCATTTGCCGCGCAATGGCTATGGTGTCGATACGGTTGGCTATCTCGCGATCATTGCCATCATCAATGTTCTGGGCTCGCCTTATGCCGGCCGGCTCGCGGACCGGATCGGGCCGGAGCGCGCGCGCATCTATTTCTGCCTCGCACAGCTGGCGGGCGTCGGCCTGCTGCCCTTTGCCAGCGACAATCTCTGGCTGCTGATCATAGCCATCATTTGCAACAGCATTGGCGGCGCATCGGTCGATATTTGCAGCCGGACGATCCTGTTTAGGCGTGCGCCGGAAATCCGGACCCGCCTGATGACCATCTATATCGTGATTATGTTCATCGGCGGCGGCATATCGAGCTGGCTTGGAGCCGCAACCTATGAATATGCCGGATGGCACGGCATTTCGATAATGGCTATCAGCTATGCAGCGACGATCATGTCCCTGTCGCTCTGGGGTCTGCGCTTCCGCCAGACCGGGTCCTAGATTTTCACCAGCACCTTGCCGATATTGCCGCCGGTGAAAAGCTTCTCATAAGCGGTCAGCACATTTTCGATCCCGTCCGTCACGTCAAACGGCGTGTCGATCAGGCCCTGGTCCAGCCAAGTCTTGAGTTCCGCCGTCAGCCGCTCACCCTGATCCGCAAAATCCGGCGAGAAAAAGCCCTCGATGCGCAGCCGCTTCATCAATATCTGGTCGAACTGGTCCGGACCCCTCCCCCGGCCGTCACCTTCATACTGGGCGAGCAAACCGCAGAGCGCGATCCGGCCATAGAGCGCCATATTGGGCAGCACCGCGTCGAGAATCGGCCCGCCGACATTGTCGAAATAGGCATTGATCCCGCCCTCGACCTTGGCGAGTTCAGCAGCGATATCATCCTTCTTGTAATCGATCCCCTTGGTGATCCCCAGTTCCTCTTCCAGCCAACGGCATTTCTCCGGCCCGCCAGCCAAGCCATAGACATTGGCACCCAATATCTTCGCGATCTGACAGGCCAGCACACCGGTCGATCCGGCCGCCGCAGACACAAGGACATTGTCGCCAGCCTTAACTTCCGCAGTTTCCTTGATACCCCACAGCGCGGTCCAGCCATTGAACCCGAGCACGCCAAAATGCTGCTTGATATCGGCGATGCCATCCTCGACCTTGACCAGCCCGGCCAGCTGCGGCTGCATCACACTATGCTCCGCCCATTGCCCGAAGCCGCGGACCAGATCGCCCTCGGCAAAGCCATCATGACGCGAGGCGGCAACATGGCCGAGCACCAGCCCGACCATCTTCGTGCCCAGCTCCAGCGGCGGCTGATAGCTGTCCTCGCGCTCGGTCATCCACATCCGGGTACCGGCATCCATCGACAGATAGGCCGCCTTGATCAGCACCTCGCCGTCCGCGAGTTCGGGCATCGGCTCACTCTCAAGCGACAGCGCGCCCGATACGTCGCTACCCTCGGGTCGGCTGTTCAGACGCCAATATTGGTTCATGCTCATAGTCGTGCCCCAGAAAATGCGGGGGCCCATCTCCCGCTCGTTCGTTCCAAAACAGGTTCAGGAGATGGGCTCCTGCCTGTGCAAGAGCACAAGTATCGCGCCCAAATTAGAGCAAATCACCCTGTTCGATACTGTCTTTATTGGCGGGAAGGCTGAACAGCATCCCGTCCTCCCCAAGCACAACCGGTCCGTCATAGGCGGCATCGACGCCCTTCAGATAATAGCTTTCGAGATAGGCGAACGGCAATGCCGGCACGATGTGCGACAGGACCAGCATCTTCGCCCTGCCTGCACGCGCGGTCTCGGCCGCCTCTACCGGTGTCGTATGATAGTTCTCGATATCCGCCATTATTTTCGCCATGCGCTTCCGACCGGCTTTCCCGAACGCCTTCTCCATGACACCCACCATCTCTGCATTCAGCGCTTCATGCATCAGCAGGTCGCAGCCACTGCAGGCCTTCGCTGTCGATGGCAATTTGACCGTGTCGCCACTGAACACGACCGAGCGGCCCTTATAGTCGAAGCGATAGCCCACGGCCGGCGCAATCGGCTTGTGGTCCACCGCAAAGGCGGTGATCCTGATCCCGTCCTTGTCATAGACGACCATCTCCGTCTGCCCTTCCGGAAAAGCAAATGGGCGGGCCTCTCCGCCCGCACCCGTCGGGAGGATGGTCGCTTCCCCATGGTGCGCGATCCGATATTGCGCATCGGCGGCATAAGCGGCGTTCAGGCCCTCAACGATCGCAGTCACACCCTCCGGCGCAATCACTGGCAGCGGCGCATCCCGGCCCCCACCGGCCCAGCGCTGCATCATCAGCTCGCCCATGCCGTCAATATGGTCGCTGTGAAAATGGGTCAGCAGCAGCGCTTCTATGGCACCGGGATTGAGGCCCATCTGCCCGAGATTGCGGACCGCGCCGCCACCCACATCGACCATGAACATCTTGCCGTCGATGACCACCGCCGAACAGGGTCCTGCACGACTGGGATCAGGGAGTGGCGAGCCGGAGCCGCACAGCACCACATTGATCCCGTCCGGCAAATCACCAATCACATCGCGGGACACGGCCGTGTCCACCGCTCTGGCAAACATCCGTTCACCGATTTGCTGCTGAAACAGCACCGCTGCTCCCGCAATCAACAGAATCAGCAGCAGCAATCCCAAACCCAGCTTCTTCATCGACGATCCCCCGTTTCGCTCAGCATTCAACCAGATTGACGGCCAAACCCCCTTGCGATGTTTCCTTGTAGCGGTCGCTCATGTCGAGACCCGTCTTCCGCATCGTCTCAATGACCTCATCGAGACTGACCCGGTGGGTCCCATCGCCGAGGATCGAGAGCCTTGCGGCTTCAATCGCCTTGACCGCACCCACCGCGTTGCGTTCAATACACGGCACCTGGACCAGTCCCCCGACCGGATCGCAGGTCAGACCCAGATTATGCTCCATGCCGATCTCGGCTGCATTTTCGACTTGCGAGGGCGTGCCACCCCAGGCGGCCGTCAAGCCGGCGGCAGCCATCGAACAGGCGACCCCGACCTCGCCCTGACAACCGACCTCGGCGCCGGAGATGGAGGCATTCTCCTTGAACAGCGACCCGATCGCCGCCGCTGTCAGCAAAAAGGTCTCGACCCCGGCTGCATCGGCCTTTGGCGCAAAGCGCTCATAGAAGCGCAGCACCGATGGCACGATGCCGGCGGCACCGTTGGTCGGCGCAGTGACCACCTTGCCGCCAGCGGCATTTTCCTCATTCACCGCCAGCGCCCACAGATTGACCCAGTCCAATATGGTCAGCGGGTCGGACAGCGCCCGTTCCTGTCGCTCCATCAGGCGCGCATGGATTAGCGGAGCCCGGCGTTTGACCCGCAGGCCGCCCGGCAACAGGCCGCCACTCTGGACCCCGCGATCGATACAGGCCGACATCGCATCGGCAATCGCCCTGATCCCGGTGCTGATCTCCTCGGCACGGCGTGCGGAGCGCTCATTCTCGCGCATGATCTCTGCAATGCTGGTGCCCTGTTCTGTCGCAATACGCAAAAGGTCGGCACCCGACCCGAACGGATGCGGCACATCCCACAGCCCGGCTTCCGGATTGTTGCTGCCGATTTGGTCCTCGTCCAGAATTGCACCACCGCCCACCGAATAATAGACCCGCGTTTCGATCAGCCTGTCACCGGCAAAGGCATTGAACCGCATCGCATTGCTGTGAAAATCGAGGCGCTTCTTCTGGTCGAAGACAAGGTCGCGATCTTCAACGAACGGGATCTTGTGGCTGCCGTTCAGGCGAATTTCGGAAAGGGAGCGGATTTGCTCGACCAGGGCATCAGCCGCATCGGGTTCAATCTGGTCCGGTCTCTGGCCTGCCAGACCCAATAATATCGCGCGGTCGGTGGCGTGCCCCTTGCCCGTCAGCGCCAGCGAGCCAAACAGCAAGGTCTCCAGTCGCGTCACATCATCCAGTTTTCCGGACTGATCCAACCGCTCGACAAACGTTGCCGCTGCCAGCATCGGACCCATGGTATGGGAACTCGACGGCCCTACGCCGATCTTGAACAGATCAAATGTGCTGGCGACCATGTGGCGCTATCCTCCCGGGACCTGCTTTATTCCGGCAGCGGTGGACAAGCCAGAACTATCGCCCCCAACGGAAAGATTGCGAACCCTTGCTGAGGTCGATATTATCGGCGCATCACATAATATGCCAGCGCCGCCGCGCCCAAGCCGCCGACGATATTGGCCGCGAGCTCGGCGCCATATATGGCATTGGAGCCAAACATGCTGCTTGCCAACCAGGCCACGGGGACCATGACCAGAAACACCCTGGCCGCAGATTGCCCCAGCGCCACCGGAGCCCGGTCAATCGCGTTAAAGGCACCATTGACGACCACCAGCACTCCATAGCCCGCAAAGCCCCAAGCCGCGATCAGCAAATATCGGCTCAGCGCGTCCAGCACCTCGGGATCTTCGCTGAAAAATGCGCCAAACCAGTCGCGGGCAGCCACCAGCAGCGTGGCAATCAGCAATCCGTAGACGAGGCTGAAAGCGATAGAATAGGAGAGCGCCTGGCGGGCACGCCCTTTTCGATCCGCACCCCAATTCTGTCCGACAATCGCACCAATTGAACTGGACAGGCCCAGCATCGGAACCACCGCAAAACTTTGCAAACGACCGGCGGCACCAAAACCGGCGACCTCGTCCTGACCATATTTCGCGAGAAAGGCGGTCAGTATCGACAGGCCGATCGGATTGATGGCATTGGACATCGCCGCTGGTCCCCCCACCTTCACCAGCGACCATATTCCGCTACCCCAGCGAGCGGACGTCAGGCAGGCCGGGTTGATCTTGATATCGCTCGACTGGACAAAGACAATCGCCAGCCCTGTACCCACCGCCCATCCCGCAATGGTCGCATAGGCCGCCCCGGCAATACCAAACCCTTCGAACGATCCGATCCCGGTGATCAGGATCGGGTCGAGGATCCAGTTGGCACCAGCAAAGGCCAGCAGAATGGAAGAAGCCCGCTTGGCGGCGCCTTGCCCGCGCAACACGCCATTGCCGCCCATGTTGGTCAGCAGCAGGGGAAAGCCGAGCGCATAGGGCGTCATATAGGCATCGATCAGCGGCAGCAGATCGGCATCGGCCTGCATCAGCTCAAACAGCGGCCCCTTCAGCAAATACAGCGTCAGGGCGACGAACAGCCCGAAACCCGCAGCCAGCGCCATGCCAAGATTGCCAAGCTGTTGCGCCCGACCAGGATCATCCGACCCCAGCGCACGCGATACCACCGAACTGATGCCGGCGATAACACCGACGCCGAGCGAAGAGAGCGCGATGGTAATCGGGAAAATGAAGCTGACTGCCGCAAGCTGCTTCGAGCCGAGTTGGCCGATAAAATAGGCATCGATAATGCCAATCGACATAATCGCGGCAATCCCGAACAGCATGGGAGCGGTTTGGGAAACCAGATGGCCGCTAATGGATCCGGTGGTAAGCTTGGCGGGTTCCGACATGACGGCCTAATCCACGAGACATAGAAGCATGGCTATCTGCCCCTTGGAACAGGGAGCGGTGGCAACCAGAAGCGCTGTCCTTAAGCCTCCTTGGTCGCCGCAATCCACTGATCGACGCGCTGTTCCAATATGCCCAGCGGCAACGCACCGCCGCCCAGAACAACATCGTGGAACGCGCGGATATCAAATTTGTCGCCCAGCTCTTCCTTGGCCCGAGCCCGCAGTTCGAGGATTTTGATCATGCCGATCTTGTAGCTGGTCGCCTGGCCCGGATTGACCAGATAACGACGCACTTCTGACCGCACCGCCGCTTCCGGAATGGATGAGTTTTCCAGGAAATAGGCCACCGCCTGCTCCTCAGTCCAACCCTTGCTGTGCAATCCGGTATCCACGACCAGCCTGATCGCCCGCCAGATCTCGCTGGTGAGCCGCCCGAATTCGGAATAGGGGTCCTGATAGCCACCCATTTCCTTGGCCAGCGTCTCGGCATAGAGGCCCCAGCCTTCGCTATAGGCCGTATAGCCGGCCTGCGTGCGGAAGGTCGGGAGGCCGGTCAATTCCTGGGCGATGGAAATCTGCATATGATGGCCCGGCAGACCTTCATGATAGGCGATCACTTCCAGCGTCGGGATCGGCATCGCCCGCATATCGGACAGATGGGCATAATAGATTCCCGGACGCGAGCCATCTGGCGTGCCGCTGCGATAATGCTGGGCAGCGCCATCACGCTCGCGGAAGGCTTCGACCCTGCGCACTTCCAGATCGGCCTTCGGCAGGATACCGAAATAATCCGGCAACTTCTTTTTCAGCGCTTCAATATGATTCTTGGCCGCCGCGATATATTGATCGGCTCCGGCATCATCGTTGGAGAAGTAGAAACGGTCGTCCTCGCGGATATATTTGAAGAAGGCTTGCAAATCACCGTCAAATCCGACCTCGTCCTTGACCGCTTCCATGTCGGCGCGCAACCGCGCCACTTCCGCCAGCCCGAGATTGTGAATCTCGTCGGCGGTCAGTTCCGTTGTGGTCTGATTGGCGAGACGATAATTGTAAAAAGCCTCCCCGTCGGCCAGCGCGCCAACCCCTTTCGCAGCGGGGTCGGTATTGGGAAGGTCAGCCTCATACCAGGCAATAATCCGCTCATAGGCAGGCGCAAAGTCAGAGATCAGCGCTGCTTTCGCCTGTTCCCGCAACACCGCGGCGCGCGATTCATCAATCTCGCCGCTTTCGACCAGCCCTTGCAACTTGGCTTCAGTCGCGGTCCAGATCGCCGACGGCTCGCCATCATCAAACGGCGCACCGCTGACAATCTTGGTCGACTGGTCAATCACCCCTTCATAGGCAAATCGCGGCGGACGCGTGCCAGCCGCTGCATTGGCTTGTGCCCGAACGAGCAGCTGATCAAGGGCGGTGGCAACGCCGGAAAGGCGCTGGATATAGGCCAGCATGTCGGCCTCGTTGGCAACCTTGTGGGTGTTGATCAGAAACGTCGGGAAAAAGGATTGCAAGCCATTATGCTGGTGCAGCACATAACGGTTGGTCCGATACGGCAGACCCGCTTCCGCCTGCTTCAGATTATACGACCAGATATCATAAGAGGCCTGCGCCTCGGGCGAGAGCTTGTCATAGTCAAAGCGGCTCTGCATTTCCGCAACCGTCTTCCGCAACCAGGCCAGTTCCCGGTCCGCACCGGCTTCGCTGAAGTCGTCGATCAGACCATAGTCGGTCTTGCGCCCGATGAAGGTCTGCTCGATCGGACTGAACGCAAGCTCTTCCTCATATTTCTCGTCGAACCATTTGTTGATCCGGTCGGTTTCCGTTTCGGCTGCCTGCGCTTCGCTCGCCGGCTGAGCCGCCATCAAGGTCCCCGGCATTGTGAGAGTGAGCCCAAGCAAGGCGGTCGAAAAGAGCAAAGCTTTTTTGGTCATGCGAAATCTTCCCCGGAGAATTTGAATCTTGTGCCCTGCATGACACAACCGGCCTGTTTTGCAAGCATGCCAAACATCGCATTAAAAAAAGGGCCGGAAGTTTCCTTCCAGCCCTTCTTGATATTGTGTCAGCTTGCGCCGGACGTTTGGGTTTAGAAACCCATGCCGCCCATGCCGCCCATGCCGCCCATGTCTGGCATGCCGCCGCCGCCGCCAGCCTTGTCGTCTGATGGCAGTTCCGCCACAGCCGCTTCGGTGGTGATCAGCAGACCGGCAACCGAGGATGCGTCCTGCAGAGCTGCACGAACAACCTTGGTTGGATCGATAACGCCAGCTTTGACAAGGTCTTCATAAACATCGGTCGATGCGTTGAAGCCGAATTCCTTGCTCTTCTGGTCGAGCATCTTGCCGGAAACAACCGCGCCGTCAAAGCCCGCATTTTCAGCGATCTGGCGAACCGGAGCCTGCAACGCACGACGAACGATGTCGATGCCGCGGGTCTGGTCGTCGTTGACGCCTTCGAGGCCCTTGAGCGCTGCCGTAGCATAGAGAAGCGCAGCACCGCCGCCTGGGACAATGCCTTCTTCAACAGCCGCACGGGTTGCGTGCAGTGCGTCATCGACACGGTCTTTCTTCTCTTTCACTTCGACTTCGGACGCGCCGCCGACCTTGATCACGGCAACACCGCCAGCGAGTTTCGCCAGACGTTCCTGCAGCTTTTCCTTGTCATAGTCGGACGTCGTATGTTCGATCTGGTTACGGATCGCTTCAACACGCGCCTTGATGTCGCTCTTCTTGCCAGCGCCGTCGACGATCGTGGTGTTATCCTTGTCGATCGTGACATTCTTGGCTTCACCGAGCATGTTCAGCGTAACGCTTTCCAGCTTGATGCCGAGATCTTCGGAGATCATTTCGCCCTTGGTCAGGATCGCGATATCTTCGAGCATCGC
>NZ_JBLWUA010000010.1:0-195258 GCF_048269865.1 Parasphingorhabdus sp. | reverse complement strand
ATCTGGTCCTTGATGACCTTTGAAATTTCTGCGGCGCGAATATCCATGTGTATCTTCCTTTAGCCCTTCATGGCCTGCGATAGGGTGTTCAAACGGGTTTTAATCGAGCTGTCGATCATCTGGCTGCCGATTTGCACGACCAGCCCGCCCAATATGGACGAATCGACTGCGGTGGAAACGCTAACATCGCTTCCGACACGTTTCTTGAGTTGCGCCTTGAGCGCATCAATTTGCTTGTCATCCAGCGGATGCGCGGATGTGACTTCGGCGGTGATTTCTCCGCGATGACTATAAGCCAGAGAGGAGAAAGCGCGGATGACAGCCGGTATCTGGTCGAGCCGACGGTTGGCTGCGAGAACGCCAAGCAGATTGGTCGACAGCGGGTCGAGATCCAGGCTCTTTGCTATGGCCGCGATACCCTTGCCGGCATCATCACGAGATACCACCGGGCTGGTCGTCAGCGCTCTCAGGTCATCCGACTCTGCCAACGCGTTTTTCAAAGTCGCCAGACTGGCCTGTACCACGTCTATGCTGTTTTTTTCTTGTGCAAGAGCGAACAGCGCGGTGGCGTAACGCCCCGCTAAACTCGCTCTGATGCCGCTGGAATGATCCACGCGTTTGCTACTCCCTGACCGAAATTTTGGTCTGAAAACCGTTCATGAAATGGTCCGCTTAATGGCCGGAAATCCTACGATTCCGCCCGCGGATGCGCGGCGTCTAGCAACCATTTTGCTGCGATGCAAGATTGCTTTGGGAATCATTTTTAAGAATGCGGAAAACGCCGGTTTTCGGTGCTTTTGAATAAACTCCAGGGGGAATTTGCTTTGAACGCAAGATACAGGAAGCCTGCGACGTCTGCGTCATCCTATTGAGCAACGCACCATCAAGCGGGAGAAGAAACTTGATCTGTCGAACAGGCGGGATTGCCCCCACTCACATCGCCGTAACTGCCAGCGCGCAGAATGCAGCTATAAACCGGCAATTGTCTGAACCGGACGATATGGCGTATATAGAGATCCGACACGCTGCGAACGGATGTTTTGCGGCGCGAGTGGAGAGATTTGGGTCATGACTCCGGATATCGTAGATAGCGAACAGGCGTGGGCGGCGGTGCGGGCCCGCGATCGGTCCTTTGACGGAAAGTTCGTTACGGGTGTGCTGAGCACCGGCATTTATTGTAGGCCCTCCTGTGCTGCCCGCCACCCCAAGCGGGAAAACGTCCGATTTTTTGCGAAGCCAGAGCACGCAGAAGCTGCCGGTTTGCGGGCTTGCCTGCGCTGTCGCCCCAATGATATCGCGCGCGATGAAGCCGCAATAAAAGCCGTTATCGACGCCGTTCGTACGGCGGAAAGCGCACCGAAACTGGATGAGCTGGCGGTCTTGACAGGCTATTCGGCTGCGCATCTTCAACGTATTTTCAAGCGTGAGACGGGCCTCTCCCCAGCGGCCTTTGCGCGCGCTCTGCGATCCGAGCGGGTCCGGGACGCGCTGGATGATGGTGCATCGGTGACCGAAGCGATTTACGACGCAGGCTATGGATCGGCGTCGCGATTTTATGCCGATGCGAAACAGCGACTGGGGATGAATGCCAGCGTCTGGAAAAATGGCGGAGAAGGCGCAACAGTCCAGTGGGCAAGTGTTGAAACATCGCTCGGTTCCATGATGGTTGCCGCGACCGATAAAGGGGTCTGCTGCCTTTCCTTCAACGAAGGCGAGGAAGAGCTGCGCGCGCGGTTTCCCAAGGCAAAGCTGCAGCCGGGGGGAGAAGCTTTCAAGCGGTTGCTGGCGACAGTCGTCGCACAGGTCGAAACGCCAGGACGGCCGCATAATATTCCGCTCGATGTGCAGGGTACGGCTTTTCAGGAAGCGGTATGGCAGGAGCTGCGGAAAATTCCCGATGGCGAAACCCGCAGCTACGCGGAAATCGCCGCTGCTATCGGCAAGCCGAAAGCGGTGCGCGCTGTGGGAAGTGCCAACGGAGCCAATCATGTTGCCGTCCTGATCCCTTGCCATCGGGTTGTGCGAAGCGACGGGACAATGGGTGGCTATGCCTATGGCTTGGAGATCAAGAAACGATTGTTGGATAAAGAGCGAAATTAGGGTCTGCCGGTGCTGAAATTGCCGGATTCTCACGCGTCATGGTTGACAGAAAATTCCCGGGCGCTGTCCAAGACATAAGCCGCTTTTCTTCGATTGCCCTCAATTAATCTTTCCTTTGCCGTTATCAGCTACAAGGGACCAAATATATCGTGGCGAAGGTGTTTTTGCCAATCGCGCTCCAAAGTTTTGCGGGGTGGAAGCTGGAAGCAATGATCGGGACTTGGAAGAGACTGGGCGGGGAATTTGCTCAGTATCGCAATGGAAAATAAACCGGGAATCGCGTCAATTTTGCCATTCCTTTAACCACGACAAACAGATCGGCGACTGAATGAACATTGAAGCAAAGCCTCCAACTGCAGTCGGGAAGCGTTTTGCCATCTTCATAGGAATTACTGCAGTCTTTGGACTATTATCCGCTGCAGGACTATGGTTGACGCGCGGGGATTCGTATTTTTCCGCCTTGTGGATTTCTAACGGTTTTCTTGTGGCCGCACTATTGGGGTACAGTAGTCGGTCATCGATCCCCCACATCATATCCTGTGCGGCAATCGGATTTTGCGTTTTTATTGGCGCTGGCGATAGCTGGCTAGACGCAATGCTTCTCTCTATCGCCAATGCGGTCGAAGTCGGCGTCGCGATCGTTCTTCTCCGCAAGGCTTGCGGCGCGAGCCCCAATTTTGCGAATTTCAGAAACCTGATCTGCTTCGCTGTGCTTGGCGGTGTGGCAGCGCCGCTCATTTCGACCGTAGTCGCTTCTGTCCTATTTTCGTTGTCAGGCGAATATATGGCATGGGTTGGATGGGTTGACTGGCTGATAGCCCATAGCCTTGGCATGCTTATTTTTGCCCCGATTTTCTCAATTCTCGCAGGTAACACCAACGGTATTCATAAATGGAACAAGAAAGCGGATCTGGAATATTTGCTCATCTTCGGCGTGGGGGGGCTTTTGACGGTCTTCGTTTTCAGCCAGACTTCCTATCCGTTCTTGTTCATGATTTCACTTTTCGTACTGGTTGCTGCCGTGCGCAAGGGGATCGTCGGTGCCTCACTTTCGGTGGCGATTGTCTCGATCATTGCGATCGCCGGCACATTGAATGGTACAGGTCCGGCTCAGCTGGTTGATGGGAACCTTCACGACAATATTGTCGTTGTCCAAATTTTCATTCTCTTCACCTTTGCCAGCTCACTGCCTTTCGCCAGTTTTCTCGAAGCACAAAGGGAATTGCAGCGGAAATTGCGGGCCGGCCGTGATCAAACGCAATCCATCTTCGATAACATGCGCGATATTGTTTTCCGGACGGATGAATTAGGGCGCTGGCAGCTTCTAAATCCGGCGTGGGAAGTGATAACGGGCTATTCGGTGAAAGAGTCGCTGGGTTTGCCCGTCACCCAGTTCCTGACCAAAGAATCACTGCGACAGTCGAGCGCGGCCTATCTAAAACTGATGAGCGGCGAACTGAGGACCCTCACTCTCGACCAGACTTTTTTGCGCGCGGATGGCAAGGAACGTCACATCGAGTCATTTCTCGAGGCGGTGCAGGATGAGAATGGTCAGTTTGCAGGCGCAACTGGAAATTTCCGCGACGTTACAGAAGCGCGAAAGGCTTCTCACGCGCTGGAAAAGAGTGAGGCGCGGTTCCGCAGACTCGCAGAATCGTCTCCCGTCGGATTTTTTCAGGCCGATGCTGATGGAAAGGTCTTTTATATCAGCAAGATGTGGCGTGACAGGGTCGGGCTCAGTGAGGCTGATGTCAGCGAAGAGGGGTGGATCGGTGCCGTGACGGACAAAACGTCTCCTGCGATGAAAGAAGCGTTCAAGGGCTTCAATAAACGGGGAGATAGGCGCGAACGGGAAGCCTGCCACGTAACAACGGATGGCGAGGAAGTCTGGGTGCGCACGGTCACGCAAGCAGAGTTCGACATTGATGACAAGATTATCGGCTATGTCGGTGTGATTGTCGACATTACCGAACAACGCAAGGCCATGGAACAGTTACGCGACCGGCAGGACGAATTGCGGCAAGCAAGAGATATCGCAGAAGCCGCAACGGAGGCCAAAGCGTCGTTTTTGGCCAATATGAGCCACGAAATTCGCACTCCGATGAACGGTGTTCTCGGTTTTGCCGAGATGCTGCGCCAATCGCAACTGGATGAGCAGCAGTCAAAATATGTCGGGCTGATTCAGGAATCGGGCACCGTCATGATGGCCTTGCTCAATGATATATTAGATATTTCCAAAATTGACGCCGGGCTGCTGATTTTGTCGCCCGAGCCTTTCGAACTGGCCCACGTGCTCAAAAGCACTCGCAATATGATGCTGACAGCTGCCGACAACAAAGATCTTGCGCTGAAATTGGATTATGCGGACGATTTGCCAAAATTCATCATGCACGACAAACTGCGTCTGCGTCAGATACTGACCAACCTGATTGGCAATGCCATCAAGTTCACCAAAGCGGGATCGGTTACCATCAGGGCCGAAATCTCTGCGGACAATCAGAAAAATTTTAAAATCAGCGTTATCGACACGGGCATAGGCATTCCTGAAGACCGCCAAGGCATGATATTTGACGAATTTGTGCAGGCAGAGCGCGACACGGACAGATCCTATGGAGGGACCGGCCTTGGTTTGGCGATATCGCGCAAGCTCGTCGAAATGATGGGCGGCGATATCAGCTTGCAGAGTATACCCGGTGTCGGCTCGACATTTTCGATCGAGCTTCCGATGGAAGAATGCGCGGATCCCCGTCGTGACTACGCGAGACGCATCGAAATCGATCAGGAACTTGCTGACGTACCGTCCGTGAACCGCTCCATATTGCTGGTCGAAGACCATGAAATTAACCGGCTGCTCGCGACCGCTATGCTCGAGCGCATGGGGTGCAAAGTTGTCACGGCAGAAAATGGCGAGCAAGCCGTCGAAATCCTGACGGGCAATTCCGCCCGGAGTCATGCCTTCGGGCTTGTATTGATGGACATGCAGATGCCCATCATGGACGGCATTGAAAGCACGAAACGTATTCGCAAGGCCGGTATCACCGCTGAACAGCTACCGATCGTAGCATTGACCGCAAACGCGTTTGTCGAGGATCGCGAGGCCTGTTCAGCGGCCGGCATGCAAGACCATGTCAGCAAACCAATTCAGTTCAACGATCTCCACAAAGCGGTCAATAAATGGTATTTTGAATCCAGTCCTGCCGATGCGGCTGCAGCGGCGGAAGCGATTGATGAAGACCCGACCATAGCGATGCTTCGGCCAAAATATGAAGCCTTCCGGACCACCACGCTCGACAGTGTCTCGGACAAGCTTGATACCATCGGCCACTGGTCTCAGACCGAGAGCACCGATATCATGAACATGCTGCACAAGCTCGCTGGATCCGCCGGTACTTTTGGGGAAGATGAAATTGCGACAGCGGCAAAGCAGTTGGAAGATGCTGTCAAACAAGAAAAGCCAATCGACATTCTGAGAACATTGAGCGGCAATCTTTTGAACCTCAGGCCCCGGGATAAATCCCTGAATCTGAGCACATCTGCGTCCTAAGCGCCTGGATGGGTCCGCCACTTGACGACTGAAGAGGCGACGAACCGGCTGACGGGCCGGGTCAGAAAGCGATGGCTGGCGGCGCCTCCGGCGATTACTCCGTCAGTTTTTCGCATTCGTAAACCAGGCTTTCATTGGCCTGGCCCGGAAGCTCTGCCCTGATAGCCTTCACCATCTCCTCGATATCCGCCAGTACGGCTGGATCGGCGGTGCAGGCTTTGTTGCCATATTCTGACCGTATCGCCCGCGCCCTGGTCATCGTATCCAGCCCCATCAGATAGCGCTCTTCAGTCAATTCGCCGCGATCCGGCTGAAAGCTGTTGATCGTCACGGTCTGTTCGGAATTGGGCACAAATATCCGCGACCATTTGGCGCCATCGCGGCCATATTGTGTGCGTCCGTTTACGCATCCGCCCTCGGCCCATTCGAGCGGCAGTTCATCTTTCTGCGAGACCGTGATCCTGCTGCGCTCGGGGTTGATCCTGCACAGATATTTTCCAGCGGTTGCTTTGCCGGGCTGTTCCGGACTGTTGTCTGGCCGATTGTCTTTCAACGCTGCGGCCACCCGGTCGTCGATCTCGCTAAAATCCGGGCGGGACAAAAAGATGATGACAGCCCCGATCAGCAGCAATCCCGCGGCGCTTGCTGCGGCAATTCCGGGGTTGCGTTTGCCTTGCCACAACAGAAATCCGCCACCTCCGGCTGCCAGCAATGCCAGTGCGAGCATCAGCGCCGCTATCGCGATCCGGTTTTCGCGCTCGGCGATGATGTCTTGCGAAATGCTTGTCCGCAATTTGGCTTCGGCCCGTTCGCGCTTCTCGGCTTCTGCAGCCTTTGCTGCCGCTACCTTTGCACGCGCGGTTGCTTCACGCAGCCGCTCCTTTTGGCTGATTTCCGCAGCCGAACGGCAGGGCGTCGCAGTAACACTGGCCTTGACACCCGCCTTGCGGACAAAGTTCAATATCTCTCGGGCGGATACGGCAAAGCCAAATTCCGCATCATTGCCATCGCTGATCGAACCGAAGCTGTTCGCGCCGAGCACCCGTCCACAATTGTCGATCAGTGGCCCGCCGCTATTGCCGGACGCGATCGGCGCGGTGTGAAGCAGCGTATCAAATTGCTTGGTCGTGCGTCCGCCTGAAACCGTTCCAGTGGTTTTAACCGGCGACATCGGATTGATCAGATCGTCAAGGTCAAGGCCCTGTGCCCGGTCTACAGAGCCCGGATAGCCGATCGCGACAACCTCTGCGCCGTCGGCAACCGGCCCACCAAAGATCGTCATCGGCGGCAATCTTCCTCCGTCGAGAACCTGTATCAGCGCGAGATCGTTGCTCGGCGAATACGCAATGATCCGGCCGCCGTAGCTGACGCCGCCTTGCGACGGAATGATTCCGATGACGACCGATGATTCCTGTCGCGCGATCTCGACAACATGCGCGTTTGTGACGACCTTGTCTGGCGCGACCATGAAGCCGCTGCCATGACCAACAAAGGCAACCTTGCTGCCATCCTTGGCGGCCAGCACAACGCGCACAACCGATCGGCTGGCGGCACTGATATCGGCTGGGTCGGCCTGAGCGGGACCCGCCAGAAGAGCGGTCGTGACCAAAAGCAATAGGGCGAGAATGCGGTTCATGGAGCGGCTTTCAATATCTGTGCCCCGCATTCGATACGGAGCGCTGTGCGGCACCTGCGCTACCCAACCGAAGGCTCCGCATCAAGTACAGAGCACATTCCCTCAAACAAAACTGTAAGGATCGACGTCGACGCCAACCCGGACCGCCCGTGGCCATTCCAGTTTTTGCAGCCATTCCCGCATGATATCCTGCAAGTCCACCGATCTAAGGGCATGGACCAGCAGCCGGTGTCGGTGCCGCCCGCGCAGCATAGCCAGCGGGGCAGGGGCTGGGCCATATACCGAAAAGCCGTCCAGCTTTGGGGCGGTCTGACCGATCAGCCGCGCGGTTTCCATCGCTTCACTATTG
Organism: Parasphingorhabdus sp.; assembly: GCF_048269865.1. GTDB lineage: Bacteria > Pseudomonadota > Alphaproteobacteria > Sphingomonadales > Sphingomonadaceae > Parasphingorhabdus. The sequence goes on along the minus strand of NZ_JBLWUA010000010.1, from coordinate 187,629 downwards.
TCTTCAGACGAGACAATGATCGCCGCCCAGCGCGCGAACGGCGGTGCCAGGGCCTGCCGTCGCGCTTCGATTTCGGCAGCGTAAAAGCCTTCCCGGTCATTTTTGATCAGGGCCTGGATGACCGGCGCATTGGGCATTCGCGTCTGCACGTAAACCTGGCCTGCCTTTTCAGCCCGACCGGCGCGCCCAGCAACCTGGGCGATCTGCTGGAAACTGCGTTCAGCGGCGCGCAGATCACCCCCTTCCAGCCCGATATCGGCGTCGACCACGCCGACCAGCGTCAGATTGGGAAAATGATAGCCCTTGGTTACGAGCTGCGTGCCGACCACAATGTCGATCGCGCCCGCTTCCATCTGTTGCACAAAATCGGCGGCCTTCTGCGGCGACCAGATTGTGTCGGACGTGACGATTGCCGTTCGCGCTGCCGGGAAGAGCATCTTCACTTCGTCGCAGATCCGTTCGACGCCCGGTCCGCAGGCCACCAGACTGTCCTCGTCACCGCATTCCGGACATTTTTCGGGTATCGGCATGACATGGCCGCAATGATGGCAGGCGAGGCGGCGAGTCAGCCGGTGCTCGACCATCCAGGCGGTGCAGTTGGGACATTCGATCCGGTGCCCGCAGGTCCGGCACAGGGTCAGCGGGGCAAAGCCGCGGCGGTTGAGAAACAGCAGCGATTGTTCGCCCCGATCGAGATTTTCCTCCAGCGCTTTGACCAGAGTCGGTGCCAGCCAGTTGCCGCGCGGCGGCACGTCCTGTGTGAGATCCAGCGCCTCGATATCCGGCATGGTCGCGCCGCCAAAGCGTGCCGGCAACTCAAGCAGTTGATAATTCCCCTGTTCCACCTGATGGCGGCTTTCAATCGCCGGTGTTGCGGACGCCAGAATCACCGGGATCTGTTCATACAGACCGCGCATCACCGCGACATCGCGGGCATGATAACGCACGCCGTCCTCCTGTTTGAAGCTGGTCTCGTGCGCTTCGTCAACGATGATAAGGCCAAGATTGGCATAAGGCAGAAACAGGGCGGATCGCGCGCCGACGATCACTTTTGCGCTGCCTTCCGCCAGGGCCCGCCAGTTTTTCTTGCGCTCCGACTGTTTCATGCCGCTGTGCCAGGCCAGCGGTTCGGCCCCGAAACGCGTCTCGAAGCGGTCGAGAAACGGTTCGGTCAGAGCGATCTCCGGCAATAGCACCAACACCTGTTTGTCCTGCCGCAGGGCTTCCGCAACCGCCTCGAAATAGACCTCGGTTTTGCCTGAACCCGTAACCCCGTCGAGCAGAAAAGGTTTAAATTCCGACGCGCGTACCGCATCGATCAGTATATCGCTGACATTTTGCTGATCGTCGCTGAGATCCACCGTATCATAGTCGGGCAGGGGATTGGTGGTGGTGGCAAAAGCAGATACCTCCTCCCGATCAAAAACGCCCAGTTTCTCGAGTCCCCGGATGACCGCGATCGAAACGCCGGCTTTCGACGCCAGCTCGCTAATCGTGCCTTGTACATCGGCGAGTTTGTCGAGCGCTTGCTGCCGTTGCGGCGTGATACGGTCAGGCATATTGCCGTTCAGGCGATATTCGCTGATCGGGCGATTGTCGGCAAAGGCGGCTCCGCTGGACAATACCATTCGCAGCACCGACGCGGGCGATGCGAAATAATAATCTGCCGTCCATTCGATCAGCCGCCGCAGCGGTGCCAGCAGCGGCGGAACATCACGCACTTCCAATAGCGGCCGTAATTTCTTCGCATCGATTTCCTCTGTGGGAAAGCGGTCTGGCTCCCACACGACACCGGGAATTTTCCGGGGGCCAAGCGGTGCAATCACGATCGAGCCGGGTTCCACCGCCATGCCCTCCGGAACCCTGTAATCGAGCGGACCCAAGGCGGCGTTAAGCAGGAGTACACGAACACGATTCATATCGGTGCTATAGGCGACTATTCATCGCTCGTCATTCGTGCTTTGGCGAAAACAGGAGAGATATAAATGATCTATCACCGCAGATCGGTTCTGAGCGTGGGGGCTGCAATCGGGCTGCTGTCGATTCCGGGTTGTTCGAGCTTGCCAGGGCTGAGCCTCACCGAGGCCATCAGACGCCTGCTGACCGTGTCATCACAAAATGCCTTTGCCCAATTGCTCCAGCCGAACGGCTTTTTCGACAGTCAGGTAGCGCGCATTGCGGTGCCGGACTCGCTTGGTGGCTCGCGGGTGACGAGCGTCGCCACCGCATTGCTGCGCTCCAAACCCATTCAGGATCGCTTGCTCCGGCAGGTCAACCGCGCGGCCGAACAGGGCGCCGAGCTGGCCGCGCCAATTGTCGCGGATACCATTCGCAACATGACAATCACCGACGCCGCGGCGATCCTTAACGGCGGACCACGCGCAGCGACCAATGTGCTGCAGAGCCAATTGGGCAATACACTGGTCGAGCGCATGTTGCCTGGTGTTGGCAATGGTCTGAAGCTGTTTGACGATGAGATTATCAATCTGGTTCTCTCGCAAGCCACAAATGTAGATTTTGGCAGCATCCGTCGTGATGTGACAAACAAGGTCAACGATGCAATCTATCGATCAATCGGGGCGCAGGAAGAGGCTATTCGTGCCAATCCACGGGCCACCAACGATCCGCTGCTGATCGCGGTTTTGGGGGCTGGCAAAGCGTTCTGAACCGGGGCGTCAGAAGTGGTAGCTCATCCCGGTCAGGGCTACGTGCAACATACGGTCTTCACCGGTGCGCGGGACATATAGCGCCATATAGGCCAGCGAAATATCAAGATGATCGGCAACCGGCGCCGAGAGTCCGGCCTTGCCGCGAACCGAATTGATCCCGGCGGATTGTCCGCTGGCTGTCCTGTTCAGGTTGAACAATATTTCTCCGCTGAAGTCGGGCCGGATGCTGCTGTTGCCGATGGGTTTTCCCCGAAATCCAACGCGTTCGCGAAACCGGACTTCAACCCGGTTCGACCCGCTGAACAGGCGTTCTTCGAGCCGGGTGCGACTGCTCCACTCGCCACCGGCTGCCTTACCCATGGACCAGTTCAATTGCTGGAAGGGACGTTCCTCGGTGCCCGACCGGCGATGCGCCTTGTAATTCTGAAAATGGCCATATCCCAGCGCAAGGGACAGATCGTCTGCGACGTCCAACTGGAACGATCCGCGCGCGAAGATTTGCGCCAGCCCGTCCGCGCTCTCGCTGTAGCGTATGCCGCCCTCGGCAATCGCACTCATCCCGGGGCTCAGCGGTATTTTTGCGTTGGGTAATATCCAGAGCTGGGCTTCGTCGTCGCGCGCAACGGCCGGATCCATCGCGACACTTTGCGCGACCAGAAAAGCCGTCGAGCCAGCAATAAGTTTACGAAGCACTGGCATTGCTGACCCTTATCGCGATAGAAAGCGGTCACTTAATCAGAAAACTGGATTCGCACCATATGAAATTCTTTGTTGATACCGCCGATACCGCGGAAATAGCCGACCTCGCTGCAACCGGCATGGTCGATGGTGTGACCACCAATCCCTCGCTGATCAAGAAATCCGGGCGGGACATTATGGAAGTGACCAAGGAGATCTGCGGTCTGACCGATGGTCCGGTATCTGCCGAAGTCGTTGCGCTCGATCACGAAACAATGATGAAAGAAGCGGAAGTGTTGCGCAAGATCGCAGACAATATCGCGATCAAGGTGCCGCTCACGATCGACGGCCTGAAGACCTGCAAGGCGCTGACCAGCGATGGCACGATGGTCAATGTCACGCTTTGTTTTTCGGCCAATCAGGCGCTGCTTGCGGCCAAGGCGGGCGCGACCTTCATTTCTCCTTTCGTTGGACGGCATGATGACAATGGTCTCGACGGCATGACCTTGATCGAGGATATCCGGCTGATCTACGACAATTACGCGTTCGAAACGGAAATTCTGGTCGCATCAATCCGCCATCCTGTCCATGTACTGGAATCAGCGCGCATCGGCGCCGATGTTGCCACCATGCCCCCCAATGTCATCCGCAACCTGTTCAAACATGTGCTGACCGACAAGGGGATTGAGGGCTTTTTGAAAGACTGGAAAGATACCGGCCAGAATATCGGCTAGTCCGACAGGCTCGTCATTCTTGAGCTTCAGCTCGTCATCCTGAACTCGTTTCAGGACCTCTAAAGGCCGCGCGCTGTCTCAAGGGATCCTGAAACGAGTTCAGGATGACGAATTCGTGATCAGACGTCCGCTATCGTCAAAAACCCCTTGGTGCCGGATCAATCACGGCAAAGCTGCCGTTGCGGATTTCCTGAACTTCAAGCGCGCGCTCGGCAACGCCATCGGGCTTGAACCGGAAGACGCCGTCGAGGCCGATAAAGCCGCCCTTGTCGATCAGCTGGTTGATCGGAAACGGCGATCCGACTTTCCAGTTGCGGGCAACTTTGACGGTCAACAATACCGAATCATAGCCGAGACTCGACAGGCGGAACGGCGGGGTCCCGTAACGGGCGCGATATTTGTCGGCATATTGCTTGTAGAGGCTGTCCGAAACGCTGGCGAACCATGCGCCGCGCATTGACGGGGCGCCGGCGAGATTGCTGCTGGTGTTCCACAGGTCCGTGCCCAATATTTTCGCCGTGGCGCTGGCGTTCTTGCGAATATAGGGGGCGGCCTTGATCGCCATATCGCCATTATCGGCGAGCAATAAAGCGTCGAACTCGCCATTTTGCGACAGCTTCTTCGTCGCTGCCTCGATCGATTGCGAGTCACGCGTGAACGGCTGGATCGACACCACCGTGCCGCCGATATCCTTCACTTCGCGCAACAGGGTTGAGGACGCACGCTGACCATAGACGCCATTGGGCACCAGCGCCGCAAAACGGGTCATTCCCTTGGATTTCGCATAGTCCACAACCCGGCTGATCGATTGCGACGGCACATGGCCCAGAATGTAAACATTATTGCCCGCAACACCGCTGTCGTTGGAAAAGCTCAGTATCGGAACGCCGGCAGGACGCGCGATATTGGCGGCAGCCACAACATTGTCGCTGAGCAGCGGCCCGATAATCAGCTTGTTGCCGTCGCGGATCGCATTCTGTGCGGCTGCGGTAACGCCCTTGGCGGTGTCATAGCTGGTCATGCGGATATTCTCCGCCTTGGTATCGAGCAGCGCCATGGTCGTCGCATTGGCCAGCGACTGGCCGATTCCGGCATTTTGACCGGACAGCGGAACCAGCAAGGCGATGCGATGATGTTTCAGGTCGTCGGGCAGACCGGCCGTCACCGGTGGCGGCGGTGTTGGCGTGGTGGTCGGGGGCGCTTCTGCACCGCGCGGTATCACCGTTGAACAGCCAGCGAGGAAGACAATCGCCGAAGCGCCCGCCCACTTCAAAATGCTGCGCCGTCTGCTTTGATCTTGTCCTAGATGCATCTTGTCTGCCATGACCGTCCTATGTCCACTCCTGCCCAATCCGGTCTCTATATCGTCGCCACCCCGATCGGCAACCTCGGAGATTTGTCGCGACGCGCCGAAGAGACGCTCGGGCTTGCTGATATCATCTTGGTCGAAGACACAAGAGTTACCGGCAAACTTTTGAATCACATCGGTAAAAAGGCAAAAATGATGGTCTATAACGACCATAAGTCGGCCGCCGATCGGGCATTCATTTTGGATGCGATTCGATGCAAAATTGTCGCACTGGTCAGCGACGCCGGCACGCCGCTGATCTCTGATCCGGGGTACAAGCTCGTCCGCGACGCACAGGCGGCCGGACTCTATGTCACCACGATCCCCGGCCCCAGCGCCGCCATTGCCGCCTTGACCCTGTCCGGTCTGCCCAGCGACCGGTTTCTGTTTGAAGGCTTTTTGCCCAGCAAAACCAAGGCGCGGTCTGAGGCGCTTGTCGCTCTCAAGGACCTGAACGCGAGTCTGATTTTTTACGAGAACGGTTCCCGGCTGGGTGCGATGCTCGCCGATGCCCATACGGTGCTCGGAGAGCGCAAGGCGGCGGTCGTCCGGGAAATAACCAAGCGATTCGAAGAGAGCGTGACAGGCTCGCTGAGCGAACTGGCCCAGCGTTACGATGCGGAAAAGCCCAAGGGAGAGATTGTCGTGATCATCGGCCCGCCGGGTGCACCGGAAGCGGCTAGCGAACAGGATATTGAAGCAGCGCTGCGCGAAGCCCTCGACCGGTTGCCCGCGTCAAAGGCTGCAGGAGAGGTGGCCCGCACCTTCAATACCGACCGCAAGGCCCTGTACGAACTGGCCAACCGCTGGAAGGCGGAAAAATGAAAGCGGCGGCACCCCAATCCGTTCCTCCTGAGCTTGTAGAAGGACCGGGTCGCGCGGCCCCTCATGCTTCAACAATCTCCGCACAAACGGCGTTCCCAAAATGACCCGCAAGGAAGCGGAAGCGCGGGGCCGCCAGGCCGAAAAAACCGCCGCCCGCTTCCTGCGCCTGAAAGGCTGGCGGATATTGGCGGAGCGTGTGCGGACGCCGCGCGGTGAAGTTGATCTGGTCGCCAAGCGTGGCCGACTGGTCGCCTTCGTCGAGGTCAAGGCGCGGACGAAACTGGCGGATATGGAGCAGGCCATCGACCTGAACCGGCTACGGCGCGTCGCCGATGCCGCGGAAATCCTCTACCCGCAATTCTGCCCGAACGGCGAGGATATGCAGATCGACGTGATACTGGTGGCGCCGCGCCGCCTGCCGGTCCATCTCCCCAATGTCTGGCACGGGTTTTGATACGGTGTAGCCCCTTGCCGTTAGGGGTGAGCCTGCCGAACCCCGCCTCTCGACGATAGGTGTCCTTCGACAGGCTCAGGACGAACGGCTGGAAATGCCCCCCGTTCGTCTCGAGCGAAGTCGAGAGACCTTGCCCGCGCCCGATTCCCGCAGTCACCCGCCCGAACTTGTGCTTTTCCGCCCTAAACAAAAACGCCCTTCGACAAGCCTCGGACGAACGGATAGAAAACAACGCCACCGTTCGTCTCGAGCGAAGTCGAGAGACGCTTTCTCGCTAGCAATGTGTCTCGACTACGCTCGACACGAACGGTAAGCGAGTTTGCAAATATGCAAGGAATGACAATGACCCTGAAAATCGCCGTACAAATGGACCCGATGGAGAGCGTGAATATCGCCGGTGACAGCAGCTTCGCGCTGATGCTCTCCGCGCAGAAACGCGGTCACGAGCTATTCCACTATGATGTGAAGGGCCTGACCCTGCAAGCCAACGGCCGCCTGACCACGCCCGCGCATCCGGTGACCGTGCAGCCGGTCAAGGGTGACCATTTTACGTTCGGCGACCCGGTCAAGCTCGACCTCGGCAGCGATGTTGATGTCGTGCTGATGCGGCAGGATCCGCCGTTCCATGTCGGCTATATCACCGCCACCCATTTGCTCGAGCGCATCGAGAGCGAGACCCTCGTCGTCAATAACCCGGTCTCGGTCCGTAACGCGCCGGAGAAGGTCTATGTGCTGGACTATGCGCAGTTCATGCCGCCGACCCTGATCACCCGCGATCTCGACGAGGTGCGCGCCTTTCAGAAGGAACATGGCGGCATCGTCGTCAAGCCGCTGCACGGCAATGGCGGCAAGGCGATCTTCCTGGTTCCGGAAGATGGCAGCAATCTCAGCGCCTTGTTCGAGGTTTTTAACCAGACCTGGCCAGAGCCGCATATGGTCCAGCCGTTCCTCCCGGAAGTGCACAAGGGCGATAAGAGAATCGTCCTGGTCGACGGCGAAGTGGCTGGCGCGATCAACCGCAAGCCGGGCGAGGGCGAGTTTCGCTCCAATCTCGCGCAGGGCGGCTATGCCGAAGCAGCCGAACTGACCGAGCGCGAAAAGGAAATTTGCGCGGCGATGGGGCCTGATCTTAAACGGCTCGGCCTGATCTTTGTCGGCATCGATGTGATCGGCGGCAAATGGCTGACCGAGATCAATGTGACCTCACCGACCGGGATCGTGGCGATCGATAATTTTAACGGGACCGACACGTCCGGAATGATCTGGGATGCCATCGAGCGGCGTCTTGCCGCCAAATAGTCGCGCAGCCGGGTATTTTTAGTGAACAGCTGGATCACCGACCTGATAGCCCAAGGCGGCTACTGGGCAATCGGCTTTCTGATGGCGCTGGAAAATATCTTTCCGCCGATTCCGTCCGAGCTGATCATGGGTCTGGGCGGCGTCGGCGTGGGCGAGGGAACATTCCACCCGGTGGCGCTGGTGCTGGTTGGCACGATTGGCTCGCTGGTCGGCAATTATGTCTGGTTCATGATCGGTCGCCACTGGGACGAGGACGATCTGCGCGGCTTTGTCCGCAAGCATGGCCGCTGGCTGACGCTGGATATCGCGACGGTCAACCGGATCGACCGGATCTTTGACAATCACGGCGAATGGGTGGTGTTTTTTGCCCGCTTTATCCCCAATATCCGCACCTTGATCTCGGTGCCCGCCGGCCTATTCGGCATGTCCCACAAACGCTTCATCCTCGCCACCAGCGCCGGCGCCGCCGTCTGGAACAGCGCTTTGGTCTATGCGGGCTATCAGCTGCAGCAGAATATCGAGAATATCGGCAAGTATCTGGGGCCGGTATCGGTGGGGGTGATCGTCTTGCTGGTCGCGGTCTATATCTGGCGGATTATCTTCTGGCGGCCTCGGGAGGATTGAGGCATCTAACCATTAGGATACGTTGAAGATATAAATTCGATGCGGCTAGTTATTGGGCACCATAAACATGATCAATATCGATAAAATTCTGGTAAAAATCGAATTGCTTATCAAAGAAGATACTGAATCAAGTTTGACCTACGCCGCGCTGGAAGCACGACTTGCTCTAGAAAAAATCTGTTATGATCGCCTCCGCCAAGCACATGACTATATTTCTCATGATCAACTGAGTCGCTGGCAACCAAATGCAGTGATGAACACGTTAATCACTCACGTAGACAAAAATGCCGCGAAGACGATGACTCTACGTATATCGAAAAATCCAGCGGTTGAGGGAATCGAACCTGTGGAGGAGGATTTCGTTGATATAGGCACGCAGGTGGGCTTTGACTCCAATAAAATCAGAGATTTTTGGAACGCTTTATCCCGAGTTGCGCTTCATGCCAAATTACCAACAAATAAGGATGATCATATACCTCCTTATGGAGACAAAGCTAAAATCAAGAATAAGGTTCTCCAAGTTGTCAAAGAGATAAAACGTATTTCGAAAACGACAATGGTGTTTTCTGGATTTGGTGATGAGGTTTCCTTTGAGTGTCATTGTGGTGAGAAAAACAAACGCCGCGCAGAATTGTTGAAAGAAAATGACGAAGTCTACTGTATTAATCCCAGCTGCCAATGGAGTTGGATAGTAGAGAAAGATGATAACGAGGTTGGCTTCAAGCCTAACACTGTTGAAATCGAATGCGACAATTGCTCGAAAGCTATGATCATTCCTTGGAGAAAATGTTTACAACTCAAATACGGCACCAGGCTGCGGCTGTCGTGTCATAATTGTAAATCGGAACGTGACCTAGTGTGGGCACTGGGAACAGTACCTTTAAAAGATAAATGACCGACCCTCCGCCCTGAAATGCGAATTATGACAAAACATCCAGAAAACACACCGCATCGATCGCTGTATAGGCCCGTGTCGAGTGCGAGCTAACATGACCCCGAAACCTCTGCACACTCTACAAATCAGAACCATCCGGCGGAAGGAGCGCCTTGATCATCGCCCGCCAACGGCGCTACCAAATTATGAAAATTAGGCCGGCCAGCAGGTGCTGGTCCGGCCCGATATGATCAACGGGAGAGTGTCGATCAAAACTTGAACGCGGCTTCCACAAACAGCTGACGGCCGCGGTTCTGGGTGATAATCCGGTCATCACCCCCGGGTGGGAGGAACGGACGGTCGCCGGCTGTATTGGCCCAGATTTCGTTGGTCAGATTGACTCCGATCAAAGACAATTTCCACTTCCCGTCCGGATGCCCCACCGAAATGGATCCATCCAGAGTGACATAGTCGTCCTGGACATAGTCGGTGAATTTCGTGTTCGAAGCGAAATAGGAGCCGCTGTAGAAGGCGTTGCCGTTCAGTCCGAACTCGAGGCTGTCGCTGACCGGGATCGACCAGTCAAAGGCGATATTGCCGGACCATTTTGGCGCGCGCGCGGCTCTCCGGCCGTCCAGGTTTACGTCATCGGCCGTGCCTGGCAGGCTGTCGGGTCCGTTTGAGGAAATGAACGTGTCGGTAAATTTGGCGTCGGTATAGCCAAGCGTGCCAGACAGGCGCAGGCCCTCCAGCGGTGTCTGCCAGCCCCAGTCCATATCGAAGCCTTTGGTAGTCACTTCACCTGCGTTAACGGTCAGGAAGCGCACAGCGGCACCGTCGAAATTCTGCACCTGCAGATCGTCGAACACGAAATAATAGAGTGATGCGTTTATCCGCAGGGCACGATCGGCCAGCAGCGCCTTGACCCCGACTTCGCCGCCCTTGGCCGTTTCGGAATTATAGATAACCGAATCCAGAGCGGCTTGCCGCTGCGCTTCGGTGCCGAAACCGGGCTTGATATATTGTAATGCTGCGGTCGGCAGACTGCTGTTATCGACACCGCCGGATTTGAAGCCGGTCTTGTAGGATGCGTAGAAGTTCAGATCGGGTGTCGCCGCATATTTGAGCGTCACCTCCGGCGAGACATTGCTGTCGGAAAATTTGATCGGGCCGGTCTGGAAGCCTTCCGGCACCACCAGTCCAATGCCGCCGACAACCCCGTTCAGGAAGGTGAGGGCGTCATGCAGGAATGGAAAGGATGTCCGGTGAACCTTCTGCTCGTCGGTCCAGCGCACGCCGCCCGAGAGCTCCAGTTGGTCCGTAATGTCCAGGCTGGCGCTGCCGAAAAAGGACAGGGCTTCGCTCTTGGTGGCGCGATTGGCGACCCAGTCATAACCGATCCCGTCGGAATCGGGAAAGAGAAAGGCTGCGACAAAGGCATTCTGGGAGGTCTGCAATGGCTGGCTGCGGCTTTCCCAATAGCCACCGACCATGAAATTGAACGGACCGTCCAGATCGCTGGTCAGCCTGAGTTCCTGCGAATATTGCTTCAGACCGTCCGAAAAGGGCGCAGGGAGACCGCCGGGGTCGCCGTTTGGCAGGATTCCGACATAGCTGAAATGGTCGGCATGTTCATTCTCCAGGTCGACTATCCCAGTGACCGACGACAAGGTCAGACTGTCGTTGAGATCCAGATCCATCGCCAGCCGCATGAAAAAGGTGTTGGTTTCGTTGTAAGACTGACCCTTGTAGCGACCTGCTCCGGTTGTGCCTGGTACTATGACTCCAAGCGCCGGATGGCCGTCAGGATGGGGGTAGAGTCCGTCCTGAATGTTGCAGGCCGCATTGGAGGCGATGCGCACGCCGGAGAGCGAGAGAAACACATCGTCGGCAACTCCGTTGGCACCGCAACTGATGTCTGAATGACCCAGCAGGCTGTCACCGAAATTGTGGTTATAATTGAGTTTGAGATTGGCGGAAAAATTGTCTGCCGGGTCCCATTGCAGGGTGACGCGACCGACGAAATTCTTCAGGCCTTTTCCCGAATTGGCAAAGACGGACGGCGTGCCGGCCTCCAACTCGACATATTTGTCGATATTCTGATATTGGGCGGCCACACGAATGCCGAGCGTATCGCTGATCGGACCGGAAATATAGCCGCCGACAGTATAACCTTCTTCTTCAAACTCATAGGAAGCCTTGCCGCCCATTTCCCAATCTTGCGTTGGATCGGCGGAGCGGACCGAGAAGACGCCGGCAGAGGCGCTTTTTCCAAAGAACAGGGACTGGGGGCCCTTCAGCACGTCAATTTGCGCAACGTCAAAAAAGGATGCCTGGACAAGCCGCATGGTGCTGATGGTTACGCCGTCAAAATCGAAGGCAACGGCGGAATCAAAGGCTGCGGAGATGTTCGTGGTGCCGATGCCGCGCAGGCTGATCTGGCCGCCTGCGCCCGAGCCGCCGACCTGAACATTCAGGGCAGGGATCCTGCTGACGACGTCGGCGACTTCATTGATCTGATAATCGTCCAGCGTGTCCGAACTGATCGATGTGACGGTAACCGGCGTTTCTTGCAGGGTTTCGTCCTGCTTACGGGCGTTGACGATGATGATGGCATCTTCGTTCTCATCGGCTAGCGCATTCTGCGCCATAGCCGGTGCCGCAAAGCCGCAAGCACCGATAGTGACGGCCGAGCTCATAAGCGCCGTCAGTATCTGCTTCTTGGCCAAATTTGAATGGTTGTAACGTGTTTCCTTGTTCATTTCAGACTCCTCCCATATGCAGAAAAGCAGTCCTGATTTTAATTCAGATATTTTCTTTTTTTACCGAATTCTTGGGATCTGCCCTGCCGTTCGATAATGGATGCCGTAACGGAATCTGCCACTCACTAAAGAATTAGTGCGTCATGGAAAACGGTGCGTTAATCATGGTTTTTGCTAGCAAATTTGACAGGAATTGGCCGCACCTTCGCGCGATCCGGGGGGAATTAAATGGGAGTATCCACGCTGCGAACAATCGTCCGGGAGCAAGTGGAGCTATCGAATCGTTCCGGCGCATCAGGGGGCGGTAAAGCGATCGCGGATTCCTTATCCCGCTCTTGGATGAGCGTTCTGATACACATCCAGCAAATGCGCAGCATCGACTGCGGTGTACACCTGCGTACTGCTCAAACTGGCGTGTCCCAGCAATTCCTGCAGACTCCGCAAGTCGGCGCCGCCCGCCAGCAGATGTGTGGCAAAGCTGTGCCGCAGGGCATGCGGTGTGGTTGTGTCGGATATACCGAGCTTGGTCCGGGCCTGCTGCACCACTCTCCGGATCAGATTGGGTGACAGCGGTCCGCCGCGTTTGCCGCGAAAAATCGGCTCTCCCGGCTCCATCACATGCGGGCAGAGATCGATATAATGTTCGATCGCGTCGCGCACTTCGGCCAGGAGCGGCACGATCCGGGTCTTGTTCCGCTTGCCGGTGACCCGCAAGGTGTCGGACAAGGGCAGGGCGTCAGCCGTAAGATCGAGCGCTTCGCTGATCCGCAGGCCCGAGCCATAGAGCAACAGCAGGACCGCCCAGTCCCGCGCGCCGATCCAATCCTCGCTGGCGCTGTTCTGCGCGTCTTTGGCCAGCGCCAATATATCGTCGGGTGACGCCGGCCGCGGCACGCCGCGTCTGACCTTCGGCCCTTTGATTTTCGGAATCTGTGCCTCGTCGCCACCAACAAATTTCAGAAAGGCCCTTAGAGCCGACAATTCTCGTGCAGCGCTGTTGTTGGTCAGTCCGTCTCCCCGGCGGAAGGCGAGATAGGACCGGATGTCGGCCTGCTTGAGATTTTTGATATCCGCCGCGCCTACTCCGGTACCGATATGGTCCATCAGAAACGCGCAGAAACGCTCGGCGGTCATCCCATAGGCCCGCACCGTGTGCAGCGACCGCCGCCGGTCATCACGCAGATAGGCGGTGAAGCTGTTGATAAGGGCGCTGGCGGTGTCCATTGGGCGGAATCTAGCATGCGGATGCGGAACTGCCAAATCCTCTCCCTAAGGGAGAGGAATGATTTTCCAGACGATCGTGCTCCGCACTTGATGCGGAGCCGGGGAGACGAAGAGCAGTGTTGGCGGCCAGGGCTCCGGATCAAGTCCGGAGCACATCCGCAATAATCTTGGGCAGCAGCGCATCCAGCAAGGGCATGCCCTTCGGCCGAACGATCAACTGGCTGTCGCGCTGTTCTACAAAGCCGAGGTCAGCAAGCTTCCGGACATCATCGCCATCCACCATCGCAGCCCTGTCCAAACCGGTCTTCGCCTCCAGCGCTTCCAAATCCACGCCCTCCGCCAGCCGCAAACCCATCATCAGCGCTTCCATGGCGCGCGTCTCCGGCGACAGAGCCTGTTCGACCTTCAGCCCATTGCCGTTGCGCTCGACGGCCGAGAGAAAATTCTCCGGCTTCTTGTGCCGCTCGGTGGCGCGGTTCAGCCGCCGGCCATGCGCGCCGGGCCCGATGCCGATATAATCCTCGTAGCGCCAATAGGTCAGATTGTGGCGGCTTTCCTGACCCGGCTTCGCGTGGTTGCTGATCTCATAGGCAGGCCGGCCCGCAGCCGTCATGATATCGCGGGTCAGTTCGAACAGATCGGCGCAATGGTCATCGTCTGCCGGAACCAGCGCGCCGGTTCGCACCAATGTCTCGAACCGCGTCCTTGGCTCGATCGTCAGTTGGTAGAGCGACATATGTCCGGTCCCGAAGCCAAGTGCGCATTTCAGTTCCGCCTGCCAGTCATCCAGCGTCTGGCCGGGCCGGGCGTAGATCAGATCGAAGCTGACCCGGTCAAACGCCAGCTGTGCCGTTTCCAGCGCCGCAAGCCCTTCGTCCACATCATGGGCCCGGCCCAGAAACTGCAGCGTCTGAGCATCAAGCGATTGCAGTCCCAGCGACACCCGGTTCACGCCGGCCCCCGCCAGATCATGAAAATTCGCGGCCTCCACCGAGGACGGATTGGCCTCCAGCGTAATTTCGATATTCTCGGTAAAGCCCCAATGCCGCTCCGCCGCCGCGATCAGCGTCTCGACCAGCGTCGGCGGCATCAGGGATGGCGTGCCACCACCAAAGAAGATGCTCGACAGCGGGCGTCTTGGTGTCAACGCGGCCTCATGCGCCATGTCGGCAAGCAGCGCCGCTTGCCAGGCTGCGATATCGACCTGCTCCCGGACATGGCTGTTGAAGTCGCAATAGGGACATTTCGAGACACAGAACGGCCAGTGGATATAGAGCGCCAGCGGCCCTGTAGGGGGGTTGTTAACCTTTGCGTTCCTATGGTGACCATCATGCATATAGCCCGCGCCCTTAGCCCCATAATTATCATCGCGCCAGCATTAGCGGCCTGTTCCGCTGCGCCGCCGCAGCTTGGCTATGTGGAGACGGCGTTCCAGCAGCAAGATGTGGCCAAACCGGCGCAGCGCTTCGCGATAAAGCCGGCATCGCGCATCACCCTGAAGCCACCACCGCGCAACATCAGATATCCGAAACCAGCCGCAGCCCGCGGCTTGCGAAACGTCATCATGCAGACGCATAATCAGGCGCGCGCCAAGGTTGGTGCGCCAGACCTCGTCTGGGATCCAAGCTTGGCAAGAGACGCCGCCCAATATGCCGAGTCCATGGCCAGAACCGGCCGGTTTGCTCATGATAACCAGTCAGAACGCAGCGCCCGGCAAGGCGAAAATCTATGGATGGGCACCCGCAATGCCTATCCGCAGATGGAGATGGTCGGTTCCTGGGTAGAGGAAGGCCGCTATTTCAAAAAAGGCGCCTTTCCCGACAACAGCACCACCGGTAGCTGGCACGACATCGGCCATTATACGCAGATCATCTGGCCGACTACGAAGCGCGTCGGCTGCGCGATGGCGAACAGCGGCGCTTATGATTATCTGGTCTGTCGCTATAGCCCGGCCGGTAATGTCATGGGGCAAAACCCGCTGAAGGCTTGAAGCCTGTGCTCCGCACTCGATGCGGAGCTGCATCGGCAGTCAGGCTCTTGGCTCAAGAGCTCCGCATCAGGTGCGGAGCACAAACCTTAGTCCTGAGATTGTCGGCCCGCAGGGCGAGCGAAGCTCAACGACGACCAAGCACGAAGCGGGCACCTCGACAGGTTCAGCGCTAACGGCAGTCCCTTAAAAACAACCCGCAACCAGTTTCCCGAACGCATCCGCCCGATGGCTCATCGCCTGTTTCTGCGCCGGATCCAGTTCGGCAAAGGTCGGCTCCATGCCGACCGGCTGAAATACCGGATCATAGCCGAAGCCCATCGTGCCGCGCGGCGGCCAGACCAGATTGCCGTGAACCCGGCCCTCGAATATTTCCGAATGGCCATCCGGCCAGGCTAGCGCCAGCGTGCAGATAAAATAGGCGCTGCGATCGACATCCGGACCCTGTTCAGCCAGCAGCCCCTCGACCTTGCCCATTGCCATATACCAGTCGCGGCCCTTGTCGCCTTCAAACCACTGCCGCTCGGCCCAGTCGGCGGTATAGACCCCCGGCTTGCCGCCCAGCGCCGCAACGCACAGCCCGCTGTCATCCGCCAGCGCCACGCAATCCGCCCCCTCGGCGCTCGCTCGTGCCTTGAGCAGTGCATTTTCGGCGAAGGTAGTCCCGGTTTCTTCCGGTTCCGGCAAGCCCAGATCGCCTGCCGATACCGGCTCGACGCCATAAGGCTCCAGCAACGCCCGGATTTCCCGTACCTTGCCCTGATTATGGCTGGCGATAATGAGCTTGCCGGGCGTTAGTTTGCGGTGGTCGGTCATTTCTCTCTCACTTCGTCATCCTGAACTCGTTTCAGGACCCCTTGAGACAGCGCACAGCCGTTAGAGATCCTGAAATAAGTTCAGGATGACGACTTTCCCTCTCTTAAACCCTAACCGACCGCCTTGTCCTGCGCCTCGAAAATCTGGCCGCAGCCAATTTTCGCCAGCCGCATCAGCCGCATCAGGCTTTCCTCGTCAAAGGTCTGGCCCTCGGCGGTCGCCTGCGCCTCGGCGATATTACCGTCGCCGGTCAGCACGAAATTGGCATCTGCGCCGGCGTTGCTGTCCTCGTCATAATCGAGGTCGAGCACCGGCGTGCCTTCGAAAATGCCGCAGCTGATCGCGGCGATCTTCTGTTCGATCGGGTCTTCACTGATCAGCTTCATGTCGAGCAGACCGTTGACCGCGAGCCGCAGCGCCACCCAGGCACCGCTGATCGAGGCCGTCCGGGTGCCGCCGTCGGCCTGGATGACATCGCAATCGACCGTGATTTGTCGTTCGCCGAGTTTCTTCATATCAACGACGGCGCGGAGCGACCGCCCGATCAGCCGCTGGATTTCCTGCGTCCGGCCCGATTGTTTTCCGCGTGCTGCTTCGCGTGAATTGCGCGTGTTGGTCGCGCGCGGCAGCATCGAATATTCGCCGGTCACCCAGCCTTCACCCTTGCCCCGCAGCCATGGCGGAATCCGTTCTTCGATACTGGCGGTGCAAATCACCTTGGTATCGCCAAAGCTGATCAGGCAGCTTCCCTCGGCATGTTTGGTAAATCCGGTTTCGATAGAAATGGCGCGCATTTCGTCTGGCGCACGGCCCGATGGTCGCATGTGTGATTCTCCTGTGGCTTTGAAGGGGCTGTTTAGAATAGTGGCGTCTTGATGCAAGCCTCCTGTACTTCAGATAAAGGTCTCCTGTCATACTGGACAATCCGCCCTCACAGGGACACCCGAAACTGTGCTCCGCACTCGATGCGGAGCTCTGTAGGTGGAGAACGCTATTCGCCGGACCAGCTCCGCATCAAGTGAGGAGCACACGGCAATCAATTGCGCGCTGGAAACCCTGCATCATTCATCCTATCTAAAGCCCATGACCAACACCCCGATCACCGAAATGACCACCCGCGCGCAGGACATCTTCCGCGTCGTCGTGGAATCCTATCTGGACACCGGCACCCCGGTGGGATCGCGCACTATCTCGAAGGCACCCGGCTTCGAACTGTCGCCCGCGTCTATCCGCAACGTCATGCAGGATCTGGAAGAACTGGGCCTCCTTGCAGCGCCCCATACCAGCGCCGGACGAGTGCCTACCGAACTCGGCCTGCGGCTGTTTGTCGACGGCATGATGCAGGCAGCGGAGCCGTCACAACAGGAACGCGAGGCGATTGAGCGCCAGATCACCGAACAGGGACCGGTCGAGGAAGCCCTGCGCGCCACGACATCCATCCTTTCCGGCCTTTCCTCTTGCGCGGGTCTGGTACTGGTGCCGAAGCGCGAGCCGCTGCTGAAACAATTCAGTTTTGTAAAACTGTCCGAAGGGCAGGGGCTGGCGATCCTCGTATCGCAAGACGGCGTCGTCGAAAACCGCGTACTCGATTTGCCACAAGGCGTATCGGAATCTGCACTGGTGGAAGCGAGCAACTATCTGTCTGCGCGCTTCAGCGGGCTGACGCTCAGCGAGGCGCTGCTGCGGCTGGATCGCGAGATCAGCGCCGGCGAACTGGCGATCGACAAGGCCTCCGAAGAACTGGTCAAGGCAGGTATGGTTACCTGGAGCCGCGACTCTTCCGACCGGCCGGTGCTGATCGTGCGCGGGCAGGCCAATCTGCTCAAGGACGATAGCGCGCTGGCCGATCTCGACCGGGTCAGACGGTTGCTCGACGAGCTGGAAGGCAAGCAGGAAATCGCCCGGCTGCTCGACAATGCCCGCGATGCCGAAGCGGCCAAAATATTTATCGGTGCGGAGAATAAATTATTCTCGCTTTCCGGCTCATCTGTGATAGCGGCGCCCTACAAAGACGGCGACGGACAGGTAGTTGGCGTGGTCGGCGTAATCGGCCCGACGAGGTTGAATTACGCGCGGATCGTACCCATGGTAGACTTCACCGCGCAAACTCTGTCCCGTTTGCTGTCGAAATAATGAAAATAGAGTGATCCAAGCAATGAGTGATACCAAGTCAAATCCCGAAGAAAAAAATGACGATGCTGCTGTGGCAGCTGAGCTCGATGGCGTGCCAGAGTCGATGAAAGATGGTGGGGCCAAAGAAAATGATGGCGAGACGCCTCAGCCGGAAAATTCCGACAATCGTATCGAGGCTTTGGAAAATGAACTGGCCGAAGCGCAGCAGGCTGTGCTCTACGCGCAAGCAGAAACCCAGAACGTCCGCCGCCGTCTCGAAAAAGACGCCCAGGACGCGCGCGCCTACGCCGCGACCAGCTTCGCCCGCGACATTCTGTCGGTGATGGACAATATGCAGCGCGCCCTTGAAGCGATCCCTGCCGAGGTCAAGGACGAGCAAAAGTGGAAGGGCCTGATCAACGGCATCGAAGCCACGGGCCGCGAACTGCAGTCGGTGTTCGAGAAAAACGGCATCAAGCGCGTCGCCGCCGTCGGCCTGCCGCTCGACCCGAACCAGCACCAGGCCATGGTCGAAATCCCGACCGACGAGCATGAACCGGGCACCATCGTGCAGGAAATGCAGGCCGGTTACGTGATCAAGGACCGGTTGTTGCGGCCGGCCTTTGTAGGGGTGGCGAAGAAGGCGGAAGAGTAGGGTAATTCGATCGCGGGAGAGATTATCAATCTTTTGCTAGCGCTTACAGTCATCACCGGATTGATTGCGCTAATGTGGCATACAGAACGATCAAGGCCTGAAAGGCCCCCGGCGGCAGGGGTTGATGATCCTGCCGATCCTGTGGATTATTCTGTTTTTACCGATGCGCACGACAGGGTCATGCTGGCTAGGGAATTTCCTGATCGGTTGTTGGAACTGGGCCCTAAAGAACCGCGAAAGTCCCAGCGAAGGATCAAAAAATGCTGGGCGAAATCGCTTTCTGAGTTTGAAGAAGCTTGCGCTCGCATAGAAAACCAGTCCACCACATTTGACCTCGCGCCCCGGTTGTTGGCGCAAGCCAATAAAATCGCTATCACGTTGCTGGTTGATCATTCGGGATCGATGCGGGGTGAAAAAATCGCCGAGACGGCCGCGGCTATCAAATGGGTGGCCGAATATCTGACGGAAAAAGGCATCGCCTGCGAAATATTGGGTTTTACCACAAGCAGCTGGCAGGGCGGTTTTCCGCGGCTTGAATGGATCGAAGCTGGAAAGCCGGCCTATCCCGGAAGGCTTAATGCTCTGCTGCACGTGATCTATAAATCTTTTGACCAGAATCCCGACGACCAAAGTTGGAACACGATGTTGCATCCCGAGCTTTTGAAAGAAAATATCGACGGCGAAGCAATATCATGGGCAGCCGATCGCCTTAGGGCGCGCACGGAGCCACAAAAGCTATTGGTTGTTGTGTCGGATGGCGCGCCTGTTGATGATTCGACATTGGCGGAAAACGGACCAACGATATTGGAGCGGCATTTGCTTGAAACTCTTGATCAAATCAATCGGCCTGGCGACATCAGAATCGGCGGCGTTGGTGTCGGGTATGACGTGAACCGATATTACGGAATATCAGCAGGCAGTGATGATTTGTCGTTGCTTGCCGATACGATTTTCAGTGTTTGCAGTCAGCTCCTACAACATGAGCCAAGATAGCAGTCATGCCAGCGAAGGCTGGCATCCAATCCGCCCTATGCGAGCCTCACTACTCTTGGTTTAAGCCCCAGCCTTCGCTGAGGTGACGCCTATTGCCGAACGTTTATCGCCAATTCTCAAAACAGCGAATTCCCCATCCCGCCATCGACCACCAGGCTTTGCCCGGTTGCATAGCCGGCCATCTCGCTACAGAACATCGCGACAAACATTCCCATATCCTCGGCATCACCAAAGCGACCGACCGGGATCCGGGCCTGCTTGACAAATTTCGCAACTTCCTCGTCATAGCTGGTGCCATTAGCTTCCGCATCGCTGTCGATCGTGCCGCGGATGCCCGGTGTGTGATGCATGCCAGGCAGGATATTGTTGATTGTCACGCCATGACGGGCGACCTGTTTGGCTACCGCGACGGTATAATTGACAAGCGCTGCGCGCGGCGGCCCCGACAGGACACGCATCGCGGCCGGATATTTCGCCGCACCGGTCGCGATATTGACGATCCGGCCCCATTTCCGCTCGATCATGCCGTCGATTACCGATTTGATAAACTCGACGGGGCTGAGCAGGGTCAGCGACAGCGCCTCTTCCCAGTCGGCGCGGTCGACGGTGCGAAAGTCGCCGGAAAAGGGGGGAGGGGAGCAGGTCGCCACCAGAATGTCAGGATCGGGGCAGATGGAGAGAATGTGCTCGCGGCCCTCGTCGCTGCTGTGATCGGCGACAATGGGCGTAATATTGGCACCGGTTTCGCGGGCCAGTTCCTCGCAGGTTTTCATCAGCCGCTCCTCGCCGCGAGCGGTGATGAACAATTCGGTTTTCTCCCGCGCCAGCGCCAGCGCCGCGCCGCGCCCCAGTCCAGCGCTGCCGCCATTGACCAGAGCCTTCTTGCCGGTGATTCCCAAATCCATATGGCCTCCATCCTGAACGGTGATGGATCCTCACTAGCCGGAGCGGGCCGGCCTGCCGACTAGCCATAATGGGAGACGGCGCAGTTTTGTCTTATTGCATCGCCATATACATGGCCGCTGCCAGACCAAATCCCCGCGGATCGCCTACCAGTCCGGACTCCATTTTGTTCATGACATAGGAAAAGCACAGTCTGGCATCCTGGTCGACGATTACGGACGATCCGCCATAGCCGCCCCAGAAGGCGGTGTTTGTATTGGGACTGAGCGGCATGGCCGGGTTGTTCAGGCCATATCCCATGCCGAAGGTCAGCGGCAGGCCCAGCACCAGATCGACGCCGTCGGTCTGTTTATCAAAAATGCGTCTGGTGCCGGCTTCCGACAATATGGTTTTGCCAAAGGCTTCGCCGCCATTGGCCATCGCGGTTTGCGCGCGGACGATACTGCGGGCATTCCCCTGACCATTGGCGGCCGGAATTTCGGCTGCGCGCCATGCCCTTTTTCTCGGGTCTGTGGCATCGACGCTTGGATTGGCGAAGGTGCGACCGGCGATCGAATCCGAAGGGGGCGAGGGGCGGCTTGGCGGTGGAACGAGATTGGCGATACGCTCGTCCAGCGCCGCATCCGCACCGATATGAAAATCCGCGCCGGTTGGCTCGGCGATTTCCTGACGGAAGAAATTGCCGATCGTCTGACCGGTCACCCGGCGGACGATTTCGCCGATCAGATGGCCCTGGGTGATAGCGTGATAGCCCGACTGGCTGCCCGGCTTCCACCATGGTTCCTGTTCTGCCAGAGCCTTCGTCATCCATTCCCAGTCGTAGAGCGCATCGCCATCGACCTTCTTGTCCATGCCCGACAGACCGGCTGAATGGCTCAGAAAATGCCGGACTTCGATATCTTTTTTACCATTTTGGGCAAATTCCGGCCAATATTTGCCGGCTGGTGCATGCAGATCGACCGCGCCGCGATCGGCAAGCAGCAGCAGCGACATCGCCGCCATCGTCTTGGTGCTGGACCAGACATTGACCAGCGTATCTTCCTGCCATGGCTGGCTGCGGTCCTCATCCAGATGGCCGCCCCACAGGTCGACGACAAATTCACCATCCAGCGTGATCGCAACGGAAGCGCCCAGATCGCCATGCTCGGTGAAATTTCGCTCGAATGCCGTTTTTACCGCCTCGAAGCGGGGATCGCATTGGCCGTGAATTGGGATGTCCATGGATGACTCCTGATTGATATTAACTGCTCGATTAACAGCTTGTTGCGGTTAGTCCAACACCTTCATGCAATCTCCGCTCGCGGTTTCCGCCGCAAAGCGAAAGTTATTTTGAAGGATTTCGAGAGACTTACGAACTTTTTTGCGTGGAACTCTTTTCAAAGATTGTATTAAGATATATCTTAAAAGTAACCTAGATAGACAAGAAAGGCCTGATTATGATGCATGGAAGAAAGTTTGGACCGGGCGGACCCGGAGGTCGTCGGGGCCGCGGGTGGAACCCGGAAGTCGGCCAAAAATTTGCGCGCGCTTTTGCTGAGGCTGCGTTTGAAGGAGCCAAGGGCAAGCGGCGTGGCCGGATGTTCCGACGCGGCGAACTGCGGCTCGTGCTGCTTCACCTGATCGCCGAGGAACCCCGGCACGGCTATGACCTGATCCGCCAGATCGAGGAGATGACCGGCGGCCATTATGCGCCGAGTCCGGGCATCGTCTATCCGACGCTTACGCTGATGGCGGAAATGGACCTAATCGGCGAAACGCTGGGCGAGGACGGTAAGAAAATCTACTCGATCAACGACCGCGGCTCCGCCAAGCTCGCGGAAGAGGAGGAGCATGTCGACCATATTCTTGAACGGCTCGACGGCGTCTCGAAAATGGGCGAGGCCAGCGACGGGGCCTCAATCCGCCGCGCAATGCACAATCTGAAAAGCGCGGTCCGCATCCGGCTAGCTGACGAGGAAAAGGGCTCGGACAAGATACTGGATGTTGCCGCGATCATCGACGAGGCGGCGAGCAAGATCGAACGGCTGAAATAGAGAGCTCAACGCCGAAGCTTTGCTAGCCTTGAGCCCGTCGACCAGAAACCCTTCGACAGGCTCAGGGCGAACGGCGACTTCAGCCGGAACAGAGCGACGTCCCAAAGTCCGTTCGTGCTGAGCTTGTCGAAGCACGGCTGGTACAAGGGAAGCACCCGGAAAAGTGGCCTCCTTAGCGGTCTCCCAATAACAGCACCATCTGCACATTGCAGCGCGCATAGGGTGTCGGCCACAATTCGTCGGCACCGAGATGCCGGAAGCCGCTGCGCTCGTACAGCCGCACAGCAGCCTTGAGATCGGCATTGGTCTCCAGCCATATCGCATCGGCATCCATCGCCTCCGCCTGCGCAATCAGCGCGTCCATCACCGTTCGACCGATGCCCATCCCGCGCAAGTCCTTGCGCGCCGCCATCTTGACGATCTCCAGCCAGCTCCGGCCGTCATCGGGGTCGTGATGCGGCGGCAGGATAGCACCGGTACCAACCACCAGCCCGTCCTGTTCGGCCACGACAATCTGCCCGCCTTTACCCAGGATAGATGCTTCCAATTCTTCCAATTGCTCGCGGTCGCTGTCCTCCAGGACAAAATATTCCTCGATCCAGTCGCGGTTGAGATCGACAAAAGTCTACCTATCGTCCGCCTGGTAGAGGCGGGTCGTAACGCTCATCCGAACATCGTGAACAGGATCACCGCCATAATCGTCCCGACCACCGGTATCACCACCGTCAGCGCTCCGACAGCGCCATAGGCGTCCTTGTGGGTCTCTCCGCAAACCGCGCGGATTGTGGTCACGACATAACCATTGTGCGGCAAGCTATCGAGTGCACCGGAGGAGATCGCAACGACCCGGTGCAGTTGATCCGGTTGTGCGCCGGCATCCAGATAGTGCGGCGCAATCAGGGGCAGTGCGATCGACTGGCCGCCGCTGGCAGAACCGGTCAGCCCAGCAATCACGGTTACCGCAATCGCCGCGCCGATCAACGGGCTGCCCGGAATATTCTGGACCATCACCAGCGCTTCCTGAAAGGCTGGCGACAGTTTCGCGACCGAACCGAAGCCTACCACTGCGCAGGTGTTGGTGATCGCCACTACCGCACTGGTAGCGCCTCGCGAAAAGGCGTCGGGCATCGATTTCAGCTTCTGATAGCCAACGATCAGCGCCACCACAGCACCCGATCCAAGCGCCGCCACCAGCGCCCATTTGTCGAGCGACTCCTGCGGCAGGATCGCCGATAGCGGTCCCATATTCTGGGGATATTGGAAGATCAGGAAGACCGCGAGGACGGCAACCAGTGGCAGGATGCAAAGCAGCGGCGCGGGGAGGTCGGTATAATCGGTGTTATGGTCATCGCTTTCGCGACCGACAAAATGTTCGCCCTTTGCGACTGCGCGCTTGACCATATGGTTGAGCCAGAAATGCCCGGTGACTGCCATGAACAGCGCGACTACCAAGCTGACTTGCCACCCGGCATAAGCGGTGGTCCCGAGATATTCCATCGGGATCAGATTCTGGATTTCCGGCGAGCCAGCGCTGGTCATGGTGAAAGTGACGGACCCAAAGGCGAGAGCAGCCGGGATGAAGCGCCGCGGCAGATCTGCCTCGCGGAAAAGATGCACCGCGAGAGAATAGACACTGAACGACACAATGAACACGCTGACGCCACCATAGGTCAATATGGCGCAGGCCGCGACGACCGCCAGCACCGCATGCTTGATCCCGATCTTCTCGATCACCCAGTGGGCCACGCTGGCCGCAGCGCCGCTTGCGCCCATGATCTCGCCAAATATCGCACCTAGCAGGAACATGAAGAACCAGCTTTGAAAAAAGCCGACAAAGCCTTCCATATAGGCGGTCGCAAAATCCGGCGCGCCCGCTGCGGCCAGCGGCGGCAACCAGGCAATGCCGCTGGTCAAAGCGACAACTGCTGCCGCCACCGGACCCGCGATCAGGATATTCACCCCGCGCACGGTCATCCATATAAGCAGCGCCAGTCCACCGATGAGTCCGATTGTCGATAGCATGAAAGTCCCCCCAATATGACCATCGTCTCATGGCAGAGGCCAAGCCGGAGGTGCAACTGCTAAATCCGTCATCCCGCGGCCACCGGACTCGCGGGCGAGATAGTCGGGCTGGCGATATTGCGCCACTGTCAGCGCCAGGCTGTCGAAACGGCTGGTCGCAGCAGCGAAGCGATCTGCCCTGCAATTCTCGCTCGTTCAGGAACCATCGACCGAGCAATGTGTTAGATGAGGCACAAGCGACGATATGAGGAGAATGAAGATGATCACACGGACAAAGCAACTGGCATTGGCGGCAACAGCCGCGCTCAGTCTGACGGCCTGCGCAGAAAATTATGCTGCTGAAGGCGCTGGAGCCGGCGCGGCTGCGGGTGCTGCGATTGGTGCCATTACCGGCGGTGACGTGCTTCAAGGTGCCGCGATCGGTGCCGCAGCCGGTGCGGCTGGCGGTTATTTCATCGACAAGAATGATGGCTGCGATGGCTATGACCGCCGCGGCAAGCTGGACGACGACTGCTACGGACTGCGCGGCTATCCCGACGATCCAAGATAAAAGCGCAACCGTTCATACGATCATTTAACGAAGGCGCGGTTTCGCTAGCTTAGCACCGCGCCTTCGGCTAACGCGCGCCGATGATCGGCGCATCCCTAAATCTGCAAGAGCAACACCCCTGGCGGCATGAACTGCGCGTCACGGTTGCGCTTGCGTGGCCTTTGATTCTGTCAAACCTGACGATGGCGCTGATCGGTGCCACGGATGTGCTGATGCTTGGCTGGCTGGGGGCGCGTGAGCTCGCCGGAGCCACGCTTGGTTTCAATCTGGCGATGACTGCGGCCATTTTCTGTATGGGGTTGATAACGGCTTCCGCGCCCATGATGGCGTCGGAAATCGGCCGTATGCAGAACAGCGTTCGCGATGTGCGCCGCACATTTCGGCAAGCGATGTGGGCCGCTGCTTCGGTTCTTTTACCCTTTTGGATATTGCTCTGGAATACCGAGTCGATCCTGTTGGCCTTCGGTCAGCAGCCCGATCTCGCAGCGATAGCAGGCACCTATATCAGCGCCTATATGTGGTCGATCCTGCCATTTCTTTTCTTCATCATCCTGCGCAATTTTATCTCGGCGCTGGAGCAGCCGGTCTGGGCGTTGATCATCAGCATCATTGGCGTATTGGCTAACGCGCTGTTCAACTATGCTCTGATTTTCGGAAAATTCGGGGTGCCCGAATTCGGCGTGGTCGGAGCGGGCATTGGCAGTGTCATGACCAATGTCCTGATGTTTGGGGGCATGGTGCTCGTCGTGCTGCTCCACAAGCGCTTTCGCCGCTATCATTTGTTCGGGCGCTTCTGGCGCAGCGACTGGCACCGGTTCCGGGCGATGTGGAAACTCGGCCTGCCGATCGCAATCACGATGGGACTGGAAGGCTCGGTCTTTGGCTTTGCGGCGTTGTTGATGGGGCTGATCAGTGCAGAATCCGTCGCTGCTCATGCCATTGCGTTGCAGCTTGCGGCACTGACCTTCATGGTCCCGATGGGGCTGGGGCAGGCGGCCACGGTTCGCGTTGGTATCCAATATGGTCGGAAAAACCATGCCGGTATCATGCGGGCAGGATGGGTCAGCTTCGTCCTTGGTACATCTTTCATGGCCGCAATGGCCCTAGTATTCGTCTTGGCTCCCGATTTCCTGATTTCGATGTTCATTGACGCCGATGCACCCGGTAATGCCGAAGTTGCTGCTCTGGCAGTCAGTTTTCTCGCGATCGCCGCCATCTTCCAGATTGTCGATGGCGCTCAGGTCGTCGGTGCCGGCATGCTTCGCGGCCTGCACGACACCACGATACCGATGCTATTTGCGTTGATGGGCTATTGGTTCATCGGCATCGGACTTGGGGCGGGTCTGGCCTTCTGGCAAGGCTGGCAGGGCGTGGGCATCTGGACAGGCTTGGCTGGTGGGCTGACGGTTGTTTCGGTGCTGATGTTGGCCCGCTGGATGATGCGCGCCAAACTGGGTTTGCTGCCTTAGACATCTGGCCAAGATTCGGCGGCTTTTGTCCCGGATCAAGGGGCGACATTGCATTGATATTATCAATCAATACTTCCAACTACTTTCGATTGGATAAATCGACCGGTCCGGCATATTCTCTTTTCATGTCATCAATCCACACAGGAGAGGATCATGAAAAACTATCTGGAAACGCTGCAACGCGAGCACCGGCGACTCAATCGGCTGATTGACAATTGCAAGTCTGCTGCGCGTCAGCAGGAATTGAAGCAATTGAAGCGTGTCCGTTTGCAGATCAAAGACCGGATTGCGGCAACGCGGCGTATTTTGGCAACGCAGACAAGCTAAAATTCGCACCTTTGGTTTGGTTCGCTGGTGATGCTCTGACCCTTCTAAGGGATATTGCGTATGTCCGCGCCTTGACGGTGGAGTTAGTGGCTCCGGTCAGAAGTTGATACCAACCAAACAGAGACTGATCTTATGAAAAATACTTTGAAATTGGCCGTTGCGGCGGCATCATTGGCAATGAGTGGAGCGGCTGTAGCGGGCTCCGGCGATGGCAAGATCCAGGTCAAAGTGCTGGGCACTCTGGTTGCACCCGATGGTAAAATCACGTCGGTCGAACTGGACAATATCGGCTTGCCGGCTGGTACGCAGACCGAGGCGGATGACAATTTCGTCCCGACCATCGCCGCCGAATATTTCTTCACTCCGAATATTTCGCTGGAAACGATCTGTTGCGTCACCCAGCATGATGTAACAGGCACGGGGCCGCTGAGCGGCGCGGGGCTGGTTTCCAATGCCAATATCGTTCCTGCCACCCTAACCGCAAAATATCACCTGGTCACGGGTTCCGGGTTCAAGCCCTATGTTGGCGCTGGACCAACCTATTTCATCTTTATCGATGAAAAACCCGGAGCCACGGCGAAGGCGCTGGGCGCAACGCGGCAAAAGATGAATGACAAGGTCGGCTTTGCCTTGCAGGCTGGCTTCGATCTGCCAATCAATGACAAGGGTCTCGGGCTCAGTGTCGATGCCAAGCGTTACTTCGTGAAAACGACGGCCCGTTGGTATGCTGGCGCTACCGAAGTCTTGCGGACCCGACACCGGATTGATCCGTGGGTCATCAGCGCGGGACTGGCCTATCGCTTCTAGGTGAGCGGCAAACATTGGTGAAAAAAGGGGCCGGATCGCAGCGCGAACCGGCCCTTTTTTCTGTTTTCATCTTGGTCAAAAGGGTAGCAATCCCCGATAATCCTCGAGTCCATAGCCATTCTTCAGTCTCGCACCATTCTGCAACAGGAAGTGATGGCTGACAATTTCCGCTTGCTGTTCAATACCATAATCAGCAAATCTCTTTCCGCGTATCAACTGATAGTCATATCGGCAGAAGGGGTGGCGTGCCAGAGGCAGGAAAACACCCTGCTGATGTTGCCACACATGGACCATCTCGTGAATGAACAGCGCCTGGACGTTGCGCGCCGATCCGCAAAAATCATCGCAGAACAGATTGCTTTCGGGATGAAACCACAGATTGCCATCCGGTGCCATCGTGACGCGGCGGTTCTGGAACGGCCACCACTTGCGATTGAATATCGTCACGTCCGCATAGTCGATTGCTGATCCGAACACCGATTGGCACAGTGCTATCTCGGATTTTGTTAGCGCGCGGCCGGTCACCAGGAGATCTTGTTATTCGGCAGCTGGCGCGGCGTCGCCAGCCTTTCTGACGACGGCATCAATTTCGATCCGCTCGTCGTTGGAATAGATCAGCGTCATTTTCAGCAGCCCGCGTTTTTTTGACCCGGCACCAACGCCCCAGATCATCAGATGCTTCCCACCGGGCTCCAGCTTCACCGTCTTGCCTGCCGGAACCGCGATCGACTTGAGCTTTTCCATGCTCATCACCCCATCCTTTTCGGTGGTCTCGTGCATCTCCATACGAAGCACGTCGTCAGAAGTGACCCCGACTAACGCGGTGTCGACCGGGCCGCCATGGAGGTCCATATAGCCTGCCGAAGGATTGCCTTCGACCGGCGACAGATTGACGACCGCGTGGTCCGCATAGAGCACGTCGCCCTGGCCGCAAGACGCGAGCAAAAGGGCTGTGGATGCGGCCAGTGTGATGGAGATTTTGTTCATTGTGACACCTCGTAAATCCTTGCAAATCCACCCTGATATGGGCGTTTTGCGTTGATTTTTCAAATGTAGGGGGTCTCACGCCTTGTGCCAAGAAAAATGCCACCTATATCGCTTGACGAAGCCGTAACGGTGCCGACTGAACAGGGCCGGGCGGCAATTTTGCTAATGTTAGAAAATTGATTGAGGGAATTATGGGTAAAGTTATCGGAATTGATCTGGGCACCACAAACAGTTGTGTTGCCGTTATGGATGGCGGCAAGCCAAAAGTCATTGAGAATGCGGAAGGCGCACGGACCACTCCGTCGGTTGTTGCCTTCACCAAGGATGGTGAACGTCTGATCGGTCAGCCGGCCAAGCGTCAGGCAGTCACCAATCCGGAGAGCACTATTTTTGCCGTGAAGCGTTTGATCGGTCGCCGGTTCGATGATCCGATGACGAAAAAGGATATGGAACTGGTTCCCTATCAGATCGTCAAGGGCTCGAATGGCGACGCCTGGGTGAAAGCCGGTGGCGACGATTACAGCCCGTCCCAGATTTCAGCCTATACGTTGCAGAAAATGAAAGAAACGGCCGAAGCCTATCTTGGCGAAACCGTGACACAGGCCGTGATCACCACCCCTGCCTATTTTAATGACGCGCAGCGTCAGGCAACGAAGGACGCCGGCAAGATCGCCGGTCTCGAAGTATTGCGGATCATCAACGAGCCAACCGCTGCGGCGCTGGCCTATGGTCTCGACAAGGCCGAAGGCAAAACCATTGCAGTTTATGACCTTGGTGGCGGTACGTTCGATATTTCGATCCTCGAAATCGGTGACGGAGTGTTCGAAGTCAAATCGACCAACGGCGACACGTTCCTCGGCGGTGAAGATTTCGATGCCAAACTGGTCGAATTCCTCGCGGAAGACTTCAAGAAGGCCGAAAGCATCGACCTGACCAAGGACAAGCTCGCGCTGCAGCGGCTCAAGGAAGCGGCTGAAAAGGCGAAGATCGAGCTGTCCAGCGCACAGACGACCGAAATCAACCTGCCGTTCATCACCGCAGACCAGAACGGACCAAAGCATCTGGTCAAGACGATCAGCCGCTCCGATCTGGAAAAGCTGGTTGGCGACCTCGTCAAACGGACTCTTGATCCTTGCAAAAAGGCACTCAAGGACGCTGGCGTTGAAGCCAAGGAAATTGATGATGTCGTGATGGTTGGCGGCATGACCCGTATGCCGCTGGTGCGCGAAACCGTGCAGAAATTCTTCGGCAAGGAACCGCATGTCGGCGTCAATCCGGACGAAGTTGTGGCCATGGGCGCTGCCATTCAGGCTGGCGTGTTGCAGGGCGACGTCAAGGATGTTCTGCTGCTCGACGTGACTCCCTTGTCGCTGGGTATTGAAACGCTCGGCGGCGTGTTCACGCGCATGATCGATCGCAACACCACGATCCCGACGAAGAAATCGCAGGTCTATTCGACTGCTGACGACAACCAGCAGGCGGTGACGATCCGCGTGTTCCAAGGCGAGCGTGAAATGGCGGCGGACAACAAGATGCTTGGCCAGTTCGATCTGGTTGGCATTCCGCCTGCACCGCGCGGCGTGCCACAGATCGACGTGACCTTCGATATTGATGCGAACGGCATCGTCAACGTGTCTGCGAAGGACAAGGGCACCGGCAAGGAACAGCAGATCAAGATCCAGGCTTCCGGCGGTCTGAGCGATAGCGATATCGACCAGATGGTTCAGGACGCGGAGAAATTTGCGGATGAAGACAAGAAGCGGCGGGCCGAGGCGGAAGCCAAGAACAACGCCGAAAGCCTTGTCCACACCACCGAGAAGCAGCTGGAAGAGCATGGCGACAAGATTGACGCCGATCTGAAAGGCCAGATCGAGGCGGCGGTCAAGGAAACCAAGGAAGCCATCGAAAGTGGCGATCCGGAAGCGATGAAGACCAAGTCCGAAGCGCTTGCCCAAGTTTCCATGCAAATGGGTCAGAAGATCTATGAAGCCGAACAGGCCGCTGGCGGTGACGCCGGTGATGCGGCGGCGGCAGACGCAGCAGCCAAGGCTGCTGACGACGATGTTGTCGACGCAGAATTCTCCGAAGTCGATGACTCGGACGAAGACAAGAAAGATGACGCCAAGGCGGCTGAGTAAATATTGGACCGTCGCCCGTGCGCAGATTGGTGCTGCTGGATTTAGGTCCAGTGGCACCGGTCTGCGCCGGGACGACGATCTTCTCGCTTTGGGGGAAGCATGAGTATGGCATCCGAAATCGACTATTATGAGCAACTCAACGTTTCGCGCGATTGTGATGGCGCGACACTGAAATCTTCCTATCGCAAACTGGCAATGCAATGGCACCCGGACAAGAATCCTGGCGACGCCGCTGCTGAAGCCAAGTTCAAGTCGATCAGCGAAGCGTATGACGTGTTAAAAGACCCGCAGAAGCGTGCAGCCTATGATCGCTACGGGCATGCGGCCTTCACCAGCGGCGGCGGCAACAATGCCGGCGGCGGCGGATTTGGCGGCGCAGCGTTCAACGACATTGGCGATATTTTTGAAACGATCTTCGGCGGTGGCGCTGGCGGCGGCTTTGGCGGTCAGCAGCAACAGCGTGGCCCGGCACGCGGAGCGGATCTGCGCTTCGACATGGAAATCACCCTGGAAGAAGCCTATCATGGCAAGCACACGGAAATTGAAATTGACGTATCCGTAGCCTGCGACGAGTGCGACGGCTCCGGAGCCGAGCCGGGCACTGGCGTCCAGCGCTGTACCACCTGTCACGGGCATGGCAAAGTGCGCGCCCAGCAGGGTTTCTTCGTCGTCGAACGCACCTGCACCAGCTGTCAGGGCCGCGGCGAAGTGATCGAAAGCCCTTGTCATGTTTGCTACGGCGAGGGCCGGGTGGACAAGCCGCAGATGCTGGAAGTCGAAATTCCGGCTGGCGTGGATACCGGCACCAGGATCCGGCTGCCCGGCAAGGGCGAAGCAGGTGCACGCGGCGCACCTCCCGGCGATCTCTATATTTTCATTCACCTGATCCGGCACAATATTTTTGAGCGCGAAGGCACGACGCTGTTCACCCGCGCGCCGATCAGCTTCACGCTGGCGGCCCTCGGCGGCGAGATTACCATTCCCGGCCTTGATGGTGAAAAGCATGCGATCCGGATTCCGGCTGGAATACAGAGCGGTAAGCAGATCCATCAGCGCGGCGCCGGCATGCCGGTGCTCCGCGGCCGCGGCAACGGCGATATGGTGGTCCAGATTGAAGTGGAAACGCCGACCAGATTATCGAAACAGCAGCGGCAACTTCTGCGCGATTTCCAGGCCACGGAGACCGGTGACGAGACTCCCAATTCGACCGGCTTTTTCGGCAAGCTCAAGGATGCCTGGGAAGACCTGACCGAGTAAATCCGGCCGCGAAGGCTATGAAGAAAAAGCCGTCGCGGCTTCCACGGTATTCATAAAATCCCGGAACAGCAGCCACTTTTCGTCCGCCACCGTGATGACATGGACGAAGTCCGATTCAATCTGTTTGCCCGTGGCGCGAGCGGTGAGGCGCAAATGGCCGGTGACCACGACCTTGTTGCCCTCGCAGATAAATTCTTCGGGATCGAACTGGTGAATGTCGACCGATGACAGCACGGTCTCAAAAAAAACGCGCGCCTGTTCCAGTCCATCATACATGCCTGCATAGGGAATGATCTCGGGGCCGTAAAATTCGATCCGGACATCGGGGTGCAGCCATTGGACAATGCCATCCACATCATGGGCGCCAAAGGCAGCAAAAACATTTTTCGTAACATCAATCGGAGCGATCATTGACGGTCTCCCTTTTCCTGGAATTTAGTGCTGGTTCGCATCAGAATTTATACCCGACGTCGATGCCATAGGTACGCGGCGCACCAAGCGGACCGACGAATTCCGCCCCGTAGACGGTACCGGTCAGTATCTGGTTGGTGAAATAGGTTTTACCGGTCAGATTGTCACCGAACAGCCGGACATTCCAGCGGTCATCGGCGCTGGTAAAGCCCAGACTGGCGCGTAGCAGGCCGTAACTCTCCTGCGAGGCAGCATCGATATTGAACACGGTGAAGTAAATCTTGCTCTGCCAGTGATATTCGGCGCGAGCCGTCACCCGGCCCGCGTCACCCACCGGTTGCTCCACCTGGCCGGCCAGGCTGAACTTCCAGCGCGGTGCCCGCGGCAGTCGCAATCCGTCCAGATCACGCAGCAGCGTGCCAGGGGCCTGCGTAAGCGGGGCAGGGCGCAAGGGTTCGGTCAGCTGTCCTTCGGTAAATTTCGCATCGACATAGGTGAGTGCGCCCTCCAGTTTGAAAAAGTCGGTCGGCCTGGCCACCGTTTCCACCTCGAAACCGCGCACCCGTGCTTTGCCGACGTTGCGGATAATGGGCTGGTTGCCGACGCTGTCCTGCGCCTGCAGGTTGGTATAATCATACCAGAAGGCGGATGCGTTGAGCAGCAATGCCCGGTCGAGCAGCTCGCTTCTGACACCAATTTCGTAAGACCAGATTTTCTCCGGTTCGAAAGGATCACGCTGGCTGCTACCGATATTGTAACCACCGCTTTTGAAACCGCGCTGCACGGAGGCGTAGAGCAGCACATCGTCGGTTGGCTTGAAATCTATGCCCAGTTTCGGGGTGAAGGCGCTGAAGGTCGTTGGCCCATTGACCGGTGCGACGATGAAGCCGAACGGATCGGGCTGCGCCGTCGCCCGGTCCTCGCTGATCGCGTTCGGAAAGAAAGTGGTGTTCGGGGCAATCCGCATGTCCGGCAGCATCACCAGGTCAAAATTCTGCCGCCCGTCGCGCCGCTCTTCGCTGTAGCGGCCGCCCAGCCGCACGGTCAGCTGGTCAGACACCTCCCACTGGGTATCGAGATAGGCGGCCCAGGCCTTGGTATCCTGTTCGCCGCTAAGATGCAGCTCACAGCACAGGTCGGAGTCCGGAAATACCACGGGAAACGTTGGCAGCACGCCAGCCGCCTGCAGATCGAGAAAACCCTGGATCAGGATCGGTTCCCAGAAATTGCCGAAAATATCATTGTCGATGATATTGCGTTCTTCGAAATAATAGGCGCCCGCGATCCAGGAAAACGGCTTGTCGACCGGCGAACTGAGCTGCACTTCGCCGCTCCATTGCCAGTGGTCTTCCTCACGTCCCACATAGTTGACATAGGCATCGGACAGATCAAATTCATTCTGTGAAACTGGGTTGGTGTCCCGGTAACTGCCGATGACTTTCAGATTATAATCGGAAATATCCCAGTTCAGCGTCGCCCCAAGACCCCAGTTCTCGACCTTGTTGAAATAGGGCACGTCGGCATAAATATTTCGGGAAGCCGGCGCGGATACGCGGCCCGCATTTTTCATCGCGAAATAGGGCAGCGTCTGTGATCCCTCGCGCGTGCCGTACCAGCCCGGAATTTCGTCGGCATAACCGGCGCTCGCAAAGAAATAGGCATTGGCCTTGTCATCCGCGCGGTAATAGTCGCCGGTGAGGGTCAACATGGCATCGGGAGAAAGATCGGCTTCCACGGTGAGCCGGACGGAATAATCCTCCTTGTCTTCGACCTTTTCGGTGCTGTTGTCGGGCCGGGTGACGGTCGCATAGCCGTCCCGATCCTCCCACTGGAACGCCAGTCGCGCGCGGATCGAATCACTCAGCGGCCCGCTTAATGCACCAGCCAACCGAAAACGATCATAGTTGCCGACCGTCAGTTGCAGATTGCCTTCCAGAATATCTGACGGACGCCGGGTGACGATATTCACCGCTCCGCCTGTTGCGTTACGGCCATAGAGCGTGCCCTGAGGCCCGCGTAGCACCTCGATTCTATCGATATCGAAAAACAGGGGCCCGATGGCAGCCGGGCGACTGATATAGACGCCATCAATGTAAGTCGCGGTTGAGCTGTCGGTTCCGGCGATGATTGTCGGCGTGCCGATACCACGGATGAAAATCGAGGTGTCACCCTGATAGGTTGCAATCTGCACACCGGGGGCAACCGCTCCGACTTGCTCGATTGAGGTAATCGACCGGTTGGCGAGTTCATCGCCACCGAAAGCGGTAATCGATATCGGGGCGTCCTGTATCGATTCTGCGCGGCGGTTCGCGGTGACAATTATAACATCGCCGCTATTCTCCTCTGCTTGCTCGTCGTCCGTTTGTTGAGCGTATAGCGGCGCTGGCGATGCCATAAGCGCGAGGAGGCTGGCAGTTGCCAGCACCGCCTGCTTGGTGTTCCGAATGTTCATTATTTCCTCCCTCGTTCGGCGATTTGTTTCACCGTTGTTTTTTGATTATTTCTGCTAATCTGGTGCGCGGAAAATCACCGGGTTACTGGCCAGGCCGTGGTTCAGCAGGCTGACATCCTGCCAGACCGCTTCGCCTGTGCGTTGAATCTCGCTGTATCGTTGCCGCAGCATACGCGCGGTGGACTCGGACTCTAGTTGCGCAAGCGGCGCCCCCAGGCAGCGATGGATGCCATAGCCGAAGCTCATATGACGGCTGGCATTCTCGCGGTGCAACCGGAATGCATAGGGATCGGGAAACGCTTCGGGATCGTAATTGGCTGCCCCAAAAAAACAGGCTACCCAGTCGCCGCGCTTGATGTCGGCAGAGCCAATTCTGATGTCCCGGGTGGCGACCCGAAATAGCCGTTGCGGCGGACCGTGAAATCGCAGCGTTTCCTTGTAGATCGCATCGAACAGTGTCGGGTCCTTGACAAAAGACTGCCAGATGTCTGGAAAATCTGCGAACACGGCGATCAGATTGCCGAGATAGAAGGATGTTGTCTCTGCACCGGCAACCGTTGCGGTCATGCAAAACCGGACGATTTCGTCATAGGACAGGCTGTCGCCGTCCACCTCGGTGCGAATGAACGCATTAAGCAACGGCCCCGGTGCGTCCTCACCGTCCGCTATACGGGCCATATTCTCTTTCACATGGCGCTCAAAGAAAGCCATTGCTTCGACATTATGGGCTTGGCGTTCTGCCGGACTGATATCGGCGGAAAGCATGAAAGCAGTCGCCCAGTTGCGCACATCCCGGTCCATATTGGCTGGCATGCCGAACAGAAAGGCCATCACTCTGCTGGGCAACATCGCACAATAATCTGCCATCACGTCCACTGGCTGATCCGTGACAAAGAAATCGTCCATACAGGCGGCAACCAGTTCATCAACTGCCGGGGTCAGCGATTTGATTGAAGACGGCTGAAAAACTTTTGCGGCAATTTTGCGGAGCCGCGTGTGTTCGGGCCGATCATGATTAACCAGCATCAGGGAAGGGGCCGAAGACTCTTCCTGCAGGCTGTCTCGTGAAGAGAAACTTTCGTGATCCCAGGCAACAGCGGCCACGTGATCAAAATTCAACACTACCCAGGATGGTTTCGGCTCATCGACGCCTGGCATCGTTCCGGGCGGATAATCGCGATAGCCGAAAACCGGGGACTGGTCGCGCAGCAAATCATAATAGGGATAGGGGTTCCGGATCACCTCCGGACGGTTCAATTGGTCGACGCTAAACGCGGGTTTCATCTATCCTCAATCCTCGAAATTTATATGTCATTAGGACATAGTGTCCGTAGGACATAATAAGAATCGGAAAATAAATTTGTCAACTGATCTCGAGCGGTCAGGTGGATGGTGAAATTAACCCTTTGATTAAAATAAGAAAAAATCAGTATCGCGCACCGGTCGACTTGCTGTTTCAAGGGCTGAAATATCAGGCGACCAGCGAAGATTGCGAAAGCCATCAGTGTTGATGATTAGACTTTCGCTAGATATTGGTTCATCTATTCTATCGATTCACGGACGGTGAGGCGGGGCCAATAGCCCAATGATGGAGTTTCGAGTGAAACAGCAATCTGATTTCGGCATAGACTATCCGATACAACGGGAAACGGCTCCACAAAATTTCCTCAAGCTATTTTATCCCTTTCATTATTCGGTCGGTATGGCGGTCGAGAAACAATTGAGCGGGCCGGATCTGACCCGACATCAAACGGTGATCTTGTGGATCATCCATTCGAAAGGAGAGGGTGGTCATACCATTCGTCGGAAAACCATCGAACGGTTGATTGGCGAGTGGTATGAACTCGGCAGTCCGGCGATCTCCAAAGTGCTGCGCGCTATGGCGGACAAGGACCTGAATCTGATTTCCATCAGGGAAAGCAAGGAATCGGCCCGTGAAAAAATAATCCGGCTGACCAAGAAGGGGCAGATGACCGTAAATGAAATGATGGAAAGGACAGAGGCTTTCATCGAACTGATATCCAACGAACTGACCGATGAGGAAATCGCGAATGGCATGGAATTCATGAGCAGGGTCGGGGCGATCGTTGAAGGCGGCTTTACCGGTCAAAAAGGCTGAAGCAAAAAGTTGTGGGCTGGGGACGCGAAGGCGTAAGCTCGCTAGGCGCTGATGATTAAATGATGTCCTACACCACCCGTATCATGATAAGGTCCGACAATGTACAATATGTTTTTCTTTCCAGATTTTATCCCCATTGCCAGTAGGTTGGAGGTCACTTTGCGTAAATCAGCTGAGCCAGGAGATTTGTTTCTTAACCCTGTAAAGATTGTCAAGTTCATCAATAAAAGGGCGCCGAACATGAACGGAATGGCAGGCCTTCGCGTGCCAGCTTTCTGATGCTGCCGTCGCTACTGATTCTCGATGATTTCATCGCCGACCCCCTCGCGGCACGCAATGCTGCGCTCGCGCTCAATTATGATCCGGACCACAAGCATGGCAATTATCCGGGCCATATCTCGACCAGGCCGCTCGAAATTCAGGGGCTGAACGAGCGGATCTCCGGCATCATCAACGCTCCGGTCAAGGCTGCGCCCAATACCAGTCATCTCCATTGTCGGGTCACCCTGAAAGGCGACAAGGGCCGGAGTGGCGTCCATATCGACCCGGCTTTCTATTCCGGCATCCTCTATCTTTCGCTGCCCGAGCATTGCAAAGGCGGGACCGAGTTCTTTCGGCACAAGCGGACCGGACTCGAACGCATCCCCATGGATCTGCCAGGAATTCACCAAGCGGGCTACAACGACATCAATGCCTTGATTGAAGACGTCGTCAACAAGGACACCAACCACCCGGCCCGGTGGACAAAGGTGATGACCGTCCCGATGCGCTTTAACCGGCTGATCCTTTTCAGCCCGTGGCTGTTTCACAATAGCGGGCAGTCTTTCGGGAAAACGGCGCAGGACGGGCGTTTGGTTAACCTGATGTTTTTTGCCAAGGGATAGCAGCGCCCGCCCATCGATGATATGCTGCCACGAAATAAAGCCGTTTCGGCGCTGGCCAGCGTCAGGCCGATCGATAAACAACAGGAGACCCGTCGATGCCGATATCCAGAACTTTCGCTTTGCTGCTGTTCGCCGCTTCCCCTCTGGCTTTGTCAGCCGGTAGCGAGAGCCTGGCTCAGGAAGCGGATCGCTTTGCTACAGTTGAGATCAAAGCCGAGCCACTGGCTGACGGGATTGCCGTACTGTTCGGTGCCGGTGGCAATATCGGCATTTCCTATGGTCCGGATGGCACCGTTTTGATCGACGATCAATATGCGCCGCTGACGCCAAAAATACAGGCCGCTATCGCCGATCTCGGTGCGGAGCCGGTCAAATATCTGATTAACACCCACTGGCATGGCGATCACAGTGGCGGCAATGAGAATTTCGGCGAGGCCGGCGCTCTGATCATGGCCCATGATCATGTCCGCGAGCGGATGCAGGGTATCCAGAAATCCGGAAACGGCAATGATCCCGCATCGCCGGTCAAGGCCTTGCCGACAGTGACATATCACGATGGCATCAAGCTGCACCTCAATGGCGATGAAGTGCAGGTCAAACATATGAAGCACGCCCATACGGATGGCGACAGCATCGTCTTTTGGAAGAACGCCAATGTCGTGCACATGGGGGATCTGTTTTTCCACAAGGTCACTCTGCCCTTCATCGACCTGAACAGCGGCGGCAATGCCCGCGGCATGCTGGCGGCGGCGGACAAGGTGCTGGCCATGGTCGACGATGATACGAAAATCATTCCCGGCCACGGCCCGATGGCGACAAAGGCCGACCTGATTGCCTATCGCGACATGCTGAAAACGGTCATTGAAGCGGTTGAAAAAGCCCAAGGTGAGGGCAAGTCACTGGAGCAGGTGCAGGCGATGAAGCCGGCGGCGCAATGGGACGTCAATCCCGATGCATTCATCAAGGGCGATGCCTTTGTCGAGGCGGTCTACAAGAGTCTGGAAAAGCCTGCCCATAGCGAACACCACACCGACGATCACAACGAAGATCATGCGCACTAACTAGAGCGTGGCATTCTCGATCTCTTCGCGGAGAGAGGCGATCAGCGGCCCGACCTTGGTGAGGCGCGGTTCCTCTTCGTCGACAATTTTCCGGAAGATGGTTTTCTTGAACGCCAGCATCGCTTCGTCGTCCGGTCGCTTGGACTGGGGCAGGGTGGAGAAGATGATATCGATCATCCGCTCCGCACCGTGCAAGCGGCCCCAAAGATAGTCGTTCTCCCGATACGTCCGGCTGAAAAAGGCTCCAAAGTTATTGAATTCAATGCCTTTTAACGTCGCTGCAACCCCGCCTTTGCGGATCGTTCTAGCATCTTCGGGAGAGATCCGGTCGACTTTGATCGGGTCAAACTCATCGAGACCTTCGCCCTGCAGCAGCGGCAGAGTGGCGATATCGTAAAACGGAAATCCGAGGAACGCGAGCAGCATGGATCGCTTCTCTGCCTTCGGTATGACCGCCAGCGCCCCGGCAAGCTTTGCATCGACAATTGCGTCGACCGTTGCCAGATCGCGGGCCTTGGCCAGCGCCTCCAGCATGGGTCCGGGGCGCTCTTCGGCGAGCTCGGCAAAGTTGGCGAAATCATCGCCGAGATAGTCGACCGTTTCCCGTTCGATATAGAGAGAAAGGCAGTCATAGATAACGTCGTGCATCGCTTCCATCACTTCGTAATCTTCGGGGGCGGCGCGGTCGAGGTCTTCGGCCAATTGCCGGGCGAGAAAGCGCAGCCGGCGCACCCGGTAGCCCAGATCATGCTCCCGGAAGAAATCCGCGGCGAGCTTTGCCGGACCGCCGCCTTTCTGCCCGATCGTGTCAATCCCGAGCTGGCGTATCTCGGTCCAAAGCGCGTTGCGCAAACCGGGATGATTATGCGCGTTGGGATCCGCTTTGGCCCGCCTTGCCGTGTTCGCAATATCCTCGATCACCGTTGCAAGCTTGAGGTGCCCGTAAGCGCTGTAGGAAAAGCCTGCCAACTTGGCTGCCTTGTCGCGCGACTTCCGGCGCCAGGCGGCAACCCTGGCTGCGGTTGGCCGGTCGAGGAAAAACGTGCGCCCGAACAGGCTTTCGACATTTTGTTCCACTTCACCACGCAAATTCTCGGTGATCAGCCGCATCTGGATGATCCGGTTGGACCGCCCGGCAATCGCGGTGAGACTGTCGCGGATCGGTTGCTCGCGAGGAATATTGGAGATCGCGCCGAAAATCGTGGAAAAGAAACCGGGAAGAGACTCATCTTCGGCTTCCTGCGCGGCTTGCAGACGCTGTAGCGCCTTGTCGCTTTTGGCTACGTCGAGATCGGGCCGGGGGTCGATATAGACAAATCGTCGGTCGACCTCCCGCTTCGCCGGCCGGTTTTTCAAGGCTTCGATCGCTTGGGTAAATGGCGCGTTGGCGAGCACCGATCCGTCAATAAGCACGGTGTCCTCTGCTGTCCCGGCGCGGAACTGATTGGGCAATACCCGCTTCAGAAACGCGGAGCGGCCTTCCCAGACATATTCACGATCGTCCAAAAGCTCGTCCAGCTCCCGGACTGTGAATGGTGGGAAAGCACCCGGGAAACTCGCGGTAGCGCGCCCGGCGAAGGTCAGTGCTGCAGGATCAGCAATCGCGTCGTCTCGTTTGCCTCTCGTCGTGAAACCGATGGTAATACGGTGTTCCATTTCGAGTGCTTCCGGCGGACTGTGTAGTTGCAGCTTTTCCGGATGGCCGACGAAATCGGTTACCGTGACAAACAGATCGAGCGGCTGTCCGGGCGGAAGCAGGCGCGGCCCGCGCTCGGTCGCGCGGACTGCGGCCAGCGCATCCCAGATCAGGCCGCTGAACACTTTTCCGCCAAACGGCGGGGCGAACCACCGGGCGCGCACGAAGCGGGAGAGTTTCATCTTTACTTCGTCGCGCGCTTCCTTCGATACGGTCTGTTCGACCGCGCCGCCTTTGCGGCCCAGTGCCAGCCAGGCGATCGGCTCTGCCCAGAATTTGGAGAAACGCGATAGCGGCCGGGCATCCGGGTCCAGCAAGCGGTCGACGTCAGCGGTGTCGAGCCACAAATCGGTCAGCGGGTCGAGCGACTGGCCAGAGAGTATCGCCTGAGACAGAAATATACCGTTGATTCCCCCCGCGCTTGCACCGGAGATAATGTCCGGCAGCACGCGCAGTCTCGTTCCGGTTTCCCGCTCCAGCCATTCCAATATGTCATAATAGATGCCCCGGCTGCACTGATCGACCCGGACGCCGTCATGAAAATCCCGGCTCGCCTGCGCCACCTTCCAGATTTCCTTGGTGATGCCGTGCATATAGATGGCGAGACTGACACCGCCATAACAGATCAAGGCCAGTCTGAGTTCTTTCTGCCGCATGGTCTTTTAACTACAGGATGGGTGTGAGGGTGCAAGGCGGAATGCGCGCAGCTGCCACAAGAGCTGCGCTTAGAGCAGCTCGTCGATGAACAACGATGTCAGCATCGACTGGCTCGTCACTCCGGCCTTGGCATATATCTGGCTCAGTTGGGATCGGACCGTGCCAGTGGCGG
This sequence comes from Parasphingorhabdus sp., assembly GCF_048269865.1. Classification (GTDB taxonomy): domain Bacteria; phylum Pseudomonadota; class Alphaproteobacteria; order Sphingomonadales; family Sphingomonadaceae; genus Parasphingorhabdus. Next base: position 145,630 of record NZ_JBLWUA010000010.1, on the reverse strand, counting down.
TGTTCCGCAATTGCGCGATCTCGGCGACCGAGCAGCCCTTGATAGCAAACAGCGCCACCTCGGCTTCGCCGGCCGACAATCGCCATTCCGAGAAACGGAGTTCGAGGACGTCCGCCAGCGCTCCTCTGGCCACCGCCAGCGCGCCTTCGCGTCGCTGTACCTCAGCTATCAGCCGGCGCGTGTGCCTCGCCCCCATCACGACGCCCGCGACCAACGCAAGCGCCACCAGACATTCAAGAATGACCGAAAAACCGATGCCCGCTCCGAGCTGCAGCATGATGTCCTCAACACTGTCTACCAGAAAGAAAATCGCAGCCACAGCCTGCAGTACTACGATGGCTATCGCTATGATCAACTCTCGATTGGGTCCGAAACGCTCAGTTTTTATCTGCATGGATTCGATAGCACTTTCGCTTAGCTCCCCTGTTTTAAGCGTCTGCTTATAGGGAATATACCGTTGGCGCACTAGTTCCCCTCACATGTGGACCCACCCGGCCATCTTACTCAAGGCGGAAAATACTCTATGACGACATCACAAACGAACGGCCTCAGCAAGGTTCCAGCGATCACGCTGGGTTTCTGGATCATCAAGATACTGGCAACGACCTTTGGCGAGACGGCAGGCGACATGGTGAGCATGTCGCTCAATCTGGGCTATTTGGTAGGAACAGCTATCTTTGCCACGCTGCTGGCAATTCTCGTCCTGTGGCAGATACGCGCTTCAAAATTTCATCCGGCGCTTTACTGGGCGACGATTATAGCGTCGACTACAGCAGGAACGACGATGGCCGATTATGCGACCCGGTCACTGGGTATAGGCTATCCCGGCGGATCCCTGTTGCTGCTGGGGCTCGTGCTGATCTCGCTGTTTACATGGTATCGTGCGCTGGGATCAATCTCGGTCGCATCGGTGCACGAACCGCGCGCAGAAATCTATTACTGGCTGACCATCACCTTTTCGCAGACCCTCGGCACCGCTCTTGGCGACTGGGTCGCCGACGGATCGCTTGGCTATCTTGGTGCAGCGATTATCTTTAGCGTCGCGTTGGCTCTGGTCGCGCTGGCTTACTATCGGACCAAGATCAGCCGTGCATATCTGTTCTGGATGGCGTTCATTCTGACCCGTCCACTTGGTGCGGTCGTCGGCGATTTTCTGGACAAGCCGCTCGCCCAGGGCGGTTTGGAACTCAGTCGCACGGGAGCTTCGCTCGTTCTGGGCGTAGCGATTATCGCACTGGTTTGGATATTGCCGCAAAGAGCAGGAGCCAGCGATCACGCGCACTAGAGCGTCTGCTCCGATGCCCTAGGGTATAACTGCTCAGAAGCGGTCCGAAGCCAGATAGTACTTTCTACCCGAGGGGATGTGACCCTGTTCTAATTTCCGACGCAAAATCGCTGGCGTTCCGCATTTGTTCTGTTAGATAAATTCCATGGCCAAACCGAAAAGAAAATATGTCTGTCAGAATTGCGGCTCGATCGCGCATCGCTGGGAAGGGCAGTGCGCGGACTGCGGCGAATGGAACACGCTGGTCGAGGAAGCGGGCGAGACCGTCTTCGCATCCAAGCATAATCTGCAGAGCGGGGGCCGCGAGGTGCGTCTGGTCGGGCTGGACAGCGAAATTGCGCTGCCCGAACGGAAAAAGACCGGCCTTGCCGAATTTGACCGCGCCGTGGGCGGTGGACTGGTCGCCGGGTCGGCCACCCTGATGGGCGGCGATCCGGGCATCGGCAAATCGACTCTGCTCTTGCAGGTTTCGGCGCGGCTGGCGGAGGCGGGTCTGTCAGTGGCCTATATCTCGGGGGAGGAAGCGGCGGATCAGGTCCGGCTCAGGGCGCGGCGACTGGGATTGGGCAAGGCACCGGTAAAACTGGCTTCGGCGACCTCGGTCCGCGACATTTTGACGACTCTGGGCCGCGATGCCCCGGATTTTGTGGTGATCGATTCGATCCAGACCATGCACAGCGATCTTATCGAAGGGGCGCCCGGGACGGTCAGCCAGGTGCGGGCATCGGCGCAGGAGATCATCAAATTCGCCAAGGAACATGGCACGATGGTGATGCTGGTCGGCCATGTCACCAAGGACGGCAATATCGCCGGGCCGCGGGTGCTCGAACATATGGTCGACACGGTGATGAGCTTCGAGGGTGAACGCAGCCACCAATATCGTATTCTCCGCGCGATCAAGAATCGTTTCGGCGGCACCGACGAAATCGGGGTCTTTGCGATGGAGGAAGCAGGGCTGGCCGAAGTGTCCAATCCCTCCGCCCTGTTCCTGACCGACCGCAGCGAGGAAGTCACCGGGGCCACCGTATTCCCCGCGCTGGAAGGCACAAGGCCGGTTCTGGTCGAGATTCAGGCGCTGACCGTAAGATTGGCGAGCGGGGCGACCCCGCGCCGTTCTGTGGTCGGTTGGGACAGCGCCCGGCTAGCTATGATTCTTGCGGTGCTGGAGGCACGCTGTGGGCTGAGCTTCTCCGGGGCGGAAGTCTATCTCAACGTCGCCGGGGGCTATCGACTGACCGATCCCGCTGCCGATCTGGCGGTAGCAGCCGCGCTGATTTCGGCCCATGCCGAACGCCCGATGCCCAGCGATGCCGTGATCTTTGGCGAAATCGCGCTGTCCGGGGAGATACGGCCGGTTTCGCGTACCCCGCTGCGCCTGAAGGAAGCATCCAAGCTCGGTTTCAGTAGTGCGCTGCTGCCGGCATCCGGCGAAAAAACCGGCGGCAGCATGAAACAGCTGCAATTTGCCAAACTCGCCAATCTCGTTGACCATATGCTCGACCGTGACTAGCTAGGCGCCATGACCGGTCTCGATATTTTTGTACTGATTTTGATGGGCGGGGCCGCGGTTCTGGGCTTCCTGCGGGGATTTGTTCAGGAAGCCTTGGCCCTGATGGCCTGGATTTTGGTCGTACTCGGCGTAAGGGCGCTGCATACGCCGATAACGGATCGACTGATCGGTCCGGTGGGCAGTGAGAGCGGCGCTTCGGTGCTGGCGTTCGCGTCGATCGTCATTGTCACCTATGCGGTCGGCCGCTGGATCGCTCGCTCGATCGGCGCGCGCTCGCGTAAATCTGTCCTGGGGCCGATTGATCGCGTGCTCGGCTTTGGCTTTGGCATGGTCAAGGGTCTGATAGGCGCAACCTTGCTCTACCTACTTGTGGTTCTGGTCTATGATACCATCTATGGTGCGGACGAACCGCGGCCGGAATGGCTCGGGGAATCCCGCACCTACCCCCTTCTCAACGCGAGTGGAAAAGCCATGGTCGACTTTGTTCAGGAACAGCGAAAATTGACCGAAGAGCCGGGCTCGGACGAATGAGCGGGGCCCTCTATACACGCGAGATTTTGCGCCTCGCGGTGTCGATCCCGCATCAGCAAAGACTCGACCATCCCGATGGCACCGCGGAACTGCGCTCCCGGACCTGCGGCAGCAAGGTTGCCGCAGACGTCGCGCTTGCGGAGGGTGGAACGATTCAGTACCTGGGGCTGGAAATCAGCGCCTGCGCGCTGGGCCAGGCTTCGGCGGCGATATTGGGGGCGCAGGCGATTGGAAAATCCGGCGCGGAGATCGAAAGCACAAGAGCCGGTCTCGCCGCATTTCTGACAGGGCAGGCTGGCTCTCCCGGAACATGGCCGGATATGGATAAGCTGACCGCTGCCCGGGAACATCAGGGCCGTCATGCGGCGATATTGCTGCCCTATGATACGGTGATCGCGGCACTGGCAGATGCCGCCGCCAAGCAACAGGCGGCCTGACCGATGGAAACCGGGACCCATATGGCCGATCTGCTGTTGGGCGGTTTTGTCATGCTCGGCGCAGCGCTGGTAATGGTGCTGGTGTTCCGGCGGTTCGGTATCGGCGCCGTACTTGGCTATCTGATTGCCGGCGTCCTGATCGGTCCGCAGGGCTTCCAGTTGATCAGCAATGCCGGCACCATCTTGGAATTTTCCGAGATAGGCATAATCTTGCTGCTGTTCATCGTCGGACTGGAACTTGCGCCCGCCCGGCTGATGCGCTTGCGCCAGGCGATCTTTGGTCTTGGATTGAGCCAGGTCGTGCTTTGCGGCATCGCGCTAGTGTTGCTGATCATGGCGACAACCAGCTTCACGCTCGCGGCTTCGATCGCGATTGGCCTGCCGCTGGCGCTATCCTCGACGGCACAGGTCTTGCCGATGCTGCAATCGTCCGGACGACTCAACACACCGACCGGTGAAAAAGCCTTCTCGATCCTGCTGTTCCAGGACCTGTCGATCATCCCGCTGCTGACCATCATCGCAGCGCTGTCGAGAGCGCCGGAAGATGTTGGCGGTGACCCTGGCTGGCTGACCGCCGTATATGCCGTCCTCGCCATTGGTGGCCTTATCGCCATCGGCAGATATCTCCTGCAGCCGCTGCTCAAGGTGATTGGCAGAATAGCCGAGCGGGAACTGTTCATTGTCGCCGGTCTGGTCGCGATATTTGGCGGTGCGGCACTGATGGAATTAATCGGTCTGTCGCCTGCATTAGGCGCGTTCATCGCCGGAGTGATGCTGGCTAACTCGCCCTATCGCCATGAACTGGAGGCCGATATCGATCCGTTTCGGTCTCTGTTGCTTGGCTTCTTCTTCCTCGCGGTCGGTATGATGCTCGACCTCAATGTGATTATCGAAAATCCTGGTTTCGTAATCGGTGCAGCTATTGCTTTGGTCGCGGTCAAAATCGCAATCATCTTTGGCTTGGGCAAGCTGTTCGGCATGGAAACCAATCCGGCTTTGGCGATGGGCATGCTGCTCAGCCAGGGTGGGGAATTTGGCTTTGTGCTTTTTGCCGAGGCGGAAAAGGCGCTGCTGATCGAGCCAGCTGCAAGTAGCCTGTTCAGCGCCATTATCACCTTGTCGATGGCGAGCACGCCTTTCCTGATGCTGCTGGCCGGTCGGTTTAGTAACAAGCCGAGAAAATCGTCTGCTAAACTGGATGACCCTGAGAACGCCGACCGGGCATCGGTCATTGTGGTCGGCCAGGGGCGCTTTGGCCAGACCGTATCGCAAGTGCTGATGGCGGCAAAAATCCCGCTGACGCTGATTGACATCAAGCCAGAACAGATTGATGTTCACCAGCAATTCGGGGCCAAAGTATTTTATGGTGACGGCACTCGTGTCGATCTGTTGCGCCGAGCCGGAGCGCATCAAGCCGACGCGATCGTTTTCTGCATGGATGATCCGGACTTCGGTCCGGACCAGGCCCGCGCGATTGTCCAGTCATTTCCTGAAACAAAGATTTTCGTGAGGGTATATGACCGACGCCAGCTGATCGCGCTCAAGGGGATCGGTATCGTCGGGATGAAACGTGAAATGTTTGAATCAGCGATCCATCTCGCTCGGCAGACGATGTTCGCGATTGATCTGGATAGCGCCCTGATCGACGAGGTCGATGAAGAATTCCGGCAACGTGATTGCGACCGGCTGGAAGCGCAGATGAAGTCCGGAGGGGACATGCTGGCCGGTGCGGAACTGAGGTTTGAAAATAATTCCGGCAAGTAGTCATGGCCTTCGAACGGCCGGTGGGTGTTAGTTAGACTCGTCCAGAAATGCCGCGACATCTTCCAGATCTACGTCCTTGGCGAGAAATGTCTGGCCGATGCCGTTGGCTAGCAGGAAGGGCAGGGTGCCGCCGCTCATTTTCTTGTCGTGCATCATATGCTCGACCAGCCGTTGTCCGGATGCCGCAACCGATGCGCTGGATAGATCATAGGGTAGGCCAGCTTTTTTCAGATGAACCGCCACCCGCTCTGCATCCGCCGGATCGCAATGTCCGCGGCGGACCGAATATCTAAAGGCCAGAGCCATGCCGGCGGCGACGGCTTCCCCGTGGACAAGCCGGTCCGAGAAGCCAGTCTCGGCCTCCAGAGCGTGCCCGAAGGTATGACCGAGATTGAGCAGGGCGCGGCGGCCGCTAAGCTCCTTCTCATCTTCGCCGACGATCAGGGCCTTTGCGCGTACGCTATGGACAATCGCTTCGCTGAGCGCTTTCGGATCGCGGCGTAAAAGCTGCTCGCTATTGGCCTCGCACCAGGCAAAGAAATCGGCGTTGTTGATCAGACCATATTTTACGACTTCGGCATAGCCGGCCCGCAATTCCCGATCAGGCAGGCTGTTGAGGACGAGGGGATCAATCAGCACGAAACGGGGCTGGTTGAAACTGCCGATCAGATTCTTGCCAACGGAGCTGTTGATCGCGGTCTTGCCGCCAACGCTGCTGTCGACCTGGGCCAACAGGCTCGTTGGTATCTGGACGAAGTTGCAGCCACGCTTGACTATGGCCGCCGCAAAACCGGTGAGATCCCCGATCACGCCGCCGCCCAGCGCGACCAATGTATCGGAACGCTCGGCACCTTCCGCGAGCAGCCAGTCCGTCACCATTTCCAGCTGGTCCCAGCTTTTGCTGGCTTCGCCTGCGGGCAGGCTTTTCACGACAAGCTCGATCGCGTTTCCAGAAAAGGCTTGCTGCAATTGCGGCAGCAGATGTGCTCCGACATGGTCGTCGGTCAGCACAAAAAGGCGCTGATTGGCAGCAAATTCCTTGAGATAGTGTGCCGCCTGCTCAAGCGCAGCCGGCTCTACCACTATAGGATAGCTTCGGTCGCCTAGTTCGACTGTAATCTGGGTCAATTCTGTAATGCCTCAATAATCTTTTCAACGGTCATTTCATGGGGCGAGTCATTGCCCGTGACATGAATATGCGCGGTAGCGTAGACAGGATTTCTAACAGCTGCCAAATCCGCCAATATCTTTGCAGGGTCACCCGATTTCAGCAGAGGCCTAGTGTTCCGGCGAGAGACCCGTTTGACAAGCGTCTTCAGGTCGGCATCCAGCCATATAGAAATTGCTTTCTCAAGGATCAGCGCTCGCGTTTCCTCGTTCATGAAGGCGCCGCCACCGGTGGCTATGACCTGTCCATCGTTCTCCAGCAGCCGTGCTATCACACGTCTTTCCCCATCCCGGAAATAGTCTTCGCCGAAACGGCTGAAAATCTCTTCGACCGAAAGCCCGGCGGCCCGCTCGATTTCTTCGTCCGCGTCGACAAAGTCGCGACCAAGCCGTTTTGCCAAGCGTCTACCCACTGTGGTTTTCCCTACGCCCATCAATCCGACCAGAACAATCGACTGATCTTGCGCAAAATCCGGCTTTTCACCGGAATTTCCGCCTGAATCGTCAAAAGAGGCTTTTATGTTTTTGTCCATTGGGGCAAAGGCTATACATCGGTTGGCTAAGGGTGCAAATTCCAATGCTGGCTATGCTGGTTTTTAACAGTTTGAAAGATTGAGTAACATCCATGCCGCGTCAGTTGGTTTTTATAGTTTTGTTCGTCGCACTTTTGATCGGTGCGGCCTTTTTTCTGGCTTCGATGGATGTCGAGCAGCGTCTGAAACAGGTGGAAAAGCCGGTCATTGGTGACGACCTGCAGTAAGATGCAAATGCGCGTCAGGCATATTTCTTTAGCTGCGGTTAGCTTGACTGCGCTTTTTGTGGCGATTCCGGTCCTGGGGCAGAGCTCGCCTGAATCCCTATTGCCTCCTGGCTTTGGTGACAATGCTGCCGCCCCAGCCCCAGCCCCAGCGCCAAGGCCCGCACCAACGCCTACGCCGGCGCCAGGCCCCGTACCCGCCCGTCCGACGGCGCCGTCGACAAATGAGTCTTCTGATCGAACAGTATCGGATCAGACCGTTCCGGAATCGGATCTGAATCTTCCTTCTCTGACAGAGGACCGCGCAGAAGTAGATCTGGATGCGCTGGATGATACCTTCCAGCCCAAATATGAATTGTCTCCTGGAGAACGAAGGTCTCTGGCAGAAATTGGCGTTTTGACTCCACAGTATAATGGCCTTCCAAGAGATGCTTTTGGAAAGGAGGGCGGACAATATCTGACCGCTCTGATCAGGAACCTCAATGGTCCTATCCTATCTCGTTGGGGTTCGATTCTGCTTCGCCGCACTTTGTTCAGCAAGGTCAATAGTCCGGATAATGTGAATCCAGCCGATTGGGTGGCCGAACGCGCGTGGCGCTTGCTGCGGATGGGGGAGGCAGATGCGGCTCGCTCGCTGGTATTGAAGGTTGATCGCGGTAATTATACGCCTCGACTGTACGAAGTTGCCATGCAGGCCCATTTGGCAACCGCTGATCCAGCTGGGGTATGTCCTTTGGTTGACGGGGGCATCCGGGTGAGTGATGCACCCACTTGGATAATGTTCCGCCCGATCTGTGCATCGTTTACTGGCGAACAGAGCCGCGCCACCAGTTTGCTTCAACAAGCGCGACGGAACAAGGTGGCTACCGGAATAGACTATCTGCTGGCGGAAAAGACGATTGGCGCCGGTTTTGAAGGTCGGAGAGCGGTCTCAATCCGATGGGATGATATCGAGTTTTTCAACAACTGGCGCTTTGGCTTGGGGGCTGCAACGGGCGTAGAAGCACCGGATCGGCTCTATGCCAAAGCTGGCAGGCACGTGCAGGGATGGCGGGTGCGAGCTCCGATGCTATCAATCGAATCGAGAATGAAAGCGGCAGATGTCGCCGCGGCCCTCGGTGTGCTGTCGAGTCGAGCGATGGTCGATCTATATTCCGCTGCTTATGATGATCCGGACACGAATGATGAGTGGAAGGCGCAGGCTTCGGTGTTGCGCCAAGCATATATCGATGACACCGCAGAAACACGTATTGGCGCAATGCGTGATTTATGGAACCGGTCTGACGGTTCTCTTATGCAATATTCGGCCAAAATATTGACCGCTCGCGCTGCCGCTAGAATCCCTCCATCGGATGCGCTGAGCGATCAAAGCGCCGATCTTATCGCTTCGATGATGTCTGCGGGCCTTGATCGCAGTGCTATCCGATGGTCCGACGTTGTTGACGAAGGTAGTGACAGCTGGGCGCTTTTGGCTGTTGGTTCTCCTGCCAATGCCGCCGTTTCCTACAGTGCTCTCGACGATTTTGGCGACAATGACGCAAGCAATGGGCAGCTTCGCAGTAAATTTCTTTTAGCGGCATTGGCTGGACTGGGGAGGGCCGACGAGGAAACCATCAACGACTTTGCAGATGATCTGAGTTTAGACCTGAATCGGTCAACGAGATGGACGAAAGCGATTGATTCGGCCGCTCGGCGCGGTCAACAGGGAACAGTCGCATTGCTGGTCGCTGTCGGCATGCAAGGCAGGAGTTGGCAGGTAATGTCGCCTTTGCATCTCTACCATATTACGCGGAGCCTGAAACGGGTCGGCCTGGAAGCGGAGGCGCGGATGATCGCAGCGGAAGCACTGACGCGAACGACGTGATCTTTGTATCTGCCGTCGTGAGGTCTGTTTGTAGAAAACATGAGCAATGATGCAAATCTAATCGACCGGTTTCTGGAGATGCTATTGGCGGAAACGGGCGCATCTCAGCATACTTTGTCCGCCTATCGTACGGATCTTGAGCAAGCTTCAACAATCACCGGCGGCCGATTGGCCACAGCAGATCGCGAGATTATTCGCAAACTTCCGTCACATTGGCGCCGCTTGCAAAGCAGCACCGTCGCACGCAAATCTTCCAGTCTCAGGCGCTTTTTTGGCTTCCTCGTAGAAGAAGGCTTTCTGCTGAACGATCCCTCCGATGCGCTTCCGAAGCCAAGTCTGGCTAGGTCGCTGCCAAAAACTTTGTCCCACACCGAAATCTCGTCCCTGTTTGAGTCGATCAAAGTGGAATTGACCAATGAGTCCGTTAAACCAACTGTGTTCAGGTTGTCTGCTATATTGGAATTGCTTTACGGCTCCGGATTAAGAGCGAGTGAGCTTGTCAGCTTGCAGCGATCTTCGGTGAAGCGTGACAAGCCCTATTTGATTATCAAAGGGAAGGGCGACAAGGAACGGTTGGTTCCGATTTCTCATCAGGCTCGCGACGCGGTCCACCGTTGGGCTGACTTTGTGGATCCGCGAGAAAAGTGGCTTTTTCCGTCGAGGACGGGCCATATCAGCCGGATAAGGCTGTTCCAGATCGTCAAGGAGCATGCCTCCCGGGCGGGTATTAATCCGGCAAAAATCAGTCCGCATGTTCTCCGGCATGCCTTTGCCACGCATCTATTAGAGGGAGGCGCTGACCTGCGGGCGCTGCAGACCCTGCTAGGTCATAGCGATATCAGTACGACACAAATTTACACACATATCGACAGCGCTCGACTGGTTGAACTGGTCAATAACCGTCATCCTTTGGGCCAACGAAATCTCGCGCGTTGACCTTTAGCCTGTCCGGTCCTAATTCCTTTTTATGACATCTTATCTCGATTTTGAAAAACCAATCGCGGCGCTCGAATCGCGCATCCTCGAACTGAGCGATACGGCGGATGAAGGGGCGCTCGATATTCAGGCCGAAATTGAGAAGCTCCAGGTTAAATCAGCCAAAATGTTGTCGGAAACCTATGGCAAGCTGACCCCGTGGCAGAAGACACAAGTAGCGCGTCATCCGGAAAGACCGCATTTCAAGGATTTTACCGCTGGCCTGTTTGATGAGTTCATACCCTTGGGCGGTGATCGAAATTTTGCTGATGATCAGGCAATAATTGGCGGCTTCGCGAGGATTGGCAACCGTCGATTGGTTGTCATTGGCCATGAAAAGGGGGATGATACGGAAAGTCGATTGCGGCACAATTTCGGGATGGGCAAACCCGAAGGTTACCGTAAATCCATACGCCTCATGGATCTGGCTGATCGATTTTCGCTTCCGGTCTTGACCTTGGTGGACACCTCAGGTGCTTTCCCGGGTGTGTCCGCAGAGGAACGGGGCCAGGCGGAAGCGATCGCCCGCTCTACCGAAAAATGCCTTTCTCTTGGCGTTCCGATGGTCGCGATTATCGTCGGCGAGGGCGGGTCCGGAGGCGCGGTTGCATTGGCAGCAGCAGAGCGGGTGCTGATGTTTGAACATGCTGTATATTCGGTCATTTCTCCGGAAGGCTGTGCTTCCATTCTTTGGCGTACTGGAGACAAGGCAGACGTGGCGGCTGATGCGATGCAAATCACCGCTCAAAATCTCAAAAAACTGGGTGTTATCGATCGGATCATTGAAGAACCGGTCGGTGGTGCGCACCGCGATCCGGGATTGGCCATTGCAGCGCTGAGTCACGCGATTGAGGAAGAGTTTGTGGAACTCGAAGCTTATGACCGCGAAGAGCTAAGACGTCTGCGCCGTGACAAATTCCTGCAAATGGGGGCGCTTTAACACCACAAAAGACAAGCTCCGCACTGGCTCCGGCGGGTGTAACGTGATTTTACACGCGGAACCCTTTGCTGATTGATCGGTTCCTATACAGTGCCACCAAGAGGAGCTTGATATGAAACATATTTCGAAAAAAATGATCGGCGCTGTGGGAGTCGTAGGTTTAGTTGCCTGCACAGGCAGTGGTGCAGGGGCTGGAGCGGTTGCTTCTGCTGGCAGTCAATCCGGCGAGGCACGGTCGATTTCGGCCGCTGAAAAGCGGAAAGGCGCCGAAGCTCATCCTCAATTGCTTGAGGAATTTGGTGGTGCTTATACCGGGCCGCAAGTCGGTTATGTAGTAAGAGTCGGACAAAATATTGCAGTGCAATCCGGTCTTGGCAATGCCCGGAGTGATTTTACGGTTACGTTATTGAATAGTCCAGTGAACAACGCGTTTGCGATCCCGGGAGGTTATGTTTATCTCACCCGCCAATTGATGGCGCTGATGAATGATGAAGCAGAAATGGCCGGCGTGTTGGGCCATGAAGTCGGCCATGTAGCCGCAAGGCATAGTGAAAAACGGCAAAAAGCTGCGACGCGGAACAGCATTTTGGGTATATTGGGACAAATCGGTTCCCAAGTTTTGCTGGGTGACTCGGCTATAGGTCGGCTCGGGCAGCAAGTTTTTGGTACCGGTAGTCAACTGCTAACCCTCAAATATTCGCGCAAGCAGGAATATGAGGCGGATGATCTCGGTATTCGTTATCTTGCGTCTGCCGGCTATGACCCCCAAGCACTTTCAACAATGCTGTATTCTTTGGCTTCGCAATCCGCGATTGATGCTAGACTGGCTGGCCGAGACGCTCGGAGTGCGCCGGAATGGGCAAGCACCCATCCTGATCCTGCACGTAGAGTATCGCGTGCTGCTAAAAACGCCAGCAAGCTGGCTAAAGTCGGCGGGATCCGCAACCGCGATCAGTTTTTGCAGAGCTTGGACGGTATCCTATACGGAGATGATCCCAAACAGGGGGTTATCGAGGGCAACAGCTTTCTCCACCCTGATCTAAGGGTGAAATTTACGGTTCCGAACGGGTTTTCCATGCAAAATGGTGCCCGGGCGGTGTCTATCGCCGGATCGTCCGGCCAAGCGCAGTTTACGACTGCCCCCTATAAAGGTGATATGACAGCATATATCGATGCTGCTTTCAAACGGGTTGCGGGCGAAGGAAAAACAATTTCCCATGGTGGTATACAAAGAACGACGGTCAATGGTTTGCCTGCCTTTTACGCCATTGCGAGGGTCGACAGCAATAATGGCCCGGTGGATGTAACGGTGTTCGCCTACGAATTTTCGAAGAGCAGTGCTTTTCATTTTGCTGCCATCGCTCCGGCAGGCAGCGCTGCAGTGTTCTCTCCGATGTATCAAAGCATGTCCAGACTGTCGGCCTCACAGGCGGCTTCCATCAAACCACGTAAGGTAGATGTCGTGACCGTAAAAAGTGGTGATACTATCTCCAGTCTGTCATCCCGTATGGCCTACACCAGTTACCAGCAAGACCGGTTCCTGGTACTGAACCGGTTGAACGCGAATGATGTGTTGCGGGCAGGGCAGAAGGTCAAAATCATAACCTTCTGATCCATTCGGGCAAAAAAAACGGCAGCCCGAAAGCTGCCGTTCTTTTTTTGTAATCCGAAGATTAACCTGCCATCGAGTTATCGACTTCGCTGAACGTGTTGCTGAGGGTGTTGCCCAGTTGGCCCATTGCAACGATTGCTGCAACAGCGATCAATGCAGCGATCAGGCCGTATTCGATGGCGGTTGCGCCTTCTTCATTCTTGAACATTTTACGTACGAATTTCATGTCTGGTCTCCTAGATTTGACATATTCCACTTACCCAAATTGAATTCTGTTCGAACTCAATATTCAATGATCTAGACGAGAAACCTTACTAAAGATTTAAGCGCAAAGCCGAGAATTACGAGACTTCTGTTACCTCGTTGGCTACGTCATTCCACATGCCGACGGTTTGATTCGCAACGCGGTCGATAGCGACAATCGCTGTCAAAGCGATGAGAGCTAAAATCAAACCATATTCAACGGCTGTCGCACCCTCGTCAGAAAGATATAATTTTTTCAGAAATTTTATCATATCTCTCTCAACACGAGTAAAGTTCTGCTAAGTCATGAACAGAACCGGTTTCACAGAAAGTGATTAATAAAATCCTTACAGCGCATAAAGAAATGGCAAAAAATCCGACATATCTTTTCGTTGTAGCCGCAGCGCTGATCGACAAGAACAGCAGAATTCTGGTCCAGAAGAGACCCGCCGGGAAGCCGATGGCTGGCCTGTGGGAGTTCCCTGGTGGAAAAGTCGAAAAGGGCGAAACGCCCGAAGAAGGCCTCGTGCGGGAATTAAATGAAGAGTTGGCTATTGAAGTGGACCAACGAGACATTGAGGCCGTTGCATTTGCCAGCGAGGCGTTGGAGGACCGCCATTTGGTTCTTCTTCTATATTTGTGCCGACAATGGGCAGGACAAGTTCAGAGTGCGGACTCTCTGGATCTGCAATGGTTGCCGATCGAGGCAATCCGGAGCCTGCCAATGCCTCCCGCCGATGGTCCATTGGTTGATAAGCTGTCGAATTTTATCGGCAGTCGCGGCTAACTTTTTGGGTCTGTCTTATCTGAGCCTGCAAGCGCTTTAGAAAGAGACACGTTCCCGCTTCCGCGGCGCGCTGGTTTCGGTTGATCTGGATGAGGAGCCCAGGCGCAAAGATACAATATATTGACGCTTTCTCGGAATCTGCCGTCGGTGCCTGCTGCAGCGTGGAATAAAGACTGCATGTTGCGATAGACCGTCCGGCGAAGCGATTTTTGGCCGCTGGCCAGGATATTGCTTCCTCCCATATCTCTTATGTCGGCGATCAATCGCTCCAGTTCTGAATAGGAAAGGCTCAAATGGTCGCTATCGGCGACTGGCAGCCTCAGTCCCGCGCGAGCCACCAGGTCGCCCGCTGTCCGGACGTCGATATTCGGATGAATATGCGCAGAAACAAGGTCTTCCTCGGCCTTCATAATCATCGATTTCAGCGATGGAAAGCTATCAGCGCTTATCAAGCCGGCCAGCATTAGTCCGTCCGGAACCAATATTCTGCGGATCAATACCAGTGCCCCTGGTAGGTCATTGATTGTATCCAGTGATCCAATGTTGATGATCAGATCAAAGCTGTGATCAGCGAACGGCAAGCGGTCATCATCGCAGACGACGCCTCCCAGTGCATCGATCAACCGCAAGCTAGAATCTGCTAAAATAACGGTCATTCCGCGTGCTTCGAGCTCTGTTCTGAGCCTATTTGCGGGCAATCCGATAATGAGCGCTCGCTGAAAGGTGCGCTTGACGTCATCGAGCCGGTCTAAAATTTCTTCCGCCATGATCTGCGAGAAAAAATCGTTGCCTGCTGTACGCGCATAAGCCCTGTCCCGGACAATGCGTCTTCGCCGGCGGCTAAAAACTTCAGGAACATTGACTGTATCGGTCATAGGGTCTTGCGCCTTTAGAGCGGCTGGAAGAAAAGATCAAATGTCGTTGGCCACGGTGATGCAATCGATAGTAGACTACGCTCTGCCCTCCAGATGCGCCATATGCGGTGCGTCGGTTGAGACCGACAACCGTTTCTGTCTGGCTTGTTGGCAAAAACTGGATTTCCTGGCGCGGCCATGGTGCGCGGCTTGCGGACTGCCGTTCTCGTTCGAACGCGCAGATGACAGTCTGTGTGGCAAATGTCTGGTCGATCGACCAATTCACGATGGGGTCCGGGCCGTGGTGCGTTACGATGATTCCAGTTCTCTTATTGCGATGAGATTGAAATATGGCACGCGCTTGGGCCTGGCAAAGCTGATTGCGAAGCATTTACAAAAATTCGCATGTGACTTTCCCGACAATGCAATCATTATACCGGTGCCGTTACACAGATCGCGTCTTTGGACTCGCGGATTCAATCAGTCGGTACTGATCGGCAGAGAACTGGCGAGGGGGACCGGTATCGAAATGAATTACAACCTGATCTCCCGCTGCAAAATTACGCCGCCACTGAGAGGTATGAACAGCGCACAGCGTACAAAAATTGTAGCGTCTGCATTTAAGCTCAGCACCGAAGCCGACAAACAACTGGCAGGAAAGTCTGTTTTGCTCGTGGACGATGTCTATACGAGCGGTTCAACCAGTAATGCTTGCGCGCGGCTGCTGAAGAAAGCGGGGGCCCTGAATATATTCGTATTCTGTTGGGCTAGGGTCATCAAAGACCTTGAGGCAAGCTAATTTGCTGTCCGGCCAGCGATGGCTTGAATTTCTTATGCTGGCAGTCCATTTGTAATAGGATGGTAGAAAGAGCCAATTATGCCCAAAGTTGAAATATATACAAAGTTTACCTGCGGCTTCTGCTTCCGCGCCAAAGCCTTGCTCGAAAGCAAAAACGTCGATTTTGAAGAGACAGATATCTCGATGGGAGGCAGCAAGCGCGAAGAAATGATCCAGCGGTCTGGTGGTCGCACCACCGTGCCGCAAATATTTATCGATGACCGCCATGTTGGTGGATCGGATGATCTTGCGGCTCTCGAACAGTCCGGTGAGCTCGACCAACTTCTCGCGGGCTGATCTGGTTTGAAAATCGCGCTTGCCCAGATGTGCAGTGGTATTGCCCCTGAGGAGAATGCCGTGCAACTTCGGTCGCTGATCGCCGACGCGGCGGCTGGCGGCGCCGAGATCATCTTTACGCCGGAGATGACTGGATTGCTGGATCGTGACCGTTCTCGCGCGGCGCACGCAATCCGCGGTGAATCGGATGATATCGTCCTGTCAGCAGCCCGAACAGAAGCGCGAAAGCACGGAATTTGGGTGCAGCTTGGGTCCCTCGCGATCAGAATATCACAGCGCCCGGATCAGAAATGGCTGAACCGTTCCTATTTGATCAACCCCGGTGGCGAGATTGTCGCTCGCTATGACAAAATTCACCTGTTCGACGTTAATCTGAGCGCGAATGAAACGACAAGGGAATCCGCTGCATATGCTGGTGGGGATCAGGCTGTTATCGCGCCGGTTTCGGCGGCAACCCTCGGTTTGTCGATTTGCTATGATCTGCGCTTTTCAAGGCTTTATGAAGCTCTGACCAATGCGGGTGCCAATATTTTGTCCGTTCCGGCAGCATTTACCGTTCCGACGGGCAAAGCTCACTGGGAAATATTATTACGCGCGCGGGCGATTGAGGCTGGCGCATATGTCGTCGCAGCAGCGCAATGTGGGGAGCATGAGGACGGTCGTTCCACCTATGGCCACTCCATGGTGGCTGATCCCTGGGGGCAAATTTTGCTCGACATGGGTGATGGTACCGGGCTTGGTCTCTGCGATCTGGATTTGACAAAAGTGGAGGAAGTGCGTTCGCGGGTTCCAGCAGTCGCCAATAGAAAAAACTTCCGAGAGCCAGAGAGTAGATCATGATCGTTTTCGACTTGATATGTGAGGATCAGCATCATGCCTTTGAAGGCTGGTTCGGATCCTCGGCAGACTATGCAGAACAAAAAGCGGATGGTTTGGTACAATGTCCGGTTTGCGGCAGCAAAAATATCGCCAAAGCGGCCATGGCGCCAAATTTGGGTCGTAAGGGAAATCAGGAACCTGTCGCGGTCGATCAAGATGTCAGCCAGCCGGATGCCAAAGCCGCACAGTCTATCAGTAGCAAGACAGCAGTTCCCGCCCATTATCAGGAAATGATCGGGAAATTGGCAAAGATGCAAGAGCAATTCCTCGCCGATTCAGAATGGGTGGGCGATAAATTTGCCAAGCGGGCAAGAGACATGCACTATGGTGATGCTGACGAAAAACCTATTCACGGAACGGCGTCAAAGGACGAAGTTGCAGACCTGGCAGAAGAGGGAATCTCAGCGCTTCCCCTACCGATTCCGGTTCTGCCGCCGAAATCCAAAAATTGATTGTGGCATGGGCTTGCTGATCCGGCTAAACCCACGACCATATCGCGCCCGTAGCTCAGTCGGATAGAGCATCAGATTCCTAATCTGGGGGCCACAGGTTCGAATCCTGTCGGGCGCACCAAAATCCCTGCGATGTCCGAAACGCGTTATTTCGTTCAAATCTGCTGGCCATTGATCGGGGGCTTTCGATTGCCAGTCGGCGTTTACGTCAATGCCACGATACTGGCCAAGATCAGCCGAACCAGGTCTGCTTGCCCTTTGGTTCCGGTCTTGGTGTAAATTCGTTTTGAGTAAAGTCGGGCGGTCTCGTAGGTCAGGCCGAGCAGGCTGGCAGCTTCCTTGATTGTTACCCCTCGGCTGATATGCAGGGCAAGGCGCGCTTCCTGCAACGTAAGTCCAAACAGATTGGCCACATGCTGGCTGCGTTCGATGCTATTGGACCGTTCACCGTGTATAAAAGCGACCCCTAGCGGCTTGAGGGTGCCTGGCAAATCTGTCGGTGGATTGGTGAGTAGCATATCCAGCCAAGGCTCATCGGATAGGTGGATGGTCCGCGCCAAGCTTTCGCCGGCCTGTCTACGCTGCAGAAATTTGCGCATGACAGCTTGTGCATCGGTATTTTCGGCGATCAGCCTCCCATCCGGTGATTTGCGCAGGGTTTGTCCCTCGAGGACAATAGCTTCGGCTTGCTCGCTCATGTCGATGATCCGCCCACCGGCATCGAGCATGAACCAGCCGAAATTGAGGCGCATGATCGCATCCGCTGAAATGCCGGCTTTCAGACGCTGCCTTTCGAGCTCAGCATGGGTTCCCGCCGCAATCGACAGATGATTCGCCAACGCGCCGAGCAAGGCTCCATCGCTCGCGGAAAAATCGCTGGCCTTGCGCCCGAGAGAAATCCAGATTTGCCCTCCATTTGGCTCGGCAACTCTCATATTCCGTGCAAAGCGGATGTCAGCATCTTGCATGAATAGAGCTTTGAAGCGGTTTTGGCCGGGATCTTTGGCATCGGCAAGTTCGTCCAGAGAATAGACCCGGTTCAGACGCATCGCCATATGGGGCAGCTGTGATGCGCTTTCATAATTCCGCCGATATAGGTCATTACCCTCATCGGAGCCATCGACGCTCGCCGGAATCCGGATCGATTGTAGCCAGTCATGCTCGCCCTGGAAAAAGAGGCCAGCACAATCCGCAGCCGTTCTGCGCCGCAACTGCTCCAGAAAGTCTTGCCACGGCGGCGCGCCGAGTGTGCCGCGGTGCAATGCCGCGATCAGATCATGCTCTTCACTCAAAATAACCGACATTGCAAATTCATATCCCATTTGGGAACTACATACGAGTGGGAATCGGTTATTAGCCGACAGAAAGAGCAAGATTGGAACAGCAATGACCCGTGTGTTGACGCATTTAGAGCGGCTTGAAGCCGAAGCAATCCATATCATGCGTGAAGTCATGGCCGATGCGCGAAAGCCGGTCATGATGTACAGCGTTGGCAAAGATAGCGCCGTGTTACTCCATCTCGCCAAAAAGGCTTTTTACCCCGCTTCCCCGCCATTCCCGCTGCTGCATGTCGATACGACCTGGAAATTCAAGGACATGTACGACTTGCGGGAAAAGGCTGCGCAAGATGCGGGAATGGAGCTGATTGTGCATCAGAATGCAGAAGCAAAGGAGCGTGGGATCAATCCTTTCGACCACGGTTCGCTGCATACAGATATGTGGAAGACCGAGGGGCTGAAACAGGCACTTGATCTGTATGGTTTTGACGTAGCGTTCGGTGGCGCAAGGCGCGACGAAGAAAAAAGTCGGGCGAAAGAACGGATTTTTTCTTTCCGTACCGCCAGCCATGGATGGGATCCGAAGAAGCAGCGACCCGAATTGTGGAATCTCTATAATGCCAAGAAGGCCAAGGGCGAAAGCATTCGGGTGTTCCCGATCAGCAACTGGACCGAGCTTGATATCTGGCAATATATTATGGCCGAAAACATCGAGATCGTGCCCCTCTACTTTGCTGCGCCGCGTCCGACGTACATTTACGAAGGGGGCCTATTCATGGCCGATGATATGGAGCGGCTCGAACAGGTGATGGGTTATAAGCCGGAAATAGTGACACGCTCGGTGCGTTTTCGGACATTGGGCTGTTTTCCTCTGACAGGGGCAGTGGAGAGCGCCGCGTCGACTCTGCCGGAAGTTGTGCAGGAAATGCTCCTAACCACCACCAGTGAACGGCAGGGGCGCATTATCGACAAGGATGAAGGCGGTGCGGGCATGGAAAAAAAGAAGCAGGAAGGATATTTCTGATGCGCGAGCATGCCGGTGAAGAACCAATTTATCAGACCGAAGCGCTGATTGCCGAGGATATTGAAGAGTATCTCGCTCAGCATCAGAACAAGGAGCTGCTCCGCTTCATTACATGTGGCAGCGTTGATGACGGCAAAAGCACATTGATTGGTCGTTTGCTTTACGACAGCAAGATGATTTTTGAAGACCAGCTGGCGGCTCTGGAAGCCGACAGCAAGAAGTCGGGCACGCAAGGGCAGGAAATTGATTTTGCGCTGTTGGTGGATGGTCTCGCCGCGGAGCGTGAGCAGGGCATTACAATTGATGTTGCTTATCGTTTCTTCGCGACCGAAAAACGCAAGTTCATCGTCGCCGATACGCCGGGCCACGAACAATATACGCGCAATATGGTCACCGGCGCTTCGACTGCCGATGCGGCCGTCATTCTGGTCGACGCTCGCAAGGGTATTTTGGTGCAGACGAGGCGCCATTCCTATCTGGCTCATCTACTCGGGATCAAACATCTGATTCTGGCTGTGAACAAGATGGATTTGATTGATTTCAACCAGCAAAGCTTTGATGCAATTGTCAAAGAATATGCTGAGTTTGCCGAAGAAATTGGCATCGAGACTTTTACGGCGATTCCGATTTCCGGTTTCAAGGGCGACAATATCACGGCCGCACCTTCCATACATACGCCGTGGTACAAAGGGCCCTCGCTGGTCCATCATCTGGAAAATATCGAGATCGCCGCTACGGCGGCGCAGGAAAATGCGTTCCGCATGCCAGTGCAATGGGTCAATCGACCCAATCTCGATTTTCGAGGTTTTTCCGGGCTGGTTTCTAGCGGGTCCATCAAAGCCGGGGATCCGGTGCGGGTCGTTCCCTCCGGTAAAACCAGTATCGTCAAAACTATCGTCACGATGGATGGTGATCAGGACGAAGCTGTCGCTGGGCAGTCCGTAACGCTCACGCTCGATGATGAGATCGATTGTTCCCGGGGCGATGTCATTGCAGCCGCAGACGATCCGCCTGAAGTGTCAGACCAATTTGAAGCCACCATCGTCTGGATGAGTGAGGAAGCCCTGAAGCCGGGCCGCGGCTATTGGCTTAAACTGGCTACGCAGACCGTCAGTGCTTCGGTGCAAGAGCCGAAATATGAGATCAATGTGAATACGATGGAGCATCTCGCTGCCAAGACATTGGAACTGAACGCGATCGGTGTTGCCGAGGTTCATACCGACAAGCCAATAGTGTTCGAACCCTATACAAAGAGCGCTGAACTTGGTGGTTTCATCCTCATCGACAAGATCACCAATGCGACGGTCGCTGCCGGCATGCTGCATTTCAGCCTGCGCCGGGCCGACAATGTTCATTGGCAGCCAACGACAATAACGCGGGAAGAGCATGCTTTGCTCAAGAACCAGACACCGCGCGTCCTGTGGTTTACGGGGCTTTCGGGTTCCGGAAAGTCGACCATCGCCAATGAGGTTGAGAAAAGCTTGAATCTGATGAATCGTCATACCTTCCTGCTGGATGGTGACAACGTGCGACATGGACTCAATAAAGATCTTGGCTTCACCGAGGCAGACCGTATCGAGAATATTCGCCGGGTTGGTGAAGTCGCCAAATTGATGACCGACGCGGGGCTGATCGTCCTGACGGCTTTCATCAGCCCGTTCCGCGCCGAACGCAAAATGGTTCGCGAGATGCTGCCTGACGGAGAGTTTATCGAGATTTTTGTCGATACGCCGCTGGAGGTGGCAGAAGAGAGGGACGTGAAAGGGCTTTACAAGAAAGCGCGGAGTGGAAAGCTGAAGAACTTCACTGGTATCGACAGTCCCTATGAGTCACCAGAGAGTCCCGAAATTCGGGTCAATACGGTGGAGATGACGCCCGCTGAAGCCGCCGAATATATCGTCCGCCAAATCATGCCACTGAAATGAGTAAAGCTATGACAGACGCAGAACTTGCCGCTCATCTTGCTGAAATAGCCGGCCGGATATTGGTTACGGTGCGGGATATTGAACTCTTTGATGGCAAATCACTGGGCAAGGTAGGGGATCAAACCGCCAACGAATTTCTGATCCACGCACTTCGCCATCAGCGACCGGACGACGGACTTCTGTCTGAAGAGAGCAAAGATACGGAAGACAGGCTGGATAAATCGCGTGTCTGGATCATTGATCCGGTCGATGGCACGCGTGAATTTGGTGAAATGCGATCGGATTGGGCGGTGCATGTTGCCCTGGCGGTTGATGGCATTGCGTCTGTTGGAGCAGTTGCATTGCCCGGCCTTGATGGCGGCGTTGTACTGCGGAGTGATGAAATTCAGTCTTTTCCTACCCATGAAGGTCGACCACGCCTGGTTGTGAGTCGTACCCGCCCGGCATCCGAAGCATTGTCGGTTGCAGAGCGACTGGGGGGCGATTTGTTACCAATGGGTTCCGCAGGGGCCAAGGCGATGGCTGTGGTGCAGGGGGACGCAGAAATATATCTCCATTCCGGTGGCCAGTATGAATGGGATAGCTGCGCGCCCGTAGCGGTTGCATCCGCTTATGGCTTGCACTGTTCGCGGATCGACGGATCGCCACTGGTCTATAATCAGCAAGAAACTTATGTGCCCGATCTGCTCATATGCAGGAAAGAATGGGCCGAAGCTGTGTTTAGAGCGTTGGACAATTAGATCCAAATAACGGCCGGAACCGCAATAAAGCGGCGCCCCTTGTCGCTGATTAGTGCTCGTTAATGTTCGCTGCTTCAATAAGATTGGTCAGTGCAGTTGCCAATTTTTGAGGTCGCTCGGCTATGGCCCAAAGTTTCAATCCGTCCTCGATCAACCTGGCTTGATCGCCCAGTGCCGGGTCACCAAACATCGCGGCAGTTCCCGCCAGCTTATGCAGTTCCTCTCGAATTTCGATGATTTCGCGATCGGAGAAAGTGCCTCTATTTACAAAAGCCTCAAAACTGCGGACAGTCTCTTCTTTTCGCTGGGCATAGCGTGTGACCAAATCTTCGGAAAGATCATCCTGCGCTGCTTTCGTAGCGGGGCTGGCGCTATCTGTTTTCTTTGGCGGAAGCCATTCCTGCAAAGCAGCTTCGAGGTTCGAGATATCAACCGGCTTGGATATGTGAGCCTGCATCCCAGCTTCCAGACAATTGCGAATATCATCAGCGAATGCATTGGCTGTTATTGCAATTATTGGCAGAGTGTCAGCTGATACGCCATTGGCCCGAATGACCCTAGTGGCTTCGTATCCGTCCATCAAAGGCATCTGGATGTCCATAAGTACGAGATCAAACGGATTGTTGTCGGATATTGACTGGGTGACTTTGGCGACAGCTTCGGTGCCGTCCTCAGCCAGCTCGGTTTCATATCCCAGTCTCTTTGTCATAGCCTGGATCAAAATTTGATTCACATCGTGATCTTCGACTAATAATAGACGGGCTTTGGCAGTGGAAGAATTGGAAGCATCTAAATCGGTTTTGGGGCGGCCTTTTTCGGTCGCGCCGTTGATGTCCTGATTTTTTTCCATGCTCTTGCCTTTCGTGTTGGCTCTATCCAACTGAATATTCTTGTAAACCGTAACGCCACTTTTGCCGAGAATAACAGATGGTGATCGCGGACTTCAATAAACCATCCACAATTCGTAGGTTTGAACCCCTTCCGCATCCTTGTCAGCAATTCAAAAGCCTCTCTTTCATGGTTCTTGTCGATACGGAGAACATGTTGCTGCTCCGCTTCAATCAAAAACTGTGAAATGCCACTTTCATGAGTCCATACCGATCTCCCGAAGAGGAGAGCTATTTATATTTCAGATGTGAAAATATTGATTAATTTCTTTGTGGTAGGTCAAAAGATGTTTTTGGACATGGTGAGGATCTGCTGAGCAACCATCCTTGTGTCTGATTATTTCGGGCTGAGTTCGGCCTGAAACCTGGTTGTAAAGGAACTGAAATTGGCCACTATTCTGTTTGCAGATGATGACGCGCTGTTGGGTGATCTAGTTTATCACAAGCTCAAGTCATGTGGTCACGATGTTACTGTCGTTGACAATGGATATAGCGTTTTGTCCGCTGCCCTTCGCGTTCGGCCGGATCTGATTATTCTGGACAACCGTATGCCTGGATTGCGGGGTCCGGAGGTCCTTCCAGTGCTTAAGCGGGAGGAGAGAACTGCAAATATTCCGGTCCTGATCCTAACGAGCATAACCGGGCAAAAGGCCATGTCGGAAGCTTTTCGGGGTGGAGCGTCTGACTACATGACAAAGCCATTTTTACCGCAAGACCTGGTCGATCGGATAGTATCATTGTTGGATTCGCGTGAGGCCGTGGAAAAAGTTGATGCGCGCCGATGAAATCTGTTTTGAAACGCGCCGGGCGAGCTCTTCAGAATAATCAGCTCTTTCCGCTGGATATTACCGCCGGACTCACTTTGCTCTTGGGCACTATCATCCTGCTCGGGGTTACAATCTTTTTCTGGAAAGTGACGCAAACACAGACGTACGAGCGCAATCTTGCGGCGTTTGAAACCCTTGCAAAGGACAACGAACAAGCGCTCAATTACAGGATAGAATCTTACCGCCAATCGTTGGACAGCGGGGCAGGGTTGTTTGCGTCATCCGATCAAGTAACGAAAGACGATTGGAGAACATTTGTTGATATTCTGAATATCGATGAAACGCTGCCCGGCATCAACGGCATTGGCTATATCGAGCGGGTTTTGCGTTCAGAAGAGGCCCAATATCTGAAAAATGTGGGTTCTCGCGGCGTTAGCGATTTTGTTGTGCACCCGAAAACCCAGCGGCGCGAAATTCTTCCGATTTTATACATCGAACCGATTGCCGAAAATCGCGAGGCAGTAGGACTCGATATCGGATTTGAAGCAAACCGTCGCGCGGCTGCCGAGACGGCGCGCGATACCGGCGAAGCGACGATAACGAAACGGATATTTCTTGTGCAGGATCACAAAAAAAGCGCTGGGTTTCTTCTGCTTCGGCCCATTTATAAGCTTGGGCAGCCATTGCATTCTGTGGCCGATCGCCGCGCCGCTTTCCAGGGTTGGATCTACGCGCCATTCATTGCGCCTCGTTTTATGCAGGGCCTTACAGCGAGCCAGGACCGAAATTTCGGTATCACAGTCTATGACGGAGATACACCAAGTGCCTCCAATCTCATTTTCGAACATGAAGCAAAAAAGGGATATGCTCGAACCGCCCTTTTTTCGGTGACGAAGGTGTTGCCGATCATGGGCCAAGAATGGACTGTGTCGTGGCATAGCACACCTGAATTTGAGAACAGTGTTCAGACAAGCGAGTCCAAGTTCATTTTGATTGGCGGCTTTGTTCTAATCTTGGCTTTCGCCACTCTCGTGATGTTTCATGCCCGCCGCGAGGCCTATGTCAAACAAGAGGTCGAGAACAAGACGAAGATACTCGTCGACAAGGAAAAGGAAATTGTCAGTGCACTGGAGGTTGCTGAAGCCGCGACCGGGGCAAAGTCCAAATTCCTCGCCAATATGAGTCACGAAATTCGGACACCGATGAACGGGGTTATCGGTTTTACCCAGTTGCTGGATGATGGGACGCTGAACCAAACCCAACAGAAATATATCCGGCTGATATCCGAATCCGGTTCAGCGATGATGAAACTGCTCAACGATATTTTGGATATTTCCAAGGTAGACTCAGGCTCAATGACCATCACGCCCGAGCCGTTCGATGTACGCCAGTTGCTAAAAAACTGCGTAAAGATGTTTTCGCCCAATGCTGAGGAAAAAAACCTTAAGATTCTGGTCGAAGTTGATGACCGTCTGCCACAATGGCTGAAAGTGGACGGATTCCGGCTGCGTCAGATAATAATGAACCTCCTGGCGAATGCTATAAAATTTACCGACGCCGGGCATATCGCGATAGCTGCAAAATTCAATGCCGCGGCCCAGACCGATCAAGTGGGCCGGCATCAATCCATCTTGAGCATCACCATAGAAGATACTGGTGTCGGAGTTGCTCCCGACCGACAGGCGGCCATTTTTGAACCCTTTGTTCAGGAGGATGGCTCGACGGCAAGAAAGCATGGGGGCAGCGGATTGGGCCTGACGATATGCAAACAGCTGATCGAGTTGATGGGTGGGTCGATCCGATTGGATAGCGAACTCGGTCAAGGGGCAAAATTCACGTTGGAAGTCCCGGTGGGAACCCTGACACAGGACGCTTCCAAGAATTCGGCCACATTGTCCGCATAAATTGCGCCTATATGGCCTGGAAATCCGGACTGAAGGCCAGTTCCCAGCCCCTGGCTTGATTGCTTTCCGCAATTTGGGACGATAGAGACGAGCTTGATAAACAGGACGAAACCTTGGACCATTCAAAGCCACCGCGCGCGGCGCATTTATCGGCAACACAACGAGAATGTTTGCGTCTTGTGGAAATAGGGAAATCTTCAGACGAGATCGCGGAGATTCTCAATATTTCCAAGGCTGCGGTCGTGCAGTGCGTGGCCGTTGCCCGCCGCGCGCCCGTCGCCGATCACCGGCTCCCATGTGACGCGGCGGCTCCTCCTCTCAATGGCACGTTGGCTTCGGGAGGGCCTCAGGATTATCGATCACCTGGTTCCATGCTCGATGAGCTTTCGATCGCTTATGATTTTGATGTCGAGCATGATTTGGCCGGGCCGCCAATGTCCGTGGTGGATGCCGAAGGGCGCTGGAGCACTGCCAAGAAAATCGCGATCATTGTCGTTTTGACGATCGGGACATTGGCTATTGCTTTGATCGGATTGTCAGTATCACAGTCTGTTTCCGGGTTGTTGACCGGTTGACCAGAAGCGCCGTCTCATGATTTGAGCGGAACTCCCCATTTCATTGGTCTTAGCGCTATTGCTTGCAATTTTAGTTGCCGGAATCATCGCGGAAAGAGCCGGTTGCATCATTCCATCGCCGGGCCAGGGCACCAGGCCAGAACGCTATTTGAGGTCACTATAGATTGGTTGCGCACGGCGGCCAGTCATGGCAAATTACTTCAAAGATAAAAACTAGGCAGAGGATATAATCATGGCGACAGCGCTTCAAACTGACGACGCCGCAATGGGCGTTGGACCAGGTTTTTCGATACCTGATCCGCATGATATCGAAAGTTTGCAAAACAAGGTATCGGATGCGGAGTGGCAAATACGCTGTGATCTTGCTGCTACCTACCGCCTTTGCGCCATGCACGCATGGACCGATTTGGTGTTCACCCATATTTCCGCGCGGCTGCCCGACGAAGACGGCGAGGAGCGGTTTCTGATTAATCCTTATGGGGTGTTGTTCGATGAAATGACAGCATCCGCGTTGGTCAAGATCGATCTTGATGGCAATATCAAGCAGGACACAGCCTATTTCATCAATCCTGCAGGATTCACCATTCACAGTGCCGTGCACAGCGCTCGTGAGGATGCGGGTTGTGTAATCCACGTTCACACACCTTATGGCATTGCTGTTTCTGTGCAGAAGGCCGGATTGCGGCGTTACACGCAATTTGCGATGCAGATCCATGATGATCTCGCCTATCATGATTATGAAGGCATCGCGCTTGACCTGGATGAACGCAATCGTTTGATCAACGACCTCGGCGAGAAGAGCCTGCTGATCCTGCGCAATCATGGGACGCTAACCCTCGGGCAAAATTGCGCGATCGCGTTTCTGCGGATGTATATTCTCGAAAATGCCTGCAAGACCCAGATTCTGGCGCAGTCGGTCGGAAGCGAAGAGCATCTTCATGAAGAAAACGCAGACATGGGGCATCGGGTGCACCAGCAATCTTCTGCCGCGTTTCAGAAAGGGCTGGGGGATAATCTGATCTGGCCTGGACTGATGCGGAAGTTACAGCGCACCAACCCGGGATTTGATCATTAAAGATCAAACGGTTGTCGCGAGAGGAGCTCTACTTTCTTGTTCTCAAAGACCGCTGATCCCAGTTCCTGTTTCTTTTCCATCAGCAACTGGTCGCGCTGCCGTACCATTTCGATAATCGGATCATGGAAATGCTGGACGGCGGCGGTCAACCAATCATTGACCAGCGGGTCGCCGGGAGCACCGGACATGTCAAAATGGCGCAATTGCGAAGCGATCGCCTCGGCCGGCATCATATATTCGTAGGTGACCCAATAATTGGTCGTGAACCAGCCGATCGGCATGCCATCGAGGCCGAAGCTGAGCGCGCCGAAATGGACGACTCCCTGGGTCTTTTTGCCATTGGGTAATTTTGCAGGAGGCTGGTAATAAGGCTCCACACCATCGAACATGGCGAGCGGCAGAAACATGTGGAAATGGCCATGTTCGCCTTCATCACGCTCCTCGGGCTTGTGCGCATGATAAAACCAGCGCGACTTGTTGCCCGGCGCGATGCAATCCCCTTTGGGGTAATGCTGATATTGAACGAAAGGGGCGTCTGCCGGCACCACTCTGGGTACTAGCGAGACGCCCTCTCTAGCTATCTGGCTTGTAAGCTCAAACAGCCTTTCTAGTGCATTTTTCAATGCTAAATAAGCTAGGCTTACTCGGTTACTTCTTCAGCAGCCGCGCAGGTTGCATCTTCAGCTGCGCAGGTTGCTTCTTCAGCAGCGCATTCAGCGGCACAAGCGGCGGTGTCAGCAGCACATGCAGCGCATTCAGCAGCATCCGACGCTTCTTCAGCTGTGTCATCAGCAACAACTGCGGCATCGTCAGCCTGTTCTGCGCATGCAGAAAGAGCAGGAACAGCAAGAGCAAGGCCGCCAGCTACAGCGAGCATTTTGCGGAAGTTGGTTTCGGTAGTCATTTAAATTATCCCCTTTGGATGAACTAGACTTCCACCTTTATCTGGAAAGATACGGGCATGGCAAGTCTATTTCGTAAATATTGCATTAATCTGGCGGTTTATCGGGGGAATTGTCGGTCGTCGTCAACTTCAATAAGGCGATTTTTTTGGGGTTTGCCAGATGCCGCCAGTAGTTATCGCTCGACCCCGCGAATCTTTCCCCATTGCCTGGCGACCGTATAACCCAGATAGCCCGTGCCGAAGAGCGCATAGAGCGGTTCCGGTATGCCGGAGAGATATGCGTTCATGCCGGCGGCGATGTCGCGAGCGGCTTCCGGACGGACCGCAGCGATAAGGCCCATCGGAATCGACCAGAGCAGGAGCATGTACATGACGTAAAGAAAGCTGGGGCGTGCGCGGCTGGTCCAGGGATCTGTCGATTGCGCTTCCGCAAGCATGGCAGACAGCTGGAGACGAACCTCTTCCAGTTCCTGACTGCCTTCAAGTTTGAGGAGCTCCAGTTTTGCGCGATCGCGCGCTTCGCGGTCCGGAATGATTTTATCAATGATGTTGGAAACTGGGCCAACCAGAGTGGAGAGAATGGACATATTTGAGGTTTCCTTTCGATATAATCTTATGGGGGAGTGGTCAGCCGATCCGATTGGCGAGCCAGCCGTATAGAAAGGCCTCATTGGCCGGCCGTTTTTCCGCAATTTCGATATAGCGCGCACCTTGCAGGGACTCGATCGCCTTCAGCAGGACCTGCTGGCCCTTGCCAACACGCTTGCTCAGGAAGGCGCGAAGCGCATTGAGTGTGTTATTCCCGATTTTGCCATCGACCGATATTTCGCGATAGTCGCGTGCGTTGCGATTGAGCGCGTTGAGGGCGCGCTGGAGGAAAGCCGTGGCCGTGCCCGTTCCCATGTTTATCCCGGTATCAAACAGCTCCGTTGCTATATCTGGTGCAAGCAGAGCCACCCGGTCAAAGCCGGGGCGGAGCCAGTATTGGCGCTTGTAAATGGCTGCGGCTTGCTCGCGCGGGAAATGCTTCATGTCATCGGCATAGCCATGCAAGCGGGCTACAGCCTCGGTGATGCCCCAACGGGTGGGGCCACCCCGATCGGCGGGATGATTGGAGAAATCTCCCTCGAGCGCGATGACCTGGTCGATGAGAGTGTCGATATCAGGAGGTTTGAACATGCGAAATCGCCTTTCCAGTTAGCAATGGCAAGATATAACCTATTTGGTTATCTGTAGGAAAGGGCTGAACAATTTTATATGGGATCGCCGCACCGGCTGACTGCTCATGCTGTAGCCGGGGCCTACGGGATATTGCGTATCGCGCCGGCCTTTTCAGTGGTCCAGATATGGCCCATGACTTGGAAAACCATCCGTCTTGAATTGGCCCGAACCCCCGACTATCCGAACGGATCTTCCGCCCATGCCTATGTCTTTCGTGTTCCCCTGGATGAAGACGGCTTTATCGAACCGGAAGTGTTGAAACAGGCTGAGAAGCGGCCGGTCGTCCGGCGGTTCTGGCCAGGGCAGGCGGACCAGAGCGGTGTTGTGATCGCTTCGCCCAAGGGATGGGTTTTTTCCTACAAAATCGGTGAAGATGACGATGAAGCCATTTTTCGGATGAAAGACCATCCTTTGAACGTCGGCGAATATCTGACAATCACCGAAACCGATGGCAGCGAGTTGCCGTTTCGCGTCATCAGTTGCCATGAATAGAGGAAAGTCCGACCGCAAGGCTAAAACTATGCTGAAGTCACTGAAACTCGCCGGATATGCAACAATTGCAGGGCTGACCCTCAGTCTGGCCAGCGGTCCGGCGCGGGCAGAATGCGTGCTAAATTCAGCGCAGCTTTATGATCCTTTTACACCTTACAAGGAAGCAGGATCGATCATCCACAAGGATAGCGGTTTCGTGTTTCCGGCAACCATTGCCGGGTTCCGGCGCGAATGTGAAATGACGACCGATTTTTCCGGCAACAATTTCGAGATTGGCTATCTGCGCGACTATCAGGATCATGAAATTGAAATCAAAATTGCGATCGTCCATCTGGTTGAACTAAATGCCGAAGATCATTATAAAATCGTCAAGCCCGATCTGCTTTTTCACTATTCCAATCCGGCGGTCATTGCCGAGGGCGATTATTTCGTTTCCGGGCGACCGGACATAGCGGCCTACCAGGGTGTCTTTGATGGGGACAAGGATGGTGTGCCCTGGCATTTCAGCGTGACAACGCTGGATTATGGTTATTGGGATGCGCGTCTCATCGCTTCCTATCCGCAGGAAATCGATGCCCCGGCACAAGAGGCCATCATGGAATTGATCACTGCCTTTCAGTGGCAGACGCCAACCCCAGAAAAACCCGCTCCTTAATAGGCGTTGGTTCGTGGGCTGGAATGCCCGGAGCCAAGCTTGCCGGTTCGATGGTACTGCACTTTCCGTCTATCTCGACGGGCGTCAGGCTATCCATAGGCTAGACTATGCGCGCCGCAGTCGCGGCAGATCCGTATTAACCCTTATACAGGTGCGGTTTTTGTGCCGCTAGTCTCCTGCCAACGCCTTTATTTCATCAATGGCGACGTCGAGACAGGAGAGATTTATGAAATCCGTAATGCTATATATTGCCGATGATACGGGCTTCGAGGCCCGCCTTCAGGCGGCGCTTGATCTGACCCGTTCGCTGAACGGCCATCTTCATTGTCTTCGGGCCAACCCCTATGACCCGCAAATGGCGTTCGATGGTGTGACCGGCATGTCGGTCATGTATGATATCAGCAAAATGTCGCGCGAAGTCGACGAAAAACTGCGGGCCGAAGTCGAAAAGCGTTTGGCCGATGAAGATGTTTCATGGGACTATCGCGAAGAAAACGATAATCCTTCCCGCGGCCTGTCAAAAAATTCTGCCCTGATGGACTTGATAGTCCTGAGTTCCGCCAGTGGCGACTCCGACAATGCCATGCCGCTGGGTTTGTTGGGGGACGTGCTGTACAATGCGTCGGTTCCGGTCGTGGTCCAGCCCGACGCCGTGAAGAAATTTGACGCCTGCGGACCGGCATTGGTGGCCTGGAATGGCAGCTTTGAGGCAGGAAATGCCCTTCGTGCCGCCGTACCTCTGCTAAAAATGTCAAGCGATGTGCATATTTTGACGGTGGCAGAGGATAAAGGTCACGATCTTCCACAGCTCGCCGCTTCGGAATATCTGGCCTATCACGGGATCAAATCAACCGTCCGCAGCCTGCCCGCAGGGAAAAAGCCTGTTGATACGATTCTTGCGGCGGAAGCGAAAAACCTGAACGCCGAATATATTGTCATGGGTGCCTATGGTCACAGCAGGGCGAGAGAATTCATATTCGGTGGCGTCACGCGCAATCTGTTCAAAAACTGTCATATCCCGCTTGTTGTATCGCGCTGAATGAACGTTCAGCGCGTCCAAGAAAGGTTATATTTTCTTATGGCAAAGCCCGTAATATGTGTAGGGTCGTCGCCTTCGCAAGGATCGACCGGGCAGCCAAAGGATAGATATCACAAGTGCGTGACAGCAACGCTTTTGATGCGGATCGGCAACCCTATCTGGAGTCTGTCCTGTCCAGCCTGCCGAATTGTGTCATGATTGTTGATCGCAATCTGCAGACGATCAATTGCAGTATGACTGGCCTGGATATCCTCGGCGTATCCAGTGTCGCTGAACTTCCCGAGGGCGCGCCTGAAAGCGTCATTGCACCTGCTCATCGCGGTATATTTCACCGGGCCATGCTGCGCGCATTTGATATTGAAGCCGCCAAACATGCCCTGCCAATCGAGGTGCAACTGGAACTGCCCGACGGCCGCTCGATGTTTGCAGAGTGCAATCTGGCTCCGCTGGTCAATCCCGACGGCGAAATAGAAACGGTATTGATATCGTTCCAGGACCTTTCGGCGTTTAACAATGCCGAAAGCAAACTCCATCAGGCCAACTCGATACTGAAATCGATTCTGAAGACCATACCCGACGCTATGGTGGTTATTGATGAAGAGGGGTTGATCAGTTCTTTCAGCGCAACGGCCGAAAAAATGTTTGGATATGATCAGAGAGAAATTATCGGCAAAAATGTCGAAATCTTGATGCCAGAGCCCTATCGAAGCGCGCATGACGGCTATATGCAACGATATCTGGAAACCGGCGAAAAACGGATTATCGGTATCGGCAGAACGGTTGTTGCGGTCAAAAAGGACGGGACCACTTTTCCGATTCAGCTGGAAGTCGGTCAGGCAAAGATTGGCGACCAAGTCTATTTTACCGGCTTTATCATTGATCTGACCGAAAAAAAGCAGAGGGAAGCCGAGCTACAGTCGCTACAGGAGGATCTTGCGCATGCTTCTCGCCTGAGCGCGGTCGGGACATTGGCCTCTTCGCTGGCCCATGAGATCAACCAACCGCTGACCGCCATCGCCAATTATCTGTCGGCTGCCCGCGACATGATGGAGGGAGACCTGGCCGAAAACCGGGAGTATTTCCTGGAGGCGCTGCAAGAAAGCGTCGTCGAAAGCTTGCGGGCAGGGACCATCGTCCGGCGGCTGCGGGAATTTGTTTCGCGCGGGGAAATCAACAGGCAGGTTATCTCAATCGCGCAGGTCGTCGAGGATGCAACGGTTCTGGGTACGATCGGGGTGCAGGAAAAAGGTATAGAATTTTCGATCGAGATCGCGCCGGATACCAATCATGTATTTGTTGATCGCGTTCAGATTCAGCAGGTGATGGTCAACCTGATGCGCAACGCGATTGAGTCAATGGCAGATAGCGCCGAGAAAAAGCTTCATATTGCTGTGACGTCACTTGATGATCAGTTGGTAGAAATTGCCGTATCGGACACCGGCTCCGGGATCGATCAGGAACTGGGAGACAGGATTTTCGATCCTTTCGCTAGCACCAAGGGAGAGGGCATGGGGCTTGGTCTTTCAATCTGCCGGACGATCATAGAATCGCATGGTGGAACGATCCGTGCCGAACCCCATATCGGTGGCGGGACAATATTCCGGATAACGTTGGAAAAGGCAGAGCAGGAGCAAGAGGATGGCGAATGAACGTCTGGTCTATATCGTTGACGATGATGATTCCGTCCGGCGATCGGCGGCATTCATGTTGCGGCATGCCGGATTTAAAGTCGAACCGGTAGAGTCCGGCGTCGCGTTTCTGAAGCTCGCGAAGGGCGCGGAGCGCGGCTGCGTTCTGCTCGATGTGCGCATGCCCGACATGGACGGGTTGCAGGTCCAGCAGCAGATGAACAAGGACGGCATTAATATGCCGGTGGTAATCCTGACGGGTCATGGTGACGTCGAAATCGCGGTCCAGGCAATGCGCGCCGGAGTCATCAACTTTCTTGAAAAACCCTATGAGAAAGAGGCGCTTATCAGCGCCATTGAAGAGGGATTCGGTCGCCTTGAAAATAACGATCTCAAGGAAATGGCCGCTTCCGAGGCGAAAGTCCGGCTGGCGGCCCTCACCGGAAGAGAGCAGGATGTCCTGGAAGGCCTGATGGCCGGATATCCGAACAAGACGATCGCTTATGATTTAGGAATTTCGCCGCGGACGGTCGAAATTTATCGCGCCAATATGATGGAAAAACTGGGCGTACGCAGTCTCGCCGATGCTTTGCGGATCGGCTTTGCTGCGGAAGGCGATAACGGCTCGAAGGACTGACCGGCCTATAACGAGCAGCTTTTGGCAGTCTTTTTGCGGTTCAGGCAAGCATGACAGGGCTTGGCGCAGTGGTTGTCATCATTCTCACCATCGACGGGAATCGTCAGCGTTCGCACTGCGCCATCGGCAGTGCAGAGCTGGATCTGCATCCCGCCTGAATTGGCGGCCAGCGGCATAGAGGCGAGTGGCAGGGCGACGGCGAGGATGACCCACTGGCTGAGCCGCGAATGTCTGATCCGAATGTTCATGGCGTCTCATCTTCCTCGTCGATCAATATCCGCTGGGCTGCGCCGTCGAGATCATCGAACTGTTCGTTGCGCATCGCCCAGAAAAAAAAGGCTAGCCCGCACAGGCCCATCAGCAGGGCTACCGGGATCAGGATCGCCAGGCCGCTCATCTGGCGGCACTATTGAGCCGCAGGGCGTTGCCGACAACGACCAGTGATGACAGCGACATGGCAATCGCGGCGATCAACGGTGTGACCATCCCGGTGAGCGCGAGTGGCACGGCGCAAATATTATAGACAATGGCGAGACCAAAATTCTGGTGGACGATCTGCATCGTGCGGCGGGCTACGGTGATCGAAAGCGCTACGGGCATCAGCGAGGCGCTGGTGAAGACGGCATCGGCGGCTTGCTGGCCGACATCGCTGGCGGAACCCGGCGCGATCGAGACATGGGCGGCTGCAAGGGCAGGGCCATCGTTCAGGCCATCACCGACCATCAGTACCTTGTGACCGCTACCGGTCAGGCGGGTGATGGTTTCGACCTTGTCCTGCGGTGTGGCGCCGGCCTGGGCGGTAAGACCAAGAGCACGGGAAACCCGGGCCACCGACCGGATAGTGTCGCCGGATATGATAGAGGCCGGTAAACCCAGCGCCTTCAATCGGGCAATCGCTTCCGAAGCGTCGGGGCGGATTTCGTCCTGAAGTTGAAGGATGACAGTATCGGTGCCGACCGTTAGCTGACTGGACAGATGGTCTGCCGACTTTTCCGGCTTCCCGAGCGAGACCTTCACACCACTCCAGTTCGCGGTCATGCCTTCACCGGGGATCTCGCGAATGTCGTCCAGTGCGGCCGGTTCGATATCTTGCGCCAGCAATGCCGTGCGGATGCCCTTGCTCACTGGATGGCGACTGGCTTGCGCCAATGCCAGAGTGACCTGCTTTTGGGTGAGGCTCAGGTCATCGAGATTGTTCGGAATCGCGTGACCAAGGGTCAGGGTGCCGGTCTTGTCCAACAGCGCATAATCGACCTCTGCCAGACGTTCCAGAGCGCTGCCATCCTTGACCATCACACCCTTGCGCAGCAACGCACCCGAGGCCACGACCTGTGCGGCCGGTACTGCCAGACCCAGTGCGCAGGGGCAGGTGATGATCAGCACCGCGACCGCAATCAGCAGCGACTGATGCCAGCCGGCACCGGCAAACATCCAGAAAATGAAGGCCAGAAGCGCAAGGCTGTGAACCACTGGCGCATAGAAGCGCGCAGCCCGATCTGCGACCCGTACATAGAAGGAGCGGCGCTGACCGGCATCGTCCATCAGCCGGGCAATATCCGAGATGCTGGTATCTTCTCCGGTCGCGGTGACCTGGACGATCACGGGCGAGGATAGATTGAGCGTTCCGGCCAGGGCCATATCGCCTTTGCCTTTTGGCTGCGGTTCGCTTTCGCCAGTCATCAATGAGCAGTCGAAACTGCTCGATCCGCTCTCAATATATCCGTCCGCTGCCAGACTTTCCCCCGCAGCCACCAACATCCGCATCCCGGGAACGAGGTCCTTGGTGACGACCCAGCGGGTTTTTTCATCCTCTCCCAGAACCATCGCACCAGGCGCGGTCTGCTTCAGCAAGGCGCCGATGCCCTCGCGGGCGCGATCCCGCATCATTCCATCGAGCACCCGCCCCGCCAGCAGGAAGAACAAGAGCATTACTGCGCCGTCAAAATAGGCATGGGCGCCGCCGGTTGCGGTCTCGTAAAGGCTCAGTCCGGTCGCCAGCAAGATGCCGATCGAAATCGGCACATCCATGTTGGTCCGGCCATAGCGCAGCGCCATCGCTGCCGAGGCAAAGAACGGACGGCCTGCATAGGCGATTACCGGAACCGCAATGAGCGCCGAGAGCCAGTGAAACAGATCTCTGGTGACGCCGGTTGCGCCGGACCATACGCTGACCGACAACAGCATGATGTTCATCATGCCAAATCCGGCGACCGCAAGCGCCCGGATCAGCTTGTCCGTGCTGCCCTTCTCTTCCGATAGCGGGTTGTCAGCGAGTATCTGTGCTTCGAAGCCCAGCGCCTCAATCTTGTGCTTCAACTGGTCGTCGCCGAGTTCCGGCAGATGAGTTATGGCCACCTGCTTGGTCGAAAAATTCACGCGCGATGACAGGATGCCAGGCTTTCCGTTGAGGCCATTTTCGATTTTCGATATGCAGCCTGCGCAGCGGATCGCTGGCACTGCAAAGCGGGACACCACCGATTGCGTCTGCCCGGCGCTGACAGGCGAAAGGGCGTTCACTGGATATCCTGAAGCACGCGCAGGGACTTGTCCGATTGCGTGACAAGCAGTTTCAGTTTCCAGCGGCCTGCCGGTATTGTCTCGACGCTCCGATATTCGCCCGGCGCGTTTTCGGTGAAGGTGATTTCAAACGGGTCGGTCCGTCCGACGGGATGCTCCGCTAAAATCGTGATCTTCGCGCCCTGCAGAGCATCACCGTCCGCGCCGGTCACGCTCACCACGGCTCGATCTCCCGAGCGCACTACCGGCGATACGGTCCAGCCATGGGCCTGCTGGTCACGGGCCTGTTCCAGCCACTGGTTATATTTCTGGCTAGCCACATAGCTGTTGTCGACCACCGTGCCGCCAAAGGTCGACAGAGCGAACCGGGCCATGACCATGTTGACCGCCACGACCACCACGAAAAAGGCGACAATGATCATGGTGGCGTGATAGCCAGTGAATTTACCGGCGGCTTTCTGTTTGGTCATCTGTCCGTCCCCGGCCGTTCAAAGAATACATCACCCTTATCCGTTGCCTCTGGGTCATCGGCAGCAGTTACCGTCAGGGCGAAATCTTCCCGTGCCGGTCCCGTGCCGGGAGCTGCAACATAGAGCCTTAACCTGGCCACGCTGTCTGCGGGCACTCTGGTTTTAAGGGTTTTGCCTGCGCCGTCACGAGACCCCTGGTTGGACCACATCACGCCCCCATCGAGAGCGGTCATGCCAATGATCATCTCCCGCGGACGGTTTTCCATATTGCGCAGATTGATCGTGTAACTGTTGCGCACATGACCGTCGGCAAGCTGGACATAAACAGGGTTGCGATCATGGCTGGCGCTGATGTCGATCCGGGTCCTGTTGCCGAGCGCAAACAGCATTGCGAGACCGATCGCGGCCCAAATTGAAGTATAAACAATGGTTCGAGGGCGGAACAAAGTCTTGAGGATCGGATTATGCGGTTTTCCGGCCTTCTCCAGCTCGGCATCTTCAAGCGTCGCATAATCGATCAGCCCGCGCGGCCGGCCAACCTGTTCCATCACATGGTCGCAGGCATCGATGCAGAGCGCGCAGGTGATGCAACCGATTTGCGGACCTTGGCGGATGTCGATGCCGGTCGGGCAAACCGCTACGCACTGGTTGCAGTCGATGCAGTCGCCGAAACTGCCCGGATGGGCTTCTGCCTTTTTGACACTGCCACGCGGTTCCCCGCGCCAGTCCTTGTAGGTCACGGTCAGCGATTTTTCATCCATCATTGCCGTCTGTATGCGTGGCCATGGGCACATATAGATGCACACTTGCTCGCGCATGAAGCCGCCGAAGATGAAAGTTGTCAGGGTCAATACGCCGACTGTCGCATAGGCGACAAAGGCGGCGTTACCGCTCCAGAAGTCGGCTACCAGTGTCGGCGCATCGGCAAAATACATGATCCATGCGCCGCCGGTCCAGAAGGCAATGAACAGCCAAACCGACCATTTCAGCAAGCGCTTGCCGATTTTCTTCGCCCCCCAGGGAGCGGCCTGCAGCCGGAACTGGGCGTTGCGGTCGCCATCGATATAGCGCTCAACATGCTGGAACAGATCGGTCCAGACAGTCTGCGGGCAGGAATAGCCGCACCAGGCGCGGCCAACGGCGGAGGTGACCAGAAACAGGCCGATCCCGGCCATCACCAGCATCCCCGCGACATAGTAAAATTCATGCGGCCAGATTTCGATGCCGAACATGTAGAAGCGCCGATGCGCAAGATCGACCAGCACCGCCTGGTTAGGTGCATAAGGTCCGCGATCCCAGCGGATCCATGGCGTGATATAATAGATGGCGAGGGTGATCGCCATGATCACCCATTTCAGCCGCCGGAACTTCCCGTCAACCGCCTTTGGGTAGACGTTTTTACGCGCTTCATAGAGTTTCAGCTGGGGGTCGAGAATCTCTTTAGGGTTGGTCATCGCTGGCGACCTGTTCGAGCGTTTCCTGCTGCACATCGTCAAGAGCGGGGAGCGTCTCGCCGCCGCCCAGCGAATGTACATAGGCTGTCAGCATCCGGATCGTAGCCGGATCGAGCCGTTGTCCCCAACGCGGCATCACGCCATATCGGGCATTGGTGATCGTCTCGGTCAACGCCGCGCGATCCAGGCCGTAAAGGCTGATTGCATCGGTCAAATTCGGTGCGCCAAGTTCGCGATTGCCCTTGGCATCGGGGCCATGGCAGACCGTGCAATTGGCCTCGAAAAGAGCAGCACCGCGGCGAGCGGCAGCGCTCTGTTTCTCTTGGCCAGACAAGGTTCTGACATAGGAAACGAGATCCTGAATTTGATTCGCCTGCAATATTCCGTCTCTGCCGAAAGCGGGCATTTGCGAAAAGCGGGTCTGGTCATGGTCGGGATTGCGGACGCCATGAGTGATCGTATATTCGATCGCTTCGAGATCGCCGCCCCAGAGCCAGTCATCATCGTTCAGATTGGGATAGCCTTTGGAACCGGCAGCACCGGAACCATGACACTGGACGCAGTGCACCTTGAAGGCAGAACGGCCCCCCTCGATTGCCTGTTGCATCAGCTCGGGACTGCCGTTCAGCTTGCGAATGTCGGTAGACACCAGCGCCTGGCGGATCGGTTCCAGCTCTTTTTGCCGGGCAGCAACCTCCTTTTCATATTGTCCCCGGCTGCTCCAGCCGAACACGCCTTCTGTCGCTGAATTGAGCAACGGGAT
The DNA here is from genome assembly GCF_048269865.1 of Parasphingorhabdus sp. Classification (GTDB taxonomy): domain Bacteria; phylum Pseudomonadota; class Alphaproteobacteria; order Sphingomonadales; family Sphingomonadaceae; genus Parasphingorhabdus. Next base: position 106,484 of record NZ_JBLWUA010000010.1, on the reverse strand, counting down.
GGCGGGATAGAGAATGACATAGCCAATCGCCCAGATGATCGTGGCATAAAAGGTCCAGACCCACCATTTTGGCATTGGGGTGTCGAGTTCCTCGATCCCATCCCATTCATGTCCAACGGTTTCGGTACCGGTTGGTTGATCAACGCGTTTTTTCTCAGACATCGTTTTTGTCCTCGTCAAAAATCATATGAGCTGCTTGGTTATGCCTGTTTCCGGCGCCGGGACGGAAGGTCCACCCGACACATGTCAGAAAGATCAGGCCCATGAAGACCAAGCCCCAGCTATCGGCGAAATGGCGCAAAGCTTCATAACTCATCGAGCTTGCTCCTGTGCTTCTCCCGCTTCGAAATCGACCAATGTGCCAATCATCTGCAAATAGGCGATGAGGGCGTCCATTTCGGTGAGTTTGTCTGGATTGCCGTCGAAGTCACGAATTTGCACTTTGGGGTACCGTTTCTCGAGTTCTGCCGAACCGGCCATCGGGTCGACCTGAGCCATCAAGTCTTCATTGGCTTTTTCGATGGCTTCCTCGGTGTAGGGGACGCCGACCCGCTGAAGTGCGCGGAGATGTCCCGACATGTCGCCTGCGTTAAGCTCTTTTTTTGCTAGGAACGCATAAGGCGGCATAATCGATTCCGGCACTACCTGACGAGGATCCGTCAGATGCTGGACATGCCAGTCATCCGAATAGCGACCGCCTACACGGGCCAGATCCGGGCCGGTACGCTTGGATCCCCATTGAAACGGGTGGTCGTACATGGATTCCGCAGCCAGGCTGTAATGACCATAGCGTTCGACTTCATCGCGGAACGGCCGGATCATCTGGCTGTGGCAGGTATAGCAGCCTTCGCGCACGTAGATATTGCGTCCAGCCAGTTCCAGAGGCGTATAGGGTCGCACGCCTTCAACCTTCTCGACTGTGTTGTCGATCCAGAAGAGCGGTGCAATCTCGACAATTCCGCCGATCGCAACTGTGACCAGAGCAATCACCGCCAAGAGGGTGATGTTGCGTTCAATCTTCTTATGTTTTTGCGTGAATGTAGTCATGATCCCTTTTCCCTCACTCTGCCGGAACCGCGACCAGCGGTTTGTCAGCAGCCTCGTCATGAGGTGTTTCCGTCATCGGTTTTTCGTCCCGTATATTGCCCGCCAGGGTCATCCAGACGTTGTAAACCATGACAATGGCGCCGGAGAGATAGAGCAGGCCTCCGGTTGCGCGGATCAGGTACATCGGGAACATTGCCGAGACGACTTCGCTGAAGGCGTAGACCAGATAGCCATCGTCGCCATATTCGCGCCACATCAGGCCCTGCATGATCCCGGCGACCCACATTGAGGCTGCATAGAGAACGATACCGATGGTTGCGAGCCAGAAGTGCCAGTTCACCATGCGCAGGCTGTACAGTCTGGGGCGGCTCCAGAGGCGCGGCACCATGTAGTAAAGCGCAGCGAAGGTGATCATTCCGTTCCAGCCGAGCGCGCCACTGTGGACGTGGCCGATGGTCCAGTCGGTGTAGTGCGACAGGCTGTTGACGGCCTTGATCGACATCATCGGACCTTCGAACGTGCTCATGCCGTAGAAGGCTAGGGCCAGCACCATCATCCGGATGATCGGATCGGTGCGGATCTTGTCCCAAGCGCCGTTCAGCGTCATCAGGCCGTTGATCATGCCGCCCCAGCTTGGCATCCAGAGCATGATCGAGAAGACCATGCCAAGCGTCTGCGCCCAGTCCGGCAGGGCGGTATAGTGGAGATGGTGCGGACCGGCCCAGATATAGAGGAAGATCAGCGACCAGAAGTGAATGATCGACAGCCGATAGCTGTAGACCGGGCGCTCGGCCTGCTTCGGCACGAAATAATACATCATGCCAAGGAAACCGGCCGTCAGGAAAAAGCCAACCGCATTATGGCCATACCACCACTGGGTCAGCGCATCCTGTACACCGGCGAAAGCGCTGTAGCTTTTCGCGCCAAGCAGGCTGACCGGCATTGACAGGTTGTTGACCAGATGCAGCATCGCAATGGTCAGGATGAAGGCCAGGAAAAACCAGTTGGCGACATAGATATGGGGTTCCGACCGTTTGACGATCGTGCCGATGAAGACAGCGGCATAGCTGACCCAGACAATGGTAAGCCAGATATCGACATACCATTCGGGCTCGGCATATTCCTTCGACTGCGTGACACCCAGCAGGTAGCCGGTAGCGGCCAGCACGATAAACAGCTGGTAGCCCCAGAAAACAAAGCGGGCGAGGCCGGGGAAGGCCAACCTCGCCCTGCAAGTGCGCTGGACGATATAGAAACTCGTCGCGATCAGCGCGTTGCCACCAAATGCGAAAATAACGGCAGATGTGTGGAGGGGACGCAACCGTCCGAAGGTGGTATATTCCAGACCGAGGTTGAGCACCGGAAAGGCCAGCTGCAGGGCGATGAACAAGCCCGCAGCGAGTCCTGCCATGCCCCAGAAAAGCGTCGCGATCACGCCCCAGCGGACGGGATCGTCATCATATTTTCCGGGATCGACGGGTGCTTTCAATATCCCGCGACCGATAGCGGCGTAATCCGCCTTGCTGATCGTCACCCATAGCGCGATCAGGCAAGCCACCATGATAATGCCCATGTGCACGGCAAAGCCGCCGTCTGCGGCCATAACCATTGCCAAAAATGTCAGAAATACGAGCAGCAACCAGCCGCCGGTTTTCACCAGTAGATTGTCCATAACGTCCTTCCCCGTTGTGTAGATGAGCCGCTACCAGCCCAGTCGGCTCGGCTATATACGGGTTAGTACGTAGATGGAAGATTGGCGGCAAAAATGGGCCTAATCGACGGCGATTTCCGCCCATACCGGAAGATGGTCAGATGCTTTGCGGGCGGCGGAACTGTCATGAACGCCGCCGGCCAGCGATTGGATCGTATGAGAATGCATGATCCGGTCGAGCGTGGCGATGGGGCTGCGCGAATGGAAGCTGCGACCGCAATCGACAATCTGGAAGGCGCGGGAAAAATCCTTCAGGCAGCCGCTGGCTGCGCTCCATTCGTTGAGGTCGCCCATTAGCACAACCGGGACATTTTGTTCCTGTTGTTGAGCTATTTTGACAATCGCTGCGGCCTGCCGTCTCCGCCAAAGGCCGGACAGATCGAGATGCATACCGAAAACGGCGAGCTGCTTTCCGTTGATTTCAAAGCGCGCCATTACGGCTCCGCGCGGTTCCAAATAAGGGATGTGCATGATGTCATGCTCGAGCACTTCGGCTGATTTTCGGACCAGCAAAGCGTTGCCGTGCCAGCCCATCGAGTCGGTCTGCACGTCCAGCGGAATCGCCCGATAGTCGCTGTTCATTTCCAGGAGTTTTTCGGGGATTGCCGCAGCTCTCGCGCCGAACCGGCGATCCGCTTCCTGCAGGGCTATGATATCGGCATCAATTTCATTGAGGACGTCCACGATCCGCGCGGGGTTGCGCCGTCGATCCGTACCTACGGCTTTGTGGATATTGTAACTGGCAACCTTCAACATCAGGCTATGCTTGTCCGATCAGAAGGGATTGATGGTATAGCCCTGCTGCTGCAGCAAGGCGTGGGCGGTCATTGCGGAGAGAGCCATTTTTACGCCCGGCAGTAGGTCAGCTTTGGAAATGCCGTGGGCGGCGGCGCTCTGGCCGCACAGGTAAAAATCCACTCCGTGTTTTTGCAACTGGGCAATCGCGGTGGCGCTGGCGTTTTTCCTGCCATCCTTGTGCGCTGCGAAAAATTCCGGATTGGTCAGGTCGAACGCCGCTCCGCCGTGCACCACGACGGCGAGATGGATATTCTCTTCCGGCACGCCAGCGGCGACATGCATATTGATGAAGCGCGCCGCGCTTTCGATCGTGCGGTTGATTTTGTCCGGAGCGGCTGCGGTGGATACGTCAAAAGCAATGCTGAACACAGTATCCTGGGCCAGCGGCTGATCCGTCTCAACCGGAGCGATTGCGCCGAACTCTTCAAATACCGGGCCGGCTTTGAAATTTTCCATCTGGGCCGCAGCGGGTTGACCGAGCGCCAACAGGGGGAGCAGTGCCAAGAGACAGGATTTTCGCATTTTCATTCCAGTTCCGTTTGATATTGGAGTCGATTATAGGGCGGCTTAATAGCCGATTGCCTCACCATCTTTACGCATTTCGGTGGCACCCGTGTAGACGCCGGTTTCCGGGTCGCGCGTGATCGCCTGATAGCCGCCAAACATGGCACCATTGCTGATGACCTCGACCTTATGGCCCATCGCCTTGAGACGTTCCACCGTCTCGGCGGGGATGCCCGGCTCGACATTGAGTGTACCCAGAAGATCGGCTCCGGTTCCCGCCAGATCATCGGTCGGCTGGCGGCCGCCATCGTGGTTCAGCCGAGCGGCGTCGCCGGCTTCCTGCAGGTTCATGCCATAGTCGACCAGATTGACCATCACCTGGACATGGCCCTGCGGCTGCATGCCGCCGCCCATCAGGCCGAAGGACATGAACGGCTTTCCGTCCTTTTTCATGAAGGCTGGGATGATGGTCTGAAACGGCCGCTTTCCGGGCGCATAGGCGTTGGGGTGGTCGGCATCGAGCGAGTAAAGCTCTCCGCGATCCTGAAACATGAAGCCGAGGCCGTCGGCGACCAACCCGCTACCCATACCGCGATAGTTGGACTGGATCAGCGATACCATCATGCCGTCCTTGTCGGCGACGGTGAGATAAGTGGTGTCGCCTTCGCCTTCCAGCTTCGGCTCGCCGGGGCCAAATTCGGGGGATGCTTTGACCGGATCGATCAGGGCAAAGCGTTCTTTGCCATAGTCATCGGAAAGCAGCCATTCGAGCGGGGCAGGGGACGCATCGGGGTCGGCGTAGAAGCGGGCGACATCCTCGAAGGCCAGCCTTTTGGCTTCGGTGATGTAATGCAGCACCTCGGCGCTGCCGCGCGGCCATTGGGCAAGATCGACATTTTTCAGGATATTGGCCATCTGCAGAGCGGCGAAACCCTGAGAGTTGGGCGGCAGTTCGCAAAGCTCATAGCCTTTGCGATAATCAACGCAGCCCGGCTCGACCCACTTGCTGTCGTGCGCAGCGAAATCCTCGTAGCGCAGATTGCCACCGATCCGCTTGAAATAGGCATCGATCGTGCGCGCAATATCGCCCTTGTAAAAGGCGTCGCGACCGCCCTCGGCAATTTTGCTTAATGTATTGGCGAGGTCCGGATTTTTGAAAATCTCTCCGGCCTTCGGCGCGCCGTTCTTGAAATAGGTGGCCCGAGCGTTGTCAAAGTCACCAATCATATCCAGGCTCTGCTCGAAACGGTTGAGGTTGCTCTGCAAATAATAGCCGATCACCGGTGCGATCGGATGGCCTTCCCTCGCGTAAGCGATCGTCGGCGCGAGAATATCGGCCATGCTCAGCTTGCCGAACCGGTCATGCATTTCATACCAGGCATCGACTGTGCCGGGAACGGTCACCGGCATCGGGCCAAAGGGCGGGATGGTCTTGCTGCCCTTGAGCTGCTTGATAAATTGTTTGTAGCTGGTCCCCATCGCGCTTTTGCCGGACCCGTTCAGGCCATAGAGCTTCTGGGTCTTCGGATCCCAGATGATCGCGAACAGATCGCCGCCGATGCCGTTGCCGGTCGGCTCCATCAGGCCAAGCGCCGCGTTGGCTGCGATTGCGGCATCAACTGCCGTGCCGCCTTTTTTCAGGATATCGATGGCAACCTGGCTGGCTAGCGGATGCGCAGTCGCCGCCATGCCGTGCTGGGCGTGGACCGGACTGCGCGACCATGCCTCGCCAACCGGGCGCCCACCGGCGCCGATGTCCAGCACGGGTTTGTCCGATGCGGCTTTTTCCTGCGCATGGGCAGGGGACAGGGTGAGGGCGGTCAAGGCGATGGTCGAAAGGAATAAGGTGCGCATGATATCATCTGTCCTGCAGGAATGGGCCGTCGCAATTTGCGAAGCTGTCGATGCAGGCACTCTAGACACTCTGCTGCCTGCATCAAGTGGGAAGGATGGTGCGTATGTTGGTTACGTTTTCCATTTTGAGCGTTGGAGGCCATCTGTCGCCGGCACCCAGATGTTACCAAAACGCGATTTTCTGTATCAAACACCGATAGACTCTTGATCTCGATATCGGCCGTTTTGGCGACGTGACATGGTCGAGAAAATTCAATTGGCAGACCGGGTGGGGCGAGATCAAATGCGCTACTCTGGAACAACATCCACGCTTGCCTCGCGCTCAGAAAACTGACAGGTTCGCTCTCTAGCGAACCCGGTTCATTTATATCGGGAAAACCGGCGCGTCATCCACTTCGCTTTTTTCCCAGGTTTCGACGTGGCAACTGGACGGCGACGGCATTTGCGATATGCTTGGGTCGTGGAAGAAAGAATGAACTGATCGCATGCGGGGCAAACAAACTCTCGGCTATCTGATCGCCACGGCAATTGCGATGGCGCTCCCCGCCAACCTGGCGGCACAAGACAGTCCGTTCTCGCAGCAGGACCCCGATCCGCTCGCCGCGCTCTCCGATCAGGCGATGGCGGTCTATAATGATCAGGGGACCGAGGCTGCCGAGCCGCTGTTCCGCGCATTGGCGCAGGAGGCCCGCCGCCTGCTGGGACCGGACGATCCGGATGCAATATTGGCCACCAGCAACCATGCCTTCATGCTGCTCAGCCTGAACCGCTTTGCCGAGGCTGAACCGCTTTATGCCGAGGTGGAAAAGCGCAGCCGTGCGGTCATGGGGGACAAGGACCCGGGAACGCTGCAAGCGCTTAATGACCATGCACTGGTGCTGGAGAAAATGGGCCGCCATGCGGAGGCCGAGCCGCTCTACCGCGAGGCATATAACGGGCGGATAGAAGTGCTGGGCGAGCGTGATCCTGCCACCATTCTGAGCCTCAACAACTATGCGCTGATCCTGATGACGCGCGGGCGCTATGCCGAAGCAGAACCACTGATGGCTAAGGCGTTGCAGCTGCACCGCGATGTTCATGGATCGAACCATGCGGACACGCTGCTGGTTCTCAATAATTATGCCTATATCCTGTCGCTGCTTGGACGCCCGAAGGAAGCCGAACCGCTGCTGGTCGAAGCGGTCGAGGCCAGCCGCACCCGTTTCGGCCCGCGCCATGTCCAGACATTGAAGGTGATGGGAACGCTGGGCGACGTGCTGCGGCAGAATGGCAAGGTGCAGGAAGCCTTTGCCGTTGCGGGTCAGGTGCTGGAATTATCGACCGAGCTGCTTGGACGAGAAGACCCGTTCACTCTCGTCTCGGTCAATAATTATGCGACGCTGATGTCTGCGCTGGGTCTTGCTTCCAAAGCCGAACCGGTGCTGGCGAAGGCGATAACAATCAGTCGCCGCGTCAATGGAGAGAAGCACCCGGATACGCTGCGGCTGATCAACAATTACGCTTCGGTACTGAGCGCGCTGGACAAACAGGAAGAGTCCACCGACCAATATGAACTTGTCCTGCGGCTCCGCCGCGAAGTGCAGGGTGATCGGCATCCGGAAACAATCAATGCGATCAACAATTACGGGCAGCAGCTTGTTTCGCAAGGTCGCCTTGCTGAGGCGAAACCCTTTCTACTGGAAGCCTATTCTTTGGCACGCGATGTCCTGGGCGAGCGGCATCCATCGACTTTGCTGCAGGCCAATAATTATGCTGGCCTATTGCGTGCGACGGATCACCCGCGGGAAGCTTTTGATATATATCGCAAGGCGCTCCCGATATCGCGCGAAGTGCAGGGAGATCTCCATCCCGACACGCTGCGGCTGATGAGCAATCTTGCCTTTGCGCTGGAGGATATCGGTGAATATCCGGCAGCCGCTCAGCTGTACATCGACGCATTGCAGGGCCGGCGAAAGGTTTTCGGCGACATGCATCCCGACACGCTCGACAGTTTTGTTGCCTATGCTGAATTGCTGGAACAGATCGGCCAGCCGGAAAAGGCGGAAGGTTACATGCTCGATTCGCTGAATCTGCGCCGCAAGCTGCAGGGTGACCGGCATCCGGCGACACTCAATCACGCCGCCAATCTTGCCAGCCTCTATCTCACCAGCACCGATACGCCCGAGAAGGCGCTGGCGTCGGCCGAGCTTGTGGCGGCGGGCACCCGGGCTCGTGACGAAGCGCTGGGCGGGACCCCGCAAGGCGATGCCCAGCTGGCTCGCGACCGGAACAGCCGGACCTATAATTTCCAGCTGCTGGCCGATGCGTCATGGTCTGCCGCACAGGCCGGGGCTAATGACACTGACAGCTCGCGCGCAAACGCCTTCGCCGCGCTGCAGGACGTGCTCGCAGGATCAGCCAGTCGGGCCATTGCGCAAAGCGCGGCGCGCCGGGCAGCGGAGCAGGCCGGCGGGCTGGGCGAACTGGCCCGCGAGCGTCAGGATCTCGCAGACCAATGGCTCGCTGTCGAACGGCAACTGACTGTCAGTTTTGCGGAAAGCGGTCCAGCGGCAGAGGCGAAGCGCGGTAATTTGCAAGCGCAATTGCAGGCGATAGAAGCTCGCACGGCAGAAATCGACAGCCAATTGCGCACACAGGCGCCAGACTATTTCGCGCTAATCCGCCCGCAGAGCCTCGACGAGTCGTCGGCCCGCGCATTGATGCGGCCGGATGAAGCTGCGGTGATGCTCGTTCCGACTCGCTTTGGCACTCATGTCATGGCGATCACTGCCCAGGGTGTGACCTGGCATCGCAGTGCATGGACGGATGACAGGGTGAAAGATGCGGTTACGCGCTTGCTTTGGGATGTCGGTGCCAATGTCGATGTTGACTTTGCCAAAGCCGCCAACTGGGCCGAGGAGGGCGAAGGCGCCTATCCTTACGATTTCAGCACCGCTGCGGCGCTGTACCGCGAACTTCTGGAACCGCAGGAAGCGGCACTGGTAGGCAAGAGCCATGTCTTCGTGATGGCCTCCGGCTCGCTGTCCGCTCTGCCGCTTGGCCTGCTGGTCAGCAATATACCCGAGGGGGCCAGCGGTGATCCGTCGACTTTGCGCAGCGCGGACTGGCTGGCCGATCGCTTTGCGTTGTTGCAGGTCCCCAGCCTGCAATCGATCCGCTTCCTCCGCGATTTTCGCGCAGGACCTGCCGATGCAAAGCATCTCCCGTTTCTCGGCTTTGGCGATCCCGTGTTAGGCGCGGCCACCGACATGCGGGGTGCGCGGGGCAGGCGTAGTGGCGGCAAAGTACAGGCCGGATTCCGTACCCTGTTTGGCCCCGAGCAAACACGTGGTGGCAAGGGAATCGCGGATATATCCCAACTGAATGCGTTGGCCAGCTTGCCCGGTACAGCCGTCGAACTGACCGAGATCTGGGAAGCATTTGGCAAGCCTGATGATGCTCTGTATCTGGCCAAGCGAGCAAGCGAGTCTGCGGTGCGCTCGGTCGATCTTGATGCTGAAGTCATTGCCTTTGCCACGCATGGTATCCTGGCAGGAGAAATCGGCGGAACCGCCGAACCCGGCCTGGTGTTGACTCCCCCCGAGCGTGCGAGCGCCGATAATGACGGCTATCTCTCGATGTCGGAGATCGCCGGACTGAAAATGGATGCGGATTGGGTGATCCTGTCCGCCTGCAACACTGCGGCGGGTGATGGCAGCGAAGGGGCCTCGGGCCTTTCGGGGCTGGCGCGCGCCTTTTTCTACGCAGGCGCCCGCAATCTTCTGGCCTCCTATTGGCCGGTGCGCGACGATGTCGCGGCGCGGCTGACGGTGCGGACGGTTGAAATCGCCCGGACCAATCCAGCACTGACTCGCGCGCAGGCCTTTCAGCAAGCCATGCGCGAGATCCGCAACGATTCGTCAGCCGACAGCGAAAACGACACATGGGCGCATCCCAATGCATGGGCACCATTTGTTTTCGTTGGTGATCGTTAGGGTGCAATATTAGAAAAAGCCCAGGAGCCGTTCTTGGCTCCCGCGTTTCAGAAGCACTGCTTATTATGTTTCCGGACCATCACAACGCTTGACAAAAGCGCAATACCACCTATGTTGCATCGCAGCAAAGGCGGCAATATATTGACCGTCTGGCGAAAGTTCTGCGTGAGAGATGACAAGATCATCTCGAACCTATCGCCTTCATTGCTTCTTTCTTTCCGGCAGCCTGATCACGCGGGTCGTCTTAACCGACGGCGAACGCGCGCACGAGTCTATCTCGTACTGCGTCCACTGGCTGCTTATTCTAAGGTATTATTTTTGACTAAATTTTCTGATTTCGCGCTCGCGGAACCTATCCAGAAGGCTATTGCCCAAGGCGGTTACACATCGCCAACCCCTATCCAGCAGCAGGCAATCCCGCCAGCGCTGGAAGGCAAGGACATTCTGGGTATCGCGCAGACCGGTACCGGCAAGACCGCTGCATTCTCATTGCCCTCCATCCATCATCTGCTGAACAGCAAGAAACGCGCCGGTCGTTTTGAATGCCGGATGCTGGTTCTCGCACCAACTCGCGAATTGGCTCGGCAGATTGCCGACAGCATGACCGGCTATTCCAAGGGGCTGGGCATGTATGTGACCTCGGCCTTTGGCGGCGTGCCGATCAACCGGCAAAAACGTATTCTCGAACGCGGCGTCGACGTGCTGGTGGCAACACCCGGTCGCCTGCTTGATCTGGTCGATCAACGCTATCTGAACCTGAGCAAGGTTGAGATCCTCGTGCTCGACGAAGCCGACCAGATGTTGGATCTGGGCTTTATCGTGCCGCTGAAGAAAATCGTGCCCTTGCTGCCAAAACAGCGGCAGAGCCTGTTCTTCTCCGCGACCATGCCGAAGACGATTTCGCAGCTCGCGGACCAGTTCCTGACCAATCCGGTACAGGTTTCGGTTGCGCCGCAGTCGACGACCGCTGAGCGCGTTGATCAGCGCGTAACCTACATCAATCAGGATGACAAACAGCGTCTGCTGAAGGATTTCATCAACAACGAAAATCCGGACCATATGCTGGTATTCACTCAGACCAAACATGCCGCGGACAAGGTAGTGAAAAACCTGATGGCTGTCGGTATCCATTCCGCTGCGATCCACGGCAACAAGAGCCAGCCGCAGCGCGAGCGCGCACTGGGCGATTTCAAGAAGGGCAAGATCAACATTCTTGTCGCTACCGATATCGCTGCGCGGGGTATTGACGTCGACGGCATTACCCATGTGATCAATTTCGACATGCCAAATGTGTCCGAGCAATATGTCCACCGGATCGGCCGGACAGCACGGGCGGGGGCTAGCGGCATTTCCTATTCGATGGTCGCTCCTGACGAGCGCCAGTTTCTGCGCGATGTGGTCAAGCTGACCGGCGTGAAGCCCGAAGTTATTGCCCTGCCAGAAGGTTATGACGAGCCGCCTCGCGAGGAAGTTGCTCCTCGCATCTATGGTCAAAAGCCGAAGAAATATGGTGCGAAACCAACCCGTAGCGGACCGTCAAAGAACAAGCACAGCGCCCGGAAAGGTCGTCCTGGCGGTTCCGGACGCGGCGGCCCTGGTTCCGCTGGTAAAAGCGATGGGCCGAAGCATTGGAACAATGGTGCGAAATCGTTCAAACGGCGTCAGGCGCGCAAAGCTGACGCCTAGGCTAGTCTGAAATCAGCGTCTTGTTCTGAACAAGAGCGTTGATTTCGCTATCCCCCATGCTCAACCAATCCTGGAGCGCGGCGACATTATGTTCGCCGCGCTTCGCGGTTTTGGCTTTGCTGTCGATGCCGCTTTTCGATTGAGAGAAGCGATAGGGGGATTGCACGGTCCGTCGGGCATTGCCGTCATCATCGGTGACATCGACAATCGTTCCCAGTGCCTTGACACTGGTCTGTTCGTAAATATCCGGGCCGAACGGATGGACCTCGCCCCAGGCGAGGTTGAGCCGGTCCAGCGTCGCGGTAAGCGCATCGAAACTTTCATGGGCCACGATGTGCTGCTCCATCGCCTCTTTTCGCAAGCGGACTTTTGTCGGTATGTCGGCACTCTCTGGCGTCGGGTCTTGCAGACCGTCTTTGGTCGAAAACATGATCCACAACCATTTCATGTCGCCGGTGATCAGTATCTGGCGATTTTCCGGCGCTTCCCAGACCAGCGTTTCCGGCGCTTTCGGCCAGATATCGTCGAGCGCGAAATGTGCATAGTCATCGGCCGAGTGGAGAACATTCAGCATCGCCAGGTCGATATGCTGGCCCTTTCCGGTCTGGTCGAGCGTTCGCAGCGCCGACAAGATCGCGATGACGCCGTGCAGCGAGCTGTAACTGTCCGCCATGGCAAACTGTATATCGGTCGGTTGTCCGCCGCTCATTTCGGCTTGCCGGGCAATCAGTCCGCTTTCTGCGTGCAGCACTGGCGCGTAGGCGGCTCGAGCGCGCTCCGGACCATTTTGCCCGTAGCCCGATATCGAGAGCATCACCAGCCGCGGATTTACTTGTGACAGGTCAGCCCAGCCGACGCCAAATTTGTCCATGACACCAGGACGGAAATTCTCGACGACTATATCGGCTTCTGCCGCCAATCGGTGGATCAGCTTTTGGGCACCATCCGCTTTCAGGTCGACGCAGATGTTCCGCTTACCGATATTGAGCTGCAGATAATTGCCGCTGACCCCGCTTTCCCGCTTGGCGAGCTTGCGCGTGACATCTCCTTCCGGCGGTTCGACCTTGAGGACATCAGCGCCAAGGTCGGACAGCATGCGGGTAGCGTAGGGCCCGGCCACGACACGCGAAAAATCAAGGACCTTCAGCCCCGCTAACGGAAATTCTGCCATATATACCTGACGCTAGAGTTTCATTTGCTGCTTCATTGTCTTCTCGGTAACCTTGCCATAGGGCGGCAGGAAACCAGCAATTTTAGCAATGTTGATCTTGGGTTGCCGGTATACCGCCTTTGCGTGGCTGAACTCCTTGAACCCGGCATGTCCGGTGTAAGCACCCATGCCGGACGGTCCAATTCCGCCAAAGGGAAGGTCATGCTGCGCAATATGAAAAATCACATCATTCACTGTCACGCCGCCCGATATTGTCTTGTCGAGTATCTTGCGTTTGTCGCTTTCGGTCTCGCCGAAATAATATAGGCCGAGCGGGCGGTCGTGATCGTTCACATAGTCGACCACCTCGTCGAGATTCCGATATGTCTTGACTGGCAGAATTGGGCCGAAGATTTCTTCCTGCATCACTCGCATATCGTCATTGACATCTTGCAACACCGTCAGAGGCATCTTGTTGCTGTTGGTATTGGAAAAGTCGTCATCGCCCGGATTGACGATCGTCTGTTTTGCACCTTTTGCCAACGCATCGTCGATCAAACCCTGCAGCCGTTCCTTGTGCCGAGCGTTGATCACCGACGCATAATCATCATTGGCGATCAGGGTCGGATATTGTTCTGCGACATTTGAGCTGATGCCGGAAACGACAGCGTCTTCCTTGTCCTGCGGGACCAGCAGATAATCGGGTGCCAAGCAGATCTGGCCGGCATTCATCATCTTGCCCATGGCGATGCGCTGGGTTGCTTTTTGGACATCGGCATCCGGCCCGATGATCGTTGGCGACTTGCCACCCAGTTCCAATGTGACGGGAGTTAGATTTTGGGCCGCCGCAGCCATGACATGCTTGGCAATCCCGCCGGCGCCAGTGAAGATCAGGTGATCCCAGGGGATTTCCGAGAAGGATTTGCCGGTCTCGGGACCGCCGGTGATCACTGTCATTTCCTCAGGCGCAAAATATTCAGCAACCAGCTTTTTGACCAGTTCGCCGGTTTCAGGGCAGAATTCAGAAAACTTGATCATCACTCTGTTACCGGCGCCAAAAGCCCCGATAGCGGGATCAAACGCCAGATTGATCGGGAAATTCCATGGGGCGATGACTCCAACCACGCCTTTTGGTTGATATTCGACCTGGCCACTCGCGCCGAGCAGGTTCAGTGGAAAATCTATCTTGCGCTTTTCACGCCGCATCCACTTTTTAAGATTCTTCTTGTGGTCCTTGGCATGACCAACGACTGACATCAGATCGGTCATCACCGTCTGCACAGCGCTGCGGTGCCCGAAGTCGTTGGACACGGCCTCGCACAGTGCGTCCTTATGATCGATGACCAATTGTGCTGTTCGGTTGATCCGATCCATCCGATCATCGTAGCTGACCGGCAATTCTGCATGAAAGGCGTCGCGCTGCGCCTGAAAAAGCTTCATGATCTGGTCTTTGCTGACTTCGCCAGCGGCTGCTTCCAAGGCTTCCATTGTTGCTCTCCCACGTGCAGGGCGGTCAGGCCCCGTCAAATGTCAATTTCAATTGACCGCTTAAACCGGTTTTTTGGCGGTTTGTCGAGAGCGAACCACTATTCAGCCATTGCAGCGATCGCGTCGGCCTTTGCAACTAGCTGCCGTGCCTGCTTCAGGTGCAAAAGCTCAGTCATTTTCCCATCAACAACGATCACGCCCTTGCCGGCATTGACCGGATCTTCAAAAGCTTTGATGATCGATTTCGCGGTCTCGATTTCGCTGGTGCTCGGCGCGAAAACTTGATTGGCAGTCTCGATTTGCACGGGATGAATCAGGGTCTTGCCATCAAATCCGAGCGTTTTTGCTTCCTTGCATTCTTCTACAAGGCCGTCCGGATCGCTGAAGTCATTGTACACGCTGTCGATCACATTGACACCATAGGCGCGCGCTGCGATGACGGTTTGAGTCATCACCGAGCGGAAAATTGAGCGATCATGATCGGCTCGCATTTCTTTTGCGAGATCGTTGAAGCCCATCACGAAGGTTGTCAGTCTTTGTTGCCGACCAAGCGCGGCAATCTCGCCGAGCTTCAGGATGGCCTCAGGCATTTCGATCATCGCCCAGAGCTTTGTACCGAGGCTGGCATCGAGATCCTCCATGAAATCGGTGATCTGGATGAGGTCGTTCGCATTCAATATCTTGGGCACCAATATGGCACTTGCTTGAGCGAGGCAGGCCTGTTTGAGATCCTCGGCAAACCAGGGCGTATCCATTGCATTGATGCGAACGACCAGCTCCCGGTTGCCATAGTCGCCGGATTGCAAGGCAGCGCAGGCATTTGCCCGCGCTTCTTCCTTCGCATCCGGTGCCACAGCATCTTCCAGGTCAAAGATGATCGTGTCCGCAGCAAGCGTTTTTGCCTTTTCCAGCGCGCGGGTGTTGGATGCCGGCATGTACAGACAGGATCGGCGTGGTCGGGAATGTGTTTCTGACATGCTATGGTTCTATATTCAAAGAAGCACGAGGGGCAAGCTGTTTGCCGCCATCGGAGGATTTGTCCGCAATGTGGATCGCGCGCGCGGCAAACGATTACTCCACTCGCCATTCTTCGAGGACCCTCGTTCGCCGCAACGTTCTGCAGGTGCAAGGCAACTGGTACGGTTTTGTTAACTATAACTGGATACACGTACCTTCTAATTCTTAGGACTGGCAGATTTTGTGGGAGTTCCGAAACTTGATCAATAGCAACACGTTGCCCACGAAGCCGATTGGATATGGAATATCCTCTAGAGCGGCGTTTCTGTCTATCGCAGCGATTTTTCTGTCTCCCTTAATCAGTGTGATTTTCCTGACGTCCTGGAACGGAAACTTCTCGGATTGGCAAACGGTAGCCCGCTTGTTTTTTCTACCTGCGCTCTATGCGGAAATCGCCATATGTATCGTTGCTTTGGCCATGGGGCTAAATTTGGTTCAATCTTGCAGGAAGCTGTCAGTATCTGCCAAAATCATTCTTGGTCTGTGGTTGTCGGTCCTTTTCAGTGCAACCATTCTTGCGGATGCCAATCCGCCGGTCGCGATTTTGGGCGCAGGATTTTGGCTTGTGCATGCGATGACGTTTGCAGCTGTTGTATATTTGATCAGACAGGCTGGTTTGGAGCAGCTGCGTCTAGAAAAGCTTGCCTTCATGCTACCACTCGCCTCAGCCGCTGCTGGATTCACCATTTACCTCTTTGCCAATGTTAAGGGGCTTGATGGCGATGTGGATTGGGTTTCTTTTTTACCGGCCTTTGCTCACATAAGGCACACGGGTTATATATTTGCGCCAGCCATAGCGATCAGCTTGGCGCATTTGGCCGCCAAACCGGGAGAATTGGAGAAAACACATCTCATACTCTTGACCATCAATTCGGCACTAATGCTGTGGTTGGGTTCGAGGGGGCCGGTCTTTGGAATTCTTACTGCAGTCATGATTTGCATGATTTGCTTTCCGGCAATGCGGTCCGTCCGGTTTGTTAGCCGTGCGGGTGTCGCCGGAACGGCAGGAGCTGCCTTATCGCTATTGGCACCCCTGCCGCAGCATGGTGCCTTTGGTGCGCTCCAGCGGTTCTGGAATGGGAGCACGGACCCGACCGCTTTCTCGAGCGGACGGTTGAATTTTTGGATAGAGACTGTGGATCTGATCTGGCAGCGGCCATTGCTTGGTCATGGCAGTCTTCAATTTCAATTTATCAGCGCCAATGCTGGTGGAATTTACAAGCATCCCCATGAAAGCATTTTACAGTTTCTGTTCGACTGGGGAATAATTGGTGGGGGGGCGTTTTTGGCAATGATCGCGCTGCTAATCCACATGGCTTTTTTCAAAGCAAAGTCGCCACCCTATGTGAAGCTTTTGTCCGCAATGGGTTTCGCTACGATGTGTGTTTTTTCATTGATCGATGGCTTGTTCTTCTACGCCTATCCGATCGCAGTCTCGATGATTTTCCTAGCTCTACCGATCTCGACCGGGGTTCCCGAGCGAAAGGCATAGTCTGGCGCCCATAATGTCGTTAAGACCCAAAGGTAGGAACGGGAAAACCGCAAATCATATAAAGGCGCGAGCTATACTTATCTAGCTAGCCAGTCTCATTTCGCTGACTGTTTGGCGGTTGTCAGGCTGATCTGGCCAGATCCCCCGCGTGTCATAAACCACCTTGCCCGCGCGTTCATCGAGAGGGATTGACTTGAACATGTCGTGATCGGTCAGGGTGATCATGATAGGACAGGTTTCCAGAGCTTGATCGATGTCGATCAGTTCCGCGCCTGTGCCGTCGAAGACCGCTGGCAGTTCGCTGGCATAGGGTTCAACGATTTTTATTCTTCCGCCATAGCGACGTGCGAGTTTCGTCGCGATCTTGAGGGCAGGGCTTTCGCGGAAATCGTCGATATTGGCTTTGAAAGCCAGACCAAAACAAGCGATTGAAACGCCGGGCAATTCATCGATGAGTAGCGAAGCCTGTTCCAGCACATGCCCGGTTTTCCCGTCATTCACTTCGCGGGCGATGCGAATGAGGGGCGATTGTTCAGGTGCGCTGTGAATGATGAACCATGGGTCAACCGCGATGCAATGCCCACCGACTCCTGGGCCGGGCTGCAGGATATTGACGCGCGGGTGACGGTTGGCGAGGCGGATGACTTCCCAGACATCGAGCTCCATATGATCGGCGATAATGGAAAGCTCGTTGGCGAACGCGATATTGACGTCGCGATAACTGTTCTCGACCAATTTTGTCATTTCTGCAGCGCGCGCAGATGTTGTCACGAGCTCTCCACGAACAAAGCGGCGGTAAAAGCCGAGCGCCTTGCGCGCGCAACGCGGGGTAATGCCGCCAATGCTGCGGTCATTCTGAACCAGTTCTTCAAGAATTCTGCCGGGTAGCACGCGTTCTGGACAATAAGCTATGGCGATATCCGGAATCTCATTAACCCGTCCTGGTACCCGCAGGTCGGGACGCAGTTTGGCAATTAAATCCCGCATTTTCTCGGTGGTGCCGACCGGACAAGTCGATTCGAGAATGATCGTGTCGCCCGCTTTCAGCGCAGCGGCAATATTCGTAGCCGCTTCCATGACATAGCTTGTGTCGGGAATGTGGTTTTCCCCGAATGGCGTCGGGACCGCAATCACGAAAACATCTGCAGGTTCGATCATGAGCGACGCGCGAAGGGTGCCACGGGAAACAACCCCTTGCACCAGCCCATCCAAGTCGACTTCCTCGATATGAATATTGCCGGAATTGATGGTATCAACGACCTTGTCGTTAACGTCGATGCCGAGAACCTCGCAGCCCGACCGCGCAATTACGGCGGCCGTAGGCAAGCCAATATAGCCGAGCCCGATAACGCAAACGCTTGGTTTTTCTTCTGACAACATGGATGAAGCTACTCCGCAGTGCGCCGTTTGAGCGCGGTTTCTCTGCAGTTGATCTAGTCGCTCAAGGTAAACATTCTGGTAATGCGATAGTTTGTACGCAAAATTTAGGCGATCAGGCTTTTCTCGATAATATCGGCTATTCTATCACTTGCTTTGCCATCGCCGAAGGGATTGTGGGCCCGCGCCATCTCGAGATAATGACTTTCATCGTCCAAAAGTCTGTTGGCTTCCGCGAGCATTACGCTTTTATCCGTGCCGACGAGTTTTGCGGTTCCGGCAGCCACGCCTTCCGGGCGTTCGGTCGTATCCCGCATAACAAGCACCGGTTTGCCAAGCGCCGGCGCCTCTTCCTGAACACCACCGCTGTCCGTCATCATGAAATGGCAATGATTGAGCAAGCTTACGAAATTGGGATAGTCCAGCGGTTCAATCATTGCGACATTGTCCATATCGCCCAACGCATCCTGCATGATGGCCCTAACTTTGGGATTGAGGTGCACAGGAAAAATCAGTGCAACGTCATCCCGAGATGCCAGGGTCTGAAGGGCGCTTGCGATATTGGTCAGTCCATTACCAAGATTTTCGCGTCTGTGGCTCGTAACCCCAATGATTTTGCGACCGCTGAACTTCTCGTAGAGATTTGCCAGATTGTTGTCCACGCTGCTCGCAGCACTTGTTTTATTTGCTGTGATGAGCAGGGCGTCGATCACCGTATTGCCGGTGATATAGATTTGGTCTGCCGGGATATTTTCCTTTTTAAGCGCATCCGCCGCCGTTTGTGTTGGTGCAAAATGCTGATCTGCGATTGTGCCGATAATTTTGCGGTTCACTTCCTCCGGCCAAGGGTGGTAAATATTATAGCTACGGAGGCCAGCTTCCACATGGCTGACCGGAATCTGGCGGTAATAGGCTGCCAAAGCACCGCACATTGCCGTAGCGGTATCCCCCTGTACGACCACACGCTGAGGTTGTGTTTCATCCAGCGTCTTGCCGATGCCGGACAAAAGGCGGGCGGTCAGATCATCAAGATTCTGGTTGGCCTTCATCAGATCCAGGTCAAAATCAGGCTGGATGTCGGCGATTTGCAAGACTTGGTCGAGCATTTCCCTGTGCTGAGCTGTCACGCAGCTCAGCGCGTCGACAGCGTTGCTCTTGGACAGAGCCTGAACAACGGGAAAAAGCTTGATGGCTTCCGGCCGCGTGCCAAAGATAGTCAGCACTTTTGGTCTTATTGTCATTTCTTTCGTCATTCGGCCTGCCTAATAAGTTTTGGCTAAAATTTTGATAATCATATCGCTGGCAGGCTCGCCAGTCGTTCCGTTATTTTAGCCGAAGCGCCATGCATTGGATGGGTATCCCATCAAGAAATGGCTGGAACTGTCAACGGGCCTGAATCCGCTACACCCGGCACATTTAAGGGAGTGCCGGCATGCAGTTAGTTTTTCGCTTTTGGGTCGTCGTTCGTTACTGTACCACTGGCCAAGGGTTTTGGCGGCTGTGTTGGCCTCGGCAGGCCCGCCAGTGGAGCGCGCGAAACCGCTAATCTTCCTGAAGGCTCTGCGCCAATTTTATTACTTCTTGCGATTGTCCGCGCGGCAGGATCATGACTTTGTTGTCATGGGTGACGACGATAAGATTTTCTACCCCCAGTACCGCGACTTCAAGCTTCAGGCTATGGATCAAGTTATTGGATGAAGCGATCGTCGCGGTTTTGCCGAATGTGGCATTGGACTGATCATCCTTGGCGGATATTTCGTAAAGAGAATCCCAGCTTCCAACATCGGACCATCCAGGGTTGACGGGTGTCACAGCGACTTTTTTGGCCTTTTCCATTATCGCATAATCGATCGAGTCAGAAGGTGCCGAGGCAAAAGCTTGGGAGTCCGGAAAACAAAGCTCTTGTTCTGTTCGCTGGCTGTTCATTGCTGAGTGACACGCCTCGAGCATTTCGGGGGCAAATTCCGCCATCGCAGACAAATAGGTGTCGGCTCGGAACAAAAAGATTCCAGCATTCCAGCTATACCCACCATCCGCGAGCATTTTTTCGGCATTTTCCTGGTTCGGCTTTTCAACAAATCGCTTGGCCGAAAGACTTCTGGGGCTTGAAGCAAGTGGTTCGCCCTGTTGGATATACCCGTAACCGGTTGCCGGTTCGGTCGGCTGGATCCCAAATGTCACCAACCAGCCAGACTGCGCCACGGAAGTCGATTCCAGCACCGCTTTTTGAAATTCCGGAATATTTTTGATGATATGGTCGCTTGGCATCACCAATAAGAGATCAGTAGGGTTCGTAGCGGCAAGCGCAGCAAGCGCAATAGCAGGAGCAGTATTGCGAGCGCAGGGCTCCAAAAGCACGGTGTGCGGTGTCGCGCCGACTTCATCCATCTGATCCTGCATCATTTGTACATGATTTGCAGAGCCCACAATGACCGGATTTCTATATATAGTTTTGTCCGAGCAGCGTTGCAGTGTCAGTTGGAACATGCTGAGCGGTCCCATCAGGTTCAGGAATTGTTTGGGCTTTTCGGGCGTCGAAAGCGGCCACAATCGCGTTCCGGAGCCCCCTGAAAGGATGACGGGTGTGATCTGGTTAGTTTGCGTTATGGTCAACCTTTCATGCCATCGCACAAGCAATGAGTGATTTGCCGTTTTTGGTGAGATCAATATCTGACAGCCGTGGACAAATACCGCACTGACCAGCCTTTACTATTTCGCCACGGACTTCAACTTCGCCTTCCAGCGGAACGACTTGCCATTCCTTGCTTCCGCTCTGTTGTGACAGGATCTCGTCATTGGTACCGACGATCTGAAACAGTCCAAACGGACGGGAAGTGGACAGGCTAACCGACTGGTCCGCAGGAACTTCAGTCCAGTATTTCATTTCATAGGGTTTCAGTTTCGCGACAGCTAATGCATCGTCCAGATGGAGCTCACGAGGACGTCCATAATCGTAGATACGGTACGTAATATCGACATTCTGCTGGATTTCGACCAGCGAGATTCCGGCTCCAATGGCATGGATTGTCCCCGGTGGTACGTAAATAAAGTCACCTGCCTTGACCGGTTTCCAGTCGATAAGCTGTTCTATTTCTCCCACCATCGCGGCGGCTTTCAGTTTGGTAGCGCTAACGGTTTTTTTCAATCCGAGGCCTACGACGGCGTCCGGCTCCGCGTCCAAAATGAGCCAGCATTCTTCTTTACCATGAGGGAAGCCAAGTCTTCGCGCCTGACGGTCATTGGGATGAACCTGGACCGAGAGTCGCTCACTCGTAAACAGATATTTCACCATCAATTGCAGCGATATCCCCTTAGGGGCTTCAAACCATACCTCGCCCGTTTTATCTTCTGTTCGATCACCAAAAATGTCGGGTAATAAAGGCTGACCCCAAGGTTTTGCTACAAACTTTCTATTTAGTTTCATGTTCTTATGGTGCCGTCACCGGTTCCTGCCGATGCTCGTATACATTAAGCCGGCCTGCGTAACCTCCGTTGGATTGTAGATGTTTCTCAAGTCCACCAGCACATTGCCTTTCATGACTTCTGCGAGTTTTGCCAAATCTAGCGCGCGAAATGCATCCCATTCTGTAACGATGACGATTGCATCTGTATCGTCGGCAGCGCTATAGCTGCTATCCGCCATCTGCACCGAAGGCATAAGCTCTTTTGCGATTTCCATTCCTTCGGGATCATAGGCTGTAACTTCCGCTCCGGCGTCGATTAACGTTTGTGCGATGGCGATCGAAGGCGCATCTCTCATGTCGTCGGTGTTGGGTTTGAACGTCAGTCCGAGCAAAGCAACTCGTTTGCCCCGCGCGTCTCCATCAAGAGCGTGGATGACCTTGCGCCCCATGGCTCTTTTACGCTGATCGTTAATTTGCACAACTGCTTCGACGATGCGAACCGGGCTGTCGTTATCTTGTGCTGTCTTCATTAAAGCCAGGGTGTCCTTTGGAAAACAGCTGCCACCATACCCCGGACCGGCGTGGAGAAATTTTGAACCGATACGGTTATCAAGTCCAATCCCTCTGGATACTTCCTGAACGTCCGCGCCAACCTTTTCACAAAGATCAGCTATCTCGTTGATAAAAGTAATTTTTGTCGCAAGAAAAGCGTTGGCCGCGTATTTTGTCAATTCTGCAGTACGCCGACCAGTAAACAATATCGGCGATTGATTGAGGAAAAGCGGGCGATAAATTTCACTCATCACATTCTTCGCCCATTCGTCCTCTGTCCCGATAACGATACGGTCGGGGCGTTTGAAATCCGAGATTGCTGCGCCTTCACGCAAAAACTCAGGATTGGAAACCACTGAGAAGAGTTCGCGAGGTTGATGTTTCCCGAGTATTATTTCTACTTCGTCGCCTGTACCAACGGGAACGGTCGACTTTGTGACGACCACTGTTGGTTTAGAAATTGAATTGGCAATTTCTTCAGTTGCCGCGTACACATAGCTCAGATCAGCGTGGCCATCGCCCCTTCGCGATGGAGTGCCGACAGCGATGAAGATCGCGTCGCAATCCCTTACAGACTCAGGGAGATTCGTAGAAAAAGCCAAGCGCCTTGCATCAACGTTCCGTTTGACCAAATCAGCCAGCCCCGGTTCGTAAATTGGCATGATATTGTTGTCGAGGTTTGATATTTTAGTGGCGTCTTTATCGATGCAAACCACATTATGACCAAAATCAGCGAAACACGCGCCAGAAACCAAGCCCACATAACCGGAGCCAATCATTGCTATTTTCATTAAATTACCTCTAAAAAAGATGTTTCCAAAAGCGAGCCATCGGCGCTTTTGGCGGGTTGATTGGCTAAGGTCAAGTTTGGACCTGATCGACCTAGACGATCTATTCTTTACATTCAATTGTCTGTACGGTTCGACTATTGCTCATCAGTATGGGAAATCGAAGCAAACCCATCCAGGTTTCTCGATAGGGGTAGGTTTATCATTTATTTTCAGATGGTTGTTGATATTCACTTGGCGGTTACACGCCTGCTTCCGGGGATCGGACAACGCGTTCCAGTCGGTAGCCTAAAACCACTTGGTGACAGAAAACAATCAGCAAGGCCAATAGCCCGCCATAGAATCAGTGATCAAGGTCCCAATCTTCCAAACGGTACTATTCTGTTGTCGACGTCATGCCCGATTGCAGCTCTGCCCAGATAAGCGATTGAATTGATTTTACACCAGCGCTGGGTGATTTCTTCCGGACTTTCGCCAAACGGCCGGTCATTCTCTGGAACATCGCCCACTGCACCCAATTTTATACCCTTGAGTCCGTGCGTGGCGAGATTGCTGCACAGATGAAACATCGCGCGATCAAAGGCGTAGAGATATTCCGATATCTCTTCGACAATGAGAATATGATCTCGCAAGTCCGGCATCAGTTTGGTACCGGTCATCATGGCGAGCGTCATGAGATTGAACGCGGCGTATTTTTCTCCGGCCGCCATTCCTGGTTCCAGAACGCTCTGTTGCCCGTCGACCATCCAATCGAGCGCTCTAGAGACTGCCAGCTCGCCGTTTGGCCGCGCGATGTCGGAAGGCATGGGACCATGAACGACCTTGCCGAGCCCTGCACGATATAGTGTGCCTAACAGGTTTCCTGCGTCGCTATATCCCACATATGTTTTTGCTCTGGCTGCTTCGTTCAGCCGTCCGACGGCCACATCCGCAATGCGTGCGGCTCCATATCCGCCGCGGGCAAACCAAATGGCGTCGATATTCGGATCGTTGGCCAACGCTACAAAACTATCGGTCCGTTGTTCGTCGGTGCCTGCAAAATGGCCGGAAACAAAGAAGCACTGATCGTCAAAAAGCAATTCGGCTAGGGGATGGGTTCGGGCTGCAAGCGCGGAAACACGATCCGCGGCTTCTTGTGCAAATGGCGTCGATGGCGCACATATACCGATGCGGACGGGTGAGGAGATGGATTTTGTCCCTTGCGCCATTGCCAAACAGATTGAGAAGCAATAGCGCGAAAAAATGAGCAAAGACAAATCCTATTATTTCTGCGGCATTGGCGGTTCCGGAATGTTGCCCCTTGCGATGATCGTAAAAGCGGCAGGTGCGCGTGTTTCTGGGTCTGACCGGGCTTTGGATCAGGGACGTTTGGCCGAAAAATTTCGGTGGTTACAGGATCGGGGTATCCAGCTTTTTCAGCAGGATGGCAGCGGCCTGGTCGATAGCAACCAGATATTAATCGCTTCGGCGGCTATTGAAGACACCGTGCCCGACGTGGCGCGAGCGGCCTCATTGGGGTGCAAGCGGATGACCAGGGCTGAACTCCTGGCAGAACATTTCAATGCCGTTCGCGACAGTATTGCCGTCGGAGGAACCAGCGGAAAATCAACTGTGACCGGAATGATCGGATGGATCCTCACTGAAGCAGGATGTGATCCGACGATCATGAACGGTGCGGTCATGAAGAATTTTGTTGATGCGGACACTCCATTTGCAAGCTCGCGGGTCGGAAACAGCGAAATAATGGTCAGCGAAGTTGACGAGAGCGATGGTTCGATTGCGCTGTTCAATCCTCAAATAGCGGTGCTCAACAATGTCAGTCTGGATCACAAGAGTCTGGAGGAACTAAGAAAACTGTTTGGCGACTTTGTCGCGAAATCGAAGCATGTGGTCTGGAATCGTGATGACAGGGAGACGCGCGCTCTCGTTGGGTCGCTGAAGTTGCCCCAAACAAGCAGCTTTGGTTTTCTTGACGGTGCGGATTTCCGCGCTCTGGAGGTTGAAGAGAAGGCTCTGGGCAGCCGTTTTACGCTGCGAATGCAGGACCGCGACTATCCGATTTCGCTGCAAGTGCCAGGGAGGCATAATATTGCCAATGCTCTGGCTGCGATTGCGGCCTGCTGTGCGCTCGACGTGCCGATTGTGAAAGCGATATCGGCGATCGAATCCTTTGTCGGTCTGGCCCGGCGGTTTGACATTGTGGGAACCGCAAAAAATGTCACCGTAATCGATGATTTCGGCCACAATCCGGATAAGATCGCAGCGACACTGCGAACTTTGAAGGCATTTCCTGGTCGGGTCATCGCCTTTTTTCAGCCGCACGGTTTCGGGCCCATTAAAAAGATGGGGGCGGAACTTGCAGCCGTTTTTCAGGAAAATCTCTGCCAAGAAGACCTTCTGATATTATGTGATCCAGTCTATTTCGGGGGAACAGTCGATCGATCAACCGGCAGCGACACCATCGTGGCGGCGATAACATCTGCCGGCTGCAATGCTGAGTATATTGCGGAGAGAAGCGCCTGTGGTGACAGGATGGTCGAGTTGGCCCAGTCTGGTGATCGTATCATCATCATGGGTGCGCGCGATGATACGTTGCACAAATTTGCTGAGTCGGTTCTGGCCGCAATCGCTTGCAGGCGTTGAAATCGAACGGGAGCGTAGCCGGTGGTCGGGTTTGTGCGGGCTTTGGTAGTTTGCCTGCGATTGTTTAGATTATCGTTGGTCCGATATTGTACCAAAGCAAATCTAGCGATCCGGTGATGCGCGATGCTCGTTTATTGTTTTGCCAGAAGCAGTCGGCATTATAGCATAATGAGATCACGGTTTCGTCGACCGTGGCAGCGACAGGGGGTGGTTCCTGTCGTCGCTATTGCCTTCGGCGTGTTAAAAAAATGCGCATATTTTATTAACTACGATTTATGAACCGTTAATCCCGCGTGTCCGCATTGCGACGCCCTTCATAAAAAGTATTTAAATACAGTTTGTTATGAGGATGCTACCGTAACACACTGTAACAATCGCCGTGTCTAACTGCCTTTTGTATCTTTCTGGCGTCATACATATGAAGCAAGCGGGGTAATTCGGCTCTGGGCTGTGGCGATCTATTGAAAGCCACCGGCGTGCTGGATCGGTGCGATATTCTGGTCGATAGCGCACCGACAATTGCTGTTGCAGCCAATAGTTTTCTTATTGGTTTCAACGGAGGAGCAAGGCTGAAGCGACCCCGCTTGTATGTTAGTTGTGAGATGAGTGATGCAGTCAGATATGGTAAAATCGTCGGGTGAGAAGTCTCTCAGATCGGTTTCGACTGAATTTGTATGCCACCATTTTCCTCTTTTTGAATATCGAGTTGGCAGCGCCTCAAACCGAATCGCCGGTGGGTTCCACGCTTGCCGATTGATCACGTTGAAAAGCGTATGAGAGATTTCCAAGATAATACAGGTGGGCCAGCCTGGAAACAAACTATTCTTAACGTTTTATTAGAATTCGGTTTTGTAGAAATCTTCGGGGATGTATCATGCAAAAATATGAGGCCCTGATTTTGGATGGTGGAGCGGATTTGGGCTGTTGGCTGTTTGCTCCCGACATTGAGGGAATTGAGACAGCGAGGCGATATCAAGTTGCTACCAACGATGAAGCAGAACGATTTTCTTTCTCTTATCAAATGGAGGTCAAGTAGATGAAAGATATGATTGAATCTGACAATCCCTCCGCTGCGGAATCGGACAATGTCACGGCTGGTCACGATCGGAGAAAGCAAAACCGCCATATCGCGATGCTCAGACTTGCGAAGATCAAAGCAGAATCTGGCGAAGGTTGGGGATTTATCAAGAATCTTTCGACAACCGGAATGATGGTGGAAATACATCCGAACTTTGAACTCGGTGACAAGGTGTCGGCGCTTTTGACTGAAGACCAGGAACTCACCGGCATGGTTCGCTGGCGTAAAGATGCGCTGGCTGGCATTGAGTTCTGCAGCCCGATTGATATTGCCAAGGTTTTGGCGAAGCCAAATAGTGCCAAGCAAGGCCGGGTGTCGCGCTTACCGCGTATCGAGATGAAGCATCCGATAAATGTGTATCATGGTTCTCGGCTCATCCATGCCAATATCTGCGATATATCTCCTTCCGGTATCTGCATATCGACAGACTTCACCTTCGAGGACGGTAAAAGCCTAAGGCTTTCGGTGCCGGAGCTGTTGGAAATTAAGGGTGTCGTTCGGTGGCAGTCTGGCCAACGCGTTGGGATCGCATTCTCGGAGAGGCTTCCGCTTGATGATCTGATGGTATGGTTGTCGACTTTCTACCGTGCAGGCAAAGTAGACACAGGTGAGCTGGCGGTTCTGAACGACGGATCCGAAATGGCTCGCAAGGTCGATCCGGCGATAGATTGCCTTCCTTATCAAGTCATCGGGCATGATGATCTTGGGAAAGAGATATTGATCGACACGTTGCATTCGGCGACCGAGGCATTGACGCAGTTCAAAGCGACGTCGAAGTTTTTCTACAGGGTGAGCATAAGAAATGCGGAGAATGTCGAGCTCTCCATAGGAACGATTGTACTCCGCGCCTTTGACGAAGAACGCGCCGCAGCTAAAGAACAGCAGGGAGACTGAGCAGCGCAGCTCCTTTGTATCGCGGCAGGAGCTCGGCGCGATGCAGAAGGTTGATTGGCCATGATCGGAATCATCCGCCGGCCGTTTTGTAACGCTTCTCAGGATCGTCTGTCGCTCGGCTTTTCCTGCCCTAAATCCAGACAAATATAGCGCATTATGGAACGGTTATCTCCGCTTCCCAGTCACTGGATCACGGAAACGGGACAAGTCCGCTAGCCTTGAACGCCTCGAATTCCCAAGCCAACTTTCTGAAACCATCCCGATATCCGGGATAGACCAAGGTTGGCCGGGAGACGTTGCCCGGCGGGTAGAGTTCCGAACCAGTTCATTTTACACCGCAGGGCTTGGACTTGCCAAAGATTTCCCGGCTAGAATGAGTAAAAAATGCACCATCCTGTTTTGTTGGCTACACCAAATATGATATAGTCATGTTACAGGCAGAAAGTTTCCATAGAAAACTAGGGAAGTAACGGCGAGCATGGTATCGAGCTATCTTTCTTATATATTGGCATTTGTCCTGTTGGTTGTGACATTATATTTGATTTTGCGACTGCAGGCAGTGCGGTCCGACTTGCAGGCAGCCAGAAGAGAGCTTGACCGTTGTCAACTGACGCTGGAACTTTCAGAGGACGTTGGCCGCTTTGGATCGTGGCATGTAGATGCAAAAACCAATCTTGTGGAATGGTCAGATTATGTGTTCGACATGCACGAACGTTGCCATTCTCGAGGGCAGCCGGTGCTGGAGAATGCCATCCAATATTATCATCCAGAAGATCGTCCGATGGTTCAGGATGCCGTTTCTCGCGCGCTCGACGAGGGGATGGATTTCGAATTTCGCGCAAGGATATTGACTGAAAATGGCAATGAACTGCCCGTCTTGTCGAGGGGTACTTGCCAGTTCAACGGGAATGGCGATGTCTTGGGTATTTTTGGTTGCTTTGTCGATTTGAGCACCCCCGAAGAACGACGATTTGGGTGATCGCGAGTTTTCTGTCCATCCGCTAAACGGTTCGTGATTGGCGGGGAAAATATTGCCGTGATCATTGATTTCCAGATCGGCCGGGCTTCGTTTCCCATGGATAGATCGAGGCGCTCCTGACTGAAACGGAAGCGGCGCGGCATATGTCCCGTACTTCATCGAACATTCCGTTCGCGCGCATTAATGGCACGGGATATTTCCAAAATAGCTTGCGGGTTCCGGTGCCAAATGGTCGGACATCTCAGAAGGATGAAGATCATGATTCCTGTCTTGTCGAACCGCAGCGCTATGCAGCGGATAATCCGCGATTGGGATCCGGTCAGCGTATTTGATCGAGAACTGGTTCACTAACTCCCTGACTTGTATCAAGGGGATGCGCGCAAAACTGCGCGAAAATACGGCGGTATCGGCTGTCCCGGCCGGACATCGCTGCTGCTGGGGCTTTGAGATGAAGGCGGGAGTCATTGAGAGTTTCTTTTACTCAACTATCGCCCGCTACGGCTCTGCGCTTCGTCGCCAACTCTTCTTGCAGCCTGCAAGGCTTGTGATAAGGTATTGCAATGAGTGGTTTTCCCTTTAGCGCGATCGTCGGTCAGGAAGAGATGAAGCTGGCGTTGCTGGTCGCGGCTGTCGATGCCCGGATTGGTGGGGTGATGATCTTCGGCGATCGCGGGACCGGCAAGTCTACAGCTGCGCGGGCACTCGCCGCGACCTTGCCGCAAATCAGGGTGGTCGAGGGTTGTCGCTTTCATTGCGATCCCGAAAAACGCGATAATTGTCCCGACCCCTGCACCAGCAAACGGGTGCGCAAAATGGCTGTGCCGTTTGTCGATCTTCCGCTCGGTTCAACAGAGGATCGGGTTGTCGGCACGCTCGATCTGGAAAAGGCGCTGGCGCATGGTGAAAAGCATTTCGAGCCGGGTCTGCTGGCCAAGGCGCATCGCGGCTTTCTCTATATCGACGAGATCAACTTGCTGGAAGATCATGTCGTCGACCTGCTGCTCGATGTCGCAGCATCGGGTGAAAATCTGGTCGAGCGCGACGGGCTGAGCATCCGCCATCCAGCGCGCTTTGTATTGATTGGCAGCGGCAATCCGGAAGAGGGCGAACTGCGCCCGCAATTGCTGGACCGCTTTGGTCTGTCGGTTGAGGTGAAG
The DNA here is from genome assembly GCF_048269865.1 of Parasphingorhabdus sp. Lineage (GTDB taxonomy): Bacteria > Pseudomonadota > Alphaproteobacteria > Sphingomonadales > Sphingomonadaceae > Parasphingorhabdus. The sequence goes on along the minus strand of NZ_JBLWUA010000010.1, from coordinate 76,891 downwards.
ACGCCGGATGATATCGACCAGCGGGTCGAGATCATGCGGCGCTGCGATGCGCAGGAACGGGACGCGGAAAAATTTGCCGCCAAGTGGAAGAGCGAGGACGCCAAGGTTCTGCGTCAGATTGATCGTGCGAAAAAGGCTCTGCCGAAAGTCAAAACACCGGCAAAGATTTTGCGCGACACGGCGGCCTTGTGCAAGGCGGTCGGGGCGGACGGCCTCCGTGGCGAATTGACCTTGATGCGGGGTGCGAGAGCCTATGCTGCTCTGCAAGGCGATGCTGCGGTGACGCTGGATCATTTGAAAGCCATGGCACCGCTTTCGCTGCGCCATCGGTTGCGCCGGGATGTGCTGGATGAAACCGGGTCGACGGTGCGGATCGAGCGGGCGCTGGAGGAGTCGTTCGGTTGAACACGGGCGCTGAACAGGAAACGGCGCCAACCGAATCTTCTCTGGCCGATTGCCTGCTAGCGGCACGGTTCTTCGCGCAAAATCCCTTTGGTTTGTCCGGGATATGTTTGCGTGGTTTTGGTCCCGTTCGCGATGCGCTGGTTGAAAAACTGATCAGCGCACTCGAACCGCTGGGGCCGGTTCTCAAAGTTCCGAATAATGTCGATGCCGAACGCCTGCTCGGCGGGATTGATCTTGCGGCCACCTTGCAGGGCGGCAGATCGGTTTGGCGCCCCGGTTTACTGGAGACCGCGCAAAAGGGGTTTCTCTTGGTTCCGATGGCAGAACGGATCGACGAGAATATTGCTGCTCATATCGCGCAGGCGATGGATATAGGTGAACTTGCGATCATCCTGCTCGATGACGGGATGGAGAGCGACGAGGCACCGCCTGCTGTTCTGATGGAGCGCATTGCATTTCACTGCGACCTTACTGGTGCGCGGGACCTGGCGGCCGTGGCGACGCAAAATTTTCTGGGGGCGTCTGCCGCGACCAACGTGCGTTCGATGACCAAGAAAAGGCGCGCGTCTTTAGCGGCAACGGCAGCGGCTTTTGGTATTCATTCGGTACGGCCACTATTGTTTGCCGAGCGATGCGCAACGCTGCATGCCGCTATGGCTGGCCGTGACCGGATTGATGATGAAGATCTGCAAATTGCGGTGCGGTTGGTGCTGGGGCCGCGCGCAAGCCAATTTCCGCAGCAGGAAGAGTCATCTCAGCCCCAGGAACAGGAGCCGAATCCGCCCGATCAAGAATCAGAGGAAAGCGAGGATCAGCAGAATATCGAGGATGTCAGGCTGGAGGATTTGCTGCTTGATGCAGCCGCTGCTTCCATCCCGCCGCATATTCTTGACCAGATCGAGGGGAAGGTCCGGCCTTCCGGCAAGGGGCAGGGCGGGCGTGCCGGCAGCAAGCAGCAGTCGACGAAGAGAGGGCGTCCGAAAGGCACGCGACCCGGTGTTCCCGGAAATGGCAAAAGACTGGCCCTGATCGATACGCTGCGCACCGCCGCGCCGTGGCAGACTATCCGGCGCCGGGAGAGCGGCAATACCGATCCCGGAAAAATCCATATTCGAAAAGCGGACCTGCGGGTCCATCATTATGAGGATCGGCAGGAAAGTCTCACTATCTTCGCCGTCGATGCATCGGGATCCTCGGCCTTGTCGCGGCTGGCAGAGGCCAAGGGTGCGGTGGAGCTGATGCTGGCGGAAGCCTATGTCAAGCGCTCTCAGGTGGCGCTGGTCGCGTTCCGAAAGGAGGGAGCGGAGGTGCTGTTGCCGTCAACCCGTTCGCTAACCCGCGCAAGACGGGCGCTCAATGCCTTGCCGGGCGGTGGCGGTACGCCGCTGGCAGCGGGACTTGTCGCGGCAAGACAATTGGCTGAAGCCGCGCGGAAACGCGGGCAGACGCCGACCATTGCCATGCTGACGGACGGCAAGGGCAATGTGATGCTGGATGGAACGGCCAATCGGCAAGGAGCGAAAGCCGAGATGGAAGAGGTTGCCAAAGGCATTGCCGCATTGGGGCTGAACAGCATCGTTATCGATATTTCACCGCGCCCGCGCCCGGAGGCGGCTGAGCTGGCAGCGGCATTGCGCGGCAGATATCTGCCACTGCCGAGAGCCCAGAGCGCGGCGATGGTTGCGGCGATCGAGAGCGTTGGCAAGGAGACGGCGGCATGACCCGGCGCTATCCGGAGTGGGCGATCGAGGGACAGGACTGGCCCAACCATCAGGCCAGCCAGTTTGTCGAAGCGGATCACTACAAATGGCATGTGCAGCGGATGGGACCCAAGAAGCCGGGCGCGCCGGTCTGCCTGCTGTTGCACGGTACCGGTGCGGCAACCCATAGCTGGCGGGATATCATGCCGCTGCTGGCCAAGGATTATGATGTGATCGCGATGGATCTGCCCGGTCATGGTTTTACCCGGCCGACCACGGCGCGGCAGGTTTCGTTGCCGAAAATGGCGGCCTCGATCGGTGTGCTGGTGGAAGAATTGGAAGCATCTCCCGCGCTTATTGTGGGCCATTCGGCGGGAGCGGCAATCGGCATTCAGTTGATGTTGGACAAATGTTGGAAAATCCCACTTGTTGGATTGAACCCGGCGCTGATGCCCTTTCCGGGGCTGGCTGCGAAACTGTTCCCACAGCTTGCCAAGATGTTGTTTACAAACCCTTTTGTCTCCCGAATCTTCGCTCGCTGGGCCCGCTATCCCGGCGAAACGGAGAAGTTCCTGCGCCGGTCTACCGGATCGCGCATTGATGCTGCGGGGGCGCTCTACTATGGTCGGCTGTTCAGTCGATCCGGGCATTGCGATGGCGCGATCCGGATGATGGCCAACTGGCGGCTGGAAGGGCTGCAAAAACGTTTGCCGGATATCGAGACACCCGTATTGTTGGTCCACGGCGAGAAAGACAGTGCAATTCCGCGATCCGCAGTGGAAAGGCCGGCGGAGCTAATTGCGCACTGCACCGTCAAGGACGTCGCCAATCTTGGCCATCTGGCGCATGAGGAAGATCCGGAACAACTGGCCAGGATCATCCTGCAATTTGCGAAGCAGCACGTGAAGGGATAAGGTCGCCGAAAAAGGGAGGGTGATATGGAGACCAGTCCAATGGACAATTTTGGATGGATAGAGATTATCTTTTCCGGCGCGGTCGCGCTGGCCTTTGGTTTCTGGCAACTCTGGTCGATCAACCGGGAGATCGCCAAAGACAAGGAAAAAGCTGCCGATAAAGAGAAAGCGGACAAGCCGGGCAGCGAGTGAAATAGCCCGCTGATGCGATCGATCTGTCCGGCAGCGGCTCTATTTCTAGCGGCTTAGAAAGATCGGTGTTGGAATATGAAAAGCTTTCGATAGCCGGTTGGGTTCACGCGGCATCTTATAGGGCAGCATGTTCTGGATCACCGGATTGACCAGCCGATCGAGTGAAATACTTTCCTGAATCGCGGTCACTTGTTGACCAAAAAGTCTCATTTTTAGCGCCGATCGTGCATAAAAGGGCGAGTCTTCCCATGTTTTTATCACCGAAGCATGACCGCGATCCGCGCGCGTCTGTCTTTTCATGCCCCACCAGGTCGGGGGCAGGGGAGCGACCAGCGGCAGCTCGACTTCCTGCGGCGTGCCGGAGGCATCGAAGCGCAGGGCGCTGGCAAAATGGCTGCCGTCGCGACGGATGCCTTCATAGGTCACAGCCACGTCCTGGCCGCAATGGGCGCGGGACCAGTGCCAGCTCTTGAAACCGGCCTCGATCGGCTCGCTGCCGTGATTGCCATCAAGATAGCCGCTGCCGGACCAGCTCACGTCGGGCTGCTCCATTTTCACTTCGATGCGTGCGCGTGGAGCAATGGTGTGCCAGCGATGCCGGCCGGCAGGATCAAGCTTGAATGACTTGTCATTCAGCATTTCGGGATGGAGGATGATCTGCCCTTTCACACGCCGCCGCCAGGGAATACCGAGACGGATATCGCGCTCCTCGATGTCGATGATCAGCCGGTCCTTGTCCCAGCGCATTGCACTGGGGCCGATGGTCAGCGCATCCTCGCTCTGCCTGGTATCCTGCGAGCCGCGCTCGGTCATCACCCAGCGCGCGCCGCGCTTGCCATAGAGCGCGACATTGAGGCAGCTGTGATCAAGCGGGATATCGCGGCCGGATTGCTTGTAATAAGGCGAGAAAACGCTGCCGATAAAGCCGATGATGGTCAGCCCGTAGCGTTCGTCATCGCTGAGCGCATCGACATACCACCAGCGGTAGCCTTGCGGTGGAACCAGGACGTCGAAGTGCGGTCGGACAGGACGGCTTCGCTCGCGCGTTGCCCCGACAAGGCGGCCATCGGCACGCCCGCGCCCGGATGGGTCGCTCCACCCGCGCAATAGAGCCCATGGATCCGTGTCCGGCTCCCGGGCCGGAGGAAGGACGCCGCCCATCCGTGCGAGGCCCGACCATAAAGCGCCCCGCCGGTCGCCGGGAAGAGTGTCGAGAAATCGTTGGGCGTGACCAGCCGGTGCCGGAAGTCCGGCTCCATTTCCAGCCCGCAATGCGTCAGGGTTCGCAGCATGTTGGCGGTGCATTTCGCTTTCTCCTCGGATGTATAGTGGTGGCTGTCGCCATTGGCCGGCGCGTTGACGATGATCTGCAGGCGCTCGGCGCCGTCTGGTCCGGTGTCGCCCAGTTTGCAGACATAGGCCGTCGGTCGCTCGGGCGGTTTGCCGGATTTTATGTCGGCAAATTCGGCCGGATAGTCGGATGAGAAAAAGACGTTGTGATGGTCGAGGGCGAAGCCGCTTGTTTTCGCTTTGGCCAGCCAGACCATCGCGGACAGCGAGCGCTTTTGTGCTGGGATTGCGCTGACGGCGCGGCTGGCTTCGGTCCCGAACTGGCCGGAGCCGAGTGCGGAAGGGTCCGCATTGCAGATGACCGATGCCGCCGGAATTCGTTCGCCGGATGCCAGCTCGACGCCGGTGGCCCGGTTTCCCGCGACCGATATTCCGGTGACGCGCGCATCGTAACGAAAGCGGGTGCCATTTTTTTTGGCAACGGTTTCAAGGGCATCGGCGAGAGCATTCATACCACCTTTGATCTTCCACACCCCTTGCGATTCGACATGGGCGATCAGCATCAACGTTGCCGGTGTCTGGAACGGAGAGGAGCCGCAATAGGTGGTATAGCGACCGAATAATTGTTGCAGGCGGGGATCATCGAAATGCTCGCCCAGCACCTTCCACAGGCTTTCATAGGGACGGATCGCGATCAGGTCGCCGATCCGCCAGAGACCGATCCGCCACATCAGCGGCAGCGGCCAGCTGACCTTGCTGTTGCGCAGCATCGAGCGGTCGAGGATTTTGTAAATGCGTTCGGCCTCTTTCGAGAAACTGCGGTAGCCGGCTGCCGCTTTGGCCCCGGCAAACTGGCCGATTGCATCGGCGCTTTTCTCGGAGTCGGCAAACAGGTCGAGCGTCTCCTCGCGGCTCCAGGCGTGGCGCGCGAAGGTATCGGCGCGTTGGAGTTCGAGATGGTCGTCGCTGTTGCTGCCGGCGGCGGCAAATATGTCGTCGATGACATCGCGCATCGTGAAAACCGTGGGGCCGGCGTCGATCGCAGCGCCGTCGACGTCAAGCTGACGGACCTTACCGCCGGGGGATTTTTCTTTCTCCAGAACGGTCACCGGGACGCCGCGTGCCGATAGCAAAGCGGCACTGACCAGACCGCCAATGCCAGCGCCGATAATGATAGTCTGGTCCTTCTCCACCCGAGCTCCGATAACGTCGCAACAGTTTCAGTTTGACGGGAATCTAACAGAAGTCCATTCAAATAGACATAATATATGTCCAGATCAGATGACAATATCCCTTTGCAGCGCAACTGGAGGACCTGGTGGGTCCTTCGGCGAAACCGCATATTGGGGAGCGCTGCCTTTCAGAAATGGGCCGCAAAAACCCCGATTTTTCGGACGGTTGCCCGGCGCAAGGCGGCACAGCAGTTCGATCTGATTGCGGGCTTCGTCTACACCCAAATTCTCTATGTCTTCGTACAATCGGGTCTGATCAATTATCTGCGCGAGGGCTTGCGAAGCGACTCGGATATTGCCGCATTTGCCGAGTTGAACAGTCAGGCGACGGACCGAATTTTGCGGGCCGGTGCCGCGCTGGATATTGTCGAGTCGCCGCAACACGGACTGTGGACTCTGGGTGAAACCGGTGCGGCGCTCTCTGCCAATGATGGGGCGATGGCGATGATCCGGCATCATCAATTGCTCTATCAGGATATGGCGGATCCGTTCGCTTTGCTCAGCCGGCAAGGCGGTCAGAACAGTGCCCTGTCGCAATTCTGGACCTATGCGTCGAAGAGCGAGGCAGGCACCAAAGACAGCCAGCCCTATTCGGACTTGATGGCAGCGACCCAGCCGATGATCTGGCAACAGATTTTGCCCCAATATGACTTTTCGCGGCATCACAGGATGCTCGATGTCGGGGGCGGAAGCGGTGCATTTGCAGAAGCGGTGAGTCAGATTGCGCCGACACTCGAGCTTGCGATTTTCGATTTGCCGGATGTTGTACCTCTGGCGGAGTCGCGTTTTGCAGATAGGCCGCTGGATCGCCGGGTCGTGACCCATGCAGGCAGTTTCCGGCATGATCCGGTGCCTGGGGGATATGATCTGATCACTCTGATCCGCATCCTTCACGACCATGATGATGCGGTTGTCGACGCGCTGATCCGGAATATCCACCAGGCGCTTCCGGAAGGCGGACGATTGCTGATCGTTGAACCGATGGCGGAGACCAAAGGGGCGGAGCCCATGGGCGATGGTTATTTTGGTCTCTATCTCTGGGCGATGGGGTCAGGCCGTCCCCGCTCGGTCGCGGAGAATCGCGAGATGCTCGGAAAAGCCGGATTTTCATCGGTCAGGGAGATTGGAACCGATCTGCCGATTATCGCGAAAGCCCTGGTCGCGATCAAATGACACCGAAAGTGTCCAATATATTTGACATTTAAGTTTGTTTAAGTAATTTGACACTCAACGGAGTCTCTCATTCACGGCAGGGACATCGTGAGAAGGGGACGCTTTGCAAACTTCAGCGATCATATTGGATGCTCCCGGCAACCTTTCGATGCGCTCTACTGCTCTGAACCCCATGGAATCTGGCGACGTCCAGGTCGAAATCCAATTTAGCGGTATCAGCACCGGCACGGAGAAGCTTCTGTGGACCGGACAAATGCCAGATTTTCCGGGCATGGGATATCCGCTGGTTCCCGGCTACGAGTCGGTGGGCCGTATCGTCGACGCGGGAGCCGACGCGAAGGGCCGGATAGGCGAATGGGTATTTGTCCCGGGCGCCAGTTGCTATCGCGATGCCCGCGGCTTGTTTGGTGGATCGGCAAAAACCGTCATCGTGGCTTCGGCCCGCGCTCTGCCGATTGCAGAGAAGCTGGCGGAAGAGGGCATATTATATGCGCTTGCAGCGACCGCGCTGCATGCCATCGGCCATGGTGAAGCACCCGAACTGATTATCGGTCATGGCGTGCTCGGTCGTTTGATTGCGCGATTGACCCTTGCCTCTGGCGTACCGGCACCGACGGTTTGGGATACCAACCGCGCGCGTCAGGATGGGGCTACAGGCTATTGTGTCATTCATCCCGACGATGATGACCGGCATGATTACCGCACCATCTGTGATGTCAGCGGCGATGCCGGTTCGATTGAGAGCTTCATCGGTCGTTTGGCCAAAGGCGGCGAGCTGGTGCTGGCCGGTTTCTATAACCAGCCGATCAGCTTTGCCTTCCCGCCCGCCTTTCAGCGCGAAGCACGGCTGCGCATCGCAGCGGAATGGCAGCCGCGTGATCTGGCTTCGATAAATATGATGATCGAGAGCGAAGCGCTCGACCTGACCGGATTGATCACGAGCATCGAGCCCGCCTCCGATGCCGAAACTGCCTACCCCGAGGCTTTTGAAAATCCCGACTGCCTGAAAATGGTGCTCGACTGGAGAGATTGCGAATGACCATGTTAGATGTTGATATATTGCGCGACGAAGCTTCGGTTGAACCGGATCCGGTACACACGGGCGAGGTCAAAAAGGAAACCCAGGTCATCGCCATTTACGGCAAGGGCGGCTCGGGCAAGAGTTTTGCGCTGTCCAACCTGAGCTATATGATGGCGCAGCAAGGCAAACGCGTGTTGTTGATCGGTTGTGATCCGAAATCCGATACAACCAGCCTGTTGTTCGGCGGTAAAAGCTGCCCGACAATTATCGAAACCTCGTCGAAGAAAAAACTGGCCGGCGAAGAAGTCTCCATCGAGGATGTCTGCTTCCAACGCGATGGCGTGTTCGCGATGGAACTGGGCGGCCCCGAGGTCGGACGTGGCTGTGGTGGTCGCGGCATCATTCACGGATTTGAACTGCTCGAAAAGCTCGGTTTTCATGATTGGGGCTTCGACTATGTTTTGCTCGATTTCCTTGGCGACGTGGTCTGCGGCGGCTTTGGCCTGCCGATCGCGCGGGACATGTGCCAGAAGGTGATCGTCGTCGGATCGAACGATCTGCAGTCGCTCTATGTCGCCAACAATGTCTGCAAGGCGGTCGAATATTTCCGCAAGATGGGCGGCAATGTTGGCGTCGCCGGCATGATCATCAACAAGGATGACGGGTCCGGTGAGGCGCAGGCCTTTGCCAAGGCGGTCGATATTCCGGTGCTGACCGCAATCCCTGCGAACGACGACATCCGCAAGAAGTCAGCCAATTATCAGATCATTGGAACGTCAGAAAGCGAATGGGCGAGCCTGTTCGAGGAACTGGCAGTCAATGTCGCCGAAGCCGCGCCGAGGCAGCCGACGCCGTTGGAGCAGGATGGGTTGCTGGATCTGTTCTCCCCCGACGAAACGGGCGGCAATGTTGAGCTGGTACCGGCCACCCAGGCCGACATGCGCGGCGGCACCTATGAAGAGAAGCCATCCCTCGAAGTGATCTACGACGAGGTTTGATCGATATGTCCGAAACCACCACCCCGACAATGCGAATCCCGGACCGGATCGATCTCGCTCCGCCTGCTGAAGGCAGCGGCTGTCACGGCGGCGCCGACACGATGCGCGAAGCTGCCAAAAAAGCAGGCCAGTCGGAAATTCTCGATCGCTATGAAAAAGACTATCCGGTCGGTCCGCATGACCAGCCGCAGTCGATGTGCCCGGCCTTCGGTTCGCTGCGCGTGGGCCTCAGAATGCGGCGGACGGCGACGATCCTCTCGGGTTCGGCCTGCTGCGTCTATGGCCTGACCTTCACTTCGCATTTCTACGGTGCGCGGCGCAGCGTTGGCTATGTGCCGTTCAGTTCGGAGACTCTCGTCACCGGCAAGCTGTTCGAGGATATCAAGGAAGCGGTCGAACTGATGGCCGATCCGGAAAAATATGACACGATCATCGTCACCAATCTGTGCGTGCCGACCGCCAGCGGTGTGCCGCTGCGGTTGCTGCCGGACTCGATCAATGGCGTCCGTATTGTCGGCATCGATGTGCCGGGCTTTGGCGTGCCGACCCATGCCGAGGCGAAGGACGTTCTCGCTGGCGCGATGCTGAAATATGCGCGCGAGGAAGCGGAGCAGGGGCCGGTTGCGGCACCGAATGAAGTGGCTGCCAAGCCTTCGGTGACGCTGCTGGGCGAAATGTTTCCGGCTGATCCGGTGGGTATCGGTCATATGCTGGAGCCGCTTGGTCTCGCTGCCGGTCCGGTTGTGCCGACGCGAGAATGGCGGGAGCTCTATTCTGCGCTCGATGGCGCGGTGATTGCCGCGATCCATCCCTTTTACACGGCGAGCGTGCGCGAATTTGAAGCGGCGGGGCGCAAGGTCATCGGTTCGGCTCCGGTCGGCCGCGACGGCACGGCGGCCTGGTTGCAGGCGATCGGTCAAGCAACGGGCGCGAGTGCGAACCAGATCGCCGAGGCGCATAACGCCTTCCTGCCCGCTATTACCGGCGCGCTGGCCGCAATGCCGGTCAAGGGACGGATTACGGTGTCGGGCTATGAAGGCTCGGAACTATTGGTGGCGCGGCTGTTGATCGAAAGCGGCGCCGATGTGCCTTATGTGGGCACCGCCTGTCCGCGGACAAAATGGTCGGATCCAGACCGCGAGTGGCTCGAAGCCAAAGGCGTTCGCGTCAATTACCGCGCCAGTCTGGAAGAGGATATCGCGGCGGTCGAGGAATATGGTCCGGACCTGGCGATCGGCACGACGCCGGTGGTGCAGCATGCCAAGGCGAAAGCCATTCCGGCGCTCTATTTCACCAACCTGATTTCGGCGCGGCCACTTATGGGACCGGCAGGGGCGGGCAGTCTCGCCCAGGTGGTCAATGCGGCGATGGCGAACAAGGAACGGTTCGACCGGATGCGGGAATTTTTCAAGGGCGTGGGCGAGGGGCATGCGTCGGGCATATGGGAAGACACGCCGACCGACCGGCCCAAGTTCAAGGCGAAATATGCTGCGCAAAATGCTGCGGCGGCCAAGGCGGCGGAGGCGATTGGGTCATGAGCGTGTTGAGGCCAATTCTGCCGTTCGCCCTGAGCTTGTCGAAGGGTGTTTTGCGCGCTGACAGCTGGGCTTCGACAGGCTCAGCCCGAACGGGTTTTTTAGAGGAGAGGGGGCTATGACGCTCATTCTCGATCATGACCGGGCGGGCGGCTATTGGGGCGCCGTCTATGCGTTCACCGCGATCAAGGGGCTGCAGGTGATTATCGACGGGCCGGTTGGCTGCGAAAATCTGCCGGTGACGTCGGTGCTGCATTATACCGACGGGCTGCCACCGCATGAATTGCCGATCGTCGTGACCGGTCTGGGCGAAGAGGAACTGGGCAAGACCGGTACCGAAGGCGCGATGAAGCGGGCCTGGAAAGCGCTCGATCCGGACCTGCCCGCTGTGGTGGTGACCGGTTCGATTGCCGAGATGATCGGCGGCGGCGTGACGCCCGAGGGCACCAATATCAAACGCTTCCTGCCGCGCACCATCGACGAGGATCAGTGGCAGTCGGAGGACCGGGCCTTGTCCTGGCTGTGGACCGAATTCGGGCCGAAAAAAATGCCCAAGCCGAAGGTCGTCAAGGAAGGCGAGAAGCCGAAGATCAATATTATCGGGCCGTCCTATGGCATGTTCAACATGCCGTCCGACGTCGCCGAGATCCGGCGGCTGATTGAAGGCATCGGCGCGGAAGTGAATATGGTTTTTCCGCTGGGCAGCCATCTGGCCGATATCAGGCAGCTGGCCAACGCCTCGGTCAATATCTGCATGTACCGCGAATTTGGTCGCAATCTGTGCGAGATGCTGGAGCGGCCCTATCTGCAGGCACCGATCGGGCTGGAATCGACGACCCGATTCCTGCGGCAACTGGGCGAGATGACCGGGCTAGATCCGGAACCGTTTATCGAGAAGGAAAAGCACACGACGATCAAGCCGCTGTGGGACCTGTGGCGCTCGGTGACGCAGGATTTCTTCGGCACGGCCAATTTCGGGATTGTTGCAAACGACACCTATGCGCGCGGCATCAGCAATTTTCTGGAAAATGACATGGGCTTGCCCTGCGCCTTTGCGATCAGTCGCACCGCCGGGACCAAGACCGACAACCAAACGATCAAGGACACGATCGCCGACAACCCGCCGTTCGTGGTGTTCGGAAGCTATAACGAGCGGATGTACATGGCCGAGACCGGTGCGCGCGGCATGTTCATCCCGGCGTCCTTCCCGGGCGCGGCGATCCGCCGGCACACGGGCACGCCCTATATGGGCTATTCCGGCGCCACCTATCTGGTGCAGGAAGTCTGCAATGCGCTGTTCGATGCGCTGTTCCACATCCTGCCGCTGTCGACGCAGATGGACGCAGGGGTCGCGACGCCATCGCGCAAGGATGTGCCGATGACCTGGGACCTCGATGCCAAGGAAAAACTCGATGCGATTGTTGAATCGCAGCCGGTCCTGGTCCGTATTTCCGCCGCCAAGAGACTGCGCGACGCCGCCGAGCGGAGCGCCCGGCTGGCGGGAGAGGACAATGTCTCCGCCGACCGTTTGGCAGCCACCATGCTGCAAGGGGAAAACGCATGATTTGCGTGGATATCCCCAGATATTCGCTGGATCCCCGTCCAGTGTCCGCAACCTTAACGGCAATGGGTGTCGTCAAGGCAATACCCGTGGGAGGCGCTTTACGCGGCTTTCAGGGGGCTAAACTGGAGAAGGAAATATGAGCGATTTAAGTGACGACCGTTTCGGTCCTGGAGCTTATCTGACCCCGGAAGAGGCCAAGGAGTTTCACAAGATCTTTGTGAGCAGCTTCATCGGATTTACCATCATCGCAATCATTGCGCACGTGCTGGTATGGATGTGGCGGCCTTGGTTCCCGGGAGTCAATGGTTATGCAATGTTGAATGACGGTGTGCAGGTGGCGCAAGCGACCATCACCTCGTTCCTGGTTTAGGGAGACAGAATCATGTGGAGACTTTGGCTAATATTTGATCCGCGCAGGACATTGGTTGCTCTGGCAATCTTCCTGTTTGTTCTGGCTCTTCTGATCCATTTCATCCTGTTGAGCACCGATCGCTTCAACTGGATTGAAGGCCCAGGAGCGGGTCCAGCTGCTACGGCATCGCTGGAACAGTCTGAACGACTAACCTGAACCCAAGCCCTTTGGAGGTCACGACGCGAAAGCGTCGTGCCTCCCACAGGGGAGATTTCTTAGGCTCGAAATTTGCACACCGATCGTGGTGGCAGAGGAATTTGCTATGTCGCTGTTAAGCTTTGAGAGAAAATATCGTGTCCGGGGTGGGACGCTTATCGGCGGGGATCTGTTCGATTTCTGGATAGGCCCGTTCTACATCGGATTTTTCGGGGTATTGTCGGCGATATTCGCAATATTGGGGACGGCGCTGATCTTCTATGCCGCATCGCTTGGCGATACATGGAATCCCTGGCTGATATCGATCAATCCGCCGGATGTGAAATATGGATTGGGTCTGGCGCCGCTTAAAGAAGGCGGCTTCTGGCAGATCATCACCATGTGCGCGACCGGCGCCTTCATCACCTGGGCGCTGCGTGAGGTAGAGATATGCCGGAAACTGGGCATGGGCTATCATGTCCCGATCGCTTTCGGCTTCGCCATTCTGGCCTATATGACTCTGGTGATTTTCCGCCCGTTTCTTCTGGGCGCATGGGGATATGGTTTCCCCTACGGCATTTTCAGTCATCTCGACTGGGTATCCAATACCGGATATCAATATGTCAATTTCCACTATAATCCGGCCCATATGATCGCGGTGTCGTTCTTCTTCACCACGACCTTTGCTCTGGCGCTGCACGGAGCGCTGATCCTGTCTGCGGTCAATCCGAAAAAAGGCCAGGAGGTCAAGACGCCGGAATATGAGGATACATTTTTTCGCGATTTCATCGGCTATTCGGTCGGTACGATCGGCATCCATCGGCTCGGCCTATTCCTGGCCCTGAACGCCGGTTTCTGGAGTGCGGTCTGCATTATCATTGCCGGACCGCTCTATGCAGAAGGCTGGCCGGAATGGTGGGAATGGTGGCGCAACATTCCGATTTGGTCTTAAGGGGGAGGATAGTTAGATGGCACGATACCAGAATATATTTACCCAAGTGCAACTGGCTCATGCACCCGAAATGGGAATTCCGCTGTCAGCTGGCGAAGCCGATGACCGGACCAAGGACACCGCCTTCAGCTACTGGATGGGGAAGTTCGGACAGGCACAAATCGGACCGATTTATCTGGGCTGGCTCGGCATTGCGTCCTTGCTGTTCGGCTTTTTCGCCATAGAGATTATCGGTTTGAACATGCTGGCTTCTGTCAATTGGGATCCGGTTGAATTTGTCCGCCAATTTTTCTGGCTGACTCTGAACCCGCCATCGGCGGAATATGGTTTCACTCCGTTCGTGCCGCTGTGGGATGGCGGCTGGTGGATTTTGGCCGGCTTTTTCCTGACGACATCAATCCTGCTCTGGTGGGTTCGTACCTATCGCCGGGCGAGAGCGCTTGGCATGGGCACACATGTTTCCTGGGCCTTCCTCAGCGCAATCTGGCTGTATCTGGTGCTCGGCTTCATTCGCCCGTTCTTCATGGGCGAATGGGCGCAAGCGGTGCCGTTCGGCATTTTCTCGCATCTGGAATGGACGAACAATTTCTCCCTGACTTATGGCAACCTGTTCTACAATCCATTCCACGCGCTTTCGATCGTGTTCCTCTATGGCTCGGCGTTGCTGTTTGCCATGCACGGGGCGACGATCCTGGCGGTAGGCCGTTATGGCGGCGAACGCGAACTGGAGCAGATTACCGATCGCGGTACGGCGTCCGAGCGCGCAGCGCTGTTCTGGAGATGGACGATGGGTTTCAACGCGACGATGGAATCGATCCATCGCTGGGCCTGGTGGTTTGCCGTGCTCTGCCCGCTAACCGGTGGCATCGGTATCTTGCTGACCGGCACCGTGGTCGACAACTGGTATCTCTGGGCGATTGAGCATCACTACGCGCCCGAATATTGATCGGATGTCTTCATAGGCGAGTGGATATTCCCCGCAAAGAAAAGCCCGGCCTGATCGCCGGGCTTTTCTTTGCACGACTGTATCGGACGCTAAGAAGGCTCAGTCTTTCCGCAATAACTTGCGGCGACGCAGATCGTAGATATGTACGGGGAAGGCCAGCGCCAGGGGGATAGCAATCATTGGCCATGACGCGCCTGTGAGGGCCGCGCGGAGCGCCATCATCATCAACACGGCAGGCAGCAGTACGCCCGCTATCTCGGGCCATGATGTTCCGCGAAATTTGAGCAGCAACGCCTCCGCAAGTAACACCGCGAGCACGACATCGACCGCATGCCCGCTGGCAAAAAACTCGGTCACTGCAGGGTGCTATCCAAAGGGGCCGTTGAGCGCGACGATCTGGTAATTCAGCGTTCCGGCAATTGTTACCCATACCAGATAGGGGACAAGCAACAGCGACGCGCTTTTGGAAAAGCGGCCGCAAAATATGATCAGTGCCAGGATCGACAGCCAAAGCGCGATGAGTTCATAAAAGGCAAGATCCGGACGTTCCATCCGAAAGAAGATGAAACTCCAGGCGAGGTTGAGAAAGCCGTTGAGCGCGAACAGGCCGAGCATGATTTCTGCGGTGCGCCGCGATGGTGCCTTCTGCCAACCGAGAAAACCGGCCAGCGCGATCAGGGCAAAGATTGTCGTCCAGACGATGCCGAACATATAGCCCGGCGGCGCCCATGCAGGCTGCTGCAGCGTGTAATACCAGTCGTTGAGTACGGTAATTGAGCCCCCGACCATTGCCGTTATCAAAGCGAGCGTTCCGGCGATGATAATCGGGAATATGGCGGCTCGATTCATCTCTCTACGGCTTTCAATCCAAATAAGTGACCAAGGTCCTTGAAGAATATCTTCACATGCGCCAGCGGATCGCGCTTGACCAGTTCTTTGTTCATATAGGCTTCCCAAGTCAAGCGCTGGACATCGGGGTCGTCGCACATTTTGACAAAGCGCTCGCGGCGCTTGTCATTCTTGTACCAGAAATATTGCATGATCCCGAGGATCCAGAAGACGCGGCCATGCGCTTTCATGAAGCTTTTGCGGGCCGTCTTGAGCGCGTCTGCTTCGCCGGTCACGAGGAACAGATCCACGGCCTGCGCACTCATCCGGCCAGCGGTCATCGCATAGTAGATGCCTTCACCCGAGGAGGGGGCGACCACGCCAGCAGCATCGCCAGCGACGACGACATTGCGGCCATTGTCCCAGCGTTTCAGAGGCTTCAGCGGTATCGGTGCGCCTTCCTTGCGGACGGTTTCCCAATGGGCAAAGCCTGTCTGCTCCCGCATCAGGCGGGTTGTCTCTCGCAACGGAAAGCCCTTGT
The DNA here is from genome assembly GCF_048269865.1 of Parasphingorhabdus sp. Classification (GTDB taxonomy): domain Bacteria; phylum Pseudomonadota; class Alphaproteobacteria; order Sphingomonadales; family Sphingomonadaceae; genus Parasphingorhabdus. The sequence continues at coordinate 61,053 of NZ_JBLWUA010000010.1, read as the reverse complement.
TGGCGCTGCCCAGGCCAATGCTCATATGCTCGCCATGCGGGAAGACCCAGGCATAGAAGTCCGGCGACAGATGGCCCTGATAATAGACATCACAGCGGTCGGCTTCATAATCGGCATCAATTTTCTCGGGCACTTTGACCACTTCATGATAGGCAAAGACGCACGGCACGCGTTCCGCATTGGGGAGGCATTTCTGGGCAACGCGGGAGCGTGCTCCATCGGCACCGATCACCGCGCGCGCCGTGACGCTTTGCAGAGCGGAACCGCGATCGCTGCGAAATGTCACGGTGGCAATGCCGTCAGCATCGGTCGTCACGTCTTCACATTTTCCGGTGGTCCGACATGCGCCCGACTGGTCCGCGCGGTCCCGTAACCATTCGTCAAACTGGTCGCGGTCGACCATGCCGACAAAACCATCGCCAACCGGCATGGTCACCTTTTTGTTGGATGGCGCAATGATCCGCGCTGAATGCGCATGGGCGACAAGCAACGATTGTGGAATGTCAAAATCCTTGAGCAAGCGGGGAGGGACCGCGCCGCCGCACGGCTTGATCCGGCCAGCCTTGTCGAGCAGCATGACCTTGTGGCCTCGCCTGGCGAGATCATTGGCTGCGGTTGCTCCGGACGGACCGCCGCCAACCACGACGACGTCATAATCGGTTTGCTGGTTCATATCTTGAGTGCCTCCTTGGCGCTGGCTGGCCGTGTCATGGTCGTGCCCGTCGCCACCAATGCGGCAGCGATGAACATGATTGCCTCGACGGCGAAGACAATCTGGAATGCGGTGACATCTTCACCCATGATATGGCGGAGCTGATCGACGACAACCGCGCCGATCAGGCCGCCGAGGCCAAACGCAATTGCCTGCGACGCGCCCCATACGCCCATCCGTGCGCCTTCGCCGGATGTCTTGCCCTTGCTGGCCAGGCCGAGCATTGCGCTGACAGCGGCGACGGCAAACACCCCGTTGGCGATGCCGAGACCGAATATATTGGCGCGTAAGGGCCAAGCGCCAGCGGTTGTTGCTGCCATCGAGAGACCGGCCAGCATCACCGCGGATCCGATGCATCCGGTGACGGCCCAGAGTTTCAGATTGGGGCCATAGCGTTTGGCATAGGCACTGCCGCCCGCGCCCGCGATCACCATGCCGAGCAATATGCCGCCGTGTTGCAGACCTGCGAGCTGCGTCGACTGGCCCGGTGTCATGTCAAAAATGAGGCCGGCGAATGGCTCCATGATCAGATCCTGCATGCTGTAGGCCAGCATCGAGATAAATACGAAATAGGTGAATCGCCGAGCCTGCTGCTCCTGCCAGATCTCGGCCAGCACCGATCTGAAATTATAAGCGGCCTTGTCCGGCTGTGCCTGTTCGACGGCGAGGAAGCGGTCTTCCAGTCCGCGTAGCGCCAGCATCGCCAGGCTGAATGCGCCGAGCGCCACCAGGCTGCACACAATGGCCAGTCTGGCTTCGGAAAAGGGATCGAGATAGGAACCCGACACGCCGGCGGCTACCACGATGCCAGCGACCATCATCGTCCAGCTGATCGCGGCTGCGGCCGGTTTTCTTTCCACGGTAACGCGCGATGCCAGCAATGCCAGCAAGGCGGTTCCGGAAACACCGACGCCGATACCGATCATGGTGAATGCGACAATGCCGAGAATGGCCGCAAGCGGACCAGGGTTTGCCATCATGATCGTCGCATCAACCGCGAGGATAGCGCCCAGCGCCAATATGCCCATGCCAGTGATGATCCAAGGGGTTCGTCTGGGCGAGCGGTCGGAACCATAGCCCCACAAAGGCCGGCTGAGCTGCACCGCATAATGCCAGGCGACGAGTGCGGCAGGGATTGCCGCGGCGGTTGCATATTCGACGACCATGACGCGGTTGAGTAGCGATGTTGCCAGCATCACGATCGCCCCGATTGCCGCCTGGACCGTGCCGAGCCGGAATATGCCAAACCAGCTCAAGCCTTCTATCGGGTGCCCTTTTGCCATCAGATATAATTCCCCAGACCCAGTGCTGCCGCCAGCATGCCAAATACATAGAGCGAAACCCCGGTCGCATTATACCAGGGCGCGAATTTTGCCGGGTCGCGTACCAGCCGAACCATCAGGCCGAGCTGAATCGCGGTAAACAGGCCGACGACGGCAGCCGACAGCAGCAGCGCTTCGTCAATGAGCAGCGCAATGACCGCGAATTGTGCGCCGGCCATAACCGCGCAGGCGAACAGGGCCGCAGGCCTTACGCCCATGGTGACGGGCAGGGAGCGCAAGCCGGTGGCGCGGTCTCCTTCGACCGCTTTGAAATCGTTCAATGTCATGATGCCGTGAGCGCCAAGGCTGTAGAGCAGAAGCACCACGATGATATTCGTCGCGGGCAGGCCGCCTGCCATCACGCTGGCGCCGGTAAACCAGGACAGACCCTCGTAGCTGAGGGCGCAAACCATCGGACCGATCCAGCCGCTGCGTTTGAAGCGAAAAGGCGGGGCGCTGTAGGCCCAGCCAAAGAAGAGCGCGACGCAGGTCGCCAGGAAAACCCATTGGCCGAGCGCCGCAGCAACGGCGAGGGAAAGGGCCGAGCCGGTCAGCGCGATCGCTACCGGCCACAGGCCCGGCACGCGTCCGGAGGGTATTGGGCGGTCGGGTTCGTTGATGGCGTCGACATGCCGGTCGCACCAGTCGTTGATGACCTGGCTGGTGCCGCAGACGATCGGACCGGTCAGCGCTATGCCTGTGATCAGAAAGACCCAGTTATCCGGGATCGAAACGCCTGATGACACGACGCCGCATAGGAAGGCCCACATCGGGGGGAACCAGGTGACAGGCTTGGTCAGCTGTACAACGTCCCTGACCGCGGGAAAGCGGGCGGATCGTGTCGAAATTACCGAGTCTGCCATAGCCAGTAAGCTATGCCTTGTCGGGCAAAGTGTCAAATTAATTGGACATTAAAATATGTCTAAAAATCTGTCGGAAAAATTCCGGTGACGCGACCTAATTGCTGCGGTCTTTGCCGGACAGATTGCCCAGACCGTGACGGTGCAATTTGGAATAGAGGCTCTGCCGGCTCAGTCCCAATATTTCAGCAGCCGACGCACGATTGTCTGAGGTGTGGGCAAGCGCCGCTTCGATGCACATGCGCTCGATCAAGTCGGTGCTCTCGCGGACAATTTCTTTGAGCGGCTTGCGACCGACCAGTTCGGTCAATTGATCCACTGTACGGGGTCGGTCCCCGGCCCCTCTCGGCAGATCGCGTTCGCGGCGACCGACGCTGCGGATCGAATAGCCGTATATCGGGTGATCCCGATCGATCATGATCGCTGATATCTCGACCGGCTCCGACCCGCCGCTCAGGTCATTCACGACCGAACTGAAATTCCGGACATTCTGGTGATCCTTCAGCTGCTTTTTAAGCAGGCCCAGATCGACTTCCGGCCGCCCGATAAACCGGTTCAGAGACTGGCCGAGCAATTGTTCAAAGGCACCCGTCTGGACCAGTTCGGCAAAGGCCCGGTTGGCAATCATGATGTCCTGCTTTTCGTCGGTCACGACGAACGCGTCCGGCATCTGCTCGACTGCATCCAGAATATATTGATCTGATGTCTTGCCAGGCACATCGTGGGTGCCGTCGTCAATGTTAAGCAGCAGGAACTGCTTTCCGGATTGCCGAAACGGCGCAGCAGAAACCTTCACCGTGCCGGTCCGGTCCGTCAAACGGATCATGACGGGCTCGGTCGCTCCATTGACCGAAGCCGCACCCAGATAGGCGATCAGGGCACCATGATCGGCGGGATCGACAAGCTCCAGCACATCTTTTTTGTCAAGCGAACCGGGGGCAGAGCCCATCAGTGCATGGCAGGCGCGATTGGCTTGCTGGATGAACCGGCTGTCCGCTTCGATGATCAGGACGGGATAAGAAATATTGTCGAACAGCAATCGGTAGCGGGTTTCTGTCTGCCTGAGACTGAGATAATCGCGTTCCATCGACTGCTGCGTTTTCAACAGACGTTGCTGCAGCATCGCGATCGTGCGCAGGTCACGCCCGATTGCCAACAGGAAACCTTTGTTTGCCGGCCTGATCAATTTGTAACGAACCGGCACTTCGCCGTCGTCGTGGTTATGATTGACCTGCCGCCATTCGAGTCCGGATTCTTCCTCGTCGTCCAGCATCTGCTCGATCTTGGGCAGGCTGTCGATGGTAACCGTGTCTGCCCATTTTTGCCCAATCCACTGATAGACAAAACCATGGTCGGAGGAGTTTGCGGCAGCGTCGACAATCGTACCGCTGTCGTCAATCGCCAGCATGAAATCGCCTGATGCATAGGCGAGTTCGATTACATCGTCTTTTGAAAATCCGTCAAAAATAGCATCCGCATCGCCGAAGGGAATCCGGTGATCAGCTGGTTTCAGAATGTTCATCGGCGTTCGTCATATTCTATAATAAACTCTCAAACATGTCTGCTTTCAGAGGCACAAGCGCGTCAGCCAATTTTACCGCGGCCGGTGCGTCAGAAGCTGTCGCATCGGCACCGCATTCTTCGATCAAGTTGGGCGCATCGTTGATGACACGCCCCCCCATCATAATTCTCGTTTCGGGGTTGTTGGAAACCGACCTAATCGCGCTGACCAAACCAGACAGGGTCGCCTTAGGGCAATCAAGGCTCACGGTCAATCCGACGAGATCATAGTGTCGATTGGCAAATTTTCCAATCAGTTCCGACTGGCTGGGCTCGATCAAAATGTCCGCATCCCAGCCGGCGCGGTAGAAGCATTCTGCGATCATCAACGTTCCGAAACTATGCTGTTCTCCAGGCATGGTCGAAAACAAAGCCGACCGCTGTCCGAAGCCGGCGATGGCAGGCGGCGGAATGCGCAGGGTCAGTTCGCGCAATATTTCCTGGATGCGCCAAAGGCCCATGGTCACATCGACAAAATCGCGTTCATCGGACTCCCAATATTCGCCAAGCCTGCGGGCCGTTGGAGCCAGCAGATCGACGTAGATGGAATCAACGGAACTGCCATTGGCGAGGCATTTGTCGACAAAGTCGAGCAATTCGCGTGCATCGCTGGTGGTGGAAAGCAGGGAGAATTCTTCGACATCGTCAGCGGTGATCATACGCGATGAAATCAAAGTTTCTTCTGGGGACAGGTTTTGTTCTTCTAGCCGGTAGCCAGGTTCTTGCCGATCCGCGATCAGCCGGGGTATGACGAGGTTCTGGATCAAGAGAGATAAATCGTAACCAGCATTGTCAGGCTTATCCTTTGCAGGAAGTTTGGTTCTTGAGCGTTCCTCTGCGTCTGCACCCTCGGGTGTCATGATCTTCCAGGTTGAACGCCAATCGTCGAGTTTGGATCGTAGTTCGGATATCCCAAAATCAGTAGGCATTGTCAGACTCCCCTAAAAGTCTGGTCGGCGTGACATAACGTCGGCCACTCGGACCCTTTCGGTCCTTGAGTGAGTCGCAAGCTATGTCAATTCTGGGTAGCTGACAATGTCTAAAGTGTCAAATAAAATGGACGTCTAAAAAACTTGACACTTTATCCAAATCGGACTTACTCTGCATATCGCAACATTGGGAGCGGTCGATCATCACATGGTGAAGCAGAACAATCCAGAACTGACAAACGCGGAAAGCAAGGGTCTAGCAGCGACTTCGCAAGTCGCTTCGTTATATACGGATGACCAGCGCAAGCGTCGCGACGAGTCGATCTGGACGCTGGTTCAGGGAATATTGGCGCCCATCCAGTTTCTGGTTTTTTTATGCAGTCTATCACTAGTGATACGTTTTTTGGTCACCGGTGAAGGCGAGGCCGCCGCCGAAGTCTCGGTCCTGCTGAAAACATTGGTCCTGTACCTGATCATGATCACCGGTTCGATCTGGGAAAAGGTCGTCTTTGACGAATGGCTTTTTGCCCGCTCTTTCTTTTGGGAAGATGTGTTCAGCATGGCGGTGCTGGCTTTGCACACCGCCTATCTGGTAATGCTGTTTGGCGGCTGGGGTTCGGTCAAGCAGCAACTCTATGTCGCGTTGGCGGCCTATGCTACTTATGTCATCAATGCCGGGCAGTTCCTCTGGAAGCTGCGGGTAGCGCGATTGCAGGGTACGCAGCATATGGCGGTGGCAGCGTGAACGCTGTCCTGCCTCTAGCGAAAGCCAACGGAAGCGATTGCGCGCCGGTTCTCAAGGAACGGGGCCAGCGGGAAGTATTCTGTGGTCTTACCGGCATCGTCTGGCTGCACCGCAAGATGCAGGATGCATTCTTCCTTGTCGTCGGATCGCGGACATGTGCGCATTTGCTGCAATCCGCCGCCGGCGTGATGATTTTTGCCGAGCCGCGTTTTGCCACGGCGATTATGGAAGAGCGCGATCTGGCCGGTCTCGCCGATGCCAATGAAGAGCTGGACCGGATCGTCGATCAGTTGCTTGCGCGGCGACCCGAGATCAAATCCCTGTTCCTTGTCGGCAGCTGCCCCTCGGAAGTCATCAAGCTGGACCTTTCAAAAGCGGCGCAGCGGCTTGGTGCAAAACATGCGCCGCGGGTTCGGGTGCTCAACTATTCCGGCAGCGGCATTGAAACGACCTTTACCGAAGGCGAAGATGCCTGTCTGGCGTCGCTGGTTCCAGTCATGCCGGAGCTGTCGGACGATGCGCCGGCCAATCTGATCATCGTCGGTTCGCTGCCCGATATTGTTGAAGACCAGTTCATGCGGCTGTTTGCGGATCTCGGTATCGACAATGTCGCAAGCCTGCCGGCGCGGGCGGTTTCCGATCTGCCCGGCGTTGGTCCCAACACCCGTTTCCTTCTCGCCCAGCCGTTTCTGGGCGACACCGCGCAATGTCTGAAAGAACGCGGCGCGCAAAGACTCGATAGCCTTTTTCCCTTTGGAATAGAGGGCACCACCAGCTGGCTGCAGGCGGCAGCGGATGCATTCGGCGTGGATCAGGATCATTTCGATTCCGTACTCGCTCCCTATCAGCAGCGCGCCGTGAAGGCGATTGCGCATCAGCGTGAACGGCTAGCGGGCAAGTCAATATTCTTCATGCCGGACTCGCAGCTGGAAATTCCGCTGGCGCGTTTTCTGGCTAATGAGTTGGGCATGGTGCTGACCGAGGTCGGCACGCCTTATCTGCACCGCACGCATCTGACGCAGGAACTGGCTGCATTGCCTGCCGGTGTGCAGCTTAGCGAAGGGCAGGATGTCGACAAGCAGCTGGACCGGGTTCGCGTTGCGCAGCCGGACTTGACGGTCTGCGGGCTTGGCCTTGCCAACCCGCTGGAGTCGGAAGGTCTTTCGACAAAATGGGCGATCGAACTGGTGTTCTCGCCGATCCACGGTTTCGACCAGGCGGGTGATCTTGCCGAATTATTTGCGCGGCCACTGCGCCGCCGCGATGTGTTGAGGGTATAGCAGATGCAGCTTTCCGTCTGGACCTATGAAGGACCGCCCCATGTAGGAGCCATGCGGGTTGCCACGGCGATGGAAGGCATTCACTATCTTTTGCACTCTCCGCAGGGCGATACCTATGCGGACCTGCTGTTCACAATGATCGAACGGCGGGACAAGCGTCCCCCCGTAACCTACACCACGTTCCAGGCGCGCGATCTGGGCAAGGATACGTCGCAGCTCTTTCAAACCGCAGCGCTGGATGTTGTCGAGCGGTTCGCACCGGATGCGATGCTGGTGGGTGCCTCGTGTACCGCCGAACTGATCCAGGATGATCCCGCCGGACTGATCGAGAACATGGGTTTGCCGATACCGGTCATTCCGCTCGAACTGCCCAGCTATCAGCGCAAGGAGCATTGGGGCGCGGCTGAAACCTTCTATCAGATTGTCCGTACGCTGAGCGACAAGAGCCGGCGGGCAAGTGACAGGGAAGGCCGGCGCCCGCTGGTCAACCTGCTGGGGCCGACAGCGCTCGGATTTCGGCATCGCGATGACATCGTTGAGATCAGCGGCTTGCTCGGCAAGATGGGCATTGATGTGAATGTCACCGCGCCGCTCGGTGCTTGCGCTGCCGATATCGCCCGGCTTGGAGAGGCGGATTTCAATATCGTGCTCTATCCGGAAACCGGAGATCTGGCGGCGGAATATCTGAAGCGTGAATTTGGCCAGCCAGCGGTGCGGACTGTGCCTATAGGCGTCGGCGCAACGAAGGATTTTGTTCGGGAAGTGGCCGATCTGGCCGGCGTCGATCCGGAGCCGATGCTGAAAGAAGGGCTGTCCCGTCTGTCCTGGTGGAGCCGTTCGATCGACTCCAACTATCTCACCGGCAAACGGGTGTTTATCTTTGGCGACGGTACGCATGCGGTCGCGGCGGCAAGACTGGCCAGCGAGGAACTTGGCTTCAAGGTCGTCGGCCTGGGTTGCTACAACCGCGAATATGCCCGCGATGTCAGGGCAGCGGCGAAACTCTATGGTGTAGAACCGCTGATCACCGATGACCATCTCGCGGTCGAACAGGCTATTGAGGACGCGCAGGTCGAACTCGTGCTCGGCACGCAGATGGAGCGCCATATTGCCAAGCGCTTTGGCATCGGTTGTGCGGTGATTTCCTCGCCCGTCCATGTCCAGGATTTTCCCGCGCGCTACTCGCCGCATATGGGATTTGAAGGGGCCAATGTCATATTTGACGAATGGGTCCATCCGCTGGTGATGGGGCTGGAGGAACATCTGCTGACCATGTTCCGCGACGATTTCGAATTCAACGATCATGCGGGTGCATCGCATCTGGGTCCGGGCCATTCCGCTCCGGTAAAAGAAGAAGTCCTGGCTGCACCGGCCAATGATACCGAGGCCGTGTGGAGCGAAGATGCGCAGCGCGAGCTCAAGAAAATCCCGTTCTTCGTCCGCGGCAAGGCAAAGCGGAATACCGAGACATTCGCCTCCGAACAGGGCGTCTCCACTATCGAACTGGCGACGCTGTACGAAGCCAAGGCCCATTATGCCCGGTAGCGTCAGCCCTGCCGTCCGGGTGGTGATCGTCACTCTGGACAATCATCTCGCCGGGGCCGTCGAGCGCGCCAATATGCGGCTGGCCAAGGACAATATCAGCATCGGTATCTATGCGGCGTCCGACTGGGACCGCAATCCGGCGGTGCTCGATCGCGCCAAAGCCGATATCGCCAAGGCTGATATCATCATCGCGACGATGCTGTTTCTGGAAGATCATGTGCAGGCGATCCGTCCCGCCCTTCTCGAGCGGCGCGATCAGTGCGATGCGATTGTCGGGCTGATGTCATCGGCCGATATCGTCAAGCTGACTCGGCTTGGCGGCTACAGCATGGACAAGCCGGCCAAGGGACCGATGGCGCTGCTCAAGAAGCTCCGCGGCTCGAAAAAGCCGGGCGCGAGTTCCGGCGCGGGCCAGATGAAAATGCTGCGGCGGCTGCCGAAGATATTGCGCTTCATTCCCGGTGCGGCGCAGGACGTGCGCCAATATTTTCTGACCATGCAATATTGGCTGGCCGGATCGGATGACAATGTCGTCGATATGGTGCGCTCGCTGATCGACCGCTATGCCAGTGGCGACCGCGCGGCGCTGGTCGGACAGATGGCCGCCGAGCCGCCCCGTGAATATCCCGAAGTCGGAGTCTATCATCCGGATCTGAAAGAGCGGCTGACCGAAGATGCGAGCAAGCTTCCCGTCGGTCAGAACATATCCGGCACCGTCGGGTTGCTGATGCTGCGGTCCTATCTGCTGGGCCGCGATACCGGGCATTATGACGGTATGATCCGGACGCTGGAAGCGAGCGGTCTGCGCGTCATCCCCGCTTTCGCCAATGGTCTGGATGCCCGTCCGGCGATCGAAGAATTTTTTGTCCGCGACGGCGAACCGCAGGTCGATGCGATCATCAATCTGACTGGATTTTCACTGGTTGGCGGGCCTGCCTATAACGACGTGGATGCTGCGGTAGAAACGCTGACCGGTCTTGATGTGCCCTATATCGCGGCGCATCCAATCGAGTTCCAGTCGCTCGAGCAATGGGGCGCTGGCAAGATGGGGCTGCTGCCGCTCGAAACGACGATGATGCTGGCGATCCCAGAGCTGGATGGCGCAGTGGCACCCAGCGTGTTCGGCGGACGCTCGGACGGTTCGGCTGAAGGCTGCACCGGCTGCAGCCGCAACTGCAAATTCCCGGCCAATGACAATGTCCGGGCGATGCACAGCTGTCCGGAACGCGCAGAGGCATTGGCCGCCAAAGTGGGTAATATGATCAGCTTGCGCCGCGCCGAAAAAGCCGTGCGCAAGCTCGCCATCGTCCTGTTTAACTTTCCGCCCAATGCCGGGGCAACCGGAACCGCTGCCCATCTGGCGGTGTTTGAGTCGCTTCACGCCACGCTGCATCGCCTGCAAAGCGAAGGCTATGATGTGGACGTGCCGGAAACGGTTGATGAGCTTCGCAATGCCATACTCTATGGCAATGCCGACCAGTTCGGCGCTGATGCCAATGTTGCAAGCAGGATCAGCGCCGATAACCACGTCCGCCGGGAGCCGTATCTCAGGGAAATTGAAGCCCAGTGGGGACCGGCTCCCGGACGGCAGCAAAGCGATGGCCAGAGCATCCATGTTCTGGGTGCGCATTTCGGCAATATATTTGTCGGGGTGCAGCCATCGTTCGGTTATGAAGGCGATCCGATGCGGCTGTTGTTCGAGGGCGATTTTGCTCCGACCCATGCCTTCTCGGCTTTCTACCGCTATATTCGCGAAGATTTTGGAGCCCATGCGGCGCTGCATTTTGGCACCCACGGCGCGCTTGAATTCATGCCGGGCAAGCAGGCCGGTCTGAGCGGCGACTGCTGGCCGGAGCGGATGCTGGGCGATTTGCCGAATTTCTATCTCTATGCCTCCAACAACCCGTCCGAAGGGATTATTGCCAAGCGCCGGTCGGGCGCAACGTTGGTCAGCTATTTGACGCCGCCGCTTGCGGAAGCCGGTCTGTATAAGGGCTTCACCGATCTCAAGGCTTTGCTTGAGCGCTACCGGACGGTGGCTGGCGATGGCGCAGAGCAGCAGGAACTGGAAACGCTGATCCGCGACCATTGCGCAGAACTCGATATCGAAGCGGGGGATATGGATAGCCTGTCCGCCCGGCTCTACGAAATCGAGCGCGAATTGATCCCGCAAGGTCTGCATATATTTGGCGGTGAACTATCGGGTGAGGACCGCGAGGCTCTGCTGTCAGCGATGGCGGAGGCCAACCCGGAACTTGAGCAGGCCGATATTGCAGCAAAGCTGGACGCCAATGACGAGCTGGGTGCTCTGATGCGCGCTCTGGATGGTGCCTTCATTGCGCCCGCTCCCGGTGGCGATTTGCTGCACAATCCGGATGTGCTGCCGACCGGTCGCAATATCCACGGTTTTGATCCGTTCCGTATCCCGAGTAAATTCGCCTGCAATCAGGGCAGCGCACAGGCCGAGCAGCTGATCGAGCGGCATCTGTCGGATGGCGGCGCGCTGCCCGAAAGCATTGCCATGGTGCTCTGGGGCACCGACAATCTGAAAAGCGAAGGATCGCAGATTGCACAGGCGCTGGCGCTATTGGGCGCGCGGCCAAGATTTGATGATTACGGCCGGTTGGCTGGTGCGGAGCTGATCCCGCTGGCAGAATTGGGCCGGCCGCGGATTGACGTTGTCATCACCCTGTCCGGTATCTTCCGGGATCTGCTGCCGCTGCAAACGCGGATGATTGCCGAAGCCACTTATCTGGCGACCATGGCAGACGAGCCCAGCGAACAGAATTTTGTCCGCAAGCACAGTCTGGCGCATCAGGCGCAGCATCATTGTGATCTGGAAACCGCGAGCCTACGCGTCTTTTCCAACCGGCAGGGCGCTTATGGTGCCAATGTCAACATGATGATCGACGAGGGGTCGTGGAGCGATCCGGAAGAGCTGGCCAATATGTTCGAAACGCACAAGGGCTATGCCTACGGCCGGAGCGGCGAGCCGGCGCAGCATCGTGAACTGCTGGAAAGCGAACTGGCCGGCGTTGAACTGACCTATCAGAATCTGGAATCGGTCGAACTCGGCATCACCGATATCGATCATTATGTCGACGGGCTCGGCGGTATGAGCAAGGCGGTGGAAAAGGCCCGCGGCTCAACGACGCCGGTCTATATTGTCGATGCCACCCAGAGCGGCACCGCGAAGGTCCGGACCCTGGGCGAACAGATCGATCTGGAAACCCGCACCCGGATGCTCAATCCGAAATGGCATGAGGGCATGCTCAAGCACGGCTTTGAAGGCGTGCGCGAAATTGAGCATCATGTGACCAACACGATGGGCTGGTCCGCTACGACCGGCACGGTGTCTCCCTGGGTCTATCAGAAAATCAGCGAAACTTTCGTGCTCGACGATGCGATGCGCGCGCGGCTGGCAGAGCTCAATCCGAAATCATCCGCCCGTGTGGCCGACCGCCTGCTCGAGGCATGCGAGCGGCAATTGTGGACCCCCGACGCAGCGACGCTGGCTGCCCTCAGAGATGCCAGTGACGACTTGGAAGACCGGCTGGAAGGCCTGGTCGCAGCAGAATGACAGGAGCAACAGACAGATGACCCTATTAGATGGAAGCGACTCCCCGCCCGATGGCGACGGCAGTGTCCAGGTTGCCCTCGATCCCGATGACAAGATCCAGGGCGCGAAGGTCTTTGCGGTCTATGGCAAGGGCGGCATTGGCAAGTCGACCACCTCGTCCAACCTGTCGGCGGCCTTCTCGAAACTCGGCCACCGGGTGCTGCAGATCGGCTGCGATCCGAAGCATGATTCCACCTTCACGCTGACCAAGAAAATGATGCCGACGGTGATCGACGTGCTTGAGACCGTGGATTTTCACAGCGAAGAGTTGCGCGTCGAGGACTTCATGTTCGAAGGCTATAATGGCGTGATGTGCGTCGAGGCCGGCGGACCACCGGCGGGCACCGGGTGTGGTGGCTATGTTGTCGGGCAGACGGTGAAGCTGCTCAAGCAGCACCATCTGCTGGAAGATACCGACGTGGTGATTTTCGATGTGCTCGGCGATGTCGTCTGCGGCGGCTTTGCGGCACCGCTGCAACATGCCGATAGCGCAGTGGTTGTCGCCGCCAATGATTTCGACAGCATCTTTGCGATGAACCGGATTGTTGCGGCCATCAACGCCAAGGCCAAAAACTATAATGTCCGGCTGGCTGGCGTCGTCGCCAACCGCTCGGCCGAGACTGACGAGATCGACCGGTTCAGCGATGCGATCGGCATGCGGCGGCTGGCCCATTTCAAGGATCTCGACGCGATCCGTCGGTCGCGCCTGAAAAAATGCACCCTGTTCGAAATGGAGGATTCGCCCGAAGTCGAGCAGGCGCGGCAGGAATATATGAACCTGGCGCGGACGCTTTGGAACGGTGTCGATCCAGTGGCGGCGAAACCGATGAAAGATCGCGATATTTTTGAATTTCTGGGGTTTGAATGATGGGATATAGCTTGGCATCAACATCATATCAGGAAAGCCGTACGCGGCTGGAAACCTATTTCGACAAGACCGCGCGCAAGGCGTGGGAAGATCTGACATCCGATGTGCCGGTGAGCGGTATTCGCGCCACGGTGCGGGCAGGGCGGGACGCGATGCGCGACCTGCTGTTGTCTTCGCTGCCGACCGACATGCATGGCATGCGGTTGCTGGACGCGGGCTGCGGAACGGGTGCGCTCGCCATTGCTGCTGCTGAACGCGGTGCCGATGTTGTGGCGATCGACGTCTCGCAGGGCCTGATCGATGTCGCCCAGAAACGTGCGCCGAAAGATCTGCCGATAGACTGGCGGGTGGGCGATATGCGCAATCGGGATCTCGGCCTGTTCGATCATATCGTCGCAATGGACTCGCTGATCCACTATGATCTGCACGATGTGATGGGCGTGCTGCACGCGTGGTCCGCCCGCGCCAATGAAATCGCCTTCACTTTCGCGCCGAGCACAACATTGCTGAAAATCATGCACGCGACCGGTAAGGCCTTTCCGCGCAATGATCGCTCGCCTGCGATCAAGCCCATTGCCGAACACCGTCTGAAGCAGGAAATTCAGGCAGATATGAATGACTGGACCGTCGATTTCAGCCAGCGGATTTCGAGTGGCTTCTACAAGTCTCAAGCGATGGGAATTAGCCGCGCATGAAGCAGAAGCCATCCGCTGTTACTTTTTGGCAAGCCGTTGGAACGCGGTTCTTGCCCTTTGCGGACGCAGCAAGCGGCGAGCTTCCCCTCGGGCGCTTGCTGCGTCTTGCCCTGTTCCAGGTCAGCGTTGGGCTGGCAACGGTATTGCTGAACGGAACGCTCAACCGCGTGCTGATCGTGGAACTGGATACGCCGACGTGGATCGTAGCGCTGATGATTGCCATCCCCTTGCTGGTCGCGCCGTTCCGGGCGTTGATCGGCTACCGCTCCGACACCCATCGGTCCGTATTGGGCTGGCGGCGGGTGCCCTATATCTGGTTTGGTACATTGGCCCAATTTGGCGGTCTGGCGATCATGCCCTTTGCCCTCATTCTGATCACCCGGCCCGACACCTTCGTTGCCGGCGTCGCCGCCGCCTGTCTCTCGTTTCTGCTGACCGGGGCAGGGATGCACGTCACCCAGACCGCCGGACTGGCGCTGGCGACCGATATTGCGCCGGATGACAAGCGGCCCCGCGTCGTTGCCCTGCTTTATGTCATGCTGCTCGCCGGCACGATGCTGGCGGCGTTCACCATTGGCAATCTGCTGGCAGACTTTACCGCCACCAAATTGGTTCAGGTGGTGCAGGGCGCCGGCGCGCTGACCATGGTGCTGAACATAATCGCCCTGTGGAAGCAGGAAGCGCGCAACACCAAGATCACGATGTCGACCGAAGCAAATCCGAAATTCTCCGAAATCTGGGCATCGTTCACGGCGCAGCCCAATACGAAGCGGCTACTGCTGGCGATTGGACTGGGTGCGATGGCCTTTGCAATGCAGGACGCGCTGCTCGAGCCCTATGGCGGTCAAATTCTGGGCCTGTCGGTCGGTTCAACCACGGCGCTTACCGGGACCTGGGCATTGGGCGCGCTGGTGGCCTTTGCCTATAGCGGCAAGCGGCTTGCGGCCGGTGCAGACCCGCTGCGTCTGGCTGGACTGGGCGCTGTTGCCGGAATCGCGGCTTTCCTGATGACGATATTTTCAGCGCCGCTGTTGTCCGTGCCGCTGCTGTTTGCCGGAGCGACGATTATCGGCTTTGGCGTCGGACTGTTTTCGGTCGGTACAATGATTGCCGCAATGGGGCTTTCGGGTCCCAATAACGCCGGACTGGCGCTCGGTGCCTGGGGCGCGGTGCAGGCCAGTTGTGCAGGACTGGGAATCGCCTTGGGCGGTTTGATCCGGGACGGCATGGCCTATCTGGCTTTGGCCGACGGCTTCGGCGCGACACTGGCGGACCGGGCGACCGGATATGGCACCGTGTTCTTACTGGAAATCCTGTTGCTGCTGGTGACCATGGTCGTGCTCGGACCGGTGATCGGCCGCGACAACGGCCGTACAATGAGTGAGAGCAAGGGCTTCGGGTTGAGCGAATTTCCGACCTGATTGGTAACAAGAATTTTGAGGAGACTGGACGATGGATGACGTAAAACTGATAGGCACACTGGATGTGACCGAGTTGGTATTTTTTGCATTTGTGCTCTTTTTCCTGACGCTGATCTTCTATCTGCGTCGTGAAGATCGCCGCGAAGGCTATCCGCTGGAAGACGAAACCACCGGGCGCGTCGATACGCCCGGAGGTCCCATGCTGACGGCGACGCCAAAAACGTTTCTGATGCCGTTCGGTCGCGGGACCGTGACGACACCGACGAAAGGCCGGGAAAAAGTGGATGTAGCAGGTGCGCGGACGTTCCGTTCGCCAGGGGCACCTTATTATCCGACCGGTAATCCGCTGGTAGACGGCATTGGCCCGGCAGCATGGGCAGAGCGGTCCAGGCATCCCGACCTGAATGCCCACGGGCAGAACCGGATTGTCCCAATCGGTCTGGCCGGCCATATCAGCGTGCACAAGAATGACGCGGATCCGCGCGGTATGGCGGTGATCGGTGCTGATGGTGAAGTTGCCGGTACCGTTACCGATCTCTGGATCGACAATGCCGAACATGTCATCCGATATCTGCAAATCGATGCGGGCGGGAAAACCGTGCTGGCACCGATGGCCATGTCCAAGGTCAAAGGCAGAAAGCGCCAGGTTGTCATTGATGCCGTGAATGCCGCGCAATTCGCAGCCGCACCGGCTCCGGCCAAGGTCGACGAGATCACCTTCTATGAGGAAGAGCGGATCGTTGCCTATTTTGGCGGCGGCTATCTCTATGCGAACAGCGAACGGCAGGAGCCGCTGCTATGAGCGAATATGATCATGAACCGATCCGCGGCTTGCCCGGCGAATTGCCAGGGGATGAGCATATCATCTGGCAGGGCGCACCAGATTGGAAGAATATGGCAATGTCGGCGCTGCATATCCGTCTGGCCTTCGTCTATTTCTTCGTGATCGCGGCCACCGCAGCGTTGCGGGGCGACTGGGGCACAGCGATGGCAGTGACGGCATTCGGCGCAGTGACGATCGGGATGCTTGTTCTGTTCGCATGGGGAGTGGCGCGGACCACGGTCTATACGCTGACCAACAAGCGCTTCGTGCTGCGGATCGGGGTGGCGCTGAACAAGTGTATCAACCTGCCGTTGGGCGAACTTGAATCGGCCAATCTCAAGCAGCTGGCGAACGGCATGGGCAATATTGTGCTGACGCTGAAAGGTGTGCCACGGCTGGGCTATCTGATGCTCTGGCCGCATGCTCGCTCACTGCGTTTCGTCCGTCCACAACCGATGTTGCGCGCTATTCCTGAAGCACAAAGAATTGCCGCCCTGCTGTTCAAGGCGACGAAGGAAGTACAATCCATCGCTCCCTCGCAGGAGATCAGGCCGGAACGCAGCAATGACATCGCACTGGAAGGATTGGCGGCATGAGCCACGCACATGACCATGATCCAACCGTGCCGCGCGGTGCTCTGGTTGCGGCGGCGATATTGCTTTTGTTCACGATGGCACTGACCGGCGCGGTGACTTCGGGGCTGATCCCGCAATCGGGCGATCCTGACGCATCGCGCGCGGCGCAACATATCATGCCGGCCCAGGAGCGGGACTTGCGCTTTACCGACCGGGAGGACGGCGCAGTGGTCGTGACCGATGCTGCGACCGGCGCAACCGTCATGGAAATCGGTTTTGGCGAAGGCGGATTTGTGCGCGCGACGATGCGGCGGATGGCGAAGGTTCGCGCAGCCGCCGATATTGGATCCGAGCCGCCGTTCAAACTCACCTTGTGGGAAAACGGCGCCTTGTCGCTCAGCGATCCACAGACCGGAAAGGAAGCCGAAATTCACGGCTTTGGCCCCGACCATAGCGCGACCTTTGCGGCGATGTTGAAGGATACCCGCTCATGACCGGACTATTCTCCTCGGAAAAATTTGATACCCATTGCCGCGTCGAGATCGAACAGAGCCCCGACCACTTTCATGCCCATGTTGAACTGGCTGACAATCTGGCCATCTATCCCGGCGACCGGGTGCAGGTTCACGGCGAACCAATCATGGTATCCTTTGGCGAGAAGGTCTCTTTCGACCGCACCGCAACCGTCCAGCGCGCCGGACATCTCCGTCGTGTCTGGACGAAAATCTCCGGCTATTTCGAAATGGCCGAATTATACGAAGTCAGCTTTACCCCAGGGAGGCTTTAATGAACGCCCACAGCAAAATTTCAGACGCAGAATCAACCACGGTCAAACGGGATGCATCGATGCTCGATGTGCCGGACACGATGGCGATTGCGACCCAGGATACGGTGTTGGCACCGCGTTTCTACACCACTGACTTTGATGCCATGGACAATATCGACGTGTCGTCCGTGCGCAGCGAGTGGGAAGGCCTGATGGATGAAATGGAGGGCGACCCCAATAAACGGCACTTCAAGAAAACCGACAAGTTTGATGGTGTGATCGAAAGTCTGGAGCCCGATCTCCAGAAAGAATTTATTGATTTTCTCGCCAGCTCGCTGACGTCCGAATTTTCCGGCTGTATCCTCTATGCAGAAATTGCCAAGCGCACCAAAAATCCGGATATGAAGCGCCTGTTCAAGCTACTCGCGCGGGATGAAAGCCGCCATGCCGGGTTTATCAACGAAACCCTGAAGGGTTCGGGTATCGGCGTCGATTTGGGCTTCCTGACCAAGACCAAAAAATATACATTTTTCAAACCGAAGTTCATTTTCTACGCGGTCTATCTCTCCGAGAAAATCGGTTACGCCCGGTATATTACGATATTCCGGGAACTGGCCAAACATCCGGAGAATAAATTCCATCCGATTTTTGACTGGTTCGAGGAATGGTGCAACGACGAATTCCGTCATGGCGAAGCTTTTGCGTTGCTGCTCCGCGCCGATCCGAAATTGTTGCAGGGCATGAACAAACTGTGGATCCGCTTCTTCCTGCTCTCGGTCTATGCAACCATGTATGTCCGCGATCACAACCGGCCGGTTTTTCACCAAGCGCTGGGCGTTGATCCGGCAGAATATGGCTATAAGGTCTTTTCGATCTGCACCGAAATCAGCAAGCAGGTCTTCCCGGTCGAGCTGGACACCGATGATCCCCGTTTCCGCAAAGCGATGGAGGGTCTGCGGATGGCCTCGGTTGGTATTGAAGCGGCAAAGGCGCGTGGCGGGATTGTGGGCAAAATTGCGCGCGCAAAATATATGGCGAAAGCCGGCTGGATGTTTGGCAAAATGTATTTCATGAAACCAAAGGCCAACGCGTTGCCGCAGCAAATCAGACTCTCACCCGCATGGTAGGGATTGCGGCCATTGCGTTACCCTTTGTGGTGGTGATCATACTCTGGTTCGTCAGTACCGGGCTGGTTGCGATGCTCAACCATCGTCTCCGGCAATCGTTCGGCCGCGCTTTGATCATTGCCGGCGTTTGTGCATTCGGCGGATTGTCACTGCTGGTGTGGACCAGCCATTCGACCAGCGTCTGGGCCGTCTATGTCGCTTTTGTTGGCGGCCTGATGATCTGGAGCTGGCATGAAATCAGTTTTCTGACCGGCGCGGTGGCCGGGACGCATCGCGATCCGTGTCCGGATGATGCAAAGGGCTGGCAGCGTTTTTCCCTGGCGACGATGGCGCTGATCCACCACGAAATCGCCATCGCGATGACCGCAGCGCTGCTTTTGTCTCTGGCAGCGGTGACCGCCAATCCTACTGGCGCTTATACCTTTGCTTTATTGGCCATTTTTCGGCTATCGTCGAAGCTCAACATTTATCAGGGCGTACCCAATATGAGCGACGAGCTGCTGCCGGCACATCTCGATTATCTGAAGAGCTATTTCGGGCCGCGCCATTTGCGGCCGGTCCTGCCGCTGTCGATCGCCGCGATTTTGGGCATAGCACTGTATTTTTCCTATATGGCAGTGCAGGCCGAGACGGCTAATGGGACCGTTCAGGCTGGATTGTTGTGCTGTCTTTCTCTGTTGGCCGCACTGGAGCATTTTTTCTTCGCGATACCATTTCGCGATTCCCGTCTTTGGCAGTGGGCCCTGGGCGAACCAAAAACAGAAAAAGAAATTTGAAGAGGGAGTTTGGGAATGGACTATGATGCTTTTTTCGCCAGCGAACTGGATGCGGTCCGGCAAGAGGGGCGCTATCGCGTGTTTACCGAGATTGAACGCAAGGCCGGTTCCTATCCCCATGCGACCCGCTATGTCGACGACGGCACTACAGAGGTAACCGTCTGGTGCTCGAATGATTATCTCGGCATGGGCCAGCATCCCAAGGTCGCGGACGCGATGCACCGGGTGATTGACGAGTGCGGCGCCGGGGCAGGGGGGACGCGCAATATTTCGGGTACCAACCACCATCATGTTCTGCTCGAAAATGAACTGGCCGATCTTCATCACAAGGAAGACGCGCTGATCTTCACGTCCGGCTATGTATCCAACTGGGCAGCGCTCGGTACCCTGGCATCGCGCATCCCAAACTGCGTTGTGCTATCGGATGCGCTCAACCATGCCTCGATGATCGAAGGCATCCGGCACAGCCGTGCAAAATGCATTGTCTTCGAGCATAATTCTCCGGAAGATCTGGATCGCAAGCTGAGTGAACTCGATCCCGACCAACCCAAGCTGGTCGCGTTTGAAAGTGTTTATTCGATGGACGGAGATATCGCGCCGATCGCCGAAATCCTCGACGTATGTGAAAAGCATAATGCGATGAGCTATATCGACGAGGTCCATGCGGTGGGCCTCTATGGTCCGCGCGGCGGCGGTGTCGCCGAACGCGAAGGTCTGATGGACCGGATCACGGTTATCGAAGGTACGCTGGGTAAGGCCTTTGGCGTGATGGGCGGCTATATCGCAGCCTCCAAAGATCTGTGCGACTATGTCCGTACCTTTGCCAGCGGCTTTATCTTCACCACCGCCATTCCGCCTGCCGTTGCTGCCGGTGCCTGCGCCAGCATCAGACATCTCAAGGAAAGCAATCTTGAACGGGACACGCAGAAGGAGCGCGTCGAAAAGGTGCGCGGTGCGCTTGATCGTATGGGAATCCCGCATCTGCCGAACCCCAGCCATATTATTCCGGTGATGGTCGGTGATGCCCACAAATGCAAATTCATCAGCGACTGGTTGATGGATAATCACGGCATCTATGTGCAGCCGATCAACTATCCGACGGTGCCGCGCGGCACCGAGCGGTTGCGGATCACTCCTTCGCCGGTGCATAGCGATGGAGACATCGACCGTCTGATCACCGCACTCAGCGAAATCTGGTCGCAGTGCGAATTGGCGCGGAGAGAAATGGCTGCCTGATCGCAGCCATCCGCTCCAAAGAAAAAGGCCGGGAAAATCCCGGCCTTTTTTCTGTTCAGACTGATCGTCGTATCAGCTTGGATCCTTCAGATAAGCAATCACGTCCGCACGTTTCTGTGCATCGGGGAGCCCGGCAAAGATCATTTTCGTCTTCGGGATAACCCGCTGTGGATTCTCGAGATACTGGAACAGTTTTTCTTCGGTCCAGGTGATGCCGCTGGTCTTGTTGGCTTCGGAATAATTGAAGCCTGGAACGGAACCGGCTTCCCGGCCAACGATACCGGCCAGCGATGGGCCCGTTTTATTTACGCCCGGATCGGTGACATGGCAGGTGCGGCATTGGGCGAAGACCATTTTGCCCGCTGCTGGATCGCCAGTCAGGCTGGCATATTCGACGCCGTCCTTGGTGCTGACATCATCGGCAGCTGGGGGTCCCGTGTCAGCCGGCGCTGCTGCCACTTCCGGTTCCGCTGCCGGCATGGTTGCCTCAGCCTCGGTTGTGCTTGGTGCTGGCTCACTTGATTCAGAACCGCCGCCGGAACAGGCTGCAGTCAAAGCGGACAAAGCGACTACAGCAGCTACTGTTTTCATCCTGACCATATTCTCTCCTATCGGGTTATGTTGACACATATCAACAACTTAACTGTATAGTTTGATTAATGTTCGATTGAAAGAAGCTTTTCTGCAGTTGACATGCAACCCTATGAAATCTTGTCCTTTTTTACATCCGTTTCTTTCATCACCTTGCCGCGCAGCCGATGAACCAGAACGTAGATCGCCAAAATTACCGGAATCGTGATCAATCCGATGAACAATTCGGTTTGCGAACCCGAGGAAAATGCCGCCGCGCCCTTGGTCATATAGGCGATGAGACCAACCATATAATAAGCGGCCGCGATCACCGACAAGCCTTCGACCAAAGTCTGCAGTCGCAGTTGCAGCTGCGTCGATCGTTCCATCGATTCCATCAGGCGCAAATTTTGCGCCTTGATCCTGGTGTCTATGCGCACATCCAAGGTGTGCATGATGCGCGACACGCGTTCGGCAATTCTGTCCAGCCGGGTCTGGAAAACCACGCAGGTGCGCTGGGCCGGGACTAGCCGCCGCTCGGTAAATTCTTTCAGGCTTTGCATATTGGGTAACGGCTTGACGTCGAGCGCATTGAGCCGGTCGGCAGCGACTTCGGCATAAGCGGTGGTCGCGCTCAAACGGAAGCCGGTTGCTGATCGGATGAGCTCCAGTTGCGCGGAAATTTCTGCAAGCTGCTGTAACAGCAAGTCGTCATTATCTTCGTCGCTGGCACTCGCCACCCGCTCCGCATGATCAGAAAGGCGCTGTTCCAGTTCATCAACTTGCGGGCCATATTGCTGGACGGTGGGAAAGCCCATCAGCGCCAGATTGCGATAATTCCCAAGCTCCTGAACGCGCTGGACGATCCGGCCGCGTTCGGCGTCAGATTTGTCGCCGCCCTGCACGAGCAGGCGGCCATAGCCATCTTTGTGAATGCCAAAATCGGACCATATCCGAATGCCATCATTGACTTCGCAGCATACCAGATCATCTTCGACAATTCCCATCGCAGCAAGATTTTCTGCGACGAGATCCTGGCTTGGCAGCGTCTTGATACGGGTGGCACGAATGACAGATCCCGGCCATTTTTCGAGCCAGTAAATATAGGCATCAGTCTGCTTCGACGAGAGGTCTGAGGGCAGGATAAGCGTAATCGTGCTGGCTTCGGTGTGCCGTTCCCACAGAAAATAAATGCCGTCTTTGGTATGGGCCGAGGCGCTGCGCGGGGCAAGATGCCAGTCATCGAAAGCGGGCTTGTTGGCAATCAGATGCTGGTCTTCGGATTGCCGCTGCTCTTCGCCGATCAGCAACACCGATTGGTAGATTTGGCAATCATCCGACACCGGGGCAAAGCGCCGCAGATGCATTTCATCGACGGCCCATTGCCGTAGCGGATGATTGGTTATGGACATTGTCGTTCGTTATCCATGTTTTGCCGGCATCTGTCCATTGTGAAAACGGATATGCGGCGTGGCCCTCCGCGGATCAGAATATGGCATGATCGCCGCGCTCGGCGCTTGTTTCACCGCTCACCAGAGCGGCGTAATAATCAAACAATGTCGTTGATCCGGTAGAGGGCGTTCCGGAGCCGTCATAGCACCCCTTTTGCGGGTCCCAGACAAGCATGGATTCCGTCGCGTAATAGCGTCCGATCCGGGCAAGTTCGGCCTTTTTCTTCGCCGCCGGTATCAACCAGCCAATGGCATCCAGGATGGCAATGATAGCGTCGAGAAAACGGATCGGTACATGCGTAAATTTCGGCTCCTTGCCGAGCAACGCAAATAGCCGCTCGCCTTGTTCGATTGGTGTGATCGGATCGCCGGGTCCGCCGATCGGAAGGATCCTGTTTTGCAAATGCTGATCGTCCACGCAGTCCGCCATATAAGAGGCGAGATCATCGTCGCTGATCGGTTTGCAGGCGGTCAGCATGCCATCGCCGAAAAGCAGAAACGACTTGCCGTTCCGCACCCGCTCAACCTGACCCGACAATGATTTGAAAAACGCGGTGGGCCTGACGATAGAATAGGTTAGCCCCGATCCGATAAGTTTTTCCTCGAAAGCCAGTTTCGCATGCTGGAAGGTGAGGCGCGGCTTTTGGACGCAGATGGCGGACAGCAGGATGAATTGAGAAATGCCCGCAGATTGTGCGGCGCGCAGCGCCGCTAGATGGGCATCGTGATCAATCGCCCAAGCGTCTTTCGGTGCCCCTGTCCGTGAGGCCATGCATGATAGGAGCACGTCGAACCGCTCGCCGCGCAATCCGTCCTCGCGGATGGACGTTTCGCTCGTCACATCGCCAAAACGCAAGTCTACTTCCGGCGCGCCGTTGGTGATATCCTCGGGTCGAGATGTGCCTGCCAGTGGCCGCATGAAGCAGACAGTTTTGTAACCGCGCCGGGACAGTTCCCGCAGCGTTGCTCTGCCGATCGTCCCTGTGGCGCCCAGAAGAAAGATCCGTTTCAACCGATCACCCGTTGCCGAGGGAAGCTGCAGTCATCGGGCATATCTCTTCGGTCATGCCTCACTCAGCGTGTAAGTTGCTTCTTTCGCCGTTCGGCCCTTGACCTGAATATCGGCGACTTTCCTGAATCGGATTGAGGCTATCGCCTGGGCCGTATTCTGGCCGACCAGCAGGTCAACAGCCTGTTCCTTGCACTGACCTTCGAGGCGCGAGGCAAGGTTGACGGCATCGCCCAGCACAGAATAATCAAACCGGCGATCGGAGCCCATATTGCCGACGACGCAGGTGCCGGTATTGATTCCAATTCCCATCCGGATAAGCGGGACATCCGATCCAGCCGGTAGCATCGCCTGCACATCAAGATTGACCTGTTCCATGGCCGCCAGCATATCTTGCGCCGCTTCAACCGCGTGCAGAGCATGATCGGGGTCGTCCAGCGGAGCGTTCCAGAAGGCCATCACGCAATCGCCCATATATTTGTCGATGGTTCCGCCATGCCGCAGGATGATGTTCGATAGCGGTGTGAGAATGGCATTGATCACTCTCGTCAACCCTTGAGGGTCCTCCTGCATTGCCTCCGCAATAGAGGTGAAGCCGCGGATATCGGAAAACAGAATCGTCAGTTCCCGGCTTTCTCCGCCAAGGTTGAGCAGCCCCGGATCATTGGCAATTTTCTTTACCATTTCGGGTGCAAGATACTGGCCGAACGCATTTGTCACGGCGCGACGCTGTCGCTGTTCGCTGGCAAAATCGCGTGTGGCGACGGCCACCACTGCGAGAACGAGCGTGGTGGTCGGTGCGACTGGCCCGATCCAGAGCCGTCCATATTGCAACAGCAACCAGCACCCTCCGATCATCGCCAGCACGGCGGTTGTCAGCAAGAGCGCCTTGATCGCCGGTGATTTCGGTCGCGACACCGCTAGCGCAAGCGCGGCAGAAAATGCTATCAGCAGGAGCGAGACCCAGCCAGGTGCAGTGCTGATCGACAGGCCAGTGCGCAGATTGTCGTAAATCGTTGCCTGCACTTCGATGCCGGGAGTCAGCTGGCGCGAACGCAATGTATAGGCGGTCTCGAACGCGTCAATACCGCCTGCTGCGACCTCGGCATTGGCCTGCAGGGCGAAGCCGACCATCACGATCTGATCCTTCAGATAGTCGGGCGGAAGATAGCTCTCGGGGTCGAGCGCCTGATAGTAAGAGATAGTGGGATAGCTGCCCGCCGGACCGAAATACTGAATCCGGCGAGGGCCGTCATGCTCCGGCTCCGGCTTTCCGCCTGTCGTGGCGAACAGCGTAGCCATGAAGCCATCTGAATAATGCGGCATATTGCGCAGCACCCCGTCACCGTCCATTGACAGACTGGCGACTCCGGATCGAGCGCCCGCCTTGATCAAGGCAGGAATCGGTTCGGTTCGCACAAGCGTGCTGCCGTAAGGGCGCTCGATCAGGCTTTCATCCGCAGCCAGAATAATGTCCGGTCCCATTGCGTTCGCCAGAGCCTGATCCTCTTCCGGATCCGTCGGCTCTGCAAAGACGATATCAAAAGCAATCGCCTTTGCCCCGGCGCTGCGCAATTGTTCTATCAGTTCGGCATGTTGCGACCGCCGCCAGGGCCATTGCTGTCCGATGGCGGCCATGCTCGGTTCATCAATCGCGATCAGCGTCACGCCGGGCTGCTCCGGCAGCACCGGATCAATCGTCGACAAATAGTCAAAACTGCGTCCATCCAGATCACGCATCACAGCGGTCAGACTCAACAAACCAACCAGCAATGCGACCATTGCAACCAGCACAATCCCGGATCGCCGCTGCCGGGCAGAAAAGCCGTAACTGATCCATTGCCTGGCCATTCAGAAACGCATTCTCACCCCCGCGACCACGGTCAGTCGCGGTGCCGCGACGCTGGTGGCCGAGTCATAGCGCTTGTCGAGCAGGTTGAGCAGCGCAAGGTTCAGTGCGAGGCGCCGGTCCAGCGGTTCCCATTCGATCTTGGCATCAAACAGTGCGACATTTTGTATCGGGTTACGCAGGTCATCGGTCTGCCCGCCAATATAGTTGCCCGACACCGTCGCTTTCAGCCGGACCGGCGCTGGCACCGCCCACACCAACGAAGCACGGGCAAAATGGCCGGGTACGAACGGCAGCTGGTCCCCCAACTCATAAGTGCAGATAAAGCCGGAGCCGAAGTCGGCGGTGGCGCAGCCGAAGGTCGGACCGATGGCCTGGCTGACATTGTCGCCGGATATGAACTGGCCCTCGATGGCGCTGTCGCTATAGGCATAAGCGGTGCGCAGCCCCAGATTGCCGCCGAGCCACAGGTTGGCCTGGGCGCTGATCCGTTTGACCGATACCGGAAAGCCGGTGATGTTTACCGGCAGATCGGGAATGGTATATCCGACGGCCTCCAGCTGCTGGTCCTGATATTCCACCGCCGTAAACAGACGATCGGACCATTCCGCATCCCAGCGGACGATGAAGCTGTCGCCGCGGCTCTGCCGGAAACTGGGCGCCGAATTGGCTTGCAGGCCGACAATCGCGACCGGGCGAAAGCTGAAATCAAACAGGCCCCGACTCTGGCGGATGAAGGCTGAGCGAAGCCACTGGCCTTCGACCGGTTCGTAGGATGCGCCCAGACGCCAGTTGAGCAGTTCATCCGAATAATCGCTAAAATCGCGCGCGACGCCCTCGATCTGTCCCTGCACGACCAGCGGTTCTGCGGGATGGTACCGCAGATCAAGATAGGCCCGTGCTTCCTTCGTCCTGTAACGATAGGTGAACGGAGTCGTGCCGGGGTCGATGATACCCCGGCCAAAATCATAATTGGCGCTGACCGTATTCGTCCGTACGTCGCTCCATTCTGCCCCGATCCTCAGGTCGAGCGCGCCAAGACCCTTGGCATAATTGACGCTGAGATAGGTAAAGCGATTGTGTTCTGCTTCGAAACGGTCGGTAAAGGGAATGGTACTGGAAATGTTGCGGGTGGCCACATCGAGCTGCTCCCGGCCGAAGCCGGCTGCAACGGTCAGCTGATCGCGATAGCCAAATTCGTGATTATATAGTCCGAACAGGAAATTTCGGTCCGACTGCCGTTCTTCTTCCAATTCAAAATCATTGTCGGGACCGCTAAGGATATTGGATTCGGACAGGCTGTTGTCGTGGTTCAGTTCGCCGTTCAGCACCAGACTGTCCGATGGCGTCAGCTCCAGCCCGACATAGCTGCTCAGGAACCAGCTATCGCCGCCGTGTCGGCGTGAGAACGGGCTGATATCAGGCCGACGGCGATGATCGGTGATATCTTTATAATTGCCGCGTAGCCAGATTGCCGTGGGCAGGGGGGCGTCAATGATCGTGTCGAGCCCGCCGCTGACGATCTTCTGGTCGCGCAGATTCTCGTCCAGCAAGGAAACGCCAAGATTGGGCTCGACAAAATTGCCATTGTCAAAACGCAAGCGGCGCTTGGAACTGGCGACGCTCAGCGGGTCGAGCGCAACCCCCTGCAGGAAGCTGGAAAGCCGGTCGAAATTTTGCGCTTGCTGGGCGTTGTAACTGCCATCCGGATTGCGGATCAGAAACGGGCCAGGGGTCTGGTTAATCGCCTGATCAAAATAGCTGGAAGGGGTGAAACTGTCGAACACACGGTCGGCATAATAGCGGCCCCAACCTTCGAGATCGAGGAAGCGAAACGCCTGGGACACAAGGCTGCCGGTTTCCCGGTTTTCGGACAGGTTCACATATTCTCCGCCGCGCGCGCGATATCGGTCCAACGCTTCACGGGCATTTTTGATCGCGTCATCGGCGGCAAAATCATGCAGAGCGACGCCGGTGCGGGCGAGGGGAATCGCCGGGTTATTCGGGTCGAGCCGGTCGGCGGTATCGAGCTGCTGCTCTGCCAGACCGGGTTCACCCAGTTCATGCTGCACTTGCGCCAGACCAAGAAAGCCGAGACCGTAGTCCGGATTATGGGCCGATGCGGCAAGCGAAGCGGCGAGCGCCTCATCCTGGCGATCCTTGCGCCGCCAATATTGCGCCAATGCGTTGCCAGCCAGGGCATTACCCGGATCCATTTCCAGAGCCTTGTCGATCTCTACCTTGGCAGCGGCCAATTTATTCTGCTGGAGCAATATCTCGGCTCGCATGCTGACTAGTTCCGCATCATAAGGCCGGGCCGTCAGCGCTCGGGACACCAGCCGATCCGCTTCCATGAGGCCGCCAATGGCCATCCAGTTTTTCGCCTGCGCTTTCTGGGCGAGAAAATTATCCGGATCGCGGGCCAATATCGGCTGAATGGTGTCGCGTGCTGCCTTTGGACTGCCGCGATAATCGCGCAGCAAATCAGCTGCGCCAATTGCGAGCATATCATTGTCCGGAAACCTGTCGCGCGCTCGCTCAATGGTTGCAATCGCAGCGTCGGTCTCGCCCAGCAATGCTTCGACATCTGCCTTGGTTTGATAGAGAGCAGCGGCGTCTGGGAATGCCGCTAGCCCTTCGTCCGCGATCTGTTTTGCGGTCTGCAAGTCCCCGTTATAGGCAGCAATCAGGCTTCGCGCGATATAGCTTTCCGCAGTAGAGGTCTGACGCGGTAGGGCTGGCGTCTGGCCAAGCTGCACCGCTGCGATATAGCGACCATAAGCACCGGCGGCCCGGTCTGCGGGATTGTCGGCTTGTGCGAGGGCGTCAAATTGACGCAAAGCCGTTTCCCAGTCTCCTTCCGCGCCCGATTGTCGGGCCTTGATAAAGGCGTCGCTCTCGTTGCCCAGCACGTCCAGACCGCTGGCCAGATTGACAAAATAGAGCATCTGCTCGCGTCCGGTCGGATTGACCAACACGGTCCGCGTCGGGGCCTGACCGCGCAGGGCGGTCGCTGCTTGTCCGGCCGTGACGGTCAGCGATCCTGCCTCGTTGGACAGCTCAACGGTTCCGGAAAAGACCTGCAACTGGCTGGAGTCCGCATCCGCGGTGATCGCCCATTCCGTGCCCCGGATCGCCGCTGTTGCGGAGGGCGTTTCAATCGACAGATTGCTCCGCTTGCGCGGGCTCCGGCCCCAGGCCCGGCCGCGCTGGAGAGTCAGGGTTGACCGGCCGCCCTTGCTGATCTGGCGTACCGTCATTACCGAATTGCGGCCCAGGCGTACCTGGGTGCCGTCGACATAGACGATCGCCAGCGTGCCCGCAGCATTGGTCCGCAAGATATCGCCAGTCTTGAGATCTTGCTGGACCACCGCCCTTTGCCAGGTCCTGCGAGGGAGCAGAGTCGCCTGTTCGCCGCCCTTGGCTGCAGCGATCTTTCCGGAAAGCGGGGTGGGTCGTTTCAAAAGCTGCGCTTGGGCCGCCGTCGGCACCGCGGATTGCGCCACTAACGCGATCCAAAAGAACGGCAGGATTTTTTGCAGCTTCACGGTCTGTTTCCCCCCAAACCAACCAGTGTCCGCGACACTTGACCATATTACCTGCAATTTGCAACGTCCGAAGTCCGCTGATGGCAGAAAAGGGGCCGGTCGTTGGGGCGCAGCTTCTGGAATGGTCGCTTCAGCGATATCCGAAAAGCTGCCATCGCTCTCCGGCACATCCACCTATATCGAAAGGTTATACCGTCCGCATGGTATATGATACTGTCACGCGCGCCAAATAACCTAACAAGGGTCGAACTCCAATAACGGTCGGCACTATGATACAATCTCCTTATCTACTTTACCTGGGATCCACATCGGATCCCTTATCGATCAAGACCTCTCGCGGAATCGCGATGTTCCGTCCGGACGATTGCGTTGGCGAATTCGTGCACGAAGGCAGCAGCCTGACCCTTGGCCTGCCTCACATGGGCTTTCAGCAGGCGGTGGCAGCGGGCGCCAAAACACTGGTGCTTGGTGTTGCGAGCGCGGGCGGCGTGCTTACCGATGAGCTGATAGCCGATGCGGAAGCGGCGCTGAACGCCGGGCTGGACATTGCGTCAGGATTGCACGGACGGCTGCGCGATATTCCGAAGCTCGTGGAAGTCGCGGAACGCAACGGATGCAAGTTGATTGATGTGCGCGATCCGGTGATGGATTTGAAGGTCGGCACCGGGGTGCGGCGTGCGGGCCGACGGCTGCTGACCGTCGGTACCGATTGCTCGGTCGGAAAAATGGTCGCCACCCTTTGTATAGAGCGGGCGATGCAGGCGCGTGGCCATGTCGCGGACTTCCGCGCCACCGGCCAGACGGGCATCATGATCGCGGGCGCGGGCGTTCCGGTTGACGCCGTCATTGCCGATTTCATCTCTGGCGCAATAGAGCAGCTCGCACCAGAGAGAACCGACGACGGATGGGATCTGATCGAAGGGCAGGGCTCACTTTTTCACCCGTCCTTTGCCGGCGTATCAATGGGACTTCTTCACGGTGCGCAACCGAGTGCGATCGTGATCTGTCATGAACCGACGCGCCAGCATATGCGCGGCCTGCCGCATTATTCGATGCCGTCGCTGGAGCGCACGATCGAAGCCAATCTCGAGCAGGCGCGACTGACCAGCCCGGATGTCGTTGCGGTCGGCGTCGCGGTCAATACCTCGATGCTGGAGCAAGACGAAGCGCGCGCAATGTGCGAAGAAATAGCTGAAACAACCGGACTGCCTTGCGTTGACCCTTATGCGCAAGGTGCTGACCCCATAATTGACAGGATTGAACAATGCTTCGCCATCTCTCGGCCGTCCATGTCCCTTTCCGCCTGAAACGGCCCTTTCGTATTTCGCGCGGCACCAAGTCGGTCGCCGACACGATCTTTGTGGTAATTCACGACGGAGAGCATGAAGGGCGCGGTGAAAGCGTGCCGTACGCTCGCTACAACGAAACCATCGACGGCGTGCTTGCCCAGATCGAGTCGGTTCGCGGGGAAATAGAGGCGGGCTGCGACCGGGAGCGGCTCATGGAAATCATGCCGCCGGGCGCTGGCCGAAACGCAATTGACTGCGCGCTTTGGGATCTGGAAGCAAAGCGGACCGGTATATCGGTCGTCGACCGGATTGGCTGGGAGCCGCTGAAGCCGGTTGATACGGCGATCACAATCGGTCTCGACACGCCGGAGAATATGGCGGCTGCGGCACACCAGTTACAAAACGCGCCGCTGCTGAAAGTGAAGGTGGATGCTTCCGACCCTGTTGCGGCGGTGCGTGCAGTTCGTGAAACCGCGCCGAGGCCCCGCATGATCGTCGATCCCAACGAAAGCTGGTCGATCGAGCAACTCGCATCCTGGCAGCAGCAGCTCGTCGAGCTGCGCGTTGACCTGCTGGAACAGCCTTTACCAGCCGACCGCGATGGAGATCTTGAAGGGTTCGAAGCGCTCATCCCGCTCGCTGCCGATGAATCCGGCCATGTCACTGATGACCTGGCACAGCTCGCCCGTCGCTATGATTATGTGAACATAAAGCTCGACAAGACCGGCGGTCTGACGACGGCGCTCGCAATGGTTGAGGCGGCAGAGCGTGAGGGGCTCGGACTGATGATCGGGTGCATGGTTTCCAGTTCGCTCTCCATAGCGCCTGCCATGATTATCGCGCAGCGTTGCGCTTTTGTCGATCTTGATGGGCCAACCTGGCTGGCGGACGATCTTGCCAATGGCGTGGTCGAAAATTGCGGGTCCATGGCCCCGCCAGAGGCAGGCTTCTGGGGCTAGGTATATCTTATGGTTATACTGCGTTGCACAAAAATGATTGGCTTAAGCACCGGTAAGGGTCAAACTTCAGATAATAAAAAATCATTCGGGGGCTATTATGAAAAATAAGATTTCAGAAACTAAACGAATTGTCGCAAGTTCGTTGGCGATAGGACTGTTGCTCAGCAGTCCGTCCGCGCAAGCCTCTGACGCTGGTACATCTGCTGACTATGTGATCTCCGGCGGGATGATTTATCCGGGTGGTGCGGCCCCCTATGTTGGTGACATCGCCATATTCGGTGACAAGATTGTCTTTGCCGGCCCACGCTATTCCGGGACAGCCGGGAAAACGATCGACGCCAAGGGGATGATTGTTTCGCCCGGCTTTATCGACACTCATACCCATGTCGGCGATGCCCTGAGTTCTGAACTACCCGCCGCTCGCCTGGTCTTGCCCTTTCTGACCCAGGGTGTGACAACCGCTTTCATCGGCGTCGACGGGGGAGGGGCAACGGACATCTCTGGGGTTTTCGCGGAAGGGTCCGGCCTCGACTACGGGATCAATTTTGCGAGCTATATCGGCCTCGGTGCACTTCGGAAAAAGGTGATCGGCAGCGACGACCGCGCTCCGACCGCAGCGGAACTCGACGAGATGGTGACACTGGTTGATACCGCCATGTGCGAGGGAGCGCTTGGGCTGTCGACGGGCCTGTTCTACGCGCCGCAGAGCTATGCCAAGGAAGGGGAAGTGATCACCTTGGCCAAGGTGGCGGCCAAGCATGGCGGCGTCTATGACAGCCATATTCGTGATGAATCCAGCTATACCATAGGTCTGGAAGGAGCCGTTGCCGAGGCGCTCGACATCGGAAAAGAAGCCGGAATTCCCGTTCATATCGCGCATATCAAAGCGCTGGGTGTCGATGTGCATGGTGAGGCGCCCGATATTATTGCTGCAGTCGAGAAAGCGCAGGCGGCCGGGCAGATCGTTCATGCGGATCAATATCCATGGTCGGCTTCCGGAACCGGGCTCGATGCGTCGCTGCTGCCCCGTTGGGCTCAGGATGGCGGTCGAGAAGCCACTCTCAAGCGGTTTGATGATCCTGAGCAACTGGCAAAGATCAAGGTGGAAATGACCGATAACCTGCGTCGGCGGGGTGGTCCGGATTCGCTGCTGATCACCAGCGGTTCCGACGACGTAAAAGGCAAGACGCTGGCAGAGATTGCGGCGGAGACGGGCGTTGATCCGGTTCAGGCGGCGATCAATGTCTTGCGCAGATTTGATGTCAGAGTGGCTTCGTTCAACCAGGATGAGGCAGACATTGCCGCCTTCATGACGCAGCCCTGGGTCATGACCAGTTCTGACGCATCCATCGGGCACCCGCGTTATTATGCCAGCTACGCGCGAAAATACGACACCTATGTGAAGGATCGCAAGGTCATCAATCTGAGGCAGTTTGTCGATCAGAGCACGTCGGTGCCGGCCACATTATTTTCACTGGAGGGTCGGGGAACACTTTCGAAGGGTGCGTTCGCGGACGTGGTCGTTTTTGATCCGGAAACTTACGCGCCGCGCGCGACATTCATCGAGCCGACGCTTTTTTCGACCGGCGTGCAGACGGTGTTCGTAAACGGTGTGCTGGCGATCGACAAAGGCTTGCCCACGGGCAAGGCCGCCGGTCGGCCATTGCCGCGGAAGTCCGGTAGCGACGGCTGTTAGCTATCACTCGAAATTACCGATTGAACGAAAAATACACAATGAATCGAGATGTTTACCCCAGATAATATGGGGAAGCGGATCTGGACTTTGACCAATAACAGGGAGTTTTAACAATGTCGGGAAAAATCATTACGTCGCACATAGCACTGGCAGCAAGCCTGCTTTTTGCGCCACAAGCCATGGCGCAGGTTCAGCAGGGTGATCTGTCAGAAGATGCTCAGCAGGCACAAGACGATACGACCACACCGATCGTGGTGACCGGAACGCGGATTCAGCGCGACGGCTATAGCGCACCGACGCCGCTGACCGCTTTGAGCATCCAGGATATCGACGCCAGTGCACCGGCAAATGTGGCGGACTTTGTAAACGAGATTCCGTCGGTGGTTGGCAGTGCAACGCCGGCCAGTTCGAATCTCAGCATGAGTGCCGGTACGTCCGGTCTCAATACGATCAACCTTCGCGGACTGGGCACAAGCCGGACGCTGGTGCTTCTGAACGGGCAGCGCTCGGTCGGATCGGCGCTTGGCGGACAGGTCGACGTCAACACCTTCCCCCAGGCCCTCATCTCCGGTGTTGAAGTGGTGACCGGCGGTGCATCCGCCGCCTATGGCTCGGATGCAGTCTCCGGGGTGGTAAACTTCATCCTCAATGAAAAGTTCACGGGTTTCAAGGCCAGCGCAGATGTCGGGATTTCGACATATGGTGACGCCGCAAACCACAAGTTCGACGCGACATTCGGAACGCCCTTTGCCGATGGTCGCGGTCATATTCTGCTGAATGGCGAAATAGCGGTGCGCGAAGGTCTGGACGGTGTGCCGAGAGACTGGAACAACAAGGGCTGGTACCAGATCAACAACCCTGCCTACGCGCCGGGGAATGGCGAGCCGGAACGGCTGATCACCGACAAGGCCGGCCTCAGTCTTGCGACGCCTGGCGGACTGATCACGGCAGGACCATTGCGTGGCACCTATTTCGGGGAAGGCGGCAAAATCGGTCAGCTGGATTTCGGCGTCGTGAAAGATCCGTGGCTGGTCGGTGGTGACTGGCGCCTCACCCAGGTGAACGACAATCAATCGCTGGATCCGGCAGAGAACCGCAAAAACATATTTGGCCGGATCAGCTATGAAATCGCTCCCTGGCTCAACGTCTTTGCGCAAGCGAGCTACTCGCGATCCGTCAACCGGGGCCAGTTGGGTATCCACCGCAACCAGGGCAATGTCACAATTCAGGCGGACAATGCGTTTCTGCCCGAGAGCATTCGCGACCAGTTGCTTGCCGCAAATCAGACCTCATTCCGCTTTGGCACAACCAATGCGGACCTCGGTGTCCGTACCAACCAGACCAAGCGCAGCGTACAGCGATATGTCATTGGTGCTGATGGTGAGTTTGATCTGTTCGGAAGCGTTGCCCGATGGGATGCCTATTATCAGAAGGGTATCGCCAATACGCGGGAATCCGCGCTTGGTATCGCGAATAATGCGCGGCTTAGCCAGGCAACCGACGCCGTGTTCGCGCCAGCCGGCAACAGCCTGGGTGTAGCCGAAGGCACGATTGTCTGTCGCTCGTCGCTCACCGACCCTTCCAATGGCTGTATTCCCCTCAACCGTTTCGGTACGAATGTAGCTGATCCGGCAGCGGTGGACTGGGTCCTGGGCGATCTCTATCGCCTGCAGCGGTTCGAGCAGAATGTTTATGCGGCCAATTTGTCCTTCGATACCGTGCAATTGCCAGCCGGTGCCGTTGCCGTGGCAATCGGCGGCGAACACCGCACGGAAGAGGTCTCCGGCTATGTCGAAGACCGCTATCAGTCCGGCTGGTTTACCGGCAACTATCTGCCGAGCTTTGGCAATTATTCGGTGACGGAAGGATATCTGGAACTGCTGGTTCCGGTTCTCGACAGTCTTGACCTGAACGGCACCATTCGCGCGACGGATTATTCGACCTCCGGTTTCGTTACCACCTGGAAGGTGGGCGCAAGCTTTGAGCCGATTGACGGGCTTCGGTTCCGCGCTACCCGCTCACGCGATATCCGCGCGCCGAACCTCGCCGAACTGTTTGCGGCCGGTTCCACGCGATCGAATACGGTGCTGGACCCATTCAACAATAACCAGTCGGCTCCCTTTGCCGGAACCAGGACTGGCAACCCCAATCTGGATCCTGAAAAGGCCGATCAGTGGGGTGTGGGCGTTATTTTCCAGCCAGATTTTGTGCCAGGATTTTCTGCTTCGGTCGATTATTACGATATCAAGATCAAGGATGCTATCGACTCGCTTGATGCGCAAACCATCATCGATCGATGCTTCGAAGGTGTTACCGAATATTGCAATGCGATCGTCCGCGGACCGAACAAATTCGGAACCAACCTGCAGATTTTCGAGAGCCCGTTCAATTTTGCGTCCCAGCGCGCACGGGGTCTGGATTTCGAAACGTCCTATCGTACCGCGCTCGGCTCCGGCTCGCTTACCCTGCGGGGAATCGCGACGCTCTATCTGGAAAACACGATCGACAACGGGCTGGATCCGGCCATCGATATTGTTGGAGAAAACAGCAGCGGTGGCAATCCGGAGTTTCTGTACCGGTTGACGGCGTCTTACGCCAACGGGCCTCTGCGTCTGAACCTGATCGGACGCGGTATCAGCTCCGGTACCTATGACAACAGTTATGTCGAGTGCACCTCGGCCTGTCCGGCATCGACTGCAACGGCGCGGACCATCAACAATAACCATATCGATGGTGCGTTTTATCTTGATGCTTCGGCCTATCACGATTTTAGCCTCGGCTCGCATCAACTGACGCTGTTTGTCGCCGTGTCGAACCTGCTGGATAAAGATCCTCCGGTTGTGGCTTCGGGACCAGCGGGCAGCGCTTATGCCACGCCCGCAACCAACCAGTCTCTCTATGATTTGCTGGGACGCCGGTTTCGGGTTGGAGCAAAGATCAGTTTCTAGGTTTGAAATGATATGCGGATGAAGGGCAGGGGTGGCGAGGGCCACTCCTGCTCATTTACGCCTCGTCGATACAGGCGCGGAATATGTTTAGAAATTCCTGGGCGACATGGGAAAATGGTCGGCTCTCCAGCGTGATTCCGAATACGTCGAAGGCCAGGGTCGGTTGCAACGGGCTGAAAACCGTATCCTCATCGACCGTTGCCTGAGCGGTAAAATTGTCCAGAACCGCCATCCCGATGCCTTTGCGGACAAGAGCGGATCCGATATAGAATGTGCGGGCAGATAATATTTCGTTCAGCTCTATACCGCTTCGACCCAATTCGCGTCGCAGCAATTCGCCAATTGGGCCGCTGTCCGCGAGGCTTATGAACCGTTCGTCACAGACGTCCTTCAATGCAACCCGGTCCGGGATGTTCGGCAGATCTTCCCGGCGGTACAGCAGGCCCAGTTCGCCTTCGCCAAGCCAGTCGGAAATGACCGGTAATCCGGGCGGAGTCTGATAGGCGATCACGATATCTGCTTCCCGCTCGTACAGCGAACGGGCGATTTCCTCATGGTGCAATGTCTGAAGGTCCAAATAGACATCGGGGTATTTTTTGGAAAACAGGCTAACGGCTCGCGGCAGAATATCGAGAGCCAGCGATGGCAGGACAGAGACGCGCAGCGTTCCGCTGCCGTTGCGAAGATTGCGGGTTACCTGACGCAGGGAGGAGACGCGTTGCTGGACATCCGCCACCTCGACAAACAGCGTATGCGCATCGTCGGTCGGAACCAGCCGGCCGGCCTGCCGGTCGAACAGCGGAAAACCCAAAAGCTGCTCTGCATGTTTCAGCGTTTTTGTCACAGCGGGCTGGGAGATGTTGAGCGCTCGTGCAGCGGCGCTGACCGTGCCGTGCAAATAAACCGCATGAAATATCTCAATATGACGCAGACGCATATTTTTACCTACAGCAGAAAAAAGGGGAGGCTTGAACCGGCAGAGCGCATGAAGTCGAGTGATAGGGGGAGGCGGGCATCGTTTCTCTCATGCCTCGAAGATAGAAAGACATTGCTAGGCGAACCCTATTCATGTGTACACCGCTATCACGAGTCTGCCTTTCCGCCAAAATGCGCCGATATCAGATTATCTCGTCCCGATATAGCTTTTGGTTATGGACGGGCACGGAAAAGGCGCTGGTTTGAAATTTGACGACTGCTACGCTGGGTAAAATTGACGGAGACCAAAGTTCGATATGATAAAATATTGGTTTGCCACTCCTTTGTGGAAACGGGTCGTTCTCGCTTTAATTCTGGGCGTGTTGGCCGGTGTGTTGCTGGGCGACGACGCCCAGTCCCTGAAATGGATTGGCGACCTGTTTATCCGCTCGATCAAAATGCTGGTTGTACCGCTGATTTTCTTCTCGCTCGTTTCCGGCATCACCGCGATTGGCGATATTGGCAAACTGGGCTCGGTAGGGGGAAGAGCGATCGGGCTGTTCCTGTGCACGGCGGCCATCTCCGTCTCGCTGGGCATGACCTTGGCCCAACTGGTTCAGCCTGGCGCCGACCTGGTCATTAACCTGCCGGAGGGAAGCGCGATACCCGCTCCGCCGGATCAGTCTGTGATCGCCATGATCGTCAATCTGGTACCCGACAATCCGATCATGGCGATGGCTCAGGGCAGCATTTTGCCGATGATCGTCTTTGCCGTGCTATTCGGCATCTCGATCCTCGCGACGGGCAGCGAAGGCGCGCCGCTGGCAAGGGCGATGGATGCCGGTTCCGTGGTTATGCAAAGAATGACGATGATCGTGATGGAACTGACCCCGTTCGGCGTTTTCGCCCTGATCGCCTGGGTTGCAGGCACATTTGGCTTTGAAGCCTTGCTGCCGCTGGGCAAGCTGGTGATGCTGAACTATCTCGGCTGTGGTTTGATCCTGCTGATCGTTTACCCGCTGATCATCCGTTTCATTGCGCGGCTCTCGGTGATTGATTTTTACCGCGGAATCATTGACGCGCAGGCAATAGCCTTCTCAACCGCCTCGTCGAATGCGGCGCTGCCGGTCACCTTGCGGTGCGTCGAGCGCAATCTGGGTGTGTCAAACTCGATAGCAAGCTTTACCGTGGCCTTGGGGGCCACGATCAACATGAATGGCACGGCGATGTATCTCGGGGTCATCGCGCTTTTCGGTGCCCAGGCTTATGGTATCGAGCTGAGCTGGCTATCCTACGTCATCATCGCTCTGACCTCGACACTGGGCGCGATCGGTGCAGCCGGTGTGCCGGGGTCCGGACTGGTGATGATGAGTCTGGTATTATCCTCCATTGGCGTTCCGCTCGAAACAATCGCCTTTGTTGCGGGGATCAACCATCTGCTGGACATGATGCGGACCATGACAAACGTGACCGGCGACGCGACAGTAGCAGTCGCGGTTGGCCGCATGGCTGGAGAGATTGATGTAGAAGAATATCTCTCAGCCGACGATATTTGAATTAATCAGCGTCTCATTATCAGCTTAAAATCTGTTCTCATTGTCAGGCGCCGAGTGCACGGAGACTGTCGATCAGGCGTCGTCCGGGACAGCGACTGCTTGCCTTAATGTCAGAGCGATGCAGCGATTTGCGCGCTGGCGCGTTGTCGTTGGGCAGTTACAGTTTCTGCAAATTGGCATTGCCATCCACAGGAGGCTAAAATGGACCTGATCCAAGAGCAAAATAAATTTCGTACCGCTTCTCCCTCTTTATTGGGGCGCGGCATTGAAGCGGTCACTTCACCCGTGACCAGAATGGCCTCCAAAATGGTGCCACCAGAATGGATCGAAAAACTGGTGAAGGCGATTGATTCCGCAACCAGCAAACCACAGCTGGCGCGGTTCAAACATGATCAGTCTGACATGGAAGCCTGTCAGCAAGCTGCGAAAAAGATCGAGAACACTGCAAAATTGCTGAATGGGGCTACCGGTGCGGTCTCGGGTTTTGGTGGTGCTGTGACCATGACGACAGATATTCCTGCAACGATTGGACTGGCTACGCGGAACATCAGAGACACTGGCCGTGCCTATGGATATGAGGGTGAGGGGCCAGCGGAGCAGTTGTTCCGCTTGCAGATTCTGGAAATCGCAGCCCTCAACGACAAAACAGTCCGGCAACAGAGGATCGCCGATCTCGAAAGCCAGATCACAGCGGACGGCAGTTTGGTCGATCCCGACCCGGAGATCACCGATCCCCTGGTCGATCAGGCCATCGAGCGTATTTCGCGCGCTTTGGCGCTTGCCATCCCCAAAAAGAAAGCAGGTTCTTTCATTCCGGTGCTGGGAGCTCTTGTCAGCGGCGCGGTCAACACTTCTTTCCAGGGTGACGTGTCAAAAGCCGCCAGGTTCGCCTTTCAGGCCCGCCGGTTGCGGGCATCCGGCCAATAACCACATCGGCATTTTATTGACCGCTGAGGCATAGATCCATCTACCCGATAACCGCCCCGATGCGGTGTATTAGCCGCTGACGATTTTGTCGGGGCAAATGCCGGGGCCGGTTTATGCCTTATCCATCACGAGGACGGCCTTTACGCACTTGCCTTTTGCCTGTTCGGAAATGGCCTGCTCGATATCGTCAAAAGCATAGCTCTCGATCAGACGCTCAAACGGGAAATTTCCGGTCCGCTGGAGCTCAAGCAATTCGGGAATGAAGGATTGGGGATCGGCATCGCCTTCCATAATCCCCATGATACGCAGGCCGCCCGCGGCCACGGCACCAAATCCGACCGGCACGGTCGCGCCGGGTGCTTTCGGAGCGGCGACCAGCGCACATGTGCCGCGCTTGGCAAGCGAGGCGATCGCCGCAGCGATAACATCGGGAACGCCCGTGGTGTCCAGGGCGGCGTCGACGCCCGCTGGGATGATGGCTCGTATTGCATCAGCAACATCATTCCCAGCACCCGGATCGCACACCGCGGTGGCACCCATTTCCAGCGCCGTTTCGCGACGCTCTGACAGGGGATCGATGGCGATAATTTCGGCGCAACCGCGGGCCTTGGCCGCCATGATCGCGGCCATACCGACCGGGCCGGCGCCGAACACCGCAAAGCTATTTTCCGCCGCAAGGTTGAGGGATTTGAGCACCGCACCAGCGCCCGTCATAAAGCCGCAGCCCAGCGGTCCGAGCAGTTCTAGCGGAAGATCGCTGTCAACCTTCACCACGTTGCGTGCGTTGGCGACGGCATGGGTTGCAAAGGACGACTGTCCAAAAAAATGGCTGCCCAGAGATTCGCCGTTCTGCGTCCAGGCCGTCGAGCCATCCGGACGGCTGCCCATGAAATTCAGCTGCGCGAAACTTTCGCAATATCCTGGAACCGTTTCCTTGCAGGCTGAACATTCGCCGCAAGACATGAAACCGATGACAACCTTGTCGCCAGGAGAAACATCCGTGACCGAACTGCCTGTTTTTTCGACAATACCGGACGCTTCGTGACCCAGTACGACAGGCAGGGGGACCGGTATAACCCTGTCCCGAACGGCTATGTCCGTATGGCAGATGCCGACACCGGCAACGCGTACCAGCACCTCGTCATCTTCGATCTCAGCCAGATCGACGGGCTCGACGACAAAGGTGCCGCCTGCTTCAGATAGTATCGCGGCCCGAACCGTCATGCATCCACCTTGTCTCTTGTCTCGAAACGGACAGGCAGACTCTTTAGCCCGCCAACAAAGTTGGTTGCAAGCCAGCGCGGTTCGCCCGCCAACTCGATCGTGTCGATCCGGCTGAACAATTCTTCAAAGAAAATGCGCATTTCCATCCGCGCAAGATGTTGGCCAAGGCAAACATGTGGTCCATACCCAAAAGCCAGATGCTTCGATGGGGGGCGGGAAATGTCAAAACGGAACGGCTCGTCGAACACCGCTTCGTCGCGATTGGCCGAAGGATAACACATCATCATCGCCTCGCCCTCGCGAATGGTCTGCCCGCGCAGGCTATATTCTTCGACGGGGGTCCGGAAGAAGTGCGTGACCGGGGATACCCAGCGGATGATCTCGTCGATCGCCGTTGGGAGGAGGGTCATATCTGTACGCAAACGAGCCAATTCATCCGGGTTTTGCAGAAGTGCGAGCATGCCGCCGGCAATCGACGAACTTGTCGTATCATGACCTGCCGTGGCCGCCAGGATGAAATAGGAGAGGGCTTCCTGTTCGCCGATTTCGGCATTGACCAACAGCGTCGCCAGATCGTCCTGCGGATCTGCGCGGCGCTTCTCCATGAGATCGCGGAAATAGTCGAAGAAGCCCTGCACGGTCGAAATCACATCAACTTGCTCGGTGCGGATTTCAGGGTCTTCGGGGCCAAACAGCTGTTGTGTCATCTTAAGCATCATCGGCTGGTCTTCCGCCGGGACACCTATAATCCTCATGATGACACGCAGCGGGTACCAGCTGGCGACGGCCTTCATGAAATCGACCTGAGTCTGGCCGGTAATGGTTCTGTCGAACAACTCCCGCGCATAGGCACGTAATTCGTCCTCAAGAACTTTGATGCGCGCAGGCGCGAACCACATTTGGGTCAGCTTCCGGTGCTTGCGATGCTCGTCGCCATCCATATTGGTGAGATTGTTCAGCAGAAATGGACGTCCGCCTGTCACCTTGCGAATCTGGTCATCGACGGCGGTTTTTCTCAACAGCGTTCGCGGGCCGTTGATGAACACGTCAGGCTGTCGCTCGATCTCCATGATGTCCGCATGCCGTGATACGATCCAGAAGGGCGGATATTCGTCTGGTTCCACCCAAAAGACTGGCGCTTCCGCGCGCAGCCTGGCCAACAACGCGTGATAGTCGCCCGGTGACGAATGAAAGGCAGGATCCGAGATCTGATTGCCTACATCTCTTGCATTAAGTTCGCTCATTATCCACTCCTTTGCGCGACTATCCGCTTCGTTGCGTGTGCTTCAGCGCCCTCATTCGGCCGCGAGAAGCGCCTTGTCTTCGACTTCGGTAGACGGCAAAATCAGGCCTGAAAGTGCGCCGGTCGGCTCCCCGTCAACAAATGTGACCTCTCCGTTGACCAGGATGAAGCGATAGCCCGAGGTCGGGAAATAGCGACGCCAATCGCCTTCCGGCTGATCGAACCGCATTTCATAGCTGGAGGCACTCACATCCATGGCCGCAAGGTCATAGATGACGATATCTGCTGCATAGCCTTCCATGATTGCGCCACGCCCGCTCAGCCCCATCACGCGGGCCGGCTGCCACGCAAACCGATAGTGGAGATCTTCAAGCGAAATAAATTTACCGTCACGGCCAAGCGTGACCAGCAATTCCGTCGCCCAATGCCCGCCGGAATAGAATTTGGAATGCGCGCCGCCATCTGAGCTACCGGCCATTACCAATGGGTCGGCTATCAATTCGGCCGCCTCAACGACGTTGCCACCGGAATTGACAGCTGTTTGAAAATCGGCCCAGCCGCCGGTTTCCAGGCTGATGTCGAACATAACGTCCAGAGGATCTTGCCCGCGCATTTCGGCGATTTCTCCGACAGTCTTGCCAACGAGTGGCGCCAGTTCCTCAGAATCCTTGGCCACCGTTAGAGTCAATTCCTCTACCGGCCCGCTGCCTGTCATCAGACGCGACGTGTCGTAGCGCTCTTTCATCAATGCGCGATGGGCTGGGTCAGCGATCTTCGCCAGCTTCTCTTCCAGCGTCGGCAGCTTGGAAATATCCCGCCATTCTTCGATCGCATCATTGAGATTGAAGTCGATCAGGTTGAACTCGCTCCACGAGCGCTGGACAAAGGACTGCACGAAGATCTCGCGTCCCTGGTCCACCTGCCCATGCGCCCAATCGAGGAGAGGTTGATAGCATTTCTCAATGACAGCAGTGCTGAGTGCGACATTCAGAATCACCGGCCGGCCTGAAGCCACCTGCATTTCCGCGGCCAGTTCCTTGTCGTCGAAAATTCCGGGCACGTGCGACAGGATCTGGATGGTACCCGCGTCGATGGTCTTGAGCGCGCTCGCCAGTTCGACGGCGTCTTCCCGCGACATCGTATCGGTCGGCATCGGGCTGCCATCATAATCGGTATGGCCATTATTGTCCTGCAGATAGGACAGAGCGATACCGGCCGCGCCGGCCTC
This sequence comes from Parasphingorhabdus sp., assembly GCF_048269865.1. Taxonomy (GTDB): domain Bacteria; phylum Pseudomonadota; class Alphaproteobacteria; order Sphingomonadales; family Sphingomonadaceae; genus Parasphingorhabdus. The sequence continues at coordinate 17,782 of NZ_JBLWUA010000010.1, read as the reverse complement.
CATGCCCTCAACGATCAATTCTTTCATCCGGGCCAGTTCGGTGTCCGTAGCGGGGCGCGTTTTCGCAGCATCCAGACCCATGACATAAATCATGAGCGGATTGAGCGGCACATACATCATGAAGTTGACGCCCTTGGGCAGCGTGCGGAGATGGTCCATGAATTCCGGGAAGGATTCCCAGGTCCAGGGCATGGCCGCCTTCATCTGCTCATAAGGAACCTGCTCGGTGTTCTCCATCATGAGCATCGCCCGATGTTGGTCCTCGGGCTTGCACGGCGCAAAGCCAAAGCCGCAGTTACCGGCGACGACCGTCGTGACGCCATTTTCACCCGAATTGGAGCAATAGGGATCCCAATGGATCTGGGCGTCATAATGGGTGTGGCAATCGATGTAACCCGGCGCGACAATCAGGCCGGCGGCGTCAACCACCTGCTTGGCGTCGGCGTCCGCAAGCCCCCCGATTTTGGTGATGATCCCGTTCTTGATACCGATATCGGCTGTGTAACGGGGAAAGGTGGTGCCATCGATGATGGTGCCTGACTTGATAATGATATCGTACATTTTTGCCTCACAATTCGATTTTGCTGATTTCGATGATCCTGTTTCAGAGGTTGTAGTCGACAAACGTCGAAGCGCCGCGATCAACCGCCAAGTATGGGGTGTCGTCCTGCTCTGGCATCCGCGATCCTCGAGCAGGATTTATGCAGTGAACGGAATCGCAAAAGCCCGTTTTTCCGCCGAATTCGATTTCTGAAATCGTGTCGACGAGAAAGCTGTTGTTGGCAGCAAACTGCGTCACATAGCCCTGGACTCCGCGATGCGGAATTTTGAGAATTTCTCCGGAAGCGAGCGTGACATGCGTCATGCCGCCGATAGCGGTCAGCCCATCCGCATCGATGGTGACCATGACCCGCAGGTCGGCGATGTCCTCGTCGACGCCATTGCGTACCACATAGCCTGCAACCGTACGCCCCTGGGCCGTGTCGCACACAAAGGTTGCCAGGCTCAGTTCTTCGCCCACCGTACCGCTGAACATCCGGAAGCGGTGATAGTCGAACCCTGAAAAATCGCGGAAGCCCCAGGAACGGTCACGATGCGCAAGAGCATCGATGTCGTAGCTTTTTCCGGCGATTTCAACTCGCCCGCGCAAACGGCCGGAGCATTCGAGATGACCGCCGGGGTTCATCGCCTCCATGAAGGATTCTTCATGGCCGGTTTTTGACCAGCCGCGCGGTGTGTGAAAGCTTTGGTAGAATTCAAGGTCACCGGTACAACCGCCTTCGTTCCAGCGGTAGCGCATACGCCCGTCACCAAGCGAATCAGCGCGATGCGAATCGACCTGATGCCCATCTTCCCAGCGGTCATCCGCCGAGATTGGCCTGTCGTTTACGAATCCATCATTAAGCGTAAAACGGCCGCCATCTCTGGCGAAGGCGAACAATGTGACCTGACCGGCTCCGATATTGGGCTTTTGCCCGATCCGTTGGTAACCGCCAACGCCAGCCTCGGCGTCGTAAAACCAATAGCAGTCGCTTTCCTGCCAATCATCGTCTTGCCCCGGTTGGTGGATACGATCCCAGCTCGCCTCATAAGACATAGACTTCAACTCTCCCAAGCATGTTGTGTCCTCACCGTCTGTCCGCCCTTGATAGGCTTTTCCGAAACGGCAGGAGCATTTGCATTTCAAGAGAACCGCATTTCCGATTCCCTCTCTAAGGTCTCTAGATCATGTTACACTTAAAGGTCAATGTAAAATTCAAATTTAGAGCTCCATGCGGCCGGGAGATTTGCAACCGATGGTTCAATCCGCCGCAGCGGGCGGGTCTCTTGAAGATATGTGTTTCCGCGAATTTGCGGTCTGGCAGATGTGCTTTATACAGTCTATACGAGGCCAATCGGGGCAATTGGTCGGCTCTTCGCATGGCCATTGCAAAATTCTCATATCTGGATTTAGGTAGAAAAATTGGGTAGCAACAAAAATCCAATCACTCCTTCGCAAGTTATCGCTGCGGCAACCAAATGCATGTACCGTTTCGGTGTGGCGAAGACATCGATGATCGATGTCGCCAAAGAATTGGGCGTATCGCGACAGACGATTCATCGGGTGTTCGATACGCGCAGCGATTTGCTCACAGCTATTTCGGACGACCGTTCCGATCTGCTTGCGAAAAAGCTGGCTGATGCGTTCGCTACCTTTGACTCGTTCGAAGAAGCGCTGATTGAAGGCTCCATGCTTTCCCTGCGGGCCGCCAAAAATGACCCGATTTTGCTGCAAATCCAGGAAAGAGCGGATCACGCTCAGGACAAGTTTATGTTTCGCGGCTCTCCCAAATTGCAGCAGGTCATGCTCGACCTTTGGGCACCATTGATCGACAATGCCCGAGCGGAAGGAGTCTTGCGCGAGGGAATTTCGACCGAGTGGGCGGTGGAATGGATCAGGAATGTCCATGCAATGGCAACCATGCGTGACGATTATAATGATGAGCGAATGCGCAAAATGCTGAAAGACTTTCTCCTTCCGTCACTTTTGACGCGATAGCAGGTTCCGGGGTGGCGTGGATGTTTTGGAACGCCGCGCCTCTTTCCGTTGCACGCCTTGATCGACCGCTTGCGGTCGGTCGATGGCACTGGCCTCGCACCCGACAGATCTGCCGATAGGCAAGATGCCCCAATTGCTGTGAGCGTCGCTTTCCGCATCTGGTTGAACGCACTCGTTCCCCTGGTGTGAGAACATGACGGTCAGGCCGTGCGCTTCTGACGAGTAAAAAATTTGTCTTGACGATTACCATCAAACGTATCATGACCGTCCGCGATCGACCGTCGCTGGGCGCAAAACGCGCCGTCGCGACATGACCAGCAACGCGAGCATAGATTCGCAAAAAACAGATCACTCTGGGAGGAGAGGAAAAATGAAATTACGTCACACTTATAAGGCCGGTACGGTCATTGCATCGCTGTGCCTGGGGTTGCCCGGCATGGCCATGGCGCAGACCATCGAGGACACCACTGCCAACGATACGGATGCCAGATTAACCGACGAAGACTCTGTCATCGTTGTGACGGCAACAAAGCGCAGCCAGGACATCCAGGAGATTCCTGCCTCTATTTCGTCCATAGGAGGCGATAAGCTCGAAGCGCGTGGGCTTACCAGTATTGAGGATATTGCGAACGCCGTTCCCAATCTCAACTTCGGCGACCATATCGGGACCACACTTATCACCATTCGTGGGGTCGGATCGACCGTCGATTCCGGCGTTACCGAGCCCACTGTTGCGACCTATGTTGACGGCGCTTTGATGCCACGGTCCACCATGTCCCTCCTCAAAGCTATCGATCTGGAACGGGTTGAGGTGCTGCGCGGACCGCAGGGTACGTTATACGGACGCAACGCGACCGGTGGCGCCATCAACTTTGTGTCCAGCGCCCCGACCACCTATTTCAGCGGCGAAGTCAATCTTTCAACGGGTAGCCGGAACGCTTTTGCAGCCAGTGGCTTCCTGTCCGGCCCGATTGCCGAGGGTGTGTATTTTCGGGTCAGCGGCGGCCATGAAGAGCAAGACGGCTATGTGCGCCTTCTGCCAAGCGGCAAAGCCATCGGCAATGAAAACACCGATTATGTTCGCGGTGCGCTGCGGCTCGAACCGTCAAGCACGGCGACTATCGATCTTGCGGTGCGCTACGAAAAAGCCACTGGCGTCAATGGATACCAGCAGTTGCTGTCGCCGACGGCACTGGTCCCTGCAGCCATTCAGACGACCGAACCCAATGTCTACTATGCCAACTCGCCTTTCGGCCAGAGCACTGAGACCCTGGTTGCAACGGGTACCGTTAATTGGGAATTTGCCGACAATATCACGCTCCGCACCATTACCAGCTATGTTGATCATACGAGCATCGTGTTCGGCGATTCGGACGGGACGGGCGCCAGTATTGTCGATCTTGCTCCGTTTCTTGATCCGGCCCTGCAGGCGGCGCTGCCCGCTTCGACGCCTGACCATTTCAGGAATCTTCCCGGCTTTTACCGGCCTTCCGAATCTTTCGCTCAGGAGATCAATTTGATCGGCGAAACCGGGCCGGTAGAGTGGATCGCGGGTGCCTACTATTTTCACGAAGATTTCGAGATCGCATTGCCGGTCATCATTTTTGGCGTAGCACCGCTGGCCCAGGCGGTGAGCGAGCGAACCAATTCCTACGCTCTGTTCGGAGACGCGACGATATCTTTGACCAACTCCCTGAGGCTTAATTTGGGGCTGCGTTACAACCACGAGAGCAAGGACTTCAAGGGCAACCTGTTTGCTGATACCACTGCTCTGGGTGGAGGACCGGTCGCTCTGGGCAATGTGCCAAGCGAGATGAAATCCGATAGGCTGCTCCCGAAAGTCGGCGTTCAATATGACTTCAGCGATGATGTTCACAGCTATGTGCAATGGCAGCGGGGATATAAGTCCGGCGGACAGAATCTGCAGTTCTTGCCGCAATTCGGCCCGGAACAGATTGATGCATTCGAGGCCGGGTTGAAAACCCGGTTCGCCGACCGGCGGGTCACCGCCAACTTCGCGGCATTCTATTATGATTATAACGGTCTTCAAATGACCACCCTGATACCGCCGACAACCACGGCCGTGCGCAACGCCGATGCTCGTGTTTACGGACTTGAAGCCGAGTTTGGTGTTGACGTGATGGAAAATCTGAACCTGAGCGGGGCGGTAACCTACCTCAACGCCCGGTTCCAGAATTTCTCGGACTTCGATGCGGCAAGAGGCGGACTCGCGGTCGATCTGGACGGAAGCGCATTGCCCCATGCTCCGGATTTCACGGCGCAGGCTGCAGCAGAATATAAAATACCGCTCGGCGATGGGTTTTTCTCGGATCTGACTCTGCGTGGCGACATTTTCCACAGCAGCTCAGTCGTTCTGCGATATTTCGGTCGGCCTAGTGACACCCAGTCGGCCTATACGATCGCCAATGCTTCGGCGACACTCTCGATGATGGACAAGCGAGCAAGCCTGCGCTTCTTCGTCAACAATGTTGGAGACAAGGTGTATCTTCAAAACATCACCTATGCCGGCCAGCTTCCCGAAGCCTATCTCGGCAATTACTCGAAGCCGAGAGAATGGGGCCTTTCCCTGTCGTACCGCTTTTAGCGATAGACTTCCGACTTAACGTTAGACGCCGCGCCAATAGCCCAAAGGTGCGGCGTCACCCAATTTGATGGAGATTTTAGTAAAATGGAGGCCAATGCAGTCAGTTCGCTTCGACAAACAATCCTCGACAACCGGGCGGCCATGCCAGCCGAACGGGTTGCAGCAATGTTGCAGCATTTCAGCGGCGCAGCCGATGTCACTGTCCTGGATATGCGGGCCCCATCCTCGGGCGGATTTTCCAGCGGTGCCCAGTTTATCGACGCATCGTTCGACGGCGGCGAGCCGGAAAGCCTCTTTTTGAAATTTCATGGCGACGCTCCGGTAACCTCATTTCATATTTACAACCTGGCTGGGCAGTTTGCGGTCCAGAAGGTTATGTTTGATGCAGGATTGCCTGTTCCGGAGCCGCTGTATCTGGATGCTGACGGCACCTTTCTGGGTTGTTCCGGATATGTGATGAGGCAAACAGGCGGGGAAGCCGGAAGCGCCAAAGCATGGTGCGACGGAGCGCTCGCAACGGCTAGCCCCGATGACCGCGATCAAATGCTAGCGGATGCGATCCGTCAGTTGGTGGCCATCCATGCCCTCGACAAGGATGATCCAAAACTTGCATTTCTGTATGAAGTGGCCAGCGGCGAAGATTCGATTGAACGGGAAATTAACTGGGCCCTCGACCTAGCACAATATCACGGTCTGGAAGACCATCGCGTTGCGTCGGCCGCGGAAGCGTTGCTGTCTCGCCGGCCGGCTGGCCATGTCGACGTCGTCAATCATGGCGACTTCAAATTTGACAATTTGATGTTCACTGACGCCAAGGTTTCGGCGATCATTGATTTCGAGATGACTAATGTAGCGCCGCGCGAGATGGATCTGGCCTATCTTCTGTTTGTGACGCGCTCCGTCTCGCCGCCAGACCAGCCTAATCCGGGCTGGTTCCCCGATGTGTCACAGCTCATCGCAATGTATGAAGACGCGGGCGGCGAGAAAATCAGGGATTTCGAATATTATCAGGATCTGGCCGCATTTAAATTTTCGGTCATGATGGTTGCCTTCGTGCCACGCCTCGGCCTGTTGGAGAGCGCACCCCGCATGCTCGACGATTATTGGCACGAACTTGAGCGTATAAGCAGTCTGGGCGCTGCGACTGCGGGATAGGGCGCTGGCATTGTCACACTAATCCGGGGAGATGCCCCATCAAGGTGGTTCCATCGGTTAAGTCTGATGTCCGGCAGTAGGGTCGATGAAAATTTCTAAATATTTGCAACGGGTTGGGGAGAAGTATTTTGGGTCGATATGATGGCAAGACAGTTTTTGTCGCAGGAGCTTCGAGTGGTATCAATCTTGCCATTGCGCGAGAATTCGGGCTCGAGGGAGCCAGAGTTTCAATTGTTAGCAGGAGCGCGGAGAAAATCGCTTCTGCTGCTGCTGATCTTCGCGCCGAGGGCGTGGACGTTGTTGGCTATGATTGCGACGTTCGCGACCACGCACGGCTCGAGGAGGTCTTCGCAGAGGCGCACAAGCGCTTCGGGCCGATCGATGTGCTCGTTTCCGGTGCCGCAGGAAACTTCCTTGCGCCCGCCTTCAAAATGAGCGCCAATGCTTTCAAGACGGTCGTCGACATCGATCTGCTGGGCACATTCAATGTCTTTCACGCAAGTTTTGAGCATTTGCGGAAGCCGGGCGCCGCCCTCATTGCCATCACGGCCGGGCAGGCGGTCCATCCCATGGCATTTCAAGTCCACGCGTGTGCCGCAAAAGCTGGGGTCAATATGGTTGTGAAATGTCTGGCCCTCGAATGGGGGCCAGCCGGCATCCGCGTCAATGGAATCTCGCCCGGACCGATTGCGGACACGGAGGGGATGATACGGCTCGCGGCTGATCCCGAGGCAGAAGCACGACTGAAAAACAAGCTCGCTTTGCGGGACTATGGGACCAAGGATGATGTTGCGAAGGCGGCACTATATCTTGCCAGCGAGGACGCGCATTACGTGACAGGAACCATCCTCAATGTGGATGGAGGCAATGATCTCGGCGATGCGAGCGCCAATTGCCTCCCTTGAGGTGGAGCGGCTGCTCGCTATGCAAAACCTGAGGCTTCAACGGCAATAAAATGATCCCTGCTAGAGGGCATAGCGCTCGTTTGAACATCCTTGGCTGCGCGTTCTGCACGGGATTCGCAATTTCTCTGTTTTGACCGCATCTTCGTACCCCCGGTCACGCCGATGATCGTAAAACAATCGGATGTTATATAACCGGCTTCGGTTTGTTGAATGCTGACCGGAGGGTAACGCTGAGGCGTTGGATCAAGCGCCGCAGTCAAACTTGATGCGCGCAGTCCAGGCGAATTGCTGTCTGGTAAGCTATTTCGATAGAAAGGGCTTAACCGCGTTGATCGATCAATGAAGTCGACCGTTCTAGAACACCGTTCCAACGGTTATTTCAAAACGGCGCTACCGAAATAACCCACTAAAAGGTGGTGAGCCCTGCTGGGTTCGAACCAGCGACCTACTGATTAAAAGTTGGTCTAAGTATTTGAGCAAGCTGAAGCAATTTGGCGCAAGTCGTTGCATGGGTCGCAGGATCCCGCGATCCACAGCTATGCAGATCGGTACAGGCCAACGCATTCCGAAGCAGTTGAGCGCATGTTTCTGGGACCCAGCTGGGACCCACATTTGGATTGATTAAGATACGTGAGGCCCAAAAATCTAGATTCTGGATCGGCGCACTTGAAGCATGACTGTAGCGTGCCTTCCGGTTCCAACAACCGGCGGGTCATATACATCTCGAGACCCTTGATCACGTAATTGGAAGCGTCAGCATTGCGCGCAATTTCGGTCATTGTAGACTTTTCTTCCGCGGCTCAAAAGCAGACAAGATTTTGACAGAGCGGGCACGGCGGTTTTGGGACAGCGCGATTTGTCTATTGTCGAATGACCAGCCCGGTAACCCGCCGATCGCACAAGGTGAAATGGCCCGAGTCGCAGAGCTATATCGGCTGAACGGCGGTTTTGCGACCTGGAAGCTGCCGTTCATTCAGGCGCACCGGAATGGCCGCCACGCGTCCCAATGTCAGCCGGAGGTGGTCCTGTCACCAGGTCGCAGAGACATCCTTTTGATTGAAACAAGGTAAAAGCTTGTGGATCATGCAAGTTCATGCGTCTTATGGTTGTCAGCAATGAAGCGGTTGCATGCCCATGTTATCAAAGGATGAGGAAAAGTGGGTGAATTTTCACCGGGATTACCGGCCGGCTTTGATTGCATTTTTTCTGCGCCGCACATGCAACTATGCCGAAGCCGAAGATCTCGCGCAGGAAGTGTTTGTCCGCATTGCCAGCAAAGATCATGCTGCCATGCGACAAACTGACGCTTACATATTTCAGGTCGCCGCCAACCTGTTGCGAGATCGCAGCAGGCGGGCGCAGGTGCGCACAGACTACGCAGCGCGTCTTCGCCTGTCAGATGAATTCGGTATAGACCCGCTCGATCCGCATCGGATCACTGCGGGGCGGCAATCACTAGCGTTGCTGACATCGGCTCTGGCGGAGCTACCGGATCGGACGCGGCAGATCTTCATGCTGTTTCGGTATGAACAGATCGACCAGCGCACGATTGCCGAAAGTTTTGGAATCAGCGTGAGTGCGGTGGAGAAACACGTTCATCGCGCAATGGCAAATCTTATCAAAGCGCTAGGAGACGAAGTGTGAAATTGGTCCAGGCCCTAGATCACAAGGCGACTATAGAGGAGCAGGCCAGTATCTGGTGCACCCGCTTGGCTTCCGGTCACTTGGCGCCTGCCGAACAGGCGGAATTCGATGAATGGATATCGGCGCACGACGCGCATGGCGAAATATTCGACCGGGCTCAAATCGCCTGGAGGGGATTGTCGGCCATTGCAGATAGCCCCGAGATCATAGCCCAGCGTGCGGATGCGCTGGAGGCATTGCGCCGTGCCAATCGCAGACGATGGACGCACAAGATTCGAATAAATTGGCAACTCGCTGCGGCGCTCGCGGCGAGTGTTGTGATGGCGGCCTTCACCGTATTCCTGTGGACAAACTTCCCGATGAGTCCCGACGCGGAGCCAGAGGTATTTGCGACCAATGTCGGTGAACAGCAGATGATCACCCTTACCGACGGCTCCCGCTTGACGCTGGATGCAGCAACAAAGGTGACCGTCCTGTATGAGGACGACCAGCGTGTGTTGACGCTGCAAAAGGGGCGGGCAAAATTCGACGTAGCAAAGAACGCGAAACGTCCTTTTTCTGTAACTGCAGGCGGACGCACGACGGTGGCGACCGGAACGTCATTCAGTGTCGAACTGCTCAGGAGAGACCTGCAAGTCGTGCTCTTCGAAGGCCAGGTGAAGGTTTCCAGGGCTGGCAGTCCTTCATCTCGCCAATCCTTCACGCTCGGCCCGGGAGAGAAACTGGTCACCAACATTTCCCCTTCGGCCGTTCCAAGAATCGAACAAGCAGACATTGCGGGCGCGCAAGCATGGGAAACTGGTCAGTTGGTCTTCATCGACGAGCCGCTGGCATCGGCCTTGGTGCAGGTCAATCGTTACAGCCGGACAAAAATCGAGACCGGCGATGCTCGAGCATCTGAGGTCAAGGTTAGCGGAGTTTTTAACGCCGGCGATAGCCGTGCATTTCTTGATGCAATTACTGAGGCTTACGCTTTGAAAATCACCTCTGATTCCGGCCGCGTGATGATCGAGACAAAAAATACTTTAAGTTTGAAGTGAGGGTTGCCGCATTTCCTGCGTCTTAGTTAACGTCACCTCGGTGACTGATAACAAAAAGGGGGAGATGATATGACAGGCGCACGCAATTTATTCATGATAGGGACGGCGATCGCTGCAATTGCTTCGCCGCTGGCAGCCAGCGCACAAGCGCAGACCTATCAACTAGACATTCCTTCGCAGTCGCTGGACAGCGCTTTGCGGGCATTCGCCCAGACGACCCGGCAGCAGATTGTTTTCGACATGAACGTCGTCAGAGGGCGTACCAGCCCTGCGCTGCGCGGCAGATATACCGTGATCGATGCTATTTCCACTCTGCTAGCCAATTCCGGTCTGGAGGCTTCGCCGGGAAACTCGGGGGTGTATATTGTCAGGCGAAAGGTGGCAGGTTTTAGTGCTCGCAATGTGGCTGCACAGCCGTCGGCTGCCGATAGAAGCGCCGGGCAGACTGGACAAACTCGACAGACCTCACCTGTCAGCAACGCCGAGCCGCGCGCGGAAATCGTGGTCACGGCTCGGCGCAAGGATGAGTTGCTGACGAGCGTACCAGCATCAATCACCGCCTACTCGTCGGAATTTCTGGAAACCCAGAACATCCGGAGTTTCGCTGACTATGCGACCAAGTTACCCAATGTGACGTTCCAGTACGGGCAGGGCTCCGATTTTTCCGCAGCTGGTTTCAGTGGTGGCAGAATCACCACGATCCGCGGTGTCGCCGGCGCGAATACGACGGCCTATTACCTGAACGATACGCCGATCCCGGCCTCAGTCAGTCCGCAAACGCTCGGGCTTGACCGGATCGAGGTGCTGAAAGGGCCGCAAGGCACATTGTTCGGGGCAAGCTCGATGGGCGGTAACCTGCGTTTCATCACGCGCAAGCCTTCTCTGACCAATAACAGCTTCACGACCGAGATGCAGATCGGCAAAACCAAATCGGCCGGCACGGATTACGGTGTCAATGCCCTTGGCGGGCTTGTGCTGATCCCGGATGTGATGGCTCTGGATGTCTCTCTTGGCTACACGCGCGAGTCGGGATTCTTGAAGCGCCGGTTCCCCGATCCTTCGACTGCTGGTGCGTTCATCACCAAGGATGATGAAGGACGAAACGAAACCTTCGCCGGGTCGCTTGCGCTCCGCACTCGTCTCAGCGACAGCCTTGAAGTTACATTGAATGCGGTGGGGCAATCGGGCAAGCTCAACGGCTACCCTGCAGCCTATGTGCCGCTGCCCGGCTACGAACCGAAGTCCTACATTCTGGATCGCGATCGTGATATTCAGGAACATTCAAACGACCGTTGGGGTCTGGGCTCGGTCGTGATCGATTACGATGGCGGGGGCTATTCTATCGTATCGTCGACCAGCTATTTTTCACGGCGCGTCGATGAACTGGAAGACACCACCGAAGGCACTAACCGGTTCCTGATCGACTTCTTCGATCTCGATCTGAACAATGCTGCCTTTCCCATGCACGTAGTCGTCAAGGATAAACGCTTCACTCACGAAACACGGCTGTCCTTCGATGAGGGAAAGCTCGTTCCGAACCTGTCCGGCATATTCGGGGTATTCCACCAGGAAGACGACCTGACCTTCATTATGGACGGCCTTGACGTTCCCGAGCTCGCGGCAGAGGGTTTCGATCCCTCCTATCTCGCGGATTTCACCTTTCCGCAGCATGAGAACAACACGGCCGTTTTCGGCGAACTCTACTATGAAATCGTGCCCAAGCTGATCCTCACGGCTGGCCTACGGCAGTACTGGATCAAGCAGAAGGCCGACGCGTTCCCGGGAACAGGCTTTTTCAGTGGCCCTGACGGTGATTTTACTCCGGCATCGAGCAACAGCCAGTCAGGTCTGGTCCCCAAGTTCGTCGCATCCTATGAGATTGGAGACGCAGGCAATATATACGCATCGGTCTCGAAGGGCTTTCGTGTAGGTGGCACCCAGCCAGCGTTCACGGATGACTTCTGCGATCCAGAACTGGCCGCGCTGGGCCTGACAAGAGGGGACATCGGCTCCTACCAGCCCGATAGTTTGTGGAGTTATGAGCTGGGCGCCAAGAGCCGGGTGGCAGATGGTCGGGTCAATGTCTCTGGCGCGATATTCCAGATCGACTGGTCCAGCATGCAGCAGTCGGTTTTCCTGCCTGAATGTAGTACTGGCTTCGTCACCAATGCTGGCAAGGCACGCATTCGCGGTGGAGAGCTGGAGGTGTCCGGTCGACCGTTGGCAGATGTTCCGCTGACAGTGCAGTTGGGCCTGGGCTATACAAATGGCAAACTGGTCGACCCGGGTTTCCTGCCGCAAGCGCCGAACTCGCGGCTCGCGCAGGTACCACGGTTCACCGGAACCGTCTCCGCATATTATCGTACGCCGGTCAGCGAAAATATCAATCTGTTCGCCGCCGCGGACTATTCCTATACAGGCTCCGTCAAAGTGGCGAATAACGAAGGCGGCTTCCTCACTCGTCAACCGTTCAACATCGTGAACGCGAATATCGGATTGGGTTTCGATAACTCCGAATTGCTGATCTACGGCAAGAACCTTTTGGATAAGCGTCTGAACTTTGGTGACATCTACGCCAATGGGTTCGAACGTACGGAAATGGCCGCGGGCGGCGGCGTGCAGCGCCTGCCACGCGGCGCCGTCAGCCGTCCCCGCCAGATCGGCCTCCAGTATCGGCTAACTTTTTGACTCCCCACCATGAATGTAAGGAGACCTTCATTGCTGAAACTGTCCAAAATCTGGAAGCCAGCCTTTGCCCTGGCGATCATCGCAGCGGCGGCACCTGCCCTTGCCCACCACTCTTTTGCCATGTTCAACAGAAACAAGGAGAGAACCGTCACCGGGGTGGTCGGTAAGTTCGCCTGGACAAACCCACATGTCATGATTGACGTGAAAGTGCAGGATAAGCGAGGCAAGTCCAAGCATTACCGGATCGAGAGCGCCAGCATTAACATTCTGATGCGAGAGGGCTGGAAGGTCGGTGCCGTCAAGAGCGGCGACAAGGTAACCGTGGTGTTCAACCCCCTCAAGGATGGTCGCCCGGGCGGGTTGCTCGTCAAGCTCGTGCGCGCCGATGGAACCGTACTCAAGGGATAGGCGATCGAAAAGGACTGAACCATGAAGGAAAGCCGATCATTGCGTCGAAACTGGGGGGTCAGCGGATTGCTGGCTTTACTCTGCGTCGTTCAGGCGACGTCCGCTGTGCAAGCCGAAGAGGCGGTCGCGAAGCCGGACATCAGCGGCACCTGGGAGCGTTACCCCGAGGATTGGGCGGGACCCGATCCCGATAATCCGATCCCCCCCAATGGCCCGTTCAAGCTGAATGAACCCTATGCAAAGGCGTATGACGACCTGCAGAAACGCAAAGCTGCGGCCAATCTTGCCGGCACCCCGCTTGCCAATGCCAGCACGCGCTGCTTGCCGGAAGGCATGCCGACGATCATGGAGGCAATCTATCCGATCCAGATCGTGCAGACCGAGGGTCAGGTTATCGTGCTCGCGGAGTTTCTGACCCAGACGCGGCGTATCTGGCTGGACGACAGCATGCCGCCCGCCGATGAGATTTCGCCATCCTATTACGGTCACTCGGTGGGGCAGTGGGTAGACGACACGCTGGTGGTCGAAACCGTAGGCATCCAACCGGACGTCACCTATTACGGCATTCCCCACACGCCTGACCTCCGACTGACCGAGCGCATTCGAAAGACGGACTCCGACACGCTCGAAGATCATGTGACGATCGATGATCCGACGATATTCGCGGAACCCTATTCCTTCACTCTGACCTATAAGAAATCGGATTATCGGATCAGCGAATATATATGTGAAAACAACCAGATAGAAGTCGACGAAGAGGGCGGCTCGCATCTTAATCTGGGGCCAACGGGAGATTAAGATGACGAAAAGAGGAATACGGCAGGGCAGTCTGGCGATTGCAATTACGGTGTCTGCCCTGTGCTTGTCCGGCAGCGCGGTGGCCGAGGTGCCGGCGAAACCGAATGTCCTGCCCGTCCCGTCTTCGGGGAAGGCTCCGCTCTCTTCGGCTGATCGTGAAGGGACGGAATATATCGACCTAACCAAGGCGGGATATCTGGAAGAAGAATATTATCTCTCCGGTATCGCGCCTGCAATTACCGCCAAGGGCGAAACGCTCTTCGACGCGCCTTACATCACGCGCGTTCTGGTGCGAAAGCCGAAGGATCCGGCCCGCTTCAACGGGACGGTCATCATCGAGCCGTTTACGTGGTTCGGCGAACGCGGCGCGGGCTGGATACTGACCCGGGATTATCTTGTGCGCCAAGGCTATGCCTATGTCGGTTACACGCTGAACATCAACAAGCCGGAACAGGATCCGAAGTTCCTGCCGACCGACTTGCCAAAAGATATCGCGCGTTATGCGCCAATCGTGAACTTCGAATTCATGCGCGACTTCGATTATGCGCGCTATGCTCCGCTTGGTTTCTATTTCGACCCTGAACGCTTCAAGCGCGGCGATGTCGTCGATCCCTTCGTGCCGCAGTCCCAGGGCGTCGGTGCGCAGCTGGCCATGCTGCTCAAGTCGAATGACGCTGACGGCCCGATGGCCGGTCTGGATGTTGATCGCGTCTATGTGAACAGCTGGGCGGTGACCGCGCAAGTATGGATGGACTATCTCGACCAGGGGCGCCACCAGCAATGGCGAATGCAGGACGGCAGCGCGTTGATTGATGCCTACATGACTGGCCGCATGTCCTATGGCGAAGTTGGAGGAGAGGTGATCCGGGTACCGCGCCATATGCCCGATGACGCGCCATTCGTGACAATCTTCACGCAGTCGGAACTTAGATATAATGCCGTCAATGCAATTCCGGTGCCCCCCGATACCGATCACCCTCCGCTGCGTTATTATGAAGTACCCGGGACGCCGCATCTGCGCCCGGAGGATGTCGGTACCGGCGAGATCGAACCCATGCCAGCCGATGTCGGCAAGCAAGACGATCCACGGTGTAACACGCTCTACGACGAGCCGGTCGAAGTCGTTGCCTCTGCCCTGCTGGACGGGATGGATAAATGGGTGCGTAACGGGACGCCGATGCCGAAATCGCCGCGCGTCAAGCGTAACGGGAATGATATTGCGCGCGACGCGGCAACAGGCAACGCAATCGGTGGTGTGCGTCTTCCCTGGATCGAGGCACCTTCCGCCATCTATATGGTCGAGGAGGAAACGAACTGCGGGTTGGCGTACGACACCAAGATGCCCTATTCGGCCGAGCGGCTCCGCAAAATCTACGGCAGCTACGCGAACTACCGCAAGAAGTATGAGGCCGCGAAAGCGGAGACCGTCAACCAGGGGTATCTGCTCTCGGAGGATGCCGCACGGCTGCACCCCGTTGCCGAGCCAGAGGATTTTTAGCGCCAATCGTGAATGAAATGAAGGGACGGCTAATCGAGCATCGCTACAATGCGGACCCACACAGCATCGGCCAGATTGATTCCCACCGGGAAGCAGATGATTTCCTTAAAATCACTCGCGGCTTAAAAATGGCGCGGGAAGCAGTGGTTGCGCCAAACGTCCGCCATCGGGTCGCCTACGAGCCGACAGTCCGAAACCGGCCCATTTGTTGACGTAATCGCTTTGGAAAGCGCCGCCCAAATGCGAACTGACCAGGGCCAGTCGAGAATTGGCGGCTATTGTATAATCCTTATCGAATTAATGATTGGAAATTGCTTGGCTGTAGGCCGGAGAATGCCAAGCCCTGTGCTATGAATGACAGCGATGATTCATTGAGACGTGTGAACGCTTCGATTGAAATTTATCATGTCGATACAAAAGCGTCATGAACGAGTAGGCATCAATTTGCCATTGAGTTGTCAGAGCTAATTCAAGAGCCAAAAGACCTATGGCCTCAGGTATCGCCCGATGGACGGTGGAGTCCTGAATTTGACAAACGTGCAAAGAAGATTATTCGAAAAATCAAACGCAGTGCTCCCTATAGTGGCGATATGATTTCAATCTTGCGACGCCATCGTTCAAAAGAGCATGAATGGATAGATCAATTGCCTGACGCTACGTAATTTGTTTAGGACAGTACTTAGCAGTCTAAAGTTTTATCCGATACCCCAACGCATTTCGCGCTTTACGCACCATCCATAACTCATTGAAATAATGGTGAGCCCTGCTGGGTTCGAACCAGCGACCTACTGATTAAAAGTTTTTTTAAGCCGATATTTTGATATCCCACATATTCCCTAAACGTCTGAAATAATTAGATAATAGAAAAATAATGTTCTTGATATGTTCCAGCCAATCCCATAGTATCCTCTCGAAACGCTACCCGGGTAGCACGTTTTTAAGAGGCCAAAATGCCAAATCAAATAAAGCTTACTGATGCTAAATTAAAAGCGGTGAAAACACCATTGCGAGGACGAGTGGAGCTCGCAGATAGTGATTGTGTTGGGTTGAGATTTGTAAAAGGATCGACAGGTAAATGTCGTTGGATTGTTCGAAAACGGGTTGCTGGAAAGTTCAGAAAGATCACTCTGGGAGACTATCCCGGGATTGGTCTGGCTAAGGCTAGGCAGAAAGCGCTCCAGGCTTGTGCTGACATTGAGAGCGGCCGGAAGCTGGCGAAGCCTGATAAACGATCGAACAAAACGGTTTCCGCACTGTGGAGTACTTACGATCAGCAGCGCGTTGAGAACAAGCGATCTGCAAAAGAAATACGGCGCATATTCAAAAAGTACGTTTTACCGGAGCTTGGCGGTCGTCCGGTGGACGCCATAACGCGCACGGATGTTACTCGGTTAATTGATGGCATCGCTTATGGCGAGCGTTCTGCGCCGGTAATGGCCCGGCTTGTTGCTGCGCAAATGTCAGTGTTTTTCAATTGGGTTTTACCACGAGTAGAAACTCTAGCGTACAACCCAGTAACAGCAGCAAGCAGACCACCAGCACCGAAACCTCGTGATAGGGTTTTGTCGAATGAAGAATTGAAAAGCCTTTGGAAGGCTGTTGAAAATCAGCCGTTTCCTTGGCAGCATAGTTTGAAACTCATGCTGTTCACCGCTGCACGGCGAAGCGAAGTATTTGGAGCTGAACGTGCGGAGTTTGATTTAGAAGAAAAAGTCTGGAACTTACCTGCGTCGAGCGCAAAAAATAACAACGCTGTTATCATTCCACTTTCCGAAGAAGCTTGCCGTGTCGTTTCAGGTTGCCTGGTTACTGATGGTAGCAGCAAGCTGTTTCCTTCTGCGACAAATCCAAAAACTAGTGCATCAGGTATATCCAAATTGTTGCGACGGTTGAGGGCCGACGTTCAATCTGACTTGCAACGTCCCGTTCTGCATTGGACATTACATGACATCCGGCGGACTGTTGCTACAAACCTGCAGCGGCTGGGAGTAAGGTTGGAAGTGACTGAGGCAATTCTCAATCACGTTAGCGGTTCTCAGGCTGGTATCGTCAAAGTTTACCAACGATATAACTGGATGAATGAAAAACGCGAGGCGTTGCAACTTTGGTCTGATGATCTTGTTCGTATCTGTGACTGCAGCCGACAATAGGTTATTTTGTTTCACCAACCCAATCAACCGCAATGGAGTCAACTCCAGTTTTCACACCCTCAACCAATACCATGTGATTATCTTCGGGAACTTCATTGTCTTGAAAATCCAGTTTCCAAACGCTTTTATCATCACATTGCAGGACATATCGGCGGTCCCCTTTGATGAGTTTGCCAGTCAGCCGAAGGCGGTTTGAGTTTGAATGGTTCATGATCAAGTGTCGCGCGACAATCTAGGTGAAAAAGCGCCGTCAATCAGGATAAGAACTCACCTTTGAGGATGTTGCCTGCGGGCGTAGCCCGCAGGCAACATCCTCAAAGGTGACGGCGCGATCTTTAGGGACCGCGCCGTC
>NZ_JBLWUA010000009.1:0-197371 GCF_048269865.1 Parasphingorhabdus sp. | reverse complement strand
GGAACCGGCCCGACGACCAGCTCCTCGCGTTCCTCGAAGGGCTCTGATTATGCCGAACCGCCGCATGGCTGATGCTCTGAAAACAGGCCCGCAGCAGAGGCTATGCGGCATAATCCGAGTTACGGCATTATGGCCCAGCTCGTGCAGCGCGGTGCGGTAATAGTCGATCTGGTGATGAAAGGCCGGTTGCGGCGGCACCATCACGAAATCGCCCGACGGCGAATAGTAGGCCTGCGCCCCGCCAATCCGGAAATCCGCGCCCGTTGCGGCAATGAGGTCTTCGGCAGCGCGGTGCAATTCGCGCTCGGGCAGCGGCGCTGGCTGCGACACCAGCCCTTCGGGCAGGCCATCGCATTGCGCGGCATTAAACACGGTAAAGCGCTTGAGAAACGGAATCGAACGCGCCTCCTCGCCGCTCTTGACCTGCTCGCGCCTTTGCGCGTCGCGGTCGCCTTTCGGAGTGAAGCGGTCGGCATAGAACACCGTACGCCCGCGCTCGCCCTTGCGGACGCAGCCGCCAGCGGCCAGCGCTTGGCGAAAGGTCAGCCAATCCTGCGAAGGGTAGCCGCCCTCGATCACCGCGCCCCACAGGACCAGCACATTGATGCCAGAGTAAGCCCGCTTGGTCACCGCATTGCAGGGCAGGCCGAGCGAGGCCTTGGCTTTGCTCCACGGCCTGACCCAAGGAAACACGCCGTCCTCAAGCTGGGTTATGATTGTCTGCGTGACCTCGTCATACAGCGATGCGCGGGAGTCATTCCCGCGCGCGGCGCTGCGCGCCGCCCCTCTACGCTTGCCACCTGCACTGCCTTTTGAAACTTTACGCGCCATCGCCCTTCTCCCGAACTGCCCAAATCCGCACACCGGCCCCCGGAAGGGGCGGGGTGGGCGGTGACAGCGACCAGAAAGGTGCGGTTCGGACAGCCGCACCCGCATGACGCAATTGGCTGACCGTTCAGCCGGTCGGAGAAGGGCTGCAATGCAATGGAAGACCCGGTCCCTTCAGGGCCGGGTTGCGGCTGGCCGAACCGTGCCCAGACGGGAGCGCCGCCCACCCCGCCGCTTTCGCGGGCCGACACCAACAACGCCGGCGCGCTAGCAGCGCGCCGTCCGCAGCAACCTGCTCGTGCCGCCAGTCGGGGCCGAGCGACCAGCGAGATGTCCAAGACAGTAAATGCGCACCCTGAATTGAAGCGTGTGGTGCAAGTCCTTGGATCGGCCGCCCCGGCGGGGCCTGTCGTCCGGCAGGCCGATCCTCATGACAATGTAAGCTGCAATCAGAGTGCGCGCGGGGCCAATATAAATGAATGCCGCGCCCTCAGGAGCAGGCCGCAAGGCCAGCGGGACAGAGCGCGTCAACAGCCCCGCTCCGCTTCCCGGGGCGTTGCGGGGTGTCCCCGCAGAAGGGGTAGCAGGAGACAGCAAAGCGGCTCCGGCTCAGGGGAAGGCCTTCCCCCATTGCAATGCAAAGAGCGACCCTTGCCTACACTCGGAAATCGAACGCCCGCAACTCACTGGCCTTCGGCATGGTGTGCGCCATTGAGAGAATTAGCTCGTCGATTTTCTAATCTGCTTACGGCGCCGGCCCGCTGTGCACGACTGATCGCTCTGCCAGTTTCATCGTTACCAATGGCACAATGATCCACATGACCAATGGCACCAGCCCGACGCCACCGATCAACGGCATTGTGTCATCATATTGCCAGCCCCAATCGCTGCGGAGCGCCAAGTGTTCGACGACTATCGTAATCGACAGCCCGGTGCCTAAATATACTGTGAGGGCTCGCGCACGCGCGCCGCGAAGCCACATCCGATCATCGGTTGCAATTGTCGCGATCCAGTAGGCGAACACCATTATTCCGGCATCGCCCACCGAAGCAATGCCGCAGCTCTTCGTAACTTGCCACGCCGACAGTTGATCCATTGCATAGAACGGCATCTGAAACATTTCCCAGGCGAACGAGACAAGAAAGCCGTGAATAGCAATCCACGTTTCGGGCTTATCGAGTCGGTGAAAAATGGGTTCAGTGATCGTGCGGCTCCTTTTTAGCTGAACCATTGGCAGAGTGTTGCGGTCCTTGTTTTGAATGATCTTTCTGGCGCGAAAGGAAGATCCATTCGCCTAGGAACACGATCGCGATTGCCGCGTCCCGCCTCGCTCACAGCTTGGCGGTCCGCAAGCGCAGCGAATTGAGGACCACCGAGATGGAGGACGCGCTCATGGCGAAGGCGGCAAACATCGGGCTGATCAGGATGCCGAAAAACGGATAGAGCAGGCCAGCCGCTACGGGCACTCCGGCCGCGTTGTAGATCAATGCAAAGAACAGGTTCTGGCGGATGTTGTTCATTGTCGCCTTGGCAAGGCGGCGAGCGCGCACGATCCCATCGAGATTGCCGCGGACCAGCGTAATACCTGCGCTCTCAATCGCTACATCCGCCCCGGTGCCCATCGCGATGCCGACATCGGCTTGCGCTAGCGCTGGCGCATCGTTGACCCCGTCCCCTGCCATCGCAACTTTCGCGCCCCCTTCCTGAAGTTCGCGGATTATGCGCGCCTTATCTTCGGGCAGAACGTCGGCGCGGATTTCGTCGATACCTAGCCGCGCGGCAACTGCCTTGGCCGTCCGTTCATTGTCACCGGTTGCCATGATGATGCGCAGGCCCAATGCGTGCAGTTCTTTGAGCGCCGCAGGGGTGGTTTCTTTCACCGGATCGGCCACCGCGACGAGACCGGCGATGGTGCCGTCGACTACGACAAACATCACCGTCTCGCCTTCGTCGCGTCTGGCGTTGGCCTTTTGTGTCAGCGCTGCTGCTTCGAGACCCATGTCATTGATCAGCGCAAGGTTGCCAAGGGCAATGGACTTGCCGTCAACGGTACCCTTTACCCCTTTGCCGGTAATGGCCTCGAAGTCGCTGGCGCTCTCCATCGCAACGCCGCGCTCCTCTGCGCCGCGCACGATTGCTTCGGCCAGCGGGTGTTCCGACCCGCGTTCGAGCGAGGCTGCAAGATACAGCACTTCCGCCTCGTCATGCCCATCCTCCGGCATCACCGCGACCAACCGGGGCTTGCCCTCGGTCAGCGTGCCGGTCTTGTCGACGATCAGCGTATCGATCGTTTCGAAGCGTTCGAGAGCCTCGGCATTCTTGATCAGTACGCCCGCCTGTGCACCGCGCCCGGTTGCAGTCATGATCGACATCGGTGTGGCGAGGCCCAATGCGCAGGGACAAGCAATAATCAGGACCGAGACTGCCGCGATCAGGGCATAGGCGAGCGCGGGAGCAGGGCCCCAGATTGCCCAGGCGATAAAGGCCAGCACCGCGATGCCGATCACCGCCGGAACGAACCAGCCCGCAACCTTGTCGGCATATTTCTGGATCGGAGCGCGCGAGCGTTGAGCGTTCGCGACCATCTCGACGATTTGCGCCAGCATCGTGTCCGAACCGACACGGGTCGCCTCCATCACCAGACTGCCGGTGCCGTTGATGGTCGCACCGGTAATTTGATCGCCAGCGACTTTCTCAATCGGTACAGGTTCGCCCGACACCATGCTCTCGTCGACGGAAGACCGTCCTTCCAGTACAGTGCCATCGACCGGGACCTTGTCACCGGGCCGGACGCGCAAGCGGTCGCCCACTTGAACGTCTTCCAGCTCGATCTCTTCTTCAGTGCCGTCGGGCCTGATGACGCTCGCGGTCTTCGCCGCAAGGTCGAGCAGCGCGCGGATGGCCTTGCCGGTGCCTTCACGGGCGCGCAGCTCCATAACTTGTCCCAGCAGCACCAGAGTGACGATTACTGCGGCAGCTTCGAAATAGACCGCGACATTACCTTCTGCATCGCGAAAACCGTCAGGGAAAATACCCGGAACCAGCACGGCGACGATGCTGAACAGCCACGCCGCCATGACCCCCATCCCGATGAGCGAGAACATGTTGAGGTTCATCGTCCGGAAGGACTTCCAGCCGCGGACTAGGAACGGCAAGCCGCACCACAAGACCACCGGCGTGCCCAGCGCGAACTCGATCCACAGGGTCGCACGCTCGCCGAATATTTCGCGCAGACCGCCAAGGCCCAGCATCGGCCCCATGGTCAGAACCAGCAAGGGTATTGTGAGGATAGCGCCGACCCAGAAACGCCGGGTAAAATCGACCAGCTCCGGATTGGGGCCGTCCTCCACCATACTCGCGGATTCCAGCTCCAGCCCCATGCCGCAGATCGGGCATGATCCCATTTTGGTTTGGCGCACCTGTGGATGCATCGGGCAGGTATAGACCGTGCCGATGAAGCCCTCTGGCACCTGATCATAGCTGCCATCGCTCGGTTGGTGTTCCTTCTGGTCATGCGAAGCGCGGCATTCGGTATGCGTGCCGCTTTGCTGGCCATCGTCCGGTACCAGATGCATTCCGCATTTCGGGCAATCACCCGGCTCGTCCTGTCGGACTTCAGGGTGCATGGGGCAAATATAGCCACTCATGACGGATCTCCACGACCGAAGAAGCGATAGAGCGGAACGATCAATACCGCGATATACCAGCCATAGAGAAAGCTACCGACCGCGCCTGCGATGAAGCCGGGCCAAGTCAGCCACTCAAACCCCGGCAGCAGCGGCGCCCATGCCTCATGCATGTGGAAGCGTCCAGGCATCAACAGGCCGAACGCAATACAAACAAGAAAGCTGAGCAGAATAAAAACGCTGAGCGTCCATCCCCAGCGAATAATCTGGCGACCAATTGTTGGATTTTGCATGTCTATCTCCCTTGGTGAAGCTGGTGTCTGGGTGCGACCACGCGGCTGCTCCTTCCGGGATAAGCACAGGCTTTGCGGTGTCAGCCCGTGCGAAACCGGTCTGCGCGTCCAACCAAATCAGTTATGTGATCGGCTGCATGAATGGTCAGCGGATGCTGGGTGCAACCTGGCCGGGGTGTAATGAGAGCGGCCATGTCGCGCGCCATCTGGCGCTGCTGCTCCGATCCCTCTGCCAGTACAGCGATCATGAGATTTTCAAGCGCGATGACCCGGATACGCAGATGGACCAGTTCAGTGTTGGTCATTTCAGGGACAGCATCCGCAGCAATCTCAGCGATAGAGGCAATCGCGCCCCCTTCATTGTCCCACCTTGCGAGCGCACGCTGACGAATTTTGGACATTTCATCAGGCGTATCGCTGTGCGGAACAGCCTCGGTCTCGCTTTTGCTGCCGCGTACCATCATTTTCCCGTTTCTGTGCTTTGCACTGGGACTGCCGGCAAAATGGGAGCATCTGAGGGAACTGGCTGAGCCTCCAGATCGGCGATCAGCCGCTTCATCTCGGCAATTTCCCTGACTTGTGCCTCGATGATGTCATCCGCCAAAGCACGAACGCGGGGATCGCGGATCTGCGCTCGCTCGCTGGTCATGATCGCGATCGAGTGATGCGGGATCATCGCGCGCATGTAGCTCACGTCGTCAACAGTCTCTTGGCTGCGGACGAGATAGAGCGAGCCTGCAAAAACCAGCAGTGATGCCCCGACAATTGTCAGCTTCTTGGATGTTCCGTCATACATCTTCCACATAAAGGCGAGCATGATAATCGCCATGACAGCGCCCATATAGACGGCCATCCAGGTGCGGGTCTGGCTGTAGAAGATATGGTCGAGGGCGTAGGTGTTCAGATACATCAGGCCGAACATCACAACGGTTGAGGTTGCGATCATCGCGAGAAAACGGGTGTAGGTCATTGCGTATCTCCCATGGGCGCTAGCGACATCCGCAGGGCCATCACCATGCGGTAAAGGGTGACGGTCTTGGCTTCGGTTTGGGCTGGGGTCATCGTTTGACCTTTTCGAACAGGTCGATCAGCTCGTTGAACTTCACGCGCTGCTCGGCCGTATCGCCCGATGCGATCGCTTCGGAAACGCAGCACGCCGCGTGATCTTTCAGAATTTCACTCTCTGCCTTTGAAAGGGCAGCTTTCACGGCCTGCATCTGATGCAGGATATCGATGCAATAACGCTCGTCCGCGACCATCTGGCCCACGCCGCGCACCTGGCCCTCAATCCGGCTGAGCCGATTGAGAATGGCTGTCTTGTCTTTCGTCATCGATTCCCTCTTATCCCTTGCAATACCATAGGGGGGTATAGTATCAGCTTACCAAAGGATGAGCAAGACAATGACCAATCAAGTTTCGCGAAGAACTCTTTTGGGCGGTTTGGGTGTCGGTGCATCCATGCTCGCGATCCCTGCCTGGGCGCAGGGCCATAGTGTCCACGGCGGCAGCCACGGTCGCGGGGGTCCGTTGATCCCGGCAGGATTTGGCGAGCTTAGCGGCGACGTCATCGACCTGGCTGTTGGCAGCGGCCACCGCATTGTCGAGGGCAGGCGAGGCCCCGGCATTGCCGTGAACGGCAGCGTGCCGGGTCCGCTCATCCGGCTGCGCGAGGGCCAGAATGTTCGCCTGAACGTTACCAACCACCTCGATGCGGACACCTCGATCCACTGGCATGGACTGCTCTTGCCATTCCAGATGGATGGTGTGCCGGGCATCAGCTTTCCAGGCATCAAGCCGCATGAAACGTTTGTGTATGAGTTTCCAGTCCGCCAGGCGGGCACCTATTGGTATCACAGCCATTCGGGTCTTCAGGAGCAGTCGGGCCACTATGGCCCAATGATCATCGATCCAGCGGGCGCGGAGCTGGTCGCATATGACCGCGATTATATCCTGCTTCTGAGCGACTTCACCACACACGATCCGCATTTCATCATGAACCGGCTGCGCACCGGCGAAGGCTATTTCAACCGGCAGCAAAACACCTGGACCGACGATTATCCGATGACGGGTGAGGAACGGCGGATGTGGGCGCAAATGCGAATGATGCCCACCGACATCATGGACATCGGATCGCCAACCTACACCTTCCTCGCCAATGGCCGCGGGCCGACCGAAGGTTTGGAATATCTCTTCCGCGCCGGTGAGCGTATCCGGCTGCGGATCATCAACGGGTCAGCGCAGAGCTTCTTCAACGTTCGCATTCCCGGCCTGCCAATGACAGTTATCGCTGCCGACGGGCAGAATGTGCGGCCCGTCGAGGTCGATGAGTTCCAGATCGGCACCGCCGAGACCTATGACGTGATCGTCACGGCGGGCGACGCCGAGGCCTATTCGATTGTTGGCGAATCCATGGACCGGTCGGGCATGGCGCTCGCGACGCTGGCGAGCCGACCGGGCGCTCGGGCTGCCGTGCCGCCCTTGCGCGATCCGCCACTGCTGACGATGGGCGATATGGGCATGAACCACGGCTCCGGGGGAATGGACCACAGCGGCATGGACCATAGCGCACCTGCCGATAGTGCTGCGCCGGTCGGCGCGGCCAGTGCTGGTGCGGCGGCCATGGATCACTCGGCCATGGGCCATGCCTCGCCTGCTGCTCCAGCACCTGCGGCCGATGACGCAATGGCCGGAATGGCGACGGGCGGCATGAGCATGGAGGGCATGAGCATGCGAGATACGTCGCTGTTACCGCCCGATGTCGCCATTGGCCCGGGCATCGACGGTGTATCAATGGCCCCGGTCGACAAAATGGGCGATCCGGGCCTTGGCCTGCGCGATGTGCCGCACAGAGTGCTGAACTACCGCATGCTCTCCGCGCTCGAGCCCAATCTTGACCCGCGCGAGCCGTCACGGCTGCTTGAACTGCATCTTACCGGCAATATGGAACGCTATATGTGGTCGTTCGACGGGCGGATGTATTCGGCCGTCAGCGATGTGCCGATCCGTTTTGCGTGGAATGAGCGCGTCCGGGTGAAACTCATCAACAACACGATGATGGCCCACCCCATCCATCTGCACGGCATGTTCTTCGAGCTGGTGAACGGGGAAAGCGCTGCGCATCAACCGCGCAAGAACGTCGTCATCGTTCAACCGGGCGCCAGCGCCCAGTTCGACTTCACCGCCAACGAGCCCGGCGACTGGGCCTTCCACTGCCATTTGATGTATCACATGCATGGCGGAATGATGCAGACCGTGACCGTGGTCGGCCCGGAGGCCGCATCGTGAGCCGGATCGCTACTTTTGCGCTGACGATGCTTGCCGCGTCTGCGCTCACTCCCCCGGCATTCGCGCAAAGCCAGGACGAGCATGCCGGACATGAGGGGCATGCGATGTCTGCTCCCGAGCCTTCGCCCGTCACCCCGCCACCCGTCGATCCGCATGCGGGCCACGACATGCCTGCGGCGGCTGAGTCTGCGCCAGCCCAGCAAGACGCGATGGATGGTATGGATCATTCGGCTATGGACCATGGCGCAATGGATCATGGTGCAATGGCTGATCGCGATGGCACAGCCTCGGTTTCACCCGGACCCACAATGGAAACCCCGCCGCCGCCCGAGGCGGGGAGCGGTCCGCCGCGCGCCGCCGATGCGATCTGGGGTGCCGATGCCATGCGGGCATCACGACGCGAATTGCAGCAGACCCACGGCGATTTCCCCGTGTTCTGGTTCCAGGCCGACCGCGCCGAAGTTCAGGCCCGCGAGGGGTCAGATGGCTATCTATGGGACGTGCAGGGCTATTATGGCGGCACGACCGAGAGGTTCTGGTTCAAGAGTGAAGGTGAAGGCAGTTTTGACGAAGCGATTGAGGATGCCGAGTTTCAGGCGCTCTATTCGCGTGCCATTGCGCCCTTCTGGGATGTGCAGGCAGGCGTGCGGCAGGATGTAGCTGGACCCGACACGACCTACGCGGTTGTCGGCGTGCAGGGCCTCGCGCCCTATATGTTCGAGGTCGATGCCGCGCTGTTCGCCTCGCATCGCGGCGATATCACTGCGCGGATCGAAGCCGAACTTGATCAGCGCATTACACAGCGGCTGATCCTCCAGCCTCGCGGTGAAATCAGTCTGTCGGCGCAGGATGTGGCTGAACTCGGCATTGGAGCAGGTATCGACAAGGTCGAGGCGGGCCTGCGCCTGCGCTACGAAATCATTCGCGAGTTCGCGCCTTATATCGGCATCGAGCAGAGCTGGCGCATCGGCGGCAGCGCCGATTACGCCCGTGCACGCGGCGAGGACCCCAGCGTGACCAATTATGTTGTCGGCATCCGTTTCTGGTTTTGAACTCTTTCCCCCTATTTCAAAAAGGACGACGCTATGAATTTCCGCAAGCTATTCCCGATAGGCGCTATGAGCCTCGCTTTGGTATCGGCTGCCGTGCCTACCGCCGCATTCGCTCACGCGCGCGTCACCGCGTCAACGCCAGCCGAAGGCGCAACGGTCGCGCGGCCGCGCTCTATAACGATCACGTATAGCGAGGCTCTACTGCCGCCGACCGCCGCTGCGAGCATCGTCATGACCGCAATGCCCGGCATGCCGAACCACGGCGAAATGACGATCCGAAATTTCACCACCGCCTGGTCGAATAGCAATCGGACCTTGACGCTCAACCTGCGCCAAGCCTTGCGTGCTGGCACCTATGAAGTGCGCTGGCAGGCCGCCGGCGCCGACGGGCACCGGATGACGGGCACCGTGAACTTCACGGTCAGCTGACCACTTTATGGAGGACTGGCTCGAGCCGGGATTGCGGTTTCTGCATTATGCACTGCTGCTTGGCTTGTTCGGGTGGACAGCGTTCCGCGTGATTGGCCTGCGCGAGCTGAATTGGCAGCAGTGGGGAAACGGTTTTGCCGTGGCGATGGTGGGTGCGGTGTTGGCACCGTTGGTGTCGCTCGTCCTGATGCTGACCTCGATCGCTGCGATGATGGGCCAGCCACTCGCCGCGCTCGAAGGGCCGATGGTCGAAGCGATGATCTTTGGCACCGATCTGGGTTGGGCTTTCCTTTTTCGCGCGGCACTGCTCGGAGGAGGCCTGATTGCACTTTTGCTGCGCAACCGTCTGGCGTCAGTGTTGCCCATCGCTGCCCTGTGTTACGCTTCCGCACTCATCACGCTCGCATGGAGCGGACATGCCGCCGCGACGGAGGGGGGATTGGGGCTGTTTCATCGCCTCAATGATGGACTGCATTTGCTCGCAGCCGGGTTGTGGCTGGGGGCCATCGGCTGGTTTCTCCATCTTGTCATCAGGGCGCATCGCCGAGTTGATGACGCTCAGGCGCGGAACCTGCTGGGCGTGATGCACCGATTTGCGCCGCTGGGGGTCACGCTGGTATCGGTCGTTGCCATTACAGGTCTGATCAATACCCAACTGATCTTCGGGATCACGAACAGTGCTGCAGTCCTGACGACCGATTATGGCATTTTGCTGGCAGGAAAGCTGGTGCTGGTCTGCGGCATGCTCGCCTTCGGGGCGCACAATGCCCGGATCGGGCGGCGCGAAGCTTCGCCAAATAATACCCAAGCCAACGATAGCCCCGCTTCGCTGGCAGCTTTGCGTCGCAGTCTTATCGGCGAGTTTGGACTGGCGGTTGGCGTGGTTGGGCTCGTCGCAGTTTTGGGCATGATGTCACCGATGGTGATGGAATAGGGTGTGACCAGACCGCTCTGGAAGTCATGCCGTCGTTACATGTTTTAGGTAGATTGACAGGCCTCGCTCTCGGACATGCAACCAGTTCGAAGACACGCTTCGATGGTTGCGTGTTCGATATGAAAATGCTCTTCCAGCACGGCGCGAGCCTTGGCTTTCAGTGTCTCAAACTCCTCGAGCGAGCCGCCGACCGGGACGACATGTGCCTCCAATGCGCGATGATGTTCGCTGATCGACCAGACGTGGACGTGATGAAGATCGTCGACTCCATCCAGATCTTGCAGGGCAGTGACGATGCGGTCGAATTCAAGTTCGTCAGGAACGGCTCCCATCAATAACCTCACAGTGCGTGGCATGATCGAGATGCCTTGGTAGATGACATAGGCTGCAATCACCAAGGTCATGATCAAGTCGGCAATGTAGAGATCGAACAGGATAATAAGCGTGCCCGCGACAATCACACCGACAGATGCCAATGCATCCGAAACGTTGTGCAGGAATGCGGCCTTGATGTTCAGGCTGCTTTTCGAGCCGGAATGCACCATCACGGCGGTTATGACATCGACGACCAAGGCAACGCCCGCGACAATGACCACCGTCCAGCCTTCGACCGGCTGCGGTGATATGAAACGGTTCAACGCCTCAACAATAAGGTAGAAACCGACGATGATCAGTGTCGTGAGATTGATAAGCGCGGCGACAAGCTCCGCACGAGCATAGCCAAACGTCATCAGTTTGTCGGCCGGTCTTCGTCCGATCCGCCGCGCAAACAGCGCAAGACCAAGCGCCGCCGCATCGCTGAAATTGTGCAGAGCGTCCGCAATCAGCGAGAGCGAACCCGAGATTATCCCACCGACGATCTGAACAATAGTCAGACCGACATTGACGATGACCGCCCAGACAAGCCGGACATCGCTCATATTCTTGCTATCGTGATCGTGTCCCGCGCTCATTGGGCCTCTCCTTCACTGCTTTTTTCGCGCCGATGCACCAAAAGATAGAGTGCGGGCAGCACCAGCAACGTCAGTATGGTCGAGGTCAGAACACCTCCGATCACCACGGTGGCGAGCGGGCGTTGAACTTCCGATCCGGCGCCCACGTTTAACGCCATTGGCACGAAGCCGAGCGAAGCGACGAGCGCTGTCATCAGCACTGGCCGCAGACGCGTCAGGGCTCCGTGGCGGATTGCTTCGAACAAAGCTTCGCCGCGCTGGCGAAGATCGCTGATGAAGGACAACATCACAACGCCATTGAGAACCGCCACGCCGGACAGCGCTATGAAGCCGACACCTGCCGAAATGGAGAACGGAATATCCCTCAGGGCAAGTGCAGCAACGCCTCCGGTCAGCGCGAGCGGCACGCCTGTGAAAACGATACCCGCATCGCGCCATGACCTGAACAATGTGTATAGCAGGCCGAAGATCAGCAGCAGCACCAGCGGCACTACGATGGATAATCGGGTCGTGGCAGACTGCAGCTGTTCAAACGTCCCGCCATATTCGACGTAATAACCGCTGGGCAGTTCAACTTCGCTGTCCACACGGGCTTGCAAATCCTCGATGAAGCTTCCGAGATCGCGGTCGCGGACATTCGCAGTGATCACCGCGCGCCGCTTCCCGTTTTCGCGGCTGATCTGGTTCGGTCCGGCAGCCAGCGTGATATCCGCAAGTTCTCCCAACGGAACGGATGCGCCGTTCGCCAGTGGCACGGGCAGGTTGCTCAGCCGGTCAATATCGGTGCGCAGGTCTTCGGGTAGGCGCACGACCACCGGGAAGCGCCGGTCGCCATCGAATATCTGGCCAGCCTGCTGCCCGCCGGTGGCGGTTGCAACGATATCCTGCACGGTGACCATATTCACGCCGTAGCTAGCAAGCATGTCACGGCGCGGAACGATCGACAGCACCGGCAGTCCGGTAACCTGCTCAAGCTTCACATCGGCAGCACCAGGAATGCTTCCAACGATTTCCTCGAGGTCCTGCCCGCTGGCGATAAGCTGATCGAGATCGTCGCCGAACAGTTTGACCGCGACATCGGCGCGAACGCCCGCGATTAATTCGTTCATCCGCATCTGGACGGGCTGTGTGAATTCATAATTGTTGCCCGGAATCAGCTCGACCGCCTCGTTGAGTTCATCCACAAGCTGTTCACGCGGTTTTCGCGGATCGGGCCATTCTGCGCGCGGTTTGAGCATGATGAAATTGTCGGCGACCGATGGCGGCATCGGATCAGTCGCCACATCGGGCGTGCCGATTTTGGCGAAGACCCGTTCCACCTCGGGGAATTGCCGGATGCGCTCTTCCAGCGCTTCTTGCATCTGGATTGATTGCGACAGGCTGGTGCCAGGTATGCGTAAGGCATGCATGGCGATGTCGCCTTCGTCGAGCTCGGGAATAAACTCGGACCCTAAGCGCGTTGCGCCAAAGCCCGCGATTACAACAAGCAGAACCGCACCTGCGAGAACGGGCTTGGGCCGAGAGAGCACCTTGCCAAGCAGCGGAGCATAACCATTCGAGATCCAGCGCATCAGCCGGTTCTCTTTCTCCTCCACCTTGCCGGTCACGAACATCGCCACAGCAGCCGGAACGAGAGTCAGCGACAGGATCATCGCGGCTGTCAAAGCCAGCACGACGGTGATCGCCATGGGATGGAAGGTTTTGCCTTCGATCCCTTCGAGCGCGAAGATCGGCAGATAGACGACGGTGATAATGATGACGCCGAAAATACTCGGCCTGATGACTTCAGCACTGGCCGAGGCCACGAGACCGAAGCGTTCATCGCGATCGAGCAGCCGCCCGAGACGTTTTTGCTGTTCGCCAAGTCTTCGCAGGCAATTTTCGACGATGATCACTGCGCCATCGACGATCAATCCAAAATCGAGCGCGCCCAGGCTCATCAAATTGGCAGAAGTCCGAGTGGCCAGCATGCCTGACAGGGTCATCAGCATTGCCACGGGGATGACCGCAGCGGTGATCAGGGCCGCACGGAAATTGCCCAGCAACAGGAACAGCACGACGATGACGAGCAACGCGCCCTCGGCAAGATTCTTTTCGACCGTGACGATCGTGCGATCGACCAGTTCGGTGCGGTCGTAGAGCGGATGCGCGATAATGCCTTGGGGAAGCGTGGCGGTAATTTGCTCAAGCCGATCCGCAGAAGCTTGCGCCACAACTCTGGGGTTCTCGCCTGTCAGCATCAGCACCGTACCGAGCACGATTTCGCGGCCGTTTTCGGTTGCTGCACCTGACCTGAGTTCGGCGCCGATGGAAATCTCCGCCACATCCGCCACGCGGATCGGAACGCCGCCGCGCGTTGCCACGATGATGCTGCCGAGATCGGCTTCGTTCGACGCCTGACCCGGCACACGGATCAGGATCTGTTCGCCGCCGCGCTCGACATAGCCAGCGCCCCTGTTGGCGTTGTTGCGTTCGAGCGCTTCGACCACGTCCGATAGCGAGAGGCCCAGCGCGGCAAGTTGCATCGGGTCCGGCGTAACATGATACTGCCGTTCGTAGCCGCCGACCGTATTGACCTCAGCGACACCGGGAATGGTCCGGAGCTGCGGCCGCACGACCCAATCGGACAATGTCCGCAAATCGGTCGGCGTCCACTCGCTGCCATCGGGCTTGCGCGCACCAGGCTCCGGCTCGATTGCATACATAAAAATTTCACCCAGACCGGTGGCAATTGGCCCCATCTGCGGCTCAATGCCTTCGGGAAGTTGGTTTTTGACTTGCTGGATGCGTTCGTTGACGAGCTGCCGGGCGAAATAGATGTCGGTCCCGTCTTCAAACACAACCGTCACTTGGCTTAGGCCATAGCGTGAGATGGAGCGGGTGTATTCGAGGTTCGGAATACCCGCGATGGCGGTCTCGACCGGAAATGTGATACGCTGCTCGGATTCGAGCGGCGAATAGCCTTCAGCCTCGGTGTTAATCTGCACCTGGACATTGGTGATGTCCGGCACAGCATCAATCGGCAGGCGCAACGCGCTCCACACGCCGAGCGCGCAAAGCAGCAGCACGATAGCGAGGACAAACCAGCGCTGGCGGATCGATAGTCCGACGATATTTTCAAGCATGAGCTGTCCCTCCCTTAATGATCATGGCTCGCGCCGGACTTTTCGACGTCCGCACGCACAAGGAAGGAGCCTTCGGTGACATAAGGCGTCCCGGGTTCAATGCCCGAGAGGACTTCGGTATACTCGGCACCCCGGCGCCCCAATTGGAGCATCCGCACTTCATATTCATCGCCATATCTGGCGTAGACCACCTGGAAGTCCCTGAAGGGCTGGATCGCCTCGGTGCGAACCGCCAGCGGTACAGTTTCCGCGTTGATGATGACTCGCCCGCGCATGGTCATGCCGGGCCTGATCCACCCCCCGCGATTGGGGATGGCCGCGCGCACCAGAGCCGTTCCGACCTGAGGATTGCCCTCGGCCAGATACTGGCCAAGCGTGGTTGCACCGACTGCCCGCCCGTCCTGCGACTGGACCTCGACCCGCATGCCTGGCCGGATGATCCCAAGATCGCGCGGAAAGATATTGAAGACCACCGTCGTCGCTGACGGATTGGTAATGACATAGAGCGGGGCGTCATGCGTCATGTCGCCGGGGTTTCCGCCCCGTTCGGCCACGACCCCGCTTACCGTCGAATAGACCGGATAGGTTTGTAGGCTCTCGGAGGACTCGATCCGGGCGAGCAGCTCGCCGCTGCGCACGGTGTCACCGACTTGTTTGGTTACCGAGATCACGCGTCCAGGAAACTGGCCGCGGATTTCGGATCGTGCTGACGGGTTGAGTTCGACCGTTCCGA
Organism: Parasphingorhabdus sp.; assembly: GCF_048269865.1. Taxonomy (GTDB): domain Bacteria; phylum Pseudomonadota; class Alphaproteobacteria; order Sphingomonadales; family Sphingomonadaceae; genus Parasphingorhabdus. The sequence goes on along the minus strand of NZ_JBLWUA010000009.1, from coordinate 182,113 downwards.
AGAGCTCGCGCGTATCACCAATCGTTGCTGGCCCGGCAGTGGCGATTGCGATTCCGCCCTGCTCGGCAGCTTCTGGCGTGATTGTCGTGCGGCCTTCATGGTTTTCATACGTCCAGCGGCTGCGCTTTCCGTCAACCGATGCGACAACTTCGACATCAAAGCTGTGCGGTTCTTCGACGATGCCTGCACCAGCCAGAAAATCATCCTGCGCAGTAAAGGTGAATCGATCGACTTTCCCGCCGAGGCGCGACAGCGTAATCTGAAGATTGACCTTGGCGGGATCGAGCTCCTCGCCTTGCCAGTAGGGATAGACGCGAAACTGCGGCTCTTGCCCGGTTTCAAATATGGTGATTTCAAGCCCGAGATCGCCATCGGTCAGCAGCCTGCCGCCATGCGGACCTTCAGGTGCTTCGGCGCTCTCGCTGTGTTCTGCTTCGGTGCCATCGGGCGCTGGACTGCAGCCAGCGAGCGGGAGGAGAATAAGCGCGAAGGGAACGCAGCGTGCAAAAATTTTCTTGATCATGGGAGAGTCTCCGCAGCCACGTCAAAGCGGCCGGTCAGTCGATCGATTTCGGATTGGGCGTCGCGGAACATCGTCATCGCATCGGCCCATTGTTGCTGGACTTGGATGATCGTGTCAGCGGCGTCCTGGACATCGGAAAAGCGGAAGCCTCCGCGATTGTAGCCTTCGCGGACCTGTTCAAGTGTCCGGACAGCTTGCGGATAGACTTGATGCATCAGCCCATCTGCCCGTCTCGCAGCAGCGCTGGCTTCGGCTCGCAAAGCCGCCAGTCGGCGCAATCGCGCGAGGCGGTCGGCTTCCGCTTCGGCCTCCAACCGCCGGCGTTCAGCGCGCGCACGGTCGATATTGCCTTCATTGCGATCAAACCGGCCCAGCGGGATGGAAATGCCTGCGACAAGGGCGACATCGTTGGTTTCCCGCAAAAAACGGACGCCGCCGCCGATTGTGTAATCCTGAGTGGCGCGTGATTGCTCAAGCACCACTTCCGCGCTGGCTTGCGCTACGGCTGCATCGCGAACATTCGCATCAGCCTGCGCCAGTTCGCCTTGCAAGCTGGCCAGTCTCTCTATGCCATCTGACACCTCAAGCCCGTCGCCCTCTCCGCCCCAGAAAGAGGCGAGCAGATTGCGGGCGGCGGCTGATCGGGCCTCAGCCTGTTCAAGCGCGAGTTCAGCCGAAGTGACACGCGCTGCAGCCTGTGTTTCGACAAACAGAGGGTCTCGGTAACCGCGAACGCGGCGCAGGGCTTCCGTTTGCATTTCGCGTTCCGTCTCGAGCCGACGCTCGGCTATCCAGACCATTTGGTCAGCAATTTGAATGTCGATGAAGGCGCGCTGCACTTGCTGCGCCAGCTCCAGCCGCGCCAGGCGAGCTTCTGCCTGAGCAAGGTCGAGGCCGCGCGACGCGTATCCCAGCCTGGCTTCTCGCTTGCCGCCGCGCTCGATGCGCTGCTCGTAGGTCACTGTGACTTCAGGTTGTTCCAGCACGCTGAACCCGCCGCTGCCGACGAAATTTTCGGCCTCGACCGACACAGTGGGGTTGGGGCGCACGTCGGCCTGGCGGATTTCGGCGCGCGCGGCATCGACTGTCGCCTGTCCTGCGACCATTTCAGGAGCGGAGGCCACGGCCCTGTCGACCGCTTCGTCAAGTGTCAGCTGCTGCGCCGCAAGTGTTGCTGGCCACAGCCCCGCGACCCCGGCAAGCAGGGAAGCGCAAATTATCGATTTCATGGGGAATCATCCCTTGGCAAATTGCTTCAGAGCGCGCGATCAGGCCGCGCGCGGTGCGAACAATCAGGCCTTGGGAGGGGTTAGTGGCGGTGCACGCGTAGTTGAGCCAAGCGGGAACGTCTTCGACGGCACCAGACGGGCGCTAGCAAAGTTGTGCGTCGATGTCAGTTTGCCGAGATTGGACGCTGCGGCACTTGGACAATGGTGATGGCAGCCGTGCTGGTCGCCCTTGGTAGAATCCTCCGAACCGCCATCGTCATCGTCACTTTGGGCGTGATGCTCGCTGGCATGCGTGGGATCATTTTCATGCGCCTCCGATGGCCCGGCATGGATGCCGGAAACCAGTATCGCCATCGCGGCGAAGAGAGTGAAAACAAAACGCATGGCGGGCGAGTAGCGAAGAAGGCTTGAAGTTAAAAGCATTATTGTTTCTCGGCCAATGTCGCTTTGCGCTGCCCGACAAAGGAATAGGCAGATCCTGCGAGGTGTTCTTCAAACCATACTTGGCTGGCCGCGTTTCGGGCAGCGACCCACGGTTTGAAGTCCTCGTAGTCGCGGGAAACGCCGAAGGGCTTTGTCACCAAGATGCCGATTTGCAGCACCCATAGTGGCCAGTTTTCGGGATGCTTCAGTCCCAGCAGACCGATGCGCCCGTCCGGCCGCAGCGAAGCAACGGCCCGCTCGATGATGGCCGGGTAAGTGGGCACCATTTCGAGCCCAAACGTGCTGATAATGGCATCGACTTTTGGCGGAAATCGAAACTCGTTCACATCCATCTGGACGATTTCGACGTTCGTCAGGCCCAGCCTCTCCGCGCGCTCTTTTGCCTTGGTTAGCATCCCTTCCGAAAGATCGACGAGAGTGAGCTTACCTTGGGCTCCAAGTTTCTCTGCAAGATAGGGAAGGTTCGCACCTGTTCCCGCGCACAGGTCGATGACATGGTCGCCGGGCCTGATCTGCAAATTCGCTACAAGCTGCGAGCGCCATCGGTTGGTTCCCACCGCATTGAAGGCCTTGAGGCAGAGATCATAGACCCCCGCGATCCGGTTATAGAGTTTCCTCGTCTCCGCACTGCTCAGGACACTCATTGTACGTTCTCGCCAGCATCGGGCGACGTGTTTTCAATTTTTGCTGATAGATCGGCGGGGATTTCCATCGGTGCAAAGGCGCTGACATTGGAGCGACCAGTATTGCCGATCGGCAAGCGTCCCGATGCATTGCCCAGTGGCGCGAGCAGCAGCCGGAGAATTTGTCCGCGCAGTTCCCGCCAGTCGCGCAGCTCGATAGCGAAGCCCAGCATCGACAAGTGGCAGCGAAAGTGCGCCGCAAGGTAGGGCTGGCCAATAATGTGCTCGCGTTCCAGCGCGGCCCAGGCCGCTGAGACCTCGCCTATTCGTCGGGCCTCACCGAACGCCTCACGTTCTTGTCGTAGCAGCTCTTCAACTCGGGTATTTGCCCGCATCATCTGTAACTCCTGTGCTTGACAGACCATCGGCTTGACCAGCGTTCGGGTAATCATTTCCGAGGCTGGTCGGGCTCAATTCCTGTCCTGATGACAAGCCCTGCACCTTGTAGTAACTACAAGGTCAAGCAAGTTTTCTGTATCGGAGAGCAGATGAGAATTGGCGAAGCAGGACGTGCGACTGGCACCAAGTCCGAAACCATCCGCTATTACGAGAGGGAGGGGCTGCTGCCTCCGCCGCCGAGGACATCGTCCAATTATCGCGATTACGGGCCGGACGAAATTTCGCGCCTCCGCTTCATAAAGCGTTCGCGCAAACTTGGCTTTTCGATGTCTCAGGTAAAGGAGCTTATGGCGATGGCGGATGATCCCGACCAGCCTTGTGAAACGGTCGACAAGATCGCCAGCGCCCAATTGCGCGAAGTTGAAGCAAAGCTGACCGATCTCAGAGCACTTCGAAAAGAGCTCACCAAAGTGGTCGAGAGTTGCAAACACGGCACTGTTGCCGAGTGCAGAGTGATCGAGGTGCTCGCCGGGAGCGGTGCTGGCCGCTAACTGGCCGATACACTATTTCGACCACAAGATGATTGTAACGACGCTTTGCTTAGGCGCTTGATCGAGCCGACGTGTTGCTCAAGCTGCCCTATCGAGGATCGCTATGTCTGTTCCATCGAGCAAATTCGCGATCTTGCCCGACACCCTGTCGACTGCGAGGCGCAGCGCTTCATCGAGGTGGACGTAGTTTTGGGTCGATCCGCGCGCGCCGTGCCCTAGCAGCGCTTTGATGGTCAGTTCCGAGAAACCCATGTCGCCTGCAACGCTGCCAAACGTATGGCGGAGCACATGCGGAGTAACGCCTTCAATCCCGGCAATCGTGCAGAGTGCGCGGAGTACTTCAGGAACGCCGGAGTACGGCTGGTCGACGAAGTCAGAGGCAAAGAAAAGCGGCAGCGCGCGCTTTTTTGGAACGGATTCGAGAACAGCAATTGCGGCTTTGCCAATCGCACGGATCTGGCCGTCTGTCTTGGTGTCGGGGAAATGAACGATGCCCTTGTCGGTGTTGAGCCAATTGCGCTGCATGCCAATAACTTCGGAGATTCTGTAGCCCGTGAGCAAAAGGACCTGAATGGCGGCCAGACCGGTCGGGTTTTCACCATTGCGTTCGGCCACAGTAATTGCCTTGCCCAGCGCGCGGATTTCGACAGCGCTCAAACGCCGGGTGCGCGGTTTGCCAGCGATCTTGCGGACTCCGGCAGCGGGATTGTTCTCGACGATATCGTATCGCATCGCATGGGCCAGCAGCGCGTGAAGAGTAGAAACGGCTCGGCCCGCTACGCCTGGGCCACCGGTTGTCCGCCCACCACGACCGCTATTTCCCTTCGGCTTGGCGGTTCGGCCGGCAACGATATCCATCTGCATCTTTTCGATGTCCGACATCCGGAGCGAGCGGACCTGGCGGTTGCCGATGAGCGGCTTGATGTGGGTTTCGATGCGGCTGCGATCCATGGCGAGTGTCGACGCCTTGATTGGCCGATGCTTGCGGCCGAGAAGTTTGCCGGACTCGGCATTTTCCAGATACCAGTCACAAACTTCGCGGATCGTGATCGCGGCGCGCGACTTTGCACGTTCTTCTGCCGGATCGTTGCCCCCGGCCACCGCGCCAAGTTTCATGATCGCCTGCTTGCGCGCCTGTTCGACGGTGAGGACCCCATAGCGTCCGAGGACGATGCGCCTGCTGCGCCCCTCGTCATTGCGATACTGGAGAACAAAGACCTTCAGGCCGGATGGCATTGCCCGGACACCGAAGCCGCGAAGTTCGTCATCCCAGAGAAATGCCTGTCCCTTGGCGGGGATTGCCATGCTGTCGACGCTTCGCTTTGTGAGCTTGCCCATACCGTTCGTCCTTTCGGACAATTTGCTTACACAAGCCGTTCCGGTTGGCAATGTAAGCACATTGTAAGCGAGCGAAGAGAAAATCTAGCGTAATGACGGATGGCTCTGGCGTAGTTTTTGTCTGGAAAGATTACTACATTACAGCATGATATCGGCCTTTGGCGTTATCTGGCGTAGACACGGCTAAGCTGCTCAGACATTTTGCCAAGGTTGGGGTCGAGAGTTCGAATCTCTTCGCCCGCTCCATTTTTACCACGTGGATTAAATAAATTATGCAGGTCGCGACGGCGGGAAGTCTGCTTCCCCGCCCCACTTTCTGCATCGGGGAAGCAGTTGGCAGCGTTTCATGGCGCGGATTTGGCCGTGCATGGCGGCAATTTCTAGAAATGAAACCAAATTCCAAGGGTACTCTGCACCACAAAGTTGATGCAAAGGAAACAAATCTTCGAAGCCTTCCGCGCACTTTTCGGTCGTTTGATTGGTTGAAATGCTTCGCTGAAAGCATGCCGCACATTTCCGGATTTCGCGTGCCCTACTCAGTGAATGGAAGTGGAACGGTGAACGAACCTGCTGCGCGAGAGTGGTTATGAACCGTGGTCGCGCTACTCGGTTGCGGAAAGCGCCGACACGCGTCCTGAACTACGCTTCGCTCTACTGCGCCATGATCGCTCCTGCGACGACGCCGGACGAGCCAGACAGGGGATGAAATAAATGCAAACAAGGATCGCTGTCGGCATTTCTCTGCTGCGGAAGCAGACTTGACGGGCTTTTGGTTCCCCTAAGACCGGATCACGACGGACTCGCTGCTTTCAAACGATAGAAAATTCCGCTCTCATCCTGACCCGTCAGTTCCAATATACCACTAACGATATGTATCTTTCTTTCATCGGTAGGAAAGGGGATGTCTGCCAGCACTTCGATGAACTGGTTCGGCATAGCGTGAAAATGGAAAGGGCATCCCGGGGGATAGGCAAGCAGCACGAATCTTTTCTGCCGCGCACCGTTCTCCAAGGGAGTCATCCAGCCAGCGACCTTTATCCGCTTTCCTGCAAGGGACTTTACCGCCGGTGAAAACAACGGTTTCGAATAGATATAGCCGTCCTTGCCGACTCGTGTTTTCTCTTTTGTTGATTCCAGAACAGCCCAGGATGTCCCGCCTTTCGGTGTCGCGGCAGGTTTCCATACGTCTGCTGTGGGCGCCTTGCCGCCATTTTGCATCGCGGAGGATGCTGGCACAGCGGGCAGGAATGAGGCTGAAGCAAGGGCGACGGCGTAAAGGATTTTCATCGAGTTCCTCATGATGTTCGCGCGAGTGTATTGGCGAGGTTGATGCGGAAGATGCGCGCGGCGGGAACGAGCGCGGCGATGATCCCGATCAAGAGCACCGTTGCGATGATCGCAAATTCGGCGGGGAAGAAGTGGGTTGCACTCAATCCGAGATCACTCAATGTCTTGAAACTGCGGCTTGCTAGCAAAAGCGCCACATGCGCGCCGACAACACCCAGAGCAGCCCCTGCCGCCGCTGTCATCAGGCCCTCGAGCAATATCGTACCAAATACCTGAAGCTTGCTGGCACCCATGACTCGCAACAGGGCAAGATCTCCCTCCCGTGCGCGTGCCATATTGAGCAAGGCAATGAATATGGCGAGGCCACCGGTCGCCGCGAGTATCCAGGCGAATATCCGCGCGCCCTCGATCCCGGCACCAAACAGGGACAGCAGGCGGGCTGTTTCCGTTGCCGGGGATGCGGCCTGCATTGCGGTCTGGCGGTTGATTATCGCGGGGAGGCGCATCGCGCCCGACGCATTGCGATAGCGTACCAATATCGCGGTTATTTCCGGTTCCATATGCCCCTGTGCGGACGGGGCGTGCTCATGTTCGTCGGGGTGACCGGATTCATGTCCATGGCCAGCGGTCTTGTGATCTGCATCGTCCGGTTCATGGTCATGCTCAATGCCGTGCACGTCCCAGACACTCTCGACCGACGTCAGGATCAGCCGGTCGATGACACCGCCTGTCGGTGCCAGTATACCGACGGTGGTAAAGGGGGTGTGATCGTGGCCCTGTCCGTCGCCTTCGTCCGTTTCAAGGCCGTGGCTGCCAATGAACTGTTGCCCCAGCTTCGCACCGGTTATTTTCGCCACCGAAGCCCCCAGAACCGCGTCCATCGGTCTTGCGAACATTTTGCCCTGCGCGATTTCAGCACCATATAGGCGTGCATAGCTTGCCTCCGTTCCAACAATTCGGAAGCCGTCAAAATTATCCCCGAGCGCCAAGGGAATGGCTTCTTTGACGGCTGGATCGCGCCGCAATAAATCAAGGCTGTCGAGAGGAATATTGCCGGTCGGTTGGTCAACGTGGAAAATGCTTGAAAGAATAAGCTGCAGCGGTGATCCCTTGGCGCCGACCACCAGATCAACATTTTCTGCGTCCCGGTCCAGGCGGCTTGAAAACTGATCGGCAAACTGCACCAGCAAAACCAGCATCGCGACAGAAATACTCAGTAACAGGACATTGAGCGCGGTGGTAAGGCTGCGATCCCGGAGATAGGCAAGTGCAAGTCTGAACATCGGGTCAGGCCACCATTGCCATATGTTCGGTCAGACTGATCCGATTGGGGAAAAGCGGGTTGAGCCGGTCGTCATGAGTGGCAATCAGCAATGTGACTCCATAGTCTGCCGCGCATTCCAGCAGGAGATCTGCGACCTGTTGCGCATTGCTTTTATCAAGGGAAGATGTCGGTTCGTCCGCGATCAGCAGCCGCGGCCGGGTAACCAGCGCCCTGGCGATTGCCGCCCGTTGTGCTTCGCCCTGGCTCATTTCATGCGGTTTTGCCTGGGCCCGATGATCAATGCCGAGCCGTTCTAGTAGAGAATTGATCAGGGGGACGTCGGTGGAGCCCCGGGCGAGCCGCTGGGCCAGCAAAAGATTGGCGGATAAATCCAGTGCCGAGACCAGGCGCAACGTCTGGAAAACAATCCCGATATTCTCACGGCGGATTTTATCGCGTCCGCTCTCAGAAGCAGCAGCGATATCTTGGCCCACTACTTTGATCACGCCATGATCGGCAGCCAACAACCCGCAGATCAGATTGATGAGGGTTGTCTTCCCCGATCCCGACGGCCCCACCAGAAGATGGTGGCTTCGTGCCTCTACCGAGAGCGAAAAGCCGTCAAAAATAGGCTTTCCCTTGATAGCATAGCCCAGATTTTCGATTTCGATTAACATGGAGCTAGCGATAGGTCGTCCTGTCGGCTGGCAAATCGCCGGTTCTGGCCGGGCTGGTCTTGGAGGCAGCCTCCTGCTCATTTGTTGCCTGCTTTTCAGGCGCTATTTGTTTAGTTGGCGGATTGACTCTGTTCGGTTCGTCCGCAACCGGCGTCTCCAACTGCGTTGGATTTGGCCTGGTCTGGTCGGGCGTGGCGTTTTGATTTCGGTCGACAGAGCCGGATTGCATCATCTGGAACGGGCTAAAGCGGTGCATGCCAAATCCGCCGTCAAGATTGCACGCATGCAAGGGAACGCCAGAGCTCAGGGTTGCTGCAAAAAGAATGAAGTGACGCGCCGACATTGATGTTATGTTACATCATATCGTTATTCTTTTCAAGAGGAATTGGTCGAGCCAAGGTCAGCAGAATATCTTTGCTACCTGCGGCAATTCTGGCACCTTCCCGCCGTTTCCAGACATATTTCTCTGATCCGGAAATCCTTACTTTGGCAAACGTGCGTCAAGCCTTCAACAAAGTCTGGGCATTCCAGCAGTTTGAATTCATCACATATGCTGCAAATGGCGATTAGATCGGTCTCGGCAGATATAGCGACGAATGCATTGCGAGCGTTGATACGCCTTGCTTTGTTTTTTGCGATCAGGCGTTCCAGTGCCCGATAAACTTGCGCCGGCGCGACCTTCGGCAGCCTCTCCGCTATCTGATAGGCACCAATAGGCTTTGTGCACTGGAGCAGGATTTCCTCGACCTGCCGATCGACAACAAAGGCTTTCCGGCGGCTCAATTCCGGCTGCCAGATGCAACTGCGGACCGCGTACGCCGTTTCCAGTTGGAAATATGAGCCAGAATCACGCCGGTGGCACCCAGCATTGTTAATATGACTTCGGCTTGGTGATATTTGTCGGTCAGGGCGATCGCCATGAGCAAAAGCCCTATTGTCCCGATTGCCAGCGGCGCGAACGACCTGTGCTGCCTTGCGCCATATATCAGTGAGGCCAGGCTCAAAGGCAAGGCCATCACGAGAGCATAAGCATGGAATGCGTCAGGCAAGGCCATAATGTCCGCAAGCACGGGGACGACAACGAAAAGTATCGGAAGCCCGATGCAATGAACAACGCACAGACCGGACAGAAACAGGGCGGACGTTTCGATCCGATTGGCATAGTGCGGCGGCATGATCATATTTTCCTTGCGGATTCAGAAACCCGAATCTAATTGATTAATGATATGATACAACATTACATAAATCGCAAGAGGTCAGTTTTATGAGTTCCGCTCACAGCCCGCTTTTACCCGTTACCGTTCTCTCCGGCTTTCTCGGAGCCGGCAAAACAACGCTGCTGAACCACATTCTCGGCAACCGCGACGGCAAACGGGTGGCGGTTATCGTGAACGATATGTCGGAGGTAAATATCGATGCGGATCTGGTGCGTGGTGGAGAGGCCGCTTTGTCGCGATCCGAAGAAACCCTGGTTGAAATGACCAATGGCTGCATCTGCTGTACCCTGCGGGATGATCTGCTTCTGGAAGTACGCAAGCTGTCCGAAGAGGGGCGTTTTGACTATCTTGTCATTGAAAGCACAGGGGTCTCCGAACCTTTGCCGGTGGCTGCCACATTCTCCTTTCGCGAAGAGGAAGGCCGGTGCCTGGGGGACGCCGCGAGACTGGATTGCATGGTCACCGTTGTGGATGCGATCAATCTTCTGAACGATTATTCCAGCCATGATTTCCTTGCGGATCGCGGCGAAACTGCAGGCGAAGGGGACGATCGTCGTCTGGTAAGCCTGCTGGTCGAACAGATCGAGTTTGCCGATGTCGTCCTCGTCAACAAGGCGAGCGAAGTCTCTGCAGCGCAGCTGGCAGTCGTCAAGCAGGTTGTGGCCTCGCTCAACGCTGATGCCAAGATCATCGAAACGGATTATGCCAGGGTCGATCTTGGCGCGATACTCGACACCGGCCTTTTCGATGAGGAAAAAGCGGAAATGCATCCTCTGTGGGCCAAGGAACTATATGATCATGACAGTCACCGCCCCGAGACCGAGGAATATGGCGTCGAGAGCTTTGTCTACCGCGCCCGCCGCCCGTTTCATCCTGCCCGTTTCTATGAATTCCTGACGCAGAACGGGCTCGATAATATCATCCGCGCCAAGGGTCATTTCTGGCTCGCTACGCGCCCTAATTTTCTGGGAGAACTGGCGGTAGCCGGGAGCCAGACTGTCACCGCACGCCTCGGACGCTGGTGGGCTGCCGTTCCCAGGCACCAATGGCCGGAAGAGAAGAGTTTCGAGAAATCTGTGGTGAAGCACTGGGATCCAATCTGGGGCGACCGGCGTCAGGAACTGGTGTTTATCGGTGTTGGCATGGACGAAGCGCGCATCCGCCGGGAGCTGGATGACTGCCTGGTTGCCAGCGATGAATTTACGCCTGAAAAATGGTCGGCCTTGCCCGATCCCTTCCCGGCCTGGGAAGCGCAACAACCTGTTCTGGAGTCGATCGAATGATCGGGGACACGAAAAACCGTTCCGTCGCGTTGATCGCAGAAAATATCGGCGCCCTCGACGCGATCCGCGATGATCAAATCTCGATCGCCCTCTGGCAACGCGAACCGGTCATTGATTCAGCGAGCCTCGATCTGGATGGCATTGCCGATATCCGTCTTACCGCGAATATCGACGAATTGTCCGATGCGCTCAACGATGCGCTGGCCGACGCGGGCTATGCTAGAAGCCGTTCCCTAACGGCGCTGCAGAATGACATAGAGAGTCTCGCCCATGGCTTCGCCGACATCATGAAAACCGATGTTGTGGAAATCCGGCTCGAACATGTTACCACAAACGCCTGCAAGAAATTTCACGCCGATTATGTCACAGCGCGACTGATCACGACTTATTCGGGCCAGGGCACGCAATGGCTTGACGGCGATGATGGCGCAGATTGTGGTTGCGGTGAACCGCACCATATCCAGCAGATGCGGGCAGGTGATGTCGCTCTCTTCAAGGGGCGTCTCTGGTCATCGGATGCTCCAGCCATACACCGCTCGCCACCCATTGAAGGGACTGGCGAGGAACGGTTGATGCTGGTGATCAATCCCGCATAATTGCAGGATGTGATTGAGCCGGTGCATGGAAGTTGGCGGAACATTCCAGAAGCTAGTCAAGACTTTGATCATAACCGAAAGCAGGATTCCAGTTTACCTATAACCACCATGGCGAAGTCGGTGAGGATTCTGATCTAATGCCGGGTATGTTCAATCCCGGCCATGATGCAATTAGAGTGGCTTTTCAGGGGAGTAGGTTCGAGACGTGGTTTTGCAACTTGCGCAAAAATTGGGTTGCGATATCGAGCCGCGCGCATCAATCTCCGTTGGAGATTGGCCAATCCGAATTCTTGAGAGCTCTAACCGCAGCTTGTAAAGCGCAACCGCAATTTCGCGATATTGCTGCACTGGAATCCATCTCTAAGATGAAGTGTAAAATGCCGGTTGCAAGACAATTCGACAAATAGGCCATCCAGATGGGAACAGGGCACGTCCGCACGCGGCTTAATTGGGATTGAGTGCGAACGACAGCAAATGGGGATGAAGCTGCCGGTCGGTACGTTATCAAAAAGGTCCTTACAGGACTTGGACCTCGAAGGCAGGCTGTCAAGGACGTTCAATAAGCTGGGACAAATTCTGACTGTAATGTAAGCTACGGCGCTAGAAGTGTTACAATTGCGCCGTTTTCGAAGGCTGATGCCAGTCATGCCGGCGAGTGGCTGGCGCACATTTCCCTTTAATCCCAACAGCCTGCACCCCAACCCACGGCGGTGCTTTTAGCTTGCCATCTTAATTGGGCCAGTCTTTTTCCGAGCATTCGCCATCGTCGTTTCCTTTCCATCATAGTAAAACGATCACTATCGTTCGCTGCTCTGCGAAGTACTGCGAAGCATTGAAGGTCTGATACGCCGTGCAATCTTCCGTGCTCGTCGGCGGGTTTTGCTGGCTGCATTGAAGCAGCGTTCGAACCGCCGCGGCACATGTCGCTATCGGATTTACGGGCATCATCACAGGCATTCGAGCGTAGTCAGCATAGTGCTGCCACAGGCAAGATATCGTGGTTCCCGTTGTCCTTGACTGTACCATTCCTTCGCCACTCGCGCGGACCTCCTAAGCTAGGGAGTTGCCATCACGGGCAACAAAAACGCAGGTTAAACTCATGACCGGGCATAGCTCAGCCGTTTCTCCTTGGCCGACCAAGACGCCGCCACATCGGCTTCAGATGCCTCGGGATCGCCGATATAGCAGGTGCCGTCGGTCCACATGGCATGCATCACAGTGGCCAGCTTGCGGGCCACAGCAATGCGCGCCTTGGCGTGACATTTTGTCTTGGCCAGGTGCAGCCCCCATGTCTTGATCGTGTCGCGTCCCTTGAAGCGGGTCAGCATCGCGGATGCCGCTTCATAGAGTGCCCGGCGCACTTCGGGATCACCAGCTTTGCTGATCCGGCCCTGCACATCGATTGAAGAGCCTGACTGCCATCGCTTCGAGGTCAGACCGAAGTAGGCTGCGACATCGCGCGAGCGGCGGAAGCGCTTGGGATCGTCGATGGCAGATTTGAAGCTCAGCGCGGTCACCGGGCCGACCCCAGGGATGGCCATCAACCGGCGGCAAAGCTCATCGCGCATCGCGATCTGGACGACCATCTTGTTGAGCGTGAGATACTCCAGCCACAGCGCCGCGCGTGCGTGCAGCATGCATTCCATCACGCCGGCAGTTACCGGATCTGCGGCCACCGCCTTGCGGACAGCTTGCTCGAAGCCTGCGTGGCCAACACTGCCGAGCCGGATACCGAACACCTTCAAAGAGTGGCGGATCGTGTTTTCCAGATCGAGGAACTTGCGCTTCAAACTGCGGCGCTGCACCAGCAACAAACGCATCCGATAGCAGTCCTCGGTCTTGATATACGCCTGTCGGAACCAGCCAGTCCGCATGATATGCGCGATGCCGAGTGCGTCGTTGGCATCGGTCTTGTTGCGCTGGGCAGACATCGCTGCGCGAACATGACGGGTTTCCAGACAGACGATGGGGACGCCGAGCGCCGCCAGCTCCTCGATTACGATACTGAATAATGAATGAGCGTGTACCGCTGGGTTTTGATGCGAACGCCAAATCCCTTGAGTTCGCTATCCGACAAAAAGCTGTCGCGGCGGTCGGGTTTTGCAGAGTCGATAATGCGCTTGGTCAATCGGGTCATGTAAAATTGCTTGGGGGTTTGAGTAAATTCCTCTCTGGTTTTGTGACTGGGCTGGCGGCGCACGCGCGCCAAATCTGCTTCCCCACGCAGGTGCAGCATAGCCGGGGAAGCATTTGGCGGAAAACCGTGGCAAATCGTAGCGCAGTCGATTCGGATTTACGGTCAATATAAGCTATTGAATAATAGTGGTATTTCGCAGTTTTAGAAAGGTCTAGAAACTGTAGCGAAAACGTCCCGAACCCGTTGCCAAGGTTGGGGTGGAGAGTTCGAATCTCTTCGCCCGCTCCATTTTTCCGAGAAATTCGGTGAATTGTGGATCGGCTGCAGCGGAAAATGATATTGCGCGGCTTCGCCGGAATGGGTGACTTAATAAGCACGGAATATGCTGCGCGGGTGTTTTCGGACGGGTCTGCATCAACAAGACTGCGATGATGATGCGCGTTTGATCAGTCAAAAGGAGCGCTCTCGCTGGCAAAGATATTACCGCGCACTATCGTCCGATAGCGTTCGCGCACAAAGCTATCGGACGCGTGTCGGAGAATATAACGGGGATTGATCGCGACCGGATGGTGGGGTTGTTCAGCCGTGGGACATTTGTAGCTATTGTCGCGAAGCGACAGTAAAAAACAATTCGGATGACGTCGCTATCGTCAGCAATTGCTATTGATAGCGAACAGACAAATCAGGTCTCTCCAACGCCGCAGAACTTCCTGTCAAAATAAACCAGACCCTCAGAAGCAGGTCCAATCTGCGCTCCGACCACATGTCCGACAAACAGGCTGTGCGTACCGATGTTGACGATCTGGTCCAGCATGCAATCGAGGCTGGTCAACGCACCCTTGAGGATAGGAGCGCCCGTCTGCAAGGTGCTCCAGAGTTCCGGTTCACAGAACGGATCGGCCTCCGATGAACCGGAAAATGCGCCGACCAGGATTTCCTGTTCCTTGCTGAGCACGTTGACCGAGAAAACGCCGTTCCGTTTGATCATCATATTGCTGCGCGCCGATTTGTTGACGCATACCAGCAGATTGGGCGGCTCATCGGTGATACTGGTTACCGCAGTCGCAGCCATGCCGCGTCGTCCTGCTTGGCCGTCTGTCGTCACCAGTGTGACTGCACTGGCGAGGCGGGCCATTGCAGAACGGAAGATATTTACGTCGATCTGATCCATGCGATTCCGTCCGAAGCTCGACCCCGAAACCTTCTGGTCCCGGGGTCGATGGCAACGGTTTTCTCAGTTGCTGCCAAACGGAACGCGCAAGGTTGCGCCGTAGGTCGCTGGCGGGGCGTAGATCGAGGTAACGCCCAGAATTCCCAGATTGAGCGCATAGGCACGATAGGCCTTGTTGAATATATTGCGTCCCCAGGCCGTCAGCGAGATTCCCGTCTGCTCGTGACGATATGTCAAAGACGCGTTCGTGACATTATAGGCATCCTGCTTTGAACCCAGGCCGTTGGTGACTTCCAGGAACTGGTCATCGTACCAGACTCCATCGACCTGCGCGGCCAGGTTGCCGGCCCCTACGTCCATATTGTAGCGCAGGAGATAGTTAAAGCTGAACCGCGGAGTATTGGGCAATTCAGCACCTTGGATCGTCTTTTGCGGGAAGTCGCAGCGGAACAAGCCGCCAAGATTGGTGCAATATTGAGAGTCGGGTGCGCCCGGGAAAAATTCAGGTCCGAACTGGATGTCTGTGGCCGGTATACTGTCAACCGAAGACGTTTCCCAAGTGGCACCCAAGACGGCGTCAAAATTTCTCGATGGTGACCAGAATGCTTCGAGTTCAGCGCCGGTTGCGTGGGCATCACTGTTGAAGACGTGAGGCACGCCGCCAGCGAGCGAGAAGGCCTGATAATCGTCATAGATATAGTGGAATACCGTGCCGTTGAGGCGCAGGCTGCCGCCCGCCAGCGAGGTCTTGAAGCCTGCTTCGAAGGCGTTGAGGGTCTCTGGACGATGCCGGAAGTCGGCCGCTGCGATGTTGGACGAAAGCGACCAGTTGCCGCCCTTGATACCGCGGTTCCACGACGCGAACAGCAAGGTATCTGACGTCGCCTGGAAATTGAGCGATACACGGGCCGCCCAGTCACTGTACTTTTCGCGGTTTACGCCGGGTACCACCGCCGCTAGGTCCTGGTCGGTGAACAGGACGACCGGATCGGGATTAGGAGCAAAGGTGGGGTCGCTGAGGACGTTGACATAGTCGATCGATTTGTTGTCCTTCGAAAAGCGTCCGCCCAGTGTTAGCGAAAGCCGATCGGTGAGCGTGAAATCGCCCTGGGCAAATATGGACCAGTTTTTGGACTTGATCTTGTACAACTGGTTGACCGTGGGGATAGAAAATCCGCCGTTTCCGGCAACCGCCAAATCGTAAATGGGGGCGCCGGTCACGCCGTGGACACCGTCATAATCCATATCGAGGAAATAGGCTCCGACCTGCCATTTCAGCCAGTCGGTGTCACCAGCAAGGCGTAGCTCCTGAGAAAACTGGTTGAATTTGATCGAAGTGTCGACATCGACGACCTGAAAGGGCAACGCATCACCGTCCTCGGAATAGGACTTGTTCATTGTCAGGTAGTTGGTGATCGCAGTCAATTGGACGGCGCCCAAATCCCAGTCCAGTTGTCCCTGATAGCTGTTCATTACCCGATCCAGCTTGCCAGGACGTTCGCCGAAATGTTCCCAAGGCGACGCAGGATCGGAGGTGACGCCGTTAAACACGCCGTTCTGGTCATCGCTCAATCCGGCGGCATTTGTATCGCAGTAACCATTGTCGAGGTAGACACAGTTTTCGAACACATAGCCCCCGGTCGCGACATCATTGTCTTCGGAATGCTTGTACCACAGGCTCAATGTTGCGTCCGGGGACAAATCTGCCTGAAGGTTAATGCGAGCGGCCCAGCCATCTTTGCCGCCCAGATCTTGCCCACTACCTGGCGCAATCAGAGAGCCGTCAGGCGCAAGCGTGTCGCGCGACTTGATATAACCATCGGCTTTTTCGATGCGCGCGGCGGCACGAAAGCGCAGGCCGGGTGCCAACTGGCCGCCAGCAGCGCCTTCGAGCGACCAGTCGTTGAACCGGCCGTACTGACCTTCTGCATAGCCGTTAAATTCGTCGCTGCTTGCGTCTTCGCTGAGATAGTGGATCAGCCCGCCAGTGGCGTTGCGCCCAAATAGCGTACCTTGAGGGCCGCGGAGCACCTCGACCCGCTTGATGTCGAAGAGTTGTCCGGAAACAGCGTTCATCGAAGCGATGTACGCGTTGTCCTGGTAAACCGCGACCGGTGCTTCGAGATTGTCGGTGAAGTTGCTCTGCGAGATGCCGCGGAGGCTGAAAATTGTGAGGTTGGGGGACCATGCATTGACCCTCAGAGACGGAATTTGCTGGGTCACCTGGGTTGTGTCGGTGATGCCCAGACGCGTGATCTGTTCCCCGGAAAAGGCGCTGACTGAAATAGGAACCTTCTGCAGGCTTTGGTCTCTCTTGTTGGCGGTTACAATAATTACGTCCGAAACGCCGCCATCGGCATTGTTGTCTGCTGTTTGTTGTGCCGACGCCATCGCTGGAATGGTCAGCGCCGAGCACGCCAGCATGAGCGATACGCAGCGCGCCGCGCGAAGTTTTGTAGGCATTTTATGGTCTCCCCGATTTGTAGTCATGTACAGTCTCCCCCGATAGTGATCGTCTGACCCAATATTGGGTCAGAGGCAACGGCCATACGGCCGCAATGCAGATGCTATATAATGTACAGTGATAAGGTTTATTGCATTATTGTCTTATAAAAGAAACAATAAACTAAGCTCCGGTTTGATTTTTGATATAATATGACGGAGACTGAATATAGTTTCATAACATACTGTATAAAAAGGTTTATCTAGGAATTCTATGCCTTTCCTGTCGTTGCATATCAGCAACAATGCATGAATATACATATATATTGTCAATTATTCCGTCAATTCGCTATGGTTGAGTTTAAGGGCATTGCGGCGATTCGCATTGCCAAAGGGAGGATGGATATGTCTCAGTCAGTCGAAGCAGATAATGTTGCTTTACCGAAGGGTGATACCGCATGCGGAGTGGATGCCGCCGAACTTGTTGCGCGAGCACGCTCACTTGTTTCAACCTTGCGTGAACGGGAAGCAAAAGCCATCCTTGATCGGCAAGTGCCGCAAGAAACCATTGCGGCGTTTCAGGACGCTGGCTTCTTCAAGATTTTGCAGTCAAAACGCTATGGCGGCTATGAAATGTCGCCGTCCGTCTATTGCGAGGTTGCGAAGACTCTGGCCGAGGGATGCATGGGCAGCGCCTGGGTCTATGGCGTTATCGCTGTTCATAACTGGCAATTGGCGCTGTTTGATCCGCAAGCTGCAGAAGATGTATGGGGAAAAGATAATAGCGTCCTGATCAGTTCATCCTATATGCCGACCGGCAAGGCCACCAAGATCGATGGCGGCTATAGATTCAGCGGCCGATGGGCATTCTCAAGCGGTTCGGCGCACTGCTCATGGGTAATTCTGGGCGCGAATATGGTTGCAGAAGACGGCGACGGTAGGCCCGAACCCTATAATTTCCTGCTGCCCCGCAGTGACTATGATATTGTCGATACGTGGAATGTAATGGGTCTTTGCCCTACCGGCAGCAATGATATCGTCGTTGAGGATGTGTTCGTACCTGATCACCGTGTGCTCCGCGAGCGCGACATGTTCAATCTGGATTGCCCGGGACATGCACTGAATACCGCCCCGCTTTATTCCATTCCGTTTGCGCAGTTGTTCAACCGGACGGTTTCGACCACATCTATCGGCGCGCTTCGTCGAGCTCTCGAGGTGTTCGTTGAATCCACTCTGCAGAAACGGACGACCTATACCGGATTGCGCCTGGCAGGCGACACGACGATCCAGAAAGCTGTGGCCGACGTCATGCTGATTCTTAATGACCTTGAACTGAGACTCGCGGCGGATCTCGGCGAATTGGAAACTCGAGCCGCCAGTGGTGACTGGCCCGTCGAGCGCCGGGCGCAACTTGGCCATCACACAACGGCGATGGTCTCGCGCTGCGTGGAAGCCGTCGACAAGCTGATGTTGTTCTCAGGAGGAAAGGCAATCTATTCCGGAAATGTGATCCAGCGTGCTTTTCTCGATATCCACTGTGCCCGCGCTCATGTTGCCAACAATCCTTATCCTTATGCCCGTAATCTGGGCGCGATGGCTTTTGGATTCGAAAATGACTGTATGGATTTGTGAGGAAGATCTAGCTTGGCTAGATAACCCATCAACTTGATGCTAAATAGCGTCTGAAATCCGCTTGTCGGCAAGAGTACTATCGCTTGGTCTGGCTAAGCCGCTCAGGATTTGCAGATTTGCTCAGATTGCTGAGGCCAGTCCAAGCGTTGCGCCCTGACCGCCGTCATTGCCTTCCACCATTTCACTGCGGACGAAGTCCACAAATGCCCTGACTTTGGACAGGGCAAAATTGCCGCGCGGGAATATGATATGAAGCGGGATGCTCTGCGTGACGGTATCGGTGAGTAGGGTCTCCAGCCTGCCTGCCTCAATATCGTCTTCGACCAGAAAGCGAGGCAGAAAACTGACGCCCAGGCCTTGCAGAGTCGCCTCTCGTGCCATGCGGACAGAATTGCTCGTCAGGGGACCGCGATTGACCGCTACGGAAATGTCATCGGACAATCGCCATTCGCCAACCGGCGAAAGGTGGGTTTCGACAATACAGGTGTGATCTTTGAGATCATTCGGAGAGGTTGGTCTGCCAGAGCGCTCGAGATAATCCGGTGCGGCTACCAAAGCCATCGGATAGACTCGCAGCCGGACGGATTCGAGGCTGGAATCAAATGGCGCACCCACCCAGAAGGCTACGTCGAAACGGCCCTTTAGCATATCCACTTTGCTGTCCGATAGATTGAGCAGCAGGCGAACTTCCGGATAGGTTTGCAGGAAGCGGGGAATGATTGAGGTCAAATCGAAGAGCGAGGCGACGACGGGTGCATTGACCTTCAGGTCGCCGCGCGGCTTAGTAACCATCCCGGTGATTATCTGGTTTGCCTCGTTGACCTCGTCCACGATCCTTGCACAGCGCGCATACATCTCGCGTCCGGCGGGGGTCAGTGCAACCGAGCGTGTCGTTCTGTCGAGCAGCCGCACTCCGGTATTTTGTTCAAGCTTTGCGATCTGGCGGCTGACAGCTGCCTTCGAATAGCCAAGCAGTTTCGCAGCGCTGGAGAATCCACCGGTGCTCACCACCGCGGCAAACGAAATCATCGCCATGACGTTGCCTAAGTCTGGTTTGTCTTCCATGCTGCGTTCCTGTTGCACGCGACCGTCTGTGTCAATGGTCTGTTGAGTGAGAAAGGCGAACGGCAGAGGCGCGCCAGGTGCCATGTCAATTGTTACGGTAACGCAAAAATACATCTATTTTAAGATATACTGTTGCGTTTGGATGAGCTTTGCGCGAAGTATCGTCTTCGCAAGATTTTTACACCGCGACTCCGGGTTGCGGTCCGTTTTAAGGAGATTTCATTATGACAAGTCAGCGGTCTCAGGCCCACTTGCGCGATGAGCGCAGCCAGTTTCATCCCTTCACCTCGATCAACGACCTCAAGGCCGATGGTCCGATGATGATAGAATCGGGATCCGGAGTGCGGGTGCGCGATATTCAGGGCAAGGAATATATGGACGGCATGGCTGGGCTATGGTGCGTCAACCTGGGCTACGGACGCGAGGAAATCTCCGAGGCAATCACCAAGCAAAGCGAAAAACTGTCCTTTTTCCACACGTTCAACGGATTGGGTACCGATGTTGTTGGTGAGTGCGCCGAGGCGCTGTTGGCTCGGGCTCCGGTTCCCATGGCACGTGTCTTTTTCGGGACATCGGGCAGCGATGCCAACGAAACGCAGCTCAAGATCATCTGGGTTTATAATAATTTGCGCGGAAAACCGGAAAAGAAAAAGATCATCTCTCGCTGGAACGCCTATCATGGATCGGGCGTCGCGACAGCCAGCCTGACCGGTCTGCCGGGCATGCACAATCTGTTTGACCTGCCCAAGGGACCGATCCTGCACGTGAGTGCGCCGCATTATTATCGTAACGCACCGGATGGCATGTCTGAGCGCGACTTCTCTCGCCACCTCGCCAAGGAGTTGCAGGATACGATCGACCGTGAGGGAGCGGATACAATCGCCGCCTTTTTCGCCGAAGCCGTGATGGGCGCTGGTGGCCTTATTCCGCCGCCCGAAGGTTATTTCGAAGAAATCATGCCGATCCTCAAAAAGAATGACATTCTGTTCGTCGCTGACGAGGTTGTTTCAGGCTATGGTCGACTTGGTACCTATTGGGGTAGCCAGACTTATGGCTACGAACCTGATCTGATCACCTCGGCCAAGGGTGTGACATCCGGCTATTTTCCTATGTCCGCAGTCTTTATTTCCCCGAAAGTCTGGGACGTGCTTGATGCAGGGGCCGACCAGATTGGCGTGTTCGGCCATGGATATACCTATTCGGGCCATCCGGTTGGTGCAGCGGCTGCGCTCGCGGCGCTGAAGCTGATCGACGAACTGAAAGTCGTAGAAAATGTTGCCGATGTCGGGCCTTATATGATGCAGCAATTGCGCGATCGCCTGGGTCAGCACGCCCATGTTGGCGATATTCGCGGCAAAGGTCTGATGCTCGGCATTGAGCTGGTGAAAGATCGCGAAACCAAGGAAAGTCTCCCCGCTGGAAACCGGACCGGTCGTCAGGTCCTGAAAGCCGCAGCGGAACGTGGTCTGATCACACGCGCTCTGGGGGACACGCTGGTCTTTGCGCCACCTTTGGTAATTACCCGCGCTGACGCAGACGAGATTGTCGACAAATTCGCCCTCGCAGTGAATGATGTCCTTGAATCCTGATCGCACTCGGGCCGCGCGAACCGTTCGGGCGGCCCATTAGGAGCATGGCTTTGGGAGGGGTGCGACATGGAACTTAATACTGCCATTGCCGGTATGGCTGCTGCAGAAGAAGGGGCTGAACGCCTCGACCGGGGCGGCCTTATCAGTGCCATTTTGGTTGGCCTTATAGGTGCGATTGTAATTTTCATAACCCCGGGATTTCTGGCGGTGGTCGCTCAGAAGACCGGTTTCGACAACGACCAGCTCGGCTATCTAGCTGCCTGGGATATCAACGCGATGGGTGTGACCATCGGCCTCAGCACCTTTGCTCTGGCCAGGGTGCGCTGGCGCTTGGCCGTGGGCTTTGGTCTGGCGCTAATCGTTTTGGGCAATCTGTTGACGGCCGCTGTGATGAGCTTTCCGGCCATGGCCGCTGCGCGCGTGGTGTCCGGCGCGGGGGAGGGGATAGCGATCGGCTTTGCCTTTGCGGCGCTGGGCCGGGCGAAAAACCCCGACCGCGCTTTTGCGACCTATCTGGTTGCGGGAGCCCTGCTCAGTTCGGGCTTCCTCTATATGCTGCCATCGATCATGAATGCGGTTAGGCCGAGTACGTTTTTCATCGTTGTTGCAGGGCTCGCCGGGCTCGTGATGCTTTCGCTGCGGGCGTTTCCCGATGGCAGCAAGGACGAGCCCGATATTTTCGCCGGCGGCGGCAAGCTTGATTTGCGCGCTGCATCCGGTGCGCTGCTCGGCGTTTTCCTGCTGTTTTTCGCGATGGGCGCGGTGTGGAGCTATTCCGAACGGATTGGCCAATTGAGTGAGCTGTCCGACGGAGCCATAGCGAACGGCTTGTCGCTCGGCACCATGGCCGGTGTTGTTGGCGCGGGACTGGCGGGTGTTTTGCCGCGTCGTTGGGGACGAAGCTGGCCGCTGGTATTCAGCGGTGCGATCGGTACCGTCAGCTTTCTGATGTTTCGCGACCATGTGACGCCCAGCGCCTTTGTCGTCGCGTGCACGATGATGATGTTCAGCTGGAATTTTGCCCAGCCGCTTCTGTCGGGGATCTGTTCGGAAGCCTGCCAGCGCGGACGCGTCGTCTGCGCTATGGGATCTATCCAGACCTTCGGTACGGGGTTGGGGCCGGCTGCGGCGGCCGCGACATTGGTCACCGGATCGTTCACCGTTATGATCTACGCCGCGAGTCTTATATTGGCGCTGAGCATCGTCTTGACAATCGCGACCATGCGATGGGGGCAACGGCCTGCCTAATATGCGCTCAGGGTAACAGGATGCCTATAAAAAAGGGGTGCCCGCAGCGATCGGCGGGCACCCCTTTCTTTGATCAATCAGAGGAAGACAGCGCGTGACAAGCCGGCATCGACGGCGATCGATTCACCAGTAATCCCGCTTCCCAGCTGCGAGCAAAGGAACACGATGGGATCGGCGACTTCTTCCACTTCCAGCATCCTTTTCAACGCAGCGGGGTCCGCTGCTTCGCGTGCAACGATGGCATCCACTGTGGTGCCTTCTTCTTCCGCCATTTCTGCGAACCATTCCTCAATATGCTCGGTCCGGGTGACGCCCGGGTGAATGATGTTCACGGTTATGCCGTCACTGCCCACTTCATCGGACAGCGTTTTGGTAAAATGTACCAGCGCCGTGTTGCGCATGCCGGAAAGTGCTTCCGTGCAGCGTGCGGTGAGGCCGCCAACATTGACGATCCGGCCCCAGCCAGCTTTGCGCATATGCGGGACGCAAGCTTTTGCGGTGCGGAAATAGCCAAACAATTTGGTGTTCAGGTCAAGCATGAGAGCGTCTTCATCCGCTTCCTCAATCGCGTTGCGCACCAAGCCGCCGGGAGCGGCTGCGCAATTGACCAGGATGTGCACTGCGCCGAATTTCTCCACGGCGGCATCGACCAGAGCCTGAACCGAGTCTTTAGATGTGGTATCGGTCGGCACGGCGATGATTTCGCCGCCGGTTGACTGGCGCAGTTCTTCTGCGGCAGCTTCCAATTTCGATACGGTGCGCGCGGCGATGACGACTTTCACGCCTTCCATGGCAAGCTTGCGGGCCGTTTCTTTCCCGATGCCCACGCCGCCGCCGGTGATGACAGCAACTTTGCCCCTGAGGCCCAATTCTAACGACATTGTAATATCTCCTTCTAATTTTCTGCGCCAAGCCTGACGAGCGCAGCTTGTTCCCCGTCAACATCTATGCTGATGGTATCCCCGGCGAACATCTCCGTAGCACCGGTGCACGTGCCTGAGGCGATCAGTTGCTCGCGTTTAAGAGTTTCCTTTTCATTCTCCCGCAGCCAGTTGGCCAACCAGACAGCTGCATCGAGCGGATTTCCCTGAACGCGCGCTGTCGATCCTTCCGTCGGTGCTTCGTCGTTGCGGGTCAGGCTGACGGGCATGTCTCCAAAGCGGTCCTCCCACTGCAGGGAAAGCTTGCGCCCCAGCACCAATCCGTGGCCCATGGAATTGTCGGCGACCAGCAATGGCAGGGCAAGCTCCGTCGTTTCAAAACGGCTCCGGACGATCTCGATACCGGCATAGATCCCTTTCAGGGCAGCACATAGATCGGAGCGGGAGTACGGCTCTGCTTTCATTGGCAGATCTTCACCCATTTCAAAGATCAATTCAGCCTCGGCAAACATTTGCGGACCCAGAAATTGTATTTCGCTGCGGTTGTTAAATATGCCGCTGGCGGCGAGCCTTCCAACGATGGGTTCCTTCGCACCAAAGGCCTGCCGGACTTCCGCACCGGTGAGACCAAGCTTCCACACTGTAACCGGCACATTACTGCTGGTGTAGACATTGCGCTGGACGGCGTAGGCCTCTTCGATCGTTGGAACATGCCGTGGCAGCTTGGCGGCCGAATACGGTGACTGGGCTGCGTCCCGCAACACCTGTTCAAGAGCCATATTATTGTCCTGCACCTTCAGTCCCCCGTCTGCTTGATCGCAATTGATACTCGTTCGTATTGTCGCGCATATGAAACAAAGAAAGAGAAAAATCTAGTATTGTTTACATTTTGAGATTGCGCTATCCAGATATTCGAATCGACGAAGCGTTAACCTGCTTTGTCTGAAATTGGTTGCTCAAAAACCCTAAGGTAAAACTATGTCAGAACAGTCCGCAACGTTCACTCAAGCTGAATCTCTTTGCTCTGCGCTCGCAAAAGGGCCGCAAGGTCTGATCATTGACGGGACGTCGGTGCAGGCGCAGTCGGGCAAGACCTTCGCCACGCTCAACCCTGCGACCGGCAAGGAAATATGCCAGGTTGCTGAAGGCGGGGTGGCCGATGTTGATCTGGCGGTGAAAGCTGCCCGCAAGGCGCTGGAAGATCCCAGCTGGCGCGATATGAGCGCCGTCGACCGTTCCCTCCTGCTGAACCGTCTCGCTGATTTGATCGAGCGCGATGCTGCGGAGCTGGCTGTGCTGGAATGTATCGACAACGGAAAACCGGCGACGCTGACTCAGGTTGTCGAAATTGAAGGGTCGATCAAAACCTTTCGTTATTTCGCCGGGTGGCCGACCAAATTTGGCGGAGAGACCCTGCCGGTTTCGCCCCGCAGTGGTGCGAAGATTCTCAATTATACCGTCCGCGAGCCGGTCGGCGTCTGCGGTCTGATTGTTCCCTGGAATTATCCGATGTCGATGGCGGCCTGGAAAGTTGCTCCGGCGCTGGCCGCAGGTTGCACTGTCATTCTCAAGCCAGCTGAGCAGACGCCTTTGACAGCGCTCCGCTTGGCAGAGCTGGCGCTAGAAGCAGGAATTCCCCCGGGCGTGTTCAACGTCATCACCGGCTTCGGTGAAGCTGGCGCTGCGCTGGTCGATCATCCCGGTGTCGACAAGGTTGCCTTCACTGGCTCGACGTCAGTGGGCAAGGCGATTGTTCGCGGATCGACGGTTAATCTCAAGAAGGTCAGTCTCGAGCTTGGGGGAAAGTCGCCGCAAATCGTTCTGCCTGATGCGGATCTCGATGCGGCGGCGGCGTCCATTGCAGCGGGGATATTCTTCAATCAGGGGCAGACCTGCACCGCCGGGTCGCGGCTGTATGCCCATTCGTCAATCCATGATGACCTGCTGTCGCGTGTCGCCGACCAAGCGGCCAAGCTGACAATCGGCAACGGCCTTGATCCTGCAGTCAATTTCGGCCCGCTGGTTTCGCAGGAGCAGTGGGATCAGGTCAATTCCTATGTCGAAATCGGCAAGGCTGAAGGCGCCGACGTGATGATAGGCGGCGGTCGCCCGCAAGCCCATAATGACGGCTTCTTCTTTGAGCCGACGATTATGGCAAATGCGGGTCGCGATATGCGGATTGTGCGGGAAGAAATCTTCGGTCCGGTGTTGAGCGCGCTCAGCTGGTCTGATCCGGATGATCTGGTTGCGCAGGCAAATGATTCCGATTTTGGCCTCTCCGCTGGC
This sequence comes from Parasphingorhabdus sp., assembly GCF_048269865.1. Lineage (GTDB taxonomy): Bacteria > Pseudomonadota > Alphaproteobacteria > Sphingomonadales > Sphingomonadaceae > Parasphingorhabdus. The sequence goes on along the minus strand of NZ_JBLWUA010000009.1, from coordinate 156,231 downwards.
ATCTGGACCAACGATCTGCGTCAGGCGCATCGTCTCGCCGCTGCAGTCAAGGCCGGGACCGTGTGGGTCAACTGCTTCAACCTGGTCGACAATGCCACACCGTTTGGCGGGTTCAAACAGTCCGGCTGGGGGCGTGAGCACGGGCGTCAGGCCATGGAGCTCTACAGCGAAGTCAAAAGCATCTGGATCAATCTGAGCTAAATCTCGTCGAAAAACAAAAATTAATAGAATAAAATAAGCAGGAGGCAGTATGAGCAGGACCATGATAGTTGCAACCGACGGGCAAGCGGTTATCCGCACCCATGACGAAGGCAAAAACTGGTATCGGATCAACATCGGTCAGGACCTTGAATATGATGACCGTGTTCGCTGTCTGCTGATCGATCCCGCCGATCCAACAGCACTATATGCGGGTGCCGAAAAAGGCCTGTTTTACAGTTCTGATCATGGCGTGCACTGGAGCAAGGTCGATTGCGCGCTCAACGATTTTGCTGTGTGGAAACTGGTCGCCAGCGAGAGCGATCCAAAAGTGATGTACGCCGGAACTGGCGCTCCCTCGCGCTCCATTTTATTTCGTTCGCGTGACGGCGGGCGCAGCTGGGAGCGCACCAAGCTGGAAATGCCAGAATTCTGTGCCGGCGTTAACCGCCCGCGGATGCTGGCGCTTGCTGTCGATCCTGACGACGAGAATGATGTCTGGGCCGGAGTAGAGGAAGGCGGTCTCTATCGCAGCCGTGATGGTGGTGACACCTGGAAGCGGATCGACACCGGATGGTCCGAATTTGGCGGCAATTCCGATATTCACGATGTGATGGTTCTGAAGCAGGACGACGGAAGCAAGGTACATCTCGCGCTGACCGTCATTGCGTTATATCGTTCGACCGATGACGGCGAAACCTGGACCCGCCTGTCCGCCAAGGATAGCTTCGGCCTGCGCTATTCGCGTTTGCTGATGCGTAAGCCTGGCAGCAACCGCGACGTTGCGGTGGGCATTGGCGATGGTACGCCCGGAACAACAGCGGCGATCCTGACATCAGGCGATGCCGGGCTGACCTGGACCCATGCCGATCTGGATAGCCCGTCCAACTCTTGCATGTGGGCCTTTGGCGGCAATAGCGCCGATCCCGACTTCATGCTGGCCGGAAGCAAATTCGGCTATCTCTATCGGTCAACCGATGCCGGAAAATCCTGGACGAAGGAATGGCGCGAGTTCAACGAGATCACAGATATTACATGGATTCCGGGAGTGCCGGAGGATCTGGGGCTACCACATGTCACAAAATGAATCGTCTCCGATCCAGGTAGAGAAAATTGCCCACATCGTGCTGTTCGTGAAGGACCCTGAGGCTTCGGCGCAGTGGTACAGCGACGTGCTCAAAATGAAGATCGTGGCGCGTGCTGCGGATGGTCCGTACAAAGGCGGCGTGTTTCTGAGTTTCGGAGTGAGTGATCACGATATTGCGCTGTTCCCGGCTGCAGAAGGGGCAACCACCGGCCAGGAATTCGAGCATATCGGGCTGAAGATGGCCGGCACGAACATGGATGACTTGCGCCGCAATTATTCATTTTTTGCGGAGCGTGGCATCAAAATCGCCGAAATTCTGGATCACGGGGTTTCCACCGGAATTTACTTCTATGATCCGGACGGACACATGCTCGAAGTATTCTGTCAGCGGATCCCTCAGGAAACCGGTGAATCGCAGTTCGAGCTGAATCGCAACCAGGGGCAGGCCGATCCGGTTGATCCGGCCGCCCTCTAATATCGACCGGTTGCGTGGCTCGACCGTTTCTGCCCGCAAGCGAACTCTTTAGCAAAAAAATAACGACACGGAGAATATGATGACGACCTTTGCACCGAACTTTGGTCCCTTTCACATCCGCAAATGGTTCAGTCAGGTCGAAGAGACCTGGGCCGGTGAAACGGGTGCCGCTGCGGATGGCGAGCCGATAATCAAATATATGATCGGCGTGTGCGTCAAGAACCCCTATGCTGGCGAGTTCGTAGAAGATCTTTCCGGCTGGATCGACGGTTCGCCCAAACTGGGGATCGAGATTGGTCGTCGGCTCAATGCGCTGTCGGGCGGAGCGAAGATCGAAAGCTATGGCAAGGCGATCATGGTTGGCATTGACGGTGAGTATGAGCATGGCAATGCCCTGCTGACCAACCCGGCGGCCAACCCGATCCGTGATGCGGTTGGCGGTGGTGCGTCATGGGTGCCGTCGACCGGCAAGCGCGGTGTTCCCGGAACGATTATCGACATCCCGCTGGGTCACAAGGACGCGCTCTATGTCCGTTCGCATTATGATACGATGAGCGTTTCTTTTGATGATGCACCGAACCGTGACGAAGTGATTGTCTGCTGGGCTTTCGCGACCCGTGGACGGCTAAATGCGCGGCTTGGTGGCCTCAAGGCTGAAGACGCTGAAGGCAATGGATTGACCTGAAGCATGAGCGCGCAAGCTAACAGCGATTCTGATCGGACGCCACAGCCAGTGGCTCAGCTCGACGATGAGCGGACCCGACGGATTTCGAACGGCGGAATCGGTATTCATGTGCGCGAATGGGGTGATCCGGATGCGCCCGCGATGGTGCTGTTACATGGCCTGCGTGGCTATTCCGGAACCTGGCGCAAGCTTGCTTCGGAATTTTCCGATCGCTGGCGGCTGATCGCCTTCGATGCCCGGGGGCGCGGCGAAAGCGACTGGGATCCCGAGCGCAACTATTACACCGATGCCTATCTGAGCGATCTGGAGGCCGTCGTCGATGGGTTGGAGCTCAATCGCTTTACCTTGGTCGGCCATTCGATGGGCGGAACTACGTCCTACTGCTATGCAGCAAAGCATCCGCAGCGTCTTTCGGCCCTTGTGGTGGAAGATATTACCGCCGGTTCGTCGGTCGCGGGTGCCGGATTTAAACGGATCGTTGCGGAGATGGCTGCGCTGCCAACCCGCTTTCCCGACTGGACCACGGCCCGGGCTTATTGGCGCAAGCTACGGCCCGGGGTGGCGGATAGCGCAATTGAAGAACGTCTTTTTGAATCGATGCGTTCGGACGGCAGTGGTGAAGTCGTCTGGCGCTATGACGCCGACGGGATTGTAGCGACCAGAGTCGAGCCAGATCCGGCGCGCGTCGTTGATTTGCATCCGGTGATCGCGGCGGTCAGCACCCCTACGCTGGTTATCCGCGGCGGCCGGTCCGACTTCTGTAACCTCGCAAAGGTTGAGGAACTTGAAGCGAAAAATCCGGTGCTAAGCCACGCCACCGTTGCCGACGCCTCCCATTATGTTCACGATGACGCGCCTGAAAGTTTCATGCGTCTGGTCGAGGGCTTTCTGGCCGGACTGCGCACTGGTCAGGTTGCGGCGGACTGACAGGAAAGAAAATATTATGAATGCTCAAAACGGAACAGTGGAATCGGCCAGCGGAAAGCTCGGTGCGGACTTGCTCCTCGACAGCCTGTATAATGGTGGCGCGCGGATTTGTTTCGCCAATCCCGGCACCACCGAATTGGGTCTGGTCAGTGCGCTTGCCCGCGACGGACGGCTGCGCTGCGTGCTCAGCCTGTTCGAAGGTGTCTGCACGGGTGCCGCCGATGGTTATGCCCGCGTATCCGGAGAAGTTCCCCTGACATTACTGCATCTGGGGCCGGGCTTTGCCAATGGTATTGCAAATCTACACAATGCCCGTCGGGCCGGTTCGCGGATTGTCAACCTGATCGGCGATCATGCCACATGGCATCTGGCCTATGACGCACCTTTGACGTCCGATATCAATTCGCTGGCCAAGCCGGTTTCGCGGGAGGTTATCTATCTGGACAAGCCTGAAGCCATCGCCGACGGGGTAAGGCAGGCTTTTGCCGCGACCAACGAGGCCGAAGGCGGAGCAGCGACACTGATTTTCCCTACGGACGTCGTCGATGCGCCTGCTCCCGCAAACGCAAAGCCGGTAGAGCTTGCCGCTTATAGTCCAGCGCCCGTGCCTGACAATGTCGTTCAGTCCGCTGCCGCTGTTCTGGCTGAACCGGGCGAAACGATCGTACTGCTCGGCGGAAACGCCCTGAACGAGGACGGAATTCAAGCTGGCGCTTCGCTGGCGGCAGCCCTTGGCGGACGGCTGCTGATGGAACCATATCCGGCGATTGTCACGCTGGGCGGCGACCTGCCGATGGTTGAGCGTCAGGCTTATTTCCCCGACGACGTTATCGCGCAGATGGGTGATGCCCGTATCGTTCTGGCCGGAGCGCGGATGCCGATCAGCTATTTCGGTTATGAAGGCTGGCCGAGCCAGCTGGTTCCCGAGGATCGGCTTGTCCGTCTCGCTGAACCCGGTGAGGACGCAGTCACTGCACTCCGCGCCCTGGTCTCCCGACTGGGCGGAGGCGAAGCACCTGCATGCGCACCGGCAGTACAGGCGTCTTCACCCGAACCGGCCGCGGCCTTGACGGCGGCCTCGATTGTCGAGGAACTGCTGGTGCAGTTGCCGCAGGACGCGGTCATCTCGCTGGAGGGTTCCAGCATGGGTGGTCCTTGGCTGAAAAATGCGCACCGGGCGCCCCGGCACCGTGTCATGACCAACACCGGTGGTGCGATCGGTCAGGGCCTGCCCTGCGCCGTTGGAGCTGCGCTGGCGCAGCCGGATGCGCGCATCGTAGCGCTACAGTCCGACGGAAGCGCGCAATACACGCTGCAGGCGCTTTGGACGATGGCGCGTGAGGGGCTGAAGATTACCGTCATCATTGCCGCAAATCATCGCTATGCAATCCTGCAGACTGAACTCAACCGCGCGGAGGTCCCGCTGGACGACGCAGTGGTCGCCAATCTGACCAAGCTGGACCATCCTAAGGTGGATTGGGTCGCGCTGGCGCAAGGGTACGGCGTTGAGGCCGTACGCGCGACCACCAATGGTGAACTGGCTGCGGCTCTGGGGCACGGCCTGACGCTGGATGGTCCGTTGCTGATTCAGGCGGAGCTGCCATGAGCTCAGACCTGCCCGTTGCCGTACTGACAGGCGGGAGCGGAGGGTTGGTTCCCGGCATTGCCGAGGAGCTAGCCAAAGCGGGATTTGCCATCGTTCTGACGGCGCGCAACGAGGACGGACTGGAAGCTGCGGCGACCATATTGCGGCTGCTTGTTGAAGCACCCGTCGTCACGCTGCCCTCCGATGCTCGCAACGCATTGTCGGTCAGTTCGCTGGTCGGGCAGGTAATAGACCAATTTGGCCGCATTGATGTGTTGGTCAACGCGGCGGCGAGTTCCACACCCATCGGCGGTGCGATCGAAGAGGTCGATGTCGATGCGCTGATCGCTGACGTCGATGTGAAGGTGGGCGGCTATCTGCGCTATGCTCAGGCCGTTGTGCCGGCAATGAAGCGCCAGGGAGGCGGCCACATTATCAATATCGGCGGCCTTACGGGACGTTCTAGTGACACGTTGAGCGGGTTGCGCAATGCTGCTGTCTCCCATCTGACAAAAGTGCTGTCGGATCAGCTCGGGGCGTTTCAGATCGCGGTTAACGCAGTGCATCCCGGCATCGTTCGGACACCGCATCTGGATGAGCTTTGTGCCGAGCTGGCGGAGAATCGTGGTGTCGATGTGGCCACGATCGAAGCGGAGTTCCTTGCGGAGATTCCCTCCGGCAAGATGCTGTCTACCGGTCAAGTGGGCAGGATGATCGCCTATCTGGCCGAATCAGAAGATGTCGCGATCACGGGACAGTCGCTGACGATCGATGGCGGCTATTCGCGCGGTGTGTTTCTTTGAAGAAGGGGAGTAGGCGATGAACGGCGTTTCTGGGGACGAGAAAATCAAATATCCACTATCCATGCGGCTGCTGCACTGGGTCAGGGCAGTGATCATTCTGGGCCTGATCTGGTCGGGCTGGTATATGACGAGCCTCCCCGAAACGACGCCGATGGCAACCTTTGATCTGTTCTATCCGAACCACAAGCAATTTGGCGTTCTGGTCTGGCTCCTCGCGTTGGTTCATCTCACAATACGCTGGCGCAATCGCCAGATTCTGCCACCGACCCCGCAGGGGCTGACCGGTTGGGAGACAACGCTCTCGCATCTGGTGCACCGTTCGATCATGGCCTTGACCGTGCTTATCCCGCTATTGGGCTACTGCATGTCCTCCAGCTTCACACAGAGCGACGGCGTGCCATTTTTCTTCTTTGGCGAACTGCCCGAATTGCTGCCCAAGAACGACAAGGCGTTCGAAGTGTTCGATGCGCTGCACAAATATAGTGCCTATGTGCTGCTCGGCCTGATTGCCTTGCACGTTGCAGGGGCGCTGAAGCATCGCCTGCAGGACAGGGGGGGCGAAACCGACGTGCTGCCCCGCATGTTCTAGGCCGATCTACAGCACAGGAGTTTTGAAATAATGACAGACCCGGCGATGCAATTGTTGCGGCCCGAATATCTTGACGCAGTGGGGCTCGAGGTGACCAATCCTGCTGATGGCAGTGAGGTCGCGACGATCCGTAGCTATAACGGTGCGGAATTGACCGGAATCATCGACCGGGCCGAGGTGGCGCGGCATGAATGGGCGGCCCGCACCGCCAAGGAGCGCAGTCAAACGCTTCGTGCATGGTATAATTTGATGAGCATAGAGGCCGATGCGCTGGCCCGGCTGATGACGCTTGAAAGTGGTAAGCCGCTGGATGAGGCGCGGGGCGAAGTGAAATATGCCGCAGCCTTTGTGGAATGGTTTTCGGAAGAAGCCACCCGCGCTTACGGGGAGGTGATTCCGCCCCATGCGGCAGGAAAGCGGATTGTGACGCTGCGCCAGCCGGTTGGCACCTGTGCCGCGATCACTCCGTGGAATTTCCCGCTGGCGATGATCACTCGAAAGGTTGGCCCGGCGCTGGCGGCGGGCTGTTCTATCGTCGTAAAGCCGGCCGCATTGACCCCACTTTCGGCGCTGGCCCTTGAGAACCTCGCGCATCAGGCAGGGGTCCCAAAGGATTTGTTCCGCGTAGCACCAGCTGTCCGTTCGTCCGAAGCGGGCGATGTATTCTGTACTCATCCGATGGTTCGTAAGATCAGCTTCACCGGATCGACGGAAGTCGGCAAGGTGATTATGGCCAAAGCTGCGGGGCAGGTGAAGCGGCTCAGCCTCGAACTAGGCGGAAACGCGCCGTTCATCGTCTTCGACGATGCGGATATTGACCGTGCAGTAGATGGCGCAATGGCTTCGCGCTTTCGCAATGCCGGGCAGACCTGCGTCTGTGCAAACCGGTTTCTTGTGCAGGCCGGGGTTCACGACGCTTTCGTCGAGCGCCTGACGGCACGCGTTGCGGCATTGCAGGTCGGCGATGGGCTGGAGAACCCCTCCGGTATGGGGCCCCTGATCAGCGACAAGGACGCGAGCCGTGTCGCTGACCTGGTCAAGCAGGCCGAAGCGCAAGGCGCATCGAGGGCTGGCACGGCACCGGTGGTCCCCGATCAGGGAGCCTTTCACGCGCCGCTGGTCTTGACCGGCGTCACCACTGACATGGCAATCGCCCATGAAGAGATATTTGGGCCGGTGGCACCCGTGATCCGCTTCACTGACGAAAGCGAGGCGATGCGGATCGCGAACGACACGCCTTTTGGCCTGGCAGCTTATGTCTATACCGCCGATTTTACCCGCCAGTGGCGTGTCATGGAAGGGCTGGAATATGGCATGGTCGGGGTCAATGACGGGATGATTTCAACCGAGGTCGCTCCGTTCGGAGGCGTCAAGGAATCGGGCTTCGGACGCGAAGGTTCAAGCCATGGCCTGGCCGAATATATGAATATCAAATATTGTCTGATTGGCGGACTGGAAAGCTAGGCTGATGAAGAAAGAGAATATCGACGATGACCGCCTGACCAGAGGACTGGCCCTTCGCAGTGAAGTTCTGGGGGCCGAATATGTCGCCCGTTCGCTGGAGCAGGCCGACGATTTCAGTCGTCCCATGCAGGAGCTGTCGAGCAGCTATTGCTGGGGCGAAGTCTGGTCGCGCGAAGGCTTGTCCAGGCGGGACCGCAGCTTGCTCAACATCGGCATGATTAGCGCTTTGAACCGGCCACATGAACTCAAATTGCACGTCAAGGCCGCGCTGCGCAATGGCCTGACTCGCGAAGAAATCCGCGAGGCGCTGCTGCAGGTCGCGATCTACTGCGGCGTTCCGGCAGGAATGGACTCAACCCGTATCGCGCGCGAGGCGATCGCCGAATATGATGCTGATCTGGCCGAAAAGGCAGTATAGTCCCTGACTCGCTAATTGGCTGAAAAATCACAAAAAACGCCGGAAAATTAGTGTCCGTGCGTGCCTTCACCATTCACATCTCCCATCCGCCTATGCAGGCCTGGCCGAAATTACAATGTTTCGGACCACCAAGGCAATTCTGTCTGGCACGGCATGTGTCATTCTCAGCTGACTTAAATATGTCACAAGGAACTGCATCAAAGGTGGGTCCGATAGGCTGATACTCCAGTTGGCTCCGTTACTGCGGACAAACCGGGATCATACCAATCAACCGCCCAATATGCTGCCCGGTGAATTGCGTCTTGGAGAAAGCGTTTGAGCAGGCCAACGGCATTGCAGAGCGGGGTTGTTAAGGTCCACCGGTACCTTGGGCTGTTGCTTGCCTTTTTCCTGATCATCATCGCCGGTACGGGTAGTATCATCGCCTTTTATGACGATTTTGAAAATAGCTTTAATGCCGACATGCGGATTGTGGAGCCTCAGGCCAGGGGGTGGACGCTGCACGATGCTCTCGTCATTCGTGAGCGGCTCGAAACAGAGGACCCGCGTGCGCACGTCTTCTCGTTGCAACTGCCACAGCATCCCGGCCAGTCTTTATTTTCCCGGATTATGCCGGCGATCGATGCGGCGACCGGCAAGCCTTATCCGATCGATTATGATGAAGTCTTTGCCAATCCCTATACCGGTGAACGTCTCGGCCAGCGAATAATTGGCGAAGCGACCCTGAAGCCGGCAGGCCTGTTTTCGTTTCTCTATTATCTCCACTATGCGCTGATATTCCCGCTTGGCATTGGCATATTGCTGATCGGCGCATTGGGCCTGGTCTGGGCGGTGGAATGCATCGCCGGTTTTTATCTGACGCTTCCGCCAAAGGCGAAGCCTGCCAGAAACGGCCGGACGCCCAGACCGTTTATCAAGCGCTGGTCCACGTCCTGGAAAATCAGCCGCGGTGCCAACTCCAACCGCCAGATCCTGGATTGGCACCGCGCATCCGGGCTGTGGCTGTGGCCGCTGCTGCTGATTTTTGCGATCACCGGCTTCGCCCTGAATCTGGGCGGCCCCTATGCCGGGTTCATCAGTAAATTTACCGAATATGCGCATTTTCAGGAGAGTCCTCCGCGCGCGCCTCTGGCACAGCCATTGCTCAATCCGCCCGTGGACTGGTTCAAAGCCGCTGAGTTGGGACAGCGCTATTTCGCGGAGCAGGCCCAGGCTGAAGGCTTCACTTTGGGTAAGCCCGCAGCGATCGAATATCGGCGCGATCTGGGCATTTACTTCTTTCTGATGCACACCTCGCGCGATCTGCTGGACGCGCAAGGCAATCCAACCGAAACCGATTCACCCGCCACCGCCGCGACGATAGCGATAGATGCGCGCGATGGACGGTTTCTGGGGCTCCAACTGCCGACCGGACAACGAGCAGGCAATACCATTACAAACTGGCTGATCGCCTTGCACGTGACAGCGATTGGCGGTCGTGCGTGGCAGATCGCCGTGTCTGCCTTCGGGATACTGGTTGTCGGTATATCCGTAACCGGGGTCCTTCTCTGGTGGCGCAGGCGCAAAGCCCGCCGACCACGACAGCGCGTGGCGCCAAAAGCCCATTTAACAACGAGATTTGCAGAAGGGACAAGTCATCAGAACCGCTAAATGCGGTCAGAAATGACAGCCAAAATATTTATCAGGGAGAATATATTATGCATAATACCAAAAGAAGAATGATCAGATTGTCGGCCATTCCATTGTCCGGATCCGTACTGTTTTGTCTGGCGTTCGGGGCCACTGCCGCACAAGCCCAGAGCGAAACCGGCGACGAGGCCATCTCGAATGAAATCATCGTCACCGCCCAGAAACGCGAGGAGCGGCTTAAAGATGTGCCCGTTCCGCTGACAGCGGTTTCGGGTGATGCTCTGCTCGAACAGAACCAGACCAAGGCGCAGGATTTCTTTGCCAGCGTCCCCGGCGTCAACCTGCAGTTTCAGAACAACCGGGCGCAGCTCGCGATCCGCGGGATCACCACCAGTCCGGTAACCGGCAATCCAGTGGTCGGCTTCACCATCGACGGTGTGCCTTATGGTTCTTCTACCGGGCAGGGCGGTCTCTACGGAGCGGCTCCGGATATCGATCCATCCGAGCTCGCCCGGATTGAGGTGCTGCGCGGGCCGCAAGGAACGCTCTATGGTGCCAGCAGCATGGGGGGGCTTGTCAAATATGTGACGATCGCTCCGGATTTGAGCGAATTTGGCGGTTCGATTGGCGGCGGCGTGAACATGATCCGCGGCGGTGGCCAATCGTTGGGCTATAATGTTCGCGGCGCAATCAATGTGCCGCTGGGGGAAACCGTGGCGGTTCGTGCCAGCGCCTACACCCGCAAGGAGCCCGGATATATCGACAATGTGCGGACCGGTGAAAATGATGTCAATTCGTCGCGCGTGACCGGCGGGCGCCTGACGGCATTGTGGGAACCTTCAGACATGTTCTCCCTGACTCTGGGAGCGATGTATCAGGTGCGTGATATCTACGGGTCTTCCAATGTGGATGCGCGGACGGGTTCCTTTTATCAGCAGACCGATCAGATTGGCTCCGGCCGCAGCAAATCGGACATGCAGATGTACCGGGCGGAGATCAACGCCGATCTGGGCGGCGTGGACCTGACATCGATCACGTCTTTCTCGCGTTCCACCAATTATGACAATCAGGATTTCACAGCCTCACCGCTGACGATTTTTCTGTTTCCTGCCATCTTCCCGCCGACAATCCCCGAATTCGGCAATGTGTTGTTGCAGACCTATGATGTCGACAAGGTGTCGCATGAAACCCGGCTCACCGGTGCGTTCGGTGACAATATCGACTGGATCGTCGGCGGGTTCTACACGCATGAAAAGGGCAATTACACGATCGACACATTTGCCATCAATCCCGACAATGGTGACGTTTACGGCGTGCCCGTGGTCTGGCGCGATAATATCAAATATCAGGAATATGCGGCGTTCGCCAATCTGACTGCCCGGCTTTCGGACCAGTTCGATATCCAGTTCGGCGGACGTTTCAGCGAGAATGATCAGGAAATGACGCATCGTGAATGGTTTCAGGGCGCGCCCTATCCGGCCGATCCGTTCTACAGCACGACCAGTCCCGAGGCCCACGGCAGTTCCTTTACATATCAGATTACGCCGCGTTTCAAACCCACACCCGACCACATGATCTATGGGCGTCTTGCGACTGGTTATCGGCCGGGTGGGCCCAATGCAGGCTGCAGCGAAGATCCTGCCGAGCCGGTCCCCTGTCAGTTCAAACCCGACAAGACGGTGAACTACGAGATTGGTGCCAAGGGCGATCTGCTGGATCGCGCCCTGTCCTATGACGTATCGCTGTTCAATATCGACTGGACTGACATCCAGATTACCCAGGTGTCTTCGCTTGGCACGTTCACCTTCAACAGCAATGCAGGCAAGGCGCGCAGCCGGGGTTTTGAAATTGCACTCGAAGCCAGGCCGGTCGACGGTCTGTCGGTCAAAGCATGGTGGGCCTATGTCGACGCCACGCTGCGCGAAAGCTTTGCATCCGGCGCGGTCTATGCGGCCGAGAGTGACCGGCTGCCTTTCTCCAGCAAGAATTCAGGCCGTTTCTCGTTTGATTATGAGGCGCCTGTATCCGATGGCGATATTACAGCCTCGTTCGGGGCATCGGCAACCTATGTTGGGGAGCGAAAGGGCGAATTCGTGCCTTCTCTCGCTGATGCGCCGTTGCGTGCCAGCTATCCCGGCTATGTCCAGTTCGACATTCACGCCGGGCTCGATTTCGACAGCTGGAATCTCAACGTCTTTGTGCAGAATCTGACGAACAAGCATGGCGTTATCGGTGGCGGTTTCTACAACCAGAGTACCTTCAATGCGAACTGGTTCAACTATGCTCAGCCCCGCACAGTTGGTCTCAATCTGGGATACGACTTCTAGGGCGAAAGCCTCTCACAAAATAAGCCGCCGCGGATATGATCCGCGGCGGCTCGACTTTTCCCGGCGCGTATGACTGCAGGCGCTGGCACCGAGTAGGGGCTAATTCTCCTTGGGAGTAAGCGCGCGATCCTGTTGGGATGGGCCATCCAGCATTTTTGAACCGCTGATTTTGCCCGATGCATCGAGGGTCAACTGGACTGGCGTCATACTACGGTTCTGCCAGTGCCACCCATGAATTCCCGCAAACGCTGCCACATAGCGGCCACTCTGGTGGTCAGCCTTGTCGATGGCATAGCTTTCCGTCAGTTCCTCGCCCCCCTCGAACGGATGGGCATGCATGTCGTAATCCAATGGTCCGTCAGCGCTCCACGCGAAGGTGATCGGTGCCCCCTTGTCGAGGACATATTTCAGTTCGATTTCTTCGTAGGGATGGAGCACGTACGTCCAGTGATCGCTCACCCCTGGCTCGGGCGCGAGTGGGCTAGCGGAGGGCGTGAACACACCCTCCCGCTTCAGGCCCCGTTCCAGAAACTTTCTGGCGGCAGGATTGGCAATTTGAGTCAGGCCGCTCGTCTCGCCAAAGCCGGTGGGATCGATCCCGGTTTCTGCCGGGAGCACGAACAGGACGCCAATGGCACCCAGCGCGACAACCGCGCAGGATGCGAGAATGATGGTATTGCGGTGCTTTTTGCCGCTTACCGGTTGGTGGTCATTCATGTTGCAAAATACTCCCCTGCCTGATTGATGATAATGAGCGAACCCGCACCGACCAGAAGCCGGTTGGTAACTGCTGCGCGTTTTTCGAAATTTGGACTAGTCCGCCAAGCGTTCAGCAGGCTGACGACGAAAAGCAAAACGAGTATCTGGCCCAGCTCCACGCCGAGATTGAAACTGAGCAGATTAAAGATGAGGCCATCAGGTGAGATCGAGAGACTCATCAGCTTGGTGGCGAGACCCAGGCCGTGGCAAAGGCCAAATATCAGCACCGCCAGGCGTGTGTCGACCGACCAGCCGATCTGTTTCAGCCAACCAAGATTCTCAGCACCCTTGTAGACGATTGACAGTCCGATGATCGCATCGACCAGATGACTGTTGGCACCGGTTTTGAAAAGAACACCCAGCAGCAAGGTCAGCGAATGTCCGATCGTAAACATCGAGACATAGAGCACCACATCGCGGGTGCGGCGCAGGAACATGACGACGCCGATCAAAAACAGGATATGGTCATAGCCGGTGACCATATGCTTTGCACCGAGGTACAGAAACGGAAAGAAGGCCGGGCCCTGAGTTGACTCGACAAACGCACGGTCTCCTTGCGCCACATCATGAGCAAGTGCCACGCCCGACCACAGCAAAACCATCAGCGATGTCGTGGTAAACCAGGCGAGGCGGGTGGCTGGCTTCATTCGGATGTTTGCGGCTTGCTCTCGTCCGCGGGAGACAGACCACTCGGGGCCGGCATATAGACTTCGTGGCACGCGCTGCAGACATTATAAAGAGTACCACCCGCTTGGAGCACCTTGTCGGGGCTTTGGGCCTTGGCCGCTTGCTCGGCCTGACCGGCCGCATCGACTAGACCCTGCGCAAAATCTTTCCAGTCGGTACCCTTGTTGGCCGCATATTCCGCACGTTTCAGATCTTCTCCCAGCTTCTTCAGCTGCTGGGCGGCCTGCTCGGTGCGCTGCCATTCCGCTTCGGTTTCCGGGACGATTTCCCGCGAACCATTTTCATCGCTGATATATTGGACCGCATTCCAGTAAACCTCGGCGGTTGGCTGGACATCATCTGCCATCATCGCTTTGGTAGAGGTTTGAGGCGCGTCGCCTTCTCCGCTCACACTACAACTGGCGAGGCAAAATATCATCACGCTTCCGAGTTTCCAGTGCATCCGCATCCTCTTTTCCTCCAATATGTTCGCCCGAAAGACATTGTAACGGGCTGGGTGCAACCAGTTTGTCATTCTTGTGGTCTGGCTGAAACATAATCGTGGTAACGGATAGGTTACAGCAATGTTACAGATCATAAATGATGAATGACATTGGATAATACCGCAGAGTTAACCGCGGCAAACCGACCTTCCCGATTTGATGATGATAGAGTGTTTGGCCTCTCCGGGTCATTTTGCGAACCGTTCGTAACTTGCCCCCGATGCCCAGCGTGCCACCGTCTTGTCACAACAACGAGAGAGGGATGGTCATGGCGGGTAGGATATTTTGCATCAGGAAACCAAAAGAAACAGGCCAGCGCCGGAATGCCAAGCTGCTATGGCTCCCGTGCGGACTGTTGGGTGGGGCAATGGCGGCGCCGGCTGCCGCCGAAGACCTTGGCATCGCAGATGAGCCACTGATTATTGTAACGGCCCGCGGTGAACATCGCATCGGGTCTGCTGTTGCCGCAAGCGAAGGGGCTGTGACAGGCAGTGATCTGGCCGACCGGCCGCTGCTGCGCCCGGCGGAACTGCTGGAAGCCGTGCCGGGTCTGATCGCCACGCAACATTCCGGAGGTGGCAAAGCGAACCAATATTTTCTGCGGGGGTTTAACCTTGACCACGGCACCGATTTTTCGCTCAGCATAGACGGTATGCCGATGAATCTGCGGACTCATGGACATGGCCAGGGCTATCTCGATGTTGGCGGCCTGATTCCTGAATCGGTTAAGCGGATCGAATATCGCAAAGGGCCCTATCGGGCAGAGGACGGCGACTTTGGGTTTGTTGCTTCGTCACGCATCACGACCAAGGACAAGCTTGAACCGTTCGTCTCGCTTGAGATTGGCAGCTATGACTATCGGCGGCTGGTGGCGGGTGGTTCGACATCCTTGGCCGGCGGCGATCTAATGTTCATCGGCCAGGCCAAATATAATGACGGACCGTGGGCGTTGGCAGAGGATTTGGAGAGCTATTCCGGACTGGTCAAATATGCCATCGATGTGCCGCTTGGCAGAATAAGTCTGAGCGGGAGCCTTTATAGCGCGCGGTGGAACCCAACGGAACAAATTCCAGAACGTGCGATCGGGACATTGCTTGAGAATGCCTATGGCACGCTTGATCCGTCCCTGACCGGGAGGACCGACCGGCACGTACTCACGCTCAATATCGACGGAGCGGAAGATTGGCGGCTCACTCTTTGGGCGCAGCATTATGACTGGAGCCTGTTTTCCAACTTCACCTATTTTCTTGAGGATCCGGTGAATGGTGACCAGTTGCGACAATATGAGAAAATGTCGGGCTATGGCGGCAGGGTAGAGAAAGGCTTCAGGCTAGGCGAAGACCTGCGCATGACGATCGGAACCGAAGGACGGGTAGATGATATTTCCCAAGTCGGACTGGACCACAGCGTCAAGGGCGTCGTCGATTTTACCCGCAGCAGGTTTTCCGTGCGGGAAGATTCCGCTGCAGTCTATTCCGAACTGCGATGGCGACCGGCATCTGCAGTCATGATCACCGGCGGCCTGCGTGGTGATTTCTATCGTTTTGAAACGAAGCCTTTGGCGGGTGACGCTTGGGGCGGGGTGGTCAAGGACAGCATTTTTTCGCCGCGTATCGGTGCTAATGTCGAAGTCACTGACGGACTGGCTCTCTATGGGAATTATGGCCAGGGTTTTCACAGCAACGATGCCAGAGGAGTCACGGCTCCGACCGACGCGGCACCCGGTCTGGTCAAGGGTAATTTTCGTGAACTGGGGGTCCGGTTCGAACGCGGCCGGCTTGTCGTCACCGGGAATTACTGGTGGAGCCGGATTGACAGCGAGCTGATCTATGTCGGCGATTCCGGAGCGGTGGAACCCAGCGGTGCCGGGCGTCGCCAGGGTTACGAACTGACAGCATGGTGGAAGCTCAGCGACTGGTTGACGGTCGATGCGGTCTGGACAGCAGCAAAAAGTCGCTACGCCGATTTGCCAGCTGGCGCCAATTATATCCCGGGTGCTCTGAGAAATTCGGGGGAGCTGGGCATCGCCACCCGCTTTGACCGTTTCAATGCCTCGCTGCGCGTTCGCCATCTCGGTCCTCATCCGTTGAACGAGGACTATAGTGCCAAGGGCAGTGCTACCACATTGGTCAATGCTCGCGCTGCCTACACGCCACGCAAGTGGGCATTTTCAATCGAGCTGCTCAATATATTGGATAGCAAAGGCCACGATGTGGATTATTTCTATGCGACACGGTTACCAGGAGAGCCGGCTGGCGGCGTCGAAGGTTATAATAGCAAGATTACCGAACCGAGACAGGTAAGATTTGGCGTAAAGCGCAGCTTTTGACGCATTCCATGGAGCAAGCTCGCGCGCAACACCCTGTTCCAGAACGACTTTATCCAAAATATCCGCCGGTGCATGCCGTACGAAAAGCATCGCGAAACGGAGAGTTGTACCGGTTTCGTACCGTTTCACTACTAGGAATGGGCCTTTCGAACTGTAGGGTCTGGGCAACAAATGCCGATAGGAAATGTCCGATTGGCGACCCTTTCAACAAAAAGGGGAAATTCATTAAGAGGGGGAATAACAATGTCTTTATCCACATTTGGTGAATGGCTTTATGCCACGCCGGTTTCAACCGAGTTGCGACAAATCACCTGGATCATACCGAACATCCAGACGGTCCACATCCTGGCGATTGCCGTCGTAATCGGATCGGCACTTCTGACTGAGCTTCGCTTTGCGGGAGTTCTTGCCGCCGACCGACCGGTAGCGGGCCTGCTTCGCCGCTACTTGCCCTGGATGAAAGTAGCATTGATCGTCCTGCTATTGACCGGCCTGATACTGGTGGTGGCTGAACCGGCGCGGACCTTGGGCAACACCATATTCTGGACGAAGATGGCGTTGGTGGCGGGAGCTAGCCTTGTCACTCTGAAGGCCCGCAAGTCGCTTGTTCAAAACGACGGCGTAACCGAAGGAGAAGATCCTCCCGAGGCGTCGAAGGCGCTCGCCTGGCTGATGATCCTGATCTGGTGTGCCATCATTTTCTGCGGTCGGTTCATCGCTTACACCTGATCGCCATGTCCGCGACCTGTGTCGCTTTCCTCGAATTAACGGAATTTTTCATCATGAGTCTTGAATCAGTTCTGCAACAGATAAATGATATGTCGATATCCTCGACCATTCGCGAAAACGTCAATGCCTTTCCAATCCTGGAATCGCTTCATGTGCTGGGAATCGCAATCGTGTTTGGCACGATTTTGATCGTTGATCTCAGGCTATTTGGAGTGGCCGCGCATCGTCCCAGCGCCAAGCGACTAACCTCCGAACTATTGCCTTATACCTGGGTCGCCTTTGTGATTGTGGCGATTACCGGATTGCTGATGTTCATGTCGAACCCCGTATCCTATGCCAACAATACCCAGTTCCTGCTGAAGCTGGTGTTTATCGCGTTGGCGGGGCTCAACATGGTCTGGTTCCACAGCACGACCTATCGCAGAATCGCCGAGTGGGACGAAGATATGCCGCCTCCGACCGCAGCGCGGGTATCCGGCGCTTTGTCGTTCATCCTCTGGGTGACCGTGATATTCCTCGGTCGCTGGATCGGGTTCACGCTGGAGACGCTGTTCTTCTGATCATTTAATCAACTAGTGACTGGGGGGAGGGGATATGCGCAAAACGTCATTCGGGCGGACCATTGTCGCGGCGGCACTGCTTGCAGGGCATATCGTTCCAGCTGCAGCGCAATTTCCCAGCCTTCCGGTTGCACTTCCGGTACCGGCGACGTCCCAGCCACCCTTGTCGTCGGCGAACCGGAGTGGGACCGAATATAGCGATCTTGCCGAGGCTGGATATGTGGAAGAGGAATTCTATCTCTCGGGTATTGGTCCGGCGATTACCGCCAAGGGTGATGTGCTTTTCGATGCTCCCTATATCACGAGAATCCTTGTGCGTCGTCCAGCCGATCCCAGCAAGTTTAACGGTACCGTGTTGATCGAACCTTTTAGCTGGTTTGGTGAACGGGGGGCAGGCTGGATTCTCACGCGCGATTATTTGTTGCGCAACGGCTATGCCTATGTCGGCTACACGCTCAACGTCAACAAGCCAGCCGCCGATCCCAAATTTCCGCCTGGAGACAACGGAGCGGAGCCTGATGCCGACGCACCCGATCCTAACCAGCTTTATACTGGCATCGTCAACTTCGATTTCATGCGTGAATTCGACTACGCCCGCTATGCACCGCTGGGATCCTACTACGATCCTGAGCGCTTCAGGCGAGGCGGTGCGCCTGATCCTTTCGTGCCGCAATCTCAGGCCATCGGCGCGCAGCTTGCCCTGCTATTGAAGTCCAATTTGCCTGACGGCCCGATGGGCCGGGTTCAGGTCGAACGGGTTTATGTAAACAGCTGGGCGGTGACGGCGCAGGTGTGGATGGACTATCTCGACCAGGGGCGGCACCAGAGCTGGCGTATGCCTGATGGCAGGCCGTTGATTGATGCTTATATGACCGGGAAGATGGCCTTTGGGGAAGTGGGCGGCGATGTCGTCCGGGTGCCTCGCAAAATGCCTGTCGATGTGCCTTTTGTGACGATCTATAGCCAATCCGAACTGATGCATGATGTATTGGAGGAGGTCGAGCTGCCGTCAGACACAGACTACCCGATGCTGCGCTATTATGAAGTGACCGGCATGCCTCATATACGCATGGCTGATCTGGGGACCCGACACCGCGAATTTCTTGCTGACGAGGTCGGCAAGGGCGATGACCCACTATGCCAGACCCTTTACGACGAACCGGTGGAAGTGGTTGCCGCCGCGCTGCTGGACGCGATGGACAAGTGGGTTCGCACCGGCGAGCCCATGCCGAAGGCACTGCGTGTCGTTCGGGACGGAGATGCTGTGGTCAGGGATGCGGCAGGCCGCAATATGGTTGGCGGCGTTCGTCCGCCCTGGATAATGGTGCCCTCCGCGACATATCTGACCGAACAGGAAACGAATTGCGGTTTGGTCTATGATACCAAGCTTGCCTTACCAGCCGACCAACTGAGGAAGTTGTACGGCTCTTACCGCGGTTATGTGAAAAAGTTCGAGGCCGCGAAGCGCACGGCAATCAAGCAAGGATATTTGCTGGAGGCGGACGCGGACAAAGTACAACCGATTGCGAAACAGTCTGACTTCTGAGGCTCATCAGCTTCGTCAGCGGCAGGAGTTCTCAATCCTCGGCCGTATGTGGAAACCGCCCCGGTGAAACGCCTGTCCATTCCTTGAATGCCCGTGAAAAGGCGGCCGTATCGGAGTAGCCGAGCTGCTCGGCCGCGACCGCGAGCGACATTCCCGGTTTGGACAATATTGTCTTGGCGCGTTCTTTGCGGGCTTCCTGCAGAAGTTCGCGAAATGAGGTCCCTTCGTCGGTCAGGCGCCGCCTCAGCGACCGGTCCGACAGTTTGAGTTCCGCCGCCACCGACGCGCAATCTATATGGGTGCGCCCCAGCCATCGGCCGATGATATCTCTTGTCAGCGATACGAAGCTCTCGCTTGGCGTGGCTCCGGGTCCCATCAGGTCGAGCAGGTGCCATTCCAAAATCCTGCGCAATTTCAGATCTTCGGAAGGCAGGGTACTGGCTAGGCTTCTGTCGAGATCCTCGTTCCGGATCACCAGTGCGTTGTTCAACTGATTGCCAAGCACGGGTGCGCGAAAATATTGCGCCAGACGTTCTTCGCGTCCGCTAATCGAATGTTCAAAATGAACCGAAACTGGAGCCCATCTCGCCGAAATCAGCTGCCTGATCAGCGTGGCATATCCGCTCATTGCAAACTCCGAGTCCTGCGTCCGCGGCCAGATGCGTTCATCCTCGATCCGGTAGAAATAGGTGGTTGTCTGCTGTTCGATTTTGCTGTCGAAAAGGGTGCGGGTCTGCAGACGGGACTGAAACAGAACGAGATAGTTCAGTGCCCCTCTTAAGTTGCCAGATGCGCGGAGCAGCGCATATAAGGGACCCATCTCCGCAAGCCCAAAACTCGCTCCCATTTCAAGGCCCAGATAGGGGCGGTCGAATTTTTCCGCCGCTGCTTCAACCAGTGCAACATAGCGATGCAGCGGGACGAATTCATAGGGAGTGTCCATTTGCGAGCGGAACATGCCATATTCGCGCAAAAGCGGATCGATCCGCTTTCCGACGTCGGCGAGGGCATCGATCAAGGCACCGAGAAACAATAGCCTGATCGTTCCCAGGTTGCCCTTTGCAGCATCGCGCGACGATAAATCGGAGCTAGGTTCGGACATGACCGGAAAAAAGATATGGCCGATTATGCAAAAGGTCAATCCCTAGCTGCAATATACATCCTCGCCCTGATAGCCGAAATCTCACCTTTGCCCGTTTTCCCGCGCTGATGCTCGAGAAATGCGGCGTTGAACTTATTTTGAGGTGTATGTGTGGTGGAATCGAACGGCAATTTGGATGGCGAACGACGGCAGGAGAAAGCGTCCAAGCTGTCCGTAAATGACAAAGGTCAATCCACTGTCTTGCCGGATCTGCCAAAGATCGATTTTTTGTACTTGTCCGAACCGGACATGATCCGCGCCGGTGTCACGGATATGGCGAAGTGCGTCGATGCGATGGAAGAGATGTTTCATCTGCTCCACATCGGCGATTACCGGATGGCCGGCGGGAATAACAATTCCCACGGAGCGGTCGTCATGTTTCCTGACGAGTCTCCTTTTCCGGAGATGCCGAAGAACACGACGGACCGGCGCTTCATGGCGATGCCAGCATATCTGGGCGGCTCGTTCCGCACCGCAGGAATGAAATGGTACGGTTCCAACGTCGATAACCGGGACAGGGGACTGCCGCGCTCCATCCTGACGTTCATGCTCAACGATGCCGATACGGGCGCGCCTTTGGCCCTGATGTCTGCCAATCTGTTGTCGGCCTATCGCACGGGCGCGATACCGGGTGTGGGCGCGCGCCACCTTGCGCGCAAGGATTCGCGCGTCGTCGGCATTGTCGGCCCCGGCGTCATGGCGCGCACGTCGCTTGCGGCTTTCATGGCCACGTGTCCCATGATCGATACCGTCAAGATCAAGGGCAGGGGCAAGGCCAATCTGGACGCATTTACGGCATGGGTAGCCGAAAACTATCCCCAGATACAAAATGTGCGTGTGGTCGATACAGATGAAGAAGTAGTCCGCGATTCCGATATCGTCACTTTCTGTGCCTCCGTCGCGACCGGCGACCCCTCACAATATCCCACGATATACCGGGAATGGGTGCGGCCGGGAACATTTCTGTCGATGCCCGCGCCCTGCAACATCGACGAAGGCATGACCGGTAGCGATGTCCGCAAGATCCTGGATTTTAGCGGGCTCTACGAAGCCTATCTCGAAGAACTGCCCGCACCGCGGCACATCCATATCCCGGCCGTCGGGGTGAAATATTTTGATCTGATCGAAGAGGGCAAGCTCGCGCGCGGCGCGCTGGAAGATCTGAGCGCTATTGTCTCGGGTGACGTGCCTGGTCGCCGCAATGACGAAGAGATCATCATCCTTTCGGTGGGCGGCATGGCCGTCGAGGACGTCGCCTGGGGAACGATGGTTTACCGTAACGCGATTGCCAACGGCATCGGTGTCAAACTCAACCTGTGGGAGGAGCCCGCCCTGAAATAGGCGCTCTTCCTCTATCCCTTCCTTTATCCGAAAAGAGAGATTTATGCCCCAAGTTATCAAGGTCAAAACCGGCAACAAATTTGAAGAACATGGTTCCTATTCGCGCGTCGTCGCCGTCGACAATATGATTTTTGTGTCGAACACCGCGGGGCGCAATCCGGCTACCAAACTGATCCCTGAAGACCTGACCGAGCAGACCAACCAGGTTCTCGACAATCTTGCCTCTGCCTTGAAGTCGGTCGATGCGGGCTTGGGGGATGTCGTGTCCGCTCGCGTGTTTGTGCAGTTTCCGGAAGATGTCGAAACGGTGATGACCGCCTACGGCCATCGGATGCGCGGCATAAATCCGACGCTGACCATGACCTGTCCGCCGTTGGGATCGACCCAGTATAAGGTCGAAATTGATGTGGTCGCGATACGCGGCGTTTCACAGGCAGAGGTCAAGGAATTACATATCTCGCTCTGATATTGGGCGCGGCGAAAGCCGCGCCTGTTTTCCCTTTTCAAGGATTTCATTGATGGCACCGCAAATCGTTCCCGTCGAAACCTCCGGCACTCTGCCCAAGAAGACCACGGTGGTGGTAATCGGGGCGGGGATTGTGGGACTGTCGACTGCTCTGTGCCTCGCCGAGCAGGGTGTGCCGGTGGTCGTGATTGAGAAGGGGCGGCTTGCCGGCGAGCAATCTTCGCGCAATCTCGGTTGGGTACGCAAGGTGATGCGTCCGCCGGTCGATCTGCCGATGGCGCAACTGGCCGAACGGCTGTGGGCCGAAATGCCCGCCCGGGTAGGAGACGACTGTGGTTTCCGCCAGGCAGGAATCGCCTATGTCTCGCGCACGGAGAAGGAGCAGGCCGTTTATGAAACATGGCTGGACTCGGTCAAGGGATCCGGCCTTGATTCGCGGCTTTTGACGCCCGGCCAGATTGCAGACATGGTCCCCGGCAGCACCGGCAGCTGGGTCGGCGGAATCCATACGCCCTCAGACGGCCGGGCCGAACCGACCATGGCATGCAGCGCGATCGCGAAGGCTGCAATGGGGAAGGGCGCGGTGATCGTGGAAAACTGCGCGGTTCGTAATCTAGTGACCACCAGGGGCTCGGTCAGCGGGGTCGTGACCGAGCAAGGCGAAATCAGTTGCGAACAGGTGGTGCTTGCGGGCGGTGTCTGGTCGCGCCGATTTCTGGCCAACCATGGTGTGCGGTTGCTTACCCTGCCACTGGTCGCTGCGGTTCTGCGGACCGAACCTATGGAAGGCCCCACTGACTGCGCAGTCGGTGGCGCCGATTTTTCATTCCGCAAGCGGCTCGATGGCGGCTACACCATTACCCAGCGCGGGGCACTTTTTGCACCACTGACGCTCGATCATCTGGTAATCGGTCTGAAATATCTGCCGACATTGATGGCGCAATGGCATAATCTGCGCGTGTCATTGGGGCGGGAATTTCTTGATGATCTGGCGTTGCAGCGCCGCTGGAAGTCGGGGCAGATATCACCATTTGAAAAGGTGCGGACCATGGACCCGTCCGTCAACCAGTCGCTGAATGATGAGGCGATGCGCAATTTGATCGCAGCCTGGCCGGAGTTCGCCAAAGCCAAAATTGCTCAGCAATGGGGCGGCATGATCGACGTAACGCCGGATTCCATGCCGGTTATCGGCAAAGTCAACAGACTGCCCAATCTCACACTGGCGACGGGGTTTTCCGGACATGGATTTGGCACCGGACCGGCCGCAGGGGCGCTGGTGGCGGACATGCTGATGGGGAACAAGCCGGCCATAGATCCCACGCCCTATCGGCTGGACCGTTTCTGACGCTGGCAAAATCGGCATGGGCGGACTCCTCGCTGCCCCTTATGGCCGTCATTCTATGGGGCGGCAACGTGGTTGTGGCCAAACTGTCGGCCGCCGTGATCAGTCCGGCCGACGTGACCTTCTTCCGGTGGCTGGTTGCGGCATTGCTGCTCGCTCCGTTCGCTGCGGGCCCGATTCTCCGCCACCGGGCAGAGCTGAAACCTCAACTGCCCCGGATGATTATACTCGGTTTGCTCGGCTGTGCGTTGTTTCCCTATCTGATGTATGTGGCCGCAGGGCATACCACGGCCACCAACATTGGCATCATCCAGACGCTCATGCCGCTTATCGCGATCGGCTTGTCCGGCGTCCTCTTTGGCTTCGCGATCAGCGTCGGGAGTGTCGCTGGCACCCTGATATCCCTGCTTGGAGTCGTCATCGTAGTTTGCCAGGGGAGCTTTGATCTGCTGGTTTCCCATCCACCAAACAAGGGTGATCTGATGATGCTGGTGGCGACCGTTTGCTTTGCATTGTATAGCGTCCTGCTCGCCCGGTGGCGCAGTTTGCTCCCGCTGAGCATATCGTTGTTCGTGCAATCGTGCACGGCGGTCGTTGCGTTGCTCCCGGTGATCCTCTTGGCACCCCATGCAGCGATGGAACCGGAGGCACTGCCGTTGATCGCCTACGCCGGCGCGCTCGGTTCTGTGGCGGCACCGCTGCTTTGGATGGGCGGCATTGCCCGGATCGGCTCTGCAAGGGCGTCCATTTTCTTCAACCTGCTGCCGCTGGTTACAGCCGCTCTGGCTATCCTAATGTTGGGCGAGCCGCTTACGTTCCCGCTGATATTTGGCGGCCTGCTTGCGTTGGTCGGTGTCGTGATGGCCGAGCGCGCTGCCAAAAGCGCGGCCGCTCGGCTCGCCAGCCTCTGATCAGCCGAATGCGTCGGCTCCTTCGAGCCGCATGCAAACGGCCTTAGGTTCTGTATAGGCATGCACCGCCTCGGTACCGAATTCCCGGCCCAGACCGGACATCTTGCTGCCCCCGAAGGGCATGGCAAGGTCGAGTATATTATGGGTGTTGAGCCACACCGTGCCAGCGTCGATCCGTTCGGCCAGAATATGCGCGCGATCGAGATTGCTGGTCCAGATGCTCGCCGCCAAGCCGAACGGAGTATCATTCGCCAGCGATACGAAATCGGCTGGATCTTCTACCCGCATCGCGCAGACGACTGGTCCAAAGATTTCTTCGCGCATCACCGTCATTTCACGGCTGACATCGGCCAGCACAGTCGGTCGATAGAACCAGCCATCGCCGTCGCCGGATACGCCGCCAGACAGCGCGGTTGCGCCTTCCTTCTTGCCGGTCTCGACCAGCGAGCTAACGCGATCGCGCTGGCGGCTGGAGATCAGGGGACCAATCTGTGTGGCGGAATCAAATTGTGATCCCAGCTGTAAATCGTCAGCGATCCGGCAAATGCCCTCCATCACCTGATCATAGACCGGCGCTTCGACGAGGAGCCGCGAGCCGGCGGTGCAAATCTGACCCGAATTGGAGAAAATTGCGGCGGCCGCTCCGGGAATAGCGCGTTCGAGGTCGGCATCGGCCAGAACGATCGCGGGCGATTTACCACCCAGTTCCAGCGTGACCCGCTTCATGGTGGCGGCAGAGGCAGCAAGGATGCGCTGACCGGTCGCAGTTGATCCGGTGAAGGCAATTTTGCTGACCTGCGGGTGATCGACCAGTGCCGATCCGGCCTCGGCACCATAGCCTGTGATAATGTTGACGGCTCCTGCGGGAAAGCCTGCCTCGGCAATCAGTTCGCCAAGCCGCAATGTGGTGAGAGAGGATTCTTCCGAGGGCTTGAGAACAACGGTGCAGCCAAAAGCAATCGCCGGGGCAAGCTTCTGGATGGCCTGTCCGATGGGGAAGTTCCATGGCGTAATGCCGCCGATTACGCCAACCGGGCGACGCTGAGTATAGGCGCGATAGATTGCATCCTCGGGGACGAGCGGGTTATGGGTAAGATATTCGCCGTTGATCTTAGAAGCCCAGCCACCGAAATAGCGAAGCCCGTCAATCGTGAACTGCAGGTCGATAGCGCTGGTGACCGCAAGCAGTTTGCCGCTGTCCAGCGCTTCGAGCGCCGCCAGTTCGTCACGGTGCTCTTCGACCAGCAGGGCGAGTTTTTCCAGCAGGCGTCCCCGGTCGAGCGGACGCATCATTTGCCAGGAGCGGCTTTCGAAACAGGCGCGCGCGGCCTTGACCGCACGATCAATATCGTCGGAACCGCATGCGGGAAAGGACATGATGGTCCGTCCAGTGGCGGGATCGATCGCGTCGATCATGGTCGCCGAACCAAGCGGCTCGACGAGCTCACCATTGATCAGCAGTTTTCCGCTGGGCAATTTCACCGAGGATGCGGCGCGGCTGTGCGTTGTCATATTTTCGGCCATGGTCATGCGTGTTTCTCTGTTGTTTTGGCACCGTGCGAAATCGGTTCGCTCGCGCCTGTATCCGAGGCGGGTACATCACCCTCGACATGGGTCGATCCGACGCGGGCGTGGATTTCGGGATGATATTTGCGCAGGTAGAGGCCGTGCAGCAGGCCAATCGTTACAAGCCCCAGGAAAAGAAACGGAAGCCGGTTCACAATCGCAAGATCGGTCCCGGTCAGCGCTGAATAATTGTCCAGCGAAAGATAGGTGATCACTGCGATGATCAGACCACCCACCAGCGGGGCGACCGTCTTGCCGAACGAAAATTCCCCGCGCCGGGCGAAGAACAGCGGAATCGACAGCGAAGTCGCCGTAATCAGAATTTCGAGGCCGACCGCACCCATTGAAGACAGGCTGGTCGCGAGGCTGAGCAAGGGATCCAGTCCGGCTAGGGCAAAAGCGCCAACCACGACCGTCAGTACCACCGTAAGCAGAAGGCATGCGATATAGGGCGACCCGTGAACAGGGTGGATGCGGCCCAGGGGTTTCGGGATCAGACCGTCGCGGGAAAGCGCGTACAGGTAACGCGCAATATTGTTGAAAAAGCCAAGGGTGGCGGCAAAGAGACTGGTCACGGTCAGGAGGCTGAATACATCCCGGCCAAGGACGCCAAGATATTCTGCCGCAATCCCGGTCATCAAGCGTCCAGGGTCGGCGGCGGCGACTTCCTGAACCTTGTCCGGAGAAATCGCCAGTACGAGGCACCATGAGGAAAGGACATAAAACGTACCCAGAACCATTACTGCGCCATAGGTCGCGCGCGGAATTGTGCGCTGCGGATCGCGAGCCTCTTCTTGGTAAATGGCGGATGCTTCGAAACCAATGCAGCCGTTAATGGCATAGATCAGCGCGATACCGAGACCGGGCGCGAAGATCGTGCCGGGTGTGAAGCTGGTAAAATCTAGACCCGATAACCCAACCTTGTAGAGAATGAGCACGTCAATCAACAGGATAAGGCCGACCTCTAGCAACAGGGCGATGGTCAGAACCTTCGCGGCCATGGTTATCTTATGGTAGCCGAGCCACGAGATAATGGCGATACTGAGGCCAGCCCAGATTTCCCATCGTGTCGATACACCGAAGAGACTGTGGAGCAGGTCGGACGAGAAAAATGCCATCGCTCCCAGCACGGAGGCCGCAGCGCAAATATAGGCGGTGACCGCGACATATGCGGCGGCAATCCCTGCCTCCTTGTTGAGGCTGAGCGCGATATAGGCATAAAATGCCCCGGCATTGCGCACATGCGGAGTCATCCGCACATAACCCATGGCAAACAACATCATGACCGCGCAGACCAGAAGCTGTGTTCCCGGCATGCCCGCGCCATTCCCGAACGCCAGCGCGAGGGGAATGATGCCAGCGAGAACCCCCATCGGCGCAGCACAGGCCAGGATCATGAAGATGATATCGCCGGTGCCGAGGGTGCGGCGAAGCGAACTGCTGACCGATATATTTTCTTGTCGAGAAGTGGTCATGAGATCGGCGCTATCCTCCTGTGTCCATCGGCAATGGATTCTGAATGATAACCAATGGCAATATCTTCGTCAGGCGGTATTGCACTTGTAGCATCATAATTTGTATTTTCGGCCAGACGGGGTGGATCCGGCCGCTCTTCCTTGCATTGGCATCGGGCAGCTGCAAAAAAAGAAAGGTAAGGATGCCGACGTTCTCTCGATGTTGAGCGGCTTTCGGATGAAGATTTAAGTCACCGTCAACCATCATTGCGAAATCGGACAATGTGCAGTTTCCTATCTTACCAAACCGGAACAGGAATTTTTAAATATGAAAAAGCTTGGAACTTATGTCGCGGCAAGCTTGCTGGCGGTCGCCCCTGTATTGCTCATGGGTAACGGGCCGCTCCCCTCCCAGGAAGAACAGCTTGTGTCCGAACAGGCCGAGGTCATGAAGACCGTTCATCAATATGTCGACAGTCTGAACAAAGGCGACATTCCCAATGTGATCGCTGCCTGTGCAAAGGAATCATCGATCGTTGACGAATTCCCACCCTATCAGTGGCACGGCAAGGATACATGTGCGCGGTGGGTCGAGGAACTTGCAGCATTCAACAAGGCGAACGGGCTCACAGCAGGGTTCAACACGCTGCGGCAACCAGAACGCGTCGATGTGACCGGCGACAGCGCCTATGTCGTTGTCAAGGCGGATTATCGCTACACGGTAGAGGGCAAAAAGGGAGCGGAGATCGGTGCCATGTTCACGGTTGCACTGCAGAAGCAGGAAGATGGCTGGAAAATTACCGGGTGGTCCTGGTCGCGGCCGAAGTTTGATTTCGATTATTGAGCTAACTTGACTAGCGCAAGCGGCGGAAAGCCCCGCTCCGCTGCTTGCGCGACTAGCTAACAATTTTATTGCAGGCTGAGGCCAAACACTAGGCGGCCTAGACTCAATCTTTGCTGGGTGCCAAGGCGATAACCCGCAGCGGGCTGCCTGACCCTCCCTTGATCTTCAGGGGTGTGGACACGATGACGGATCCGAAAACCGGCAACTGGTCAAGATTGGTCAGGCATTGCAGGCCGAAGCGACCATTGCCATGCAGAATCGAGTGCGCAGGCAGGGGCTCATCGAACAGGGATGCCTGTCCCGCATCCGTGCCCACTGTCTCGACGCCAAGACCGATACAATCGCGGTCGTGGACCAAAAAGCGCATCGCATCCGCATCGGGGCCCGGCGAATGGGCACCGTCATCCTTGAGGTTGAGATAGGATAAGGTGCCGACCCGCTTTGACCAGTCGGAGCGAAGCAGGACCCAGTGACGATTGGGGATCGGGCCGTTCTGCTTTTCCCAATTTTCCAGGAATCCGCGGGTAAGGATGAAGTCATCATCTTCGTTCGCTTCATCGGCGATGTCGATCACCACTGCAGGATGAATGAAGTCCCGCGCGGGGATGGCATCCACCGTGCCATTTGGGATGTCGCGACCCGTGATCCAGTGCGCGGGGGCATCGAAATGCGTGCCTGTATGCTCATTCATCGAGATATTGTTCCAATACCAGGCCGGGCCGTTGCCGTCGTAACGCGAGACCGTTTCCATCCGGAACGGTTCGCACTGGCCGAACTCCGACGGCAGAACGATAACCGGAAAATCGCTCGACAATATATTGGTAAGATCGATAACGCGAATCGCGCCGCTCGCGATGTCGCCAAGCATCGCGGTAAGCGCAGAATTGGGGACGGTATTCATAGGTTCTTCTCCCGGGCATAGAGCATCGGATCGGCAAGCCAGCGCGCCATGGCGTCACTGGCTACGTCGCCGACGCAGCTTTGTTCACGGCCCTCATGCAACGCGTTGACAATCGCTGAAGCCAGACGGGCAGGAGCGACCTTCGGCGGCGGTACGGTCTGATGATGTTCATCCTCGACCGGGCCGGTAAAGACGGAGAGGACACGCACGCCGGCGCTGCGCATTTCATGGCGGAATGACTGCAGCAGCGACAATCGCGCTGCTTCCGCCGCTGCAAAAGCCGCATTGTCTGCTGCGCCGACCATGGCGTCGCTCGAGATCAGGTCCACAAAGGCACCGTGGGATCGTCCTGCCAGCATCGGCGCGCAGGCCTCTGCCAGCCGGGTAAAGCCGATTGCCGAGACATCAAAGGCGCGGCGTTGCTCGACAATATTGGCCTGGTCACTGACGCCGCCGCCACGCACATGGCGGTCGGTGTTGATGACTATATCCAGCGGACCACCGACCTTGCTCAGCGCCTCGGTCAGACTGACCTGGTCGACGATATCGAGCGGTACCGGCTGGACTCCCTTCAGGTTGAGTATCGGATGCTTTTGGTCGGTCAGGCGTTCTGGTGGTTGCATTCCGGCAACGATCAAGCCTGCCCCGGCATCGTGCAAGGCCTTGACCACAGCCAGGCCAATCGCGCTGCTGGCATCGCTTACCAGCACGGTTTTCCCAGCAACAGGCACTATGAATTCGCGCAACTGCGGGTCGGTCATATCAATTTCTCCTGTGGGTGGAACCGCGAACAGCGCCGCGTTTCCGCTCCGATCCAGCATGAGGCGGACTGCAGCCCGGTCCTTTACCCCAAGATCCCGATGCAGGTGAACCAGGGCCACCGGTCCGGCATCAAGTGCTACCTTGCCCATCCGCCAAGGCAGATGGTCCCGGAAATAGAGGTCGGTGGATGTACGGATGATCGTCTCACATAATATTTCCGCCCCGTTTGGACGGTCCTGCCAGACGAGTTCGCCCCAGCAATGGGGGCAAGCGTCACGCGGTGGATAGGTGGCCTTGTCACAGTCGGTGCAGACTTGCATAACGAAACGGCCCTGTGCGGCGCGGGCCGACATCGCATGCATGGCGCGGCTGCGGCTCGCGGGCGAAATATGGCGGGCCTTTTTGCGTGCCACCGGATCGCGCTTTTCGCGAGGGAAACGCCCGGTCATTTGATTGCCCTCAGCGCAGCAGCACCGGTACAGATGCCGCGATCATAATTGACCAGCCCAAAGCCCGATACGACCGCGATTTCGGCTTCGGGCACCTGATCGCCCAGCGGCTGCCCGATAATCTGGCGCAAGCCTTCGGTCATGTTCTGAAAGCCGCCAGCAGCCCCAGCCTGGCCTGCAGACAACTGGCCGCCGTTGGTATTCAGGGGCAGGTCGCCGTCAATGTTGAAACTCGTGCTCCGGATAAAGTCGGCGACGTCTTCCTGTTTGCAAAAGCCGAGATCCGCGAGCTGCATCGCGACGATCACCGGATAATCATCATAGACCTGAAGACTATCGACATCTGCCGGGCTTATTCCGGCAGAAGCCCAGAACTGATCAATATCCATAGCCCAGCCGCCGCGCAGCTGCACAGGATCTTCGGGAAAGGCGTTGTGCCGTTCGATCGTGGCCAGAACGCTGGCAGCAGCAAGGCCACGCGCCTTGGCGATTTCAGACGTGGTCACGATAAAAGCTTCGGCTCCGGCACAGGGCATGACGCAATCGTAGAGATGGACAGGATCAGCGATGGGGCGGGCAGAGAGATAGGCCTCCAGCGACAGCGGACGGCGTTGCAGGGCCAGCGGGTTCGACATTGCATTGGCGCGCTGGGCGACGCACAGCTTGCCGAAATCCTCGCGCGTGACGCCGAAAGCGCGCATATAGGCATCGGTGATCAGTGCGAATGTCGCATTGGGACCGCCAAAGCCATAGGGATAAACCGCATCCTGGGAAAACCGGGAGAAGTTCGCGAGACTATGCCGGAAGCTGTCGATCTGGTTGGTGTCGGCGGCCAGGCAGACGACGATTTCAGCATCCCCGCATTGCACCGCGCGCGCGGCCCGGCGCAGCGCCATGACGCCGCTCGCGCCTCCGGTTGGCAAGTGGTCCAGCCATCTCGGAGTGAGCCCAAGATGCTGCGTCAATCCGACAGCGGTATCCGGACCGGCGGAAAAGCTGGCAAAGCAGAAACCGTCAATATCATCCGGGCCGAAACCGGTGTCGTGCGCCAGCTGACGGAGAGCCTTTCCAGCCCACCAGTGTGCGCTCTCCGGCGAGAAGCGCACATAAGGCACGGTCACCGGAGCGCAAACGGCAACGCTGTCATAGGGGGAGGGTGCGCGGCTCATTTGCTCCGTTTCTTGAGAGCCCGGGTATCATACAGATCGCCCGCGGCCATTTTCTCCGCGACGAGATCCTTCAGGGCGGCCCGCAGGATTTTTTCCGTGGGTGTGCGGGGCAGTTCACTGACAAAACCGATCCAGCCCGGCACCTTGTAATAGGCCATCTCTTCCAGCGCCCAGCGGGCAATTTCCGCTGCGGCATCGGCATTCGAGAAGGACCCGTCGGTCACCAGCAAAGCGACCACCTCATCACCGCGCACCGGATCGGGCGTCGCGGCTACCGCGACTTGCCTGATGGTCGGGTTCTTGGCCAGAATCGTTTCAACCTCCACCGCAGCAATATTTTCGCCCGACCGGCGGATAACGTTCTTTTTGCGATCGACAAAGTGTAGATCGCCATCGGCGTCACGCGAAACGATGTCGCCGGTGTGGAACCATCCATCCTGCCAGGCTTCGTCAGTCGCTTCCGGATTTTTCAGATATTCCCGAAAGAACCCATAGCGAGGATTGTCGCCAGCACGCCTGACGAGCAGTTCGCCCGGTTGTTCTCCCACGACATCTCTGGCTGCATCATCAACAATGCGAATGTCCACTTCGTCGGTCGGTCTGCCGAAGCAACTTGTGCCGATCTTGCGGGGTTCGCGGTGCGCGCTGATGACGCCGCCGCTGCCGGTTTCCGTCATCGCCCATGCCTCGATCAGGGGGAAACCGAAGCGTTCTTCAAAGGCCCCATGCAATTCGGCGGGAGCGCCAGCGCCGAAGCCAAAGCGGACGCAATGTTCTTTGTCCTGCGGACCGGTCTCGGTCTTCATCAGCATGGCGGGCATGACGCCCAGATAGTGAAGACAGGTCGCCTTGCTCTCGCGCACGGAATCCCACCAGGTTGATGGATGAAAGCGGTCAAGCACGGTCAGGCAGCCGCCCATGGTGACCATTGCGATCGTGGATACGGCCATGGCATTCATGTGAAATACCGGTAGCGGCGTGAGCATCCGCTCTTCACCGGGGCGCAGGGAAATAAGGCCGCCGGCATCGCGATACCAGTCGCCCGAATGCAGAAAATATTCGTTGGACAGCACGCACCCTTTGGGGCGCCCCGTCGTACCTGAAGTGTACAGCAGGGCTGCTTCGCGTGAGGCGCCATCGCCCGATGCCGTTTGTCCTTTGTCGACCAGGGGCGGTACCGGATCGAGGGGTGTGACAGGCACCATAGCGCTGCCTGCGGCTTGCGCCGCTGCTGCGACTTCTTCTTTTCGTTCCGGCACGACGAAGGCTGCCGCCATTTCGGAATGCTCAATCAGATATTCAAGTTCGCTCCGTCGGAGATCAGGGTTAATCGGGACTACCGAAGCACCAAGGCTGTTCGCCGCGAACCAGATTTCGATAAACTCCGGCCTGTTTTGCAGCAACAGGCCGACCCGGGTGCTTTCGCCATATCCTGCTTCGGTCAGGGTGTGTTGCCGTACGCGAACCCTTTCGAGCATCTCCTTATAGGAGATTTCGCCGGCAGGAATTGCATAAACCTCTGCGGTTTCGGGAAGAATGTTGAGGAACGGCTTGTCCGGCCAGCGAACGGCTGCAGCGGCAAAGCGTTCGAATATCGTGTTGTCGTTCACAATCACATCCAGTCCCTCTTGTTCGTCTGCACCCCGTGCGCCGAACGCGGATAGATATGCAGATGCATATGTTTATACATCAATTAAAATCTGTCAATCGAGTTGTTCGGGGGCAGGGGTCAGGAGGACCAATTGTTGGACTGTGCCAAATTCTCGAGCATTTGCGCCAATACCGCTCGGCAGGTTTCGCGATCTTCCGGCGTTGTCCCTGCGGTCACTTTTTCAAAATATTGTTCCATGGATGGCCAGCTATCGTGTAATTGCGCGCGGCCTTTGGACGTCAGTCTGACTTCGCGCCGTCGCTGGTCATGGTCCGGCGTTCGCCGTTCGACGATATCTTGCGAAACCATTGCGTCTATGGCCCGGCTGGTCGAAGATTGTTCGGAAAAGGTGCGTTCCGCTATCTCGTTGATCGTCAGTCCATCTTCGATTGCTAGAATCGACAACGTGCGCAGCGACACAAGATTGATCTTGTTTGCCTGCAGCATGCGATTTTGGGCCGCCTGCCCGAGGTTGGCGAGCCGGTTTACGAGATAGGGGAGATAATGCTCCAACTCCTCATATGATTTGGGCGGATTGGATTTGCTCATATTTTACTTTCCATCCCATCTGGGCCTAAGCGTGAGGACAAGGATAAAAGCGACGTTAAGGCGTCGCGCAAGTCCTGAGTGTTGGCCCGGTCGAACCATTCTTTGAGAAGCGCGTCATGGCGTTGCTGGGCCGCAAGATAAAGTTCAGCTCCTTTCGGAGTGATCCGTACGATGAATGCGCGCCGGTCGTCCGGCGATACGTCGCGGGTAATCAGTTTGTCGGCAGCCAGCCTGCGAACCAGCCCGGTAACATTGCCACCAGTCACCTTGAGGTGGCGCGACAGAACGACCTGCGTGAGGCCCTGGCGGAAACGGTAAAGCTGGGCCAGCACATCAAACTTCGCCAGCGTGAGGCCGAATTCTTTTCCAAGCGTCTGGTTCAGGCGGGAAAATACATCGCCATGAAAGTCCATTACCGCAAGCCATAGCTGTGCTTCGAGACCGCGCGCGTATCGCGGTTCTTCAGTGGCAGCTGCAGGTGGATCGGACTGGGGCATCATCATCTTGCCTTGTCACAAAAGGGTCGGAAGCACAGCATCTCTGGCTTCATGCTACCTTCCACTGACACGGGCAAGTTTTAATCAGGCGAACGACCGGATGGTCTGGATCAATCCATCGAGCTCATCGCCCTCCGCTTCGCGGATGGCCGTTTCGCGCAACCGGCGCGCCCATTCGGCTGCGTCGTCCCGATGGGCGATCGATTTGATCTCTTCGGTCACTTTCGCGAACTTTGAAACTCCTCGTGCGTGCGTGTCCGAATAGCCCTTGATCAGCCGCCGACATTGCAGCACCTCTACACCGAGTGCATAATTGTTTCTGGCAAGCTCGCTCGCCAGAGCCAGCCATGCATCGCGATGGGCGGTTTCTTCCTGATGCCGCAGCGACGCGCGTCGCCAGCTGCGCATACCGGCGACCAGATAGAGCATCATGAACCAACCCGGGGAATAGGTTCGCACTCTGCGCCCCTTGCTTATCCGCCGGTCCAGCCACCCGTAGAGTCCTGGGCGCTTCTGGAGCCAGCGGCCGAACCAGATTGGCGCAAGGCCGATGACCTCTTCGAGGCGCGGATGCATATATTCGGTCGTCTCGAACAACTGGTCCGGACGAAGGCCGATTTCCTGACCGATCCGGTTATGCCGCGCCGCCCGGGTCTTCAGATCGGCCACGCGAACGACGTCGTCATAAGCCATGGCGTTTGCGATATATTTTGCCGCATTGACGCTGAGCGCAAAATCCTGCTCTGCCCCGCCCAGACTGATGTCCAGCTGATGGATGGTCTCGACTTGGTCGATATATTCGGCACCATAGTCCAGATCCTGAAAGTCGATGACTTTTGCCAGGCCGATGCGCGCCATGGTCGCTACCTGCGGAGGGAAGCCCGTTTCTGCGCGGGTGACCAGCGGTTCAGCCCGCGGCGAAACCCGGCCCTTGGCAGCGGGTGTAATATGGACAGACGGATCCGCTTTTTGCGGAGGCGTGGCTTCTCCCGAGCCGCGCGCTTGGTCGAACGCCGCATCGAATGTCTTGATACTTGCAGCGACGCCCTTGCCATTGCCTTTGATGACGGCATGATAATCGGAGACGGCGAAGGGCAGCACGCCAGAGGCGGCAAGAGCCCCGAACATCGCCGATGAAATGACACTGCCATGGGCAGCGGCGAGGGCGTTCATGTCAAATATGATGCTATTCAGCGCCGTAACGTCCACCGCGTCGGTGACGGATCGGCTGTCGGCGATCCCTTCTCCCGGAGCGCTCTTTTCGCCAATCGCAAAGGAACGGTGGCTTGAAGCAATGAGAGTGGTGCGTTCAGGCGTCACAATACCGCGCAGGATCGAACGCCCGGCCTCGATAAATTCCGAAGCTATGACCACGTCCACGTCGCCAGGGGTTGGCATCTGTGCGAGGACGGGTCTCTTGCCGTCCTGTGGCCGCATGATCTCAACATAATAGATGGTAGCGCCAGTCCGCTGGGCCACACCGGGAACCGAAGTGGACTGCGCCACCCAGCCAGCATTTTCTGCCAGCGTGACAATCCAGCCGGTCAGCACGCCACCGCCTTGGCCGCCCATGGCGACAACCGCGATCGAGATCGGGCGTTCGGTGGCGTCTCCTGCCGATGCCAGGCGAAGTTTTACCGTTTCGTCACGCATCACGCGGCCTCCACAACGATGCGGCGGCGCTCGCGCCGGTTCTGCAGCGAGCTGATCAGCCCCATTGCGGCTTTGGCCTTGAAGCGGTCCCACCATGTCGGGTTATTGATGATGTCAGCGCGATAGAAGGAAGGGCACAGGACCGCAGCCTCCGAGACCTCGCCGCAGTTCCCGCATCCCACACAGCTATTGTCGATCGCGGCAACCGGGTCGTCACGCAGAGGATCGTCGAGCTGTTTGACCGAAAGGGACGGGCAGCCGGACAGCCGGATGCAGGCATGGTCTCCGGTACATACATCCTCATCGACGCCAAATCGCTGCTTGACGACGCGCTTGCCGTCCTTGACCGCCTTGGCCTCGATCGGGCGCACGCGGCGTTGCTTGTTGAGCATGCATTCCGACGATGCGATAATGATCTTTGGCCCTTCCGCCTTGGTGGTCAGGGCCTCGTGCAGCACCTTCTTCATTTTCCCAACATCATAGGTCCTGTCGACTTCCCGGACCCATGTCGCCCCCACGCCGCGAACCGCTTTTTCGATCGGATTGTTGGTCTTGCGCGACTTGTTGTGCGCGCGGGAGGACAGGATGTCCTGGCCTCCCGTGGCGGAAGAATAGAAATTGTCGACGATCAGGAAAACGCCGTCATGCTTGTTGTAAACAGCGTTGCCAATCCCGCTTGTCAGTCCGTTGTGCCAAAAACCGCCATCGCCCATGACCGCGATCGAACGCTTGCCGGTGCTGCGGCTGAACGCAGAAGCTGAAGCACCGCCAAGGCCAAAGCCCATCGTCGTGTTGCCGATGTTGAACGGCGGCAGGATGGAAAACAGATGGCAGCCGATATCGGCAGAAACATGATGTTCGCCCAGGTCCTGGTCAATCATCTTCATCGCCGCGAAAATAGGCCGCTCCGGACAGCCGGTGCACAGGCCTGGCGGCCGCGCAGGCACAACAGATTTCAGTTTTTTCACTGCCGGTTGGGCCAGCACCGGACGAGCGTCTGGACGGGGCGGGCGATTGCCCATGATATGGGGGTCGGTTTCCTCGAGAAAGGTCTCGAGCCCGTGCATGATAGCTTCGACCGAATAGTCGCCACCCATCGGTAGGACGTTCTTGCCGTAGATGGTTGCCGATGCGCCGCTGCGCCGGAGAACGGTATTGAGCGCCTGCTCGAGATATTCCGGCTGGCCTTCTTCCACCATCAATATGGCATCTTTGCCCTTTGCAAATTCTTCCATCTCGCTGTCGATCACCGGATAGGTGACATTCATTACGTAAAGCGGAATCTGGGTGTTTCCATAAGCATCGGACAGTCCGAGATATTGCAGAGCACGGATCACATTATTGTACATCCCGCCCTGTAACATGATGCCGACCTTGCCGGTTTCGGGTCCGAAAAATTCATTCAGCCAGTTGCTGCGGATGAAATCGATTGCCGCTGGCAGACGATGATGGATTTTCTCCTGTTCATGCTCATAGGCAGCGGGGGGCAGCACTATTCTCCCCAAGTCGCGCTTTGGTGTGTTCAGGGCATCGTCGATCGAGTAAGCAGGTTTGACATTGTCCTTGGCTATGAAACTGCCATGCATATGGCAGGTGCGCACGCGCACTTCGAGCATGACCGGGGTGTTCGATGCTTCCGACAGTTCAAAGCTTTTTTCGATCAGGTCTACGATCTGGCCGTGATCGGGGCGGGGATCCACCAGCCATATTTGTGATTTCATGGCAAAGGCGTGCGTGCGTTCCTGCATGATCGAGGAACCCTCGCCATAGTCTTCGCCAATGATCACGAGTGTACCGCCGGTTACGCCGCCCGAGGCAAGATTGGCCAAGGCATCCGAGGCGACATTTGTGCCAACCGTCGATTTCCAGGCGACTGCGCCCCGAAGGGGATACATGACCGAAGCGGAGAGCATTGCGGCGGCGGTGGATTCATTGGCAGAGCTCTGGAAATTCACACCCAGTTCGCCGAGGATATCTTGTGCGTCCGACAGCACGTCCATCAAGTGGGATATAGGTGAGCCCTGATAGCCGCCAACATAAGAAACGCCAGCCTGCAGCAACCCCTTGGTGATCGCTAGAATGGCCTCTCCCTTGAAGAGATCGCCATCTCCAAGGCGCAAATGCTCAACTTCTTTTGCGAACGATCTCTCTGCCATAACTATCACCTTTCAATATATGCAAATGCATAGATATGGAGGTGAAGTAAGTCAATGAGGAACGGATTCTAGTCCAGCGTCAGGTCGACCCTCTGTGCATTCATCGAAAAGCCGGGCATGTACCGACGGAGAATTTCCGCCTCTATTACCGTACGTTCGCTGGCATTGCTGGCCTTTGCCATTTCCGCATCGACCAGCGCTTCATCTCTGCCGAATTCGCGGATGCCGGCCAGATCGGCCCAGACCAGCCAGAAGGATTTTCCGTCCGCGGCAACCCAGCCGGGAGCGATCTGCGGTGCGTATGCGCGAGCGCCCGTATCATTGCCCGGCGTCCAGGCGGCATCTTCGTGAATTTGCCGCCAGGGTCCCCAGGGGTTTTTCGATACCCATATGCCGAGATAGCTTGGCTTGCCAAACTCGGTACCATCGGGTGCGCTGCCAATCCCCGCGCTCGCCATCATATATATCCCCAGCGGAGCGTTATAAACGACACTGGGTAACCAGGATTCCACGACCAGATCGCCGGGAAACAAATTGGTGTAGTTGACCCAGCCAAGCGGGAAATTGTGCACCGGCTGCCGATCGGCAATATCTGCTGACCAGCGAGCCGTGCCATTCCGGTCATGACCCGCAAAGAAGCGATAGGCGGAGCGGTCGAGCAGTCTGTTCTGGCGTACGCGGAACATGACGAGTTGATTCATCAGTCCGTCGACGCTGCCGTTCAGACCGTAAACATAAATATAGCCGTCCCGGTTTTCGGCATAAGCCTTGCCCTGCTGCAAGAAGGACAGCAGCGAAAAACAGCCATCCGGTTCGTTGAAGAAGGGGAAACTGACAGAGTTTTGTTGATCCCAGTCTTCCCATATTATCGGGCTCGATCCATTCTGGTTGTGCCAGGTCACGCCGCTATCCTTGGAATAGATGAGCTTGGCACCGGTCCAGCGGCGCGGACGGTCTTCGGCATCGTCCAGTGTTGCAAGAAACTGGTACAGATGCTGGCCGATGGCGATGACGCCATGGCCATAATAATGAGGCGCGCCTTCTGGATGGGCCGCACGATCGACGTTGGGATAGCCATCAAGCATCTGGAAGCGGACCGTTTCTGGCTCGCCTTCCATTTCCCACAGTCGTGTACTGTAAAAAGTTGCCGGTGGCGGTGCCCAGCCGGTGCCATCATTAACCACGACGATTTGCTTGCCGTTCGCTGCGATGGTCATCTTGTACCCATCGCCCAGGCCGCCGAGGCGCATGATCGAACTGTCATCGGGCAGGGCCCGCGTCACTTCCATGGCTTGGTTCAGATTGGAGCGGCGGGCAACGGCGGGGGATAAATATCCATCGCAAAGGGTCGCCAGACCGATCGCTAGAGACTTCCCCAGAAATTCACGTCTTTGAGTCATCAGAGATCCTCCGGGTCTGGCCGGATCGGAGCGGTCCGTGCTCCGATCCGAAAGCCAAGCGTTCATTCAATCTCGTCAGCGGTCTTCATTTCGATCGTGCCATCTTCGGTGATCTTGAAAAGCGGGTCCGTGCGCTCACAATAATATTCCTGAATTTCATATTCGGGATTGCGCCGGTAGCCGTAAGTAAATGTATAGGGCTCTTCCAGCATGACAGGATCTTCGATGGTGATCACGTCCTCCATCAGATCGGGACCTGTCAGGCGTATCCGTTCGGTGATAACCATTTCCCGGCTGTGCGGGATTTCAAAGAAAAGAACGTCTTCCTTCACGCCCTTGGTCGTTACGACCAGGGTGTCTCCTTCCCATTTCGCCGACGAAAACCCGTAATAGGACGGATTGATCTCATCGAGCGCGCGCATTGGCTTGTCGAGATAGATGCGCCGGGTCTGGGTCAGGAATTCTGCCAGAACAGTGACCTGACCGGGGGTCTGTAAAATCTCCAGCGGGAAGATCGCGCCCATGATCATCGGCATGCCTTCGGGCAGGCACTGGGTGCTCGGGTCCACCCGAGGCGTACCCGCCTTGAGAAGCGCATCCCGCTCGTCTCGAAGCTTCTTCCACTCCTTGGCATAGGGTTCTTTCAGGTTAGGGCCGTCACCAGGGACAGGAAGCTCAAGAAAGACATTTTCGTCACCTGCGAA
Organism: Parasphingorhabdus sp.; assembly: GCF_048269865.1. Taxonomy (GTDB): domain Bacteria; phylum Pseudomonadota; class Alphaproteobacteria; order Sphingomonadales; family Sphingomonadaceae; genus Parasphingorhabdus. The sequence goes on along the minus strand of NZ_JBLWUA010000009.1, from coordinate 115,996 downwards.
GGGGTCGGGGTAAATTTCCCACACCCCCGTGATGTTCGGCACCTCGACCCGATCTCCAGCGACCGATGCAGGAGCAGCCTGAGCTGTTGACGGGGCCTTGGCATCGACTGAGGCGCAGGCACCGAGGGAAAATGCCACCGCTGTCAGCATGGTGAACTTGTGAAATACCATCTTTATCTCCTTTTTGACCGGACGTGCGGTCGGCCGCGCGCTATGTTCTTAAATTCTGTATATGTTCGAACGAACTACCAAGCGTTCAGGGTGCGGCCATCCGGGATTTTGATGGTCTTCAGCATGCCGCCAGGTTTGCCATTGCGCAGCGGGTAGAAGGTGACGTCGACCTTGTCGCCGGCCTTGATCGTATTGAACTTCCATCCGGCACGACCCATCATGTTGATGCTGTTGCATTCAAACACATAGCGCTTCACTTTTCCGTTTTCCCGAACGTTCACCACGACAAAGGAATGCGGATTGGTGTAGCGGAACTCGGAAACCGTGACATTTGCCTTCTTTGTGATCTGGGTCTGATCAAACATGGCAAAGGAGTGATGAGCAAGGGCTGGCGCCGCCAGGGCGGAGGCGAGCAGGCAAAAGCCGCCAATCGGTCCTGCAATTTTTCTGGATATATTCATTTCAGTCTCTCCTTATAGTAGCAACGTTCACAATCCTTCGCCTGGCACGCGGCTTAGCACCGCGTGTCCATGAATCTTTGCGATATCCTAAGGGGGCTCTGCTGCGACGGGCGTTCTGCCCGTCGCCGCCGTTTTTCCGCCTTACCTTCTGCGAACCGGTCCCCCATTACATATGGCAAGCGGGGTTGGGAGCACAGCTGATTGGCGTTGTGTAACCGTTACGAACTGGCTGAAACGCTCGGTTTACGGGCAACTGGTCAACAAATGACGCGAAAGCCTACGGTTTTTTACGTGTGCCTTGTCGAGAGACAGGGCTCGTCGAGGAGCCGTTTTCATATGTTACGCCTTAGCCATCAATTGTTGCATTAGTGCGTCATTGTTGTAATTTGTGAACTATGACCATCGACCAGAAGCAGCCGGATCGAGCGGGCATTGACCGGCACCATCAGCAAATAATCGAGCTTGCAGCAGATGCTCGAAGCGTTCTGGAGGGCAGCCGTTCAGATAAGCTGCTGCGTTTGTTTGACTATTTGCTTGAAAAATCTCTCTGTGGCGAGACACCCTCTGAGCAGCAGATTGCTGAAGAGGCTTTCGCCGAGGACTCCGGTCCGGATACATCGCAAGATGCCAACGTCCGGGTCTATGTATATCGGCTGCGCAAGTTGATCGATTCAACTTTCGCGGGCAAGCCCGGTCCCAGAATAGAAATTCCCGTTGGCAGCTACTGTATCAAGCTGGTTGATGGCGAGAAACCGGCTTCGTTGCTGCGCTTTGGAAGATGGGTGCGTGCATCTTCCCGGTCGCTTCCGGTCAGGGTCGCGCTATTGGGCGTGGCAGTTCTCACAATCGGGGGCTTGGCGCTGGTCTGGACCAGTCGCGATACGGATCCTCTGGCAGAAACCATGGCATGGCAGCCTTTCGCGGGCAATTCACGACCGCTCACGATCGTTATTGGCGATTATTATCTTTTTGCCAGATTGGATAGCAACAGAAGCAATGCAGATGCTGCGCCTCAGCTGGTCTGGGAAAGGTCTGTTCCCACGCGCGAAGATCTCACCATCTTCCAGATGCTAAACCCCACAAAGGTTGACGATTCTGCCGACTATAATCAGCAGCTTGTCAGCGGCGGAACAATCGCGGCATTGTCGAATGTCCGGGCTACGATATCGAGGGTTCCTGGGTTTCAGGGCAGATCCTTACGGTTGAAGGCAGCATCTCAGCTGACACCGGAAGTGCTGGCAAGTTCCGACATAATCTACGTCGGGCAGTTCAGTGGCATGCCGCTCTTGCTGCGCGACCCTCTGGTGCAAGCCTCAGGCTTTGAGGTGAGCAAGGGCAACGACGCATTGATAGATTCAGGCAATGGAGTACGCTATCAGTCGGATGGCATGGTCCTGACGGACGAACGGATCGCCAGGCGTGATTTCGCCTATATCGCCGGTTTCTCCGGCCCTGCAAATAATCGCATTTTGATTATTGCGGCTCTGGGTGATGCCGGGCTGAAAGAAGCGGCGGAGCTCGCTGGCGACCCGGATCAGTTGCTGGCGATCAAGGCTGATGCAAAGAGCAGGAAAAACGGGTTCGAGGCTCTTTATCGGGTGCGCACAATGAAGAATGTCAACATTGGCGCAACGCTGATTCTTGATCGGGTTCTGCGGCCCAACGGCATTTGGGACAATTCTGAAAATGTGCCAGCATATCGACCGATTGATACCTTCCAACTGAAGCAGACGAATCCGTGAACTGTCAGCAGGCCATTGTCCGAGACTAGAAATATTCTGGTCTTTCTCGCAATGTTCAAATGCTATATCTTGGGGCAGCGATATTACATGATATCAATTTTGCGCTCTTCGTTTATCGCCCTGTTTCTCACTGCAATGCCGCAGGCCGCGCATGCTGACCCGGTCGACGATCTGGTTCAGGCCGAAATGGCCGCAAGCAATACGCCGGGCGTAGCGATATCCATCATTCAAGAGGGCAAGCTTATGCGCGCCCAGGGCTTCGGGCAGGCGGATATCGAGCTGGGCGTCCCGGTACACAGCGATACGCTCTTCAAAACCGGCGCGACCGGCATGCAATTGACCGCTGCGGCGATTATGTTGCTGGTGGAAGATGGAAAATTGAATCTCGATGCGCCAGTCACCAAATATTTGAAGGGTGCGCCGCGAAAATGGCACAAGGTCACGATCCGCCAATTGCTGGACCACACCTCCGGTCTCCCGGCCACTCCGAATGGTGATTTTCGGACCGACTATACCACGGATCAGCTGCTTGCGATTATCGCGGCCGAGGATTTGAATTTTGGTGCCGGATCGCGTTGGCGCTTCAGCTATGCCGGATATATAGTATTGGGCTTCGTGATCGAGCAGATAACCGGTGAGCATTGGACGAAATTCGTCCAGCAGCGATTATTTGCCCCATTGGGCATGCATTCGGCCCGCGGGATCGACGAACTGGCAATCATTCCAAATCGGAGCGCTGGATATGAAGTTCGGCAGGGGAATTTACGTAACGCCGAATGGATCTCACAGACCGCAAATTCAACCGCTGATGGTTCTGTATATCTATCGGTGCTGGATTATGCGGCTTGGGTGCGCGCGGTTTCGCAGCGGCAGTTGCTTCGCCCCAGTTCCTGGAAAGAATTGGCGCAACCGGCAAAGCTCAATGACGGTTCGACCTGTGCCTATTCTCCGGGATGGTTTCTTTCCCCGGCGACGCAGTCGTGGTGGCATTCGGGTAGCTGGCAAGGCTTTCAGACCTATGCGCTGCGTTACCCCGGGCAAGACTTGACCATAGCCGTCTTTGCCAATGGTGAGGCCGCCGATGTGCAGCATGTTGCGCGGGGGCTGGCTGCTGTTGTCGATCCTGCATTGACCCGCGTCCGTGCTGCTCCCCGGCCAGATGCCGATCCCGCCACTACGGCAAGAGTCCGGAGTCTTCTCGAAGCTATCGCTTCAGGGCAGCCGGACTATGCGGATTATATTGATTTCGCTCGGCTCGACTTTGATGAACTGACGGCCCTCTATGGCGGGATGGTCAGCGAGCTTGGGGGAATGGAAGAGTTCGCCCTGTTCGACATGCGCAAGGGGTGCGCAGAAACCGCCTCTCGCTACCGGGCGCGCTACAAAGGCGGCATAGTAGAGGTGCGCATTGGCATGACCGACAACGGCAAGGTCAGCAATCTGGAGATGGTGCCCGTTCGCGAGTGGAACGAACCGCTTTAGATCTTTACCCTATTTCTGTGTCTTGATCCATTCGGCATATTCCGGGCGGCGCAGCTGAAGCAAATCCGTGCTACGTGTGTACCAGCCCGCACCGTGCATCCGCGCGACCAGGTTCATAGCCAAAGTATCGACATGTAGCCGGTCGGCATCGACCAGATCATCGTGAATATGGAAGCGCAAGACCTCACCCAGCACGACCGTCGTCAGGCCAGCCTCGACGCTTTGATAGAGCTGGCACTCCATCGACACCGGTGCCGAAGCGATCCGCGGTGGTGCGATCAGGCTGGATGGGGCGGTGGTGAGGTTCGCAGCGCCCAGCTCGTCAAAATCGGGCGGGGCATCAATGCAGGTCAAATTCATGTCCGCAGCGTCGATTTCGCTGACCAAATTCACGACGAACTCGCCTGTATCGAGGATATTGCGGGCGCTGTCTTTATGGCTGCCATCCGGGCGACGCATCAGTCCAAGCGCAACCAGCGGCGGTTCTGATCCCATCATGTTGAAGAAGCTGTAGGGTGCAGCGTTACGCACACCATCGGACGACAGCGTGGTCAGCCAGGCGATCGGCCGAGGGGTGATCGACGCGCTCATCAGCTTGTATCGATCCCCTGTTGCCAGCTTGGCAAAGTCGAATTCCATCAGCTTTCCTCTGTTCGACTGACGGCGCGCTTTGGAGCGACATCGACCGTCAGATTGAATACGTCAGGCCGGGCATAGTGGCCTGTGACATCAAAATCATATTTTCCGCGCACCACTTCGTCCGGGTCGATCCGGGCATAAAGAATCGTTTCGCCTGAAAAGTCCGGTCCGGCGAGAACCTCGCCAAGGGGAGCGACGATCATGCTGCCGCCGCGCATCAGCACGGAGTCGGGATCGTCGCCCAAAGCACAGTCGAAGTCGTCTGGATAGGCGCTGCGGGTAATATACTGACAGGCCGAGAGGACAAAACACCGTCCTTCCAGAGCGATATGCCGCATGGAGCCCGCCCATGCATCACGGTCGTCCGCCGTGGGTGCGCAGTACAGCGTGACGCCCTGATCATACATCGTCATGCGCAGCATTGGCATGTAATTTTCCCAGCAGATGACGGCCCCTATGCGACCGAGCGGCGTATCGATGACGGGCAGGGTGGAGCCATCGCCAAAGCCCCAGATCAGGCGTTCCGCGCCTGTCGGCATCAGTTTGCGGTGTTTGGCGACAAGGCCTTTCTCACCGTCAAAAAACAAAGCCGTGCAATAGACAGTGCCGCCTTCTCGTTCGATCACACCCATAACGATAAAAGCCCCTGTATCCGCAGTTGCTTCCGACAGCAGAGCGACTTCAGGACCATCGAGATCGATCGCCGATTCGTGATAAATTCTATACTCTTCCCGCCCTTCTGGCTTGCGCAGCCCGACCGGTGTACCGAACGAAGCGCCCTTGGGATAGCCTCCCAGAAAGGCTTCCGGAAACACCATCAATTTTGCGCCCTTCGCGGCGGCCTCACGGATCAGGCCGACCGCTTTTTCGGCCGAGGAAAGCGAGTCTTGCGGGAAGGAGGCCGCCTGGATCACGGCTGCTGAAAATGATTCTGACATAGTGCCCTCGTTCAATGATCGATTTCGTTGCCGCCCACCATAGTTCCATTTGACTTCTGTGCAATTTATTTTAAGCTTATAATAAATTGAGGAGGCACCGAATGTCTGACACCAGTTATGATCAATATCGAGAGGAGATGGCCGGCCGCGCCAATGTGACCGATACGCCCGATCGCGTGGCTTACTACAAACGCTTGTCCGAACTTGGGACCGGGGCGTTGTGGACGGTTGCGAACAAGATCGAGCCATGGGAGCCGGTGTCGACCTCGGTGCCTATGCTTTGGCGATATCGAGATCTCCGCGAGGACGTGCTGAAGGCACTTGATCTCGTAACCCCCGAAGAGGCGGGACGGCGTGTGGTCTATCTGGAGAACCCTGGGCGCAAGGACGTCATGGCTGCGGTCGGCTGGCTCTATTCCGGGTTGCAGGTGATGAAGCCTGGAGAATGCGCTTATTCCCACCGGCACAGCGCTTCCGCTTTGCGCTTCATTATGGAGGGTTCCGGAGCCTTTACGAATGTAGACGGACACAAGATGACGCTCGGCGCCAACGATTTTGTACTTACACCTAACGGGACGTGGCACGAACATGGCATTGCGGAGGACGGATCGATTTGTATCTGGCAGGACGGCCTCGACATTCCGATGATGAATGCACTCGAAGCGAATTTTTATGAGGTGCACCCCGATCTCAGCCATGCCGTCACCTATCCAGTGGATGATGCGGTTGGCTCTTGGGGCAACCCAGGCCTGCGCCCTTGGGGAGCGACGTGGGACAAGCGATATTCTCCGCTGCTGAAATATGAATGGGCGCCGACTTATGAAGCGCTGCAAAAATATGCGCAGGTCACCGACGGCTCGCCCTATGACGGTGTGCTGATGGAATATGTCAATCCCCAGACCGGCGGTCCGGTGATGATGACGATCGGGGCCCATATGCAGATGCTGCGCCCCGGTGAGCACACCAAAGCCCATCGGCAGACGGGCAGCTTTGTCTATCAGTGCTGCAAGGGCAAGGGCTGGTCGATTATCAACGGAAAGTGCTTCGACTGGCAGGAACGCGACATTTTCGTCGTCCCGGCCTGGATGTATCACGAACATGTCAATGCATCGGAGACGGAGGATGCCTGCCTGTTCGCTTTTCACGACCTGCCGGTGATGCGTGCTCTCGGTCTCTACCGCGAAGAAGCCTTCGGCGACAATGGCGGAAACCAGCCAATATTATCCTGATTTTCAAACCAAGGAACTATAATGAAACTTGTTACTTACCGGGCCTCGGTCGAGGCTGAAGCGCGTCTGGGAGCCATTGTTGGCGATGCCGTTCTGGATCTGGCTCGATTCGGGGTCGCCAAGGGCGTCGAACTGCCATCGACCATGCTGGAATTCATCGACCTTGGGCCCGCTGCCGTCGCCGCGGTTTCGTCGTTGGTTGCCGATTGCGGTGAGACTTTGCCCTTTGGCACTACGATACCGCTTGGCAATGCAAAGCTGCTCGCGCCGATTCCGCGGCCGCGCAAGAACGTATTTGGCATCGGTCTCAACTACACGGAACATGTCGCAGAAAGCGCCAAGTCACTAGACAGCTCCCCCGATCTCCCGCGCGAGCCAGTAATTTTTTCCAAACCGCCAACCACGGTGATCGGCCCAGGCGAACCGATCTTGCACAAAAGTGAGATTACACAGCAACTCGACTGGGAGGTTGAACTGGCAGCCATCATTGGCAGCCGGGCCAACGACGTCACTCGCGAAGAAGCCCTCGGCTATATCTTCGGCTATACGGTTTGCATTGATATGAGTGCGCGCGATTGCCGTCGCGCCGGTCAGTGGATCTATTCAAAGGGACAGGACAGCTATTGCCCGATGGGGCCAGTTGTGGTGACTGCCGACGAAATTACCGATCCCCAGACTCTTGACCTCTGGCTGACCGTAAACGGCGTGGAAAAACAGCGCAGCAATACCAGCCATATGCTGTTCAAGGTTGATGAACTGGTCGCTGATATCAGCAAGGGCATCACGCTCGAGCCGGGCGATATTATCGCCACCGGAACGCCTGCCGGCGTCGGAGCCGGGCGCGACCCCCAGGAATTTCTCTGGCCGGGTGATACGATTGTTGCCTGCGTCGAGGGTATTGGAACCTTGCGGCATCCCGTCGTTGCTGCCTGATCATTGTTGGTTGCGCGCGCTTGCACCGCTTCACGGCGGTGCAAGCGCTGCTTCAGTTGGCTGGAACGATATCATCCACCATGCGCAGACGAATCTCATCTGGCCAGGGAGTGGATTTCTGGGAGGCCATGTCCATGCAGACAAGGGTGGCATTGGCTTTCATCCGGTCCGTTCCGTCTGCAGAGAATAACGCTTCATAAGAACAGCTGCTTCGGCCGACCCGCGTCGGAGTTATATGGATAGTCAGCACATCACCAAGCATACTGGGCGCCATAAATTCTGCTTCAACTTGCACGGAAGGGACCCCGATACCCCGTTCAAGATGCATGGTCCGGAAATCGCTGCCCAGTGCCAGCGCGAACCAGTCTTCCACTGCTCCGTTCAGCATTTCAAAATAGCGCGGATAAAACACGATACCGGCGGCATCAACATGGGCAAAGCGGACCTGGGTAGAAGTCTGGAATGACATGCTCAGTGATCCGCGCTCAGTTCAGAGCGGACGCGACCGAGCAGTTGCGCCAACATGTCCATGTCGGATTCTGATACGCCGTCGAATATTTCGGCAATCCAGCGATGATGCGCCTCCGCTAAAATCATGAATCGCTCCTTCCCTGCGGCGGTCAGGGATACAATGGCGGATCGGGCATCTTCGGGGTTGATCTGTGTTTTAACCAGACCGCTTTCCTGCAATTGTCTGACGACGAGCGTGACATTCCCGTTTGATACAAGCAAAGCTCGTGACAGGGCGCTCATCCGCAAGCCCTCTGGCACCCGGTGAAGTGCGGCCAATACATCAAAGCGGGGAAGGGTGGTCTTGAACTCGTCTTCAAATCTCCGACGCAGCTGTTTTTCACCGATCTTGGCGCAAGTCAGCAGCCTGACCCACATCCGCAGTTCGGAAGATCCTGCCCCTGCAGGAAGGGCTTCTTCGTTGGACGTATTTGACAATGTAATGGCCTTACCTTCACTTCGTGCTTTATTTTTTTCGGTCATTGTGCGCTTTTTGCTTTTTCGGCAAGTCTGCGTGCCTGGTCCTGTCCCAATATATAAGGGGAAGGGACAAACTGCGTGTGGTCGTTGGCTGCGGCCGACGCGCGCAATGTCCAGACCGGATCGGCAAGATGGGGCCGCCCCATCGCCACAAGGTCAGCACGGCCGGCTGTGACAATGGAGTTGACCTGATCAGCCTCAAATATGTTGCCAACCGCGATGACGGGAATCCCGGATTCGTTGCGGATCTGGTCTGCAAAGGGAGTCTGGAACATCCGTCCGTAAACCGGTTTTGCGTCAGGGCTTGTCTCGCCTGCGGACACATCGATGAGGTCCACCCCGGCATTTTTAAGCGCGCGCGCGATGACAACTGCATCGGCTGGCGTGATGCCCCGCTCGCCCAGCCAGTCGTTCGCCGAAAAACGGACGGCCAGTGGTTTCGAGGAAGGCCATACCCGGCGTACGGCCTCAACTACACGGAGCGGATAGCGCAGACGGTTCTGCAGACTTCCGCCATGGCTGTCGGTCCGCGCATTGAGCGCGGGTGAAAGAAAACTCGCCAGCAATGTTCCATGCCCGGCATGGATCTCGATCATGTCAAACCCGGCTTTTTCCGCACGCTCCGCGGCTGAAACGAAATTCTGACAGATTCGGTCGAGATCAGCATCATTCGCTGCCCTGGGAACCAGGCCTCCTGGCCGCCAGGGTTGAGCAGATGCAGCGATCAGGGGCCATGGATCCTCCAGCGGAACATCCATGCCCTTGGTTCCCTCCGGTATCTGGCAACTTCCGCGTGGCCCGGCGTGGCTGAGCTGCGCGCACATTCGAGCCTTGCTGTGCTGATGAGCGAAGGTGACAATCTGTTGCCAGCTTTCCAGCTGCTCATCGTCGTAAAGTCCGGGGCAGGCGAGGGTGGTTCGGCCTTCGGAGGAAACCGCCAGGGATTCGGTGATAATCAGCCCCGCACCGCCCAATGCCCGCGCTCCATAATGCACCGGGTGAAAAGCTGTCGTGCATCCCTGCTCGTCGGCGCTGTAGGTCAGCATTGCAGGTACCACCACCCGGTTGGCCAAGTGCATGTCGCCCAGCGTAAAAGGCGTAAACATTGGTTGTGGCGGGATATGTTCTTGCAAGTTGTTGCCTGAAAACCAGCGCTCAACACCGCCCAGCCAATCGGGGTCACGGATCCTGAGATTCTCATGACTGACCCGCTGGCTACGGGTCATCAGCGAATAGGCGAATTGTGGCAGTTCGAATCCGATATAGCGGTCCAGCGTTTCAAACCATTCGGTCGAATTGCGGGCGCTGTTCTGAATCTTGAGCACTTCGATATGCCGCTGATCGCGATAGTCGCTCAGCGCGTTTTTTAGCGCTGCACGGTCACCAAGTCCCGGTCGATCAAGGACTTCAGCCAGCTTGATCGAGTCCTCAAGAGCCAGTTTTGTCCCCGAACCAATGGAAAAATGTGCGGTATGCGCGGCGTCGCCAAGCAGGACAACATTATCGAAGGACCAGTTTTCGCACACCACGCGGCGAAAATTGATCCAGGCAGCTGATCCGCGCAGATGGGTTGCGTTGGTGATGAGGGGATGGCCATCCAGGTGCCGTGCGAAAATCTTTTCGCACAAGGCGATCGATTCAGGCTGCTCCATATTTTCAAAGCCGAGGCCTTCCCAGGTTTCCGGCGAGCATTCGACGATGAAGGTGGAGTGGGTCTCGTCAAAGCGATAGGCATGCGCCCATATCCAGCCTGCATCTGTTTTTTCAAAAAGAAAGGCGAAGGCATCGAACTGTTTTGTGGTGCCGAGCCAGCAGAATTTGTTGGTTCGCTGGTCGATGGTGACACCCAGCTTTTCGGCATTGGCGGTCCGCACTTCGCTGTTGATGCCATCGGCTGCTACGACCAGATCAAAATCGGAAAAACGGGTCAGGTCGGCATCGAACGGAAATTCGTTATGAATGGTGACGCCCAACGCCTTCGCACGATCGCTCAAAATTTCGAGCAATCGCTTGCGACCGATGCCGATGAACCCGTGGCCGGAAGAGATCACGGACTGGCCGGAAACCTGCACCTCTATATCGTCCCAATGGGCAAGACTGCTGGCCATTTTCTCGGCGCTAACCGAATCATTTTGCATCAGATTCGTCATCGTCTGATCGGAAAAAACCACGCCCCAGCCAAAGGTCTCTCCCGAACGATTCCGCTCGAATACATGAATATCGTGTGCCGGATCGCGCAATTTTGCGGAAATCGCGAAATATAATCCGGCGGGGCCTCCACCCAAACAGGCTATCCGCATTGTAACATTCTCCTTTATTTCAAACTTAAAGGAAAACCAATTGCGCGCCAAGCGATAATATGCAGCTTGTTGTTAAGAGAGAGGATTCAGCAGGATCAGGCGACGGTTTGTCGGGCGGCTCGGCAGAGTTGTGACTTCGAATAGTGCCTCGAAATGCCGTGCTTTCCCCAATTTTTTCTTCAACGATGCCAAGGCTTCGGGAGAGTGCAGCAGATCGGCGATTGCTGCGGTTCCCCGATCACCGAGCCCCGCCATAATCACCAGCGTGCGGCCTCCGGGGCTCGCTTGTATAGAGAGATAGCCGTAATCGGGCTTGGCGTTGGCCCCTGTTGCGACATAGACCTGACCTTTGAAGACCGTTCCGTTCAGTTTGTCGGTAAGCTGATCGTAGGCTGTCAGCCGCAGGCGCGAATGGGAAAAAGCATATTGGTGTAGCATTCCCAGCTGCGACAACCTGCCGACATAAATGATATCGTGGGATTGCAGCTTTTCGGTACCGATCGATGAGACCGGCATCATTGCTGCGTCCTTTCTTTTGCCAATGGTCGATGCCGAAAGCGCTTCCTGTACTTTCCAGGCAATCTCCACTGTTTCGATTGGTGAAAATCTGAGGCCGAAATCGTAGAGTTCGTAGAACTTCTCCGGATGATCTATTAAAAAGCGACCAAATGTTTCGCGCGTCTGGACCTCGGGATTCAGTATCATGCGCTGGATAACGAGCTGGTCTTCCGTTTCGGCCAGCAGCAAATTGTCACCTATTGCAAATAGTGGATCGTGCCATGCGTTGGTTCCCGCAAAAAGGTCGGGTCGCGCATTGACAGCGGCTGACGTCCGGGAGCGGTCGGTGGGCCATATCTCCATCTGCCAGTTCGCGAAAATCAGGGCTGCACACAGAATGAACGACAGTCCAATGCTAAGCGTCGGATTCACCGTCAAGAGCCGAATGATACGGGTTAGCGGGCTAAGGTGTGGCTCTGGAGCGTCGACATCCTCTAGCAGAATCCGATATTCGCCTTTGGGGATGACCAGGCGGGTCCCCGATTTCCCGCGGTAGTAATCATCAATGCGCTTACGAAGGCGATGGACATAGACGCGGACGCCCGAATCCGTATTGGTGTCGAGAGAGGCCTTGTTCCCGAATAGCGCGAGGGCGATCTCAATTTCTTTTGGCGACCTTTCATCCATGGATCGTTCAACAAGTAAATCGAACAGCGCCACTTGGTTGGATGAACGGCCCTTCGCCAGAACCGCGCGAAACTTGGCTGTTTCACTATCGAAACGGGCTAGAAGATCTTTCTCCAGTTTCGGTTTCATCTATCCATTCGCCCAACTCCAGTTACAATCTTCATAAATCCGTCTGCAGGCCCGCGGATCGGTGCGCTGGCCTTCGCCATGGTAGTCACGCTGAGCCATCCGGCAATGGCCTTTGGCTAAAAGCCTATCACTGGCCCGGAATCGTTTTAGGTTGACCGGTTAACGATAACGCGCCTTGCCTTTATTTTAAACTTAAAGTATGCATATTCATATAGTGATTCGTATCGTTGTGTAAGCCCTTGCGGACTTCCGCACCGGTTTAGGCCATGCCTACACATCGAAACAGGTAGTGCTGTTGGCGTAGGCATTGCGCTCGACGGTGCGGCCTCTGGCGATAGTTGGAGCATGCTGTGGCAACTTGAAGGTTGATACTGGCGGGGTCCGCAACGCTTGTTCAATATTGCTGTTCTGCATCTTCATTCGCCCTTTGAGCTCGATATCCAAATCGTTTCAATTGTACCGAATGTGAAACAAAGAAAGGTAAATATACAGTATTGTTTACATTTTGTGATTAGGCTATCCATTTGTGCGAATCGACGAAGTTCTAATCCGATTTGTGTGTAGGTGGCGTCATCAGGGAGGTGGCACATCGCTTTTGACCGTCTTGAAATATTAAAATTGACGGCATTTTTGATGTTAAGTTAACGAGGGAGTTTTATTTTGACCGGGAACCAGACCAACAGCCGTGCGCTTTTTATAAAAGCCTTTATGTTATCGAGCGCGGCTATTCCGCTCTCCATGGCAATGCCCGCATATGGACAGGCCACACAGGCCGACAATGTTCAAAATTCTGATAGCGAGACGGCATTCCCGGGGGAAATCGTTGTCACGGCAACCCGCAAATCAACGGTGCTCAGCCGAACTCCGGCAAGCATCGTCGCCAAGGGCCAGCAAGAACTGGACGTCCAGGGCGTCCGTTCGATTGCTGATATTGCCTCGATAACGCCGGGCATCACATTTGGACAGAGCGCGACGGTGTACGGCACCGGCCAGACGACGATTGCAATCCGCGGGGTCGATTCCCAATCCGGAATTCCCACCACGGGCATTTACATCGATGATACGCCGGTACAGACTCGGGTTGGCGTCAGTCCGTCGCTGGGAAATGTCTATCCTCAGGTGTTTGATCTCGAACGGGTCGAAGTGTTGCGCGGACCACAGGGTACCCTGTTCGGCAGCGGTTCGGTCGGCGGTGCCATTCGCTTTATCATGCCCAAGCCCAATTATGATGACTTGAGCGTCTATGCGCGGTCCGAATTGGCGACCACCAAACATGGTTCTGCGAGTTACGAAGGCGGTGTGGCCGTGGGCGCGCCAATTGTACAAGACAAGATCGCATTCAGGGCCAGTGCGTGGCTAAGGCGCGATGGCGGCTATATTGACAGGCTTGATCCTTACACCAAGCAGCTGGTTCGCAAGGACAGCAACAGCCAGGACAGTTTTTCCGCAAGGCTCGCTTTGGGCTTCCGGCTGGGTGATATGCTCACGGTGACGCCATCGATCTATCATCAGGATCTCAAAATCAACGACGGAGCAAGGTTCGAACTGGCGACTTCCAACCGTGAATCGGGTGATCTGCGTCTCAGCCTGAACCAGCGTGCGGAGCCGCGCAAAGACAAGTTCACCTTGCCTGCCCTGAAGGCAGAACTCGATCTTGGCGGCGTAGCGCTGATTTCGGATACGTCCTATTTCCATCGCACGACGGAAACGATCAACGACGACACCTCGCTGAGCTACGTCTTCTCGGGCGGCTTCACCGGAGGTCCGTTCCCGGCAGGCTTCGAGAACTACGCGCCGAGTACATTGAATGAGACCAAGCAGACAGCATTTACACAAGAACTGCGTCTGCAGGATAATAACCAGTCCGATCGGCTGAACTGGATCGCTGGCTTGTTCTACCAGAAGTCATATGTGCGTGATCAATACGCGGCCAGTGATGATCGTTTGCTCGACGTGATCAATCTGTTTCAGGATGCGATCGGCGAAGCGCCATTCGCCAGTCTTACCGATTCGTTTTTCGGAACCGAACTCTATCAAGGAAAATTTTCGAATTTTGCGCGCAACGAGCACCGCGACAAGCAATATGCTGCCTATGCCCAGGCTGACTATGAAGTCATTGATCGGCTTAAGCTGACCGCAGGCGTGCGTTATACGATTGCGAAATACGACTTCACCGGCTTTGGCGCAGGGCCGGTCCTTTCCAGCGATGGTCAGACGGACACGGCTAATACGACCAGCAAGACTTTCACTCCGAAATTTGGCGTCTCTTTCCAGGCTGATCAAAACAATCTGTTTTACGCAAGCGCCAGCAAAGGTGTGCGCGGATCTGGTGTTGCACCACCAGTCGGCGGCAACTGTATTGCCGACGCCGCAGCGATCGGGATCGACCCTTACACTACGCGCGACGTAGACCCTGATTCCATCTGGAGCTATGAAGTCGGCAGCAAAAATCGGCTGTTTGATGGAAAGCTGGCAGTTGACCTTTCAGCCTACCGGGTTGACTGGAAGAATGTACAGACCCTGATCATCTTGCCACAGTGTACGATCCAGACCACGCTCAATCTCGGAACTGCCAAGATTGACGGTGTCGATCTGGCGCTTTCGATCCGGCCGATCACCGGGCTGACCGTGGGTGCTTCGGCTTCCTACGTAAATGCGCGATTTACCTCATCGATCCCGGGGCCAGGCAATACCGTGATCAGAAAAGCAGGCGAGCCGTTCCCCGGAGTGGCGCCTTGGACAATCCAGCTCAACGGTGAATATGTTCAGCCTGTCGGAGACGCGGAACTCTATGGTCGCGCCGATTTCAGCTACAGCAGCCGGATCAAGGAGCCTCTCGATCTCAACTCGCCGCTGACGGATCCGAACTTGCCGCGTCCGCCAGCGACCTCGCAGCTCGATCTGCGTTTGGGAAGCAAATTTTATCTTTCCGATGATACAAGCATGGATGTCAGCCTCTTCGTGAATAACGTTACCAACAGTCAACCTCTGCTGGCGCTATTCCATGAAACTCCGGACTCGATATACTATCGTGCCGGTACCTTCCGTCCCCGCACCATCGGCTTGACGGTCTCGCTCAGAAAATAGTCTGACGCACAATCTGCAGCGAAGTTCTTCCTCTCCGAACTTCGTCCAACTTTCTGCTCCGGCGCCGCACTAGCGGCTCCGGAGCTCTTTTTTTGCGCAGGGGAATGTCGTCGTGTCCTGCACTGATTTGCGTCAGCCGGCCGGATATCCGCTCCAGCTCTTGATTGTGCGGATGGCGAAACTGGACCGCATTGCACTAACCCCCGGCAATCGGGACAGACAATCGCGATGAATTCGGTCGAACTGTTCGAGATCGCTTGCTGCGATGCGCAAAATATAGTCGGCATTCCCTGACATCAGATGGCATTCCAAAATATCGCGGAACTCCCCTACAGCTTGCTCAAAAGCGTCCATCGCTTCGCTGCTTTGGCTGGTGAGGGTGATTTCGACGAATGCCTGGAGATTGAGTCCCAGTCGTTGCGGGTCGAGCACGGCCGAGTAGCGAATGATCAGGCCGGCCGATTCCAGCGATTTGATCCTGCGGTGGCAGGCCGAAGTGGAAGCACCGACAAACTCAGCCAATTCCGCGACGGAACGTGCCGAGTCGTCTTGCAGGGCAAAAAGCAGCGATTTGTCGATCTGATCCATATAATAAATCCCGTAAAAACATCATTAAGTGGGATATATTACCATATTTCGTCGAACTGGCCACTCCTTTGGCAAGAATCTTCACGCCAAAATCTCTATATATTTCTTCTTTAATTCTGAGGGAGAACTTCAATGCGCGTTGGTACAGTCAAAGAAATCAAGAATCATGAATATCGCGTCGGCCTGACGCCGGAAAGCGTTCACGAACTGACCGCCAACGGGCATGAGGTTTGGGTGGAAACCGGTGCCGGCGAAGGCATTGGTGCTGATGACGACGAGTATATCGCTGCTGGTGCCGCGATAAAGGCGACCGCCTCTGAAATTTTCGCCGAATGTGGAATGGTGGTTAAAGTCAAGGAGCCACAACCCGTTGAACGCGCGCAGTTGCGCAAGGGACAGATATTGTACACCTATCTGCACTTGGCGCCCGATGCAGAACAGACCGCCGACCTTATTAAATCTGGGGTTACGGCGATTGCCTATGAAACCGTGACAAGCGCAGATAATTCCTTGCCGCTGCTCAAGCCAATGAGCCAGGTCGCCGGTCGCATGTCGATCCAGGCTGGCGCTTCGGCGTTGGAAAAAGCTCATGGCGGCCGCGGCGTGCTGCTGGGCGGTGTCCCGGGAGTTCTGCCGGCCAAGGTGGTCGTCATTGGCGGCGGGGTCGTCGGTTTCAATGCTGCACAAATGGCGGTTGGTCTGGGTGCGAATGTTACCATTCTTGACCGTGATCCGGCGGTGCTTGAACGGCTCGACAGCCATTTTGAAGGCCGTGCGCGCACCCTGTTTTCCGGCCGTGCCGCTCTGGCTGCTGAGGTGGCGCAAGCTGATCTGGTGATTGGCGCGGTGCTGGTTCCAGGCGCTGCCGCACCGAAATTGGTGACTCGCGATATGCTTTCGACGATGCAGCCCGGCGCGGTGCTGGTTGACGTGGCGATCGATCAGGGTGGATGTTTCGAAACGTCCCGCGCGACCACGCACGACGACCCGACCTATGTCATTGATGGCATCGTGCACTATTGTGTCGCCAACATGCCGGGCGCAGTTGCCCGTACCAGCACCTATGCGCTGAACAATGTTACTCTGCCGCACGCATTACGTATCGCCAATCAGGGTTGGAAGGCTGCGTTGAGAGCCAATCCCTATCTAGCCGCCGGATTGAATGTCCACGAAGGGCACGTAACTTACGAGGCGGTCGCGCATGATCTGGGCTATGAATATGTCCCGGTCGATACGCTGATCGCCTAACCAAGCAGCATGTTCGTGACGTCCTGCCCCGGCGCCACGACTGATGCAGGCCAGTTCAGGCCGCCTGACCCAAGATGGCATTGAACTGGCCGTTTCTGCAATTACCGTTCGTTCTGCGCGTCGACTAGGTTGAGCCGAGCGCGGATCGGTCGTGCTGCGGCAGGGGAGAAGGCGTTGGTAAAGCTTGTGGAAGAATATTGGGGCCGGTTGACGGTTCGCGGGGCCGTTCTCGGGTTAACTGCTGCGCTGGCATTGGTCCCGGCAGCTCCGGCATTTTCCTCGGATGTTAAGGAAGTCGGTGTCCCTTCCGAACTGCCGGGGGCCGGGCCTTTCATCTTTTCCTCTGCAGAAGAGGCCAGGGTCAAGGTTGAGATTATAGCGCGCGGACTTTCGCATGCCTATGGTCTGGCTCTCCTGCCTGCCGGCGATGCCTTGATAGTGGAAAGGGGAGTGGCCCTCCGCCTGTTGCGCGGCGCGACAGGCTCCGATCCACAGCTGATCGCCCAGCCAATCGCAAATATACCTTCTTATCTCGATGCGCCGCATCTCCATCCTGACGATGTTCTGGGCATTCAGGCTGTAGCGCTCGATCCGGACTTTGCGACCAATAGGCAGGTTTTTTTCACCTATAACAAACCGGTCGGCTTTGATCCCGCGGCACAGCGGATTACTGCGGCGACGATATTGGCGCGGGGCGAACTGCACGGACTGCGCCTGACCAAATTGAAAGACCTTCTCGAAGGGGAGGTCGCAGTCGGAACCGGAGGATCGCGTATCCTCTTCGGCCAGAATGATGATCTTTTTGTGTCGGTTGGTGCGTTGAGTATTGGCGATACCAATTCGGCCCAACGGACCGACAATATTTACGGGAAGGTTTTGCGGATATCGCGGAATGGTGCGATCCCGACCGATAATCCCTTTGTTGATACAGCAGGTGCACGACCAGAAATTTGGACCTATGGGCACCGTGATCCCCTTGGACTCGCCATGGACCCCCGCTCCGCCCGGATCGTTGCATCGGAACACGGTCCCCAGGGCGGAGACGAACTCAACGAGATCCTGCCGGGCCGGAACTACGGCTGGCCACGGTTCACCTTCGGTACCGAATATGGTGGGTCAAGCTTGCCGGTAAATCCGGTTGGCAATGGCACAGAGGCACCGATGATGTTCTGGTCGCCATCGATCGCGCCCAATGGCATCACCTTCTACACCGGTGACATTCTCCCCGAATGGAAGAACAATTTGTTCGTGACCAGTGCTAGGCGTGGTCAAATCAATGGAACCGGCGCGCTGATCCGCGTCGTGTTCAACGACAATCTGCAGGAAGTCCGCCAAGAGGTGCTCCTTGATCCGCTGCATCAACGCTTCAAGGATGTGCGACAAGGGCCCGATGGACTGCTCTATGCCGTGACGGATGAAGAGAACAGTGTTGTGCTGAGGATTGGACCCGAGGGTTAATAGCTCGATTGCCTTATGCGTGGCTTTGGCGAGATAAGCAGCCTTACCAAAATCGCGATATGGCGGAAGAATACCATTATAAATCAATAATTTTTGTATTATTCTCGATATGCGTCAGCCGTATCTTTTCTCCAATATGCTCGTCACCAGTTCGAGATCACTCTGTTTGTCCACGTCGATCGCCGCTTCGGCGAATGGCAATATGATCGGCTCTGCGCGCAGCAAAAGCCGCTGACCCGCTGCTCCCATAGCATTTTTGAAGCTGATCGTCCGGGTGATCGCTCTCAGCAGCAACCAGGGGCCGAAAGGGAAAAGGAGCTTCCAGCCCTTTTTGCGATCCTGTTCGACCGTGGCCCATAGAGCCAGCGCCGGTTTCGCTGCGGCATTGTGCAAGGCGAATAGATTGGCGCCGCTATACGCGCCGCCTCTGAATTTCAGCCAGGTGCGTTTCGCGTCCGGATAGGCGGCCAGCATCGTTTTGCGTTCAACCACGCCCACGGCTACATCCTGGCCGGTGTAGCCCAGAAAGAAACCGTCGAGAATGGCCGTGGTCAGCAGTGCATTGTCCGCCGTAGTGACCAATACCGGCCAAGGTGCCACCGCGCTGCCAGCAACTTCGTGAATGCTGGCGGCGATGCCATCATTGGATACGATGAAGCTGATTTTGTCACTCTCCAGCAGATCGGCCGCAAAGCCTGTTTTTAGCGTCTCGGGTGACTGGGTCATGATCACGATCTTGCCGACATCCGACGATGCCATCAGCGCACGGGTAACCCGCTCCAGCATCGACTGGCCGGCTATCTCGATCAGCGCCTTATGGGGGACGTCGCAATGCACCGCCATCGGATCGCCTTCAGGGCGCTGTCCGGCCAGAATGATCGCTGTCCACAGCGGTTTGGCATCCGTCGGTGCGCCACCGACCGGCAGAGCGGGATCATTTGCTGCGAGCACGGACATCCGTATTATTTCCAATGGCGACCTGCGCGGAAAATATGTGCGCATGAAACGCCTTAGCCGCAGCGGGCGTTTTTGCAAAGCAGACTGCAGCAATATGCGTTTCGATGGCGCCGGAACCCGGGGCTCGGCAGAGCTCTAGGGATCGCGAGCGCATGGACTTCCGCGCGCAATATGTGCAGGAGCAGCGAGCGCGGACCGGTTCCGCCCATGGCCAACAAGAGATAGGGTCGAACGCCGATGAAATATACATGATGCCCGATCCATCGGCCCGGCCGCAGCGCATCGGTTTTCTGTTCAACCATGATGAACTGCACCAGGTGGCCCATATCGCACCGATCATTTCCGCGCTGCAACGGCTGGCACCAACCGCCTCGGTGGAAGTCATATCGTCCAGTGACCGGCAACAGCAGGCGGTTGAGCAGTTTCTGGATCCGGCCTGTCCACCACCCGTATTTCGGTCAATCCGGTCGCACGCCGGCGCTCGGCTGTTCGAGCGGCTTTTGGGCAATATTGCGCCGCTCGGGCGTCTGAGCAGCCTGAAGCAAAATACCGCGTTGTTCCGCAATTTTGATGCGCTGGTGGTTCCGGAAACGACAACTACCTTTCTCAAGAAAAATTCCCAAAACAGCGTGCCAAAGCTGATCTTCTTTCCCCACGGTGCCGGGGACCGCTCGATCGGATTTTCAAAGGAGATAAGCCTGTTCGACTATGTGCTGCTGCCCGGTGCAAAGACGCGCGACCGGATGCTGGCGGCTGGTGTCATTCGCCCCGACAATCACCGGATTGTCGGATATCCAAAATTTGAAGCTTATGCTGATCGCCCGCCGATAAAGCTTTTCGACAATGACAAGCCGACCGTGCTGTACAATCCCCATTTCGATCCGTTGCTGTCGTCCTGGTTCCGCTTTGGTGAACAGATTCTCGACTATTTCGCCAACCAGCGGGATTATAATCTGATCTTCGCGCCGCATGTTATGCTGTTTCAGCGCAAGCTGCTGGCCTCGGTCGAGCATCGGTTGCTCCGGTTTCGGGAGCGTATCGACCCGCGCTACGCCGATTTTGACCATATCCATATCGACACCGGCAGCGCGCGTAGCGTCGACATGACCTATACCCGCGGCGCCGATATCTATCTGGGCGATGTCAGCAGCCAGATCTACGAATTTATTCAGACCCCCCGGCCTGCGATCTTTATCAACTCCCATGATGCAAAATGGCGGGACAATCCCAATTACGAGCATTGGACTTTTGGGCCGGTGATCGATGATATCGGCCGTCTCGGTGCGACACTTGCTGAAGTCACGCCGTTACCCGATCGATATCGACAGGTGCAGGCCCGTGCCCTGGCTTATTCGTTCGATATGGAAAGCCCCGATCTGCCATCGGAGCGAGCGGCAAGGGCGATTGCCGAATTTCTCCATCTTCCAAAGCAGAACGATGGGCTTCTCAAATAGCAGTAGGCTCGATCGTCAGAAAGTCCCTGATCTCGACGGAATTCGGGCCGAGAGTGATCGGATTTTCTACCCCCGGCAGCACACAAATATCGAACAATTCGGTAATCGCGCCTTCGAACCGCAGCCAATGTGCGACCGCTCCGTCTTCCTGCGAGACGATCTGAACGCCGCACCAGGCATCGCTATCGGTTTCTTTTAGTCGATCATCGAGGGCCAGACCTTCGAAATGGCCGTGGCGAGGCTTGGACAAGGTGACGAAGGCATGGTGGTTGTGAAAGGCCAGGCCGCGCAAAAATCCCGGGAAAAAGGCCAGCGGTACAAAGCCGCCCTGATCCGGGTCAAGCCAGCCCAGTTCGCCGGTTCCCGAGTTCAACAGCCACAGCCGACCGTTATGGAAACGCGGACTGTGCGGCATCGACAGGCCCTCGGCCAAGACCGCATTGCTCTCGACATCAATAATCAGGCCGCCAGCGTCCCGGTCATCCCGCCAGCCCTTGTCGACATTCGAACGGGAGACGGCGCTGACATATTTCGGCTTGCCGCTGACCATCGCCAGTCCGTTCAGATGGCAGCGATCTTCGGCCACGATCTCGCTGATAAACTCCGGCTTCCATATAGGCTTGAAGCTGTGGGTGAGACTGGGTTCGCAAAGACAATTATGGCGGGTGTTGACGAAGACGATCTTGCCGTTGTCCTGAATGCCGATTTCGTGAATGTCGACATTGCCCGTTGTCTGCATATTGCGCGGGACAAAGACCTTGTCGTGCACCTGATTGGCCGTCTGACCGGGGTCGAGTACATTTTCCATCCGCACGATCTGGGTCAGCGTGCCAAGATAGATGCGGTTGGCATCGCCGGTCAGCCCCATCGCCTGTGGATAGACCGCTTCGTGCAGCGCCAGCTTCTGGTCTGGTCCGCGTCCGATCAGATACAGGCGGCCGGTCTGATAGGAGGTAAATCCGATCGCGATATCATTGGCTGCCAGAAACTCCGCCAGGCCTGGCGAAAAGCTGATGTCTATACTGCCAGGTTCCAGGTTCTCGGCGGGTGCCGCAGCGGTCGGAACATTTCTGTTTTCCGGAGCGACCGTTTCGGGGCCATCGGTCCTGGCGCTGTCTTTGCTCACACTATCGCTCCCGCACGGCAATCGGCCTGTTTACCGATCTTTCCATAAAAGCGCGTGCGAGCAAAGGCTTAAATGCCGGGCACCGTCGGGTGTCCGGTCGTGGGGCGTGCGACGCGCAGCCCTCAGAAATCGATTGCGATGCCCTTATGCACCCAATCGCCATAGCGCGTGGGCCCCTTTTCCTCGACAATCTCGTCTGCCTTTTCCAGCGGATCGGGCTCCGGCACCGGCTTGCTTTTGGAAAGATGCGCGGGTGGCTTCACATGCGCTGGCCGCTCACCGGGTTTTCTATCGCTTTCGGTCATATTTTCGCCTGTCCGCCAAATTGAATCGTCCCGCCTCAGACCCTATATTGAACCTGTAACAGACATATTCAAGCGAGTAGAGACGATGAACTTCATGAAGACAACCATGCTGCTGGCGGCGCTGACCGCGCTGTTCATGGTTCTTGGCTATTCGCTGGGCGGCAGCGGCGGGGCGATCCTCGCCTTGGTCGTCGCGGCGGGCATGAACCTGTTCACATATTGGAACGCCGACAAGATTGTGCTGAAAATGCACAATGCGGTCGAGGTCGATGCTGCCAGCCATCCCGAATATTACAAAATGGTCCAGAATCTGGCGCGCCGCGCGCAGCTGCCGATGCCGAAAGTCTATATTGTTGATCAGGCCCAGCCCAATGCCTTTGCGACCGGTCGTGACCCCGAACATTCGGCAGTCGCCGCGACGACGGGGCTACTGAAGATGCTCAGCCATGACGAGATTGAAGGCGTGATGGCGCATGAACTCGGCCACGTCAAAAACCGCGACACGCTGATCATGACGATGGTTGCGACGATTGCCGGTGCGGTGTCGATGCTGGCGAATTTCGGCCTGTTCTTCCGTGACCGCAGCGCTGGCATAGCGGGCCTGATGGCGGTGCTGATCGCGCCCTTTGCGGCGATGATCGTACAGATGGCGATCAGCCGCACCCGCGAATTTGGCGCCGATGCCGCAGCCGCCCAGATCAGCGGCAAGCCTCTGTCGCTGGCGTCTGCGCTGGCCAAGATATCCGGCGTTGCTGCCCGTACACCGAACCCCGTCGCGCAGCGCAATCCCGCCGCATCGCAGCTCTATATCGTGCCCGGCGGCGTGCGTCAGATGTTCTCGACCCATCCGGCAACGGAAGACCGGATCGCGGCGCTCGAGGCGATGGCACAAAGCGGTGGCTCTGGTGGCTGGTCGCCGTCAGCCGATGACGCTGGCGGCATGGCCCGGCCGCGCAAGCCCAGCGCGCTCGATCCGACGCGGTAGCATGACGAACGGTTGGAGGTTGGCTACTTAGGCTTTACAATCGCTCGGCCCGAAAGGGCTGACGCGCGCTGAAATCGTCTTCAGACGCGACGCCCGTCTTTTACGGACAGGCGGCCTCTACAGCTTTCTTCGCGATACGGACCTGCACCGGCGTACTGGCGAGCACTTCGCCGTCGATTGAAATCTTGAGCTTCGGTTTCGTAGCCAGATGAAAGGAGGCACCGGTAAATTCGCGCGTGTTTGCATCTCTGTCCCGCAGCTTGAACGCCTTGGCATACCAGTCCCAGCCGAGCTTCAACTTGCTCTTCCCGACCACGGCCTGGATAACGATTTGCCCGCTGTCGATTTCCGCGCTGTCCGACAATTCCAGACCGCCATGATAGGGGCCGTTCAATATCCGAACCTCGGTCGACCACAAACGGTGCTCGGTCGTGCCATCGTTGAGGATCAGTCGGAAGGGCTGGAAATGGACAAGGCATTTCATCGCCCACAGCAGATAGCCGAAACGACCCAGATAGCGTTTCAACTTGTCGGGGACCGTTTCGCCAATGATCGGCGAAACGCCAAGAGATGCTGCGTTGACAAAATAATCGTCGTCGATCATTCCCAGATCAATCGGCTTGCGACGCCCATTTGCGATCACGTCGATTGCGCCTTCTAGATCGAGCGGCAGGCCCAGCGTGCGTGCGGAACTGTTGGCGGTGCCAAGCGGCAGAATGGCAAAGACGCAATCTGTGCCGACAAATTCATCAACGACGCCGGAAAGCGAACCGTCGCCACCCCCGACGACTACCATCGGCGCACCAGTCTGAATAGCCTGCCGGACGGTCGCGCGGATCTCTTCGGGATTCTCGACGTCGATGGCGTCAAGCAGATTGATACCCGCCTCAACGAGTTTCTCTTTCGCTTCCTTGAACTGTTCTTCTCCTTTGCGGGATGCAGCGTTGACCACAAGAATAGCATCGCGGGGAAGATTATTGTTTTTCATGGGTAGACAACGCCACTGGGGATAATTGGATGCACGATGAAACTTCTTTAGGGTTGGACCGTTGAACCTTCATGGCCCGGATCGCGCATTTATCTGATATTCATTTTGGTGCCAATGATCCGGAGATCGTCGCCGCAACAATTGACTGGTTGAAGGAAAAACAGCCGGATCTGGTCATTATCAGCGGGGACCTCACCCAGCGCGCGCGCGAACGCCAATTTCGGGATGCCGCCGATTACCTGCAAGCGCTTCGGCAAAATGGCCAAAGGCTGCTGGTCGTTCCCGGCAATCATGATGTTCCCCTTTATGATATATTTCGGCGATTCATTTCGCCGCTTGGCCGTTACAAACGGCATATTTCAGACGAACTTTGCCCCTGGGCGGAGACGGACGAAGCCGCCATTTTGGGCATCAATACCGCCCGGTCGCTGACGATCAAGGATGGGCGCATCAACGCAGAGCAAATGCAGCTCATCCGACAGCGATTCAGAGGCGTTGCGGCCAATAAAAGCCGAATTCTGGTGACTCATCATCCGCTGTTTGAATTGCCGATTGGGCAAGGCAATGAACTTAGTGAGGCGGTGGGGCGGCAGGAAGATGCTCTCAAGGCGATAGCCGACGCCGGCATTCATTTAACGCTGGCGGGTCATTTCCACCGCACTTATGCGGAGGCCGCGAGCAAAATGGCGAAGGATGCGGGGCCGACCCTCGTCATTCAGGCAGGCACAGCCACGTCGACCCGCTTGCGCAATCAGGAACCGCAAAGCTTTAACTGGCTGCACGTCGAGCAAGACAACCGGATGGAACTGCAAGTGATCGTCTGGAATGGCAAAGACTTTCAGCGGGCAAGCCATGTCGGCTTCGCTCTGGAGCAGGGGCAGTGGCAATCGCAAGACTTGTCGACACAGGCTGTGGTCCAAGACAATATTCTCTTGAAACAAACGCAAAGCTGACGGTCGCCCCTCGTTAGCCAGAGCGCTGGTCGGATCGGCGCTGAAATTCGCTCAGAGGACCAGATACGGCGCGCTGTTTTGAAGCGGCGGCAGATCCTCGTCGGTATCGGCGCTGTCGGCCAGGACATCACCTCCCGCCAGGGGCTCTCGCAGCTTGGGCTGCAGAAATATCAAACTCAGGAAATAGCCGATAATCGCGCTGGCTCCATATCCAACAATCGGGGTCGGATAGGCACCCATGGCGGCAGCCGAGATCAGCGTCAGTCAGCTGGAAGCAAATACATAATTCGCAACGGTGCGCTCGTCCTTCGGAACCATCAGGATCGGGCAGACCAGCAGCAGACATCCGGCCCAGAGCGCCAAACCGACCCAAAGGCTGACATCAAAGGCAGACCATAATATCAGGTCGACAAAGGGCACCGCTGGCAGCCGGTCGGGCAGCACCAATGTGGCAGCGAATGTCATTGTGCAGAATATAGACGCAGCAATAGTCAGCCGGTTCGTCCGCATCAGGGCGACGATGGCGATCGCCGCAAACAGCATCGCCGCCATCGCCCGGTCGGGCTGAGCCGCCATGGCAAAGGCCGCGACGCCCACCGCCAGTGTCGTGCGCGGATTTTGAACTCTGGCGAAGCATACCGCGATCATCGGCAAAAGAATGAGACTGGTCTGAATGAAAAACGGCCCGATCAACAGCCAGCGCTTCGCTTCGTCGATGGCGTACCCGAAAATGGCAGTGCCCAGCAGAATGAAAGCGCCGATCAATGCAGTCGCAGATACCACCGGATCGGTGGCCCGGGCGGACAGCCTCAGCGAGGGAGCGAGCAGGATGCCGACGATCAGCGCCCCGCCATTGACGATCGCCATGGTCAGCGGCGCTCCGGACACAAGAAGATAGGCGAGACCGATCAACCCTGCCGTCAGACCCGAAGCGAATGCCAATACTGTAAACCTGTCTCTCACCATGCTGCTTCCTCTGTTTCCGGTTGAAATAACTGTCTCGAAGCGAAAGCGGCAACAGGCCATCAGGCAACTGAGCGCGAAAACAACGGCTTCCCTGTCCCGTTCGATCGCTGCCATTTCCGCAACCATCGCTTGCGCCCAATTTTTCCGATGATCGGGCACAATCCTGAGGATCGCCCATTGCAGCGCATTCCGCATCATATCGGCTTCGCCCGCAGATCGGAGGGGGCGGTCTGACGACCGTCGCTCAGCAGACTCTTTGCCAAGGCACGTCCGGCGTCCGTCAATCCATAAAGATGGCGGGGAGGGCGCCCTCCCACCGTTGTCTCTTGCCAGTGCGAAGCCAGCATCCCCTGATCTTCCAGCCGCGCGAGCATGGGATAGAGGGTGCCAGGCTTTATTCCGGTAAGTTGCATGATCTCATAGCCATGGAGGCTGTCAGGCGCGTTGAACAAGGCTATCAGCGCCTGTTTCGTCGCCTTTGATGGTGCTCTTGTTTTTCGCATGACCAGTTATATCGATATATATCGACTTATTGTCAATCGTCTTATTTTCCCGCTGCGCCCCCATCCAAAAGCTTGATCGAAAAGCAGGAAAATCCGTGCGATGAGAAAATGCACACTATCCGGTCTGCGCATGTCCCGGCTTCGGTGGCTGGTCCAGCCTATCACCCTATAACCTCGTGCCTTGATCATCGTGATTCGCCAGACACAGATATATGGTCGGACAACGATCCGCACGACCCTTGAAAAACAAGCAATGTCTGTATATAGTTATCATGATAACTAAAGGAGTGCTCATGACGGATCGACTGAATGTCATCGCAAAAATTAAGCCGCACACCGAGAATCTTGATGAGGCGCGCAATGCAATCTGTGCGATCATCGATCGCACCCGCGCCGAGCCGGGCTGCATCACATTCCGGTTGAGCGAAAACGCTAAGGACGGAAGCTTGCATCTTTATGAGGAGTGGCGCGATGAAGCTGCTCTGGAAGCGCATCATCAACAGCCATACACCAAGGCGGTTTTCGAAGCCTACAAGGACTGGCTGGTGGAAGAGCCAGATATCATCCGCTTGCGTCCGGTTAGCTAGCGCTATGTTTTTTCTAAAAGGCTTGCCGAGCAGGCGAATGGTCGAAGGATATGCGGACCGCTTCGACAGCGTCGACCCGGCCAGGGTACTTGGCGCGCTGTCTCTTATGCGAACCGGCAGCCTCCTGATCCGCAAGCTGGAAGCCTATTTTGCAACACATGACCTCTCGCAATTGCGCTTTCTGATCCTGATCCTCATTGATCGCGAACCGGACCGTACAGCCTTGTCCGCGAGCGAGATTGCGGAAAGGCTCGACGTCTCGCGACCGGTTGTCACGCGGACACTCCGGACCTTGGAGGAGTCCGGGCTGATAGCAATTGCCGCCGGCGAGGACGACGCAAGATCGAGGGAAGTTTCTCTAACTCGGTCGGGTGAGAGCAAGCTGGGTGAAGTCCTGCCGGGATATTTCTCGATACTCCATGGCGCGGTGTAGTATGACGTTGGGAAAGTTTGCCTTCGTGTAACAAAACGAGCGTGCGAACGACGGCAATCGTCCGATAAGCTGGCCTGCTGCTTCTGCATCGGCCACATTCCGCCCATCCAAAAGCTTGATCGAAACGCGGGAAGGTCTATGCGGTGCGGCAGCGCAATCCATCCGGTTTGCGCATGTCCCGGCGATCCGGGGCAAGCCAGTGCGGAATTGAACCATGAACCAGCCCAATAAAGCCATCCCCGGCCTCGCCACGCGCCAGTCCGCTCTCCGTCTGCTCGATGCTGTCTGCCGGCGCGGTGAGACGCTGGATCAGGCGATGCCTGCCGCGACCGGCAAATTGTCCAACCCTTCTGACAAGGCGCTGGCCCACAATATCGCTGCCAATGTTCTGCGCTGGATGAGCGCACTCGACGCGATGATCGACAGCGCCACCCGCAACCGGCTGGCCGACGATGCCAAGCCGCGGATGGCTCTGCGGATCGCGCTGGCGCAGGTGCTGATTCTGGATACGCCGCAACATGCCGCGATTTCGACCGCTTTGCCGCTCGTTCATGGCGGCCCGCGCCGCCTCGTCCACGGCGTCTTTTCCACTGTCATGCGCGGCGTTGAATCGGGTGAACTGAAACTGCCCGAATATCCGGAAATTCCGGGCGAAACGCTTGACCGCTGGACCCACAATTGGGGCGAGGACGTGGCCCACGCCGCGAACCGTGCCTGGGCCAAGCCCGCGCCCTTGGATCTCAGCTTTCAGACGGACGATATTGGTGCGCTGGAGGGCGAGAAGCTCGCTCCGAAACAGCTTCGCATGCCTCCAAATCTTCCCGTTACCGGGCTTCCCGGCTTCGACGAAGGCCAGTTCTGGGTCCAGGACCTCGCCGCCTCGATTGCTGCGCGGCTGCTCGGGGCAGGCAAGGGCCGGACGATATTGGATCTGTGCGCCGCTCCTGGTGGCAAGACGATGCAACTGGCCAGCGCCGGCTGGAAGGTGATCTCGGTCGACAGCAGTGCGAAGCGGATGGAGCGGTTTCAGGACAATCTCGGGCGGACAAAGTTGCAAGCCGAAGAAGTGATCGCCGATCTCATGCAGTGGCAGCCAGCTGAACCTACCGATGCGGTCCTGCTCGATGCCCCGTGCAGCGCCACCGGTATTTTCCGCCGTCACCCAGACGTGCTACATTGTATCGGTGCCCGGCAGATCGCCGACCGGGCGGAAGGACAGCTTGCCTTGCTCGACCGCATCGCTCCCTGGGTGAAAGTCGGGGGGGCGCTGGTGTATGCCGTCTGCTCGCTGGAACCCGAAGAAGGCGAGGAGCAGATCGAAGCTTTTCTCGAACGCCATGATCAGTTTGCCATTGATCCGGTGACCGTCGCAGAGCTGCCAGAGCATATAGTGCCAACCCAAAATGGTTGTGTTCGCACGCTGCCAACAACACTGGCAGAGCAGGGCCATGTCGACGGTTTCTTCATCGCCCGTCTGGTCTGCAAAGACTGATCCTCTACATATTGTGAACCTGTCCCCAAATTGTCCACAAGGGACTGTGGCAGCACCGGATTAGCGCCTTGCTTGCTCCGACCAAAAATTCTAGGGCCGGAAACAGTTTAAGGAAGCGCCATGTCCGACAGCATTCGTATCGCCCCGTCCATTCTTTCTGCCGATTTCGCTCGGCTGGGAGAAGAGGTGCAGGCCATTGACCGCGCTGGCTGTGACTGGATCCATGTCGATGTGATGGATGGCCATTTTGTACCCAATATCACCATCGGTCCTGCGGTCGTAAAAGCGTTGCGCCCGCACAGTGCCAAGCCTTTTGACGTCCATCTGATGATATCTCCCGTCGACCAATATCTTGAGGCGTTTGCCGACGCCGGCGCAGACATCATCTCTTTTCACCCGGAAGCCGGCCCGCATCCGCACCGCACGGTTCAGACGATCCAGGGGCTGGGCAAGCAGGCCGGTCTGGTGCTCAACCCGGCGACTCCGCTCGACATTCTCGACTATCTGATCGAGGACCTCGACCTGATTTTGCTGATGAGCGTCAACCCCGGCTTTGGCGGACAGAGTTTCATCGACAGCCAGCTGCGCAAGATCGAAGCAATCCGCAGCCGGATCACCGCCACCGGCAAGGATATCCGTCTGGAAGTGGACGGCGGCATCGATCTCAACACGGCGCCCAAGGCGATCGCGGCCGGTGCCGATACGCTGGTTGCCGGAACCGCAACCTTTAGGGGTGGTCCGGATCATTATGCTTCCAATATCAGCGGTTTGAGGGGTGAATGACGACCGACGGTTCTGACCGGCTGGATCTCGGTGACGGCGATCCGGATGAACAATCCACCCACGACGAACATGACAGCGCGGGTGAAGGACGGAGCCTGACCCTCCGCCACGATCGGGATCATGGCCAGTCGCTCGCCGAGCAGGTGGCGATGCTCTATTATCGGATGACCTGGCGGATGCCGATGCACCGGCTCCGCCTGTCCGGGAAATTGCCCTTGCGGCTGCTGGCGGTCCCGGTTGATCCGGTCGAAGGGGACCGGGTTCAGGGCATGGCCGTGCGCGCCGGCCATTTCCTGTTTCGCGGACTCAAGAAAAAGCACGAGAATATCGATTTCGCCAATCTCAAGCTACCACCGCAGTTTGAGGATTATGTGCATCGCTTCCAGTGGCTGCGCGATCTAGATACCGCGGCGTCGCGCGATCAGGCCGTACCGGTAGCGGAACAGCTGATGAACCAGTGGCTGGATGCCAATGGCGGCGTGATCCGTCAGCCGGCCTGGCGGCCCGACAATTGCGGCTGGCGATTGCTGATCTGGGCCAGCCACGCGCCGCTCATCCTGTCGTCCAGAGATCTGATCTACCGCTCCAAGCTGCTCAACAATATTGCCCGCACCGCGCGCCATCTCGACCGGACTGCCGACAAGGCCGAATCCAGTCTGGGCCGTCTGGTGGCGTGGAGCGGCGTGGTGGCCGCATCCTTGCTGTTGCCCGAGGGCCGGGTGCGCCAGATTGTCGGCGAAGCCGGTCTCGAAAAGGCGATGGGCGAATTTTTCTTTGCCGATGGCGGGGCCGTCTCCCGGTCGCCGATTACGCAGATGGACTCGGTCGTGCTGCTGTCGATGCTGAAACAAGTCTATCTGGCACGCAAATTCGATGCCCCGCCGTTTCTGGAAGAGGCGCTCAACCAGGCCGTGCCGCCGCTGACGGCGCTCACCCATTTCGACGGCACGATGGGCAATTGGCAGGGCAGCGGCGCGACGTCGGCAGAACAGATTGCGCAAGTCGTCGAGGCCAGTGGTGTCCGTGCCAGACCTTTGCGGCAGGCAAGGGAATGGGGCTATCAGCGAGTGACATCCGGCCGGTCGGTGCTGGTTCTGGACGCAGCGCCCCCGCCGATCGCGCGGATGGCGGTTGCCGGTTGTGCCTCGACCCTGGCCTTTGAACTTTCCCATGGCGATTGCCGGATCATCAGCAATTGCGGCGGCGCGGGGCTGGTCGGTGCTACGATCCCGGCAGCACTCGCGCGGGGCCTGCGCACCACCGCAGCCCACAGCACGCTCTGCATAGAGGACAGCAACAGCACATCGATATTGCCCGACGGCAAGCTCGGGCGCGGTGTCAGCGAAGTCGAACTGTTCCGGCGCGACGTCGAGAACGCGACCCGGCTGGAGGCCAGCCACGATGGTTATGCAAAGCGCTTCGGGCTGGTGCACAAGCGGCTGCTGCTGCTGCGCTCCGACGGGCTGGAGCTGCGCGGCGAAGATATGCTGATCCCCGATGGCAAGAAACGCCGGCGCCGCAAGGCCGATATTCAATATGCGCTGCGCTTCCATCTGGGACCGGATATCGAAAGTGACTTGATTTCAGAGGGCAAGGGCGTGCTATTGCGCCTGAAAGACGGTAATTTATGGCAATTCCGCTCGACCAGCGGTGAAATTCAACTGGAAGAAAGCGTCTGGGTTGACGGCATGGGCATTGGCCATGACGTGATGCAGATGGTGATTTCCGGAGCAGTGGGCAGGGGCGGTGGTGCCACCGGCTGGCTGCTCAAACATATGGGATAGCAATGACCGAAAATATTAAGATCAAACGCGCGCTTCTGTCGGTTTCTGACAAGAGCGGACTGGCCGAACTCGGCAGCAAACTGGCGGCCTTGGGTGTTTCGCTGATTTCGACGGGTGGAACCGCCAAGGCGCTGCGCGATGCGGGACTGGAAGTGGCCGATATCAGCGACGTGACCAATTTCCCCGAAATGATGGATGGCCGGGTGAAGACGCTCCATCCGAAAGTCCACGGCGGCTTGCTCGCCCGGCGCGATGACGCCGGCCATGTTGCCTCGATGGAAGAGCATGATATCGCCGGGATCGATCTGGTGATCGTCAATCTCTACCCCTTCGCCCAGACCGTCGCCAAGGGCGCCGAGCGCGACGAGATTATCGAGAATATCGATATCGGCGGCCCTTCGATGGTGCGCAGCGCAGCGAAGAACCATGATTTCGTAACCATCGTTACCGACCCTTCGGATTACGATACTCTGCTCACCGAGCTCCAGGATAATGACGGCGGCACTTCGCTCGCCTTCCGCAAGAATATGGCCGCCAAGGCCTTTGCCGCGACCGCCCGCTATGACAGCATGATCGCCCAGTGGTTCGGCTTTGTCGACCAGGGCAAGATGTTCCCTGATACGCTGCCACTGACCATGAGCCGCCCGGTCGAGCTACGCTACGGAGAAAATCCGCACCAGAGCGCGGCGCTCTATCTGCCCGACGGTCCGTCTGCGAGCGGCATCGCACAGGCCGAACAATTGCAGGGCAAGGCACTCAGCTACAATAATTATAACGACGCCGATGCCGCGCTCGAGCTGGTCAGCGAATTCCGCGACGGCCCGCCGACCGTGGTGATCGTCAAACATGCCAATCCCTGTGGTGTCGCCAGCGCGGACAATATCGTTGACGCCTATAAAGCAGCGCTTGCTTGCGATAGCGTCTCTGCCTTCGGCGGTATCATCGCCGTCAACCGCCCGCTTGACGGCGCTGCGGCGGAAGCAATGACCGGAATCTTTACCGAAGTTGTCTGCGCGCCCGATGCTGATGACGACGCCAAGGCGATCTTTGCCAAGAAGAAAAATCTCCGGCTGCTGCTGACCGGCGAACTGCCCGATCCGGCCCGCACCGGCATGAATGTCAAGAATATCGCGGGCGGCTATCTGCTGCAGACCCGCGACAATGGGCATATCTCGCGCGATGACCTCAAATGCGTGACCGAGCGCCAGCCGAGCGAACAGGAACTGGCCGACTGCCTATTCGCCTGGACGGTCGCCAAACATGTCAAATCCAATGCAATTGTCTACGCCAAGGACGGAGCAACGGCAGGCGTCGGCGCTGGCCAGATGAACCGCCTCGAATCCGCGCGGATTGCTGCGTGGAAAGCCAAGGATGCAGCGGAAAAAGCCGGCTGGGACGAGTCCCGCACCATCGGGTCGTCCGTCGCCTCGGACGCCTTCTTCCCTTTTGCCGACGGCCTGATGGCTGCGGTCGAGGCGGGTGCCACCGCAGTGATCCAGCCCGGCGGCTCGATCCGCGACGACGAAGTCATCGCCGCCGCCGACGAAGCCGGCCTGGCGATGCTGTTTACCGGCATGCGGCACTTTAGGCACTAAGGTCTCTCCCTCAAGGGAGAGGGACGCGCAGACTTGGCAGCTTGCTGCCTAGTCGCAGCTGGGTGAGGGTGCACTGCGCTTCAGATGGAAGAACGCCCTCATCCAAGTCCGCCTAATCCGTTTCGCGAATAAGGCTCCCTATCCTTCTCCCTCACGGGAGAAGGGATCGATAAAAGGCAATGGCAAAAAAATCCCTGTTCCCTCCCCGTGACCAATTGCTGGCGCTCGTCCAAAATGGCGAGCTGACCGTGAAAGTCACGCCCAACGCAGGAGAAAACAGCATCAGCCTTCCGGCAGAAAACGGACCGGACGGCCTGTTGCTGATCCGCGTCACTGCTACTCCAGAGAACGGAAAGGCCAATGCGGCGGTGCTAAAGCTGCTCTCCAAAGCACTCGGCCTGCCCAAAACATCGCTGGCAGTCATCCGCGGCGGGACCAGCAGAATCAAGGTCATCGCTATCCCGGGTTGAAGAGAGTGCCCCGGTGCTCCGCACTCGATGCGGAGCCCTGCGCCATAAAACGGGAAATATCGCCAAGCTCCACCTCAACGGCGGAGCACCAATATCACTGCGGCGTAGCGGCCTGTGCGTTCTGGCCATCGCCTTCGGGAGCGGCGATGATGTCGCGGGTTACGCTGCCCTTGTCGACCGTGAACGTCTCCGGATCACCGACCGACGAACGAATTCCAGCGTCAGAGCTACCAGCCTGATCGACGATTGCCGATTCGGTGATGCTGCGTGATTGGGGACCGCCGAACATGGCCTCCAGGGTCTGCTGTTGCAGGCCACCGGTTTGCGGCCGAGGCTGACCGGGCTGTGGCGGGGTCAGCGTGAAATCGGGCGGGATGACCAGCGGGGGCTGGCGCGAAACCGCAAATTCGTCGGGCCGATCCCGGTCAAACAGACCGCTCGAACCACATGCCGTCAGGCTGGCCAGCGAAAGAAGGCTGATGGCGACGGTGGATTTACGCATGATGATATCCCTCAAAAATCTCTTACGGAGCCTGATAGCGCGCTCCTGACACAGGTCAACTTTCGTCAAGCTGAACATCGTCTTTTGTCTGATCCGTCTTTTCGCGAATAAGCAGCGCCCGCGCAAGCAGGATTACGACACCAATGCTGATACAGGCGTCAGCCAGATTGAAAATCAGGAAAGGCCGAAAATCGCCGAAATGCAGATCGGCAAAGTCTGCGACATAGCCGAGTCGCGCCCGATCCACGATATTGCCCATCGCGCCGCCCAGAATCATGCTCAGCGCGACAATGTCCCATTTGGCCTTTTCCCGGCGCATCCAGACAAAGACAGCCACACCGATCAAGCCGGTCAGCGTGACCAGCGCCCAGCGCTGAAAGTCGGTGGAAGCGGTGAGAAAGCCCATCGAAACCCCGTAATTTTCCGCCCAGGTCAGGTTGAAAAATGGCATCAGTTCGATCTGCTGTCTGGTGGGCAGCTGCAGCGGCTCCATCACTAGAAATTTGCTGAGCTGATCAAGCGCAAAAATCAGAAAGGCAATGACCAGTCCGGCACGGCGGTATTTCTTGATTTGATCGGCGTTGGTCATATCAAAATCCGTTCCAAACAGCGCCATCGTGAAGCAGCAAGTCGTCATCCTGAATTGGTTTCAGGATCTCTCTCGACAGAGCGCCAAGCCCGGCGGGATTCCGAAACAAGTTCAGGATGACGAGTGAGTGCGTATCACTCATTCCGCCAAAACCTCCGTACAACGATCGCACAACGCTCCATCCTCTTCCACTTCCGGCAGCAACCGCCAGCAGCGACCGCATTTGTGATTATCGGTCTTGCTCACGGTGATTTCGGCACCATCGGTGACATCCGCCACAATCGCCAGCTCGGCAAATTCATCGGTGCTGATCGGCAGGTCGGCCATCGGATAGACAACTTCCGCTTCCAGACTGGACCGGATCGTCTTTTCCCGCCGCAACGGTTCGATCGCTTCGGTGACCTTTTCCCGCGCATCGCGAATTTTCTGCCATTTGCCAGCGAGATCGGCATCGGTCCAGCCCGCGTCAACGTCCGGCCATTCCTTCAAGTGGATCGAGTCATTCTCATCCGGGAACCGGCTCTGCCAGATTTCCTCGGCGGTAAACACCAGCACCGGCGCGATATAGCGGGTGAGGGCGTGGAACAGGATATCCATCACCGTCCGGTACGCCATGCGCTTCGGATCATCCGCCGCATCGCAATAGAGGCAGTCCTTGCGGATATCGAAGAAGAAGGCGCTCAGGTCTTCCTGCGCAAAGGCGTTCAGCGCCCGCATATAGGGACCGAAGGCGAAGTCGTTGACATGGCGCTTCAGCTCCGCATCGACCTCGGCCAGCCGGTGCAGGATATAGCGTTCCAGCTCCGGCATATCGGCCACAGCCACCCGCTCGGCGTCGGTAAAATCACCCAGCCCGCCGAGCATATAGCGGAACGTATTGCGCAGCTTCCGGTAGCTGTCCGAAACCCCTTTCAGGATTTCATCGCCGATCCGGTGGTCCTCGGTAAAATCGACACTCGCCGCCCACAGCCGCAAAATATCCGCGCCCTGCACATCGATGATCTTCTTCGGATCGAGCGTGTTGCCGAGCGACTTCGACATTTTCTTGCCGGTCTTGTCGAGCGTCATGCCGTGGGTCAGCACCGCCTTGTAAGGCGCCCGCCCCCGCGTGCCGCAGGACTCCAGCAGGCTCGACTGGAACCAGCCGCGATGCTGGTCGCTGCCTTCCAGATAGAGATCCGCCGGGCTGCGCTGCTCCGGCCATTTGCCGCTCTCCAGCACAAAGGCATGGGTGCAGCCGCTGTCGAACCAGACGTCCAGAATATCGGTGATCACTTCATAATCATCGAGCGCATAGGCGTTGCCGAGAAATTCCTGATGATCGGCATTGAACCACGCATCGGCTCCGCCTGTCTTGAACGCTTCGATGATCCGCGCATTGACCGCCGGATCATTGAGATATTCACCGCTCTTGCGATCGACATAAAGCGCAATCGGCACGCCCCAGGCCCGCTGGCGCGACAGCACCCAGTCGGGTCGCCCCTCGACCATCGATTCCAGTCGACGACGTCCTCGTTCCGGCACAAAGCGCACCTTGTTGCGGATTTCGTCCAGCGCGACTTCGCGGAGGGTTGCGGAGTCCGTCAGCCCTGAGCTTGTCGAAGGGCGCTTCTCGTCCGAAAGGCGTGGTTCGACAGGCTCACCACTAACGGTCTTGCCCCCATCCCCGTTCGCATCGAGCGAAGTCGAGATGCCTTTGGGAAGAGGTCTATCCATCGGCACAAACCATTGCGGCGTGCAGCGATAGATGATCTTCGCCTTCGACCGCCAGCTGTGCGGATAGCTATGGGTAAAATCGGCACTGGCCGAGAGCAGCGCGCCCGCTTCGCGCAAATCCGAACAGATCGGGCCTTGTGGACCGTTGAAATTCTTGTTGATCACCCCGCCGGAGCGCTCGTCGCCGCGCGGCAGCCATTCCCAGTCCTGGCGATAGACGCCATCGGCCTCGACCGCGAACACCGGGTTGATGCCGTTTTTCTTGCACAGATCGAAATCATCCTCGCCATGGTCCGGTGACATATGGACCAGCCCCGTACCCGCATCGGTGGTGACGAAATGCGAGCCATCGAGAAACGGGCGCGGCTTGGTGTAGAATTCGCTGTCCGGGAATTTGTTCGCCATCGGGTGTTTGGCGATGGCACCGGCGAGCTGGGAGCCTTTGCCTTTCCACTTATTCTCCAGATTAGTGGTTCCGCCAAAGCCTTTCGCCGTTCGTTGTGCAAATTCCGGAATCAACTCTTCAGCAATGAGATATGCACCCCAATGGTTTTCAAAGATCGGATCTTCGCCATCTTCAACAAACTCGTCAGCAGATGTTACTTCGACCAAGACATAATCAACATCCGCCCCATAAGCCAAAGCCTGATTAACAGGGATCGTCCAAGGCGTCGTCGTCCAGATTACCGCGTGGGCGCCAACCAGTTCCGGCGCATTCGGCGCTTCAACAATCTCGAACGCCACGTCAATCTGCGTCGAGACGATATCCTCATATTCCACCTCGGCCTCGGCCAGCGCGGTCTTCTCCACCGGCGACCACATCACCGGCTTGGCGCCGCGATAGAGCTGGCCCGCTTCGGCGAACTTCAATAGCTCGGTGACAATCGCCGCTTCGGCGTCATAATCCATCGTCAGATAGGGCTTGTCCCACTGGCCCATCACGCCCAGGCGCTTGAACTCCTCGCGCTGAACGTCGACCCATTTGTCGGCATAGGTCCGACATTCGGCGCGGAATTCGCTGGCCGGAACCTCGTCCTTGTTGCGCTTCTTCTTGCGATATTGTTCCTCGATCTTCCATTCGATCGGCAGCCCGTGGCAATCCCAGCCCGGCACATAGGGCGCATCCTTGCCGAGCAGGCTCTGCGACCGAACCACCAGATCCTTCAGCGTCTTGTTGAGACTGTGGCCGATATGGATATTGCCATTGGCATAAGGCGGGCCGTCATGCAGGATGAATTTCTCGCGGCCAGCCCGGGCCTCGCGCAGCTTTTCATAAAGCCCAATACTCTGCCAGCGTTCCAAAATCGCCGGTTCCTTCTGGGCAAGGCCGGCTTTCATCGGGAAATCGGTTTTCGGCAGGAAAACCGTGTCTTTGTAATCTGCTTTGGTGTCGGTCATGATCGCCGGGGATTAGGGGAGGCGGGGCCCGTGTGCAAGCGGGATTTCACGGGGTGAAGTGGCCTGATAACGGGGGTTGCTTCAAAACCGTTAGTGGTGAGCCTGTCGAACCACGCCTCCCGTCGCAAGGCGCCCTTCGAGAAGCTCAGGGCTAACGGCAGCGCAGCTCACCACCAACGGATATTGCTAGTCCAATAGTTGCCGCGCCCGCTCGCAATCCCGCTCCATCTGCACCTTCAGCGCCTCCAGATCGTCAAACTTCTGCTCTCCGCGCAGAAAATGGTGCAGCTCGACCTCGATCGTCTGCCCATAAAGATCTTCCGAAAAATCAAAGAAATAGGGCTCGAGCAATTCCTTCGGCGGATCAAAACTCGGCCGGACACCCAGATTGGCCGCGCCATTCAGCACCCGGCCATCGGGCAGGCGGCCCTTCACGGCATATATGCCATAATGCGGGCGCAGATATTGGCCAATATCGACATTGGCTGTCGGATAGCCGAGCAAACGGCCATTTTTGTCGCCATGGATGACTTCGCCCCGGATCGCGAAAGGCCGGGTGAGCAGCCGGTTCGCTTCTTCGCAATGCCCTTCTTTCAGTGCCGCGCGAATCCGGCTGGAAGAGATCACGTCATCGCTGTCGCTGATCGGCCGGACCGCTTCACTGGTCATTCCGTGGGCCGCTCCGACTTCTCGCAACAGATCGATATTACCCTGCGCGCTCTTGCCAAAGGTGAAATCCGCTCCGGTCACCACGCCCGCTGCGCCAAAGCGATCAATCAGCAGATCGGTGATGAAATCTTCCGCCGTCGTAGTCGCCAGCGCCGCATTAAATTCAAACACCAGCATTGCGCTGGCTCCGGCATCGGCGAACAGCCGCTGCCGCTGGTCCAGCGATGTCAGCCGAAAGGGCGGCAGGTCGGGCTTGAAAAAACGCACCGGATGCGGATCGAACGTCGCGATAATCGCCGGGCGACCTTCCTCCCGCGCCCAGCTCAGCGCCTTGCCCGCAACCGCCTGATGACCGAAATGAAAGCCATCAAAATTGCCGAGCGCAATGATCGCCCCGCGCAGGTCGCCTTCGATCCGGTCTTTTCCATTCAGTCTGATCATCGGATCGCTATTGCGGGCTTTTGCATTTCATTCAACCAGTTCGTAGCGCCAGCGCAGATAGGCCTCTACTCGGTCACCAGTTCGCGGGCATCGGTGCCGGGCTTGACCACCAGCGGTGTCTCCGGTGTGACGGCACCCTGTGGCACGACGACAGCTTTCGGCAGCGGCTCAATTCCTGCCTTGATCACCCGCAACGCATTGAGCCCCATCACCGCTCGGATTTCCGCTTCGGTGAATCCGGCATCCATCAGCGCCTGGGTAATCTGGACCACGCCGCTGGTGTCGAATCGCGTCGTCACCGCGCCATCAAAATCGCTGCCCAGCGCAACATGCTCAATGCCGACCAGATCGCGGACATGTTTGACTGCCTTGGCCACG
This sequence comes from Parasphingorhabdus sp., assembly GCF_048269865.1. Lineage (GTDB taxonomy): Bacteria > Pseudomonadota > Alphaproteobacteria > Sphingomonadales > Sphingomonadaceae > Parasphingorhabdus. The sequence continues at coordinate 76,342 of NZ_JBLWUA010000009.1, read as the reverse complement.
GTCTTGGGATCGGTATCGCACATCGCGCCATCCCAATAGCCCAGCCCGATGACGCCGCCGGTCGCCGCCACGCCCTTGATTTCTGCATCGGTGAGGTTGCGATTGACCCCGCACACCGCTTGCACGCCGCCATGGCTGGAGACCACCGGACGCTTGGCCATTTTCAGGATATCGGCGACGGTCGCATGGCTGGAATGGGCAATATCGACGATCATTCCTTTCTGCTCCATGTCGCGGATGATGGTCCGGCCGAATTTGGTCAGCCCGCCCTTTTTCTCGCCGTGCATCGATCCGGCCAGCTCGTTATCGAAAAAATGTACCAGACCAGCCATCCGCATGCCCGAGTCATAGAGTTTCTGCAGATTTTCGCGCTTGCCTTCCAGCGTCTGCAGCCCTTCGGCCGAGAACATCACGCCAATCGGTTTCCCGGTCCGGGCGCGGAATTCGACGAGGCCATCAACATCGGCGGCATTGCTGATTTTTGCCAAGGCCCCGGCGCTGTCCTTTACCGCCCGGTCCAGCTTCTGTGCATGATAGAGCTGGCGTTCGAGCAGCGAGAACCAGGTCCGCATCGGCTGCAACTGGCTGATCGCTAGCAACGTGATATTATCGGTATCGGCGCTGTTGCTGTCGTAATTCTGGCCTCTCGGGGTCTTCGTCACACTGGAAAAAATCTGCAGCCCGATATTGCCCTCCTCCAGGCGCTTGAGATCGATATGACCATAGTCGGCGCTGTCGGTAATCTTGCGCTTCCACAGCAATGTATCGCCGTGCAGATCGACGATCATCAGACTGTCATGCAACCTCTGCGCTTCGGCGCTAATCTCAGGGAGCGGCTTGCCGTCGACCATATTGGTCTGCTTTTCGAACCAGGCTGGCCCGAAGATCAGAAAGGCAGCGATCGCAATCACAACAAGAGCCAGCAATGTCAGGATGAATTTCTTCAAGGCAGCCTCCGTTTCAGCGTTACGAAGCTGTAGCCCGGCTTGCCATTTTTCGGGTCATGATCTTCGCGCGCAACTTCCTGCCAGACCGCCTTGTCAAAGGCCGGCATGGTGGTGTCGCCGACCGGTTCGCTATGCACTTCGGTCAGCTCGATCTTGTCGGCCTTGTTAAGAAACGCCTTGTAGATCTCCGCGCCCCCGATCACCGCGATATGCGGTGCATTGGCCATTTTCAGCGCGTCTTCCACGCTGCTTGCAACGTCGGCGCCATCGCCTTCCCAGCTATCGTCACGACTGAGCACGATGTGGCGCCGACCCGGCAGCAGACCGGGCAGGCTGTCGAAGGTCTTGCGCCCCATGATCATCGGCTTGCCCATCGTCAGGCGCTTGAAACGCCGCTGATCCTCGGGGAGGTGCCAGGGGATGGAGTCGCCGTCACCGATCACGCCATTGTCGGCGCGCGCGAGAAAGAAGATGATTTCAGGATGGTTCATGCGCGACGACTAGCGCAGATCCGGCAGACTGCAAATTAGAAATATGTTTTGGTGACATGACCCATTTTTCGGCCTGGCCGGCTCTCGCCCTTGCCATAGAGGTGGAGGTGGTTGGACCCGTCGCGCAGCAGCGCCTGCCAGTCGTCGGCCTGGGCACCGATAAGATTGTGCATCACAACTTTTTTTGCGGCGAGGCTGGTGTCGCCCAGCGGCAGGCCACAAATCGCCCGTATATGATTTTCAAATTGGCTGGTGACCGCACCCTCGATGGTCCAATGTCCGCTATTGTGTACGCGCGGGGCCATCTCGTTGAATACCGGGCCGTCATCACTCGCAAAAAATTCGCAGGTCAGTACGCCAACATAATCCATTGCATCGGCCATCTTGCTGGCAAGTGCTCGAGCGGCGTCTTTCTGATCCAATATGGTTTGCGGCGCAGGAGCAGTTGAGACCGCCAATATGCCATCCTCGTGAACATTATGCGGCGTATCCCAATAGCGAATTTCGCCATCCTGTCCGCGCACCAGCAAAACTGAAAATTCGTGGCTGAAGGATACAAAACCCTCTGCTATCGCCGGTTTTCGACCGGTATCATGCCAATGCTGAGACAGATTGTCGCCCTGCTTGACGCGCGCCTGTCCCTTGCCGTCATAGCCCATGCGAATGGTTTTGATGATCGCTGGATAACCGGTTTTGTCGAGTGCGGCCTCCAATTCATTGCGATTATTCACGATCGCAAAGGGTGCGGTCAAGCCGCCTTGCGCCAAGGCATAATTTTTTTCTTCGACACGATCTTGCGCAATGTTGAGAGCCGAAGCCGGCGGAAACAGGGATACCTGATCCTTGATCAGCTCCAGCGGTCCGACGGGAACATTTTCAAATTCATAGCTGACCACATCACAGGCTTCGGCGAAGGGGATCAGCGCATCAGAATCATAATATTGCGCGCAGGTAAATTCTGCCGCGACTTTCGCAGCGACGCTCTCTTTTTCCGGCGCATAAATATGACAGCGATAACCCAATTGCGCCGCTGCCACGGCGAGCATCCGGCCAAGCTGACCGCCGCCCAATATTCCGATGGTTGATCCTGGTGAGAGTGTTTTCATTATGGCGGGTTATTCGGGCGCTTCCGCGACGGATTCGGACTGCGCCGTGCGCCATGTGTCCAGTCGCTCGGCCAGCGCCGTGTCAGAATTGGCGAGTATCGCTGTCGCCAGCAGCGCCGCATTTTTGGCACCGGCTTCGCCGATCGCCAGCGTCCCGACCGGGATGCCCGCGGGCATCTGCGCGATCGACAACAGGCTGTCGATGCCGCTCAGCGCTTTGGACTGGATTGGAACCCCGAGCACGGGGATGCGGGTCATCGATGCCGCCATGCCGGGAAGATGGGCGGCGCCGCCGGCACCGGCAATAATCACCTTGAGCCCGCGTTCCGCTGCCGAGCTGGCATAGTCATAGAGACGGCCGGGTGTGCGATGGGCCGAGACAATCTTCACTTCATGCGTGACCTGCAGATCGTGCAGGATATCGCTTGCAAGCTTCATCGTTGCCCAGTCGGACTGGCTGCCCATGATGATTCCAACCGGAGGAGGTGCTTCGACCATTTTTACCCCTGACAAATGCTACGGAAGCGATGCGGTTTAGTCGGGAATCGGTGCCGACGCAATGACACATATTGCGGGGGAAAATTAGCGCGCGGCAAGTTGTTGTCGGCGGGATTGTTACCAATTTAGAGCAAATGATCTAGCATTTCTCAAGTAAGCCGTAAATAATGTGATAACCCTGTTGTGCTTTGAAATACATGCAAATATAGGTCTCATCACTACCGGGAATCGCAAATAAAATGCAAAAGCATCAGCCAAGCAATAATCATAATTGTGCAAACTGCCTTATCTTGGAGCGGGAAATATTTGCACTGAAAGAGGATCTCGCTGAAATGAAGCAGCATGCTTATCATGACGTGCTTACCGGACTTTCAAATCGCCGCTTTTTTGTCGAGAGCCTTGAGAACCGCGTTGAGCGATGTCGGCGCTATGGCGACAATTCGGCCCTGGTATTTCTTGACGTCGATAAGCTGAAAGCGGTCAACGATGAACACGGCCATGCTGCCGGTGATGCGCTGCTGATCCGTTTAGCAAACATCTTGAAAAGCCATACAAGAGCGACAGATGTGGTGGCACGGATCGGCGGTGACGAATTCGGATTGCTGCTCGACCATCTGGATGGCGATGAGGTTGTTGCCAAAATCGACGTTTTGAACGCACGGCTCGGATCGGCCAATCTTGTCCATGCAGGCATCACTTTGCCCCTGAGTGCTTCATTCGGCTATTGTTTCATTGGTCCGCAGGACACGAAAGATGGTCTGATGTCTCGCGCCGATGCAGCGATGTACAATGCAAAAGACGAGTTCAGATAGAGGTTCCGCGCTTCGGCACGACGGTTCAGCCGCCTTGCAGCATAGGCCCGGTGCTCGTTTTGCATCTCACAAAGTCTTCAGAATTTCATCTGCAATATAATTGGCTGCAGGATAACGCCTCTAAAAATAGTTTATTATTTAATCATAAAAATACATCATATATTTATTCAACTATTTTAATAAACCATCTTCTGGAAATATTATATTTCCATTGTCAATTTTTAAGTTCCAAAAAAAGGACTATGGGAGATGGAGCCGTACACTTATCAGGATACGCTCACTGGGATAGCAAACCGGCGTTTTTTTGTAGAGAACCTGGACTACCGGCGTCAGCGATGTGTGACCCATGGCGACAATTGTGCCATATTATTTCTCGATGTTGCCAATTTGAAAGTGGTGAACGCGGCGCACGGCCGCACAGTCGGCGACGCGCTGTTGGTGCGTGTGGCAAAAATTTTGACACGGCAGATTCGGGACAGTGATGTGGCAGCGCGCATCGCAGGGAACGAATTCGGCCTGCTGTTTGAGCATTTGAACGGCGATCAGGTCGAGAACAAGATCGCGTTCCTCTTGAGCCATCTCAACGGCGAGGAAATCTTCCATACCTGTGAGCGGATTCCCTTCGGTGCTTCCATCGATTATTGCTGCATGGGGCCGCAGGATACGACCGACGGAATGATGGCCCGGGCCGAATTCACGACATATGGCTCAAACGGCAGAGCGGCCTAGCCGCTCTGACTATCGCTCGGACAAATAATAGCGCTCGATCTCGTTCAGATCGTCATCAAGTTCATAAACAATTGGCTGGCCCGTCGGAATTTCGAGACCGGTAATCTCGTCATCCGGAATTTTGGAGAGATGTTTGACCAGCGCGCGAAGGCTGTTGCCATGGGCCGAAATCAGAACCTTTTTTCCATTCTGCAATTCGGGCGCGATCCGGCTCTTCCAGTAAGGTAACACGCGCGCGATCGTATCTTTCAGGCTTTCTGTAGTCGGAACTTCTATCCCTTTGTAGCGCGGGTCATTGGACATCTGGTATGGGCTGTCTGATGCCATTGGCGGTGGAGGCGTATCAAAGCTGCGCCGCCAGATATGAACCTGCTCATCGCCATGTTTGTCCCGGGTCTCCTGCTTGTTGAGACCAGTCAGTCCCCCATAATGACGCTCGTTCAGCCGATAGTTTTTCTCCACCGGCAACCACAGCCGACCCATTTCCTCAAGCGCGAGATTGAGCGTCTTGATCGCCCTTGTCTGCATGCTGGTGAAGCAGACATTCGGATCAATGCCGCGTTCTTTCATCAGTTGGCCTGCCGCCTTTGCTTCTTCGACCCCCTTTTCCGTCACATCGACATCCCACCAGCCGGTAAAGCGGTTTTCGAGATTCCATTGCGACTGGCCGTGGCGAAGCAGAATGAGTTGCGGCATAGATTGTCCTTAAGCTTGTGTTCGCTTCTCTCTAACGGTGATCATATCAACCGCCAAGAGTGATTTCAGATGAATATACGGGTCATCGTAAAATAGGCGCCGAGCGAGCCGACCAGATAGAGGGCAGGGCGGAAAAGCAAATTTTGCCGGTCAACGGGCAGGCGGCTGATCAGCCAGTAACCGGCCAGAACCGCAGCGACAAACAGAATCTGGCCGATTTCCACGCCCAGATTGAACAGCAGCAATGCCCAGATTTCCTGGCCCCTGGGCAGACCGATCTCGGACAGTGCGCCAGCGAATCCAAGCCCGTGCAAAAGACCAAAGGCCATCGCGACGACCCAGGGCTGGCGGATGGTGAAACTGGTTTTGCCGGCCTGCTTGCGGACAACCTCAACCGCCAGAAAGAAAATGCTGAGCGCAATCAACAACTCGACCGGCCCGCTGGGCAGACGGAACAGGCCCAGCGCTGTGATCGCCAGTGTCAGGCTGTGGCCAGCGGTAAAGGCAGTAATCACCCATAAAATCCGGCGCACCGGAGTGAGCAACAGCAGGCCGAGAACGAACAGAAGGTGATCCCAGCCGAATAACATATGCTCCGCGCCGATCCGCAGATAGGCGCTGGCCGGGGAGTTTCCGCTTTCGTTCGCCAGCGAAAAGCCCGTGCTTGCCGGCCGCAACACCCTGGTTAGTTCGCTTCCGTTTGCAAATTTCACCCGGACAAAGACATCGGTCAGCGTCTGTTCAAGGCCTTCGATTCTGATCTCGCCCCGGTCAAGACGGCAAGCGGTCTGCCAGCTTTCAACGGTTGCGGTGCCGGTAAATTCCTGCTGCGTCTGTTCGGGTGGAGCGCATTGCTCGGGCAGGATCGGCCGCATCCTGAGCTTGCGTCCCGACAACACCGGCTGTTTCCAGATCACGGACAAATTGCCATCGGCCTGCTCGCTGATGGTCAGCGCCGCCGGCCTGATTTCATGAGCCGTAGCGGGGCTCGCCAGCATCGCCAGTATCAGCGCCAACAGCCAGAGCGCCAGAGCACCGCGAAGCAATGAGTGCTCGCTACTCTTCATTGCGTTTTCTCGACGACCACCTTGTAGTGGCCAATCAGGTCCTCAAGCGCCGCCCGTTTGGCATTGGTGCGCTGTTCATCCTGCCAAGCAGCCAGCACTTCCTCCCGAATGGGTTCGAAACGCGCTTTCGCTGCGCTGTCGATCGCCGCGATACGGACCAGATGCAGGCCAAAGGCAGACCCGATCGGCTCGCTCCATTCGCCTTTGCCCAGCCTAAATATGTCCTTCGCAAATTCCGGTCCGAACAGTCTGGCGACTTCCCGTTCCGGCACCGCGGCGTAGCTGCGTTTCTGGATGAAGGGATCACCCAGCTCTTTCCATTCGGCGCCGGACCGTAGTTGATCAAGCGCGGTTTTGGCGGCTGCCTCGACCGCCGATCCGTGTCTTTCCGGACTGAAATAGACATGGTTAAAACTACGCATTTCGGGGGCCGCAAAGCGGTCGCTGTGATCGGCGAACCAGTCTTTCAATTCGGCATCCGTTGGATCATCGATCTTGGTTTCATCACCGACCAGAAAAGCCATTTTTTGCGCCAGCCTCCGGCGGATGATCGTATCGCCATCGCCTAGGCCCAGTCGTTCGGCTTCACGCACAAGCGCTTCTTCTTGGACATATTGATCGATAATTTGTTGCCGGTCTGCTCCGGTCGGCACACGCCCTGCGGTGTTAGCCCAGATTTGTTCGAGCCGCCCGATCTCCGCTGCACTGACAATGATGGTGCGGCCTTGCTCTCCCTGCCAGCCGTTCCAGATTGCGTTTAAAGCGACCAGTGCCAGTCCGATCAGGACAAAATGCGTGATTGGGTCACGGAATATTTTCACGCAAGTTTCCCGTCAGATCAGGCCGTTGGCACATACCAGATTGGCGACGACCATGCCCGCTCCTGAATCGTTTTCGGCAAGGCCGGATTGGGCGGTACGCCAGCCCGCAATGCGTCCCAGGTCGACCAGCGGCAAACCGGATTTTCCAGCACCCGGACATAATAAGAGGCTCGCTGACCGGCTCTGTGCTCTGGATCGCGCCAGAAGGTTTTTAGCTCCGGTGCACCCTTGTCGGTCGAGATCGCGCAATTGCTCAAATCGACTTTTGCACCATTGTCCGGGCATCGGAAATTTGCATTGGGGGTGCCGCCATCGCTGCAGGCCACATCGAAAACTTTCTCTTTCGCTTCGCCACCATCGTTCCAGACCTTGATGATCTGCACTCGCTGCAGCGGTGCACTCATCGCATCCCGCATGGCCCAGACGATAAAGCCGGGCGCGGTCGCACCAACCAGATCGCCGCCCATCGGGACACCGCCCTTATAGGCCTTGCTGACCATTTGCGGATCATCCAGCATAGCCTCATCAAAGCCGAAGCCGCCAAAGAAGCGTAATTTGATGCGCGTGCCAGTGGTCGCATAGGTTTCCTTGCGCCGCATCGCGTCGAAGATGGCTTCGCGGCTATTCTGCTCGGCCCAGACAGCGGCATAGCCGGAGGCGCTCCAGCGCGAGAACCAGTTCGCCGCGCGAGGCTCGACGGTTACGCCTTCCCAGCTCTTCTTGCCGCCCGGCGGAATGGAGCCCCGTGCTTCCGGAGAGCCGTCGACAATGCCGATTTTGGACCAGAAATTCTTCTCGTCAAAAGATCCGCCCGCAACATGGGTGTCACTGGACCCGATAAATCCGAAGTGAAACGGGTCGGCCCCGATCGTCAGCGCCAGCTTCAGTCCGTTGGCAAGCGCCTGGCGTACATAATCGCCTTTCGCCGTTTTCGACGTCACCTGGGACCCCAGCAACTTGTCATAAATCTCAAAATCGGCCCATTCGTCGTTGGGTGACAGCGACGGGTGGGTTTCCGAGGTACCCTTGACCTGCGTTATCTCGACGATCGGCTCGTTGCGCATCCGTTTCAGTGCATAGGCCTTGGTCAGTGGCTGGCCGTCATAGGTTTCCATCTTGAACATCTCGCCGTCTGAGACATTGCTGTTGTGCGGGATCGATATGGCATCGTTGCCGGCTTCGCGCTGGTCATCCATCCACGTCCACAGGTCTTCCGGATTGGTCGAATCGAGGGTGGCGAACGGCATGGCCGGAGCGGAGCCCCGGAAAATGACATTGCGATGCAGATTGCCGCCGGCGAACCCGCCCTCTTCGCCACGGGTCACCCGAACGGAAGTATATTCGTAACCGGCAAAGGTTGTGAACTTGCCGGGCTGGTTATATTTATCGGCGGAATTCACGGTTTGCTGCCAGACATTTTGCACGATGTCGGGATCATAGACCCCTTTCATCTTCACTCCGTCCCGGACCGCCCCGCCAATCAATTGAAAGGCGGCGACGATTTTCTCGGGATCCGTGCTGAACATGGCCTTGGCCATATCCAGCTTCGACAGAGCGGTTCCGTCCGTATTCATAGCTTCAAGATGGCCAAGATAAGCGGCGTGATCGGTGACCGCCATGAAGTCGAGCGGCGGCCCTTCCAGCTTCAGGTCATAGCCCAGCGGATGTTTGATTGTACCGCCCATGCCAAACTCATAGGCATCATCGGGGGTGGTTCGGACGTTGAATATATAGGCGTCAAAACTGTTCTTGGTGTGAATGTGAAGGTCGCCGAAATAGACGTCGCGGTCGGGATTGGCTGTGTCCGGGGAGGTCAGAGCGACCCGCGCTTCTTCCGCTACGGCTTCCTCTCCCGAGCAGCCACCGATAACAGCACAGCATGCGGCAACAGATAAAAATTTGTATATCATTGCACTATCCCTCCCTGGACGCGACTACTGATATTGGCGATTTTCTCCACAGAATGTTGTAACATTTTTGCAACGTTCTGCACGGAATCGGCATGTATCCGCCCTTCGCTGCTTGATTTAATGGAGCAATTAACAGACGGACGCAAGCACCGCTGTTGGAACAACAAGCCAGCCCCCAGGAAAATGGCGACAACGGCAGCGGGATCAACGGGAGAATATACATGAAAATCATCAATAAATTCCTCATGGCGGCGCTTTGCACAACTGCCATGACCACACCGGCTTACGCGCAGGACGCGACACAAGAAGCCGAATCTTTCGACGAAAATGTTATCATCGTGACGGCGACGCGCCGCGCACAGGACGTGCAGGACATTCCTCTTGCCGTGACCGCGGTCAGCCCGGTTCAACTGGAACGGCAGGGCGTCGTCAGCGTCGGCCAGATCACCAATGTCTCCTCCAGCTTCTCTACGTCCAACGCCCAGCTGGCGTCGGGCTCGGTCGTGCTGCGGATCCGCGGTGTCGGTACGACATCCAACAATATCGGTTTTGAATCGGCTGTCGGTATTTTCATCGATGGTGCCTATCAGTCGCGCCCCGGCGTTGCCCTTTCCGAATTCGTCGACGTGGAACGCGTCGAGGTCTTGCGCGGCCCACAGGGTACGCTCTTCGGCCGCAACACCTCTGCCGGCGCCTTGAACATCACAAATGTTCGTCCCGACCTCAACGAATTTGGCGGTTTCGCCAATGCCACCTATGGCAATCGAGACCTGTACAGCGTGCAGGGTGCCGTCAATGTACCTCTCGTTCAGGACAATCTCGCTCTGCGCGTCACGGGTGCCTATCGGCAGCGTGATGGCTATGTGACCGTCGTCGACCGGACCGGTGCAAAAGTCGGTGACTCGAACGGCAGCGATCAATATCTGGTGCGTGGCCAGCTCGGCTTTGAAACTGATAGCGGCATCAGCGGCCGTCTGATCGGCGATTATGCGAAAAGCTCCGCCGGTTGCTGTGCAGCTGTTGAAGTGCTGAAATCGCCACTCGAAACATCTGGCCTGTTCGCCGCTGTTGGCCTGGGTGTCCGTGGCGGTATGGCAGCGCCGGTTGTTCCGTCTAATCCTTTTGATACGACGAATGCCGAGATTGCGGCCGACAATCGCATTGCCACCGCCAACTTCGCTCCACAGACGACCTTTGATCAATGGGGCGTGACCGGTGAAATTGAAGTGCCGCTCAGTGACAGCGCGGATCTGATCTACATCGGTTCTTATCGCGAATATGATGCTGTCGAAGCCTATGACTCCGATTTCTCGGGTCTCGATGTCTTCAACGTCACCGACAACCGTACGTCGATTGAAACGATGACACACGAACTGCGTATTCAGGGTGACGCTTTCGATGGCGCCTTGAACTGGCTCGTTGGTGGCTATTATTCAAAGGAAGACATTTCGCAGAGTGTGTCATTTGCGCTGGGCGCAGATTATGACCGGCTCGTGGGAGCGATTCTGGCGGGTGCCACCGGAGGCGCGAGCCTCAATCCCGCAAGCCCTATTTTCTTTGGTGCCACGCCGCTGCAGAATATCACGGGCTTCGATCCTTCGACGATCACCAACAACAACCAATATGTCCAGAACAGCAAAAGCTGGTCGATCTTCACGCACAACACGCTTGAAGTAACCGATGGCCTCGAGCTGACACTGGGTCTGCGTTATTCGGATGAAAGCAAGGACAGTGGTTTTGCAAGCGGTGGCAACAACAACCCTGTTTGTCCGGCAATCGTTGGCCAGGTCTCGCCTGGCGGTGGCCTGAGTGGCTTGCCAGCGGCCCTGCAAAATGCGTTCTTCGGCCTGGGTTGTTTCGCCTTCACCGCGCCGGCAGATGCACCATTTGCAGCCGTGCTGCCGTCGCCGCGGACCTTTAACGGCACGTTCAGCGACAATGAGCTGATCTACACAGGTAAAGTGTCTTACGCCTTTGCCGATCCGATCAACATCTATGCCAGCTTTACCCACGGCTATAAGTCGGGCGGTTTCAACCTCGACTCCACCGCTGCGGCTGGCGGCGCTGATCCGCGCTTCCTGTCCGAAGAAGTGGACTCCTATGAAATCGGTCTGAAAGCCAAATTCCTCGACAATGCGGTCACCTTGAATGTGGCGGCGTTCCGCGAAGAATTCTCGAACTTCCAGGTTCTGGAATTCACTGGTGCCCAGTTCCAGACGTTCAACGTGCCGAAGGCGGAAACACAGGGTGTGGAAATTGAATCGACAATCCGTCCGAGCGACCATTTCACGGTCAATGCGGCTTTGACGATTACCGATGCCAATTATCCTAATGATTGTGCCGGGACGCAAACCGCAGCGAACGTTGTCTCCTTGTGTGGCAATTCGCTGACCAACGCACCAGACGTCGTAGGTATTGCAGGGGCTACCTATACCAATGAAATTGGTACCAACCTGAAATACTTCCTGAACGCGCAGATGCGTTTTGAAGGTGATCGGCGGACGTCTACCCAGGCGATTGATCCTGCAAATCTCGCAGCGAACATTCCGGTTCCGTTCGATGATCAGGATGGCAATATCAAGATCAACCTGCGCGCCGGTATCGGTAGCCAAGAAGATACCTGGGGCATCGAAGCCTTCGTGACCAACCTGACCAACGAAGTGACCCGCGGTGTGACCTTCAACACGGTGCTGCGTTCCGGCTCGCGTTCGGCGTTTGTCCAGGAGCCACGCAGCTACGGCCTGACCCTTCGCGGCAAGTTCTAGACATACAGGAAATTTGGTGACAAATTGTCATCAGACAATCAGGGGCCGGTTTTTCCGGCCCCTTTTTATTGCGCGACAGACCCATCGGTGCAAAGACTGATTTCATGAAAAACTATATATTCCAGACCGTCCCCGTGCTCCATTTTGGCGAGGGCTGTCTTTCCCGGCTGCCTGAACAGATCGCTGCCCTGCGAGCCTCCCGGCCAATGATCGTTACTGACAAGGGTATCGTCGATGCCGGCCTGATTGGTCCGGTCGAAGAGACCCTGCGGTCCGCCGGTTTCGATAGCGTGCGGTTCGATGCAGTGGTCCCCGACCCGCCTGAGAAAATTGTCTTGCAGGCGATCGACGCCGCGAAGGCAGCGAACGTTGATATCGTCATCGGTCTCGGCGGCGGCAGTTCGCTTGACACCGCCAAGGTCGTGGCTGCACTTGCCGTCGACGACGCCCAGCCGCTGGCAGAAATCTATGGCGTCGGCGCGCTCGAACGCAAGGGCCTGCCCACCATCCTGATCCCGACCACTTCGGGCACCGGATCGGAAGTGACTGCCATCTCGATCCTGACGACCGGTGAGACCACTAAGGCCGGAATCGTCTCACCTCATCTGTTCGCCGATGTCGCGCTGCTCGATCCTGCGCTGACGCTCGGGCTGCCCGCGAACGTAACCGCTGCCACCGGCATCGACGCGATGGTGCACGCGATTGAAGCCTTTACTAGCCAGCACGCAAAAAACCCGGTTTCCGACATGCTGGCGATCGAGGCGTTGAAACTGCTCACCGGCAATATCGAAACCGCCTGTTCTGACGGCCAGAATATGCAGGCGCGAGAGGCGATGCTGCGCGGTTCGATGCTCGCCGGCCAGGCCTTTGCCAACAGCCCGGTAGGTGCGATCCATGCGCTCGCCTATCCGCTTGGCGGCATCTATCATGTCCCGCACGGCCTCTCCAATGCGCTGGTCATGCCCCATGTCATGCAGTTCAATCTCGAAGCCGCCGCGCCGCTCTATGCGCAGCTGGCCGATGCGCTGGATGTGCCGCGCGGTAGCGAGAATAGTGAGGAAGCCCGCGCCCAGCAATTTATCGACTATCTGGAATCGCTCGCGGTCAAGGTGAAGGCACCCCGCAAATTGCGCGAGATCGGCATCAAACAGGAGGCCACCACCGAACTGGCCGAAGCGGCGATGCTGCAGACCCGGCTGCTCGTCAACAATCCCAGAGAATTGACGCTCGCCGACGCGCAAAGGATATACGATGCCGCCTGGTAAAAAACCGAGAGCAGAGCCACCGGTCCGCGCCGATTACCGCACAGGTTCTGCGATCACCACCCGCTGGAACGACAATGATCCCTATGGTCATGTGAACAACGCCATCTATTATTTCTGGTTCGACACCGCGGTAAACCGCTATTTGGTCGAGCAGGGCGCGCTCGATATCACTGGCGGTGCCACCATCGGCCTGGTCGTCAACACCAGCTGCGACTATTTCGCCCCGATCGCCTTTCCCGACGAGGTGATGGCCCGCATCCGCGTCGACCGGCTCGGCAACAGCAGCGTAACCTACGGCGTCGGCCTGTTTCGCGGTGACGAAGAGGTTGCTTCCGCTGCCGGCAGCTTTACCCATGTCTATGTCGATCGCGAAACGCGTCGTCCGGTTTCTCTCCCCGCCCCCTTGCGTTCGGCGCTGGAGGCGATAGAGGTTTAATCAGTCGATTAAATTCTTGGGAGAGAGAGATGCTACGCCCCTTTGAGACGGAAGAACGCCGCCAGTTTCGTGAAACCTGCCGCCGCTTCATTGAAACCGAATTGCAGCCGCACGCCAACGAATGGGACGAGGCGGGCGAAATCCCTTGGGAGCTGCACCAGAAGGTCGGCGCACTCGGCGTCTGGGGCTTTGGCGTCGACGAGAAATATGGTGGCCTCGGCATGGACGATATCTTCATGCGCGCTGCCTGGGCCGAGGAAGCGGCCCGCGCTCATAACGGAGGCACGCTGGCGGCGCTCGGCGGTCGCTCGATCTCGATCGGCCCGATCCACAAGCTGGCGTCACAGGACATCAAGGACCGCATCCTCAAGGATATCGTGCTCGGCAACAAGGGTTCCAGCCTTGGCATTACCGAGCCGGGCGGCGGCTCGGATGTCGCAAATATGCAGACCACCGCGCGCCAGGATGGCAATCACTGGGTGATCAACGGTGCCAAGACCTTCATCACCGGCGGCATGACCGCCGACTATTATGTCATCGGTGCGCGTACAGGCGGCGAAGGCCTGGAGGGAATCTCGCTATTTCTGGTCGAGAAAGATACCGAGGGTTTCTCCCGCACCGCGCTGGACAAGAAAATGGGCTGGTGGGCCTCGGACCAGGCCTCGCTCTATTTCGATGAGGTGCGCGTCCCGGCCGAGAACATGCTTGGCGAAGAAGGCCGGGGCTTCATCCAGATCATGCACAATTTCAACCACGAACGGCTCGGCATGGTCGCACAGAGTTTGGGCATGATGCGGGTGCTGCTCGAATATGCGATTGATTACGCCCAGCAGCGCCAGACTTTCGGCAAGCCGCTTATCAAGCATCAGGTGATCCGCCACAAAATCGCCGAGATGTCGGCCCGTGTTGACCGGCTCGACGGCTGGCTGAACCAGATTTGCTGGCTCGCCGATCAGGGCGAAATGCCGGTCGCGCAAATCTGCAAAGCCAAATTCAGCGCCACCAAGGATCTCGAATATTGCGCCAGCGAAGCGATGCAGATACTCGGCGGCGCCGGCTATCTGCGCGGCAACCCGGTCGAGCGCTTCTATCGCGAGGTCAAGGTGATGGCGATTGGCGGCGGCTCTGAGGAGATCATGCGCGACCTCGCGGTCCGACAAATGGGCCTCTGATCCCGCTTGCCATTTCCGCTTCCGGGCGGATAAGCAGAGCGTCTGAACCCCGTTCGTGCTGAGCCTGTCGAAGCACGTAGCGGCAACCGGCAGGCAACCGGTTTCGACACTGTGGGCTGATGGAACAACATATGTCCGATTTGATCTCTGCCGACCGCCAAACCGAGGACGCGCCGCCCCTGCTGCCCACGGGCTCGGTGCTGGTCGGCCTGCTTTCCTTCGCCATGATGGATGTGGTTATGAAGCGGCTGTCGATCGATCTCGGCGCCTATAACGCGCTGCTCTGGCGGGTGTTGGCTGCTCTGGTACTGGTCTCGGTCCTCTATTTTGCAGGCCGCCCGAAAATGCCCGGACCGGCGGCGCGCAAAGTGCATGTTCGGCGCGGCCTGATTATGGTGCTGATGTCATATCTGTTTTTCTGGGGTCTGGCGCGGGTGCCGCTGGCTGAAGCGATAGCGCTGTCGTTTATCGCGCCGATCATTGCGCTCTACCTTGCAGCAGTTTTCCTTGGCGAGACCATCCACCGCAAGGTGGTCTATGCATCTGCGCTGGGTTTCAGCGGCGTTCTGGTGATCGCCTGGGGCCGGGCATCCGGCGAATATGATCAGCACGCTCTGCTCGGCATTGCTTCGATCCTGGCCTCTGCCGTGCTCTATGCGGCCAATCTGGTAATACAGCGACAGCAGGCGCTGCTGGCCGGAGCAATCGAAATCAGCTTCGTGCAAAATCTCGTAATGGGAGCCTGCTTCCTGCTGCTGGCACCATTTTTCGCTGTTCTGCCCGATCACGCCTCACTCCCCTATATCGGCGCCGGTGCTGTCCTGTCGGTAATCTCCGCCCTGTTCATCGCCTGGGGCTATAGGCGGGCCGAGGCGAAATATCTGATCAATCTGGAATATAGCGCCTTTGTCTGGGCGGCGATCTTCGGTTGGCTGTTCTTCCGGGAACCGATCACGTGGACCACCGTGGCAGGCGCGTTGCTGATCGTGGCTGGCTGCTATCTGGCCACTCGCCGCGATCGCAAGCTCGCCCATATCGAAACCACTGCGGTCTGAGCGGTGGCGCTGCGCATCCCCAACCGGCAGGCGCGCTGGCTCTGGCTGAACGCGCAGGCGCTAGCGGATACACCGACCGGACCCCTGAACCTGATTGAGACCATCCGCCGCCTCGGCTTTGTCCAGCTCGACACCATCCAGAATGTCACCCGCGCCCATCACCATATATTATGGAGCCGCAACCAGAATTACCGCGAAGCGATGATCGACGAATTGCTGGGGCAGGATCGCGCGGTGTTTGAACATTTTACTCATGATGCCTCGGTCCTGCCGATGGAATTTTACCCGATGTGGCAGCGCCAGTTCCGGCGTCTCGGCGAAAAGGTCGCGAACTATGCCTCGTTTCGCAAGGCGGTGCGCGCAATTAATGGCGAGCAGATCAAAGCCCGGATTGCCCGGGAAGGGCCGTTGTCGACCCATGATTTCGACACGAGGGTCGAGGGTAAAAAGCAGATGTGGGACCGTCCGCCCCACAAACGCGTGCTCGACCAGCTCTGGTACGCCGGCGAACTGGCGACCTCGCACCGCGCAAATTTCGCCAAATATTACGATCTCGCAGAGCGGGTGATCCCGTCCCGCTATCGCGAGACGGTCCACGACGATGCGGCCCAGATCGAATGGCTGTGCCGCAACGCGCTCGACCGGCTGGCTTTTGGCACGCTTGGCGAAATTCAGCGTTTCTGGGGCGCCGTCGATGCAAAGGAAGTCAGAAGCTGGGCGCGAGGCGCGCACGATCTGGTGCCAGTAAAACTGCAGGCGCATGACGGCCAATGGCGCGATGCACTGGCTCCGCCAGATATCGAGGCGCGCCTCGCAGCTCTTGCGACGCCAACAGCGCGATTGCGGATCATCAATCCGTTTGACCCGGTGGTGCGGGATCGCAACCGTTTGCTGACCCTGTTCGGCTTCACCTACCGCAACGAGATGTTCGTCCCGGCGGCGCAGCGCCAGTGGGGCTATTATGTCTATCCGATCCTGGAGCGCGACCGTTTCGTCGGCCGGATCGAAATCAAGGCGGACCGGTCTGCCGGCTGGTTGCGCGTGACGCAATTCTGGTCCGAACCGGGAGTGCGCTGGACGGCGGCACGGCAGAGCAGGTTGGCAGCGGAGCTGGCGCGACTGGCCCGGCTGATCGGGGTAAGCGAAGTGCTGTGGGAGCGCGACGGCCAGTGACCACTGGAGGGGCAGGTGGTGAACGCTCCGGCAGCCCGGAATATCGCAGAAAAAGACTGGCCAGCCGCGCCAGCGCTCTTAATCGTTGGCATCGCGAATCATCCCCCGCTAAGAGGGTCGGCAATGGGTCGAACCGCATATCGTTGCTGCCTTGGCATGCTGGTTATTTCGCTGATGGGATCGCCCCTTCGGCCCGTCCAGGCGCAGACCGCGGAGCAGCCCGTCGCGAACGAAGAGGAGCAGTGGGACCAGGATACGCCGCTCGACCCGGACCAGCCGCTGACCGAATTCCCTGACTTCGGCGTAGAATGGCCCGACCTCGATGACGTATCAGTCCCGACGCTCGACACGAGCGATGACGACGAGGGTGCGCCTGTCCTTACTGCTGAAGAAGAGCGGGAAAATGAGCAGCTTCAGGCCGCCGCCGACCGGATCGCGGAGGATCTTTCGCTCAACGAATATCGCCCGACCGATGCGATGGCCGAAACAGCGTACCGGATCAGCTTTGCTGGCTTACCCGACACACTGAAAGAATCCTTTGGCGATCGTTTCGAGATCCTTTCGGTGCTTGAGGAATATCGCGGCGACGATGCCAATTTCGCCCAGATCCAGCGGCGGGCGCAAAGCGACACCGAATTGGTGGAACGCTTGCTGCGGATCGAGGGCTATTATGATGCGGTCGTGCAGACCAGGTTCCAGGCCGACGGGGCGGAGCGGGTGGATGTGGTGTTCAACGTTCAGGCCGGCCCGCAGTACAAGCTCGATGATATCGCTTTGCCCGGTCTGGAGACTGCCGTGCCGCCGGATCCCGTAAAATTTCGGGAGACTTTCGGATTGCAGGCGGGCGCAGTCGTCAACAGCGACGCGATCATGAGTGCGATTAGCCGGCTTGATGTGGCGATGGCGGAGAGCGGCTATCCCTTTGCCAAAACCGCCGAGCCGGAGCTCGAAATCGATCATGCGGACCGGCTCGGTGACCTCACGGTACCGGTAACGCCGGGTGGGCGTTTCAATTTTGGTTCGATCGTGATGGAGCAGACCGATCTCTTTGGTCCCGATCATGTCCAGATGATCGCCCGCTTCAAACCGGGAGACCTCTATCAGGCTTCGGATCTGGAAGATTTGCGCAGGGCGTTGATCTCCACTGGTCTGGTGTCGACGATCTCGGTCGAACCGGTTGCTGGCGACGATCCGGATGCGGTGGATATCGCTGTCGACGTGACACCGGCGCCGCTGCGCACCATAGCGGGCGAACTGGGCTATGGTACAGGCGAAGGCGCCCGGGCAGAGGTGAGCTGGGAGCATCGGAATTTCTTCCCGCCGGAGGGCCTGATCCGGGCCACCGCGGTTCTCGCGACGCAGGAACAATCCGGCAGCATTGCCTATCGCCGCAACAATTACCGCCGCCGCGACAATATCCTGAATGGCCGGGTGGCATTGAGCGTCGTCGATCGTCCCGCATTCAAGGCGCAGACATTCTCTGTCGCTGCCAATATCGAACGGCAGAGCAACCTGATCTACCAGAAACGGTGGAGCTGGTCGGCCGGCATCGAGCTGCTGGCATCGCGGGAAACGGATGTGACCGGCCCTGCCGGAGCAACGGGCCGCGACACATTTTTCATCGGCTCGCTGCCGGGGCTGGTGACATTTGATGCCAGCGATGATTTGCTCGACCCAACACAAGGTTTCCGCCTGACGGCTCGCGTTGCGCCAGAGGCATCTTTGCAAAATGGCAGTTTTTTCTATGTTCGCAGCCAGTTTGACGGCAGCGCCTATTTCCCGGTTTCGGACAAGATCGTGCTGGCCGGCCGGGCGCGGGTGGGGACAATCGTCGGGGCCGGTAACAACCGGATCGCGCCGTCTCGCCGGCTCTATTCCGGCGGAGGCGGATCGGTGCGCGGCTATGGCTATCAGAGCATCGGCCCGCGCGATTCCAACAATGACCCGGGAGGCGGGCGGTCGCTGGTCGAATTCTCACTGGAAGCGCGGGTAAAGACCGGCTTCTTTGGTGGCAATTTTGGTGTGGTGCCGTTCATCGACGCTGGCAATGTCTATACCAGCAGCGCTCCGGACATGTCGGGTTTGCGCTATGGGGCCGGTCTCGGCGTCCGCTATTACAGCGATTTCGGGCCCATCCGGATCGATGTCGGAACCCCGATCAATCCGCAGCCGGGCGATTCTCGCATCGCCGTCTATGTGTCTCTCGGGCAGGCTTTCTAGATGACCGAGAATGCCGCCAAACCGCGCTTCAAGCTGATGACATGGCGTTGGCCGGTGCGCAGCCTGATAGCCTTGGCTGCGCTTGTGATCGGCCTGCTGGTCGGTACCGCGATCTGGTTGGACAGCGCATCCGGCCATCGCTTCATCATCAGACAGGTGGAATCGCTGGCCCCGGATGACGGATTGCGGATCGGTATCGCGGCCATCGATGGATCAATCTACGGCCATACAGAAGTCCAGGGGCTGACGCTCAGCGACCCGAAGGGCCGTTTCTTCAGCGCCGAGACCGTCGTCGTCGACTGGAATCCGTTGGCCTGGATATTCAACGAACTCAATATTTCTGACGCAGAGATAAAGAAGGGACGGCTCGACCGGCTGCCGGCCCTGACCGACAGCGGCGAGGATAAGCCGTTGCTGCCTGGCTTTGATATCTATGTCGGGGCCTTCCGGGCCGACAATCTGGTCCTCGGAAAAGCACTCGCCGGCACGGAACAATTCGCCAATCTCTCGGGTTCTGCTGACATCAGGGCCGGGCGCGCCATGGTCCATCTCGATGCGGCAACGACGGCCAGCGGCGATAAGCTGTTTCTGGCTCTGAACGCGGAACCGGAGCGCCAAAAGCTTGATATCGATGCCGAGATCATCGCGCCCTCGGACGGCGTCCTCGCCAATGCGTTCGGGCGCAAGCAAGATCTCACGGTCGCGCTCAAGGGCGATGGCAGTTGGCGGCAATGGGACGGCGAACTCCAGGCGCTCAGCGATGGCACGCCATTGGCCGAGATTGTTCTGGAGGCGAAGGAAGGACTGTTCGCTTATGAGGGCAGGCTCGACGGATCGCTGATGCCGCGCGGCCTTGCTGCCAAACTGGCATCGCCCAATCTGACGCTTAAGGGAACGGCCAGTCTGGAGAGCCGTCTGGTGAGTCTGGATCTGGAAGCGCGTTCGGCTGCCGTGTCCTTGACCGCAAACGGCGGCGTTGACCTTGCCCGGAACAGTCTGGACGCCATGCGGATCGAGTCCAGGCTGATCAATCCCTCGGCGTTATCTGCCAATATGAAAGCGCAGGATTTTGAGCTGAAGGCGCTGCTGAACGGAAAATTTTCCGCCCTGCGTTTCCAATATCTGCTGACCGCGCCCCAATTGGCGTTGGGCAAGACCCTGCTCACCAATGTGCGCGGGGCAGGCGAGGGACAGCGTGACGCCAAAGGCTGGAACATCCCGGTCGACCTTTCGGTCAGTACCCTGATCGGAAATGGCGAATTGTTGCAGCAATTGCTTTCCGGCTTTACCGGATCCGCCGTGCTCCGGCTCGAAAACGACCGGCTGTTTGCCCAGAATGCTCGGGTCGCGACGAACACGGCGAAGGGAGCACTGGATCTCGAAATGCAGCCGTCGACCGGGGATTTTGCCATTGATATTGCGGCTGTCGCGCCGGGCTTCGCCGTGCGCGGCGTCGGCGTGGCCGATATCGTGGCCGACATCAATCTCGGACCCGGCCCTGGCCGAATTGCGCTCGACGGGCAGGTCAATGCTAGGCTTCGCCGCTTTGATATCGGCTTTCTGCGGGAACTGGCCGGCGGCCTGCCGCAACTGAAAACTGGACTTTCGCTCGGCCCGGACGGTCGTTTGCGCTTTTCCAATCTCACCGTCACCGCTCCGAAAATTGCCTTTCGCGGATCGGGACGCCAGACCGCAGCCGCGACCTTTACTATTCAGGGTTCGGGCACACAGGACAGCTACGGTGACTTTGATCTGCAGCTCGACGGACCACTGGCGCGGCCGGATATCGCGCTCCTGCTCGACAGTCCGCTACCTGCTGCGGGCCTGTCGGCCGTCAGTCTGAAGCTTGTGCCGGTACCCGACGGATTTGCCTATACGGCGTCCGGTGGTTCGACGCTGGGACCATTCAGCAGCGACGGGACCGTGCTGATTACCGCTGGTCAGGATACGGCGGTTCAGGTTGACCGGATATTGGTGTCCGACACGCTGGCGACCGGCAGGATCAAACCCACCGCAGCCGGCCTCGACGGCACGCTGACGGTCAGCGGCGGCGGCGTTAATGGCGATATATTGTTCCGGCCGGGCAACGGGCAGCAGTTGATCCGCGCCGATCTCAAGGCCGAAAATGCGCGCTTTGATGGCAATCCGCCGGTCTTCATCCGTAGCGCCGTACTCGATGCGGATATCGTGCTGATCGATGGCCGCTCCAACGTCGATGCGACCCTTCGCGCGCAGGGCATCAGCCGAGGCGAACTGATCGTCGGGCGGATTGCCGCCAACGCCAAGCTGACCGATGGCAGCGGCGCAGCAACCTTCAACATCGCCGGAACCCGCGGCAGCACCTTCGAGTTTCTGGCAAAAGCGGATATCACGCCCGATCGCTACCGGATCACGGGTGCCGGCCAGTTTGAAGGCCGTAATTTGCGGCTGGTGCGCCCGCTCGAACTTCGCCGTGTCGATGACGGGTGGACGGCCTCTCCGGCCACGATCAGTTACGGCAGCGGTTCCGCCCGACTGTCCGGTCGCTGGGGAAGCGGGGAATCCCGCCTTAAGCTGACCATGACAAAGATGCCGCTGTCGCTGCTCGATATCGGCTATCCCGCCCTCGGGCTCGGTGGGACCGTCGAGGGCAGGGTCACCTTAACCCAGTCGGGCGCCCGAGTGCCGGTCGGAGATGCCAGACTTACAGTCAAGGGATTAACTCGGTCCGGTCTGATCCTGACCTCTGCCCCGGTGGATCTCGGCCTCAACATTTCCATATCCCAAAGCAATGCAGCAGCGCGAGGCATAATAAGATCTCCGGACGGCAAAACTCTCGGTCGTTTTCAGGGGCGGGTGACGGGGCTCGGTAGCGGCCGCTGGCAGGATGAGCTGTTGCGCAAGCCGCTATTTGCCCAGGCGCGATTCAACGGCGGTGCGGAAAGCCTCTGGCGGCTTACCGGTGTCGAAACCTTTGACCTGACAGGACCGGTCGCGGCCAGTGCTGATGTCGGGGGCAGTCTCGCCGATCCTAAGATCAGGGGGCAAGTCAGGACCAGTAACGCGCGCCTCGAAAGCCCTCTGACGGGCACCGTCGTTTCCAATATCAAGGCGGTTGGCCGGTTTGACGGCTCGCGTCTCGTTTTACCCAATCTGACTGGCGTTACCGCTGGCGGCGGCACGGTGAGCGGTGCCGGCAGTTTCAACTTTGCGGTCGCTAGAGGCGAAGGTATCGGTATCACGATGGACGTGAATGCCGAGCGCGCTGCCCTGATTGCACGCGATGATTTTTCCGCCACCGTGACCGGCCCGATCAAGATTCGCAGTGGGACGGACGGCGGCCTGATTTCCGGTGAAGTGACCCTGAACCGGAGTTTCTTCCGTTTTGGCCGGGCCAGTGCGTCTGCCAATCTCCCCGATATCCGGACGCGCGAGATCAATCGTCGTGCCGACGAACGGCCGGTGCGGATTCGCGATCGGCCTTGGCGCTTTGACTTGTCCGCGAGAGTCCCGAACCGGTTGCGGGTCGAGGGGCTGGGACTGGACAGCGAATGGAGCGCCGATCTCAAAATCTATGGGCCGGTCGACAATTTTGCGATGGTCGGCGCGGCCAATCTGATCCAGGGCAATTACACCTTCGCCGGACGACGCTTCCGCCTGGAACGCGGCACAATCCGCTTTGTCGGCAACCAGCCAGTCGATCCCAATCTGGATATCGAGGCAGAGGCCAACCTCACTGGCCTCAATGCCACGATCAAGGTCACCGGCACGGGCAATGAACCGGAAATCGCCTTTGCCAGCATCCCGGCGCTGCCGCAGGACGAACTGCTCTCGCGGATATTGTTCGGCGCATCGATCGCCGATCTGTCCGCACCCGAAGCGGTGCAGCTGGCGGCAGCGGTGGCCTCGCTCAATAGCGGCGGCGGGCTGGATCCGATAAACCAGCTGCGCAAGGCCGTTGGTCTCGACCGCTTGCGCATCCTTCCCTCCGACACCGAAACCGGCTCTGGAACGTCGATCGCGGCAGGCAAATATATCACTCGCCGCGCTTATGTGGAGCTGATCACCGACGGCAAGGGCTATAGCGCGACCCAGCTCGAATATCAGATCACCCGCTGGCTTTCGATCCTCTCGAGCATCTCAACCCTCGGCCGCCAAAGCGCCAACGTGCGCGTCAGCAAGGATTATTAGCGCTATCGGCAACGGGGAGTAAAGCGGCATGGCAAGTACAAGCGTTTCCGGCAGTCTGCGGGGCTTGTTCCGTCTCCGGCGCTTCGATGGCTTCCCGAAACGATAACAGCATCAATAGAGCGTCAGGCAGCAAGCTTTTGGCTGTTTGCAAGATCCCGCGCCTTATCCTTGCTTACCGGAGGAGAGAGATAGTAGCCCTGAAGCCGATCGCATCCCAATCCCCCCAGTACGGCAACCTGATCTTTGCCCTCTACCTTCTCGGCGGTTGAGGGCGCGCCAATTGCCGAGCATAATTGTATAATGCCCTGGACCAGCCGCCGTGCATCCCGAGAATGGATAATATCGGCGATCAACTCGCCGTCGATCTTCACCCGGTCAAATTTTATCTGCTGCAGATATGTGATCGACGCGAACCCCGAGCCAAAATCATCGAGAGCAATCCGGATCCCTGTCTTACGCAGAAGGTCGAGCTGTTCACGAGCCGTATCGAAGTCCGACAGCAGCGAGGTTTCGGTCACTTCTACCTCAAGCCGCGCTGGATCGAAACCGTAGCGGTTGCATAGCGACAAAATCATCAATGGCGTGCTCGCTCGGCTGAGATCCACCCCGCTCAGGTTGATGGAAAGTCCTATTGCCGGGTCCCAGCCCGTTGCTTCGCGGATGGCAGCGTCGAAAATTTGCTCAGACAGTGCAGCAATGCTGTCCGTTTGTTCTGCGATTTCGATAAATTCGAGCGGTGGAATTAGTCCAAGTTGCGGGTGGTTCCAACGTGCTAGCGCTTCGAAGCAGGCAATTTTCTTGGTCTGCACGTCGAAGATTGGTTGAAAGACAACCTCGATCATCGGCGCGGGATTGGTTTCCCGGAGTGACTGTTCGATAATGATGCGTCGCTTCAAACGCTCAGCCATGGTGGGCAAGAACCAGGACATTGCCTTGCCGCCGCGGTTTTTTACCTCGTAGAGGGCGACGTCGGCTCGCGACATGACCGCCAGTGCGGATGTATCCCGCTCGGAAGGGCTAGCAAGTCCAACAGATGCCGATAACCGCAGGTTCGAATCTGACAAGGAGAATGGGCGGCTCATTTCCAGAACCAGTCTATTGCCTATGTCACCGAATTTCTCACTCGCTTCGTCTGCCACCATCAACACGGCGAATTCGTCACCGCCCAGTCTGGCGACCATTTGACAGTCCTGACATATCTTTTGCAAACGGACGCCGGCCTGGATCAGGACGTCATCGCCAGAGGCATGCCCGAACGTGTCGTTGATCGCTTTGAAGCCATCAAGATCGATCAGTGCGACGGCTACGGCCTCGCCATTTTTGGATGCGGAGTTGACGGTTTGTTCGAGACACTCGGTGAAAGCGCGGCGGTTGGGCAGACCAGTCAGCGAATCTGAATATGCGAGCGCCTTGACCTGTGAGCGAGATGTGACGCTCTCGATAAGGTAATTATACTGATGCATCACCAGACGCAGGATCAGGAGAAAAATAAGCAGCAGGTTCACGCCTGCGGCTATTTCTATATGGACGCCGGACGTCAGCAATTCGAAGATGACCGGAGTAGTCGAGCAAAACACAGTGGCGAAGGCGGCTTTGGGGAGACTGCTGAGACAGTAGGTGCATGCAATTGCACCAAAAGCTATAAACAGCGTTACGAAATGTCCGTCCCCGTCCGACTGCAGCAATGCCACACTCCACACGCCAAGCCCTATACTGACAACGCCTGCGATCACAGTAGTCGACCGTAAATATTTGGTGATACGTTCTTCGCCGGGCGAGTCATCTTTTCGGGCTAGCCAGATTGTCGCGCGAACTACCACCAGTGACAGAAAGATGCCCGGCACCACGATCGACAATAACGCCGGTACCGCACCATATACTGAATAACATAAGACGATCGTGTTGATTAACAGCACGCCGTAAAGTGTAGGGACTTGCTTACAAAGGTTCCGAAATTGTTCAGCCTGCAGATCTGGTATTAACTGCGAAGGCAGCTTAGCTGTTAATCTCAAAAGTGCTCTCCACTGGTGATCTTACTCTATGGGCACTGAAGGTTAACATATTGATTAATTCAAATGTCGTTCAAATAGACAACACATGACTCTATTTCGGTATATCCCGTTGTCGATTTGCAGACCTTTATGCAGGCTCGACCGGTCCTCTTGGGTCCATGATCTTGTTCATGAGCGAATCCGCCCCGGCATTGCCGAGCAGGCGACCCATTTCGATGGCAACTTCAGGAGTCATGCTGATCACGTCCCCGTTATGGCCTTCGACAAATACATGTCCGTCTTCGACCCAGACGTTTCTTGGTTTGCCGTAAGTCTCGGCCTCAGACAACCGCTCGGAAATTCTGGCTCGTTCCGCGTCAGACGGTAGATTAGACTTTGCCATTATTGTCCTCCTGAAAATCTATTTGCGAATTGCTTTCGATCCGCGAGATATTCCTAGTTTAGCGACGGCCAAGCATACACAAATTGACTCGATATTAAAAGTCGTCCGGGTATAACCACCACAAAGTCGTAGCAATCGCTTGGCCGGAGCTTCATATTTGCAATCGAAAGCAAAACAATAAGTACGAACGGTATCTGTCGAACTCGCCGGACTTCGGCGTGGTTCCCCCAGCGGTTGACTTCTTCTCATCTCACGTCTGGATCGATCTGGTTCTTCGAAAACATATCGCCCATCAGCAGGACGGTGTGATCGGCTGCCAGCGCGTAGCGAACCGAACCAGCGTCCGGTCGCTCTGAAGATCTTCAATCTTGCCTGTCGGCTGCACGCGGCAACAGGCCGGTGGATCGGCTTGTAAACCGCTTCAGATGCTCACCGGGTCTCACTCTGCTGGGCAGTCTCGCCGGATGGAGCCGCGGGTTTCGGCGCAGAAACACGTAAGCAAAGGCGCCAGAGCGCGTAGGTGCCGTTGAACAAGGATCATCGGCGCGTCCGATGAACCGCGGCTTGGCGACGCCAGGCGGTGGAGCGCCGTAGAGCATGGCTTGCATTGCATCCAGCAGTGTTTCGCCAGCCATCAGCCCGACAAAGACGCGACCCTGGCAGAAAACTTTCCTCGCTAGGTGTGAGAATGAATTGCAATAGCATTAATTGCTGGCTAATCGCCGCGTTCAAACGAATCAGGAAATAGGGCTAGCAGACAGATGAAGAACTTGTTTTGGACATTGACGCCTCTGGCGATCCTCCCGTTGGCCATTGTCGGCACGCCGGCAGTCGCGCAACAGCAATCGTCGGACCGTGCCCGTACCAATGATGACGACCAGCCGATCATCGTCACCGCGACCCGCAGCCAGCTGCCAGTCAGTGCCCTGCCGATCACGGTCGATGTCATCGATAGCGCGCAACTGGCCGATCAGATTTCTATCAGCGGTTCTACGGTCGACGCGATATCGGCCCTGTCGCCTTCCTTTTCTCCGACCCGGCAAAAGCTGAGCGGAGCGGGCGAAAGCCTGCGCGGCCGTGCCCCTTTGTTCGCGATCAATGGCGTGCCGCAGTCGACCCCGATCCGCGACGGTTCGCGCGATGGCTATACGATTGATCCGTTTTTTGTCGACCGGGTGGAGCTGATCTACGGCTCGAACGCGTTGCAGGGCATCGGCGCCACCGGCGGGGTTATCAATCAGGTGCTGGTCGGAGCCCCTTCCGAGGATGGCCTGAGCGGACGGGTGCTGCTGCAGGGCTCGGGCGGTGACGATTTCCAGGGCGAGGGGCTCGGCGGCAAGGCGGGCGGTCTGGTCAGCTACCGGGCGGGAGCTTTCGACGCGAGCCTCGGTGCAACCGTGGAACGCCGCGGGATCTTTTTTGACGGTGACGGCAACCGCGTCGGTGTCGATGGTACGCAGGGCGATATCCAGGACAGCGACAGCTGGTCGATATTCGGCCGCTTCGGTTACCAGCTGTCGGACAGCGCCCGGCTCGAACTGGTCGCTAACCGGTTCAGCCTTGAGGGCAATGCCAATTATGTCAGCGTCAGCGGTGATCGCGCCGCCAATATTCCATCCACCTCGGTGCGCGGTTCCACACCCGGCGATCCACCGTCGAACCGCAACGAATTGGTGTCGCTGTCGCTCACGGATGACGATCTCGCTGGCGGTACCTTTACGCTGCAGGCCTTCTTCAACCGGTCGCGCGACGTGTTTGGCGGCGGCGTTTTTGGCACCTTCCAGGATCCGGCCATCGACCCGACCGGCAACCTGTTCGAACAGTCTGCCAACCGCTCGCGCAAAATCGGCGGGAAGGTCACCTATGAGCGCGAAATCCTCCGCGATCTGACCGTGACGGCCGGTTTTGACACTTTGTTCGACAGCACCGAGCAGGTTCTGGTCCAGACCGACCGTGCCTGGGTGCCCGAAACCCAATTTCGCAGCCTTGCACCCTTCGGCCAGGTCAATCTGGGCCTGTTTGACCGGTTGGTGACACTGGCTGGCGGCGTCCGCTGGGAAAATGTCCAGCTGAAGGTGGACGATTTCACCACCATCGCGAGTGCTGGCAGTACTGCGGTGTCCGGTGGCAGTCCGGAATTTGACAAATGGCTGCCCAACGCAGGCATCATCATCGAGCCGGTCCGAGGCATTCGCGCCTATGGCAGCTATTCGAAAGGCTATACGGTGCCCGATGTCGGACGGATCTTGCGCGGGATCACGACTCCCGGCGTCAGCATCGACAATTTTCTCGACGTCACTCCGATCATTTCCGACAACCGCGAACTAGGGCTGGAGGTCAAGCGCGGGCCACTGGATGCGAGTGTGACCTATTTCTGGTCGTCGAGCGATTTCGGCCAGCGGTTGGTGCTCAATGCAGACGGCATTTTCGACGTGCGCCGCGAGGCGGTGGAGATCCAGGGGCTGGAAATCAATCTCGGTGTCGAAACGCCATTGCCGGGCCTGAAACTGGGCGTCGGCTACAGCAATCTCAGCGGGCGAGTGGATACCGACGGTGACGGCGCGGTCGATGATGAGCTCGACGGCAGCAATATCTCGCCTGACCGGCTCAACCTCTCGGCCGACTATGCGAGCGGCCCTTTGTCGGCACGCGTGCAGGGACAATATTATCTCTCCCGCCGCTTCGAAGGCCAACCGGCCAGCGCCGATTTTGAAGGCTATACCATCGTCAACGCGCTGCTGCGTTACGAGACCGGTTGGGGTGCCTTCAGCCTGGCCGCCCAGAATCTGTTCGACGAATATTATATCAGTTACGACAGTGACACCGTGCGTACCACCGACAATGATCGTTTCTTCGCCGGCCGCGGACGCACGATCACGCTGGGGTGGGACTGGCGCTTTTAATGCGGCTGCTGGCCTGGCTGCACCGCTGGACCGGCGGCCTGATCGGGTTGCTCCTCGCCCTGCTGGGAGCAACCGGAACCCTGCTGCTCTGGAAAGAGCAATATCTGGGACTGACGCTGGGCGGAGGCAATGCGGCGCCGATATCCGGCGCGGCCCACTATGCCGCCATCACCGGTACCATGCTGGAATCGGCTTCGGGCACGCCGCGGAATATCATCTTCGCGCATGACGGCTTGGCGCTGAACAGCCTGTCCGATACCGATGGCGGCGGCTTCTATGCGGACCAGTCGGGCCGGTTCCTCGCCGGATGGAACTCATCCTGGGACAGGCCCGAGACATTTCTGTTTGATCTGCACCACCATCTGCTGATCGGCGATACCGGGGAACTGTTTGCCGGCATCGCCGGGCTGATCGGCCTCGCTTTTGTAGTAACCGGCCTGATCCTGTGGTGGCGCACCCGGAGAACTTTCAAGCTGCGCCTGTGGCCGGCGCGCATGACCCGCAGCGCCATCATTCGCCAGCATCGCGATCTCGGCACCATGATGGCACCGCTGCTTGTCCTGACCATGCTGACCGGGGTCATGCTGACCTTGCGTCCCGTCGCCTATTTCCTGCTCTCGCCTTTGTCATCGATCGAGGACATACAGGCCGCCACCGCGCCGCCACAGGTGAAGGGCGGACCGGCGGACAACATCGACTGGGCGAGCATATACCGAACCGCCGAACAGCGCTTCCCGCAGGCGGAACTGCGTATCACCAGCTTCCCCAGAGAGCCGAGTGATCTGGTCGCTCTCAGAATGAAGCAGCCGTCGGAATGGTTGCCCAATGGCCGCACTTTGCTCTGGTTCGATCCGGCCACCGCTCGGCTGATCGACTCCCGCGATGCGAACCGGCATCCGGTGGGGCTAAAGACCTTCAATCTCGCTTATCCGCTGCACGCCGCCAAGGTCGGTGGATGGGCCTATAAACTGC
Source organism: Parasphingorhabdus sp. (assembly GCF_048269865.1). Lineage (GTDB taxonomy): Bacteria > Pseudomonadota > Alphaproteobacteria > Sphingomonadales > Sphingomonadaceae > Parasphingorhabdus. Next base: position 46,740 of record NZ_JBLWUA010000009.1, on the reverse strand, counting down.
TGCAGACGCTCACCGGCCTGACTCTCACGTTGCTCGGCAGTCTCGCCGTATGGAGCTTCTGGTTCCGGCACAAAAACACATAGCGAAAGCGTCAGGCGCCGCGGGTAAAAAGCTATAGCATAAATGGCCAGAGTGCGGTGACGGAAAGAGCGAGACTGCCACCCACAATGGCTCCGGCAAGCAGCCGACTGCCGTGCAATCTGGTCCACAGCAAAAACCCGGTGATGCTCATGGCGATAAGCGCTCCTGCTATCGTGTCCATCAACAAGACCCAAGCCAGGCCGACGCCAGAGGCCTTGTGCAGATTTTTGAGGAAGCCCCAGAGGTTCTGGCTGGTTTGCTTGACCGACACGCTGGCGGAGCCCTTCACATGTTCGACGGTGAGACGGCCATTGGCGTGGTTGAAGCTCAATTCCCATTTTTTTGCTTCCGCGCGTTCCTTGCCCATAAACCGTTTGGCGGATTCCCGATCCCTGTTCTCTCCCCTGCGGTTACCTTTCCCTCGCGGCGGGCGCGGTTCGCTATTCAGGGAGAATTCGGCCTGGGCCCATTTGCCCAGTGCGGCCTCGTCCTTGATCGATCCGGCCGGAACGGCGATATCCATTGCGCTCACTTCGATGGGCTCGCCGGTCTCGATTTTCCAGATGCTGCGGTGATTGAGCAATATGCCGCTCACGCCCAGCATCAAAAAGAGCAATGCACCCCAAAAGCCCGTCCATGCGTGGGTGCGTTTCAACCAGCGGATGGCAGCGGCCCGCTGCCATTGGCGCGGAACAAACAGCAGTCCGGACTGGTTCCTCTTTTTCGTCGTCGTGGAAGTCACCGTCATAAATCCGCCCATTTTCGCAATAAGTTATGGAAAGTTGAAGTCAGTCCGAGCACGCTGGTATGCTTGTCGCCCAATTCTTGCCGGGCGAGGGTGATCGACTGATCAAAACGGTAGAGCAGGGCCCGGTCGCTGTCATCGCGCACCATCGACTGGGTCCAGAAGAATGACGCCCACCGCCTGCCCCGCGTAATCGGCTCGACCCGGTGCAGGCTATCGGCGGGATAGAGGACCATGTCGCCTGCAGGCAGTTTTACCCGTTGCTCACCATAATGATCTTCAATCACCAGCTCGCCGCCATCATAATCCTCCGGATCGGTCAGGAACAAGGTGGAGGACAGGTCCGTCCGGATCCGCTGCCGCGCGGAACCGATATAGCGGATTGCATTGTCGACATGGCTGTCAAAGCCCATGCCTTCGTCATAGCGGTTGAACAACGGCGGGAAGACGCGATGGGGCAGGGCGGCCGAATTGAACATCGCATTGCTGCCGAGGGCGCGCAAGATGATCTCGCCCAGGGCTTTGGCTTCCGGTGCGTCCTCTGGCACTTGCAGATTATGCTTCGCCAGCGCCGCTTGTGCGCCGGACGTCACATTCCCGTCCACCCATTCTGTTTCGGCAAGAGTCTTGCGCAGATGTTGTACCTCTTCAGGCTTCAGGACGGACGGGATGTGTAACAGCATCTAATCACTTTCTTCTTGGAACCGCCGGTTCAGAACGAAACTCCAAAGCTTGCCAGGAATGACCGGCCAGCAGCAGGAACAACACGGCTGCTGTTCACTTGCGAATAATAGAGCTTGTTGGTCAGATTATAACCGTTAACTGCAATCCGGTAATTTCCAAAATCATAGGCCAGTAACCCGTCCACCGCTACATAGGATGGCGCGACCTGCGTATTCTGGCTGTTGAGGAATACTTTCGACTGGTAATTCCCGCCAACGCCAACTTCCAGACCCTTCAGACTTCCCCCCACCGGCTTATAGGCCGCCCACAGACTAGCGGAATGTTTCGGTACATAGCGAACCTGCTGTCCGAGAGCTGCGGTATCCGGGTCGCCGGAGCGCGTGAAGGCTTCGGTGATCTCCGCATCAACATAGGAATAGTTCAGCGTCAGCAGCAGATCGGAAGTTACCGCCCCGCTGGCACCCAGTTCAAATCCGCGCAGGCGCTGTTTCGGTTCGCGAGAAACGACAGTCACGTTGGTAACAGGATCGACTTCTCGCGCATTGTCGCGGTTGATCTGATAGATCGCGCTTTGCACCAGCAGCTTGTTACCGAACAGATTCACTTTTACGCCCAGATCGAATGTTTCGGTCTTTTCGGGATCTAGGTCATTTCTGTCGACACCGCCATTGGCCGCAGGCGTGGACAGGCTACCATTGCTGAGCGAATTGCCCGGTGGCACCGCAGCCTTGCTGTACGACAGATACACGCTTGCATTGTCTGATGGCTCCCAGATGATGGACGCCTTCGGGCTCCACAAGTCACTCGTGGCTTCCGCCTGGGTGAAGCAGGTCGTAAAGCTGCCGGTGGCGCCGTTGCACGACGTTAGCGCTTCTCCGCGACTACCCGTCAGCTCGACCGTATCCTGTTTGGTCTTGAAATGCTGATAGCGCACGCCGGCGTTGATCGACAGTTGAGGTGTCAGCCACAAACGCTCGTCAACGAACAGCGAGATGTCCGTCGCTTCTGAATCGCGGAACCGGTAAACTGCCGAAGGATAGACAGGCGCTCCCACCGCTGACGGGTTGAGCAGCGGCCGAGACACGGTGCTGGCCGACCGCTGTGTATCGGAACGCTTGTTGGTCTGGTAGGAAACGTCCCAGCCGATGATCAGCTCATTGCGCAGACTGCCAAGAGATTTTTCGATCAGAGCGGTAGAGACATTCTGAATGCCGCGTGTCGTTTGGTCCTGAAGACCGCGTGCACTCGCTGAAACCGTTGGTACGGTGAGCGGATCACCATCCAGCAGGGCATCACCGCAGGCATCATTGCAACTGGTCGGCGTCTGCCGGAATTCGCGCGTGTACACGCCAACCTTGGTGTCGCTGGTAAGGCTGATCCAGTCATTGGCCTGATGGGCAAAGCGCGCCGTCAGCGTGTTGACCGTGACCTTGTCGCGGTCTGCAGCAAAGCCATAAAAGTTGGAGCGCGGTACCCCGAATTCCGGCGCCGGCCGCTCGATATCGGTCGGATCGCTGGTGCGGATGATCGGCACACCGTAATCCACGCGCTTGTCTTCATCCTGATGGAAAAAGATCAGGTCGAAATTCGTGTCATTTCCGATCCCGAAGCCAAGCGCCGCAGCAAAACCAAAGCGATTGGAATAGATATCGTCCCGGTCTGCCGTGTCGGCCGTATGGCCCATGAGATTGAGCCGGAGACCGCTGCTGTCGCTCAGGGCCAGATTGGCATCCGCCGTGCCGCGAAGATAATCATCGGTTCCGCCTGCCACATTGAAGCTATATCTGTCTTCGGCAAGCGCCCGCTTCGATTGCGTGTTGATCGCTCCGCCGGATACGCCGCGACCCAATGCCGTGGAGGACGATCCTTTCAGCACCTGCACGGATTCATAATTAAACGCATCGCGGGTAAAGGCGCCGAAGTCTCTCAGGCCATCGGTAAAAATGTCGTCGCGTGCTGCCTGACCGCGAATGAAGAACTGGTCACCATTGACTGTGCCGCCTTCACCGACCGCAGTGGTTACGCCCGCGACATTGCGCAGGGCATCGGCGAGCGTCGTCGCTTGCCGGTCATCCAGAACCTCTCTGTCCACGATATTGATGGTCTGTGGTGCGTCGATCAGGGGGCCCCGCATGGTCGCCAGATCAATCTCTTCCCCTCTGCCGATGACGACAATCTGTTCATCTGCGGCTTCGTTAGCCCCTGTATCCTCGGCGGCAAAGGCGGTGCCGGGCACCGCCATCAGCATGGCAGCGGCGATTGAACCGGTGCCGAAAGCGGCGCGGCGAGAGACTTTAGAATCAGACACAAATATTCCCCATCAGTTAGCGATAGGAGCGCGCTATTGATAATCATTATCATTGTCAACAGTGCAACGTTATTTGTTATTAAAATAGCGAGCGCCAGCCGGAACGGCGGTGCGGATCACAGCCGCACGCACGAGCTCCAGACGCAAAAAAGCCCGGAGCAATCGCTTGCCCCGGGCTTGCTGTTTGCAATCTGATCGCTGGTATCAGCTCGAATAATACATGTCGAATTCGACCGGGCTCGGCTGGGTTTCCCAGCGGCTGACTTCTTCCCATTTCAGTTCGGCATAGGCGTCGATCTGGTCCTTGGAGAAGACATCGCCCTTGAGCAGGAACTCGTGATCTGCTTCCAGCGCTTCCAGCGCCTCGCGCAGCGAACCGCAGACAGTCGGCACTTCGGCCAGCTCTGCCGGTGGCAGGTCATAGAGATTCTTGTCCATCGCGTCGCCGGGGTGGATCTTGTTCTCGATGCCGTCGAGACCCGCCATCAGCAAGGCTGCCGCTGACAGATAAGGGTTGGCCAATGGATCGGGGAAGCGGAACTCTACGCGCTTCGCCTTGTCACCCGCGCCATAAGGAATACGGCAGGATGCGGAACGGTTACGGCTCGAATAAGCGAGCAACACCGGTGCTTCAAAGCCCGGCACCAGTCGCTTGTAGCTGTTGGTGGTCGGGTTGGAGAAGGCGTTGACCGCCTTGGCATGTTTGATCACGCCGCCGATATAGTGGAGGCACATTTCCGACAGACCGGCATATTCATTGCCCGCGAACAGGGGGCTGCCATCTTTCCAGATCGACATGTGCGTGTGCATGCCGCTGCCGTTGTCGTCCTTGATCGGCTTCGGCATGAAGGTTGCGGTCTTGCCATAGGCATGGGCAACCTGCTGCACGACATATTTGTAGACCTGGGTCCGGTCGCAGGTCTGGGTCAGCGTGCCAAAGGTAATGCCAAGCTCGTGCTGCGCCGAGGCGACTTCATGATGATGCTTGTCCATCGGCAAGCCCATTTCCAGCATGGTCGCAACCATTTCGGCGCGGATGTCCATGCAGCTGTCGACCGGAGCAACCGGGAAATAGCCGCCTTTGGCGCGCGGGCGGTGGCCCATATTGCCGACGTCGTAGGTTTTACCGCTGTTGGTCGGCAATTCGATATCGTCGATCTGGAAGCTGGAGCGATCATAGCCGTTTTCGAATTTGACATCGTCAAACATGAAAAACTCGGGTTCCGGTCCTACATAGATGGTGTCGCCGATGCCGGTCGACTTCAGATAGGCTTCTGCCCGAACCGCAGTCGAGCGCGGATCGCGGCTGTAGAGCGAACCGTCACCCGGTTCGACGATGTTGCATACCAGGATCATCATCGGGGTTGCGGAGAACGGATCGATATAGACCGCGTCCAGGTCGGGGCGCAGGATCATGTCGGACTCGTTGATCGCTTTCCAGCCTTCAATCGAGCTGCCGTCGAACATGAACCCTTCTTCCAGGACATCTTCGTCGATGACCTCAGCGCACATCGACAGATGCTGCCATTTGCCGCGCGGATCGGTGAACCGGACATCGACCCACTCGATATCGTTTTCCTTGATCATTTTGGTAATGTCGGATGCTGAATTGCCCATATTTTGGTCCCTTGGTTCTTGTTGGATTGGATTGTTGGCGAAAAGGAAAAATCTAGATGGCGTCGTTGTCGCGCTCTCCGGTCCGGATGCGCAGCGCCGATTCAACCGGAATGACGAAAATCTTGCCGTCACCGATGCGACCGGTCTGGGCTGCGGCGGAAATCGCTTCGACGGTGCGGTCTGCAAGACCATCCTCGACGACCACTTCCAGCTTCACCTTCGGCAGGAAATCGACGACATATTCCGCGCCACGATACAGCTCGGTATGGCCTTTCTGGCGACCAAAGCCCTTGGCTTCGGTGACGGTGATTCCGGAAACGCCCACTTCGTGCAGCGCTTCCTTGACTTCATCCAGCTTGAACGGCTTGATTATCGCTTCTATTTTTTTCATTTTTAAACGTCCCCGTGTACCTCTGCTCTGGCTATTCCCCTTGCATAGCAAGAGCCGGCCATCAGCCGGGCACAATTGCCCGATTCCTTTCAATTACCATGCCAGAATTGATTCGTGAACAGAATCACCGGAATGCTTGGATCTAGTGCTAATGGTTAATCCAGCGGCTGACAATGCCGCCCAAAAAACAGGCATTTACAGGGGTAAATGTCCATAATTTGGGCAGTCATTCGTCGCTCGAACGCCCGCCACAGTCAGCGGACGGTCGGTGCCGTCATCTCCGGCAGGTTCTCCTTGGTCCAGTTCGAGCGGTTGACCACATAGTGGCGGATATTCTCGACCTGCTCGGGGCTGAGCTGCGAGGCAAAGCCGACCATCCCGTGCTGTTTCAGGGAGCCGCTGGTGACCACCGATGCCCAGTCGTCCTTGTCGCCCAGAACGCCGCTGATTCTCAGGTCCGGCGTAAAGCCGTTGCCGACCGCGCTGTCGCCATGGCAGACGATGCAGTTGCGGCCATACAGTCCCTTGCCTGCAGCAATCTGTTCCGGCGTGCCGGTCTCTGCTGGCGGGTCCCAGGTGATTTCGCCCTTGTCCGGCAGCGGCGGCAGCTTCGTCTTGCCGCCGAGCTTCAGCACCACCAGCCGCGGGATATTGGGGACCTGCCGCGTCACTCCGCCAGCGACCCCGGCGACCAGCGGAAAGGCACCGCCCTTGCTGGTGAGGAAGGCAATATATTGCTCGCCGTCAATCATATAGGTGGAGGGCGCGCTGACGATCCCCGATTGCATCGGCATGCGCAGCAGTTCCTTTCCGGTATCTGCCGTATAGGCCTTGAAGAAACCGGTGCTGGTGCCCTGGAACACCAGATTGCCCGCCGTCGTCATTGTGCCGCCGTTCCAAGCCGCCGGATAATCAAAGCTCCACTGGACCTTGCCGGTTTTCGGATTGAACGCGACCAGCTTTCCGGTGGTCGCGGCAATCGCCGCCTTGTAGACCTCTTTGTCATCGGGCAGCTGGGCTATCGACCAGCCGATGCCGACATTGAAACCGAGCCGCTCGCGCTTCTTGTCGATTTCCGTGACCGGCACTTCATAGCCCTGCGGAATCTGTTGCGCCGGAATATAGACCAGCCCGGTGTTCGGATTGTAGCTCATCGGATGCCAGTTATGCGCGCCGAGAGCGCCCGGGATGGCAATAAAAGGCTTCCCGGTCTTGTAGAAACGCGCGTCGGGATTCTCGATCGGCCGGCCCGTGGTCAGGTCATAGCCTTCCGCCCAGTTGATCCCTTCAACAAAGGGTTCGGCGCTGATCAGCGTGCCGTCGAGCCGGTCGATGACGAAGAAAAAGCCATTCTTCGGGGCATGGTAGAGCACCTTGCGCATCTTGCCGTCGATCGGCATTTCGGTCTGGATGATATGCTGGGTGGCGGTATAGTCCCAGCTTTCCGCCGGCGTTTCCTGATAGTGCCAGAGATATTTGCCGGTATCGGGATTGACCGCGACGATCGAGGACAGAAACAGATTGTCGCCTTCACCGCCGGAGCGCAGACCGTGGTTCCAGGGATTGCCGTTGCCGACGCCGAAATAGAGCTGGTCGAGATCTTCGTCATAGACGATGCTGTCCCATACGGTGCCGCCGCCGCCGGATTCCTTCCACTCGCCATCGCCCCAGGTCTGGGCTGCCGCTTTGGCGAAAATTTCGTCGCTCGCTGCGCCATCCGGCTTTCCTTCCGGATTGGGCACAGTGTAGAAACGCCATTTCAGCTGCCCGTCCCGTGTATCGTAGGCGGAGACATAGCCGCGTACGCCGAATTCGGCACCGCCATTGCCAATAATCACCATATTCTTGACCACGCGCGGTGCGCCGGTGATCGTATAGGGCTTGCTGTTGTCGGTGGTCTGGGTTTCCCACAGGCGCGCGCCGGTATTCGCGTCGAGCGCGATCAGCCGACCGTCGATGGTGCCGAAAAACAGCTTGCCGCGACTGATCGCGACGCCGCGATTGACCACGTCACAGCAGGCATCAACCGCTTTGGCGCCGTCAACCGCCGGGTCATAGGACCACAGCTCTTCGCCGGACTTGGCATCATAGGCAAAGACCTTCGACCAGGCGGTGGATATATACAGCTTGCCGTCGACCTCGATCGGGGTCGCTTCCTGGCCGCGCGCATCGGGCAGATCCTTGAACCAGGCGATGCCGAGTTTGTCCACATTGCTGTCATTGATCTGGTCGAGCGGGCTGTAGCGTTGTTCCTTGGCATCAAATCCGATGCTGTTCCAACCGGCTTCCACCGTCTCTTCCGGGGCTTCCGGCGCGCTGGTCTGACTTTCGCAAGCCACCAGCATCAATGGCATCAACAACAAACCCAGCCTGCGCATAACCCGTCTCCCAAAACTACCGGACGGTAACCCGACCGCGTAATTTAACTGACTAGCTAAATAGGCAGCAGCTGGTCAAGGGTTATAGAGGGGGGCGGTCGGCCAGCGCCGCTGTCCTTGCTGCGGGCTTGCACCGCCGCATTCGCTCGCTAATATGCGTCATGCCAGATAATTCAGACACGCCAGAAAAATCCGACACAACCCCCGGTTCGGGACCAGACGCGTCGCGGCCGACCCGCAGCAGCGCTGGCGAGATAGCCACTGCTGTTCTGATCATCGTTGCGATCGGCGGTCTTGCCTGGCTTGCGGTCGAGCTGATCCGCTTCTTCCTGTTGGTGTTCGCGGCGGTCGTGATCGCCGCGGTGTTCGATGCGATTGCCAGCTGGCTTTGCCGCGTCACCGGCATGCCTCGCTGGCTTGGCCTGACCCTCTCTGTCACCGGCCTGTTCGCCTTGTTCGCAGGTGCCTTCCTGCTGTTCGGCTCGCAAATCACCAACGAATTCGAAACCATTCGCGCCACCGTTCCGCAAGCGGTGCAGAGCGTCGAGCAATTTCTCAACCAATATGGCATGGGTGACAAGGCGCGCGAACTGGTCGAGACCGGCAGCCAGGACATATCCCGGATCCTGTCCAGCGCTGGTGGCTTCGCTCTCGCTGCGGGCAGCGGCATTGCCGATTTCGTGCTGGTCGTTGTTGGCGCGATCTTTCTCGCCAGCGATCCGGCAACCTATCGTCGCGGCCTGCTGATGCTGATGCCGGCTCGCGCAGAACCGACCACCGCCAGAGCACTCGACGACAGCGGCAAGGGTCTGCGCGGCTGGATGATGGGCCAGGCGGTCTCCTCGCTGGTGGTGGGTGCGCTGACCTGGCTCGGTCTCGAACTGCTGGGCGTCCCTGCCGCCGGTGGCCTGGCGGTGGTTGCCGGCCTGCTCGATGTGATCCCGATGGTCGGTCCGGTGATCGCCGGCGTGCCGGCCGCGCTGCTCGCCTTCACGGTCTCGCCGATGACCGCGCTGTGGACCGTGCTGTTGTTCCTCGGAATCCAGCAGCTGCAGGGCAATTTTCTGCAACCGATGATCCAGAAACAGGCGGTCAATGTGCCGCCGGCGGTGCTGCTGTTCGCAGTGCTGGCGTGCGGCCTGCTGTTCGGCTTCATCGGCGTTCTGCTCGCTGCGCCGCTGACCATCGTGCTGTTCGTGACGGTGCAGCGCGTCTATGTCGAGGCGATACTGGGCAAATCGGTTGAAGTCGGCGGCAGCAGCTAGGCCAAGTGCGCCCGGAATAAAACCTCCGATCCTGCCCGGCGGGTCAGACTGCTGGATGTCGCATGCACCGGAACCCTCCACACCGGCTTCACCGCGCCGCCATTAACGTTTCCGATGTAATTAAACGCTAGAACGTAGTGATGAAATTAGCGACTATTACAAACTGGGCTTATGGTACGACAGTAGTCCTGACCGTAATCTCGGGCACCACGATGCTCATGGCTTCCAACGCGTTGGATCAGGAACGTGCTGCCGAAGCGCAGCGCTATCGGCTGGACAAGGCAACACATAATCTGGAGCATGACGCTTTTGCGCTGACCGGACAGGCGCGCCAATATGTCATCACCGAGGATCCCACGCATCTCGCGGTCTACCAACGGACTGCAGCGGAGCTGAAGGAAGTGGAAGACCGCTTGCGTGATGTCGATGACGCGGGGGCCGGACCTGATGAACTTAAGTCGCTCGAAGAGGCCTTGCGTTGGGTCGACAGCCTCCACGTTCAGCAAATTGCTGCGCTGGCGGCACAACAAAGCGGTGATACGGACAGGGCCCGGCAAATCATGTTCGGGGCCGAATATGAGCGAGAGCTCAACCGGGTCGAAGCGATGATTGATCGGTTTCAGTATCGGCTGGATGAGCGGACTGGCGCTGAAGTGAAAAAAGCGGCGGCAATTGCTCGTGCATGGAAGACGGTATCGGAAATCGTCCTTGCCTTGACCGGCCTGCTCTTTTTGTTTGTGTTATACTTCATATTTAAACGCCGCGTGCTGCGACCGGTGGTGCGACTGAGTGATGTGGTGAAGCGGTTGGCCGAGCAGGACTATACAGTTGAAGCGCCGACCAATGATCAGATTGACGAGATCGGGGATATGGCCGATGCTATCGAACTTTACCGCGAGAACGCAATCGAGCGCCAGCGGCTTGAGGTTGAGCGCGACGCCGAGCGTTTGACCAGAGATTTGCTGTCCCGGATGACGCAGCGGATGCAGGGGTGCGACAGCATGGCTGATCTAAAGGAAGTCATTCAGCGATTTGCCCCCGAAATCGTGCCGGGCCTCGCCGGACGGCTCTACCTGCTCGACGCATCGCGCAACGCCATGGTGGAGGCTTGCTCCTGGCTCTCGCCTGGCTATTCGCGATCCGAATTTTCGGCGCTGTCCTGTTGGGGCTTGCGTCGCGGCCTGCCGCATCGGCCGGGTGGTAAGGCGGTAGACGTCCCCTGCGAACATCTGCAGCTTGGTAATGATCCCCTGATCGATTCCATCTGTCTTCCGTTGACTATCCAGCAGGAGACGCTTGGATTGCTCTATTTTGAGCCGGTCAACCCGGAAGAAGAGATGGCCGAAGTTCCTGAAATCCGGCTTCGCATGCTCTCCGAGAATATCGGTTTGGCGCTGGCAAATATGCGTTTGCGGGACGCGCTGCGCGAGATGGCGATGGCTGACCCGCTCACGGGCCTTGCCAACCGCAGGCAATTGGATGCGGTGCTGAAACACGAACTCGCCGAGGCCGAACGACTGAACGAGCCGATAAGTTGCCTGATGATCGATGTTGATCATTTCAAACAGTTCAACGATCGCTTTGGCCATGATGCCGGCGACGCCGTGCTGCGCGAGGTGGGCAGCACGTTGCGGGATCTCACGCGCGACGACAAGGCCGCCTTCCGCTACGGCGGCGAAGAGTTCGTGCTGCTGATGCCGGGCGTCGGGTCCAACGCGGCTTTGGCGCGCGCTGAGGACATTCGGGAGCGGATCAGCGATCTCAGGATCCAATATGGCAGCGACGAATTGGGGCCGATCACCGTGTCGGTTGGCGTCGCCAGTCTGCCCGAGCATTGTGGCGCAGAAGATCTTGTGAAAATGGCCGACAACGCGCTGCGGCAGGCCAAATCAAGCGGCCGCAATCGCGTGGAGACCGCGGTGCACCGCATGAACGCGGCCTGATCGCCTGGCCGGGCAGAGGCTGCGCGGGCCCCAAATTACAGGGATAGGTGAGTCCATCATTTTGCTTGCTGAAACCACCGGTATAGCCTCGGCGCTGGCTCCGCCTTCCGGGCCCCTATGACGCAGCTGGTTTGACCGGTTGGCGGCCAGTTTAGCTCCGTGCCACCGGCCTATTCGCGGATAACCCGCGACGGTTTGGTTCCGCCCGGATTGCATTCCCGCCGGCGCTGCTCCTCATAGGCGGCATAGCGTCCGTGCGCGGCGTTCATCTGTCCGGTTATTTTTGATTTCTCCTTGAAGGACATACCGGTTTCGTCGATCGCAAAGAGGCGTTTCAGCTCTGCCTGCATCTCCTGAAACATCCGCGAATCCTCAGCATCGCGACCGCAGAACTCCAGACGCATCGACGACGGATTCTGCGGCTGGGACCGGCTGCTGCCGGATGAACCCGATGATGCTGACCGGGACGGGGCGCTGTTCTGGGATGTGGTCCCGCTGCCGGACCTGCTTCCGGCAGAAGAGGATCCTGCCGCCCGCTGGCGCGAACCCGCTGCGTTCTGTACCCGGCTGCCATTGCGGTTTGCTTTGCGGGCTTCGCGCTCGCGATTCCAGCTTGCCTGTCGTTCGATACGGGCCAGATTCTCGCGGGTGCGGGCGCGTTCGCGCGCCATATTCTGTGCCCTTACCTGGTTGTTATATTCATTGAGCCCGGACGCCACACCGCTGAGCACCATCGACGCCATGCCCAGCCAGTCGACCCGGTTGCGGCGCTTCTCCGCCAGACGCCTGCGTTCGGCCCGCGCAGCCCGCTCACGCCGCTCGCGTTCTTCGCGCGCCTTGCGTTCTGCGATCTGCCGCTGCCGCTCCAGAAAGCGCTCGCGGCCCTGAGTGTAACGCATTTCGGCTGTTCGCCCACTGGCGTCGGTGCGGGTAGGGTCTGCCCCGCCGGCGACCAGCACGCGGACCAGGTTGCGCTGGGCGCTGGACATCGTACGGCTCGGATCAGGATAGGCCCGGTCCAGCGGCGTGCGACCGCTGTCGTCGGGGAGGTTGCCGTCGGCCCCTGCCGCCAGCAGCGCCGCGACGACACCGGCATGCTCCTCCTCCAGCGCGAGGTCGAGCAGGCGCGGCTGGCCAGCTATTTTCGTCTCAGCCTCCACACCGGTCGCCAGCAACCGCTTCGTCGCTTCCACCGACCCTCCGGCGACAGCCAGATATATTGGCGCCGCCTTCACCTGCGGGGCTGCCCCCGCCGGATCCCATCCGCGGCTCATGAATCCCTCGAGCAGCGCGTCGAGCGCCAGTCCGCGTCCGGTCTCGTTGCGGGCCTGCATCGCCACCAGCACCGGCGTCACGCCATTGGGGTCTGTGCCGTCTATTTTCGCACCGGCATCCAGCAGTAGGTCTATCAGCGCAAAATCGCCCCGCGGGACGCTTGAAATTGCGGCGAAGTGGATCGGCAGATGGCCTTGCTTGTTCGCCGCGTTCACATCCGCCCCGCCTTTCACGAACAGTTCCGCCAACGCCAAATCCCCATTGGTCAGCGCAATGTGCAGGGGGGTATTGCCGCGCGGATCGGTAAAGGCGGCAAAATCGTAGCGCCTTGCCGCGATCCGCTGGATCAGGTCGACCGGCGCGCCGATCGTCACCGCCCGCATCATGATATAGGGCCACAGACGATAGCGGGACGGCGTGTCGTCTATCAGCTGGTTCAGCATCGCCCGGTGCCGCTCCATATTGGCGCTGTCCGACAGGATCACCGCCATCAGGTCCGCGGTCTTGAAAATCTTCTTGGGCGCGCCGCTCGCGGTACCCGCAAAATAGCCGGCGAGCAGTTCGCGCACGCCCTTTCTGGCATTGCGCGCCATCTGACCGTTCGGATCGGCGCGGTAGCTGATGGCAAGCGCGGGATCGGTCGGTGCTACCCCGACATAACCCGCCGCTTCTCCGGATGCGGTCCGAAGCGACGTAGACTCGAGAAACGAAGCCCAGTCATAGACCAGACCGCTGGCCGCTCGCGCACGCCATGTCGGCTGCAGGTCTCTGGCCAGCAGGTCGAACGACTTGCGCACAGCCTTGCCGAGATTTTTGTCGCAGGTCTCGGTGCCCTTGTGGGTGATGAATTCCGAGGTCAGCGTTACGCAGACGTGATCCTTGTTCTGGAATATATAGCGCCCGGTCGGCACATATTGGCCGCGCAACATCTGGGCGCGGATGAAGCTGCTTGCCGGCAGGTCGGGAGAGAATTCCGCCACGTTGCTGAACCGGCGCTCTACCTCTGCCATGACCGCCGCACGGAACGCCGCATCGGAATTCTTTCCTGCCGGCACGCCTTTCAGTTCGGGATGCGCGACCACCGTCGGGGCGATCTGCACCACCATACTCATGTCGATCGGCTCGGCGCTGGCCAGGGACGGTAGCAGCGCCGCTGCAGATGCGCTGGCCATCGCCAGCAGATTGCGTGTTATCGGGCGCCTCACTGGCCGCCTGCGGCCTCGATGCTTGCCAGCGAAGCCTTCAGGCGGTCAATCTCCTTGCGCATCAGTTCCACGCTGTTGCCCAGCGTTGCCCCGGCCCTTTTCATCTCGGCCATATAGTCCGGTCCCAGCTTCACAGCGTCCATCATGATCGGTTGCCCGAGCGGGTTGATATTGCCGCTGCGCGCGCCCTGGTCGATCAGCCAGCGCAGGCGCTCCAGCCGTTCGGGCAGGCTTGTCTGGCGCGGCAGGCAATAGCCTGCCAGCGTTTCCGGAGTCTGATATTGATCCAGCTCCGCATTCCCGAAAATAAAGCCGTCACCGTAGACCAGCTGGTCAATCGGACGCACGCCGGCCGGACCTTCCTTATTGACGTCGGCGCCGAGCCCGATCAGTTGTTCCAGCACATCGATCCCGCACGGCCCTTGGCCTGCGGTCAGGCAAGACAGGAACACCGACCCGATCGGCGTAGTCCCGTGGGTTTCCTTGGTCACCGCCTCCTTCAGCTTCGGCTTGCGCTTGATCAGGTCGGCAAGACCGGTCGCCGTCAGTCGCCCGGCCATTGACAGGTTGAGCAGTTCCAGCGAACCATCGCCATAGCGATATTGGTCCTTGGTCGCGTGCGCGTCCTGAATATCGGCCATCTCGTTGACACAGGGGCCCTGCTGGGCATGAACCGGCGCAGCCAAGCTAATCGCCGCGATACCCGTCAGAGCGGCCAGGCGGCGACGCAAACGGAGCCGGCTCATTGGTGCGCCTCCAGCAGCGCAAGCCGCTTCTCGTACAGCTCCAGGGTCTTGCGGAAAATCGCGGCCGTGGAGACGCCGTTGTCGTTCACCGGGTTCGGATCGGCACCCGCCGCGACCAGCAGCTTGATATAGGCCGGACCGGCAACCATCGCGTTGGACATTGCCATCTTGCTCGTCGGGTCCGCGCCATTGTCGATCAGATACTGGACTATGCGCAGCCGCTCCTCCGGCGTCGCGCGCACATCGGGGATGGACCCCAGCTTCACCTGATCGCGGAACATCTTCTCACCTTCCGGCCGGTCATAGACCGTGCCGGCGAGCGCATAGAGCAGCGGGGTCAGCGCCGGCTGGCCGTTCGACAGCACCGGGCGGGCATCGGGATCAGCCCCAGCTTCCACCAGCAGCTCGATCATAGCGAGACTTGCATTCGGGGCGATGGCCGCCATGCCGAGAAGTTCGGTAATAGCCCGCACATCGGTCGTCAGAGACGATTGCATCACATAGTCGGGATTTTCGGCGAGCAGGGCGCGCATCGCTTCGACATCACCCTTTTGCGCATGGCGCATCGCATGGACCGGCACCATCGGATCCTGTGCCTGTACCGGCGCCGCCAGGCTCAGGCTGAGCGCCGCAGCCACAAGAATTTGCAATAATTTCACCCCGAATCCCCCCGTTACTTCAATGACTTAATACGGCAGAAGGGGGGTGACTTGTCAACTTGACAGAAACGGACAGGGGCGTGGCGCGGCTCGACGATCAAGCCGGACTTTTGCCGCGATGGCTCTGTTCGCCCGCAAGTCGAATGCTATTTATGCCATTGGTTCCCGCTGGCCCGGCGCTTTGCCGGTGGCCGGTTTGACAGGGACAAGCTGCCGGTGTAGCCTTGCCGACAGTTCGGTCCTTTTGGGCCCAATGACGCAGCTGGTTTGACCGGTGACCGACCGACACATGCCGTGGTCGGATTACCGCCAGAGCCTCGGCAGGCTCGGTTCAGACGACGGGTACGGCCCGCCAATAATGATTTCGATTGAGGAGAGATTTTTTCAACGGTCAATGGACCGGCGGATATGGCTGTGCCGATCCGCTGTTCAGCAGATGAGGATATGCTTTCGTCTCAATGCTAGAAATCGACAATATTTTCTCGTTTCTCAACGGATTGCCACCGTCCGTTTGCATTGCCCTGCTGCTCGCCACCGCTTTCGCCATTCTCTGGTCGCTCCGATATCTGATCCTGGTCTCCGCCTCGAAAGTGATGGCAGGCGGCCAGCCGGGCAAAAGCACGATCATGGTCGAAGCGCTGCGACTGCCACTGACGATGGTGGTGGTCGCGCTCCTGCTCGTATTGCTTCAGCATGCGTGGGATCATTTTGGTTTGGGCGGCGAGCGGCTGGAGTCGATCAGCGCGATCACCGCGCAATTGCTGCTGACTCTGGCGCTGATCGTCTTTCTCGACCGGCTTTCGATCGGATCGCTGGACCGCTATTCCGACAAATCCGCTCTGCTGAAAAACAGCAACAGCCTGATCAAAGGTTCGATCCGCATCGCCATTCTGGGCATTGGTATACTGGTGATGCTCGGGACGCTGGGCATCTCGGTCACGCCGATCATTGCCTCGCTGGGGATTGCCTCGCTTGCCGTCGCGCTGGCCCTGCAACCGACGCTGGAGAATTTCTTCTCCGGCGTGCAGCTGATTGCCGACAAGCCGATCCGGGTCGGCGATTTCATCGAACTGGAATCCGGGGAACAGGGCTTTGTCGAGAAAATCGGCTGGCGCTCGACCTGGATCAAGATGCTGCCGAACAATATCATCATCATGCCGAACAGCGTCCTCGCCCAGTCGAAGCTGATCAATTATTATTACCCGGCGAAAGAGCTGTCTGTCCCGGTAGAGGTCGGTGTCCATTATGACTCGGATCTGGAACTGGTCGAGCAGATCACTCTGGAGGTTGCCCGTCACATTCTGAAGACCCACAAATGGGGCGTTCCCGATTACGACACCTTCGTCGTCTATCACACGTTCGACCAGTCCAGCATCAACTTCACGGTGATGCTGCGCGCCCAGGAATATTTCAACCGCTTCTTCATCAAGTCGGAATTCATCAAGGCGCTGCACGCCCGCTACCGGCAGGAAGGCATCGTCATCCCTTATCCAATCCGTGCCCTCAACACGCAGCAGGAATCGGCCGAGTTTCCCGTGCGCGGGGACGACTAGCCGCGCAGGAAGCGAGGGACGCCGAACCGCGAGACGGGGGAGGCGCCAAGCGTTCTTAGCTGTCCCCCCTCCCGTCGATGCGGAAGCCTAGGAAGTGGGTAAGCGCCTGGCAGCCTCCTCAACCGCAAGCCGGGTTTGCTCCTGCATCCAGGGGGTAGCGGCCTGAAATGCCTCGACCAGTTCCGGCCCGGCTCCTTGGGGCGTGCCGCTATCGAAGGGTGGCGCCGGCGCATATTCCAGGATCAGTTGAACCCGCTTGGCGGTTTCTTCGTCGGCGAGCTGCGCCACAAGAGACAGGCCAAAGTCGAGTCCGGCCGTCGCCCCGCCACCGGTCATCCGGTTGCGGTCGATGACGACGCGGTCGTCGACATGGTTCGCGCCGAGCTGCGGCAGCAGATGCGTCACCGTCCAGTGCGATGTGGCATCATAGCCGCGCAACAGTCCGGCTGCCCCGAGAAGCAGGCTGCCGGTGCACACGCTCGTCACCCATTTGGCCCGTTCTCCCGTCCGCCGGACGAATTCCAGAGTTTCCGGGTCCCGCATCGCATCAACCGTCCCCATCGTGCCGCCCGGCACGAACAGCACATCGATGTCATCGGGTATGTCGGCAAAGCTGTGCGTCGCCGCGATCGGCAATCCGACATCGGTGTTGACCGGCTGCTTGTCCTTGCCGACCAGCATGATGTTGGTCCGTGCAATCTTGAACATGGTCATCGGGTTTATCAGGTCCAGCGCCACCATCCGCGGGAAGACCAGCATCGCGATCTTGGGCGCATCTTCCGGGATCGGCGGCATTTTACCGGTCTTGTCATGCGCGGCAGCCGGAGGGGCACCTATGGCTCCTGTCGCTCCGGCAAGCGCAGCGAGGGCGAGTATCTGGCGTCGGTCAAGTTTCATCATTGGTCTCCAAAGCGGTAGGCGAGGCTGATCGTAGCCCGGCGCAAGTTAGCGGCATAGCAGGTCCCGGCCGACGGGCAGGCGGCAACATAGGCCTTGTTGAAAAGGTTCGACACATTGGCCGCCAGCCTGAGGTTCGCAAAGTCGTAATGCAGCGCGGCATCGAACACGGTGGCGGACGGGACAACCAGATTATTGCTGGTATCGGCATAGCTCTTGCCAGTGTGTCTGACTCCGGCTCCGAACCCCAGGCCCGGCAGGAAGCTGCCTTCTGGCAGGGTATAGTCGACGAAAGCCGATGCCGAGAACTCTGGACCGGCCGGTGGTGCCAGCCCAATCAGTGCGGGATCGCCCTCGATATTCTTGATATCAAAGACGGTGAGCGCAGCGGTCACGTTCAGCGTCTCCAGCGGCCGGGTCTGGATCTCGATCTCGCCACCGCGGGAGCGGACCAGTCCGCTCTGGCTCTGGTTGCGCGGAAAGCCGGGGACGGGATTTGCCGTGAGCACGCCGTCGCGCCGGATCGAGAACAGCGAGGCGGTGGCCAGCAGCGGGAAACCGCGGGCCTCATATTTTATCCCCGCTTCCCAGGCTTCACCGGTCTCCGGCGCATAAGCAGTTCCGCTGGCCTGATCGATACCGAAGACCGGCGTGAACGAGGTTGCGTAGCTCACAAATGGCGCCAGCCCGCTTCCGGTCAGATAGCTCAGTCCCGCGCGATAGGTCGTTTTCTCGTCATCCTGCAGGGTCGGAGGGCCGCCGTTGCGGATGCTGGTGGAACTGATCCAGTCGTGCCGCAGCGAGAACAGACCGGTCAGATTGCCCAGCGTGATCCGATCCTGCACATACAGGCCGGTCCGGCCCAGCTTCTGTTCGGTTACATTCGGTGCTCCCAGCGCCGACAGCGTCACGCCATAGACCGGATCGAATATGTCCAGCCGGGGTGCTCCGCCCGACGCCTGCGCGCTTTGCGTCTGCGACCAGGCATAATCGATTCCGCCCAGCACGACATGCGTGAGCGGCCCGGTCGCAAAGCGGCCGTCGAGGTGATTGTCGACCGTGACATTGTCGAGCCAGGCATCCTGAAACGAATTGCCGCGGGTGATATAGACCTTGTCACCCTCAATCACCGGATTGCCGGAAAACTGTCCGTACAGCCCCGCATAGATCAGGTCGATCTCGGCATAGCGCCCGTTCGAAACGAAGCGCACCGCATCGCTCAGCTGCGTTTCCAGGGTATAGCCGATTTCGGTCTGATCGCGATCATAGCGGTCCACAGCCGGGTCGGAGACGAACAGGTCGACCGGTATCCGCCGCCCGTCGGGCAGGGGAGTGACAAAGCCGGCATAGGGCAGAAAGCCGGTCGGCCGCTGCGACCGATCCCTTGTATAGCTCCCGCGCATCGTCAGGCTCACGCCCGGCAACGGTGTCCAGCCCAGCGCCAGCCCACCGAAGCTGCGATTGTCTTCGGCAAGCTCCACCTGCGTGTCGCCCCGCCGGACCAGTGCGTTGGCGCGGATCGCCAGCGTATCCGACAGGGACGCGCCGACATCCGCCGATCCGTACCAGCTGCCATATTCGTCGGCTCCGACCTTCACGACCGCGCGATTGCGACCATCCGGCTGCTTGCTGACGATATTGACCATGCCCCCGGCGCTGCCGCCGCCGTATAGCACTGAGGACGGGCCTTTCAGCACTTCCAGCCGTTCGATCCCCTCGGCCGGTGTCGCCCAGGACAGGAACGCACCTGAATTGGTCAGCACCAGCCCGTCTTTGTACAGGTTCTCGTTGCGAAAGCCGCGGATCTGGTAATATTCGATCCGGGTGTCGCTGCCGAAACTCTGCGACCGCACACCGGATGTGTAGTTTAGCGCCTCGGCCACGGTGCGCAGGTTCAGCGCTTCGATAAAATCATCTTCGACCACCGATATCGCTTGCGGTGTGGTCAGGATATCGCCGCCATCCTTGGTGGCATTGATCTCGTCTCCGGCGACGAAATTCTGGCCGGTGACGACGATCGTCGACCGGTCGCCGCTGGCGGATTCATCATCCTCCGCCCAGGCGGGCGCAGTCAGGCAACCGCCGCCCAGCAGAGCGATGATGGTGGATTGTCTGAGGACGCGGGGAACAGACAAGAGGGCGCGGCCACGGGGGCGCTTCATATTTAAATACATGGAATTTCTCCGACAGTCCGGCGCGCACCGCGGGCGCGGGCCGGTGGGACCAACACATCAGCTTAGATTGTCAGACAGCTGTCGGTGGTCCGCGCAATGGCGGGCGGAGATGGGATAAAAGCGGGAAGGGCAGGCGCGTGACCGGCAGCCGGCCGAGCACCAGCAGAAAGGCAAAGGCGGCCGCCAGCAGAATGAGGTCGGCCACGCCCATGGCAACCTTGGCAAGACCGGAAAAGCCGCAATGCTCGCCCCGCTTGCCGTCGTCGGCATGACCGCTGCCCGGCGCCTTGCCCGGAATGGCAACCTGCATCTGCTTGATACCGCCGGTGCTCTCGGAACAGATGGTCACGGTCATGAAACCGTCCCCGGAAGCCGCGACCATGTATCCGGAGGGAACGACAGCTTTCAGGAAAAACGCCAGCACGATCAGCGCCTTGGCAAGGAAGAGATGCTCTCGAATCAGGGCGCGCAAGGACTGCATAGGCGCAAGGCCCTATAGGCCGGTGACGGATCTGTCAGCAGCAAAATTGCAGCGGCGCAACGCCGGCAGCGTCAATGTAAAGCCATCAAGCGACGGATCGCTCAGCGCGGCTTCTTTGCAATGGTGGCGTTGAAATCGGGGTCCTTCTTCGCCACCCAGTCGACAAATTTGCGCACTGCCGGATCGGCGAGCAGCCCCTCGACATCCATACCGTGGCGCTGCAGCTCGCTGTTGGTGAACTGGGTGATCAACATCTGCTGGCAGATCGGATGCATCGGCACCACCTCGCGCCCGCCCCGGCTTTTCGGTACCGGGTGATGCCAGACGATCGTGGTACCTGTCGGCCGGCCGCACAGCCAGCACGCCGGAATCTCTGGCGGAGCCTCGTCTTCTTCGGGCTGCAGATCCCGATAGCCGCCATGTTTCGAATGTTTGCGGGCCATAGGTCTAGTACCTGTTTTAGGGGAGGTGAGGAAAGTGCGTAGAAGGATGAATGCGATATTGCCAGACAAAGCTGGCTGGAGCGAAACACCCTGATGCGCTGCTTGCGCCCAACCATCGTTACATTCCGGTCGGCCAACAAGCTGACCGGAATCTGCAGTTGGCCAAATGCCGTTAAAGACCATCAGCACAAAGGCCAGTAGATGGTCCATAACAAGGCAGGCGGCGCCGGCAAGTGGAACCATTTGAGCGGTCGCAAGTTAACCTATTGATGACGCCAAATATCCTACTCGACGATCCGGAAAACGGACCGCCTTGGAACCAGGTATGCGGTGGCGGTCAAATTCTGGTCACTTCGATTCATGCCGGTCATAACATCCGAATGGAATTGCAGCCGTGGCTCGCGATCGGGGAAAAAGATCGTCTTCGCGAAGAAGATCCGATGACCGATTATTTTCTGACCGTTGCCGACAATCTGATCCGTGCAAACCGCTCTCGGTTCGAATGCGATTTGAACCGGGCACGGGACCGCTGCATTTCCGCCAATCCGGATGATACGTGGGGCCTGAAGATCTGGGCTGATGATCTGCCAGAGGAGCAGATGGAAAACTCGCGGCTAATTCATGACGCGTTTTACGACATGGCGCGCAAGCAATGTGATCAGCTGATCGCTGAATATGGCCGCATTCTGATACTCGATTTGCACAGCTATAACCATCGCCGCAACGGGCCTGACGGGGAGCGCGAACCACGGCCTGAAAATCCCGATATTGATATCGGCGCCACCACCCTCGACAAATCTGTCTATGGCGAGCTTCTGGAGCGGATGACGAAAAAGCTGCGCAGTGTTCCCTTGCTGGGACAAACGCCCGATGTCCGCGAAAACAAGCGTTTTCCGGATGGCGGCAATTTCCCCGAATGGCTCGCTGATATCTACGGTGAAAAAGCCTGCGTCATGACCCTGGAATATAAGAAAGTGTTCATGGACGAGTGGGGCGACACCGCGAATATTCTGGCTTTGCAGCATCTGCGTGCCGGGCTGACGGCCGCAGTTCAGGAAGCCGACACATGGCTGAAGGAGACACGATGACCGCGCAGGTTCAACATAAAGACAATTCGTCTGGCTTTGCAATGTCCGGCCCCGCCGAAGCTATTGATCAGACGCTGGTTGAACTGGACGCGGAACTGGACTGGCTCACGCGGCTGACCCCGAGCAACATGGGCGCTCTGTGGGATGCCTTTTGCGAGAGCAATTACAACGCCATGCCGGCACTGGAATATCAGGACGTGGATATCGACCTGGAAGCATTGCGCCGGAAATTACTGGGATTGCCGGTGCATGATATCGATGATCCGTTGATCGAAACATTGCTGATCGAGAAGCAACGCGAAATTGACCGCCAGATAGAATTGGTCCGCATGCGCGCACGCGACGGTATCATCATCGCGAGTATCGACCTGTTTGGCGCCGTTGACAGCACGCTGCTCGATGATGCGCTCCGGATACTCGAACAGGTTCCGCAAATCGAAACCGCACCTAGGGACAGCAGCGCAGAGGATTTTGTCAAAGCTGCCGCGCTCGAAATGGAATATTATCACGGGCAGGATCCCGATTTCGGGTTTCAAGTAAAAGTGAACCCGAACAGCGGCGGTACGCTGTTTACCTCCAGTGGCGATCTATATGTCGCGCATGATTACCGTACAGCGAAAGCGCGGATCGATCCGCTCATTCAACATGAAATTGGTACCCACTCCGTCACCTGGCATAATGGCAAGCGCCAGCCGCTGAACGTCTTGCGGTGCGGTCTGCCCGACTATGATGCCCTGCAGGAAGGTCTGGCGGTAATGGGCGAGTATCTGTCCGGCTATCTGCCGCCCGAACGACTGAGAATGCTGGCTGCGCGCGTTGTCGCTGCCGACATGGCGGTCAATGAAGTGCCGGTCGTGCAAATTTTCGCGCGCTTGAATGACGAATTTGGCTTCGACAAATTCCGCTCCTTTGACACCGCCATCCGCGCGGTGCGCGGCGGCGGGCTGACCAAGGATGCCTTATATCTGAAAGGTCTGGTCGAGCTTCTGGCCTATCTCCACCATGGCGGCGACTTCGAAACGCTGTTTATCGGCAAATTTGCCCTCAAGCAGCTGCCGATACTGGAAAAACTGCTGGAACGCGGCATGCTCGTTCCGCCCGCATTACTGCCTCGCTATATAAGCAAGCCGCGCGCTGTCCAGCGGCTGGAGAACGTCCGCAATATGGATATCACCGCCCTCTACCAGGAGCACCCCGCGCCATGAAAATCATCTTCGTCATCAACAATATCGCCACCGAAAAAGACGACTACACGACGATCAGGCTGGGGCGCAAAGCCGTCGCCCGGGGCCATGAGGTCGCGTTGATCAGCCTCGGCGATTTCATTTATGATTCCGATGGCAGCATCTGCGCGATGGCCACTGTCTCGGAGCAGAAGAAATTCAAATCGGACACCACCTTTCTCGCGCATCTGCAGGATGGCGGGGAAAAGCAGAGAATTTCGGTCGGCGACTATGATATCATGATGCTGCGCTCCGATCCTGCCGAAGAGCTGACCGACCGCAGCTGGGCCCCGCCTTCCGCCTTGTTGTTCGCGCAACTTGCCGCAGCCCAGGGGGTGATCGTCCTCAATGACCCCGGTCATTTGACCGATGCCGTCAACAAGACCTATTTCCAGCATTTTCCGGAGGCCTTGCGCCCGACAACCTGCATCACCCGCGAAGAAAACGAAGTGCGGAAATTTGTCGAAGATCAGGGCGGCAAGGCGGTGATAAAGCCGCTTCAGGGCTCCGGCGGGCAAGGCGTGTTCATCATCGATGACAATAACAAGCAGAATCTCAACCAGATCGTCGAAGCCGTGACCCGGGATGGCTATGCGATTGTGCAGGAATATCTACCCGCCGCAGCGGATGGCGATGTCCGCATGATTACGATCAACGGAAAGCCGCTGCAGGTCGACGGCACCTATGCCTGTCTCCACCGGTTCAGCCAGACCGACGATCATCGCTCCAACATATCGGCCGGCGGCGGTTCCAAGATGATTGCGCCGACCGAAGAGATGCTGAAAGTCGCCAGTCTCGCGGCGCCCAAGCTGATTGCCGACGGCATGTATTTTTGTGGCCTCGACATTGTGGGCAACAAGATGATGGAGATCAATGTCGATACGCCTGGCGGGCTGAATTATATGGAAGACGAATGTGGCGTCGATTTCTCCGGCGCGATACTCGACGACATGGAACATAAGGTTCTCCTGCAGAAACAATATGGCGGGAAACTGACCAACCGGCGCATCGCAATGAGCTACAGCTGAAGATCGACGCCGGGGACGACTAACGGCATTAGCGACCAGCCGCCGGGTTCAATCTGGAAACCCATCGAAGACCGGGCCGCCCATGTCTGAGCTGCGCCTGAGAAGGTGCATCGCAATTTATCTGTCCGAAATAGCCGATTACACCATCGTCGAATGCGGCATCTAGCACGCTCGCCGGGATCTCGGCCAGCTGCACGCGCTCCCTGCTCGCCCACCTGCAGTTCGGCCGCCGCGCCGATGAAGTAGCCCCCGGCATGCGCCGCATCTGCCGGTAGGCGCATGTTGTCTTTGACAGGGCTATGGACGATCAGTTGCTTGTAGCGCGCGTGCTGCATCAAAGCATGGATTTTGAGCAGCATTTTTGAGGGTTGCTGTGCCGGTGTACTTTCCAAGGATCACCCGATGAAGATGAAAGGGTGCTGTTATGGCAATTTTTGATTTTGCAGGTTGTTCCCCGTCAAGTTTGCCGAGTTTTCAGTATTTCTCCCCCCTTATAGTTGATTTTTTTATATTTTTAACCCAACGTAAGGGGCGGAAATTCGGACAAAAAGCGGAGCATTTGTGCTTAGATGACAAGATTTTTGGAATTGAAAAGCTGGAAGAATAAGCATGGTTTTGGTCTTCTCGCCGCTGTCTTTTTTATGTCTGTGGTCGGCCTTTGGACTGATGCCTCGGTCGCGAGCGAGCGTGAGTCATGTCTGTTGGCCGGAGCGAAGTCCAACGTGCAATCGCCGCTCTCCTATCGCAGCAGAGGAGATCGTTGCGAAGGCATGTATGTGAGGCCGGTTAGCGGCGGAACGGTTCGTGTGGTGGGCTTTCACGCCGGAAAATTTTCGCAGCGCTCGCTCGCCGATCTGGATCATCTGAATATTGGCACCCACGGTTCGCAAAATGCGTCAGACGTCGCGATCATTCTGAATTTCACACGTTTCAATACCTACTATGCTATGGACACGCAGCTCCCTGGTTCTTCGCGTCTGTATAGCTGGCCTACGACGCTCATCGCGCGTGCGATCAACAAGCCAACCGCGAGTGAGCTCGGTATATTGGCCTGTACTGAGAATTGCCAGTCAGACGCGCGCGCCCTGATTCCGGTTGCCTTGTCGAGCAAGCCGGAAGAATTTTCCGACTATATTATTTTGTTGAAACCGGACTCAACCCTGTCGAGGATCCAATACCGGTTGTCGCGGGATGGAGGAGGAGAGCCCAAGGTTGTCACGATGGCCCGCCGTTTTTCCGGCGGTGTCACGTACCCCATTCCCCTTCCAGACCTGGAGGAAGGGAAATGGACGATCCGGATCACAGGGGTCTCTCTTGACGGCACCGTCGGGATGTCGACCGAACGACTGTTGATATCCGTTGCAAGTAAGCAGCGTTAGACCATTGGACCGCATTGCCCGGATCGTCAAAGTGTGGCCAATTGTCGCGCTTTTTGGGCTTGCGGCAATATTGATGATGTTAAGTTTGATCAGGCCCCATGACACCAGATTCGCGCTTTCGGCCGAAGCCGAAAGTGTCGTCCTGACGTTTGATCGGCCAAGCCCGACCGGCGCTTTTCTGGTCGATTCCATAGATATCGACGGCTCCGTGCGCGTAGAATGTGACGCGGTCGATGATTCGGCGGAAAGCTCGAATTCGTTCCACATTGCAGGGCAGGACATAACCGTGTCCGCCGTGGATTTTGCCGAGCAACGTGAGATTATTCTCCGGAAGGAAGGCGCGCTCATAACGCTGGTTTTGCCCGCCAGTTCCGGGGAAGCCCGCTCTCATACAATCAAGCTGGTTTTGCCCGCTGCTGTTGAACAACCCTATTGTCCGCCGCAGGCTGGGGAAGATTTTATATCGCTGGCGATCGATATTCAGCCTGCATCGTTCGCCACAGTTTATCTGGACGGCTTGTCGGACGACGCCGATCTGCTTCCCTTTGCCTCACCGCAAAGTCTGGCTTTTGTCGAACAGCTTCAGGTTGACGATTCTAGAATTGAAACGGTTGGCACGATCCGGGAGGGTGAGCTCTGGCTGGAGGATTTCGGAGCTTTGGAGAACAAGCTTGGCCTTTCAGACAAGCTGGTTTTGGAAGGCGTCACCGAAGCTTTGATGGTTCAGCAGCAACTAACCGATCGGGGAATCCGCTTTACAGCCGAAGGTCGCGCCTCTGACATTTTTTTGGACCGGGTGGGCGGAATAGAAAATCTGCGGCCGACGATGCTGGACAAGGCCGCTAATTCGACGCTGGTCAGGATCGTTGGCGCAATTCTTACGCTTTTGGGCGGATTGCAGCTTGGGTTCTTTTTACGGGAAAAGGAAGATGTGACGTGATGGAAAGATTGATTCTACTGGTTTTCTTGTCGTTGTTTGCCAGCGGATCGGTCGCAAACGCACAGGACACGGCTGAACAGAACAACCCGCGCCCCTTGGTTGTCATGTTGTACCAGGAAGGGCCTGATGGAGCTGCATTTGGTGCCGGGATCGTGATCGCGCAGGATGCGCAGCGCACGATCATCGCGACAGCGGCCCACAATCTCTATGCCAATGGCGATTTTTTCTCCGAACTGGGCCCTCAGCCGGTTGATCTTGAGTTCTTCTCGAGACGGGGGGAGCGCTTTCGCGCCACTCCGCTCAGCAAGGTTGCCAACATTGAACTCGATCTGGCGCTGATTGCGGTTGAAAACGAACCGCGTGTGCCGCGCTTCGATGAAAGCGCGTTCGCCATCCTCGCGGAACCCAGCAACGGCTCGGGTGTCGCATCGCTTATGGGGCAGCCGCAAGGCATGAACTGGGAGATATTTACCGGCGCGCGCATATTGCAGCCTGACATCAATTATATGCGGATACAGACGCCGTCAGCAGCCGTTGTGCCAGGCATGTCCGGCGGCGCACTGCTCGATGATAGCAACGCAATAGCGGGGATGATTGTCGATACAGAGGGGGCCGTCGGTCGCGCAATCCCGATCCAGAACATCATTGCCTTTGCTCGGAGTTACGGCCTTGAAAGCGATCTGATTCCGGCATCTCAGCGCCCTGACCGCCGTATTTTGCAGGAGACGTCTGCACCGGATGTTACCAGTATCTCCGTGAGTTCAGGCCTCAAATTGCGGCTATCGGTGGAAGCCGCCAGCCGTTCACAAATTAATGCACGCACGCAGCAAGTCACCGAAAGGAAGTTGCCCGGCGAGTTGTTCGTGTACCTGACCGATGCACAGGGTGAGGTCTTTGACCTTGGCCAGAATTTATCGGCCGGACGCCATGAAGTGCAGCTGCGGGCGCCGGTGATGTTTGTCGATCACTGCGGTATAACGGCCGTGCCAGACAATTCGGGTCGGTTTGTCTATAGTCGCGGACGGTACGCGGCCGACAGCGACTATATCGGCGACATACCGGAGCCTGTCACCAATCAGCTAACCACAAACCCGGATATCTGCCGGCGGTCTGCACGGTCTTTGGCCAAGATGACACGGCCATTTGGTCCGATCAGCACGACCTATCTGCCGCTGCGAATGTTCCATGTCTACACGGTCATCCCGAAGACGTTGGCGGCTACCCTTGTCGGGCTGTCGCCATGGGGCGGGGAGCAAGCGGAGGAGACCGGGGTCGATAGCGGCAAAGTCTCTTTTTTCAAATCGGATGGCCGCAGGTGGTCGCTGTTGCTCGACCTCACGGACGACGTCTATCTGGAGGGCATGTTCTCAAAACAGAATCTGCAGGCTCCGACAAAAGGGTTCCTGGACGGCTCGATTGCGGCTTGCGCAGTGCGCTCCCGCGGCGGTGAGACCTTTGCCGGACTGACGCTGTTTCAGGGGCACAAGATTCCCAACCGGCCGCTCAGAAAATCCACTATTTCGTCGGCGACCACCTCGTCGGAACGGATGGATCCCACGCGTTTCTTTCATGTTCCGGGCAAGAAACCCTGTCAGGAAGCCCTGGCGTATCTGACCGGGCGTTGATCACAGGAGGCTGCTCAGGCGTTACCGTTGCCACCGGGAAGGCGGGCCAACTCAGCCCATTGAATCAGCGCCGGATGCCGCCAAGGCTGCCTTGCTGGCGCGTTTTAGCCGCGGAGATATATCCAGGCAGCCCACAACCATCCCGCAATCAGCATGGTCCCGCCAATGGGCGTTACAGCGCCCAGCCATCGCGGCGCGCCGAACGCCATCGCGTATAGGGTCAGGGCGAACAGGGCGGAGCCGCCCAGAAGCAATAGTGCCGGCCCTCTGGCCACGCCCATGATGGCCAGGGCCGCGATGGCATGCGTCAACTGATAAAGGCCGCCCGTCCGCAACCATTCTGCTTCCTGTTGCCCCGCCGCAGCATGCGCTCCAAAAGCGCCTGCAGCGACAGCCAGCGCTGCTGAAACAGCGGCAATAAATCCGATCATCATATCTGGTCCTTTCGATTCTCGAACACAGGAACCATAAGTTGGTCCAGACGTCACGGGTTAGTTTTGGATTTTCGTGACAGTCGCAGCAATTGCCCAGTGCCGATGACAATGCACGTCTTGGGTAATGGAGTGCACTGTCACCGTAATTCAATTGAAGCAGAAAATCTCATGGGAACACTGTTGTTTCCGAACTGGATTCACTGCCGTCAGGTTTGACTTTATGCCATTTTGAACTCAGCTCTGCGCAACTTCAACATTTGCTTGTCAGTCGGCCTTTTTGCGGTCGAAAGTTGGTACTTTCAGCGACTGGAAGGTTAGGGTCGTTGACATCAACTGCCACCCCGCGCGTTGTGCTCTTTACCTGATCGGCCGCAGTTTGTGGCCCACGAATGTCTGGGTCGAAGCATAGAAAATGGCTTGCCGCCAGCAAAGGCATCGGACGGGAGAAAAAATAACCCTGGACTTTATCGACTCCCAATTTGCGAAGCTCGTTGAGCTCATCTTCGCATTCCACACCTTCGGCCACCAAAATGATGTCCAGACTTTTTGCAAAGGTCACGAGAGCCTGTACCAATGCAATCCGCTTGGGGTCCTCGTGCAGATTATGGATCAGTGATGCATCAAGCTTGATAATGTCGGGTTCCAGAATAAGAATGTGCCGCAAACTTGAGAATCCGGCACCTACATCATCAATCGCGAATCTGACTCTGTCGCGCAACGGCTGAAGATGTTTCTGAAGTTCGGTATAATTCTCGACCGCCTCATGTTCTGTTAGTTCGATGACCAATCGTTCCTGCGGGACACCTCTCAGAATTTCGTCCAATTTTCCTGAAATTATGGTCTCCGCCGAAGCATTTAACGTCAGATAGATGTGATTTGGAAAATAGCGAAGGCCGGCAACAGCATTTCGGATCAGCGCCAATTCCAATTCCACGCCAAGGCCGACTTCGCTGGCCTCCTCAAACCAATCGGCCGGTGATCGTACCTCGGAATCAGCGAATCTTGTTAAAGCCTCAAGGCCGACTGGGCTTCCATCGAACGCTTTGTGAATTGTCTGATAAACCGTCATGAATTGCCGAGAATCAATCATCTTGCTAATATCGGTGGTTATCGTATTCCGACGTTTCTGCTCTTCGCTTCTGCGTTCCAGAATGCCGGCGATAATCGGCCCGAAAACTTTCATTAAGCTGAGATCGCGATCATGAAGCGTGATATCTGGTCGATGGGATAAACAGCAGAATGTCCCAAACAGCCTTCCGTCACTGAACCGAAGCGGCACACCCAGATACGCTCCGATGGACAAAGCGGATGTCACGGCGAGACTGTCTGCTTTCGGGATCAACGATGTATCCATGATGATCTCGGGCAATTGTCCCTCTGTTATCAAATGACAATAGCTTTCTTCAATTGGATCGCTGTCACCCGCTTTGATAGGAGCTTCGCCGGAAGCAGAGTTGACGCTAAGAAATACCCTGCGACCGTCTTTGAATTCAGAAACGAACGCTATGTCCATTTTCAGATGCTCACGCAAAGCAACCAAAATTTCCTGAATGCTCTCAGCCGCCGCGCTTTCATTGGCTATCTCGCTTCTGCTAAGAAGTTTGGCCAGAGCGTTATTTTTCATATCAGCCATTGTTGCGGCATTATAGGCCATGGACTAAAAATTAATTAAAAACTTCTTTTCCTCAATTACAAAATATTCGCGGCCGGCGCGAAGAATCGTAACAAGCCAGATCCCATCTCTGATTGTTGTCTGAGCCTTCCGGATAGAAGCCCCCTTCCCGTCTTCGGTAGTCCCGATAAATATGTTCGAACTGCATAGTCAGCGACCGGTGCAGAACATGTACGGCATTGCCGTCTTTCTTCTTGCATTTAGGACGGCATTGCCGTACATATCCTGCATGGATAAAGCGCCGGTCCATACTGTCGTCGCAACGCTTGCTTTCCAGAAGAGGGTCAAGGCGCTCGATGTTAACGAGGCCGAGCTCAATGCGATTTACGATCTGTATCAGTCGCAGCCGGGCTTCGGCAAGATCGAGCCGCGCATCGGCGGCTTGCGCAAGGGGCGCGTCGCCAAAGCGGCGACGGGCAAGAGCGGTGGGTACCGGGTGTTCAGCTTTTTCGCTGACGAGGCCAATCCGGTCTTCCAGCTGTGGATGATCGACAAGACCGACGACGACAGTCTGACCGGCGAACAGAAAAATGCTTTCAAGGCAGCCCTTGCAAAGCTCAAGAAGGAACTGAAAAAATGAAGGACGACGATTTCAGCGGCATCATGGAAGGCATTGAAGATGCGACCGCCTTTGTTCAGGGAGAGCAGGCGCGTGCGCGCGTGGTGGCGGGGCCGGATATCAAGGCGCTCAGAAAGCGCATCAAGATGACCCAGGCCAAATTTGCAAAAACCTATCACTTGCCGCTCGGGACAGTGAAGGACTGGGAGCAGGGAAGGCGTCAGCCCGATGCCCCTGCGCGCGCCTTGCTTACCGTGATCGAAGACGATCCCGAGGCGGTGCAAAAGGCGCTGGGAACCGGTTAGTCACCCCTCAATAAGGCGGACAATCCAACCCGGTCGGGCTCTTCGTAAAGATCTCGCACCCGTCCTCCGTAATCCCGATACTATGCTCGAACTGCGCCGTTAGCGAGCGGTCGCGGGTCACCGCGGTCCAGCCGTCGTCGAGCATCTTGCAGGCATATTTGCCGATATTGATCATCGGCTCGATGGTGAAGAACATGCCGGGGCGCAGCTCGGGGCCGGTGCCGCTTCCTGTTGCCCCGCCGCAGCATGCGCTCCAAAAGCGCCCGCAGCAACCGCCACTGCCGCTGAAACAGCGGCAATAAATCCGATCATCATATCTGGTCCTTTCGATTCCCGAGCATAGGAACCATAAGTTGGTCCAGACGTCACGGGTTAGTTTTGGATTTCCGGGATAGTCGGAGCGATCCCGCCCATGCCTCTTTACGACCCCGATCTGCACCAATAATATGATGACCGACCGCAAGGAGATTCCCCGATGGCCACCGTCCGCAAAACCATTAGCCTGAGCGAGAACCAGGACGCCTGGATCAAATCCCGGATTGCGCGAGGCGAATTTACCAATGACAGCGAATATATTTGCGATCTGGTCAAGCGCGACCAGTCGCAACAGGACCGGCTGGCGAAATTGAGGGAGGCGATAGCCGAAGGGCTGGACAGCGGCCCCAGCGACCAGTCGCTGGACGCCATCTGGACCGCCGCCGAAGACCGCGCCACCCATGGCTGAACTGCGCTTGAGCCGGCGCGCCGGAAATAATCTGGCCGAAATAGCTGAATAAACCGTCGCCGAATTGGGCATCGAGCAGGCCCGCCGCTACCGCGACCAGTTGCAGCCCTGATTCCAGTCCCTGCTCACCAATCCACAGCTCGGCCAAAGCGCGGAGGATGTCGCGCCGAGCTTGCGTCGTATCCGCCAGCACGGCCAAGTTTTTTTTCAAGCACTAGTCGCTTTTAGGCGTTTCAGGCGCGTTGATGATGGCGGGCCTGAAGAGTGCTTCCGCTTTTTCAATCGCCGCTTCTATCTCCGCTGCGATGGGATCGCCTTCAGCAAGCCCTTCCCAAATCCGCTCTTCCATTCTTTGCCGGTTGCGGGCGATGTCGCGGTGCTCTCCATGCATGTCTTCTCGCATCAACATAGAGGCGGCGACTCGGACCTTGTGAAGCGCCTGCCAAATTTCAATAAATGGCGCGGCCGCTTCCTCACCGAAAAGCGCAATGGCGCGATACCGGGCAGCGTAGAAATCGTTGAAGAACTCGGATGACAGATTGGCCCTGCTCAGCACTGGATAGTATGAGTCTCGAGCGTTCCGAACAGCTTCCGTTTCCGAATCCCTCCCTGCTCGATCATTATTTTCCGACGAATAAGACGCCGGACTTCGAATGTTCGTCAGGCGCGCGCGGGCCTCGTAAAATACCGCAAGCTGTCCTTCGGCGAACTCAGATTGGCGATGCCACTTTGCTATCCCAACAGTGTGGCTGAACTTACGCTCCTCTAGTCGGACATCGTGAGCATATTTCTTGTCGGCCAGCTTTTCTTCAAACCTTAGGCGCTCTTTGTGAAAGAGCTTGTTCATCCACAGCGCGATTAGTGTGCCGATCAACGCGACGATTGCAGCTAATAGGACGGGTTGCAAATAGAAAGGAGTGTCGTTCGGTGTGATCGTCTCAGTCTGACGATCAGGCACTTCCACAACCGCCTGAGCTTGGTCACTGCTTGGAAGAACAGCGGGCAAATCGGTAACCGTTGGCTCAGGAGTTGGCGTGCCAGAAGGTGCGGGAAGGATGGCTTCGGAGTTGCTCATTTAGGGCTGCCGCTCTTCCAGCCGACGAAGCAGAACCGATGCGAACGACAGGTGGTCAAGACAGCGATCAATGGGGTCAATAGTAATGTCGTGACCACGTGGGTTTCGGATTGCCGACATGGAGCCCGCAAAGATGAACCTATAGCCCAGCTGCTCGTCAATCTCGCTCTGTGTGGAAAGGGGTGTCAGGCGGATTTTCGGATTCGTGTCGGTGAATGCGGCCATCATTAACTTCTGGCCGCTCTCGTTTATGCCGGACAGCTTCTTCACTCGGTTGTCGAGGTATTTGAATGCTTCAAAAGTTGATTGTGAGTAATGCCCGTTGTTGAAGAGCTTTTGCGACACCTTGCTGATCTCGGGATGGATGTTGCGCTCATCGAATGGGTGATACCGCTCGCTCTCTTCTTCCGCCCTGTAAGACAGATTGCTTGCGGCTCTGGCAATTCGTTCGAAGGCCGCCAAAGGCTTAGACATACAGATTCGCTCGGATGCTCTTAAAGATGTTGTCGTAGGTCTCCTTCGAGCCGTTGGCTGGCAAATTAATCTCGATCCGCACTGTAAGTGCCATGTCCTTGCGACCGTCTGACAAACCGAGGCCGGTCTTATCCTTGGTAGTAACGCTCGCTGCGGGCTTTGTCTTGGCCTGAGGGGGCGCTGCTTTTGCCCTCCTTTCCCGCGCCTTGGCGGGTGTCCTCGGCGCAACCTTTTCCTCCACGTTCTCATGGCCAGCGAGAGATCGGAACACCTGAAATACACTAGCCTGACGCCCGCCAATAACTTCGCTCGTTTTATCGGTCGTCCGAAAGTATGCGGTCAGTTCGCTTTTCGTCATCGTCCAGGCGTCATCTCCACGCAGCTCGAACAGGTCGCTATACGCCTTCTTGACGAGTGCTTCGAAAGCCTCAGGGAACTTGTCGTCCGGGAGTACGAGGATGTCGTGGCCCTCGGTCGTGCGCTTGCCTTCCTCGTCGACGAGTCCGAGGAACTGAAGGGCATTGATGACATAGCTCTCGTTGTTAGAGGCCAGTCCGAACTTCTTGACAGTTTCTGAGGTAACTGTCGCTGGAAAATTTTTGCGCAGGAATGCTATCATCTGCGCGACATTTCCGGGGCCTGAAATGTAAGGATGTGAAGCCATAAATTCTCCTGTGGTCGCGATTATATTTACGCTCTTGGCAGTCAGGATGATTTTAACTTATAATAAATGCAACTTTGAGCGTTTCTTAGTAACCTCGTTCCTAAATTTTGATGGTGACAATCCAAGAGTATATTGGAACTATGGGTGCAGTGTATTCTATTTTAAGAGACTCTACAACGAAGATATGATTGCACTATCAATGCAGTTCAATTTTCAGAAATATAAGTTCGAACGGTTCTAAACATATATTTTGCAGTCTTTTTCCGACTCTTATAAGGAGTGCCGATATTTGCGAGTAGCAGAACCTGCTCCTCTTCACTGCTAAGTGGCCGACCGTAAATATTTTCGACGTGAGCCTGTACACGTCCTGGTTTCAAACTACCCTCCAACTGTAAGTTTCAAAATACCGTCCTACTGTAAGTTTCAAATTTGGGCCACAAAATTACCAATTTCATTCCAGTTTTTGGAACTGGTTTGCAATAAGATGCAGCTAGTAAATATTATTATGGCATTACAAATATTAGGGTGACAGCGTACTTTGTATTGAATTTAACAAAACCAAGAAACAGGTGTATTGTCATACAATTCGCAACGCTCGATAAAGGAGTCAAAGCCATGAAGCACAAAGACTTCACCGGCATCATTTTCGGCATCAGAGACGCAACCGCCTTCGTTCAGGGCAACCGATCCCACGCGCTAGTGGTGCGGCCACCAAAACCAAAACCTAATAAGGCGGACAATCCAACCCAGTCGGGCTCTTCGTAAAGATCTCGCACCCGTCCTCGGTGATCCCGATACTATGCTCGAACTGCGCCGTTAGCGACCGGTCGCGGGTCACGGCGGTCCAGCCGTCATCGAGCATCTTGCAGGCATATTTGCCGATATTGATCATCGGCTCGATGGTGAAGAACATGCCGGGGCGCAGCTCGGGGCCGGTGCCGGGCTTGCCGGCGTGGACCACTTCCGGCGCGTCGTGGAACATCTGGCCGAGGCCGTGGCCGCAGAAGTCGCGGACCACCGAATAGCGGTGGCCTTCGGCGTGGCTCTGGATCGCGTGCGCGACATCGCCCATCCGGTTGCCCGGCTTCGCCTGCTCGATACCCAGCATCAGGCACTCATAGGTCACCTGAACCAGCCGGCTCGCCTTGATCGGGGTCTTGCCGACCAGATACATGCGGCTGGTGTCGCCGTGCCAGCCGTCAAGGATCGGGGTCACGTCGATATTGATGATATCGCCTTCGTTCAGCTTCTTGTCGCCGGGGATGCCGTGGCACACGACATGGTTGATCGAGGTGCAGCAGCTGTGGGTGAAACCGCGATAGCCCAGCGTCGCCGGGACGGCGCCAGCGGCAAAGGTTTGCTGGCGCACGAAATCGTCCAGCTCGCCGGTGGTCACGCCAGGCACGACCAGCGGGACCAGCGCGTCGAGAATCTCGGCGGCCAGCCGGCCGGCCTTGCGCATGCCTTCAAATCCTTCCGGCCCGTGCAGCTTGATCGCGCCGGTGCGGGATTGCGGGGTGGTGTCTTCTACGGTCATATAGTCTGTCATGGGGGCTATATAAGCATCCCGGTGCGATTTGGCGAGACCCCAAAAAATCAGCCGCCTTCGGGCGATATTAACCAACTCTGCGTAAGCATCAGCCGGAAAACAGGGGCAAATTCAGGATCTTGATGAAAAATCGCGCGAAATATCTGTTGATCGGAGGGTCGCTGCTGCTCGGCGGCGGCGAGATTGCACGGCGGCTGGTCATGCTGGCGACTCCGGAAATCCAGCCGGTCGGCCTGATCGCCTTTGGCGGCTTGTTCGTCCTGTGCGCGATCAGCCTGGTCGGGATTGCGCTGTTCCGTAACGGGTGGTTGCGCTGGCCGCTGGCGCTGCTGCTGGCGGCGGCCTCGCTGCTGGTCGACGGCTATCAATGGGCGGTCGGCGATTTCATGAGCTACGAGAGCTTCATCACCATGATTCAGAGCGCTGGCGATATCGGCAGCGCGGTCGAACAACAGGGCGGCAACCTGCTGCTCGCGGCGGGCAAGGCCATGCTGCTGCTGCTCGGCGTGGGGCTGAAGCCGCAGGGCGGTGATGAAGGGCAGGGCGCCCGCGGCATTGCTGTGGGCGCGGCCAGAATAGTGGCGCTACCGATCCTTGCCGGCCTCTCCGTACTGCTGTTCTTCCGCGGCGGCGAGGGGGCAAATGGCCTGCCGTCCGCCGACAGCGGCGCCAGCCTCGCGATGCTCTACGCCTATGACGAGGCGACCACCGATCACGGCCCGCGCCAGCCGGTGAAGATGACGCCGCAGGGTCCCGGGCCCGCGTCCGATATCGTGCTGATCATCGACGAAAGCATCGCTGGTGCCTATCTCGACATCAACAGCGAGGATGGCGTCTATTCCGGTCTCGGTGCCGGTGGGGCAGGCGGGGGGAATGTCCCGATCCACAATTTCGGTCTAGCCACGGCGATCAACCATTGCAGCGTCGGCAGCAATGTCGCGCTCCGCTTCGGCGGCACCCGCGACAATTATCGCACCACCGTGCGAGCGCAGCCGTCGATATGGGCCTATGCCCGGGCGGCGGGCCTCGGCACCGTCTATATCGATGCCCAGCGCACCGATGGCAGCTACCAGAACCGGATGGACGATGAGGAGCGCGCGCTGATCGATGACTGGCACCAGTTTGACGCGGTGCCGGTGGTCGACCGCGATCATGCGGTCGCCGACCGGCTGGCAGCCTATCTCAACGACGGCCAGCCGCAACTGATCCTGGTCAACAAGGTCGGCGGTCATTTTCCGGTCAGCGACAAATTCCCGCTCAGCCAAGCGCGCTATCGCCCGATGCTGGAGCGCGGCCATTATCCCGATGTCAGCGACATGGCCGGCGACGGGCTCGGCGGTGGTGCGGACAACTGGCGGCGCTATCGCAACAGCTATCGCAACACCCTGTTGTGGAATGTCGGCGGCTTTTTCGACCGGCTGTTTGCCGCAGCCCGCATCGGCGATGCAACCATCGTCTACACCGCCGACCATGGCCAGAGCTTCCACGAGCGCGGCGACGGCGGCGCTGCGACGCATTGCACGCCCGATCCGCAGATCGAGGAAGGGGTGGTGCCGCTGGTCATCATCGGCGATCCCGCTGGTGAGGCGCGCTGGGCGCAGGCGGCGCAGGCGGGCCGGGACCGGCTGTCGCACTACCGGATTTTTCCGACGCTGCTCGGCCTGATGGGCTATCCGCCGCAGCAGGTCGAGCCGCTCTACGGCCCGGACCTGTTCTCCGCCCAGGCCGACCCGTTCACCTTCAATGTCCGCTTCAACGCGCGGCTGGGCAGCGAGCCGGTGTGGCTGCACGTGCCGCTGCAGGGCATCGCCCGGCCGCCGCGCTCCGACTATCGGCAGCCGGTCGCTGCCGCCGCCGCGCTTCGCCCGAAATAACATATTCCCAAATCGCGCGGCTTCGCTCTATAGACGCGGCATGAATGATCAAAAAATCTGGACCGCCGCGCTGATTGTGATCGGTGATGAAATCCTCTCCGGGCGCACCCAGGACAAGAATATCGCGCAGGTCGCCAGCTGGCTCAATGTGCAGGGCATCCGCCTCGCGGAGGTGCGGGTGGTCGCCGACGACAAGGACCATATCGCCGAAGCGGTGAATATCCTGCGCGCCCGCAACGACTATCTGTTCACCACCGGCGGCATTGGCCCGACCCATGACGACATCACCGTCGACGCGGTTGCGAGGGCGCTCGGCGTCGATGTGGTGATCCACCCCGCGGCGCGCGCGATACTGGAGCACTATTACGAAAGCCGCGGCGGTCTCAACGAAGGCCGCCTGCGCATGGCCCGCGTGCCCGCCGGTGCAGAACTGATCGAGAACCGCATGTCCGGCGCCCCCGGCATCCGCATCGGCAACTGCTATCTGATGGCCGGTGTGCCCCATATCACCGCCGGCATGCTCGACGCGCTCACCGGCACGCTCGAGGGCGGCGCACCGCTGCTGTCCGCCACGCTCGGTGCCTGGGCCCCGGAAAGCGAGATCGCCGACATTCTCGGCGACACCGAAAGGGCGCACGAGAGCTGCGTCATCGGGAGCTATCCCTTCTTCCGCAACGGCACCGTTGGCGCCAATTTCGTCGTCCGCTCGACCGAAGCCCACGATCTGGAAACCTGCCGCGCCGAATTGAAAGCCGCCCTGGAAGCGGCCGGCTACGAAGTCACCGACGGCGGAATCTGACCGATACGCGGCTGAGGACGCGTTTCTCTGGCGCCAAACAACCCCGTGCTCCGCACTAGATGCGGAGCCCTGGGCGACTAACCGCCAACGCCGCGGCCCGGTCCGCCTCCGCGTCAAGCCCGGAGCACACCCCAACAACCGCTCGACAAGCCCGCGCTTCTCCGCCACAGGCTGTCGATGAGCAATTCCCCCGACCACCCCGCCGCCGCACCGCCCGCCAGCCCGGAAATGCCCGCGCTCGCTCCGGAGCCAGAGCGCACACAGCCGCCCGAGATCAAGACCTGGCGCTCGATCGCCAAGGCGGTCTCCTGGCGCGCCGTCGGCTCGCTCGACACGCTGCTGCTCTCCTATCTGATGATCACCTATATCGGCCCGTTCTTCGGCCTCGAACAGTCGCAGGGGGAGGCGGTCAAGGCGGCCAGCTATATCGCCATCACCGAGATCGTCACCAAGATCCTGTTCTACTATTTCCACGAGCGCTTCTGGGCCTGGGTCCAGTGGGGCACCTCGGTCGTCGACGGCAAGCGCCAGGAGAGCCTGCGCCGCACCACTACCAAGACCTTCACCTTCCGCACCATCGCCACGCTCGACACGATCCTGCTCGCCTGGTTCTTCACCGGCAGCGTCCAGACCGCCCTCTCGATCGGCGGCCTCGAGATTTTCACCAAACTGGCGCTCTACTTCCTCCACGAGCGCGTCTGGGCAAAAGTGCCCTTCGGTGTGGTGCATTAGAGAGCGAGCATTGGAGAGGGTGCTCCGCGCTCGACGCGGAGCCCCGCGCGGCAAGAAACCATCAGTGAGCGACGCCAGAGCTCCGCGTCAAGCGCGAAGCACAGGGAGCCAACCCATTCACTCGTCATCCTGAACTCGTTTCAGGACCCCGTGAGATTGAGCGCTGCCGATAGAGATCCTGAAACCAGTTCAGGATGACGAAATGACCCACCACCCCGTTCGTGTCGAGCGAAGTCGAGACACGCGGCCAAACGCCCAAAAACTCTCTCGACTGCGCTCGAGACGAACGGCGTCCAGCGCACAGCACCGATCACCGCTCCCCATCACCCCCGCCATATTTCGCCTCCAGCGCCGCCGCCCGCGCTTCCCGGGCCCTCAGCTGCGCCTGCTCCTGCCGCCGCTCGGCCACCAGCTTGTCGTGCATCGCGCCCAGCTTTGCCTCCAGCGACCGCCGCACCGCCTCCTGCTGCTCGCGCTCGCTGACCTTGCTGCCCTCGTCGTCAAAGCGCACGCCGTCCTGCCATTCCTCCCAGGTAATCACCTTGTCCGCCGTGCGCGACCCGATCCGCCCGCCGAGATCGCCGCGCTTGATCAGCAGCGCCATGATCGAATCCGACGGCACCAGCCGCCGCTCGACCTCTTCGCCATTGCGGTAGATGATCGTCTCCTTGCCGACCACCGCATGCTGATGCGCCACCGCGACCAGCCCGCGCTGCCCGTTTTCCAGCGCCTCGTCCCACAAGGCCGCCATCTCCGGATCGCGCTGCCGCAGCCGGTACGCCGACGTCCCCGACACCCCCGCCACCCGGCAGGCGTCCATCACACAGCCGCTCTCGCGCAGCACCGCCAGAAATATCCTCCGCCGCTCCTCGGTCCAGCCATCATGCCGCGGCTTGCGGGCTTTCTTCACGGGTGTTTTCGTCATCTTCTTCATCTTCGTCATCCTGAACTCGTTTCAGGACCCCGGGCCACAAGCGCGAACCGTGCGGGGTCCTGAGCCGAAGGCCACCGGTAGGTAAACAAGTTCAGGATGACGAGGGACCGCGCGCATCGCGCCCCTTCGTTTTCTTCTTTGCCATGCCAAACCCATATCAGAACCCCCAATCTGTAGGAAAGGGTGTTGGATCGGGAAAATTGTTCGCCGCCGAAGGGCGGCGCCCAGAACAGTCCTGTCCGATCGTCTGGACCCCGCCCTACGGCAGGGCACACCAGTAAGGGCAGGGAGCATCTCACCCACCGTTCGTGTCGAGCGAAGTCGAGACACAAGCCAAACCGAAACCCCCACCATCCCATCCGCAGCTCCTTGCCATCCCCGCGAAGCGCGAAGCGAGGCAGGGGACCCGCCGAGCGATCCAGCGAACAAAAAACGCCAGCACCGCTGCCGTCATTTGTCGGGTCGGGCAATTGGTGCCATAACCCCCCAATGTGCAACCACTATCGCAATATCCCCGGCGCGCTCCACACGATCGAGAGCTGGGCGGATTATGTCAGCCATTTCCGGCTCGATGACGCGGCAGAGGATGTCTGGCCCGGGCGACAGGGCGCGATCGTGCGCGTGGTGGATGGCGCAAAGGTCGCCGAGACCATGCACTGGGGCTTCCCCTGGGTCGGCAAGGGCAAGCGCCCCGGCACCACGAAAAAGATGAACA
Organism: Parasphingorhabdus sp.; assembly: GCF_048269865.1. Classification (GTDB taxonomy): domain Bacteria; phylum Pseudomonadota; class Alphaproteobacteria; order Sphingomonadales; family Sphingomonadaceae; genus Parasphingorhabdus. The sequence goes on along the minus strand of NZ_JBLWUA010000009.1, from coordinate 6,102 downwards.
CCACCAATGTCCGCAACCTGCAAAGCCCGCTCTACCGCAATATCATCAACAAGGCCGAGCATCGCTGCCTGGTCCCCTTTCACCAGTTTGCCGAGCCCAAGCCGGGCGCCGGCCGGGAGGAAGTCTGGTTTACCGTCAACGACCAGCCGGTGTCCTGCTTCGCCGGTATCTGGCGCCAGCAGGAGGAGGGCGCGTGCTACGCCTTTCTGACCTGTGAACCCAATCCGGTGGTGAAACCGGTCCACCCCAAGGCAATGCCGGTGATCCTGCAGCCGGAGGATTACGACCGCTGGCTATCCGGCGATGATGCCGCAGCGCTGCAAGCGCCGTTTCCCTCGCAGCTGATGGCGGTGGTGGACTAGGCGGGGCCGGGGCCAACACACATCGTCATCCTGAACTCGTTTCAGGACCCCTCGAGATCACGCACCGAGGCCCGAGATCCTGAAACAAGTTCAGGATGACGAACTTACCCAACCCCGTTCGTGTCGAGCGAAGTCGAGACACCCGGCCACCGCGCATCACCCTGTAGCACAAGTCGTCATCCTGAACTCGTTTCAGGACCCCTCGAGATCACGCACCGCCGCCCGAGATCCTGAAACAAGTTCAGGATGACGAATAACAACCGTTCGTGTCGAGCAAAGTCGAGACACCCTGCCAGCGAACTGCCGTCAGCCCTGAGCTTGTCGAAGGGCGCTTTGCGACGAGAGGTGCACTTCGACAGGCTCACCACTAACGGCCACCACCCCATCCGCAGGCCCTTGCCATCCCCGCGAAGGGCGAAGCGAGGCCGGGGACTCACCGAGCGATCCAGCGAACAAAAAACGCCAGCACCGCTGATGTCATTTGTCGGGTTGGGTAATTGGTGCGCTGTCACCGTAATTCTAGTAAATTGTCACCATAATTCAATTTTTGCAATTCCTCTTCTTAGTTCTTACTGTGCCGATGCAAGTGGATGAGGGGATATAAGGCATGGGCAAGATCATTGGACGATATTGCAAGACCGTCGGAATGATTCTCCGCCTGCTGTCGGCAGTTGCCGCCATGGCTTGTATCTGCCCGGCGATGGCGCAGGAAAAAGACCTTTATGCCGTCTATTCCGCAGCAGGCCTGAAGCAGATGCAGGCTTTGAATGCCCAGGCTTGGAAGCGGGCGCAATCTTACAACAGCTGCCAGAGCCGCAAGACCTGTAGCAAGGAAACTATTTCCTCCGACTTTACCAAGCAGGGCTATAAGGAACTCAATGCCATCATTTTCTTCTGTTCTAAATGGCTAGAAAATTCGTTCAAGGATACGGAAAGCGATCTTCAGCGTTGGAAATCGGGTCCAGCCGAGGCCTGTAATGTGGATTCCCATATTTTCGAATATAAGTCAGCCTTGCCATTCGGGAATCACGCGCGGCGAGAAATCAACAATTTTGACAACCTATTCAATAACGACTGGAAAAATGTGGTGATCCGTCATTTCCAGAAATCATTCTCTGCCGTTTTCTTGCGCGAACAGCCGAGCATAGACCACGCGCGATACCCAAAAGCATGGCAGCAATTTTCACTTTATACACAGTCATATCTTGGCTGGCCCTATCGGGGGGGTAACGTTCCCGTTCCGGCAATTCAGGCCCGTCTAGACAATCTAGAATCAGGGGACGATGCCCGTACCAACGCCAGTCCGGTCGTCGCCGCCCAACGGGCAAAGCAAGAGAGTGGGCGCAACATCTCCGGGCTTGAGGCTTTCGGCAAACTTGTCGGTATCTATGGGGAGAAGGTGAAGGCAACCGGCATCATTCCGGATTTATCCGGCAAAGATGATTTTCTGGTGCCTGGGAAAGCAACATTTTACGGTTTTATATTTGGGCAAACACCGGCAGACACGGGTGTGCCGACCTACCGCGACATGATCTATCATGATAAGTCGCAATTCACCGTTGCCTATCCAAAGGGCGTAGCAAAATCCAGCGTGACGACGACCCGTGATGGCAAGGTAAAGCTGCATTGCTGGGAATATTTCCCGAAATATCGCGCGAACCCGAGGCGGGAATCCTGCCTTTACGTGGCAGGCGGAGTAATCGTCGGGGGGCTGTTCCCGTCTAACGAGTTTGACGCTGGCCTGCTTAGATATATCGGCAAACAAGGCTTCCGACAGATTCAAAGCTCCGGATCGAAAGAGCTGGGTTATCCGATGCTGTTCAACAGATACGCGATGTCTGACATGACGGTCCATTATAAACGCTACAATGTCCGCTATGACCGAAAGGCAAACTATTATGAATCCGACTTTTGTTTTTTCCCGACCCGGCTGAAAGCTTCCTTGGGAGGAAAATATACCTGTACCGTCATCCCAAGGCGATAATCACAATATCCAAGCCCGCAGCCATAAGGCCAAGCGCCCAGAACGGTCCCGTCCCATCTTTAATTGGTGCATTTAGTAAACTGTCACCGTAATCCATGACCGTTCCCAGTGAGTGGGGGTGGAAAAAATCCGAATAATTTTAGTAGACTTTCAAGTATTGATATAGTTGGGTGATTCTATGTCAAACAACAGTGACTCTTACCTGCAAATAGCTGAGAAAGTTTTAGATTCTTGTCGTGTTCCGATGTCTACCCAAGAGATAATGCGTGAAGCATATCTTCGTTATCTCGTGCCTACTCATCTTCATGGAAAAACCCAGCACAAAACTCTAGGTGCAAGGCTTAGTGAAGATATTCTTCAATTCCGGGACAAAAGTAGATTTTATAGAAATCGACCGGGCAGGTTTTTCCTTCGTAAGTTTATGACTGATCGGAGCATCCCTCAAGAATTTCGAAAGCCGATTGTTGCTCGCCGAAGAAAGCTGGAATTAAAAAATAGAAATATAGTCCATTTTCAGAGGGAACTGATTTGGTCCATTGCAGGTAAAAACCGAAGTGGTTTCATTTCCCCAGCCCAACTAAAAAGAATTATAAAGCGCGGAGATTTCGTCTATCGCGATCTCACTGCCGAACCCGATAACTCTCTGATCCCGTTTTATTCATTTACATATTTTCAACGGAAAAATGGTTTCTTGGGTTTCGATAGAGGATCTTTTCGCGAACAGCGGAGTGATTTTATACATAAGAGATCGCTGGGTTTTACAGTGCCGGTCGAACATGACGATATGACTCTTTTCGAGTTTGACAATCACGGAGTGATCAATGCCGGACTAACAGCGGCAGCGATTGACTTAGATTTAGAATTTTCCAGAGATTTGCCATATTTTGAAAATAACTCGAAATTTTCGGGATGCCTTTTCTACGAACGCCCAAATCATCATGCCTTGTTGGGCATTGTAAAAATTACAAGTCCAGAGTTCTTTTATCCGGAGACAAAACGCCTCGCAATTAATGAACTGGGTTGGGTGGATTCGTGTAACATACCTAAGCACAATTTTGATCCTTGGACGGAACAATTTTTGAATTGGCTCCAAGAGAAGAAGAGACGGTGAGCAGCCAGAAACCCCTCTTTTTCTCTTCGGAAGAAGAAGCGTACCTTGTCGCTCAACTGAACAACTCGGATGATCGCATTGCTGTTAAAGCACTTCAATGGCTCTGCAAAAAATTAACTGATGGTTTCGTGTTCGTGGAAATGACTGCAGTCAAGTCTACGGTTCGGCTTTGCCTTTATCGGCCGTCTGCAACCTGTAGGCGATGGGCTGTGAACGCCTTGACCGATTTAGGCGCCAAAGACTGTGTTGATGTGGTGTTGGGAATGGTGAAAGATGCTGATGAGGATCCAGACCTTTTAGCCTCAATTGTGGCATACGTATTTGCATCAAATACTGACAAAGTGGCAAATGAAAAGATTAACAGCAGCGGTCTCGAAATTGATGGTACTTTGCTGATTGCCGCTTCTCAATTTAGTCAAAAGCAAAAGAAGCGCCTTGTTGAAACCAGAATTCCCTTAGAAAACGGTTCAGCGGCCGAATTCAGAGCGGCTGTTGTATTGACCGGACTTGGAAAAGCGCCAGAGCATCTTTTTCATGAAAGGCACACTAATTTTACCGCTTTAAGTCAATTGAATCTCCACGATGCGCCCTCTGTTAGCAAATATTCGATTTGGGCTCAGGCACGCCTCAAGCTGGGTTTCTCGTCGTTACAGGTTCCAACTTCAATGTATGAATCTAGTGAACCTCAGGTTAGGAAATGGATGGCTCGGTTATTAGTCACAGACGAGTACAATCTTCGACGCGAACTCGATTTTTTCGATACTTGTGTGGGCGACGATGATGAAAATGTTAGGTTAGAAATTGCATTGGAATTGAGGGATAATTATGTCCCGGAGATTTCAAAGATTGTGCGCCATTGGATGATGAGAGAAACTGATTCCGAAATTCGTGCTGCTTTGCAAGATCATATGGCTTCATATGCATATATGGATGGACACTATGCGGCTTTAGTGGTGGAACTTTATAAGCGAGCTGCAAAAAAATCCCCGGTGAGAATGAGGCTAGAGGCGGCATCCGCCCAAACCGAAATATATAGAGAACTCAAAAAAATTTCATGGGAACAAGAGGGGCTCGACCTCTACTCCAATGACAACGATCAAGAATCTAGGTTAATTGGGAGGCCCACAGTGTCCATCACGAACAATAATTTCAACAATAGCACGATCGGAGCTTTTGCGAATAACGGCAACATTGATGCCGATGTTATCAAAGTCATTCAAGGAATGGACTCCAGTGATACGAGACAAGTGATGGAAAAAGTGCTTGCTCTGCTCGTTCAACTCGATTCAAAAAAGACGACGAAGCAAGGTGAGGCACTTGTCGCCGAGATTGCAAAAAAGCCGGATGACAAACCGGCATGGCGACGCCTATTGGAATTCATCAAAGGTGTGCGGGATGGGATAGATGCCACCTCTGATCTGTACGTTCAAGCTGGCGAAATACTCGGTGAAATTGGCAGTTTACCTGACTTTTCGGGTTTTTCATAGGTTGCGATTAGGATTGGGTGTTCACCCACCCATTGCCTCTCCCACCCCCCTGCGCTAAAGCCCACCCGAACAACCGAATCCCACCTCCGCCATGGCCCCAACCGGCAAGGTACTCCCCGTAGTGTGGGTTTCAAAAAAACATAAACGAAAGGCCACACTCCACCATGACCACCACCGGCAAAGACTCACTCGGCACCCGCTCGACGCTCACCGTCAACGGCACCGATTACGCTTATTATTCGCTCGCCAAGGCGGCGGAGAAGCTCGGCAATATCGACAAGCTGCCCTACACGCTGAAAGTGCTGCTGGAGAATATGCTGCGCTTTGAGGACGGCGGCTTTACCGTCGATGCCAAGGATGCGCAGGCGGTGGTCGACTGGCAGAAGGAAGCGAAGAGCCCGGCGGAGATTCAATATCGCCCGGCCCGCGTGCTGATGCAGGATTTTACCGGCGTGCCCGCGGTGGTCGATCTCGCGGCGATGCGCGACGGCATCAAGGCGCTCGGCGGCAATGCCGAGCAGATTAACCCGCAGGTGCCAGTACATCTGGTCATCGACCATTCGGTGATGGTCGACGAATTCGGCACGCCCAAGGCGTTCGAGCATAATGTCGAGCTGGAATATCAGCGCAATATGGAGCGCTACGAATTTCTGAAATGGGGGTCGAAGGCGTTTGACAATTTTCAGGTCGTGCCTCCCGGAACCGGCATCTGCCACCAGGTCAATCTGGAAAATATCGCCAAGGCGGTCTGGTCCTCGGCGGACGAAAATGGCCAGATGGTCGCCTATCCCGACACTTGCGTCGGCACCGACAGCCATACGACGATGATCAACGGTCTCGGCGTGCTCGGCTGGGGCGTCGGCGGGATCGAGGCGGAAGCCGCGATGCTCGGCCAGCCGGTCTCGATGCTGATCCCGCAGGTGGTTGGCTTCAAGCTGACCGGCACGCTGTCCGAGGGTATCACCGCGACCGATCTGGTGCTGACCTGCGTGCAGATGCTGCGCGAAGTTGGCGTGGTCGGCACCTTTGTCGAATTTTACGGCCCCGGCCTGAAGGAACTGTCGCTCGCCGATCGCGCGACCATCGCCAATATGGCGCCGGAATATGGCGCGACCTGCGGCTATTTCCCGATCGACGAAAAGACGCTGGAATATCTCG
>NZ_JBLWUA010000008.1:0-239095 GCF_048269865.1 Parasphingorhabdus sp. | reverse complement strand
TTATCACCGCTCCAAAAAGAACGGCAATCAGCCTATGCCAAAGCCATCATGCAAGGCGGCCTCCGCGCCACGCTTACGCAAGTAAGTCTGTGCTTAAGGTTGAAATCCCATGGCGATTCCCGGGGACTTAAGGCATGCTACCGATCGGTTCGTTCAGGCGCCGACGGCTAGCATCATCAAAGCCTGTACCGGATAATATCAGATCGAATAATCTACATTCCCAAGATGCTGCAATCTATCGGCAACGTCATAAATCGAGATTATGTTGGGATATTTGGATTACTGGCGGCGCATCTGACTGACGCCCAAACATGCGTATGTGCATATGCGCAACCATAATCTGTGAATTAATAGAAGAGTAGGGCATCTCGCCGCGCAATTGTTGTTCCTGCCAATCAACCATTGTCATCGTCAAGCTATCCTACGTCATCACGCTTGTGTAGTGCGCTACCACGGACGGGAAAAGTCCGAAACTGTGACTCTAGCTGCGGTAACCGGCTATTCGGCGGCCAGTGGCGACCCTGCGCTAAGTCGCACTTTGCTAGTCGCGCTGAACCATATTGCTGTCGAAAACCCGGCAACAACTGCTATTGCCTGAGTTCTTAGAGGGTAATCTACAACGGAATGTAACATGATTACAACCGTCGCCCCAAACGCGGCTCGGACAAGCCGGGGTTGTTTGAAGATGTTGCCCGACATCGATTGCCGTAAGATTAGCGTTACAAGCAGTCCAACCATAGCCAAGCCCAAAACTCCGGTTTCCACAACAAACTCGATATAATCGTTGTGAACATGGTTCACATATAGACGCGTAATCTCGTCCAGAGTCTCATTTTTTTGATATATTGCAACGAAACTCCCTAGGCCGGATCCGTAAGGGAAATAATTCTTGATAATTTCAAAAGAATTTTTCCAGAACAACCATCTTCCATCTTCGCCGACGAGGTCGAACCTTTCAAAAACAGTCGATGTAACTTTGTTCTGCGCAATAAAAAACACAGAGACGAAAACGACGCCAAGCAAGATTGCGATCGAATATAGCGTTTTTTTATTCTTGTAAGAAAAGAACATCAAGCTGCAGCCTGAAACGGCCACCAGCCATAAAAATAGCCCCATTCTAGATGACGTCCCAAAGACCGCGACCAGACTCACCACTGCTACCATTACGAGCGCTATGATCGAACTAAACCGACTGTCAGCAATCAAATTCAATCCAAAAATGACACCAACGACAATCATTAACGCTTGATGATTGCGATTAGCGAAAAAACCCAACAAAAATTTATTATGGGAGCTATTATAAAAATTCAGAATTGTTCCTCTGGAACCAAACTGAAATAGACCAATTAAGATGGAAATGGCCACGAGCGCAATCAGCAGGAAGGCTACCCATTTGCGCTCGCGATCGGTTAAACATAATGTGGCCGCAAACATCGTAAAAGCTGGCATCATTAACGACCAAGTGAATAATGTATTCCACGGCTCCAAGCTTAAAGGCCGCCAATTTTCAGCGGCACCAATTAGAATCAGAATTTCATTTTCCAAGGCCCGTCCCGGAAAAGTTTGCCACATGACAGGTGGCAGTGGAAATAATTGGAGGAGCGGGGTAACAAAGACTAACGACAAAAATAGTTTTTGAAGGCCCGAGAGCTCCGCGAGCTTTGACCAAGCTCCTGAAAATAGCGCCAGTCCCGCCAACATGGCGCAAACCAATTGAATGGCGATGAGTGTAAGGCCGGGGCGATTTGGGCTGCCGCCGAGCGTCACTGCGAGAATTAGCAAAAGACAAGCAGTGCTCATCAACGCAGGGCTTGTTGTGCCGCGAAGCGCTGCGAATCTTTCAGCGATTTTCTGCCTCATATGAAAACTATCCCAATTTGTTGTTCAAAAAATCCAATAAGGGTTGCAACATTCACATTCCGCACCCCTCGCTCAGGCCGCTTGATGCTTAGCAGGCAACTTTAGTCATTCAAGCAAATTGATAGTCGGGATCTGGGGGGCGTTGGAGCAATATCTGATGATTTGTACAACAGAGTTATTGGGCCGTAATTTGCCCTCGTAGCCGATGCGAATTGGCTAACGCTACCAAAAGATTACAGTCCGCAGCGTCGAGCTGCCATCTTGATGCGCTAGCGGCCAATTTCGACGCGGATCGACGTGACAATATACGTTTCGCTTCGCTATCAAAACACACCCGGTATAGAAATCCCCTATTTTTATAACTCTGTAATGCCGCTGCTCAAATGTTTGAAGGGTCAGTGTTTTCCCCTTTATCTTTTTGTCCATTTCGCTTAGTGGTACCTCATTGATTAATAATGCTAAATGAGGTCAATCGGTTGAAAGTATTGGTTACTGGAGGCGCAGGTTATATTGGCAGCCACACATGTAAAGCGCTTCGTCAAAATGGGCATCAGCCGGTCGTCTTTGATAACCTTGCGACCGGCAATAAGAGCCTAGTGAAATATGGGCCTTTTGTTCATGGTGATATACGAGACTCCCTAGCTTTGACGGAAGCTATAAAGGCGCACCAAGTCGAGGCGGTTATTCATTTTGCCGCTTGCGCCTATGTGGGGGAGTCGATGGTGAAACCGCGGCTTTACTATAACAATAATGTTCTTGGGACGCTAAGCTTGTTAGATGTCATGCAAGAAATGGAGATAACCAAACTAGTTTTTTCTAGTTCTTGCGCTACTTATGGTATTCCGGAATCTATTCCTATTTCTGAAGATTCTCCACAACGACCAATAAATCCATACGGCTATACGAAGCTGGTGGGTGAGCATATGATGCGGGATGTGGTCCAGGGGGAGAAGAAATTAAATTGTATTGCGCTTCGATACTTTAACGCCTCTGGCGCTGATCCGGCCGGAGAAATTGGCGAATTGCACGATCCCGAGACACATCTCATACCACTAGTACTTTTGGCGCTTTCCGGAAAGAATGACAATTTTAGAATCATGGGAGACGACTATCCGACTCCTGATGGAACATGCATTCGTGACTATTTGCATGTCACAGATTTAGCAAATGCACACGTAAAAGCGCTAGACAAATTGGGGCCTGAGCCGAATTTCGAAGCGTATAATCTAGGAACTGGGAATGGCGTATCGGTCAAGCAGTTGGTAGAGATCGCCCAACAAGTTACTGGCGTCAAATTATCGGCAGAAACCGCTCCTCGGCGCCCTGGTGATCCACCAGAGTTAGTGGCTGATCCGAAAAAAGCGAATGAGCAATTGGGCTGGTATCCTGAATTTTCAGATATCGAAACAATTCTAGCAACAGCAAACCAATGGATGAAATCAGAAGAGAATATCTTTCGCTTCATGGGCATTCAATGAGAGACCGTTCACTCCATCTTATTTGAAAATTATCCCAGAAAGTGTAGTAGTCTTGCCCTTTCGGCAGTTGTGAGTGCTGCGTAAAAGCTGTCAAAGCTCATACGCTAATCAATAGTCAGGCAATTTATAATGCCCACTCTGGCCACCAAACTGTACTGCGGTCCATGCACGCCTCAAAGTCCCAGAAGGGGCTAATTCCTCTATCTGGCTTTGTCGAGAGAGGCGGAGTGCGCTTCAGTTTGACAGGTAAAAATTATCGGCCTCTGTGTTGTAATGCGTAATACGTGCCGATTTCCCTTTGCTGTGACCAGTGAGCCGTTGTTAGCTCACCCGGATTGCCCTCGATAAATAGTTTCTTGGTTTTTAACTTATAAACTAGCCTTTTTTTGGGGGGGCTACAGCTGAACAGAAAATCCGTTCCGATGACAGCTACTTATCCGAATTGAATTGAATTTAGATGTTTCGAAAATACTCTATCGTCTTTTCCAAGCCTTCTCGAAGCTGCACGGTCGGTTCCCAATCCAACTCCCGCTTCGCAACCGATATATCTGGGCATCTTTGCGTCGGATCATCACTTGGTAGTGGCTCATTTATCAATTCTGATTTCGATCCAGTAATTTCAAGCACAAGGTCTGCCAATTGCTTAATTGTAAACTCGTTTGGATTGCCAATGTTAACAGGACCGGTAAAGTTATTGGGCGTATTATCCATTAACCTTAGGAAGCCGTCGACTAGATCTTCATAATAACAAAACGATCTACTCTGAGACCCGTCTCCGTAAATCGTAATAGGCTTACCCTCCAGAGCTTGCATTATGAAATTAGAAACGACCCGACCATCAGCGGGATGCATTCGAGGGCCATAGGTATTAAAAATACGAACCACTTTAATTTTCAAGTCATGCTGTCGGTGATAGTCGAAAAAGAGAGTTTCTGCGCAGCGTTTACCTTCATCGTAACATGACCTGATCCCGACCGGGTTAACATTACCCCAATAACCTTCCGTTTGTGGATGGATCAGCGGGTCGCCGTAGACTTCGCTTGTTGAAGCTTGGAAAATTTTAGCATTAAGGCGTTTAGCGAGGCCCAGCATGTTGATCGCGCCAAGAACCGAAGTTTTCGTCGTTTGCACGGGATCGTGTTGATAGTGAACTGGCGACGCAGGGCAGGCCAGATTATATATTTCATCCACTTCTACATAGAGTGGGAAGCAAATATCATGTCTCAAAAACTCGAATCGAGGCTCGTCATGCAAATGGTCCAGATTGCGCTTGTCTCCGGTAAACAGATTATCCACGCAAAGAACTTCGTCACCCCTCTCTAGTAGCCGATCAATCAAATGCGAGCCCAGAAATCCCGCTCCACCTGTAACCAAAACACGTTTTCTTCCGTAGAGAGTTCTGGCCATCGTATAAGTGCTCCTGATAAGTGTGCTGGTCAAACAGGCTTTTGACCAACGATCAGAGTTTTGCAACCCTGTTATTTGCTGGATTTAAAGTTTTCTATTTCATCGAAGTGGACACAGCGAAAGTAGCACAAATAGCGTTTTATCCACACTATAAATTCAAGTGAAATTTGCGCAGCGGGTGAATGCTTATCCAACTCCCTAGAGTGGGTGATAGCCAAAATATCGACTATTCTGAACCCTCGTCAGTTGATGAGCCAATCTGCAATAAGCGGCGTGTCGTGCGCTGTTTAGCGTGGTTCGCGACATATTCCAATCTGGAAGGTATTTCAAGAAGGGGCGAATTAAAATGCATTTTCATTACGCCGTAGAACCACCGATAACGTTTTTAGTAAGATCTTAAGGTCGTTGAGTATCGACCAATTTGCGGCATAAACAAGATCAGATCGTAGTCGACGACGTAAATCGTCTTCCACAAAAGTATTGCCCCTATGACCGTTGACCTGTGCAAGGCCAGTGATACCCGGCTTTACGCTATGGCGATGCCAATATTCTGGTTCAACTTCCCAATATAGCAGCGCCCCAGCCTTTGCCTGAATAGGATGGGGTCTCGGCCCCACCAAACTCATCGTGCCGCCAAGGACATTAAATAGCTGTGGTAACTCGTCTATACTAGTTCTCCGAATAAACTCACCCACTGCGGTTACTCTTGGGTCATCGCGCTCGGTTAATTTGCTCCCGGTTGCGTCGGCGAGATCCGTTCTCATAGAACGGAATTTACAAATTTTGAAAGTGCGGCTTCCCAAGCCGATACGCTCCTGTCTGAAAAGAACAGGACCCCTACTTTCAATTTTAATCGCGATTGCGGTCACAATCATGATCGGCATGGCACCAATAAGCGCTATTGTACCAAAAAATAGATCAAATGTCCGTTTCAGGATTTTTTGATCCCACCTCAGGTGGCCTGCTGAAATCAACAGACTTGTATGGCCACTTCTCTGTTTGATTGCTAAAGGCCCAATTGCGTCTAGCTCTAACGTGACAATTTCGGACATGACGTCCTGAGCTCGTAACATGAATACCCAAGCGTTGCGTTTCTCGGGAGGGCAGTGAACAATAATGCGGTCTAAGTCAGATACCAAGCAACCGAAGTGGTTTACCGCCACCGGATCGCTCGGATCTGCCACTAGGCCATAATCATCCGCCAATATTGCGCTTTCGTTAGGAGAGTCCCCAATCGCAACACCATCGTAAATGCAAAGGTCAGCGTAAGGCGATTTTCCCAGATAAATCTTACCGCATTTAAACAAAACGAACCGCATCAAAGTTATCATCGCAACGGCACCCATTGTGCCGAATCCGAACATTACTCGCGAGATTTCTTCGCTTGTCTTGAACAAAAACAAGATCAGCAGTATTACGCCGGTAGCCAATAAAAAAGATTGAGCACTACGACCTACGCTTTTCCAAAGGTCGGTTAAGATACTCGTCTGGTAAGCTTTGCTATTTAGTGCGATTAATACATAAATCGATGTAATCGCAAATAGCAATTTAGAGATTTTTTCAACGTCAATTTCGCCAAAGCGAAACAGGTTGGCAAGTGCAAAAGCGAAGACTATGGCTAGTAAGTCCGCCAAGATATGCAAAGCTATCAAATTGAACCGCTTCCGCTTCCTACGCATCAGCCGCTTTAGCAAAATATCATGCTTGTCGGATCGCTCCGCGATCAATTGAAGTTCCGCTCCGCTCGGCTTACCTTCGCCGACCGTTCGTTCATATGATGAGATTGGAGACGGCTCCTCGAATTCGATGGTGTTCGGCACAGCGCCGTGCTCCTTAAGTGCAAATCTTTTCGCGGACCCGAATCGGCTAATATAAAATTAAGCAAAAACACGCAATGACTTTATCTTTCTGGGCTGTTTGGCGACCAGGATTGGCATGGTATTTTGTCAGTAGCCTTCGCCGCAGTTACCCCTTTACGTCACTGGGTTGGCAGATCATTTGTCCGCTGTTCGGGCGGCAGGTCGAAGCCCCTTCATACCGCCCCAAACTGCCACTAGCTATTAGATCGCGCCATTCAGGCAATCGGGCAAATTTCGTATGAACATTCGATCGCGGGGTAAAATTCGGAGACGCAGAGAAATGCGGTCCGCCAGCGGCGCATTTTAACGCATTTGTCAGTTACAGCCATGCCGATGCCGGGATCGCGAAGACCTTCCGGCGACAGAGGATCTGTCCCAATCGGGTTAACGGGCTTTCGCTTTCATCGCTTCGTCAATTTCAGCCGCCCACAACGCTCCGCGTCCCTTTCGCCGGTGGTGTCTCCGGGCCTCCGGCAAAGCACTGGGCGATTTCCATCCATTGGCGAGCGGTGTCGCCGATCGTTTCCAGCGCGGTGTCGTCGATATTGCGGGTCTGGGTCACGACCTGCGAAAATTCGACCGCGCTGCCGCGCACCATATTGTCGTCCTGCGGATCATTCCATTCCCAGACGGTTCCCGAAGGTGCGGTCAGCTGGACGAAGGGCTTGGGTGCGGGCGGCTCCTGGCGGCGGTTGCGGAAGGTCCAGCCATAGGTGGTCACGCCGAGATGGGCGATATTGCGGATGCGATCGCCATCCTGGCGCTCCTTGCCCAATATGTCGAATACTTCCTGCCCGTGCGACCAGGTTTCCATCTGCCGGGCGATGATCTTCGATCTGGTCGTCATGTCGGGTCCGGCCCAGGCGACACGCTGCTCGGGATCGGCTTCGCCATAGGCGGCAGCGAGCTTGGGATAATAGTCACAATAGGCATCGAACAGGGTCTTGCCGCGAACGCCACCGGCATGTTCGTCCAGCCATTCATATTGCACGTCGATATGGCTTTTGCCGGTCTTGAAGGCGCCCATGATATCGCCGAGGAACCTCTGGAAGGCGTCGGGATCCTGCAGGGTCATCAGAGCCGCGGCGTTCCAGATGTGCAGATGGCCGATGACATCCTCTATCGTCCAGCTCTTGAACTGGGTGACTTTGGCAAACATCGCGTCGTCGGCATCGGCAAGGCCCGCCGCGAGCGTGTCGCTCTCTTTCCAGAAATCCCTGGCTTCCTGCATCATTTCGAAAATCCTTCCTGCTTTTCCAGCTTGCCCGCCATCGCCGCGGGAATCGCAACCGGATGCGCGAGCAATATCTGCCCATAGCCCTTGCCCTGTGCGTCGTTGCGAATGCTGGCCACACCGCCGCCGCCGAGCACTGCGTCGATCAGGAAATTGATCGCATGCGAGCCCGGCAGATGAAATTTCTCGACTCGTGCGGTGCCCGCGCCGCTGTCGATAAAATGGCCAAAGCGCGCTGCCACGGAGTCCGTGGTCAATGCTGCCCAAATATAGGGTAAAAAGGCCGGATCACGGGCAATCACCCCGATGTTGGCCTTGTTGCCCTTGTCGCCGGAGCGCGCCCAGGCAAGTTTGATCAGAGGCACAATGATGGTCTCATCCGGGCTGTCATTTATTACCGGGTCGGGCGGTCTGGAGATCGCTTCGGGATGGAAAGATTGTCCTTCGCAATCGGCAAAGTCGATAGAGCGGCCGTCGACATCGATATGGATGGCAATCGATTGTTTGGGCGTAAGATAGGAAAATAGCCGTACGACAGGTGAGGGCTTGGCGCGCGCACCGGAAAAGCCGCTCAGGCCCGGCGGCGTCGCCAGACCGAGGCCGGTCAGTTCGCGCAGCAAAATGCCGATCGCCGCCGCTTCGCTGTGTTTAGCCGCGATTTTTGCCACGACCTCGCGGGGTTCGCGGACTTCAGCAAATTCCCCGAACTGGCTGTCTGCCCCGATCAGTTCCACACTGGTTTCGCTATAGTCGCCGAGATTGTGGCCGCGCAGGATATTCCGCGCGCGAGCGAAGACATTGTCGGAGAATTTCTGTGCCTTGCGGGCCGCGTCAAAGCCATAAAAACTGACATAGGTGCCGCCGCGAAAGCCCTCGCTGTAGGTCAGGGAGGTTTTATACTGATCCGGCGGCGGGTAGCCCCGGGCCGGAGAAACCCGAACCTGATCGGCGCCGAGCTGCGTTATTTCGACGTCGGAAAAATCGCAGACCACATCTGGAAGCATATAGGCCTGCGGATCACCGATTTCATAGAGCATCTGTTCGGAAACCGTGCCGACCGTGACACAGCCGCCAGTGCCTTCAGCTTTGGTGACCGTGAACGATCCGTCGGCTGAAACAGTGCCAATCGGATAGCCGATATTGGCGATGTTGCCGGCGTCTTCCCAGTCGGTGTAGTTGCCGCCGGTTGCCTGCGGGCCGCATTCGAGAATATGCCCCGCCAGACTGCCGCATGCGAGCAGATCATGGTCGCTCTCGGACCAGCCAAATTCATGGATGCAGGCACCAAGCGTCACTGCGCTGTCAACGCAGCGCCCGGTGATCACGATATCCGCACCTTCCGCTAGCGCGCGTGCGATCGGAAACGCACCGAGATAGGCGTTGATGCTGGCGACCCGATCCTTTGCCGGAAAGGCTGCGCCAGTGAACATCTCGGTTGGCGCCTGACCCGCGATGGCATCCAGCTCGTCCAGAAGATTATCGCCCGTAATCACTGCGACGGTAAGATCGAGGCCTTGTTCTTTGATCAACGCCCTGGCCGCTTCGCCGCAGGCCATCGGGTTTACCCCGCCAGCGTTGGCTATCACTTTGACCCCCTGCTCGGAGATGGCCTTGGCGTATGGTTTCAGGACAGCGCTGATAAAATCGCTGGCATAGCCGGCTGCAGGATCCTTGGCGCGCGCGCGGGCCATGATCGACATGGTGATCTCTGCGAGATAATCATAGACGAGATAATCAACGCCCGCAGCCAGCAGTTGCGGCGTGGCCATGGCGCTCTCCCCCCAATAGCCACTTGCACCGCCGATGCGGACGCTTTTTTTTGACATAGGCTTTAACCCATCCGGTGGAGGGCGCAGAGCTTGTTGCCATCTGGATCACGCAGATAGGCGAGATAGAGATTCATGCCCGGATTTTCCCGCACGCCGGGAGGATCTTCGATGGATGTGCCACCCGCTTCCACACCGGCCTTGTGCCAGGCATCGGCCTGGTCAGGGCTTTCCATAGCAAAGCCGACCGTCATCCCATTGCCAGCAGTTGCCGCTTCGCCGTTGATCGGGGGGGTAACCATGAAGATGCCGTTATTGTGCATATACATCAGCCGCCCTTTTGGGTCGGTTATCGCCTCCGGACCACCGATGCTTTTGAACAAAGCGTCATAGAATTTTTTTGAGCGATCGATATTGTTCGATCCGACCATCATGTGACTATACATTTTTCTCTCCTCTTTTTCCGGTCCAGACTTTTCAGCGAGCATTGACCGGAAGGCAATGTAGCTATTGTTCAAACCGGTCTGCATCTTTAAGCGAGTGATTAATTTATTCAAGCAGGACAAGAGCAAAATGGAATTGAAAGACAAGATTATCGTTATCACCGGCGGCGCCAGCGGCATTGGTGCGGCCATGGCACGGCGCTTCGCTGCGGAAGGGCCGAAGCAGATTGTCTGTGCCGACCGCGATCTGGCTGGAGCTCAAGCGGTTGCCGACGAGATCGGCGGCGTCGCGATTAAGACCGACGTGTCATTGGCAGAGGATATCAGCAACCTCATCGCAACCGTCGAGGCGGATATCGGGCCGATCGATCTGTTCGTTTCCAATGCCGGGATCATCAACAGCGGCGGCGTCGAGGTCGACGATGCCGCCTGGCAGAATATCTGGGACATCAATGTTCTGGCCCATATTCGGGCGGCTCGGATCCTGGTACCGAAAATGCTGGAGCGCGGCGGTGGTTATTTGCTGAACACGGCCTCGGCCGCCGGGTTGCTGGCACAAATCGGTTCCGCGCCTTATTCTGTGACCAAACATGCTGCCGTGAGTTTTGCCGAATGGCTGGCGATCACCCACGGTGCAGATGGCCTGAAAGTTTCTGTCCTGTGCCCGCAGGGCGTTGATACGCCGATGATCGCCGGCGTCGATACCGCCACTGTTGCCAAAGACGGCATTGTGACCCCGGAACATGTTGCGGATTTGTGCGTGGAGGCGATTGGTGACGAGCGCTTCCTGATTCTGCCGCATCCTGTGGTCGGCGACTATATCAAGCAGAAGGGTGCCGATCCGGAGCGCTGGATCTCCGGCATGCAGCGTTGGCAGGCGATGCTGGCGGCCAATGCGTCGTGATCGCTCCCTAATAAAATAGGCCTGATAAAATGGAGCATTGGGGCCAGCCATTTTCGCCTCTAGCGTCCGTCCAAACGCAACAGGAGAGATTATCATGGCATTGGTATCAGTCGTTGGTGCAACCGGTCGGCAAGGCCTCGCACAAATTCGGCAACTGGCAGCAGCAGGGCACAAGGTTCGCGCCTTGTCGCGTAGCGAAAACCCCGATCTGGGCGGAACAAATGCGGCGGACGAGTGTCGCCAGATTGATCTGACCGATGAATCGACCTGGGTTCCGGCGTTCGAAGGATCGGATGCCGTTTTCTATACCCATCCTCTGCAAGCACGCGAAGATCGCGCCTCGATGGTTGGCAAGGTCGCTGCTGCGGCCAAGGAAGCCGGCACCGAGCGTTTTGTCTGGAACACGTCGAGCTGGATTCCTGAGCGTCCCGGCGATCCGTTCACCTATGGCAACAACACGATCGCAGTGAACCAGATTTTCCGTTCCGGCATGCCGGCTACCGTATTCGGTTCTGTTCTGTTCATGGACAATCTGCTGACCAACTGGGCGCGGCCGTTCATCGTTGATGAAAAGCGTTATGTCTATCCGCACAACGCAACGCTCGAAGCCAACTGGATCAGCCTCGACGATGTCGGCAAGTGCATGGTCGCCGCGATGGATCGGCCGGACTTTGAAGGCTCCTGGCTGAACATCGGTGGTCCGCAGCGCCTGAAGCCACCGGAAGTGGCCGAAACCCTCTCTCGCGTGTTCGGACATGAAATCAAATATGATCCCTGCACCCCGAAGGAATTCGGTGACTATCTGGTCGAAGCCTTTGGCGATGATGTGCCGCCCGAAAATCGCGAAACAATGGCGGCCGGGATCACGGCTTTTTACGAGTATAACAACAATAACGAAACCAGACCATTCGAAGTGGATACCGACTTCATGCAGCAGCGTCTGCCGGAAGTCGAATTCGAGACCCTGGAAGAATGGGCGGCGCGGCAGGATTGGTCGGAAAACGCGCACAGACCTCCAGCAGGATAACGCCGATGTCAAAACGTATGCACGGCAAGATCGTGCTGGTGACCGGTGGTGCCTCGCGCCCCGGTCTCGGCGCTGCGATTGGCGAACGACTGGCTGAAGAGGGCGCAACCGTTGTCCTCAGTGATGTCAACTTGAAGGGTGTCGAAGAAACGGCCGCACTGATCCGCGAAAAAGGCGGTGATGCGTCGGCGGTTCAGCATGATGTTGCGTCTCAGGACGATTGGGATCAGGTGGTGGCGAACGTGCTGGCCAAACACGGAAGGCTGGACGTGCTCGTCAATAATGCGGGTATATTGGAAGTAGCACCTGTTTCCAGCGACCGGGCAGTTGGTGCTATGCGTAGCCAGTTTGACGTCAACGTTGTTGGCAGCTTTATCGGTACCCAAGTTGCGGTCCGTGCGATGCGGCAGTCGGGCGGAGGCTCAATCGTTAATATGTCATCGGTGGCCGGGCTCGTTGGATTTCGGGGCAGCGCGAGCTATGCTGCGTCAAAGGGCGCGGTAAAGCTGTTCAGCAAATCGGTTGCGCTCGAAGTCGCTGCCGAAAATATCCGCGTGAACACAGTGCATCCCGGAATTATCCGGACCAATATGCAGGACCTGGGAGCGGAGAGCAATTCGGATAATTATGCCGCTATCGAAGCGGCCATTCCAGCAGGCAGACTCGGCGAACCGGCCGACATCGCCAATTGCGTCCTGTTTCTGGCATCAGACGAATCCACCTATGTGACCGGTGCTGAATTTGTCGTCGACGGTGGCTATACGGCTCAATAGGATTGAGTGCGATTGCGGCCCACCTTTGCTGTGATGGCACGCGGGTGCCCGCTATTGCCGATACTATTCAGATCGCCATACGTTCGATAAACCAGTAGGTCGAAATGATCCCGATACCATAGGCCATAGCGGTCTTGGTGGGCTGTAGCCATTGGCTCTGGAAACTGCGAATTGCGTGCAAAAGCAGCAGCGCCACCGCGACAATGGCCAATTGGCCGATTTCGACGCCGAGGTTGAAGGTCAGCAAGGCTAGCGGCACATCGCCTTGCGGCAGGCCGATTTCGGCCAGTGCACCGGCGAAGCCAAAGCCGTGGAGCAGGCCGAACAGAAAGGCCACGATCCACGGGAAGCGTTCGGACAGGCGGATCTCGCCGGGTTTTGCCTTTACCACTTCAACAGCCAGGAAGATGATCGAAAGTGCGATGACCGCTTCAACCGGCCGGGAGGGTAGCGACAGAAATCCAAGCGTCGTACCGACCAATGTAAGGCTGTGCGCCACCGTAAATGCGGTCACGGTTTTGGCCACCAGCCAGCCACCCTTGAGCAGCAGCACCAGCGCCAGCACGAAAAGCAGATGGTCAAAGCCCAATAATATATGCTCGATTCCGATGATCGTATAAGTCGCGGCGACATTGGAGATCACCGACGGTTCGGCTAGCGTAGCCGCAGGCTGATCCGGGGTCAGGCGGACCGTTTGCATGGCGCTGTCGATCGGGGCGATGCGCACCAGCGCGTCGGTGGTGGATAGCTCCAGGCCTTGCAGACCGATGGTTTGTCCCTGCAGCGATCCGTCGCAGTGCAGGTCGAGGCGCGTGAGAATATTGCTGCCGGAATATTCGCGCCGGGGCTCACCGTCGATTTCGCAATTTTCCGGGATTAATATCTCACCGGTCTGACCAAGGCGCGAATTGGTGGAGGCCTTCCATAGCAGCGACCATTGGCCGGGCGTCTGTTCCGTCATTTCGATATAGGCGGGGCGCAATTCATCGGCGTGAGCGCGCGCTGGAAACAGCGCAAGCGCGACACACAGCCACAACAGAGCGTAACAGCATCTCATGGCCTGCCGGCTACCGTGACTTCATATTGCGACCGGTAATCGGCAAGCGCCTGTTCTTTCTGCGCCGCCCGTCGGGCCGCCAGCCAGTCATTGGTTGCTTGCTGCCGGATGTCCGCCAAAGCGGGCGTCTCGCCCGGTGTTTTTTTGATGATCTGTACTGCGTGCATGCCAAAACCTGACACAACGGGGCCAGCCCATTGACCGGTTGGCAACTGGTCCAATGCTCCTGCGAACTCATCGCCAAACTGGCGAGAGATTTCTGCAATGGTGGCGTTCTGAATTGTTTCAGGCAACGAAATCGATCGCGCCAAATCGGCGGGCTTGGCGCCTTCTTTCAAACGTTCGATCCGCTCTTTCGCCTGTTCAGCGGTGATCTGGCCCAGATAGATTTGTTCGAAATCGTAGAGCGGGGAGAGGGCGTATTTTTCAGGATGTTCTTTCAGCCATTGCTGCAGAACTGCATCGGTTGGTGCAGAAGTTTCCGCATTTTCACTGTCGATAAAGCGCATTTTGGTGAAAAGCCGCCGCCGGATAACCGGGTCATCCTTGTCCAAGCCCAGCCGGAGAGCCTCGCGATAGTAGATTTCTTCAGCAATTTCCTGATCGATCAGGCCATCCAGTTCATCCGCTGTCGGCGGGCGCCGGAAATTCCGGACCCAGTCACTGGTGAGCCGGTCAATGTCTGTCTGATCGATACTGATCCTATAGTCCGCCGGGTCACGGTCGGCGCCGGTCGCCCAGAAAAAAGCAAAAACAAGCAGCGCGCCACCCAGAAAATGGACGAGTGGCTCGCGAACAAATTTACCCAACATATATCATACAATCCATCAGTGGCGGCAGCAGCTTTTATGTTCTCTTGGGCAGCCGCGTGTCAGGCTATCGGTGAACGGTTGGTCCGGCTAAGCCGACGGCGTATACCAGATTGGCGAACTGTAGGCCCGTTCCTGCTGAATCTTGACTACTTGTTCTGGCAGGGTGAGGCGGAATTTCAGCGCATCATAGACCGGCCATGTTGGTGTCGGAATTTCGAGCACGCGTACATAATAAAAGGCATTTTGCGCGGCGTCGAAATCGGGGTCCTGCCAGAAGGTGACCAGTTCGGGCGCGCCGGTCGCATTGTCCCAGGTGCCCTTGGTCAAATCGACCGTATTCGGGACCGGAGTCAGCTTTCCATCCGCTCCCAGTTTCCTTGTTTCGGGCCCGCTCCAGCTGACATTATAGATTTTTTCGTAGCTATTGCCGTCCGCATCGACCCAGCCCTTGATGACCTGGATGCGGTCGAGACTGGCGCTTTGCGGGTCCATCAGCGCGCTGATCAGGAACTTTGGTGCTTCTCCGTCACCGCCGCTGAGATCGCCGCCCATGGGGACGCCTTTGGCATAACCGGTTTTAACCAGATCGGCGACATCGTCGGCAGCGAAATCAAAGCCGCCAAAGAAACGCACCTGCATCCGGGGGCCCGTTGTTGCGTAGACTTCGCGGCGCATCATCGCGTCGAAAATCGCTTCCCGCGTGTTGCTGGTTGCCCAAACGGCCGCATAGCCGCTCGACAGATATTGCCAGCCAAAGCGGCCTTCCCTTGTACCGAGATTTTGTGGTTCAATAGCGCGTTTCTTGTTTGTTGGTTCGTTGCCGCTGTGCTTGCCGAAGAAATTGTCCTCATCGGCCGTGGCCAGCGACGTATGGCTATCGGTCGAACCGATCATGCCAAATTTAAACGGGTTGGCACCGACCGTGAGGGTCAGCTGCAGACCGCGTTTCAGGGCTTCGCGAACATAGCTCCCGCCATAGCTTTCCGGCGGCATGTCCTCGGTGCAGCTAAGGTTGCATTTGTCCCAGCCGGCAACGCCGAACTCGGCAAATTCGTCATTCGGTGACAGAAACGGATGGGTTTCGCTGTCGCCCTTGATCTGTGTCACTTCGACGATCGGTTCGCGGAGCGCTCGGGTCTTCACATAGGCGGCGTCGATCGGACTGCCGTCATATTTGTTCATCGCGAACATGCGGCCATTCGAGACATTGCTATTGTGCGGAATCGCCAGCACCTTGCCACCGGTTTTTTGCTCGTAGGCGGCCATATAGGCCCAGAGTTTTTCCGGGTCCTGCGCGCCAAGAGCGCCAAACGGGAGAGTATCTCCCATTTTCTCAGGGCTGTCGCGGAACATCACAACCCGATGGATATTGTCGCCATCGGGCATCGAGGTATATTCGAAGCCCATGAAGGCCGTGAATTTGCCGGGTTCATTATATTGATCAACGGTCTCGCCATGCTTTTCCCAGAGATCAGCCGTGCGGTCTCTGGTCTGCTCCGGGTCGGTCAGTGATGCCGGCAAGGTTCCTCTCGCGGCCCCGTCGATCAGTTCGGATGTGACCTGCAACGACCCCTCGTCGCTTTCGTTCATCATATCGTGCCAGCGGAGCAGCAATTTGTTCGTCAGCAACGCGATGCGCGGCGCTTCCATGATCGCCTTGGTCGCCCCCATGGCGTCGCTATGGTCGGCAATTACCAGAAAATCGAGAGGACGGGACAGCTTCGCCTTGGCACCTTTGGACGCCGTAACTTCTTCGCCCCGGGCAAATCGCAGCGCCGCTTCGGCGTCCAGCCGGTTGCCGAATCCGAACGCGTCGATGCTGTTGTCGGTGTGGAGATGGGTGTCGCCCCAGAATACCTGTTCGGGATATTCGGTATTGATCACTTCTGCTGCTTCGCTGTCGCCGTTCGTGCTTTCGGAACATGCCCCGAGGGCCAAGGCAGCCGTACAGACTGCCCACATCAGTGATTTGCGCATATTGATTCTCCCATCCCTATATTATCAAACTATCTCTCTCGCCGTGCAGGCGCAATAGGCAGCTGATTTGGCAAGGACGTCGTAGCGTCAGCCGAACCAGCGGCTCAACAACCCGCGCTCTCGCAGTATCGCCTTGGCAGCATTGTGGCCGGGTGCGCCGGTCACGCCGCCGCCTGGATGGGTGCCCGAGCCGCACATGTATAGGCCCTCTACCGGCCCCTTATAGCCAGCCGCGCCGATCACCGGTCGCGCCGCCCAGAGCTGGTCGAGGGACATGCGGCCATGGAAGATATCGCCGCCGACCATCCCGAATTTCGTTTCGAGATCTGCCGGAGAGAGCGCCATCTGACCAAGGATCAAATTGCGGAAGCCGGGCGCATGCTGCTCCACCACATCGAGGATCGATGACACCGCTGCTTCCCGCTCATCCTCCCAGCGCCCACCGTCCGGCAGTTGCGGAGCGAATTGCTGGCAGAACAGACTCGCCACATGTTGCCCGGCAGGGGCCAGGCTGCCATCGACAAGACTGGGGATCAGCATCTCGACCACGGGCTCGCGCGACCAGCCATAGCGCCGGGCATCCTGATAGGCGCGGTCCATAT
Organism: Parasphingorhabdus sp.; assembly: GCF_048269865.1. Taxonomy (GTDB): domain Bacteria; phylum Pseudomonadota; class Alphaproteobacteria; order Sphingomonadales; family Sphingomonadaceae; genus Parasphingorhabdus. Next base: position 221,896 of record NZ_JBLWUA010000008.1, on the reverse strand, counting down.
AGTCGAGCGATGGCGCCATGATGATTCCCGCTTGCAGATGATCCCCGCGACCCGGCAAGTCCACAAAATCCGGCAATCCGCACAATGCCAGATTCATCCGGAAGCTGCCGGAGCCGCATTGATAGCCAGCCATCATGCTGCGGAAGTCGGGCGACAGATCGTCGTGATCGATCAGGCGGTCATAGAGCAGCTTTGGCCCGACATTGGCGATAACTTTTTGCGCGCGTATCTCTTCACCGCCCGTCGTCCGTACTCCGACAGCCCGTCCTTTCTCGACGAGCAGTTTTGCGACCGGTTTGCCGAGTTCGATTGCAACGCCTGCAGATCCGCAGGCTTCCGCCATCAATTCCGTGATTCGGCCCATCCCGCCCAGGACATGGCCCCATTGCCCGTGCTTGCCATTGACCTCGCCGAAGACGTGATGGAGCAGAACATAGGCACTGCCGGGCATATCGGGGCTCGCGTAATTACCAACGATGGCGTCAAACCCGAAGGCCGCCTTGATCGGCGCGCTTTCAAACCATTGATCCAGCAATTCGCGTGCGCTGAGCGTGAACAGCTTGGTGATCTGCTGCTGTTCCAGCGCGGATAAACGGGCGAACCGGCGTGCAGTCCTGATGCCCGTCAGAATTGCGATCGCGCCGTCTCCGGAATTGGGCGGGATTTCCAATGCCAGCTCGCGCAATATCGCAGCCGCAGACTCCAGCATCGCATAATAGTCCGGCAGGCGAGCTGCATCGTTCTCGGAAAAACGTGCCGCCTCCCGCTGCGTTGCTTCCAGAGATCCTCCGAGCAGCAGATGGCGGCCGCCACCCAGTGGAAGAAAGTTGCTTTTCGGGCGCTCGATCACGCGGTAGCCGCGTTCGACCAGCTCCATATCCGCAATCACTTTTGGCTGCAGCAGCGAGACGGTATAACTTGCCGTGCTGTTGCGGAAGCCGGGATGAAATTCTTCGGTGACGGCCGCTCCGCCGATCACATCCCGTGCTTCCAATATCCGCACCTTCATACCGGCGCATGCAAGATAATATGCGCAGACCAGACCGTTATGGCCGCCGCCGATGATCAGTGCATCGAGTGAGTTTGTCTGCATATATCCCGGGACTAGCGCCGCATCCGGATGCCAGCAACAACCAAGTCGCACTATCCCGATGCCCGTCCCCGGAGTGCGTGTGGCTGGGCGCAATTGTGAAAATCAGAAGGGGGTGATAGGAGCGGTACAAGTTGTACCAGATAAGGGAAATATTGGATGAGAAATATGCTTCTGAGCGCGGCCTCTGCGCTGGCGTTGACCGCCGTCGGCATTGCGCCTGCGAGCCATGCGCAAACCAGCGATGCTGAAACGCAGGCCGAGCAGGACGTCAACGAACAGCTATCGGCATTTTTCCAGGAGTATGACGAGCAGGAGCTGGCCCATTCTCCCGTCTCAAAGGCCTATCGCGGCATCCGGGATGAAGACTATGGCAAGTGGGATGATCCAAGCGAAGCCGCTGAAATCGCGCAATATGAACGCAGTCAGGCGTCGCTGGAACAGATGGAAGCGGAGTTTGACGAAAATGCGCTGAGCGAGGACAGCCAGCTAAGCTATCGTTTGTTCCAGGCACGGGGTGAGCGTTCGACCAATGCGTTTCCGTTCCGTCGCAATGCCTATATTTTCGATCAGATGAACGGCGCGCAGAGCCAAATCCCGGCTTTCCTGATCAACATTCACCGGGTGTCGAGCAAGGCGGATGCCGAAGCGTATGTCAGCCGCCTTGATGGTGCCGGCCCGTTAATTGAAGCGCTGGTCGCGCAGTCGGCAGAGCGGGCCGATGACGGCGTGATCGTGCCGGACTGGGTATTTCCCTATGTTATCGCCGATGCGAAAAATGTCATCAGCGGTGCCCCATTTGAGGATGGCGATGACTCGCCCATTTTTGCCGATCTGAAGAAGAAAGTCGGCGCTCTTGATATTCCGGAGGATGAAAAATCCGATCTCATCGCGCGCGGCGGCGCAGCGATGGTGGCCAGTATGAAGCCCGCTTACGAGAAATTGATCGCGGAGATGGAGCGTCAGCAAGCGATGGCGGTCGACGGCGATGGCATCTGGCGGTTCAAGGATGGCGCCGCTTATTATGCTGAACGCCTGCAAAATTACACCACAACCGATCTCACCGCCGACGAAATCCACCAGATTGGCCTCGATAATGTGGCGCGGATCCACGGTCTGATGCGCAAGATCATGGCGGATGTCGGTTTTGAAGGCAGTTTGCAGGACTTCTTCGCACATTTGCGCAGTAGTGATGAATTTTATTATGACACGCGCGAAGCCTATCTGGCGGATGTCGATGCCAAGCTGACGGCGATGACGGCCAAGCTGCCCGAATATTTCGATACGTTGCCGAAGGCCCCGCTCGTGGTAAAACCCGTCGAGGCCTTTCGTGAGAAATCCGCTGGCAAGGCTTTTTACAATGGGCCGGCACCCGACGGTTCGCGGCCTGGCACTTATTATGTCAATCTCTACAATCTGCGGAGCATGTCGAAGACCGAGCTGGAGGCGCTCGCCTATCACGAAGGTCTGCCGGGGCATCATTTGCAACGAACGATTCAAACGGAACTCGGTGATTTGCCGCCGTTTCGCAGATTTGGCGGATGGACGGCCTATACCGAAGGCTGGGGACTCTATTCCGAAGAGCTTGGCAAGGATATGGGCTTTTACCAGGACCCGTATAGCGATTTTGGCCGGCTTGGGATGGAGCTGTGGCGCGCCTGCCGACTGGTGGTCGATACCGGCATTCATCACAAGCGCTGGAGCCGCGAGGAAGCGATTCAATATCTGACCGACAACACCCCCAATCCCGAGGGTGATATTCGCAAGGCGATTGAGCGCTATATCGTTTATCCCGGCCAGGCGACCGCCTATATGATCGGCAAACTCAAAATACTCGAATTGCGGAGTCGGGCGCAGGACGCGCTGGGCGACAAGTTCACCATGGGCGGTTTCCACGATGTGGTCTTGAAAAGCGGTCCGGTGCCGCTCGACATCCTCGAAGAACGGGTGGACGCGTGGATAGCAGACAGCAAGTGACGTTGATCACCGACGATTGTCCGAAAATGTCAACCTTAGTTCCGGAATCTGTCGTTTCTGTCCAATGAATCTTGACCGATTCGGGCGATACGGTCGGTGCGACCCGAAGGGCTCTCACCGTCGTAATCCGGTGATATTAGAGTTCTTTTCCTTTTCAGGCCTGGCTATTAATTTAGTCAGGCCTTTTTTTTACCTTTGTTTTTCAGCTATAAACGGGCATCGATAAGAAATCTGGACCAGGAGGAGGGACAGATGAGGGGGTCGTCGCTTGGTAAGTCTGAGATATTTTGCGCCTGCAGAAGATGTTCGGGACTTGGTCTCGGTCTATTATCTGTTTGAGGTTGATCAACCGCGCTTTATCGACAACGAGCGGGCCGCGATCGCTCAATTGCGGTTCTTGCTCGAGGGTAGCGCCGAAGTCAGCTTTGCCGATGGTAGCACTTTCCCGGCAAAGGATGCCATGTTGCAGGGGCCTTCTACGGGTTCCATGCGTTTTGATGTGCACGGACCATTCCGGATGTTCGGGGTTGGCATTTTGCCCTCCGGCTGGGCAATTTCGACGCGCAAATCGGCGGCAGATTATACCGACCGGGCAGTCAACGCGAGCGAAGTTTTTACGGAGGAAATCGACAAAAACCTTGAATACCTGCGCGGCTGCGAGAGTCCGGAGGACATGGTGGCCTGGGCGGACAAGGTCTACCGGGCCCTGAAACCGCGCCTGAAACCGGAGACAGCGGCGTTCACCAAAATGGTTGATGCATGGTTGTCATCAGAGCCTTCGCCGCCGGTCAGCAGCCTGATGGAGCGGTCCGAGCAAAGCTCGCGGCAGGTGTTGCGCACGGTGAACAAGCTTTATGGCATGCCGCCAAAATATCTGGCGCGCAAATATCGCGCGCTGCGGGCGGCGCGAGCCTATGCCGAGCATAATGAGGAAGAACTGCTGGAGCTGGTCGATGCCTTCTACGACCAGTCGCACATGATTCGGGAAGTGAAATTCTTTGCCGGTGTGACGCCGACTCAGCTGCGGGTGGGCGAGGGCGAGACCGCCCGGCTGATCGATCAGCGCGCGGATCTGAAGGGCAAGATTGCACCACTGACTTCGGACACCTGATTAGAAGATTTGGAAGCATGTTTGCGTTTTTCCAGGGCTGCGCCACGCGGCGCTGCGCTTGCAATGTTGGATAAATGAGACTAAATTAGTCTTGTTTATGGTTTAACCCCGAATGATTCGAGAAATATGCGTCTTTCCAACCTTGCCGATTATGCCGTTGTCCTTATGTCCGCTGCCGCGCGACATTGTGGGGCTGCGCGGTTGGCGGATGGACGGCTCAACGCAACGAAGCTGGCCGAGGAAACCGGCGTCCCGCTGCCGACCGCCAAGAAACTGGTCAGCCGGTTGACCGCCGCCGGCCTATTCGAATCGACGCGCGGCATTGGCGGCGGTATCCGGCTGGCCCGTCCGCCGGCATCGATCAGCCTCGCCGATATTGTCGAGGCGGTTGAAGGTCCGCTGGCGATCACCAGTTGTACAATCGACGGCAATCATGACTGCCTGCTGGAAACCGGATGCACGGTTAAACCGCATTGGGGCGTCGTCAACAGAACAATAAGACAGGCGCTGGATGACGTGACTCTGGCCAGCCTGTCGGATTTGCCGGTGGCAACGAAATTAAAAATGATGGAAAAAGCGTAATGAGCGAAGACGTCAAAACTTCCAACAATGATGCCGAGCGCGCCGAAATGAATGCGGAAGCGCAGCAAGCGGTCGACAAGGCGAGCACTTATGAATTCGGCTGGTCGTCGGATATCGAGCAGGATTTTGCGCCGAAAGGTCTGAACGAAGACACGGTGCGCTTCATTTCCGATAAGAAGGGCGAGCCCGAGTGGATGCTCGAATGGCGGCTGAAGGCCTATCGCCAGTGGGAAAAGATGGAAGCGCCGGACTGGGCCAAGCTCGACATCCCGATGATCGACTATCAGGACGCCTATTATTATGCCGAGCCCAAGCCCAAGGAAAAGCTGGGTTCGCTCGACGAGGTCGATCCGGAGATCCTGCGCGTTTATGAAAAGCTCGGCATCCCGATCGAGGAGCAGAAGGTGCTGGCCGGCGTCGAAGGCGCGCGCAAGGTCGCGGTCGATGCGGTGTTCGACAGCGTCTCGGTGGCCACCACCTTCCGCAAGGAACTGGAGGATGCGGGCGTCATTTTCCGGTCCATTTCGGAAGCAATCAAGCAATATCCTGACCTTGTCCGGCAATATCTTGGCAAAGTTGTGCCGATGCATGACAATTATTTCGCCACGCTGAACTGCGCCGTGTTCAGCGACGGCACCTTTGTCTATATTCCCAAGGGCGTGAAATGCCCGATGGAGCTTTCCACCTATTTCCGGATCAACGCCGAAAATACCGGCCAGTTCGAACGGACGCTGATCGTTGCCGACGAGGGCAGCTATGTCTCCTATCTCGAAGGCTGCACCGCGCCGATGCGCGACGAGAATCAGCTGCACGCTGCGGTCGTCGAGCTGGTCGCGATGGATGATGCGGAGATCAAGTACAGTACCGTCCAGAACTGGTATCCCGGCGACGAGAATGGCAAGGGCGGCATCTATAATTTCGTGACCAAGCGCGGGCTGTGCCAGGGCAGGAACAGCAAGATCAGCTGGACCCAGGTCGAGACTGGCAGCGCAGTGACCTGGAAATATCCGAGCTGCGTGCTGAATGGTGAAAACAGTGTCGGCGAATTCTATTCGGTGGCGCTGACCAACAATTACCAGCAGGCCGATACCGGCACCAAGATGATCCACAACGGCAAGAATACCCGCTCGACGATCATCTCCAAGGGGATCAGCGCCGGGCACAGCGACAATACCTATCGCGGTCTGGTACGGGTCGGGCCGAATGCGGAGAATGTCCGCAATTTCACCCAGTGCGACTCTCTGCTGCTCGGCGACCAGTCGGGCGCGCATACCGTGCCCTATATCGAGGTCAAGAACCCGACCGCGACGATCGAGCATGAAGCGACCACCAGCAAGATCAGCGACGACCAGATGTTCTACGCCCAGCAACGCGGGCTGGATGAAGAGGCGGCGGTGAGCCTGATCGTCAATGGCTTTGCCAAGGAAGTGCTCAAGGAACTGCCGATGGAATTTGCGGTCGAGGCGCAGAAATTGCTGGCGATTTCGCTGGAAGGGTCGGTTGGTTGATGAACCGGCCTGTCCTCCTTCGTCATCCTGAACTTGTTTCAGGATCCACTTCCCCAACTGCACAGGCAGTCAGTGGGGCGCGACGGATGCTGAAACAAGTTCAGCATGACGAAGTTCTAACGGCGTCAAACATCTCAAGAATTTTGAACTGAAAAGAACCATAATGCTAAAAATTGAAAACCTCCACGCCACCGTCGGCGACACAGAAATCCTCAAGGGGCTTTCGCTCGAACTGAACGCGGGTGAAATCCATGCGATCATGGGGCCCAATGGTGCGGGCAAGTCGACGCTCGCCTATGCGCTCGGTGGGCGGCCCGGTTATGAAGTGACTGCGGGTTCCGCATCCTTCGACGGCCAGGATCTCCTCGAACTGGACCCGCACGAACGCGCGGCGGCGGGTATTTTCCTCGGCTTTCAATATCCGGTTGAAATTCCCGGGGTCAGCAACCTGCAATTTCTGCGCGAAAGCCTGAATGCGCAGCGCAAGGCACGCGGTGAAGAGGCACTGAACGGTGCGGAATTCATCAAGCTGGCCAAGGACAAGGCGGCGCTGTTGAAAATGGACATGGATATGCTCAAGCGGGCGGTCAATGTCGGTTTTTCCGGCGGCGAGAAGAAGCGCAACGAGATGGTACAGATGGGCATTCTCGATCCCAAGCTGGCGATCCTCGACGAGACCGACAGCGGCCTCGATATCGACGCGCTGCGGACGGTGGGTTCGGGCATCAACAGCATCATGCGCAAGCCCGACAAGGCGGTGCTGCTGATCACCCATTATCAGCGCCTGCTGGAAGAGGTGAAACCCGATTTTGTCCACGTGCTGGCGAATGGCCGGATTGTGAAGACCGGCGGGCCGGAACTGGCGCTGCAGCTCGAGAATGAAGGCTATGAAGCGATCGCGGAGGCGGCATGATTTTTTCAGGCAAGCTGGCTCAACAAATTAACTGCCGCGTCAGCGGCACATATATTGTTGATTCACGCGAAGCCGCGAAGGCGCAAAGAAACAGCGTCTTTCCGCTAGCCCTTCGTGTCTTCGCGCCTTCGCGTGATAAAATTCAATTCAATGGCCGCTGTCGCGGTGCAAGTCGGGAGATGATGATATGAACGCGCCTCTTCCTACGCGCCGTGATGAAGCCTGGCGCTATGCTGATCTCAAGGCGCTGGAGCCGGTCTGGCCGACGCTCAAGGGCCCCGAGAAAATCAATGTCCCGGCTGGCGAGAGCCTGTCGCGGCAGATCGCCGAACTGCCGGTGGTCGATGGCGTCGGCGTGGTCGATCTTGATGTCACGATCGGCGACAATGCGACCTTCACGCTGCATCTGCTGGCGCATAATGCCGACTATGGCCGGATTCACGTCAGGGCGACGCTCGGCAACGGCTCGCATTTTGAACTGGGCGGGGCGATTCTGGGCTCTGGTGATCAGACGCTGGAAATCGTTACCGAAACCATCCACGCGGAACCCAATGCGACCTCCAACCAGGTGGTGCGTTCAGTGCTGGCCGACAAGGCAACCGGCAGCTTCCTCGGCCGGATCAATGTCGCGCGTCATGCCCAGAAGACCGATGCGGCGCAGTCGGTCAAGGCGATGCTGCTCGATCGCGGCGCAACCGCCAATGCCAAGCCGGAACTGGAAATTTTTGCCGACGACGTGAAATGCGCCCATGGTGCCACCGTCGGCGAGCTCGACAAGCAGGCCTTGTTCTATCTGGCGTCGCGCGGATTGCCGCCGGCTGCGGCGAAGAAGCTGATGCTGCAGGCGTTTATTGCCGATGCCTTTGTGTCCGTTGATGATGATGCGGTTCGCGATGGGATCGAGAGCAAGGCGCTTGAGGTTCTGGAGGGGTTGTCGTGAGTCAGAGTTCCTCTCTGCCGTTCGCTTCGAGCGAAGTCGAGAAGCCGGTTGTGGCGGATAGAGGTGTCTCGACTGCGCTCGACACGAACGGAATAGCGCATTCGTATCGCACCGACTTCCCCGGGATCGGACCGGACTGGCATTATCTCGACAGCGCCGCGACCGCGCAGAAGCCGCAGGCGGTGCTCGAGGCTATTGCCCGTGCCTACGGCCCCGATTATGCGACGGTGCACCGCGGTGTCTATGCGCGTTCGGCCAATATGACTCTGGCGTATGAAGCCGCGCGCAAACGCGTCGCCGGTTTTCTGAACGCCGCGAGCGAGAACGAGATCGTCTTCACCAGCGGTGCGACCGACAGCATCAATCTGGTTGCCGAAAGCTGGGGCAACAAGTTCATCACCAATGGCGACCGCATCATGCTGTCGCAGCTGGAGCATCATTCGAATATCGTGCCTTGGCAGATGCTGGCCGAGCGGGTCGGGGCGGAGATCGATGTCGCGCCGCTGACCGGGGACGGCCAGATTGATCTCGACTGGATCGAGGCGCATCTGACCGAACAGCATAAGCTGGTCGCGCTGGCGCATGTCTCCAATGTGCTCGGGTCCCTGCTCGATGCGAAGCGGGCGGCGGCCATCGCGCACAAGGTCGGGGCGAAGCTGCTGCTCGACGGCTGCCAGGCCGCGCCGCGGCTGCCGGTCGATGTGCAGGACCTGGGCTGCGATTTCTATGTGTTCTCCGGGCACAAGATTTACGGGCCGACCGGGATCGGTGCGCTCTGGGCGCCTTATGCGACGCTCGAGGCGATGCCCCCATGGAAAGGCGGCGGGTCTATGATCGACCGCGTGTCTTTTGAAGGTACGACTTACGCGCCGCCGCCGGGCCGGTTTGAGGCGGGCACGCCGCATATCGCCGGTGTGGTCGGACTGGATGCGGCGATCCAATATGTCGAGGGCATCGGGCTGGACGTGATCTCGGATCACGAGAATACCACGCTGGCGAAAGCGCGCGAGGCGCTGTCCGGGATCAACTCGGTGCGAGTCTTCGGGCCGGACAAGAGCATGGGTATATTGAGCTTCGCGGTCGGTGACGTGCATCCGCACGATGTCGCTACTATATTGGATGAAGGCGGCGTGGCGATCCGCGCCGGGCATCATTGCGCCCAGCCGCTGATGGATACGCTTGGCGTACCGGCGACCGCGCGGGCGAGTTTCGGAATTTACAGCGATGACAGCGATGTCGCGGCTCTGGTCGATGGCATCAATCGCGTCAGAACAATTTTTGGTTAAGGTGACGATATGAGCGAAGAACGGAAAATATTGGTGGAAGAAGTCGACAGCGTCGCAAAGCCGAAGCTGGCCAAGGTCGAGGATGCGGTGGATGACAGCGAGCAAGATGTCTCGACTACGCTCGACACGAACGGAAAAGCGGACGCCAAGCCCGCGCCGGTGATGGCGCCGTCGCCTTATGAAGCGGAGAGCGATTCGGCCAAGCTCAGCCGCAAGAAGGACTATCTCGAGGGCTTTCTGGCGCAGAAACCGGAAGAGACCCCGGCGGGCGAAGCCGGCGGCGATGTCTACGAGGCGGTGATCGATACGCTGAAGAGCATCTTCGATCCGGAAATTCCGGTGAATATTTATGATCTCGGCCTGATCTACGGCGTCGAGATTACCCCCGACAATCACGCGATTGTCACCATGACGCTGACCACGCCGCATTGCCCGGTCGCCGAATCGATGCCCGGCGAGATCGAGCTGCAGGTCGGCAGCGTCCCCGGCGTCGGCCATGCCGAGGTCAATCTCGTCTGGGACCCGCCGTGGGACCCCGGCAAGATGAGCGACGAGGCGAAGCTGGAACTGGGGATGCTTTAAGGCTGGAAAACAGCATTGCCGTTCGTCTCTAGCGAAGTCGAGAGACGGACTGGGAGCGCAGAGGTGTCTCGACTGCGCTCGACACGAACGGGACCGGAGAAAGACTATGACCGACACAAAAACCAAGACCCGCGAAATTCCGGCAGCGATCACGCTGACCCCGGCGGCGGAGCAGCGCATTGCCGACCTGATGGCGAAAGCCCCCGACGATGCGATCGGCGTCAAGCTCTCCACCCCGCGCCGCGGCTGCTCGGGCCTCGCCTATTCGGTCGACTATGTGACCGAAGAAGTCGCGTTTGACGAGAAGATCGTGACTCCCGGGGGCGTGTTTTACGTCGATGGCGGTTCGGTGCTCTATCTGATCGGCAGCACGATGGACTGGGCGGAGGATGATTTCACCGCGGGCTTTGTGTTCGACAATCCGAACGCCAAGGGCGCGTGTGGGTGCGGGGAGAGTTTTACGGTTTGAGCAAAAAAGGGCGCGGAGATTTCTCCCCGCGCCCTCCGTTTCGTGGCGGTTACTGAACCGGCCGCTCAGTCAGCGGACAGCTTGACGAGATCATTCATCAAGCCGGCCGTACCGTTGGTCACGGTCAGTTTGTCGACCTTGCCCGCGATGCTTTCCAGAGCCTCAAGCTCTTTCAGCCGCAGCATGACCGGGTTGTCAGCCATCACCTTCGCGGCGGGAAGAAGCGACCGCGTTGCGTTCGTTTCTTCCCGCCGCTTGATGACGTTGGCCTCTGCCGCTTTCTGGGCAGACACCACCTGGTTCAAAATCTCCCGCATCTCGCCCGGCAGAATCACATCCTTGAGCGTGATGTCGGTGACTTCGAGACCAATGGCCGCCATGTCGGACCGCACTTTCGTCGCTGCCTGTGCGTCCACCGTCACCTGCTTTTCCAGGATCTGGTCAAGCGTCATCGCGCCCAGTGTTTTCCGGAACGCATATTGCAGCGCCCGGTACAGCGTGTCGGCAAAGTCCTTCACCTCGGTCACGGCTTTTACCGGATCAACGACCCGATATTCCGCGGAAACATTGATCCGCAGGGTTACCCGGTCCTTGGTGAGCAGCTCCTGGCCGGTTACGTCGAGCGGCTGCCGCGTCAGATCAACGATCTTCACAACGACCTTCTGCCCGACCATCCAGTAGCCATAGACACCCGGCGCCAGTTCACCGGCCATCCGGCCGTCGACGGTGAGCAGGCCAATCTGGCCCTTGTCCACTTCGACAATCCGGATCTGGCTGAGCAGGCTGATCTGCCCCGCCTTCATCAGCCGTTCGAGCAAGTCCGGTGCGACAACCGGATTTTGTTCCAGCTGCACGACCTCGGCCTGCCACGGACCGGCATCGGTCCAGACGGTGAGCTTGCTATCCGGTGAGAGGACGGAATGGATCCGTCCGTCGCAAATGATGACAGCAATCTCGTTGGTCCCGGTCCGGTACTGGGTCAGATGCGCGGCCGCCTGATCCGGCACTTTTTCAAAAAGCGCCTTTTCATAGACCGAGACAAAGGCCGCACTGTTCAGCGCCATGCGCTCGACCCGCAATTGCTTGCGCCAGTTCGGCAGGACATGCTCGCCCGCACCCAATATACCGCGTACCTCGCCCTTGTAGAGCCAGACCGCCCGTTCGTTTTCGTTGATGGTCAGCCGCTTGCGGCCGATCAGCTTGTCAATCAAATACAACATAATACTCACTCAAATATCAGCTCACGCCAATCTCCTTTCTGATGTCGCCGCCGGAATTGGCGCACGACTTTCCCCGATCAAAGAGCCGGGGACCGGTGGCATGCCGCATGGCGGGCCGGCCAGAGCGGGCGTTGCGGGTGCCGGCGCGGATCCGGGCGGTTCGAAAACCAGCCGTCTCGGCACCGGACCAGCGCTGCCATCCTGACAGGCCGAACCATTTGTCATGGTGGCGAACGCTTTGCCTTCGCCGTTCGGGAATCCGGAGACTCCCTCCCGCCGCAGACGCCGCGCCGTTCACATGCCGGTCCCCGAACCCGGTATTCACTCAAACAGCATTCTGAGTGCTGCGGTCTTTTACAGTGACCAAGTGTGGAGCAGGAGTCGAACCTGCGACACCAAGATTCGTAGTCTTGTGCTCTACCCATCTGAGCTATCCAGTGGTGGGTCAGACAGGAATCGAACCTGTTGCCTCCGGGCGCAAAGCCCGGCGCTCTCCCAATGAGCTACAGTCCCAGCCGAATCGGGACAAGGCAGCATCCGTACATGGAACTATCAGGGATAGTCCATGCGGGCGGGCGTACCGGGAAGCCCTGACCGTTGATATCTGCCCCATCCGCTGATCGGGGAGGCGGGCCGTGAGGGGTCGGTTTTTGCGGGCGCAAGGGGTGAGCGTGGTTTTAGCGATGGGGTGGGGCGTGGGAGCGGCCAGTGGTTGCGGATGATACTATTGTGCCATCGTCATGCTATGGATATCAAACACATAGGTGCAGCGCCGCCGAGCTTGTTCCATGTGGACGGCGGTTCGGTGCTCTATCTGATCGGCAGCACGATGGACTGGGCGGAAGATTATTTCACCACGGGCTTCGTGTTCGACAATCCGAACGCCAAGGGCGCTTGCGGGTGCGGGGAGAGTTTTACGGTTTAGGACCGACGGCTTGCCACTTCAGAACACGGTTTCGCCCGGATAGTCGGCGTAAAAGTCATTATCATAGGGAAAATTGGTGAACGACATGCCGATTGTGTGGTCGAGCGCCTCGACATGGTGCCACCAGCCGACCGGCAGGAATATCGCTTCGCCAGGGCCGATGTCGCATTCCCAGATGTGCGGCGCATCCTTGTCCTGAGCTGCCATTTCGGCGCTTGAGGCCCACTCGCTGAAACAATGGATATGGTTGCGCATATAAGCGGTGTCATAGGCAGCGACCATTTTGACCCGCTTTCGGCCTGAAATCTGCAGCAGCAGGTTGTTGGTCAGATCATGGTGGAACGGTGTGATCGTTCCCTTTGGCCCGATCCAGAAAAACCCGTCCTGCCCGCCGCTCGACCTGAGCAGCGAAATATCGGCCACATCCTGCCACAGCGGCGCCAGTGCCTGTTTGTTGACCGTGTCATTATAGGCGGTCATGTAGAAATCATTGCTGCTCTCGGTCTGGCGCAGCGCCTGGATGAAGTTGCTGAACGCTATGTGGCGCTTGTGGCGGTCCTTGGCCAGTTCGTAATCGCCGGCCGACAGCCGCTGGCCCTGCAGCTCGACGACGGTGTTCCCGATCTTCTCCACCAGATAGTCGAAATTCCAGCGTTCCATCGCCGGCCAGTGATCGACCAGACCGGTCAGTTTGACCGGGCGGTTGCGGTGATGGAAGTGGCGGAAGAAAATTGCCGGCTCGATCCGGTCGATCACCGGAACAGTCCGGTCGCCGCCCGCTTCCGCCGCGTGCAGCCGGCGATAGATGGCCAGCGTCCAGTCGCGCTTGCCGACCCGGTTGCCGACTCGTCTGGCGGCGCTGAACAGCGGATCCTTGACCGCTCGCCCGGCTTCGTAATTGGCCGCTGTCTCGCTGTAGCCGGCGGCGACAAAACGCGCCGCGAGTTCGGTGACCGGGCATCCGTCGAGGATCGCCTGGGCCAGGATCTCGCGCTTGTCGGGGCGGGTCTTGGGGCTGGAGTTTGACGTCATAAAAGTGACATAACGCGGGTGGGTTGCAGAAAGATGACAGGGGGTGGGGCGATTTTACGGTTTAGGCGGCTGTCTTCGAACGGTAACCGGAACAAAAAACCCCCGGAGCTTTCACGCCGGGGGTTTTTTAATTTCGTCATCCTGAACTTGTTTCAGAATCTCTTGAGTTTGATGCGCCCTCTCACGGGATCCTGAAACAAGTTCAGGATGACGAGATGGGTGGGGCACCGCGCTCGCTTCAGAGCTTGCTCGTCAACTCCGGCACCGCATTGAACAGATCCGCGACCAGTCCGATATCCGCAACCTGGAAGATCGGGGCGTCTTCGTCCTTGTTGATGGCGACGATGATCTTGCTGTCTTTCATGCCGGCGAGATGCTGGATCGCGCCGGAGATGCCGATGGCGATATAGACTTCAGGCGCGACGATCTTGCCGGTCTGGCCGACCTGATAGTCGTTCGGGACATAGCCCGCATCGACGGCAGCGCGACTGGCGCCGATGCCGGCGCCGAGCTTGTCGGCGAGCGGAGTGATGACTTCCTCGAACTTTTCGCCGGAACCCAAAGCGCGGCCGCCGGAGACGATGATCTTGGCGCTGGTCAGCTCGGGGCGTTCGGACTTGGCGATTTCTTCGCTGACGAAGGTCGACAGGCCGGATTCACCGGCGCCGGTGACGCCTTCGATCGTTGCCGAGCCGCCTTCGGTAGCGGCTTTGTCAAAAGCGGTGCCGCGGACGGTGATCACTTTCTTGGCATCCGAGGATTTTACGGTGGCGATGGCGTTGCCGGCGTAGATCGGCCGAGTGAACGTGTCTTCGCTTTCGACCGAGAGAATGTCGCTGATCTGCATCACGTCGAGCAGGGCAGCGACGCGCGGGGCGATATTCTTGCCGGTGGTCGTGGCGGGCGCGAGGAACGCGTCGTGCGTTTCCATCAGGCTGGCGATCAGTGGCGCGGCATTTTCCGCCAGCTGATGCTCGAGCGCGGCATCATCGGCGACATGGACGGTGGCGACACCGGCGACCTTGGCCACTTCTTCCCCAACGCTGGCGCAGCCGGAGCCGAGGACCAGCGCGTGGACTTCACCGAGCTGCGAGGCAGCCGTGACCACGGCCAGGGTGGCGTCCTTCATGGTCTTGTTGTCATGTTCGACTAAAACTAGAGTTTTCATGGTTTAACTCCTTAAAATTCGTTTCATCCGTTCGCTTCGAGCATCGTCGAGAAGCATGTCTCGACTGCGCTCGACATGAACGGCAGGGCCTTAGATGGCTCCCACAGCTTTGAGTTTCGCGACCAGTGCATCGACGTCCTCGACGATTTCACCGGCCTGGCGAACCGGTGGCTCGGAGACATTGGTGGTGGTCAGGCGCGGGGCGATATCGACGTCGTAATCGGCTGGCGTTTTTTCATCCATCGGCTTTTTCTTCGCCTTCATGATGTTCGGTAGCGACGCGTAGCGCGGTTCGTTGAGACGCAGGTCAGTGGTGACCACGGCGGGCAGGTTCAGCTTGACCGTCTGCAGGCCGCCGTCGATTTCGCGCTTGACGGTGATGCTGTCGCTGTCGAGCTCGACGGTGTTGGCGAATGTACCCTGGCCCCAGCCGAGCAGGGCTGCGAGCATCTGGCCGGTCTGGTTGGAATCGTCGTCGATCGCCTGCTTGCCGGTGATCACCAGCTGCGGCTGTTCGTCAGCAACGATCTTGGCGAGGATTTTGGCAACGCCCAGCGGCTCGACTTCTTCGTCGGTGACGACGAGGATCGCCCGGTCCGCACCCATGGCGAGAGCGGTGCGCAGGGTTTCCTGTGCTTTCTGCGGTCCAACCGATACGGCGATGATTTCTTCTGCCTTGCCGGCCTCTTTCAGGCGGATGGCTTCCTCGACGGAAATTTCGTCGAACGGGTTCATCGACATTTTGACATTGGCGAGATCGACGCCGCTGCCGTCGGACTTGACCCGCGGTTTCACATTATAATCTATCACCCGCTTGACGGGTACCAGGATTTTCATTGCTGTTTCCTTCTACTATTTCTCAAACCTCTTAGCTTACGTTCACGTAAACGTCAAGTTTGCGCTGCGGCGCAGCATTGTGTCTTCCGCCCAACGCTCCGTTCGTCCCGAGCCTATCGAAGGACTGGGGAGCGTGCACGTTCGTGCTTCGACAAGCTCAGCACGAACGGGACGGGATTTTCCTTGCCTCAGGCGGCTTCTTTAACCTGGGCAACAATCTTTTTGGCGGCATCGCCGAGATCATCGGCCGACACGATCGGCAGGCCGCTATTGGCGAGGATTTCCTTGCCCTTCTCGACATTGGTGCCTTCGAGGCGAACCACCAGCGGAACGGACAGGTCGACTTCCTTGGCTGCAGCAACAATGCCTTCAGCAATGATGTCGCATTTCATGATGCCGCCGAAGATGTTGACGAGAATGCCTTCCACAGCCGGATCGGCGAGGATGATCTTGAACGCCGAGGTCACCTTTTCCTTGGTCGCGCCGCCGCCCACGTCGAGGAAGTTGGCCGGGAAAGCGCCATTGAGCTTGATGATGTCCATCGTCGCCATCGCCAGGCCGGCGCCATTGACCATGCAGCCGATATTGCCGTCGAGCTTGATATAGGCGAGATCGGACTTGCTGGCTTCGACTTCCGCCGGATCTTCTTCGGTTTCGTCGCGGAGTGCGGCGATGTCGGGGTGACGCATCAGCGCGTTGCCGTCGAAGCTCATCTTGGTGTCGAGTACGATCAACTGCTCATCTTTCGTGACCACCAGCGGGTTGATCTCGACCATTTCGCAATCCATCGCGAGGAACGCTTCGTACAATTTCTTGCCGAGCTTCTGCGCCTGCTTGTTGAGATCGCCATCCAGTCCCAGCGCGAAGGCGAGGGTGCGGCCGTGATGCGGCATGAAGCCCTGGGCCGGATCGATGGTGATTGTCTTGATCTTGTCGGGTGTGTTGTGAGCAACGTCTTCGATATCCATGCCGCCTTCGGTCGAGACGACCATCGCAACGCGGCCACTGGCCCGGTCGACCAGAATTGAGAGGTAGAATTCTTTCTCGATATCGACGCCGTCGGTGACATAGAGGCGGTTGACCTGTTTGCCTTCGTCACCGGTCTGGATCGTCACCAGCGTGTTGCCGAGCATTTCTTCGGCATTGGCGCGCACTTCGTCGATGGTTTTCGACAGGCGCACACCGCCTTTTGCATCTGCGCCCAGTTCTTTATATTTGCCCTTGCCGCGGCCACCGGCGTGGATCTGCGCCTTGACGACGTAGAGGGGGCCAGGCAGTTTTTCGGCAGCGGCTACCGCTTCGTCAACGGAGAGCGCGGCATAGCCGGCAGGAACGGCGATGCCGTGTTTTGCGAGCAATTCTTTGCCCTGATATTCATGGATGTTCATGGAAAGATATGAAGCCTTTCATTGCGCTTGAAAATGGTCGGTTAGACGATACGAGTCTTGGCTCAGGCTTAAGCACAGATGATGGGCCATTTCCACCCTGATTCATGATAATTGTTAGACGAATAAGCCAGTTTAGCCGATATAGATTACGAATGAAACTATCGTTGCCCTTGCCTGGCGGTAGGGGGCCGATGGTTAAACGATCCAGGCAGCCGACGAAGCGGTTTTTTCACAGATCAAGCCGCATCGCACAACGCCGGTCGCCGGGCAAACCACTCTCGATTTCCGATTTCAATATTGCAGCCAGCCGCTCCGGCAGTTCGGCCTGTTGCAGCGTTTGATAGCCCAATCTCCGGTAAAAATGTTCGTTGAAGGGCAGGTCCCGGAAAGTGGTCAAGGTCATCGCGGCCAAGCCTTGTTCGATCGCATGGGCTTTTGCGGTTTCCAGCAGGCGCTGTCCGATCCCCTGGCCCTGAAGACCCGCCTCGACCGCCAGTTCGAGTATGTGCAGAGCGTCGTCTTCGACGGCAGTGGTGACAAAGCCAATCGGTCGGCTCCCCGAAAGGGCGATCCAAACCGTGGATTCGTCAATGTAAATCTGATGCATTGCGGCTGCCATCACCGCATCATCTGCGATCCATTGCAGGCCCTTTATCGCCAGAAAGGCTTTCGCTGCGGATCGCTCGATGGCTGGCAGGGCTGCGGCGTCGTCGTGGGTGGCCAATCGAATGATGATTCCGGGCATTGGTTTGCCAAGTCTATTTTACCGCGCAAATCACGCCGGACGATGTCACGACCCCGATGATTTCGGGGTCCTGCAGCGCGCGGGTCTGTTTCACAAATTCGTTGATCGTCACATCACCGGCCCTGCGCTTCTTGAGCTTGCTCAGGCCGTTCAGCTTTTTCAATTGGCCGAGCGAAAGCCGATCCACCATCCGGTCGGCCATACAGGCCGAAACTGGGGCAGACAGGCCCGCGCTCATCAGGCCGTTGCGCACCCGGGTTTCCGGCGTGGCGCAGCCAGAAACCAGCGCGCATCCGGCTATGGTCAGGGCCATGAATTTGCAATTGGTCAGGATTTCAGTCGCTCCAGAACGTCATCATTTCTGATCCGGCGATAGCGGGCCATGACCAGGCTGAACAGCCCAAATAGCAGGAGACCTATGGCCACCGCGATATAGAGCCAGTTGGTCGAGCGCAAGCTGTCGAGCACCTGACCGATACCGCCAACCGAGCTGGCGTTGCCGCTTAGTGCCGCGGAGGCGATTTGCCAGCCCAGGACCGCGAAAACGACGGCACGCGCTGCGTAGCCCGCTTGCCCGACATGCTTGGCGAACGCGGGCGCATCGGCATCGAGCAGGCCCATGAATTTGGACGTATAAGCTTTGGTTGCCTGGTTGATCGCTGCCGCAAGAAAACCCAGTCCGACAATGCCGAGCAATATGTTGCCCATCGGCATCGATGCCAGGGTGCCCGCAGCCTGGCCAGCGGAGTCCCCGCCACCTGATGATCCGCCGGACGAACCAAAGGCGGCCTTGAGGGCAAAATAGCACAGAAACACATGGGCAAAGCCGCTGGCCGCATGGCCGATCCGCATCGCTATGCCTTTTGCATCACTGCCATGGCCCTGCAGATCCATCCACGCGCCATATAATCGAAAGATGCCGTACCCCAGCAGACCCACACCGACCAGTGCCAGCAGGATCGGGCCGCCGGACATCGTCTCAATTTCTTCCAGGACGCCGGTCGTGCCTTTTGACCCCGCCGTTGTCAGGGTCAGATAGCCGGCCAACCCATAGACGACGGCACGACCGAGATACCCCGCTCGTGCGAATGTTTCGATATTGGTGACGCGGGACATAGAGGGCTCCTGTTAAACTGATATTCAGCTTACGCGCAGAACGCCCTAAGGTTGCGTCTCCTAGCCGGCCTTGGCTTTGGTTTTGGCCAGTTCGATCGCTTCGAGCACCACCTTGCGCGCTTCGTCCGCATCGCCCCACTTGCCGACCCGCACCCATTTTTCGGGTTCGAGATCCTTGTAATGAGTGAAGAAATGCTCGATCTGCTGCATCACGATTTCCGGCAGATGATGGCCCTCGTCGATCTTGCGGTAATAGGGGAAGGTCGCATCGATCGGCACGCAGAGCAGCTTTTCATCGCCGCCATGCTCGTCTTCCAGATTGAGTACGGCAATCGGACGACAGCGGACAACGCAGCCGGGCATGAACGGGGAGCGCGCCACGACCAGCGCGTCAAGCGGGTCACCGTCGGGCGACAGCGTGTGCGGGATAAAGCCATAATTGGCCGGATAGCGCATCGGCGTGTGTAGAATACGGTCGACGTACAGTGCACCGGATTCCTTGTCGAACTCATATTTGACGGGTTCGCCACCAACTGGAACCTCGATAATGACGTTCAGGCTTTCTGGCGGATTATCGCCAATCGGAATTTTATTAATGTCCATGGAACAAGCGTTTCCTTCATCTGGTTTTCGGCTTTAGCAACTGGTCGATGCCGCCGTCTGTTCGGGCACCCTCTCGCGTGATTTT
The DNA here is from genome assembly GCF_048269865.1 of Parasphingorhabdus sp. GTDB lineage: Bacteria > Pseudomonadota > Alphaproteobacteria > Sphingomonadales > Sphingomonadaceae > Parasphingorhabdus. Next base: position 202,319 of record NZ_JBLWUA010000008.1, on the reverse strand, counting down.
TTCCAGCGCCGGATAGCGCAGGCCGCCGGAATGGTCGACCATAAAATTATGAAATGCTTCACCATTTTTGGCAAAAATATCGATTTGGCCATCCTGACCCTTATTTTCCTCAATCGCCTGTTTCAGGGCGTCGTCGCTATAGGCCTTGCCGTTGACCGCCGAGATCGTGAGACCGGGTTTCAGGCCGGCGCGAAACGCCGGGCTGTTCCAGACCACCGATTTGATCATGCCCTTGCTGCCCATGACGAGGCCGATGCTATAGCTTAGATCCAGCTGTTTCCGGCGCTTGTCGTTGGCCAGAATATAGGCGCTGGGTGTATCGACGAAGACCAGCCGGTACCCGCCAAGAACCAAGCCGTTCTTCGGGGCCTCGGTGTTGGTTTGATGCACGCGTTCCTCGACAAAGGTCGCCCAGTCATAAGGCTGCACCGCGTTTAACGCGTCGATCACATCCTTTTCCTGATAGGTCCGGACACCCCAATCGCCGTTCTTGCCGCCGAAAAAGGCGCGTGCGAAATCGCCCAATGACTTTTTGCCGCCCGATTCGCGGCGGATGATCTGGTCTGCCTCCAGCCAGATCAGCAGCCCTTCGTTGTAATAATCTTCCGCTCGTTGCCAGCTGGTCCAGGGCTTGGGTCGCCGCGCTGCGATGATCGGATCGTGGGTGGTGTCGACCAGCGGTCGCCATTCCCGGCCAACGCGCTGATCCATGCCGGCGGCGATCGCCGCCAGCGCATCCAGCGTGTCCTGCTTCGAATAGAGGCCGGATCGCGCGCCCAGCACATAGCCCCAGAACTGCGTCTGTCCTTCATAGACCCACAGCAGATTGTCGCGCATCGGTTGCCGGAAGTCTGGCGTCCACATGCCCTGCGGACGGCGATATTTGCCGTTCCAGGCATGGGTCATCTCGTGCGGCAGCAGGTTGCGCCGGCCCGGTCCGCTATCCCAGTCGGTGAAATATTCCCGGTTCACGCCATTTTCAGACGAGCGGTGATGCTCCAGCCCGATGCCCCCCATTTCGTCGGTCAGTGCGAGCAGGAAATCATAGCGGTCATAGGGGTGGCTGCCGAACAGCGCTTCGGCCTCTTTGACCAGTGCGATATGCGGCGCGAGCTGCGCTTTGGACGGCCGGATGAATTTTGCGTCGTCGGCGACGACATTCAGGTGGACCCGGTTGGTCAGCGGATAGGACTGAAAATATTGTCCGGCGAAGACCGGGCTGTCGACCAGAGTGTCATAGTCCGTCTTTTGATAGACGGTGGTGCTGCCGGTCTGTGATTTCGGCCGCAATGCGCTCGCGGCCTGCCAGCCCTCGGGATAGATGGCGGTCGCCTCGACCGGGATCTGGCGGACATAATAGCCGGCAGGGTAGAGCGAGACCTGATGCCAGCGCAGATTGAGCATCGAGGGCGCCATGACCACACGGCCCTGATTCTCCATCGTGGCGGACACAAACTGGAATTTTGCGGTAATCTGGGACACGCCCTCCGGTACCGTCAGATGAAAGGCATAAACATCGACATTATCGCGGACCCACGGAATGGTCTGGCCGTTGGCGGAAAAGGACAGCCCGACCAGCTTCTCGATCTCGCCGCGCGGAGCATGATTGCCAGGCAGCCATTCCGGATAGAGCAGGGTGAGGCGACCGGCCTGACTGACCGGGATCGTCTGGGTGACACGAAATATGCCCTGGTCATGGTCGCGTGCATCGACTTCCAGCGTCATTGTACCGGGATAGGCAATGTCCTGCGGTGCCGGGATACTGTCCTGCGGAGCGACATATTCCGGTTTGCTCAGATTGTCGGGCATCGCTGACACAGGTGCGAAGGCGGTAAGGCTCAGACCAAAGCTGAGAAAGGCGGCGGTACGCATGGGGAGAAAATCCTCTGAATTTGGTTGATTCTCAAATGAAGGTTTTTGACGGCGGCGTCTAGTGGTTGCGAATTTCAACGTAGACCAACGACAGCCTGCCGTGTTGAAAAACATATTCCGCTTTTACCGATCACCGTCTAAAGGCTGCGCATGGCAAAGATACAGACCCCCCAGCCGGTACGCGGCACGCAGGATATTTTCGGCGAAGATCAGGAACGCTTCCAGCACGTGGTCGAGACATTCGAACGGGTGCGGCGGCTCTACGGGTTCAAGGGCGTCGAAATGCCGGTGTTTGAACCGACCGCGGTGTTTGCCCGCTCGCTCGGCGAGACAACCGACGTGGTGTCCAAGGAAATGTACAGCTTTGAGGATCGTGGCGGCGACAGCCTGACCCTGCGGCCCGAGTTCACGGCCGGCATCTGCAGGGCTTTTCTGAGCAATGGCTGGCAGCAGCATGTGCCGCTGAAACTGGCGGCGCATGGCCCGCTGTTCCGCTATGAGCGGCCACAGAAGGGGCGCTATCGCCAGTTCCACCAGCTCGATGCCGAGATTATCGGCGCGGGCGAGGCGGCGGCGGATGTGGACTTGCTATGTTTCGCGGATCAGCTTTTAAAGGATCTGGGCATTGATGATGGCGTGACCTTGCAGCTCAATACGCTGGGCGATGGCGAAAGCCGCGATGCGTGGCGCGATGCACTGGTCGAACATTTTCAGGCGCACAAAGCCGAGCTGTCAGAAGACAGTCAGGACCGGCTGGAACGCAATCCGCTCCGGATACTGGACAGCAAGGAGCGGCAGGACCGCCCGATTGCCGATGCCGCGCCGGATATCGACGCCTATCTGTCGAACGAGGCGAAGGAGTTTTTCGCGCAGGTCACCGAAGGCCTGGATGCCTGCGGCGTCGCCTGGGAGCGCAACAGCCGACTGGTGCGGGGGCTGGATTATTACCGCCACACGGCGTTTGAATTTGTCACCGACCGGCTGGGCGCACAGGGCACGGTGCTGGCGGGCGGCCGGTATGATGGCCTGATGGAATCGCTCGGCGGACCGCATACACCGGCCGTTGGTTGGGCCGCCGGGATCGAGCGGCTGGGTATGTTGCTGGACGAGCCGGAAGCGCCTGGCCCCGATGCGATTTTCATTCCGCTCGGCGATGGCTGCGAAGCGGCGGCGATGAAGCTGATGGGTGAATTGCGCCGGTCGGGGATCACCTGTGACATGGCCTATAAGGGCAATATGAAAAAGCGGATGCAGAAGGCCAATGCGGCTGGTGCTGCGCATGTCGTGATCATCGGCGAAAATGAACTGGCCAACGGCGTGGCCGCCGTGAAGAATCTGGCAACCGGTGATCAGCGCGAGATCGTGCTCGACGGACTGGTCGAGGCTTTGTCGGCATGACGGCCATTACGCCCCAGCGCATTGCCCAGATCGAGGCGCGGTTCGCCGAGTTGCAGGCGATGATGGCGTCGGGCGATCTCGACAGCGACAAATTTGTTTCCGTCTCCAAGGAATATGCCGAGATTGAACCCGTCGCGGAGGCGGCTGCGCGGGTCAAAGCCTTGCGCGACGAGCAGCAGGGTCTGGCCGAAATGCTGGCCGGCGATGATGCCGAGATGAAGGCGATGGCGGCGGATGAAGTGGACGGCGTGAAAAAGGCGCTGGAAAAGGCGGAGCACGCGCTGGCGCTGCAATTGCTGCCCAAAGACTCTGCCGATGACCGTCCGGCGATGCTGGAAATCCGGGCGGGCACCGGCGGCGACGAAGCGGCGCTTTTTGCCGGCGACCTTTTCCGCATGTACACGCGCTATGCCGAGGAGCAGGGCTGGAAAGTCGAAATGCTCTCGGCCAACGCCTCGGAAGTGGGCGGCTTCAAGGAAGTGGTTGCCAATATTCAGGGCAAGGGCGTGTTCGCGAAGCTGAAATTCGAATCGGGCGTGCACCGGGTGCAGCGGGTGCCGGAAACCGAAAGCGGCGGGCGTATCCATACCTCTGCAGCAACGGTGGCGATTCTGCCGGAACCGGAAGAGGTCGATATCAAGATCCGCACCGAGGACCTCCGTATCGACACCTACCGGGCGAGCGGTGCGGGCGGGCAGCATGTCAACAAGACCGACAGTGCGATCCGTATCACGCACCTGCCGACCGGGCTGGTTGTGCAATGCCAGGACGGCAAGTCGCAGCACAAGAACAAGGCGCAGGCGATGAAGGTGCTGGCGGCGCGGCTCTATGAACAGGAGCGTGATGCAGTGCAGAGCGAGGAAGCCGAGGCGCGCAAGTCGATGGTCGGATCCGGCGATCGCAGCGAACGCATCCGCACCTATAATTATCCGCAAGGCCGGGTGACCGATCACCGGATCAACCTGACGCTGCACAAGCTGCCCGAGATTGTCGAGGGCACCGCGCTGGGCGAAATGATCGACGCGCTGATCGCAGAGGATGAGGCCAACCGGCTCGCCAATCTGGATGGGTAATGCCGCCATTGCCCTGCGTGAAGCGGCGCAGACACTGGCCGAAATTTCCGACACTCCCCGGCTCGACGCCGAATTGCTGATGGCGCATGCGTTGCAGATGGAGCGGTCGCAGCTGCTGTTGAATCTGCCTGACTTGCAAAGTCCTGCAGAATTTGACGCGCTGATCGCGCGTCGTCAGCGGAGCGAACCGGTTGCCCATATTATCGGCATGAAGGAATTTTGGGGGCTGGATTTTCAGGTCAGCCCCGATGTCCTGATTCCGCGTCCCGACAGCGAGCTGCTGATTGAGGAAGCGGTGCGCCTGCACGCCGACGCACCACCAGCGCGAATTCTCGATCTGGGAACGGGCAGCGGTGCGCTGCTGCTGGCAGCGCTGCATGAATTTCCGGACGCGCAAGGGGTCGGGATCGACGCCAGCGCGGCTGCCCTGCAGATTGCGCATAACAACGCCGATGCGCTTGGGCTTGCCGACCGCGCTCGATTTCTGCTGCTCGACTGGACGGCGCCGGATTGGACCGGCGTTGTCGGGCACGACTATGATCTGCTTCTTGCCAACCCGCCTTATGTTTCGACCGGCGTTCAATTGGCTCCTGATGTCGCCGATTTCGAACCTCATCAGGCTTTATTCGCCGGAAAAGAGGGGCTGGATGACTATCGCATCATCATCCCTGTGCTCGCGCAACTGCTGTCGCCGACCGGGTGCGCGCTGCTGGAAATCGGCTATGATCAGGCAATTCCGGTCAGTCAATTGGCCTCGGATAGCGGCTATAGCGTTGAATTAAAACAGGATTTATCGGGAAATGATCGGCTGCTGATCCTCCGGTCTGAAAAAGGGCTTGGTTTTGCCGAAGCGACTCGCTAAGACTCGCTCAGGCCCAGAGGATTTCTGGCTTTTTCCCAAAATCACTGGCCTGCCCCCAATGCGATAATGTTGCTGTATTTCGGCGCGTATTTGTTTTGCATGGGCCGCTGTGGACGGGGTGTCCGCAACGCAATCGCCACCAGAGTGTGGCTATGACTTGAGAAAGACCAAGTTTATTAACGGCTTAAGGATACTCAAAAATTGATGAACAATCGTCAAGCTGGCCGCCGCGGGCGTGGCCGGAACACCAATAACCGTCCCCAGAACAATCGTGGCGGCGGATCGGATCGCGACAACCGGATCGATAACCGCGCACGCGGCAATGCCGTGCAAATGCTCGATAAGTTCAAAAAGATGGCGCAAGATGCGCAGGTCAATGGTGACCGGGTCCAGGCCGAATATTACCATCAATTTGCCGACCATTATTTCCGGGTCAATGCCGACACGGTCGCTCGCCGCGAAGAGCAGCGGATCGCCCGGGAGGAGCCACGCGGCGACAATCGTGGTGACAATCGCAGCAACAACCAGGATGATTCCAGCGACAATGATAGCGACAACAATGGTCGCAATCGTCCGCAGCGCAAGCAGTCCAATCGTCAGGCGCGCGATGATCAGAATGATCAAGAAGACCGCGACGACAAAAAGGCGAGTGACGGCGCAGAAGAGAAGAAGCCGGTACGCAGCCGTCGCCCGCGCAAAGCCGAAAGCGCTCCTGCCCAAGACGACGCGTCAGACAAAAACAGCGAGAGCAACGGGCTGGATGCCAGCGTCCTGCCGCCTGCAATTTCCGCATCGAACGAGGTTGTGGTCGAGAAGAAACCCGCTCGCAAAAAACGGGTCACCAAGCCGCGTCCGGCAGAAGAGAATGACGCCGCCTAGTTTCCGCCAGGCTGCAACCGGCTAGATAGCGGGCCGGGCACGCGGCCTGTCGTCAAGGAAGTTTAATTGCGTCCGCCAGCCATGCTGGCAAATCCAGCGCATGGAGATCGTCGACCCGCCGATGTTCGACCGAGAGGCCGTAGGCGGGATAGGCGGTGCGCTGGCGCTTTTCATCAGCCTGATCGAGCGGCACGACCACCATCCGCCGGTTGACCTTTTGCCGGTAGTTCATCCGCGCGGTATTTTCCTGTCCGACATAGCAGCCCTTGGCGAAGCTGACGCCATGGAGTTCTGCTGCATTGCATTCGAGCCACAAGGTCTTGTCGCTGCCCAGTTCTGCGGCGCCTTCGGTGACGCCGAGCGACAGGCGATGTTTCCGATAGGCTTCGTCGGCACCTTTTCCGTTCTCTGTGGTACCAAGCCAGCGATAGCCCAATTCCGGCAATCGCGGATCGGCCGGCCGGTCGTCGGCTGCCAGAGCCCAGTGTACACCAATGCTGTCATCTAGGGCGATCTCGATCTTGCGGCGCAAACGATAGAGTTTCAGGCGCTTGAGCAGGGCTTCGGCCTGATCCTGTTCGCAGTCGATCAATATGTCATCACCGTCCGCCCACAGGAAGAAATCAAACAGCACCTTCCCCTGCGCGCTCAGCAGCGCGGACCATTGCGGCATGCCGTCAACTACGACGACCATATCCTGCGTCACCAGCCCTTGCAGAAATGCCTTTATGTCTTCGGATCCGTCGGTTGCGGACAGCCTGATGATGGCGCGGTCATTTAGTCTGGTTTCGGTCATGGCATTTAGGTAGGGGTTCGCGAACGGAAAACCAACCCGCCAGGACCCGGCTTGCCGAAATCAGGCAATGTTCGGTCGGCGCAGCATCGACGGAACAGAAGATGACCGACAGCAACGACCATATTAGCATCCGCCGTCCCGACGACTGGCACGTCCACTTGCGCGATGGTGCGATGCTGGCAGCGGTGGCTGGCTTTACCGCAGACCAGTTTGGCCGCGCGATCGTCATGCCAAATCTTTCTCCGCCGGTGACCAGCGCCGCCAGCGCCGCAGCCTACCGGGACCGGATCATGGCCGTTCTCCCCGCAGAATCCGATTTTACGCCGCTGATGACCTGTTATCTTGCCGACGATGCGGATGCCGACGATCTGGCTTCGGGTCATGCCGACGGGATTTTCACGGCCGCCAAACTCTATCCTGCCAATGCGACGACCAATAGCGCTCATGGGGTCACCGATGTGGCGCATATCATGCTAGTCCTGGAGCGGATGCAGCATATTGGCATGCCGCTTCTGGTGCACGGCGAAGTGACCGATGGCGACATCGATATTTTTGACCGGGAAGCGGTGTTTATCGAGCGCGTTCTGAAAAAGCTGATCGGAGCTTTGCCCGGTCTGAAAATCGTCTTTGAACATATCACGACCGCGCAGGCGGTCCAGTTTGTCGACAGCGCCGGTCCCAATGTCGCAGCCACGATCACGCCGCATCATCTCCATATCAATCGCAATGCGATGTTTGTCGGCGGCATGCGCCCGCACGCCTATTGCCTGCCGGTGGCGAAGCGCGAGCAGCACCGCCTGGCGCTACGCAAGGCCGCGACCTCCGGATCCCCGAAATATTTCCTCGGCACCGACAGCGCCCCGCATGAAATTCACGCCAAGGAATCAGCCTGCGGCTGTGCCGGCATTTTCAATGCACCGTTTGCACTGGAAAGCTATGCCGCCGTTTTTGAAGAAGAGGGCGCGCTTGACCGGCTGGAGGGTTTTGCGTCGGTCCATGGTGCCAATTTTTATGGCCTGCCGGTCAATGAGGCGACGATTACACTGGAACGATCCGAAATCGCCGTTCCGGATATGATCGATGCCAATGGCGCAACACTTGTGCCATTTCACGCAGGTGCTGCCTTGCCCTGGCGGATCGCGCAGGCCTGAATCGTCAACAGGCTCATGTGGGTTGCGGTTTGCGGGCTGCCTTGCCGGTCCGATAGGAATCGGTCGAATAGAGCGCCAGGCTGATCCAGATCAGCAGGAAGCAGACAACATGCGATAGCGTCATCGGCTCGTCATAGACAAAGACTCCGACCAAAAACTGAATGGTTGGCGCGAGATAGTTGAGCAGGCCGATAGCACTGAGCGTCATCTTCTTGACCGCGGCCGCGAACAGCAGCAGCGGAATCGCGGTGACAAAGGAACCGCCGATGAGCAAAAGGCTGATTCCCCAGCCATCCCCGAGATGCTGCGTGGATGAAGACACCGGCATGCCGAAGGTGATCCAGACCAGAAAAAGCGTGAATGGCAGGAACAGCATCCCGGTTTCTGCGGTCAATCCGACGATCGGTCCGATATCGGCGATTTTCCGGACCAGTCCATAGCTGCTCCACGAGGCGGCGAGTGCGAGACTGATCCAGAGCGTATCCAGCGCTTGCACGGCCAGCACCGAAACACCGGCCACCGCGATCGCGATTGCCAGCCACTTGGTCCGCGACAGCGGTTCGCCAAGAAAAATCTTGCCCATGAAGACGCTGACCAGCGGACTGATAAAATAGCCCAGACTGGCGGCCAATATATGATCGTTGTGCACCGCCCAGACGTAGATCAGCCAGTTGGCGCCGATCAGGCAGGCACTGGCGAACATGGCCCAGCGCAGCTTGCGATTCACCATCGCCGCCCAGAGGCTGGCCAGACTCTTGCGAAAATAGAGGATGATCAACAGCAGTGGGACCGACCAGACGATACGATGAGCGACTATTTCCAGCGGGTCGACGCTTTGCAGCAGCTTGAAATATACCGGCATCAGTCCCCAGAAGACGCACGCGGTGAGCGCCTGGATGAAGCCGATCTTGCTGGTGGATGGTGCGTTGGCCATAGAGCAGCGCTTAGGCTTCGCGCCGCGACCCGGCAATCAAGAAATCCTATCGCCGGGAGAACCGGGCTTCGGAGTCAGATAATGCCGCCGCCGATCCAGAGCCGGAAGGCGCACAGGCACATGACGATCATGCAGAAATACAGGCCGCTGGCGCGCGAGGAGATCAGACCGAATAATGCGCCGACACCGGCAATCGGCAGGATCAACCAGTTGGTCCAGCCGAGCAGGGGAACCAGGCCGACAAAAGAGAGAATAAGGGCGATCACGCCGATGAGGATGGAAATGATATTGAACATAGGTGTATTATATACATAGTGCACCGAGAATTCAAGCATTTGCGCATCCGGCCATTGCTTTGTAGTCAGGATGGCCGAAGGGGAAGAGATCATGGCTATTGAAGACATCAGAATTGAAACGGACCGGTTGATCCTGCGCCCGCCCAATGGCGATGATCTGGAAGGCTGGGCGGCGTTTCAGGCAGATGCCGCGACCATGAAATTTATTGGCGGGGTCAAAACCCGCGCCGAATCGTGGCGATCTCTGTGCGCGATGGTGGGGGCGTGGCATGTGCGTGGCTATGCGATGTTCTCGGTCGTTCTCAAGGATAGCGGGCAGTGGATCGGCCGGATCGGACCCTGGTATCCCGACAGCTGGCCCTGCACCGAAGTCGGATGGGCGGTCGCGCCTGAATTCGCGGGGAAAGGCTACGCGCTGGAAGCCGCAGTGGCGAGCATGAACTATGCCGTGGACGAGCTGGGCTGGCAGGATATCTGCCATACGATTGCTCCCGACAATATTGCCTCCATCAAACTGGCCGAGCGCCTTGGTGCGACCAATCGCGGGCCGACACAATTGCCTGCCCCTTTTCAGGATGCACGGGTTGACGACTGGGGGCAATCGCGCGAACAATGGCAAAAGAACAGAAAGCAGTTCCAGTAGGAGAGCAGAAGCATGGCAGAAGACCGATATCTCGACCCGACCCGCGAGGCGTTCGATGCGTTCAAGGCGCTGCCACGCGACGTACCGATCCAGATGCTCAATCTGCTCCGCTTCCATGAATCGGCACAATATCCGGACGATCATCCCAATGCTGGCAAAGGATGGACTGGCGCGCGCGCCTATCGCGAATATGGCAAGACCAGCGGGCCTATTTTCGAGCGGGTTGGCGGCACGATCATCTGGCGGGGGCAGATGGAATGCATGGTTATCGGACCTGACGACAAGCAGTGGGACTCGGCGTTCATCGCTCGCTATCCGACCAGCGGCGCGTTCATGGAGATGGTTACAGATCCCGAATATCAAAAAGCGGTGGTCAACCGGCAGGCGGCGGTGCTCACATCGCGGCTGATCCGGTTTGGCGAGATCGACGGGCCGGATACGTTCGGGTGAAATCCCGAAATGGGACAAAAGGTTAATGACCAGTCACCGGATTAACCAGTTTCCCTAACGAAATATTAACGCTTTTTCGTGCATTTGGTCCGGTAAAATTCAGGAGCCTATCGCATGTCCAAGCTTACCCGTTCCCTTATGCTGTCTGCCGCAGCTTTTGCGCTGCCTCTGACGCTCGCTGCCTGTGGCAGCAAAGATGCGAGCGACGAAGAGCTGGCGCAACTGGATGACAATCTGACCTCTGACCCGGCGATGAATGACGCGCTGGAAGATTCGATCCTGGTGGATCCCGATCTGACCGATCAGGCCAATCGCAATGCCGTTCGCAGTGCCAATGAGGCAGCGGACGGATCGGTCCCTCCCGGCACCGGTGAAGACGGCAGCGCCGCCGCAAAGGCTGCGCTTGGCGGCAAAATGATGAGCGCGCCGACGCCGAAGCAAATGACCTCGGACGATGAAGGATTGACGCTGGGGGACAAGGCCGAGCTTGAGGAAGCGCGCAGCAACAAGCCCCCATGCAAGGAAAAGCTGACCTACGATATGAGCTGGGCCAACAAGATGCCACCGGAATTTGCGGTCTATCCGAAAGCAAATTTGCAGGAAGCGGCGGGCAAATGCGACCTGCGGGTGGTGAGCTTCACCACCGCCACGCCGATCAAGAAGATTGTCGATTATTATTATACGAGGGCGAAGCGCGGCGGATATGACGCCGAATATGTGTTGCGGGGCAGCGAGCATGTTCTGGGCGGTTCAAAACCGAACCAGGCCAATGCCTATGTCATAACCCTGAACGAGCGTTCGGGCGGTGGAACCGTGGTTGATATCGTCGCCAACACAGGGCGATAAACGCGTGCATTAACGGCCGGACGTCGCATTTCAAACGTTCCGGCAATCAAGGGTGGCCCCGCTCCGGCCGCCCTTTTTTTTGCTTATTCCCGGTAGCTGCCGCCGCCATCCACCGTGACGTCATTGGCGGTGGTGAAGCTGCTGAGGTCGCTGGCCAGCCATAGCATCGCATTGGCCACTTCGACTGCCTGGCCGACGCGATTGATCGGGTGGTTGCGGTTGAACAGTTCCACCGCTTCCTCGTGCGGACCCGGGTAAGCGGCGAGATAGCGCTGGTACATCGGCGTGTCGATTGCGCCGGGATGCACGGTATTGACCCGCACCGGATATTTCTGCGCAGCGCAGTGCAGCGCCAGCGATTTGCTCATCGACGTCACCGCTGCCTTGCTGGCGCAATAGGCGGCGAATTGAGCGCCGGGGCGCATCGCCAGCATCGACCCGATATTGACAATCGCGCCATCTTCGCCGCTTTCGATAATGGCTGGCAGGCCGACACGGCAGCCGTAGAAGGTGCCCTGCAGATTGATATCGATGGTGCGGTTCCAGCTTTCCAGATCGACCTCGTCGACCGATCCCGGTTCGGAAATACCGGCGACATTGAACAGCGTCGTCATCTTGCCAAAGCGCTCTTTGGTGGCGTCGACGGCCGCTTGCCATTGGTCGAGGTTGCGCACATCCAGCTCAACCGCATCGGCGCGTTCGCCGAGCGAGGCGGCAAGTTCGCGCGCCTTGTCGATCTGGATATCGGCCAGCATTACCGAGCCGCCTTCCTCGATCACGCGCTGCCCGGCGGTGCCGCCAATGCCTTCCGCGCCGCCAGAGATCAGCGCGACTTTTCCGTCCATCATGCCCATGTCGTTTTCCTGTTTTCCGGTCTATTTCTTGTCGAACTGGATCGGCAGATTGGCCAGTCCGCGCAGCATCATGTTCGGTGGATAGCGCAGTTCCGCGCCTTCCTGGATCCGGATATTATCCATACGCTTGGCGAATTGCTGGAACGATACGGTCATTTCCTTGCGCGACAGCATATTGCCGACGCACATGTGGATACCCTTGCCGAACGCCAGATGAGTGCGCGCATTTTTGCGATCGACATGAAATTCATTCGGGCTTTCGAACTGTTTGGGATCGCGGTTGGCCGCATGATAGCGCATCATCACCATCGCGCCCTTGGGCAGCATCACGCCGCCCAGCTCGGCATCGCGATGCATCACCCGCCAGATGCCCGAGGAACCGCTCGACATGCGCAGCACTTCTTCGACGGCGTTGGGGATCAGCGACGGATCGTCCTGGATTTTCTTATACTGGTCGGGGTTGGTGGCGAACAGGCGCGTGCCTTCGGCGAGGGCTGCGGTTGTCGTCTCATTGCCCGCAACCATCAACTGCTGCACGATCGACAGAGATTCAGCATCGTCGAGCGGTCGCTCGCCATCAACCCGGGCATTGACCAGGTCAGAAAGGATATCGTTCTTCGCTTCCTTGCGGCGCTCGTCCATATTGGCTTTCAGAGCGTGCTGATATTCGACCACCTCGCGTTCGGTTTCCAGCTGCCGTTCCCGGGACATCATGCCGGAAAGCCGGTCAACAAAGGCATTGGTCCAGCGCTTGATCGTGCTGGCGTCGGCAACGTCGAGGCCCAGCTGTACGGCGATCGTGCGGACCGGCATCGGAATCGCATATTCCTCGACAAATTCGCATTCGCCCCTGTCGATGAAATTGTCGATCAGCTCGTTTGACATCTCGCGCATGCTGTCTTCCAGCTTGTTCACCTTGGGCATCGAGAAAGCGAGATTGACCAGCTTGCGGAAGCGCGTGTGCACCGGCTGATCGGCGGTGAGCAGGGTGTTGACCTGCGGCCAGCCCTGGGACTGAATTTCCTGCACTTCCTTGTCATTTTCCAGCTCTTCTGCGGATTTTCCGCCGGAAAGCAGCGCATTGAAATTGTTGGAAAAATCGTCCAGCCGACCGACCGCTTCCGAAATCAGGTCATAGTCGAGCACGACATAGGCGCCGGCCGCTTCGTCATAGAAGACGGGGTTTTTGGCGCGTTGTTCTTCGTAAAATTCAAACGGATCGACCAGAATGTCTGGTTGGAATAGCGATTTGGAAACGGCTTCGTTCATGGCAGGTTCCTGTCTTATTCAGTCAAAAGAAGGCGTTGGTTCGCCTTGCGCATTGTAAACCGGGCTTTCGGCATCAACGCGATATTTGGCGCTGACCGCATTGGTCAGGCCGAACTTGCCGATATGGTCTCGCATGCTGGCATAGTGGACATTCTTGAAATGCGCCGCCAGCGCTTCTTCGCTGGCCCATTCCTCAAACACTTCGATGCGCGCCGGATTGTCGAGATCGGCGGCCCAGCTGTAACACAGACAGCCTTCCTGGGTCAGGGCGCCGTCAATATAGGGCTTGCCGGTTTTCAAACATTCTTCACGCTGCGCCGGATCGACATCGATATGTGCCGCAATCAAAATCTTCGCCATATATCCAATTCTCCTAAAGCTTGTTGCCGCCGAACTGGGCGACGACGACAAATATCCGTTTGCTGTAAAGCCACTGACCGTCGATTTTGACAAATTCATCGTCATAACGGCCGCCGGCGACGCGTGGCTCGCCCTTCTCGACCAGTATTTCATGGGTCTGGTATCGCCCGGTGGCGGTGTCGCCGGTGACTTCCAGGCTGGCGGGGATGCCGAGAAAGCTGACGGCATCAAACTGGCCCATCGCGCCGTTCCAGAGATTGACGATATTCTCGCGACCGACCACTTCGGTGCCCATCAGCGACCAGGTGGCATCTTCGGTCCAGAGTGCACCCCAGTCGTCCGGATCCTTGCGCAGCACGGCATCGCAATAGGCATCGTGCAGTTCGCGGATCGCCAGTCGATCTTCTATTGGTCCTGAAAACATGGACTAATCCTCTCCTTATATCAGTGCCGACTACAGGAGAAAAATGGCTAAAAAACAAGCTGCCATAAGTGCTAGCGCCCGTCGGTCAGTCGCCGCTGATCCGTTCGATATCGGCGCCGACAGCGGCCAGCTTTTCTTCCAGCCGCTCATAGCCGCGATCGAGATGGTAGATGCGCTGCAATCGTGTTTCGCCTTCCGCCGCCAGCCCGGCAATCGCCAGACTCATCGAGGCGCGCAAATCGGTCGCCATCACCGGCGCGCCGGTCAGCTTTGCGACCCCCCGCACTACCGCAGTACGACCCTTGGTTTCGATATCCGCGCCCATCCGGTTGAGCTCCGGCACATGCATATAGCGATTTTCGAAAATGGTTTCGGTCAGCACGCTGGCGCCATCGGCGAGGCAGAGCATCGCCATCAGCTGCGCCTGCATGTCGGTGGCGAGGCCCGGATAGGGAGCGGTCGACAGGGTTAGCGGCCTGAGCTTGCCGTCAGATGCAACCCTGATTCCCTTGGCATGGGTCTCTACCGACAGACCGGCATGGCGCAGCGCATCGAGCGTCGCTTCCATTTCGTCGGCCTTGGCGGCCAGCAGATCGACTTCGCCGCCGGCAATGCCGACCGCGCAGGCATAGCTGCCCGCTTCGATCCGGTCCGACATAACCCGATAGGTGCAGCCGTGCAGCCGGTCGACGCCGGTGATGGTCAGCGTCGAGGAACCAATGCCCTCAATTTCCCCGCCCATCGCGACGAGCATGTTGCACAGGTCGACAATTTCCGGTTCGCGGGCGGCGTTTTTCAGGACGCTGGTGCCATTGGCCAGGACCGCGGCCATCAGCGCATTTTCTGTCGCGCCGACGGACACCACCGGGAAGGTAAAATCGCCGCCGGGCAGGCCGCCATCGGGTACGCGGGCAATAACATAGCCGCTGGTTGTTTCGATCGTCGCACCCAGCGCCTCGATCGCTTTGAGATGCAGGTCAATCGGCCGGTTGCCGATGGCACAGCCGCCGGGCAGCGATACCCGGCATTCCCCGGCGCGGGAGAGCAGCGGCCCGAGCACCAGGATCGAGGCCCGCATCTTGCGGACGATATCATAGGGCGCTTCGGTCGAGGTGATCCGGCCGGCTTTCAGCGTCATCACCCGGCCGAAATCTTCCGGGCGGGCGCCTTCGATGGTGGTCGAAACGCCGAGCTGGTTGAGAAGATGGCCGAAACTGTCGACATCGGCCAGCCGCGGAAGATTGCGCAGCGTCACCGGTTCGTCGGTCAGCAGCGCACAGGGCAGCAGGGTGAGAGCGCTGTTTTTTGCGCCGGAAATCGGAATGGTGCCAGACAGCCGGTTGCCGCCGCGTATCGAGATAATATCCATGGTCCAGCATTTACCGCAAATGGCGATGCAGGCAAGTCTATTGCGGTTCTATTGCGGTCCGATGCTGCACAGCGCGCAGCAAATGATGCTAGTCGCGCAGCAGTCCCAGAGCGGAATAAGCCGCTTCCACGGTCGGACGGGCCAGCGCAGAAGCTTTTTCCGAACCTTTGCTCAGGATCGCGTCAATCGCATCCGCGTCCTTGCGCAAATCGTCAAACCGCTGCCGGATCGGCGACAATGTGCTGACCGCCAGATCGGCCAGCGCGGGTTTGAAGTCGCCAAAGCCCTTGCCCGCATATTCGGCCAGCACAGCCTCTTGTGACTGGTCGGCCAGCGCAGCGTAGATGCCGATCAGATTCCTCGCTTCCGGACGATCGGCGAGATCCGCCATATTGTCGGGAAGCGGCTCGGGATCGGTCTTGGCCTTCTTCAATTTGCGCGCAATCGTGTCGTCATCGTCGCTCATATTGATCCGGCTGAGATCGGACGGATCGGATTTGCTCATCTTGGCATTGCCGTCGCGCAGGCTCATGATCCGGGCCGCGCTTTTGCCGATAAACGGCTCGGGCAGGACAAAGGTCTCGGTGCCGGTGTCGCTGTTGAACTTTGTTGCAATGTCGCGGGCCAGTTCCAGATGCTGCTTCTGGTCTTCCCCAACAGGGACATGGGTTGTCTGATAGGCCAGTACGTCGGCAGCCTGGAGGACGGGATAGGCATAGAGGCCAAGCGAGGCTCTTTGCTTGTGCTTGCCGGATTTTTCCTTGAACTGCGTCATCCGGTCGAGCCAGCCCATCGGCGTATTGCAGATCAGCATCCAGGCCAGCTCCGCATGCGCGGGAACCCGGGCCTGATTGAACAGGATCGACTTGTCCGGATCGATGCCTGCGGCGACCAGCACCGCAACCATGTTACGGCAATTGGCCGACAGTTCAGCGGGGTCGTTATGGACGGTAATCGCATGCATATCGGCGAGGAAAAACAGGCATTCCCCCTCCTGCTGCATCTTCACCCAGTTCTTGATCGCGCCCAGATAATTGCCGAGATGGAGATTACCTGTGGGCTGGATGCCCGATACCGTGCGCATGTCTTAACTTCCTTCTTTTGCGGCTGCTTCTGCCGCTTTCTTCTTGGTCAGCATGGTGATCTTGTCGCGATCAATCGCGCCGGTCAGCCATGCCAGCGCGCCATAAACCAGTCCGCCGACGCTGACCAGAGCCGAGATCGATCCGATGCGCTGCAGGATCGTGCCATCGTAAAGGCCCTCGCCGATCGGGGCGGCATAGACCAGCACCACGGCCATTCCCGCTGCCGAGAGCGTGATCCGGCCGATCCGGATCAGCAGCGGCCATTCGAGATGATAGTGACCGCGCCAGTGGAGCATGGTGTAAAGCATGGCGCAATTGCACCAGGCGGCAATCGCACCGGCAATGGCCAGACCCCTGATGCCATAGAGCGGGATCAACAGCAGATTGAGCGCGATGTTCACGACCAGCGAAATGGCGGCGGTATAGACCGGTGTCCTGGTATCCTTGCGGGCGAAAAAGCCGGGGATGAGAACCTTGACCAGCACATAGGCGGGCAGGCCGACAACCAGTGCTGCCACGACCGCAGAGGTGGTCTCGCCATCACCGGCGGTAAAATTG
This sequence comes from Parasphingorhabdus sp., assembly GCF_048269865.1. Taxonomy (GTDB): domain Bacteria; phylum Pseudomonadota; class Alphaproteobacteria; order Sphingomonadales; family Sphingomonadaceae; genus Parasphingorhabdus. Next base: position 185,200 of record NZ_JBLWUA010000008.1, on the reverse strand, counting down.
CCGCCGACATAGAAGGATGTCACCAGCGGACCGGCAGCAAAAAATAGCGCGATCGCGGCGGGTATGGTGAGCAGCATCCCGAGCTCGATGGCATTGCTTTGCAGCCGCTGCGCGCCGCCCAGATCATCCTTGGCGATAAACCGCGACAGTGCCGGCAGAATGGCGGTGCCGAGAGCGATGCCGATAATTCCAAGCGGCAACTGGTTCAGCCGGTCCGCCATCGCCAGATAGACGAACGAACCTTCCGGCAGGCGGCCAAGGAAAAACAGGTCGATGAAGCGGCTGATCTGGTAGATGCCGGCACCGAACACGGCGGGCAGGATAAGGATACCCAATTCTTTTACATCGGCGTTGAAGCGCGGCATTTTCAGCGGAAAGCGGAAGCCCGTCTTGCGCGTCCAATAGTACAGCCAGAGCATCTGCACCAGTCCGGCAGTGGCGACCGCAATCGCCAGAAAATAGGCTGTCTGGCGCGGATCGTTCCCGTCATTGAACCAGTAGGAAGCGAGCAGCGCCGTGATCATGCAGATATTGAGCATGATAGGTGCCGCTGCTGCAGCCGCGAACCGGCTGAGCGAGTTCAAGATCGCTGCAAACAGGGTGGTGATGCTGATCAGGCCGAGATAGGGGAAGGTGATCCGGGCCAGCGAAATCGAAAAATCTGTTGTCCGCCCACCTCTGCCGAAATCGTCAATCAGCCAGATGATGCCTGGCATGATGAGCATCATGATCGCAGAAAATAGCAGCAGCAGCGGCACGAATACCGACAGCACATCAATCACGAATTTCTGAGCTGCCGTCCGGTCCTCGTCTTCCTCGATCTTGCGGTTGAACAGCGGGACAAAGGCCGCCGAAAACGCGCCTTCCGCAAACAGGCGGCGGAAAATATTGGGCAGCTGAAAGGCGAGCTGCCAGGCATCTGCGGCCGCGCCGGCGCCGAGGATCCGCGCCAGCATGATATCGCGGACAAAGCCGAAGATACGGCTGACCAGAGTCAGTCCGGCTATGATTCCGGTAGATTTGAGCAGGTTCATGCCTGCTGCCCTAGCAAGGGAACTTAGGCGTTACCAACGGGTTGCTCGCCCGATTGCTGTGCTGCCATCTGTTCGCGCTGCTGCATGTAGAGCGCCGTGAAATCGATCGGTTCGAGCAACAAGGCCTGGAAGCCTGCATCCCGCACCGCGTCGGAAATGATCGCCCGGGCAAACGGGAAGAGGAGCCGCGGCGCTTCGGCAAACAGAAACGGATGCGCCTGCTCTTCCGAAATGTTGCGCAGACCGAACAGGCCGCAATAGAGAAGCTCGATTGCGAAAGCGACGCCTTCATCGGCTTTGGCGGTGACGTCGATCTTCAATTCGACTTCATGCACTTCGTCCGAAATCTGGGAAGAGCCGATGTTGAATTGCACATCAATCTGCGGCTGCGTATTCCACTGGTAAACGTCAGGCGCGTTGGGGTTTTCGACGGACAAATCTTTTATATATTGCGAAATTACGCCGATTTGTGGCTGGGTATCTGCGCCATTGGCGAGCGGGTCGGGCGTGTTCACGTTGCCGGTAGGTATTGCGCCGGATTCGGTATTGTCATTCTCATCAGCCATCGGGCCTGTCCTTTCGGAAAATCAGTCAAACATGTCCTTAGGCGCATATTGCCACGCCGTTCGCAGCGCGCCTAGCAGGGGACGGAACCGAGGGCAATGAAAGAGTAATCGGCTATTCAGGCGTCCGTCATGCGAGTGCATTTACAACTGCTGGTTCGCCAATCGCTTGTCCGAGGTGGACGGCGATTTGCGGCAATGCGGCTTTTTCGCTAATGCCATTTGAAACCGCCCCTATTTCTGCTTATGTATAGGGTTAAATAAAAGATTGGATTCTGAAGTGACCATCGAAATTGTATTATTGGCCATGGTAGCAGCCTTTCTCGGCCTGCGCCTTTATTCTGTGCTGGGCAAGCGCAGCGGTCATGAGCAGGAACATACGCCGCGGAATATTGAGCCACGCGCCAATGAACGCCGGACATTGGATGATGCCAAGCCGCATGTTCCGGATATCGTTCCCGCTCCTGCTGGAGCGCCGGCCATGGTCTATGACAGCAGCGCCGAAGCCGGAATGCGCGAAATTCTCAGCGCCGACCGCAATTTTGATGTCGGCCGGTTCATCGAGGGCGCGCAAGCGGCCTATGCAATGATTCTGGAAGCCTTCTGGAAGGGCGACAAGGAAGAATTGAAATTGCTGTGCGATGAAGATGTCTATGAAAGCTTTGTGGAAGCCATAGATGCCCGCGAAGAACGGGGTGAAATTCTCGAAAACCAGCTGGTGCGAATCGACAACGCCCGGATTTCGGCAGCGGAATATCGCCGGCCAATGGCGAGTATCACGGTCCAGTTTGATGCCGATATCGCTGCGGTTGTGAAGGACAAAGAGGGCAATTTGATCGGCGGTTCGCTTTCCGATGCCGCTGAAACGCACGACGTCTGGACCTTCAGCCGCGACTTGTCGAGCGCCGACCCCAATTGGCTGCTTGACGAAACCGATGAGGCCTGACAGCCGACCGTTCAGGGACATTAGCATGAAAATTGGGTTGCTGTGCGGAGCCGCGGCGATGGTCAGCGCCTGCTCGATGAGCATCATCCCGCAAGGCGCTGCCCGCAGCCTTCCTCCGCAGCAAGACGGTGAGTGGGTGACCGGTGACAGTGCCGAGGTCCGTGCCTCTAGGCCTGCGTACCAGAACGGTGCGCCGGCCCGCTTCCAGCCGGTCGATCCCACTCAACTGGTCAAGATTGGTGAGGATAGCAGCCGGGCAACCGGTGCCGGTGTCGCGCTGGGGCCGGATATTACCACGCTCAATCTCGCAGCGGCGAAGGCTGCATCTGCGCTGCAGTCCTTTCGTACCAGCTGTTCGTCGCTGGTCCGGCGAGAGGATAATAGCGGCCTGACAAGCGGGGCGGATTGGCAATTGTCCTGCGACGCTGCACAACGCTGGCCGGATCAGGATGCGGCGCGCTTTTTCGCTTCCTATTTCGAGACCGTACAGATCGGCGATGGCAAGGCGTTCGCAACCGGCTATTTTGAACCGCAGATCAACGGATCGCGGGTTCGTAACCAGAATTACCAGGTGCCCATCTATCGGCGTCCCGACAATTTGCTCGACGTCGATCTCGGGCTGTTTTCCGAAGCGCTGAAAGACAAGCGTATTCGGGGCAAAATCGACGGGACCAAATTGGTGCCATTTGAAGACCGGGCGCAGATCGATGATGGCGCTTTGGCCGGTCAGGGCCTCGAGATTGCCTGGGCCCAGGATTATATCGATCTGTTCTTCCTGCAGATTCAGGGCAGCGGCCGTCTCGCGCTGCCGGATGGGTCGATCATGCGGATTGGCTATGCCGGGCAAAATGGTCAGGATTATACCGGCATCGGCAAGCTGATGCGCGAGCGCGGATTGCTCGCCGACGGCAAGACCAACATGCAGGGTATCGTCGAATGGCTGCGCGCCCATCCGCGAGAAGGCATGCAGATCATGCGCGAGAACAAAAGCTATGTCTTTTTTCGCGAACTGACCGGACCCGGCCCACTGGGCGCCATGGGCCATCCGGTCGTCGCGCGCACGTCGGTTGCTGCCGACCGGATGTTCGTGCCGCTTGGCGCGCCGGTGTTTCTCGACATGGCGCATGATATTGCTGACGGGCTGTGGGTCGCGCAGGATACCGGTGGCGCGATTAAGGGCGCCAACCGCTTTGACACATTCTGGGGCGCTGGCGAGCAAGCGGCGCAAATCGCGGGCGGTATGTCGTCCAGCGGACAGGCATTGCTGTTTCTGCCCAAAGGCACGGTGTCCAGACTCGTCGCTGCGCGCCAGAGATCAGGGCAGTAACGATGGCAGACCGGCCCCTGACCGCCGGTGAGAAGGCGCTTTGGCAGAAGTTCATCGAAAGCGTCGAACCGCTTGATCAGGCGCGTGTGAAGCGGATTGATAGTTTGCCGGTTGCAAAGCGGTCGCGCGATCTGTCGGGACCGATCACGGCGGAGAGCTTTGGCGGAAAGCCGGGGTCAGCGGTGCCGCTCCGTGATCAGAAGCCGGTGCCGACACGCCACGGCCTCGATGGCGGCTGGGATCGCCGGCTGGCCAAGGGCATGGTTCAACCCGATGTCACGGTTGATTTGCACGGCTATACGCTTTCATCCGCGCACGGTCGTCTCGACAGCGCGCTGGAGCTGAGCATCGCTGCAGGCCATCGCGCGATATTGTTGATTACCGGAAAGGCGCGCAATGATGACGAGCGCCGCCGCGAGGGTGGTCGCGGTGCGATCCGGGCTGCCATTTCCGACTGGTTGGCGGCGTCGCGGCATCACGCCCATATTGCGACGGTCCGGCGCGCGCACCCGCGCCATGGCGGTGCTGGCGCGCTCTATATCATTCTGCGGCGACGGCGCTGAATCGGCGCTTCAGGCTAGCGCCCGCCGGACGATCAGCGCAAATATTTTCGCCAGCTGGTCGAGATCATCCACTGCCACGGCTTCGTCCAGTTTGTGCATGGTCGCGTTGCACAGGCCAAATTCGACCACCGGCATGATCTTCGCCAGAAAGCGGGCATCCGACGTGCCGCCCGAGGTCGACAGTTCCGGGTCGACGCCGGTTATCTCGCGGATCGCGCCCGCGATAATGTCGGAAAATTCGCCGGGCGGCGTGAGAAACGGTTCGCCGGAAATGACGGGCCTCAGCTCGCCACCATGCCGTTCGACAATCTCCTTCACCAGAGCGCTCAGGCTTTCGCCGCTGTGTCGGTCGTTGAACCGAATCGACAACCGGCCTTCAGCCTTGGCCGGTATCACATTATGCGCCGGATTGCCGACGTGGAGGTCGGTGAATTCGATATTGCTGGGCTGGAACCAGTCGGTGCCCTCATCGAGTTGCAGCGCATCGATTTCGCTCAATATCCTGCCCAGCTTGGTGATCGGATTGTCGGCATTGTGCGGATAGGCGACGTGGCCCTGCGCCCCGTGCACTGTGATCCACATATTTACCGAGCCGCGCCGCCCGATCTTGATCATGTCGCCCAGCCGGTGGACCGATGTCGGCTCGCCGACGAGGCAGAGGTCCGGGACAATGTCGCGTTCGGCCATGAAGTCCATCAGCGCGACCGTGCCGAAGCGCGCGGGCCCTTCCTCGTCGCCGGTAATGATCAGACTGATCGTGCCGAGATCGTCCGGCAGCTGCTGCAGGGCGCTGACAAAGGCGGCGATGCTGCCTTTCATGTCGACGGCACCTCGTCCATGCAGCAGATCGCCGCGCACTTCCGGCACGAAAGGATCGGTTTGCCAGCCCTGTCCGGGCGGGACGACGTCAAGATGACCGGCATAGGCGAAATGCCGGGAGCCGGCAGCGCCTTTGCGAATGGCGAAGAGATTTTCGACCGGCCCGTCCGGCGCTTCGCCAGCAACGAAGCGACTGATCTCGAAACCGAGTGGTTTCAGCATCGCTTCCATTTCGTCAAACACGGCGCCGGTCGCAGGGGTAATGCTGGGCTGCGCGATCAGCTTTTTCGTCAGGTCGAGAGCGGTTGGTGCGGTCATCGTTCGGTGGTCAGGCTTTCGCCGCTTCCGGTTGCTCGAGCCGCTCGATCACCCAGGGCTCCTCCTCGGCCGCTTCCATCCATTGTGCGGTCCATTCGTGATCGAGAATGGTCTGCATATAGCTGGTGGCGAAGCCGGGCAGGCGAAAACCGTAAGTTTGAAAGCGCGAGACGACCGGCGCATACATGATGTCGGCGGCGCCATAGGTGCCGAACAGAAACGGTCCGCCGCCGCCGAAGCGCGCGCGTGCCTGCGCCCACAATTGGATCACCCGCGCGGCGTCGGTCTTGACCTCGTCGCTGAACGAGAGGCCTTCGTAAATTTTCCGTGTGTTCATCGGGCATTGGCGGCGCAGTGCCATGAAGCCCGAGTGCATTTCCGCCGCCATGGAGCGGGCCATGCCGCGGGCGGTTTCGTCTTTTGGCCAGAAACGGTCGCGATGGGTCTTGTCGGCAAGCCAGTCGATGATCGCCAGACTGTCCCAGACCACCGTCTCGCCGTCCCACAATATCGGTACCTTGCCGCCGGAGGGCGCAAAATTCTCGCTCTCCCGGACATGATCCCAGTCGTCGCCAAAGAGCGGGACGGTCAGTTCTTCAAAGGACAGGCCCGACTGTTTGCACGCCAGCCAGCCGCGCATCGACCAGCTGGAATAGGCTTTGTTTCCGATTATCAGTTTCATAGATCACCCATAATCAAATAAAATCGGCTGTGTCGAGAAAAGCCTTTTCAGGCCACGCGGTTTCGGGCGCTCAGCTTTCTACGGCTTCCAGCACCGCCAGTCGCAATTCATCGATGCCTTGTTTCTTTTCCGAAGAGGTAAGCAGCAAGTCGGGATGGGCGGCGGGATGTTTCTTGGCGATCGCCGCGACCTTTTCCGCCGTTATGTCCAATGCTTCCTGCTTGACCTTGTCCACCTTGGTCAGCACCACGCGATAGCTCACGGCCGCCTTGTCGAGCATCTCCATCACTTCTTCATCGACCGGCTTGATGCCATGGCGCGAGTCGATCAGCACGAAGGTGCGTTTCAACACAGCCCGCCCGCGCAGATAATCGTTGATCAAAAAGCGCCATTTCTGGACCACTTTCGGCGGAGCCTTGGCAAAGCCATAGCCGGGCATGTCGCAGATCCGGAAGATCAGCGGATCGCCGACGTCGAAGAAATTCAGCTCCTGCGTCCGTCCCGGCGTATTGGACGTGCGCGCCAGCCCGTTGCGGTTGGTCAGCGCGTTGATCAGCGACGACTTGCCAACATTCGACCGGCCGGCAAAGGCGATCTCAGGCACATCCGGATCGGGCAAAAACTGCAGCTGCGGTGCACTTTTCAGAAAGCTGATCGGGCCGGAGAACAGCTTCGGGTGCAGCGACGTCATGCTTTCGCCTTGTCAGCCGCTGCCTTGCGCGCCTTCTCTTCTGCTTCCTTGGCCATTGCCTCTTTCATCTGCGGATGGCGTGAATAGAGCCACTTCTGCTGCAGGATGGTCAGCGTGTTGGACACCGTCCAGTAGAGCTGCAGGCCGGCGGCAAATGGTGCCATGATGAACACCAATATCCACGGCATGATGCTGAAAATCTGCTTCTGCATCGGATCCATTGGCGCCGGGTTCAGCTTGAACTGCAGGTGCATGGTGATGCCCATCAGGATCGGCAGGATGCCCACCGCGAGGAAGGTCGGCGGATCGAACGGCAGCAGGCCGAACAGATTGACCGGGGTCAGCGGATCGGGCGCGCTGAGATCCTTGATCCAGAGGATGAAGGGCTGGTGGCGCATTTCAATCGACAGCATCAGCACCTTATAGAGTGCGAAGAAGATCGGGATCTGCAGGAAGATCGGCAGACAGCCGGCTAGCGGGTTGACCTTCTCTTCCTTGTACAGCTTCATGATTTCCTGCTGCTGTTGCTGCTTGTCGTCCTTATATTTCGCCTGAATCGCCTTCATCTTCGGTTGCACGGCGCGCATTTGGGCCATGGACGCGAACTGTTTCTGGGCGATCGGGAACATGATGCCGCGGACAATGAAGGTCATCAGAATGATTGCCACGCCGAAGTTACCGACCAGCTTGAACAGCCAGTTGAGCAGATAGAAAAGCGGTTTTTCGAACCAGTAGAACCAGCCCCAGTCGATTGCCCGGTCGAGATTGGTGATGCCAAGATTTTCCTGATATTTTACCAATACGGCATTTTCTTTGGCGCCGGCGAACAGGCGGGTCGTTGTTTTCAGCTGCTGACCGGGGGCGATGATCTTTGCGCTCTTTTTCGCGATCTCGGCCTGGAAAATATCACTGCCGCCAGAACGGAATTTGGCATCGACATCGTTAACATTGTCGGGGATCAGGGCGCTCAGCCAATATTTGTCGGTAAAGCCAAGCCAGCTGACGTCCTTGTCATAGCTGTTGGTCCCGGCAACGGCGGACGTACCAAACAGCCGCGCGAAAAATCCGGGTTCTTCACCGGCGAGATTTTTATAGTCTACATCGTAGTTCGCTGCGCCTTCATAGACGCCGACAGGGCCGGAGTGGATGGTCCAGGTGCTGGCTTCGCTGGGCGGAATATTATTAAGATCCCGCTTCCGGTTGATCAGGCCATAGGGTCTCAGCGCCACCGGATTTGCGCCGCGATTGGTAACGCTTTGCTCGCTGGTAATGAGATAGTCGTCGTCGATCGACAGCTTGATGGCATAGGTCTGTCCGGTCTCGTTCGACCAGGTCAGCGTAACCGGCGTTTCCGGGGTCAAGCGACTGCCGTCGGCGGACCAGATTGTGTTGTCATCGGGGACAGCAACGCCATCGCCCGCCCAGCCAACGCGGCTGAAATAGGCGTCCTGGGTCCCTGAGGGAGAAAAGAGCCGGACAGGCTTGCTGTCCTTGCTCATGTCGACCGTATGATCGGACAGCGTCAGATCATCAATGCGGCCGCCCTTGAGGTTGATGGAACCCTTGACCCGCGGTGTGTCTATCAGGACACGCGGGTTTTCGCGCAGAACGGTTGCCAATGGTCTGATCTTGTCGGAAACCGGTCCGGTTGTGATGTCCGTGCTGCCAGCGGCGGGAGCGCTAACCGGCGTACCGGTCTTGTCGCCAACCTGGTCGTTTGCGGGCGCGTTGGCCTGCTCGACGACCTCGTTTTTGTTCGCCATGTCCGGGAAAAACCGCTCCATCATCAACGGCCAGCCAAACAGAATGATCCCGGTGAGTAGCACCGCCATGATAATATTACGCTTATCGTCCACTATATCGTCCCGCTTTCGGCCATTTGTTGCAAATAGGATCGGTGTTCAGGGTATCAAGGCACAGGGTCGTAACCCGAGCTTCCCCAAGGATGGCAGCGCAATAGCCGTTTAGCTCCCAGCCAGCTACCCTTAATTGCACCGTGTTTCTCAATCGCTTCGATCGTATAGGCGCTGCATGTCGGCATATAGCGGCATGTCGGTGGCAATAATCGCGATGGACCCCTTTGCCAGCATCGCACGCAGAAGATCAAAACGGTCTTGAGCATGGCTAGTCCAGCTTCTTCGCCAGATATTTCAGGCCCTTCTCCAAATCAGCCTTCATCGCTGCAAAATCCGCCTCTTGATCGGTTTTGCGGCCGATCATGATATGATCGGCTCCTGCGATACCGTGAGCGGGCAAGCATTGCGCGAGCAAAGCCCGAAAGCGGCGCTTCATCCGGTTGCGCGTCACGGCATTGCCGATCTTCTTGGTGACCGTGATACCGAAGCGGACCGTTTGCGACGAGATGGGGTGATCGGCCCGACGCCGATGTGCCAGCAAGACAAAGCTGTTGGTAACGAATCGCTTGCCGCGATTGGCAGCAAGAAAATCCGGGCGCTTGCGAATCACTTCTATGGAATGACTGGCAGCGGCGCGCGCCGAATCAGACGAAGGCTGCTTCTCGTCCAAGGGATCCGGCGATAGAGGTGCTGCGGCAGGCGCAGCACGAGCGGACACGTTGGTTTTAGGCAGAGAGCTTCTTGCGGCCACGAGCACGGCGGGCTGCCAGCACTTTGCGGCCGCCGACGGTTGCTTTGCGGGCGCGGAAACCATGGCGCCGTTTACGGACCAGGCGGCTCGGTTGAAATGTACGCTTCATCGCGAATATCCTACGTCAAAATTTCGATAAAAAAGGCCGCCAAAAGCTGCGGCCGATACGTTGTCGCTGCGATTAGGCAGCCAGGCGCGGAAAGTCAAGCGTTTGCGACAGGTCGTAACCCTAAACTTTCTTGTCCCGCTTGCCGGTTTTCACTTTGCCGAAAAGCGGCAGTTCAAAATCGTCGGGCAAGGTCTTGTGATGTCGTCTGCGCATCGCCCAGTCAGTCCATTTGCCATAATTCGGGAAGCGGCGCTTGAAATCGACATAGCGCTTTTTCGCCCAGCGGGAATTCTGCAGCACCAGAGCCAGACCGATCGGAAAGACAATGATGAAGCCCGGCCCGGGGATGGCTCCGATGATCGGCGAAATCAGAATCAGCGTGAAGCCGAGCACCGAAAGCAGGAAACGGGACCCGGACGTATATTTCCAACGCTTTTTATCGATTTTGCCGTTCATCTCATTCCACTTGGTGCTTCGCGCGCAGACCCGCAAGCTTGCTCTGTTAACTAAAGCGCGTGGAGGAGATTATCGTTCCCGGAGATGCATAAAGCGTGAACGGGCAACGATTTTTTGCAGACTAGTGCACCATCTGGAAGCGCGCCATATCGTTCCGGGACAAGCGCAGTTGCTCCGAGAAGGGAACACTGTTGGTCAGCTCATAAAACGCTTTCGCGGTGCTGGAGGGCACGCCCATATCGGTGTAATAATCGAGATATTCTGCATGGACCGGAGCATTGGCGGGATAGTCATTTGCCTGGCGTCCGTATTCGTCCATCCAGCTGTGCACGATGAATTCTGCATTGCGATGGGCTGTCCGGGTAACACCGGCGAGAAATAGCTCAACCGCACCGGACCGCACGGAACCGTTCGCAGGCACATGGGTGCTGATCCCGGCCCGGCGGATCATTCTGGCGAGCCGGAGATTGGCTTCCTCGTCCACTGACCCGTCGCAATCGAGCATTTCGATGCGCTTGATCGCGGGGAAATGTTTCATCATCTGCTGAAACAGTGCGGGTGTGTAGCTGTCCACGGTACCGGTCATTTCCACTGTATCCGCTGAAATTACGCGAAACGGGCCATATTGACCGTAAGCCGCAGTCGCCGGCGTTGCCTGCGCTTGCGGCTCATCCAGATCATATTCAATAATCTCGACCGTCTCTGTAACGATGTAGCTGCTGGCGCTAAAGGCGGGTTGGGTAGGGACCAGAAGTGAAACAAAAAGCAGCAAAGCACTGACCAGCACACTCGCATTCAAATTCTTTGACGGGAGGCTGGTGGGTAACAGGGTTGTCGGATGATTATTGTTCATGACCCTGTTATGCAGGTTTAAGCCTTCAACGAAGTAGTGGACTAAAGTTACCCGATATTAACCATCCGGTCGCTGGCAGGACGCTGATTGTTGACGGTTACGGCCAAGATGCGGTTGAGGCTCGACACATTCCGTTGTCGCCGCCAGTGTTTTCGTCATGCAATTGGGGCGGCTATCATGGTAGCGCTGGTTCAGACGGTGGCCTATCTTGGACTGGAGGCGCGGGGTGTCGAGGTGCAATGTCAGGTTGCACCGGGATTGCCCGCATTCAACGTCGTTGGCTTGCCGGACAAGGCGGTGGCAGAGAGCCGCGAACGGGTGCGCGCAGCGATTGCGGCGATGGGGCTTTCGCTGCCGCCAAAACGGATAACGGTCAATTTGTCGCCTGCCGATCTGCCAAAAGCCGGCTCGCATTACGACCTGCCTATCGCACTGGCATTGCTCGGCGCGATGGGCATTATCGATGCCGAAACGCTGGCCAGCTATATCGTGGTTGGCGAATTGTCGCTGGACGGTCGACTGGCGGTGACGCCCGGCGTGTTGCTGGCCGCGCTGCATGCATCGGGCAAGAATCTTGGCTTGATCTGTCCCGCGCTGCAGGGTTCGGAAGCCGCCTGGGCCGGCGATGTCGAGATATTGGCGCCGGCAGATCTGCTGGCGCTGCTCAACCATTTCAAGGGCCAGTCGATCCTGACGCCGCCAGAAACCGGCGCAGTGCCCGAACCCGATTATGGACCCGATCTGAAAGACGTGAAGGGGCAGGAAACGGCGAAACGGGCGCTGGAGATCGCTGCAGCCGGCGGACACAATCTATTGATGAACGGGCCGCCCGGATCGGGAAAGTCATTGCTTGCTTCCTGTTTACCCGGGATTTTGCCGCCCCTGTCGCCAGCCGAGGCGCTGGAAGTGTCGATGGTCGCATCGGTCGCCGGCACGCTGGAAGGTGGTCAGATGTCACGCCAGCGCCCCTTTCGCGCACCGCACCACAGCGCCTCGATGGCGGCGCTGGTCGGCGGCGGGCTGAAAGTGCGTCCCGGTGAAGTCAGCATGGCGCATCTCGGCGTATTGTTTCTGGATGAACTGCCGGAGTTCCAGCGGGCGGTGCTCGATTCGCTCCGGCAGCCGCTCGAAACCGGAGAGGTCAGCGTGGCCAGAGCGAATGCCCATGTCACATTTCCGGCGCGGGTGCAGATGATTGCAGCGATGAACCCTTGCCGCTGTGGCCATTTGGGTGACCCGGCGCTGGCCTGTTCGCGGGCCCCACGCTGTGCGACCGATTATCAGGCGAAGGTGTCGGGTCCGCTGCTCGATCGCATTGATCTGCATATCGAGGTGGACGCCTTGTCCGCCGCCGACCTGACCATGCCGCCGCCGAGCGAGGGATCCGAGGCTGTGGCGGCGCGGGTCGCAGCAGCGCGGTTGATCCAGAATCAGCGCTATGCCGATCTGGACATGCGGACCAACACTGAAATTGACGGCGATGCGCTGGAAAAATATGCGACACCCGACGAACCCGGACGGCATTTATTGGCGCAGGCTGCCGAAGCAATGCGGCTGTCCGCGCGCGGTTACACCCGGGTGCTGAGAGTATCGCGCACCATTGCCGACCTTGCGGGTGCCAATATCGTCGGTCGCCTGCATGTCGCGGAAGCGCTCAGCTATCGGCGGCAAGCCCCTCGCAATTAGGGAGCGGCACAGTCAATGCCAGACGCGTCTGGCAGAAGTGCAATCAGGCCGCCTGATCGTCGGCCTTCAGCTCCAGCGGAATCGCCATTTCATTCATGTTGACGGTTGATTTGGCGAGATTGGGCGACTTGTTGCTGCGGTGCTTGAACTTGCCGTCGACATGGCCGCCTTGCTCGATCGTCACATTTTCATAGGTGACGTCGCCGCCGATGCGAGCGGTTGAGGCAATCGCGAGGTCGCCAGCATCGATTGAGCCTTCGACCGAGCCCGACAGGCTGGCATTCTGGGCGACGATCGCGCCCTTGATCTTACTCGATGGCCCCTGCACCAGGGACAGGCATTTGACGTCACCGATCACTTCGCCGTCGATATGCAGATCGACTTTCGATTCGATATTGCCGGTGATGACAATGCCGTCACCGATGATCGAGAAACTGGATCCGCTGGTGCCGCTGCTTCTAGCCACGGTCGGCGCCTGACTCGGTGCGATTTGGTGATTTGGCACGTTGTCGCGCGATGGCTTTGATCTTGAGAACATCTGTGTTCGCCTCCAAAAATGGCCGGGGGTTGATGGCGCGTCCGTTGAGCCGCACTTCGAAATGCAAATGCGTGCCCGTCGAGCGACCGGTACTGCCCATCGCTCCCAATTGTATGCCCTGTTCGATTTTTTGCCCCTTAGTCACGCCGATCCGGGAAAGATGCGCGTAACGCGTCATCAATCCGTTGCCATGTGTGATTTCGACGGTTTTGCCATAGCCGGATTTCCATCCCGCATGCGTCACCTTGCCGCCGGCAGCCGCGAGAATTGGCTGGCCCAGCGGTCCTTTGAAATCGATGCCGCTGTGCATCGCACCGCCGCCGGTGAACGGGTCACGGCGATAGCCGAAGCTGCTCGAAATCATGCCAGTGCTGGAGGGTTTGCCGGACGGGATCGCGATCAAAGTCCGTTCCAGCGAATCCATCTGTTGCAGCGCCAGGTTAAGTCGTTCGAACGTGGGGTGGAGCTTTTTGTTCTTGTCTTTGAAGAGAGGAATCAACGGGCCGCCCATGGCATCGGTAGAACTTTTGCTCAGCTTGTCGGGATTGAGTCCGAATTTGCGAATCGCTTCCGCCGCCTGTTCGGTGCGTTGCTTGGCCGCCTGGGTAAGGCGCTGGGCAAAACGGATCTGTCGTGCTTCAAGTTTTGCGAGATGGGCCGCTTCCGGAAAGGCGGTGCTGATCTTGCGTGTGTTTTCCGATAATTTTTCTTCGCTCTGCTTCTGGTCGTCCAAGGCCGGTTGCTCACCGATAAACTGCTCGGTCATCTGGTCGAGCACGTCCTGACGCTGTTCAAGATCGGCAGCGACGTCGTCAATTGAAGCCTTGTAACTGGTGACCCGGCTTTCGGCGCTGTGGAGTTCCGCCTCTTTCTGGGCAAGCGCGGTGCGCTCTCCGCTGACAGTCAGCTGGTTGACCATCATTGCCAATGTGATCACCAACCATATGGCGAGTGCCGCCGCGGCCGAGTAAAACACGCGTTTCTGCAATGTCGCTGATATGGTGAGAAAACGGACCTGTCCGTGCGATCGCATGAAGAACTCGCGATCGGTAAACATATGGTCCAGCCGGGCTTTCAGCCCTTGTCTGGTATTGTGTTTGTGCATGACCCGCCGTTGTAATTCGTAATCCCCGGAACCCGGTAGCAGAGGGGGCCTCCCCAAGCGAATCGCAAACGGGTGACTCGTGACGAGTCGAACGAGTCGTGCGATGAGTTGCGCCGTGCGATGGAACTCATTGCGCATTTTGGCGTTTCGGCGGCGTAACGGGCTGCCATTTCGAGCCAAGAGATGTCGAGATTATGGGTTAAATTGGTTCTGCAGCCATGCTAGCAGCCGCCTATGACAGATTCTGCAAAACTAATTACCGACATGGGGCGCAAGGCGCGCTCTGCCTTTTCCCAACTGACTGGAGTGAGCGATTCGCAAAAGTCTGCCGCTCTGGCCGCGGCCGCACGCCATCTGCGCGCCAGCCAAGACACGATCATCGCCGCCAATCAGCGCGACATGGACAGTGCGCGCGAACGCGGCCTCAGCGATTCGATGCTCGACCGTCTGATGATCGATGCGGATCGACTGGAAGCCATTGCCTCAGCGGTCGATGATGTCGCGGTGCTGCCCGATCCGGTCGGACAGTTGATTGACCGCACCGAACGCCCGAACGGCCTGGTCATGGAACGCATACGGGTGCCGCTCGGCGTCATCGGCATCATCTATGAAAGCCGGCCCAATGTTACTGCCGACGCCGCTGCCCTGGCGCTGCGGTCGGGCAATGCGGTAATCCTGCGTGGCGGATCGGAAGCGATCCAGAGCAATGGTGCGATCTATGACGCGATGGTCGCAGGCGTGGTCGAAGCAGGATTGCCTGCGGACGCTATCCAGCTGGTGCAGACCACGGACCGGGCCGCGGTCGGGGCGATGCTGAAGGCCAGCGGGCTGATCGATATCATCATTCCGCGCGGCGGCAAGTCGCTGGTCAAGCGGGTCCAGGACGAAGCGCGCGTGCCGGTGCTGGCGCATCTCGACGGCATTTGTCACACCTATATCGCCAAGGACGCCGACCCCGACAAGGCGCTGGCGATTGCGGTTAACGCCAAGATGCGCAGGACCGGGATCTGCGGCGCAATGGAAACACTGCTGATCGATCAGGACTATCCTGCGCCCGGCCCTCTTGTTCGCGCGTTGCTGGAAGCGGGCTGCGAACTGCGCGGCGATGATTCGGTGCTGGAGCTGGACGAGCGGGTCGTTTCTGCTGACGCGGCCGACTGGGATACCGAATATCTTGCCCCCATTTTGTCCGTGAAGATGGTGAATGGTGCCGATGAGGCGCTGGCCCATATCGCTGATCACGGCTCGCACCATACCGACGTGATTGTCACCGAAGACGCGGAGATGGCAGAAGATTTCATCCTGCGTGCTGACAGCGCAATCGTGATGCACAATGCCTCGAGCCAGTTTGCCGATGGCGGACAATTCGGACTCGGTGCTGAAATCGGAATCTCCACCGGTCGCCTGCATGCACGTGGCCCGGTGGCGCTGGAAGGACTGACCACCTATAAATGGGTGGTGCGCGGCACCGGGCAAACACGCCCTTGAGCCGGACCCGGTGAAAACGACCGGCCTGCTGGGCGGCTCCTTCAACCCGGCGCACGGAGCGCATCGCTCGATCAGCCTGTTTGCGATGGAGCAGCTTGAGCTCGACGAATTCTGGTGGCTGGTTTCGCCGGGCAATCCGCTGAAAGAAGGTGCCAAGGA
Organism: Parasphingorhabdus sp.; assembly: GCF_048269865.1. Lineage (GTDB taxonomy): Bacteria > Pseudomonadota > Alphaproteobacteria > Sphingomonadales > Sphingomonadaceae > Parasphingorhabdus. The sequence goes on along the minus strand of NZ_JBLWUA010000008.1, from coordinate 169,256 downwards.
CATGGCGCCCTTGCACGCCCGTCTGGCGTCCGCCCAAGAGATGGCGCGCCGCAGCAAGATCCAGCCGACGGCGATCGAACGGGATTTCGGTACGCGCTACACCTATGACAGCTTGCGCAAACTGGTCCGGCGCTATCCGAAACGGCAATTTGTCTGGATCATGGGGGCCGACAATCTGGCCCAATTTCACCGCTGGAAAGACTGGCGAAAGATAGCCCGATTATTGCCGATTGCAGTTATATCACGACCCGGCTATGATGACGATGCTTTTGCGGCTCCCGCAATGGCCTGGCTTCGGCGCTTCGTCCACCCCGCGAGCCAGCGTGGTAACTGGACCAGCTGGAGTACGCCGGCGCTGACATTCTTGCGCTATCGTCCCGACCCTCGCTCAGCCACCGCGATCCGGATGGCTCGGCCCCATTGGCATCAGCAATATGATGATCGCCGCGTCAGGGACGCGGTGACCCGTCGGCTGATTGGCCCAGAAGATTAGGATATACGTTGACGAAACCGAAGGTAAAAGCTTTGAAATCGGCCACTTCTGAGGAAGGGAAGGCCGAGTCTGACGCACTCCACGCGCTGGTCATGAAATCGCTTGACGATGATCAGGCGCAGGACGTCGTCTCGATCCCGCTGGCAGGCAAAAGCAATATTGCAGACCATATGGTAATCGCCGAGGGGCGTTCGACCCGGCAGGTTGCAGCCATTGCGCAGAAACTGGCTGAGCGGATCAAGCAAGCCGGTGGCACAGCCAGGGTCGAAGGTCTGGCCAATGCCGACTGGGTGTTGATCGATGCCGGTGATGTTATCGTGCATCTATTCCGGCCGGAAGTGCGCAGCTTCTATAATCTGGAACGGATGTGGGCTGTCGACGAGGAAGGCGAAGCGCCGGAAGTCGTCGAAGCCTGATATCGCCGGGCGATGAGACTGCATATTGTCGCCCGCGGCAAAATCGGCCGGAGCCCGGAGGCGGAGCTGGTTGACCGCTATATCAAGCGGATAGGCTGGGAGGTAAAGATCAGCGAACTCCCGGATCAGGGCGGAAAATCCCCCAAGCTGCAAGGTGTGACCAAGATAATCGCGATGGACGAAGCTGGCGAAAACTGGACATCGAGCAAATTTGCCAAATTACTGTCCAACTGGCGTGACGATGGTGTGCGCGAGGCGCGATTCCTGATCGGGGCTGCAGATGGCCTCAGTGCGGAAGAGCGGGCCAGCGCCGATCATTTCTTTTCCTTTGGCAAGGCCACCTGGCCGCACATGATGGCACGGGCGATGCTCGCCGAGCAATTGTTCCGCGCGACATCGATCATCGCCGGCCATCCCTATCACAGGGAAGGGTGAGCTTCATGGTTCGCTCTGTTCTTGCGCTGATCATGGCTGCCGGTTTGACAATTGCCGGAACCGCATTGCTCTCTGCGCAGACCAAGGGACCAACGCTTGCAGAACAGAAACGCAGCCTGATTACGGCGCGCGAACAATCCGAACGGGCCCGTCAGCGCAGCCTGGCCTTGCGGCGGCAGGCAGAAGCGGCCAACAATGATGCCGACCGGATCGCCAGCGAAGCGGCGGCACTTGCGGCCCGTATCCAGGCAGCAGAAGCCGATATCAAGGCCGCCCGGACCCGCATCGCTATCGTGAGCCAGCTGCAACGGCGGCAAAGAGAGCGGCTGGCGGAAAAACAGGGGCCGATGATCAGGCTGACGGCGGCGCTGCAGATGATGACCCGCAAGCCGACTGCTCTCGCGCTGGTCGAGCCGCGGTCGCTCGATGAGCTTATTTATATGCGTTCGATCCTGTCTGCCGTGATGCCGGAAATCGAACGGCGGACCGCGAGCCTGCGCGACGAAGTCCGCCAGGGAGAGCAGTTGCGGGAGCAGGCGGCACAGGCGGTCGCGTCGCTTGACCAGAGCCAGCGCCGGCTGACCGAGCAAAGAAAGCAATTGGCCAGAATGGAAGCGAGCGAACGGATCAACGCCGAGCAATTTTCCAACGATGCCGGGCTCGAGCAGGAGCAGGCGCTGGCACTTGGCGAAGAGGCGCGCGACATATTGGATCTGATGGACCAGATTCGTGAAAGCGGTGCCGTCCGCGAATCGCTCGCTGCACTGGATGGCCCGATGCTGAGGCCCGGGCAGGGGGCGGAGCCAACAGCTGCTGAGCCGCAGCAGGCTGAAGATGTCGCCACCGCCTATCGCTTGCCGGTGATTGGCGAGATTGTAACTGGCCTGGGGGAAATATCCGATAGCGGCTATCGCTCGCGCGGGCTGACCCTCTCCGTGGATCCCGGCGCGCAGATTGTCGCCCCGGCCGCCGGTCGGGTAGCCTATTCCGGGCGGTATCGCGGCTATGGCAATATCCTGATCATCGAACATGCCGCTGGCTGGACCAGTCTGATTACCAATATGGCGACCAGCAGTGTCGCGGTCGGCGACCAGGTGGTGCAGGGCGCGCCGGTCGGTCAATCGGGAGCCGACGATCCCAAGGTGACCGTCGAACTGCGCCGCAATGGCAGGCCAATCGACATTGCCGCCCTGATCGGCTGAATCGGGCTAAAAAGAGTCAAAAATCGTTGTTCGTCGATCGCGTGCGTCATTATTGGTTAAGCTGCTTGGCTTTACAGATGATTCCAGACTATATTTGGCACCGATCTATACCGACAGGACAGAATTGATGAAAAAGCCCGTACTGCAAGCCGCCGCCCTTGTTTTGACCGTCGCGCTTTTGCCCGCCACAACTTCGGCGATCTCCGCAGTGGATGCCAACACCTACCGTGAGATGGAGCAATTCATGAACGTGTTTGAACGGGTGCGGAATGACTATGTGGATCAGGTGGACGATGCAGATCTGATCAAGGGCGCGATTGAAGGCATGCTCGGCAGCCTCGATCCCCACAGCAGCTTTCTCGATGCGCGCGATTTTGAAAATCTGCGGACCCAGACCGACGGCAATTATGGTGGCCTTGGCCTTTCGGTGACGCTCGAAGACGGTGCTGTCAAAGTGATCGCGCCGTTCAAGGATACACCGGCGGACAAGGCAGGCGTAAAAGCCGGCGATTTCATCACCCATATTGATGGTGAGCTGATCTATGGCGGCACGCTCGACGAGGCGGTCGAAGAGATGCGCGGCAAGCCCGGTGAGCCGATCACCATTACCATCGTCCGCCCCGGTCGTGACAAGCCGTTCGATCTTTCGATGAAACGTGCGATCATCGACCTCAAGCCAGTGACCTGGGAGGTCAAGGACCAGATTGGTGTGATCAGCATCAACAGCTTCTCGAATGACACGGGTGCCGATGTCGCCGCTGCGATCACCGGCATCGACAAGGCGCTGGGCAAGAAACCCCTCGGCTATGTGCTGGATCTGCGGTCGAACCCCGGCGGTCTGCTCGATGAAGCGGTTTCCGTATCTGATGTATTCCTGTCCCGCGGTGAAATTGTGTCGCAGCGTGGCCGTGAAAAATCCGACATTGAGCGCTATTTTGCGAAAAGCGGTGATGCCGCGGCCGGGCTGCCGGTCATTGTCCTGATTGACGCGGGTTCGGCATCGGCATCCGAAATTGTCGCGGGCGCTTTGCAGGACCATCATCGCGGACTGGTGATGGGCGAGCGCAGCTTTGGCAAGGGTTCGGTGCAGACATTGCTGCCCCTGTCCAACGACAGCGCTCTGCGCCTGACGACCGCGCGCTATTATACGCCATCGGGCAAGTCGGTGCAGGAAGGCGGCATCGAGCCCGACATCATGGTGCCGCAATTGTCCGATCCTGATTACAAGACCCGGCCCCGGTTCCGGGAGTCCGACCTGCGGCGTCATCTGGTCAACGAGATCAAGCTGAAAGACGACGTGCTGGAGGAAGACGGAAAGGATGATCCACGCTTCCAGCAGACCGCTGAAGAGCTGAAGGAGCAGGGCGTCGATGATTTCCAGCTGCATTATGCGCTGCAGACCATTGGACGGCTTGGCCCGGACGGATTGAAAATGGCGATGAACAAGGCGGCGAAAAAGAACGCCAAGAAAACCGTGGTGGCGAAAAACTAGGGGCCTCTGATGGCAGCATTTCGCAGCGCCACCTGGCTGGCCTTTCTGCTTCCCGTATCGTTGCTTGGCGGCGCGCTGATCGGCCAATATGGCTTTGGGCTCTATCCTTGTGAAATGTGCATGTGGCAAAGATGGCCGCATCTTGTCGCGATCATATTGGCCTTTGCGGCTTTGCTGTTTCGCACGACAAGATGGGCAATGCCGCTGGTCGTCGCAGCGGCGCTGGCGATATTGGTCAGTGGTCTGATCGGCGGTTTCCATGCCGGTGTCGAATATGACTGGTGGGAAGGGCTGACGTCCTGTGCCACCAATATGCCGGCCGGCGGCGATATGCTGGATTCCATCATGAACGCGCCGCTGGTGCGCTGCGACGTCGCGCCATGGTCGTTGTTTGGCATTTCACTGGCCGGTTTCAATTTCCTCTTTTCCGTTGGCGGTGCTATCCTCATCGCCATCTTGCTGGCAAAGAGCCGAAGGAGCGCAGTTAGTGGCTGAAACAAAACTGGGACGAACGAAAGCCGATATCGCCTCGATGATACGCGTCAATCAGGCGGGCGAATATGGCGCTGCGCAAATCTACAAGGGGCAGCTTGCCGTGATGGGTGATGATGCTCCGCATAGCAGCGCGATCCACCACATGGCCGATCAGGAGCAGCGGCATCTGGATGCTTTCGATCAGATGATCGTGGAGCGCGGCGTTCGGCCGACGGCGTTGCAACCGTTCTGGAAAATGGCCGGCTATGCGCTGGGCGCGACGACCGCAGCCATGGGGCCGCGCGCTGCTATGGCATGTACGGCGGCAGTCGAAACCGAAATCGACCGCCATTATCAGGAACAGCTCGATGCCCTCGAATCGGAGGATGATCCCGAACTGACCGGTATGATTGCGGAGTTTCGCGAGGAGGAATTGGAGCATAAGGCAACGGCCATCGCATCGGGTGCGGAAGAGACGCCAGGCTATCCGGTGTTGAGCGCAGCGATCCGGTTGGGCTGCCGGGTTGCAATTGGATTGTCGAAACGAATTTAGGAAGCGTGATCCGCTTCAGCGCCGGTTCACGCCGGTCAGGACATAGGAACTGTTATGATGAAGAAATTTGTTATTTCCGCTGCGGCACTGTCAGGCGCGGGTTTGCTGGCCTTTCCGGCACAGGCGCAGGATCAGGCCGGTGATCGGGTCAATCAGCTGGTCATTTACGGGGACGACCCCTGTCCGCCGAGCACGGATAACGAGATTGTCGTCTGCGCCCGCAAGGACGAAAATGAACGCTATCGCATTCCCGAAACCCTGCGCGGGGGCGAACTGGGCGAAGCCAAGAACCAGGCCTGGTCGGAAAGGGTCAAATCCTACGAATATGTCGGAAAATCCGGAACGAGCAGCTGCTCGCCGACTGGTGCCGGCGGATTCACTGGCTGTACGCAGGAGTTGTTGCGTCAGGCCTATGCCGAAAAGGGTATTGATGACACGGTCAACTGGGGACAGCTGATCGAGGAAGAGCGCCAGAAACGCCTGTCGCGGATTGATGCGGAGGCCGATGCGGTAGAAGAGCGCGTCCTGGAAATCGAAGCCGACCGCGAAGCCCGCGAAGAGGCAGCGGAAGCGGCCCGTGAACGGCTGGATGCCGCGGATGCCGAGGAAGATGCGACCAATGATCTTGCCGTCCCGCCGGGAGCGGATGAGACGCCCGGCCCCGACGACGACTGAACGGAATCAGTCGGTTGATTCGAGCAACGTGTCGATGCTGTCGTCGATCTTGAAACTTGTGATGATCCATCCCGAAGACTTTTTGTAGAATGTCAGCTGCAGTCGTGTGGCATATTCATTCTGATAAATGATGTAGCTCTTCTCGACATAGCGTTGGGATGCAGATTTTGTCCGAACAAGGTCCCAGCCTTCAACCGGTCCATATAGATCCAGCAATGTCGCCAGATTGCTCTTTATCTGGGCGGCGAGCGTAGGGGTGTTGTTGAGCAGCGGGGATGCGGTGACCAGTTTGCTAAATTCGTCTGTATCGCCCTGCTTGTATGCCATCAGAACGTCATTGGCCAAAGCTTCCGGTGTGGCCTGCGCCAGCGAAGGTGTCGCCGTCGCGACGCTGATCGCCAGTAAAATTGCCTGAACTGAGCGCATCTATTTCTTCCCTTCAATCCAGCGGTTCACCTGGGCTTCCAGCATATCCAGCGGCACTGCGCCCTGACCCAGCACGACATCGTGAAATTCGCGCAAGTCAAACTTGTCGCCGAGCTCTTCGGTCGCCTTTGCGCGCAGCTCGCGGATTTTCAGTTCGCCCATCTTGTAGGCCAGTGCCTGGGCCGGCCAGCTGATATAGCGATTGACCTCGGCCTCGATATTGGCGGCGCTGAGCGCGGTATTGTCGGTCATGAAATCGATCGCTTGCTGCTTGCTCCAGCCCTTGCTGTGGATGCCGGTGTCGACCACCAGCCGGCAGGCGCGCCACATTTCGTAGGAGAGGCGGCCCATATTCTTGGCCGGCGTATCATAAAGATCCATCTCGATGCCGAGCCGCTCCGAATAGAGGCCCCAGCCTTCGACAAAGGCGGTGAAGAACGCGCCATATTTGCGGAAGTCCGGCATATCCAGTTCCTGCTGCAGCGCGATCTGCTGGTGATGGCCGGGCACGGCCTCATGCACGCTCAGGGCCGGGATTTCCCAGAACGGGCGCTGGTCCAGCTTGGATGTGTTGACATAATAGAAGCCGGCGATGCCGACATCGGGTGAGCCGGGATTATAATAAGCGGTGGTCGTGCCTTCTGCGGTTTCGGCCGGAATTTCCTTGATACCATAAGGCAGCCGCGCCAGCTTGCCGATGATCGAGGGCATTTTGCCATCGATCGTCTTGTTCACCCGGGCGACCTTTTCCATCAGCTCTTCCGGCGTTTTCGCATAATATTGCGGATCGGTGCGCAGATGCTCGATAAACGCCTCGCGCGTGTCATAGCCCGCCTCTTTGGCGACCTCGACCATCTCGGCGCGGATCCGTTTCACTTCGCTCAGGCCTATTTTGTGAATTTCGTCTGCGGTCTTGTCGGTGGTCGTCATCTGGCGGATGCGGAAATTATAATATTCTGCACCGCCTGGCTGCACCGATATGCCGGGTGCCTTGGCGCATTTCGGCGCATATTCTTTGGTATACCAGTCGAGATGCTTCTTCAGGGCCGGATTGATCAGCGCGCCAATGGTCATCATCGCGCTGCCTGCCAGGGCTTCAAATTCCTCCGGATCCATGCCCTCCGGCACTTTCCGCTTGAACGGCTCGAAAAAGCGGGATTCGCGAGGGTCCTCGGTGATCAGGCCGGAGATGCTGGTTTCATAGCCTTCCATCGACACACAGGGCTGGACATAGCCTCCGGCCAAGGCCTGGTTGGCCACTGCGATCGATTGATCGTTGACCCGCGCATATTGTTTCAGCCGATTGACGTAGGTCTGATAGTCCTGGGTGTTGCGGAACGGTAGGTTGTTTTGCATGCTGGCAAAACTCTGGTGCCAGCCGCCGCGATTGGTGAAATTGATCGTCCGCTGGCCATAACCGTTGGCTTCGATCTGCTCTGCCAGTGTCCGCCGCAAGATGCCATAGTTGGTCTTGTCTTCCTCGCTGAGCGTCTTGGTATCGATTGCGTCCAGTCGCGCTAGCCACTGTTTTGCTTTTGCCACGCGAGCGTCTTCGGCTTGCAGGCTGGCGTCGGTCACTCGGCCGATCGGGTCGTCGACTCCGAGCGAGGAGGCAAATTCGGGATATTGCTCCAGCTGATAGGCCCAATATTGGTCAACAATATCCTTGAGAGCGCTGTTGTCCTGCGCCGCCACCGGCGTTGCGAACGCCATCATCACTGCCGTTCCCGCAGCCCAATTCATCTTGCGCATATATTGCCCCTTTTTTTCGTTTTCACATCACCCGACGACGATGGCCATTCTCCAAGTGCCAAGCCTAATCGGTCCGCAACGCTCAAGCAACTCATTCTGCGGAAGCCGTCTGATCATCCTTTTGGTGGATTAGCTGCCGCCGCAGATCCATCGCCTCGGCAAATCCAATGGTCTGGATCATCACCGGCCGAATTGCGGATCCACCCGCGATACCGATGCTCACCGTCGCGAGATTCAGCGGGTGATCGAGCGGTGACTGGCTGACATCAACGGTCTGGATCTTGCGCCGCGGCAGAATCGTCAGCCGCCGTCGCCACCATCCGGTCTGGATGAACAATTGGCGATCGGTGAGCGCATATTGATGATGGCGCCATTCCAGAAACAGCAGCGGGCACAGCGGCAGGATCAGCAGTGCGATCGCAAAAAAGCCGCGATGCAGAAGCAACCCGGCAGCCAATGCGATCGCCGCAAACAGCAGCGATAGAAGGATCGCGCGCCGCCACCAGAAAGCGGCATTGACCGGTTGAAAAGCCAGATCGGAAGAGGGCGCGTGGATCGCTGATGCTGTCAGGATCGGGTCGATCTCCGACAGCCTGGCGCATGGCGCGGCGCTATGGTCAGTTTCGCCATGGGCATCCGCCGCCAGGGATATGAATTTCAGGTGGTGCCAGCCAAAGCGTTGCCGCACCGGACCGGTTTGCACGATCGCGGCCTGAACACGGTGGATAGGCATGACCATGTCAGTGAGCGTGAACAGTCCGCGCCGCCGCCGGAAACCGGGCTGGCCGCTCACGACCTTGTCCAGGCGAAAGCCATATTCGCGCACGAAGGTCCGGACGATCCCGCTGACCAGGCCGACGACGACCAGCGCGAGAATGGCGGCAATCGCACCGCCGATTCGTGCCCATGAACTATATCCATTGATGAAGTCTGTTCCTCGCAAAGCGTCCAGCCATTTGCCCGGGTCGAAAAAACCGTCGGGCAGCAGGAAGTCGAGATTCTGGGCGACAGCGCCAAGGATCGCCAGCAACACGAAGGAAAAGTTGAACAGGCCGGCGATCAAAATCCGGCGATTGTCCATCGCAAACAGGGGCGGTGCCTCTGCCGCATCAGGATCATGGGCCTGCTCGATATCGTCGGCCTTCAGCCCGTCTTTATAATCGCGGATCGTGTCGCGCAGCGTCTCCGCGTCGGCTCGCGCCAGTGCATCGAGTTTGCCATCTTCGCCGCCGCCGGAACCGGTTTCCAGCGCGACCGTGGCGAGACCGAGCAAGCGGCTGATGAGCTTCTGTTCAAGGCTGACATCCTGAATCCGGTCGAACGGAATCGAGCGGTTGTTGCGGTTGAGCAGGCCGCTCTTGATCCGGATTTCCTTCGCGGTAACCTGATAGGTGAAGCGCGACCAGATCAGCGTGGTCACTCCGACCACCAAGGTGATCAAAGCGGCGGCAGCCAGCCCGGTGTAAAGGATATTGCGGTCGAACAGGCTGAAATGCAGCACGAAAATCGCGAACAGATTCTGGCCCAGTGTGCCGATGGATTTCAGCACGATGCTGAGCGGGTGCAGGTGCTGGAACGGGGCGCTTGCTCGTGGCACCGGGTCGGCGAACGGGTCGGTCATATCATGTCTTGGCGGATATGGCCCTTGATCGTCTCGCGCATATCCTCGGCATCGGCGGTCGCGAGGCCGGGCAGGGTGACGATGCTGTTGTGGGTCCCGGCGGTGTGCACGATCAGGGTCGACAGGCCGAACAGGCGTTGCAAAGGCCCCTGTGCGACGTCGATATGCTGGATCCGGTTGAACGGGACAATCGTGTCGGTGCGCCAGAGAAAGCCGCGCAGCACCCGCAATTGCTCGTCGCCCATGTCATAGCCCCAGCGGCGGTAGATGCGGCCGGGCAGCAGGAAGATCTGGATCAGGGCGATCAGCGCAGCGGGTATCAGCACAAGGCCTGGCGCTGTTCCAAGCTGCACCCGCAGCGCGATTTCCGCTGCCAGTGCAAGTCCGAGCAAGACCAGCGAACGAAGGATCATATTGATCCGGATCAGTCTTTTCTGCGGGGGATGGAGCGGCGTCAGGCCCTGGTTATAGCTGTTTGCCGGCGCTGCTCCCAAAGCCGTCGACGGATCAGCAATGGAAGAAGTGGAAGCATGTTCGGTCATTTCGCCGCTATGCCCAAGGCGCTGTGGTTGGGCAAGGCGGTTGGCCGCTATCGGGCGAGCGCCGCTTCCGCCTGATCCATCAGGGATTTGATAATTTCGGCCACGGATTCTTCCGCCTTGACCATGCCGACTGACTGTCCGGCCATGACACTTCCATGCTCAATATCACCATCTATGACCGCTTTTCGTAACGCGCCTGCCCAATAATGTTCAATTTGCAGCTGCGCTTCGGCCATTTCTATCTCGCCGGCATCGAGCAGTTTGGCGACCTCGATCTGCTTGCGGGTAAAGGCCTCGGTACCCTTGTTCTTGAGCGCGCGTACCGGGATCACCGGCAGGCGCGGATCGACCTGGACGCTGGTGATCGCGTCGCGGGCGTTGCCGCGGATGAAGGCTTTCTTGAAATCGCGATGGGCGATCGATTCATGCGCGCAGACAAAGCGGGTGCCGAGCTGGACGCCGCTCGCGCCCATTTCGAGATAGGCGGCGATCATCTCGCCGGTGCCGATACCGCCGGCCACAAAGACGGGTACCTGATCGGCAATCTCCGGCAGGATTTCCTGGGCCAGCACCGAGGTCGAGACCGGGCCGATATGACCGCCCGCTTCCATGCCCTCGATGACGATGGCATCGACGCCCGAGCGGATGAATTTCTTGGCCAGCGCCATGGCGGGCGCAAAGCAGATCACCTTGGCACCGGTTTCCTTGATCGCTTCCAGGCTGCCCTTCGGCGGAAGGCCGCCAGCGAGCACAACATGCGTCACGTCATGTTTGCCGCAGATCGCAATGAGATCCATCAGATCGGGATGCATGGTGATCAGATTGACTCCGAACGGCTTGTCGGTGCGCTTCTTTGTCTCGGCAATTTCGGTGTCGAGCAAGTCCGGCGTCATCGCCCCGCAGGCAATCACGCCGAAGCCGCCGGCATTGGAAATCGCGCTGACCAGATGGCGCTCCGACACCCAGGACATCGCCCCGCACATGATCGCGGTTTCGCAGCCGAGAAAATCGGTGCCGCGTTGCATGAGATGGGACAGTTGGGACTGGGTCATTGCTTTTCTTTCTAAAGCCCTGCTCCCTTCCGGGAGAGGGTTGGGAGAGGGGGATGGTCACCTTGACTCCCCCGCCCTTGGCCCCTCCGCTGAACGGGAGGGAAAGTGTGATCAGGCCGCGTCTTCCGCATCGAGACCATAAGCCGTGTGCAGCACGCGCAGCGCCAGTTCGGTATAATCTTCCTCGATCAGCACGCTGACCTTGATTTCCGAGGTGGTGATCGCCTGAATATTGACGCCGCGATCGGCGAGCGCCTTGAACATCGTCGAGGCGATGCCGGCGTGGCTCTTCATGCCAACACCGACCACCGAAATTTTCGCGACATTGCTGTCGGGGATCAGGCGGTTGAAGCCGATACTCTCTTTTGCGCTGTCCAGCACCTGCATCGCATGGTCGAGATCGGGGCTAGGCACGGTGAAGGTGACGTCGGTTTCGCCTTTCTCGCGTCCGACGTTCTGGATGATCATGTCGACATTGATCGCGGCGTCGGCGAGCGGCGCAAAGATATTGGCGACCGCGCCGGGCTTGTCGGGCACGCGGGTCAGCGTGATCTTCGATTCATTCTTGTCATGGGCGATGCCGGTAATCAGTTGGCCTTCCATTTCGTCAATCTCCATTTCGTCTTCGCTCACGATCATCGTGCCGGGCAGGTCGTCTGCGGTCCAGTTGGTGTTCTCATCGGTGAAGGATGACAGCACCTGGATGCGCACGCCTTCTTTCATCGCCAGCCCGACCGAGCGGGTCTGCAACACTTTCGCACCGACACTGGCCAGCTCGAGCATTTCCTCGAAGGTCACGGTCTTCAGCTTGCGGGCGCGGGTCACAATGCGGGGATCGCTGGTATAGACGCCATCAACGTCGGTATAGATATCGCAGCGATCGGCCTTGACCGCTGCGGCGATGGCAACGGCGCTGGTATCGGACCCGCCGCGGCCCAGCGTCGTGACCCGGCCGTCTTCGCTAATGCCCTGAAAGCCCGGAATGATGGCGATCTCGCCGCTTTGCATGGCGGTGGTCAGTGCCTCTGCGTCGATTCTATCGATCCTTGCCTTGCTATGCGCCTCAATCGTGCGGATCGGCATTTGCCAGCCGAGCCAGCTGCGGGCTTTGGCACCGAGCGACTGCAAGGCGATGGCGAGCAGCCCGGAGGTCACCTGTTCGCCTGAGGCAACAACCACGTCATATTCTGCCGGATCATAGAGCGAACTGGCTTCGCGGCAGAAATTGACCAGCCGGTCGGTATCGCCGGCCATGGCAGACACAACCACCGCCACTTCATGACCGGCGTCGGACTGCTGCTTGACGATCTGCGCCACCCGGCGAATGCGTTCGATTCCGGCCATTGAGGTGCCGCCAAATTTCATCACGATACGTGCCATACTGCTGTCGGTAAAACTTTCGATAAAAAGGGCCTGAACAGGATTGAAAAGCCTGATAAAGAGGGGGCATGACAAAGGCAAGTAGCAGCACGATCAAGCCCGAAGAAGCCGCACATTTTGGTGCGATGGCAGCGGACTGGTGGGATCCGAAGGGATCGTCGGCGATGCTGCACCGGCTGAATCCGGTGCGTCTGGCCTATATCAGGGATGCCATTGACCTGCATTTCCACGGAGACAGCAGCCTGTTAAAACCGCTAGCTGGCAAGCGGGCGCTTGATGTCGGCTGCGGTGCGGGGCTGCTCTGCGAGCCGCTGGCGCGACTGGGCGCAAGCGTGACCGGTCTCGACGCCGCGCCGGAAAATATAGCGGCGGCGCAGGCCCATGCCCAACCGCAAGGGCTGGATATTGATTATCGCAATGAAGCGATAGAGGATTTTGCGGGCCGGGGTTTTGATCTGGTTACCTCTCTCGAAGTGATTGAGCATGTCGATGATCCGCAGAGCTTTGTCGCCGGACTGGCCCGCGCGATGGCGGATGATGGTCTGATGATATTGTCGACGCCCAATCGCACTGCGCTTTCGAAGCTGATGCTGGTGGAGCTGGCCGAGCTGACTGGCCGGATCCCGCGCGGCACCCATCACCACGAGCAGTTTATCACGCCGGATGAACTGGAAAAGATGCTGGGCGAGGCGGGACTGCAGGTGATCGATACCAGCGGCCTGTCTTATAGTCCGACCAGCGGCTTTTCCGTGTCCGACAATCTCGCGCTCAACTATCTGATGACGGTGGTGCGGGCTTGAAGCTTCAACCAAAAAGCCGTGATGGATTTGTGACTCTCCCAAAAAATTTGGTGTTGTAGAGCGGGAGATCAGGACACGTGGTGTCGCGGGGGGCAAGCACCAGAGGGAGACGACGAAGCTCTCATGAAGAGCTGCCTCAGCTAAATGTTAAGTGGTTTAATGGTATGCCCTTTTGGAAGTCGGATAATGCATATAGATATTGATTTAGCTTTTTGCTATATTGTATTGTAACGCAACAATATGAAAACAATGGCCCGGCAGTGATCAAAAATATTTCTTTGATATCGGGATTAATAGCCGCATTTGCACTCTTATATTTTGTAGTTTTTTTCGTTTTTGTGGAACCTCTTTTAAGCGATGATAATTTCGATTATTGGTCAATGCGTATCGCCATTTTTGGGATTTTTCTATCAATAGTAGGGTTCGGAGTCACTATATCTCAACTGGTAAGAGCAGCGTCGTCGGCTCGGGCTGCGGAGGCCGCAATAGGTAAGCTGAAAGGAGAGCTCGCATCTTTTGATGTTTCCGGACAGTTACGTGAAGGCAGAATTATCGCAGAGCAGACCAAGACTGGTTTATTGGGTAAGAATTGGCAGTACGGTTTATCAAATTGTGAGCGGGTCCGAACGATTTTGGCGGCGCTCGCGGTTACGCGCCAGCATTTGAAGTCGACTCAAAGGGAAGAAGCGAAGGATCACTTGGCAATTGTCCAAGACGCATGCCAAAATCTAGAGTCGAAAATTACCGACGATTCGTTTGATTTTGACGTCACAGTGCTTAATTCAAAACTTCGTGATATAGAGGTTTTCTTATTGAATTTGGAATCTGGGATAAGGGATAAAGCCGGTGTCGATAGCTGAGCCTCAATTGATTGAACTATTGGACAAATTGCTTGCGAACACGAAGAGTAGGAAGCTGCTTTGGGCGGAATCATCTGCTTATGGTCGGTTCCAGGCAAGGTCTGGTGATTTTGTTATCTATTTGGAGGGCGATCCGAATAGCTTTGAATCAAACAATACACTGACGACTGCGGCAACTTTCGGCGCCACTTCCAATGTCAGTCTGACTATAAAAAAATTGAATGGAAAAACCATTCATCAAATCGACCAGAAAAACACTTCGCTCTCATCGATATTGGGAAGGTCGTCTTCATCCCCTCAACTCATGAGAAAAATTAGTGAATTATATTCTCTAATATCAAGTCGAGACGACGATATAGATGAGTTACTGAAGTCTCTAGGCTAGTTCAAAAGTCGACTTTTTCATAATGCGCCGGCGGGGCAATCACTTCCATGCGTTCGGACAATAGAGGCCGGAAAGACGGTCGCGATTTGAACATCGCGTACCAGGCTTTGGTCTGGTCATGTCCGGCCCAGTCGATGGCTCCGAGATAGTCCGCGACCGAAATCTGCGCGGCGGCGGCAAGGTCGGCGAGGCTCATGGTCGCGCCGGCCAGCCAGCTGCGGTGGTCGATCAGATAGTCGATATAGTCGAGATGCTGGTTCGCCCGGCGCATTGCCTCGCGCAGCACCTTGGCGTCCGGCGGTTCGCGCCGGACCAGCCTCTTGTGCATCCGCTCGTGCAGCATCGGGGCAGTGACATCACCGTAAAATTGCTCGTCAAACCAGGCAACGAGTCGCCGGATCTCGGCCCGGTTGACCGCCGTGCCGTTGATCATCGGCACCTTTTCGACGGTTTCCTCGATATATTCGCAAATCGCCACGCTATCGATCAGGCAGACATCATTCTTGGTGTTTTTCATCACCGGTGTGCGGCCGGTCGGGTTCATCGACAGAAATTCGTCGCGCTGATTCCAGGGTGATTCGCGGACCAGTTCATAGCCCACGGATTTTTCGCCCAGCAGCAAGCGGACTTTGCGGGAAAACGGACATAGGGGGAACTGATACAACTGCCACATACAGCTCGTGTTAGTCGCGAATGAGATTTTGTGGAAGCGCTTTGATGCAGGACCGACCGATTGCTGGGCGACGGATCAATATGCTGTCCGGTGCCCTGGATCGGGGGCCTGTATCGGGATGAATGCTAGTCCGGCTGATAGATGCCCAGCCGGTTGCCCGCGGGATCGAGGCATTCGAACCGCCGTCCGCCGGGGTAGGCGAATATTTCGTTGACGATGAGACCACCGGCCGCCCTGACCTGCTCCAGAGAGGCTTCCAGATCATCGGTCTCGAACGTCGGCATCGGGGGAACCGGTTCGTTGCCAGCGGCCAGCCCGATATCTACCGGCCCGCCTTCGATTGCAGCATATTCCGGCCCATAATCGGTGAAGGCAAAGCCAAAGGCCTGCTCGTAAAAGGCCTTGCTGGCGGGCAGGTCGCTGGCTTTCATTTCGAGATAATTCGGGATGATCTTTGGCATGCTCGCATTCCTTGCTTGGCACCGACTCGGGACCCGGCGAGCATAGTGCGACAAAAGATCAAAACAAGAACATTTGGCCGGCTTATTCGGCTGCCGCGATCACCTCACTATCTGATAGCGGCTGCTCAATCCGGTTGACCATCTCCTTCGGGCAGACCTGCCAGAAGCGCCCGCGCCAGCGGTCCCAGTCGCGCAGGATCGATTCGGACCATTTGCTGTCGGTGGTCTGCTGATGCCGCTCGATCAGCGACAGCAGGTGGCCTTCCCAATAAGCGCTGTCGAGGCGTTGCCAGATGATGCTGTCGCCATTGGCCATTTTCTCGAAATCACCCTCTGTGTCGAGGACGAAGGCCATGCCGCCGGTCATGCCGGCTCCGAAATTGCTGCCCACCGGTCCCAGAATTACGGCATTGCCACCGGTCATATATTCGCAGCCATTGGCGCCGCAGCCCTCGACCACGACATCGGCTCCGCTGTTACGGACGGCGAACCGTTCGCCGGCCTGTCCGGCGGCATAGAGCTGCCCGGCGGTCGCGCCATAGAGCACGGTATTGCCGATGATCGTATTGTCCTGGCTGACCAGCGGCGAACTGACCATCGGCCGGACAATGATCTTGCCGCCGCACAGGCCTTTGCCGACATAGTCGTTGGAATCGCCGAACACTTCCAGCGTGATCCCCTGGCAGAGGAACGCGCCGAGCGACTGGCCGGCGGACCCGCGCAGACGGATATGGACATGGTCCTCGTTCAGCGTGCTCATGCCATATTTGGCGGTGATCTCGGCGGAGAAGCGGGTGCCGACAGCGCGGTGGGTGTTGCGCACGGTATAGGTGAGCTGCATCTTCTCGCGCCGCTCGAACACCGGTTTGGCATCGTCGATCATCTCGGCGTCGAGACTGTCCGGGACCTCGTTGCGCGGCGTGTCGATATGGAAGCTGCGCTCGCTGTCTCTTGCGTCGACCTTGGCGAGGATCGGGTTGAGGTCGAGATCGTCGAGATGTTCGGCGCCGCGGCTGACCTGGCGCAGCAATTCGGTGCGACCGATAATCTCGCCGAGCGAGCGGTAACCGAGCCGGGCCAGGATTTCGCGCACTTCCTCGGCCATATAGGTCATCAGGTTGATCACCTTTTCCGGCGTGCCGGTGAATTTTTCGCGCAGCCGCTCGTCCTGCACGCAGACCCCGACCGGGCAGGTGTTGCTGTGGCACTGGCGGACCATGATGCAGCCCATCGCGACTAGGCTGAGCGTGCCGATGCCAAATTCCTCGGCGCCGAGAATGGCGGCGATGACAATGTCGCGCCCGGTCTTGAGGCCGCCATCGGTGCGCAGCTTGACCCGGTGGCGCAGGCCATTGAGAGTCAGCACCTGATTGGCTTCGGTCAGCCCCATTTCCCAGGGCGTGCCGGCGAATTTGATCGAGGTCTGCGGCGACGCGCCGGTGCCGCCGGTGTTGCCGGAGATCAGGATGACATCGGCATGGGCCTTGGCGACGCCAGCGGCGATCGTGCCGATGCCGGCCGAGGACACCAGCTTTACGCAGACCCGGGCGCGCGGATTGATCTGCTTGAGATCGTAGATTAGCTGCGCGAGATCCTCGATCGAATAGATATCATGATGCGGTGGCGGCGAGATCAGGGTGACGCCGGGAGTCGAATGGCGCAGCTTGGCAATGAATTCGGTGACCTTGAAGCCGGGCAGCTGGCCGCCCTCGCCGGGCTTGGCGCCCTGGGCAACCTTGATTTCAAGCTCCTCGCAGGCCCCGAGATATTCCGAGGTCACGCCAAAGCGGCCGGACGCGACCTGCTTGATCGGGCTCGAGGCATTGTCGCCATTTTCAAAGGGGGTGTAGCGCCGCTTTTCCTCGCCGCCTTCGCCGGAAACCGACTTGGCGCCAATCCGGTTCATCGCGATGGCCAGCGTCTCATGCGCTTCCGGGCTGAGCGCGCCGAGGCTCATGCCCGGCGTGTTGAAGCGCTTGCGCACTTCGGTGATCGCCTCGACCTCGTCGATCGGCACCGGCTGCGGGGCATAGTTGAATTCCATCAGGTCGCGCAGATAGATCGGCTCCAGCTCGCGGACCGCCTGCGAGAACTGGAGATAGGTGGAATAGCTGTCCTGCGCGACCGCGGTCTGCAGCAGGTGCATCAGATGGGCGCTATAGGCATGCGCCTCGCCGCCATCGCGCTGCTTGTAGAAACCACCAACCGGCAGTCGCACCACCGCTGGCTCAAAGGCCGCGGCATGCTTGTCCTGGGCATTGATGAACAGGGACGCATAGCCTTCGCCGGATATCTTGGTCGGCATGCCGGGGAACAGGTCGTTGCACAAGGCGCGGGACAGGCCGACGGCTTCGAAATTATAGCCGCCGCGATAGCTGGAAATGACCGCGATGCCCATTTTCGACATGATCTTGAGTAGGCCGTCATCGACCGCTTTCTTGTGCCGGGCGAGACATTCATCGAGGGTCAGGTCGCCGAACAGACCGCGGGCGTGGCGGTCGGCGATCGCGGCTTCCGCCATATAGGCATTGACCGTGGTCGCGCCGACGCCGATCAGCACGGCATAGCAATGGGTGTCGAGACATTCCGCGGCGCGGACGTTGACCGAAGCGTAAGAGCGCAGGCCCTTGCGGACCAGATGGGTGTGCACCGCCGCGGTCGCGATCACCATCGAGATCGCCATCCGGTCCTCGTCGATATCCTCGTCGGTAAGGAAAATCTCGGTCTTGCCGGCGCGCACCGCCTGCTCCGCCTCTGCCCGGATCCGGGCCAGCGAATCGCGCAGCTCGATGGCGCCGCCGCTGATGCTCATCGTGCAATCGATTTCGGCCACCGCGTCGCCAAAGCCCAGTTTCAGCCGCTCCCACAGGGCGCAGCTGAGCACCGGACTTTCCAGCACCATGACGTCTTCATTCTGGCTGTCCTGCTCCAGAATATTGGCGAGATTGGAAAAGCGCGTGCGCAGGCTCATTACATGGCGCTCGCGCAGGCTGTCGATCGGCGGATTGGTCACCTGGGAAAAATTCTGCTTGAAGAAATGGCTGATCTGGCGCGGCTTCACGCTGATCACCGCCAGCGGCGTGTCGTCGCCCATCGAACCGACCGCTTCCTTGGCATCCTCGACCATCGGCGCGAGGATCATTTCCATATCCTCGAGCGTATGGCCGGCGGCGGTCTGCCGGCGGATCAGTTCTTCCCTGGAGAAGCCCATGCCCGAATTTTCAGGCGCGGGCGGCAGGTCGTCGACGCTCTGGAATCCCTTGACCAGATCGGCATAGGGTTCCTCGGCGGCGATCCGGTCCTTGAGTTCGCGGTCCTTGAACAGCAGCCCGGCGTCAAGGTCGACGGCGATCATCTGTCCGGGGCCCAGCCGGCCTTTCTCGACCACCTGGCTTTCCGGCACGACGACCATGCCGGATTCACTGCCGATGATCAGCAGATTATCCGCCGTCCGCGAATAGCGCAAAGGACGCAGCGCGTTGCGGTCGACACCGGCGACCGCCCAGTGACCATCGGTCATCGCCAGCGCCGCCGGCCCATCCCAGGGTTCCATCACGCTCGCCATATATTCGTACATCGCCTGATGAGCGGGATCGATGTCCGGGTTATTCTGCCACGCCTCGGGCACCAGCATGATCTTTGCGGTTGGCGCATCGCGGCCGGACCGGCAGATGGTCTCGAATACCGCATCCAGCGCAGCCGTGTCAGAGGATCCCGCCGGGATCACCGGCTTGATGTCCTCGCTATGATCACCGAAGGCCAGACTGGCCATCTTGATCTCGTGGCTCTTCATCCAGTTCTTGTTGCCGCGGATCGTATTGATCTCGCCATTATGCGCGAGGCAGCGGAACGGTTGCGCGAGCCACCATTGCGGGAAGGTGTTGGTCGAATAGCGCTGATGGAAAATCGCCACCCGGCTTTCGAACCGTTCGTCGAGCAGGTCGGGGTAGAAGACCGACAGCGATTGCGCGAGAAACAGGCCCTTGTAGATGATCGACCGGCAGGACAGGCTGCAGATATAGAAATCCTGGATCTGGGCTGCGATCACCTTTTTCTCGATCCGGCGGCGGATAAGATAGAGATTCTTCTCGAATTCGCGCGCGTCCTGCTTGTCCGGCATCGGCCCTGCAATCATGATCTGCTCGATCTCGGGGCGGGTGTTCTGGGCTTTCTGCCCAATCACTGAAACGTCCACCGGCACCTGACGCCAGCCGTAGATGGTATAGCCGGATTCGATGATTTCCGCCTCAACGATCGCCCGACAGGCTTCCTGCGCGTTGAGATCGGTGCGCGGCAGAAAGATCATGCCCACGGCCAGCCGGTTGGGGCGGACCTTGTGACCGCTGTCGGCAATCGCATCATCAAAGAAGCGTTCGGGCAGGTCGACGTGCAGGCCGGCACCATCACCGGTCTTGCCATCGGCATCGACCGCACCCCGGTGCCAGACCGCTTTCAGCGCATCAATGGCGGAGGCGACGACGCGCCGCGACGGCTTGCCGTCAGTCGCTGCGACCAGCCCGACACCGCAGGCATCGCCTTCAAATTCCGGCCGGTACATGCCTTCGCGGGCGAGGCGTTCATGTTCGGGGGTGGGATATTGCCGGGTCATTGGCTGTCCTGCTCCGCCTCTTCCTGCTCTTCCCCGGTGTCATGTTTGAGCGGCGGCGGCAGATGGGCGGTTGCCTCCTCCACCTTCTTCACGATCCTTGGCATCGCCTGCATCATCTCCGGCACCATGCCCATCATCGATTGCATCATTTCCGGATCGACAAACACCATCATATAGTCCCGGGCAAAGGCGCCGCCGGTGTCGGTGGCGAAAAAGCGGTTCATTTCGGCAAGCTGTGATGCCGTGAACTTGCGGGCGTATATTTTGGTAAGCGCCTCGCGGATTGCGGGCTCCATCGCCGTCATCACGTCGACCATTTCGTCCATCATGACCGTGGTGGATATTCTCATGCGCTCTTCAAAATAGGGATCGCGCGCCCTCATCATGTCATTGATTGAGGTGTCGCCCATGTCCTCAATGGTCTCATCATCAAGGCCATAGCCTTTCATCGTCTCGCCCATCGGGCGATCAAAGGTCTGCGACAATATGCTGTCCATCAGCTTGTCCATCGTGCCCTTCATCATCCGCTGGTAGGTTCCCAGCGGGAACAGATAGTCGACCGTGGTCCGGGCGGCGGCGAGGCGGGCGGGATCCGTCACCGTCGCTTCGACAGCTTCGGCTGGCTTTGCCGATTCTTGGGCGGCGGACGGAGCCGCCGTTGCCAGCGCTGTACTGGCCGTCAATATGGTCACGATTGTCTTGATCTTCATGGTCTCACTCCGATTGGCGGGCCTAGGCCGCCACCTTCTCTGTCAGCTTTTTCTCTTTCAAAAACCGGTGCATATGTTCTGTGACATCGCGCCCGTCACGGATTCCCCAGACGACCAGACTGGCGCCGCGGACAATGTCGCCGGCGGCGAACACGCCTTCGAGATTGGTCATCATCGACTTGTGGTCGACGCGCAATGTGCCCCAGCGCGTGACCGCCAGATCGGGAGATCCGAACAGGCCGGGCAGGTCTTCGGCGTCAAAGCCCAGCGCCTTGATCACCAGATCGGCATCGACGGTGAAGTCGCTGTCGGGCTCCACTTCCGGGGAGCGGCGACCGCTGGCGTCGGGCGCGCCAAGCCGCATGCGGTTTGCCTTGACCGCCGTAACCTGATCGGTGCCCTCGACCGCCTTGGGTGCCGACAGCCAGACAAATTCAACGCCCTCTTCCTCGGCGTTGCGGACTTCATTTTGCGAGCCCGGCATATTGGCGCGGTCGCGGCGATAGAGGCATTTCACCGATTTCGCGCCCTGCCGGATCGACGTCCGCACGCAGTCCATCGCGGTATCACCGCCGCCGATGACCACGACATTCTTGCCCTTGGCATTGAAGCGACCATTGTCAAAATCGGGGACGCTGTCGCCAAAGCTTTTGCGGTTGGAAGCGATCAGGAAATCCAGCGCGTCCTCGACCCCCGGCGCGCCGACGCCCGGCATCTGGATCGCCCGCGGCTGATAGACGCCGGTCGCGATCAGGATCGCGTCGTGCCGGTCGCGCAGGTCGTCCAGCGTCGCGTCTGTGCCGACTTCAAAGCTCTCGTGGAAGTGGATGCCGCCATCCTTCAGCCGCTGCACCCGCCGCATGATCACATGCTTTTCCAGCTTGAAGCCCGGAATACCGTAGGTCAGCAGACCGCCGGCGCGATCATGGCGATCATAGACATGGACGTCATAGCCGGCGACGCGCAGATATTCGGCGGCGGTCAGCCCGGCAGGACCGGCACCGATGATGCCGACGGACTGGCCTTTTGACCGGCCCGGTTGCAAGGGTTCGACCCAGCCTTCTTCCCAGGCAGTGTCGGTGACATATTTTTCGACGGCCCCGATGGTCACGGCGCCATGACCGGAAAATTCGATCACGCAATTGCCTTCGCACAAGCGGTCCTGCGGACAGATGCGGCCACAGATTTCCGGCATGGTCGAGGTCAGGTTGGACATCTCATAGGCTTCGCGCAACCGGCCTTCGGCGGTCAGGCGCAGCCAGTCGGGAATATGATTGTGCAGCGGGCAATGGACTGAACAATAAGGCACACCGCATTGCGAGCAGCGCGCGGCCTGTTCCGCTGCCTTTTCCGGCGCATATTTATCAGCGATTTCCTGAAAGTCTTCGGCGCGCAGGATGGGCGCGCGTTTTTCCGGATAGGCCTGGCCCTCCTCGACGAATTTCAGCATTTCCAATTTCTGCGGGCTTTTTGCCATGCCAGACGCTCGTTTCCTGCAATGAAAGATTGTGACCAACCGCCCGCCTCGACGGGCTGAACCACCGAAATAGCCAAATGGTCCGCGCGAGTCACGCATAAATTCCAATATAGGTCAGTTATAGTGACCTAATATCGGGAATTCGACATCGAGAAGGCGTGAGACCATGTGGCTCTGTCAATAATATGATCCATATCGGACCTATATTTTTTCGCGACAATCGTTTTGGGAGGCGCTATTGCCCAGCAGATCAACAGACGGCCACGTCAACATACGGAACGCCCATGACTTTCATCCAAATGCTGCTCCTCGCAATTGTGCAGGGCGTCACCGAGTTTTTGCCGATTTCCTCTTCCGGCCATCTGATCCTGCTGCCCGTGTTCACCGGCTTTGCCGATCAGGGGCCGATGATCGATATTGCGGTCCATGTCGGATCGCTGCTGGCGATCATCACCTATTTTTTCAAGGATGTCTGGGCGCTGGGCCGCGGCGGTCTGGCGACGATCGGCATTGGTCAGGCACCGGCGGAACGGCGTCTGTTCTGGTGGATCATCATTGGCACGATCCCGGCGGTCGTGGTCGGCCTGTTCCTGAAGACCGGCGGCTATCTTGACGGTTTCCGCAGCACCACGCTGGTGGCGGTTAACCTCATCATCTACGGCGTCTTGCTGGGCATCGCCGATCGTGTGGGGCGGCAGGTCAAGACCTTTGAAGACATGACGCTCAAGGACGGTCTTCTGGTCGGCCTGGCCCAGGCGCTGGCACTGATTCCCGGCACCAGCCGGTCCGGCGTGACGATGACCGCGGCCCGTTTTCTCGGCTATAGCCGGGTGGAAGCGGCGCGCTTTTCGTTCCTGTTGTCGATCCCGGCTGTTGCTGGTGCGGGCATCCTGATCGTCCCCGACCTGATGGGCGCGAGTACCGAGCTGCTGAAGGAAGCGCTGATCACCGGCGTGATGACCTTCCTGGCCGCGCTGGCCACCATGACCTTCCTGATGCAATTTTTGCGCAAGGCATCAATGATGGTCTTTGTCATCTACCGGGTGGCGATGGGGATCGGCTTGCTGGTCTTTTTCTAGGCCAGCCCGCTGCCCCTTCGCCCCGGTCTAGCCGGTCGCTAGCGTGCCTTGGTGCCGGCGCCAAAGCGGCCATGCGCCGTGTATTTTTCCATCCAGCCACTGGCCACCGCAGCAAGCGGTGTCGGTTCGACGCCAAATGCCTCGATGGTTCTGGCGTCCGGTGCGACAATATTGTCCTTCTGCAGCATCTTGTACTGGTCGGCGGTGATTGGCGCGCCGGGGAGCGGGCCGAGAACAGTCGCCATGGCCTTGGCCGCAAAATCCGGCACTTCGACAAAGCTCCGGTCGCGACCGGTCAGCTTGGCAATCCGCCGGTTGACGTCGCCCATGCTCAGGACTTCCGGGCCGCCCAGTTCGAACGTCTGGCCGGCATAGCGCTCGTCATGACTCAGCGCCTCGGCCGCTACGTCGGCCACGTCGCCGACAAATACCGGCTGGAACCGGGTCTCGCTGCCGATCACCGGCACCACCGGCAACATCGCGATCATGCCGGCAAAGCGGTTGATGAACTGATCCTCGCGGCCAAAGATGATCGAGGGCCGGAGGATGATGGCGTTCGCAAAGGCTTGTAGGACGGCCTTTTCCCCGTCGCCCTTGCTCCGCCCGTAGCGCGATGGCGAATCGCTGTCGGCACCGATCGCCGACAGATGCAGCAGCGCCTGGCATCCCGCCGCGGCGGCAGCTTCAGCGACATTGCGCGCACCATCGACATGGACTCGCTCGAAGTCGCCTTTCAGCACGCCAACCAGATTGATCACCGCATCACAGCCATGCACTGCCCGCGCGACGCTGTCCGCTTTGGTGACGTCCGCGCTGACAAACTGGGTCTGCCCGAGATTGCCCAGCGGTTTGATATGCATCGCATTTTTAATATTGCGCTCGGCAATACGCAAACGCGCACCGCGCTCCAGCAGCGCCTGCGAAATGTAGCGGCCTACAAAACCGCCGCCGCCAAATATGCAAATCAATCGTCCGTCGAGATCCATGTCTTTCTTCCGTGCACTGGTTTCTGCTTAGCCTCTGCCCCAGCGCGGCGGACGACGCAACAGTGGATTCCGCCCTCTGGCCAGCATTTTTCGACCCGCATGGCTGCGTCGGGACGGCTGCTGCAGGCTGGCCGTTCGCGCGATCGCGGTTTTCCTGATATGAATCATTGACAGCAGAACCACCAAGCGGCTAATCGCCCGCCTCTATCAAGCGGCTTTGACAGTATCGCTGCTTGCATGGGCCCAGATGGCGGAATTGGTAGACGCGCTAGCTTCAGGTGCTAGTATTCGCAAGGATGTGGAGGTTCGAGTCCTCTTCTGGGCACCATTAACTCATGGCAAAGTATCCTGAAACGGTCGATAAAACGCCAGAGATATGACATTGTTAAGCCTCACCCGCCCAGGAATATGTCAGGGGGGTCAGGCAACCATCACCCCGCTAGTTCAGCTGCTGCAGAAACTCGATCGTCTCTTGCTCGCTGACCACGTCGGCATATTTTGCGTTCATATCGAACAAATTGGCCTTATGCGGTTCGTCATGCCGGTCGCCGCAGGCTTCGGCGACGACGGCCGTGCGGAAGCCGTGCGACATCGCGTCGACGCAGCTTGCGCGCACGCATCCGCTGGTGGTGAGGCCCGTCAGCAGCACGCTGTCCACGCCCATTGCCGTGAGGGTGGAGGCGAGCGAGGTGCCGAAAAAAGCGCTGGGATATTGTTTCATGATGACCAGTTCGTCATCCTGGGGTTCCAGTCCTGCGGCGAAGGCGCCCATTGGGTTGCCCTCGATAAAATAGCGCAGCGGTGCAGCCTTTTCGAAGAAGCGGCCGCCGTCGATGGCGCTGGGATGATAGGATACGCCCGTCAAAATCACCGGAACTTTTGCTGCCCGCGCTGCTTCCCTGACGCGCAGGGCCGAGGCGAGTCCATCGTCTACCTCGGCATATAGATCGCATTCGGGATCAAAATATCCCTGGCAGAAATCGATGAGAATCAGGGCCGGTCGCTCGCCAAAGCCGACTTTGACATCAAAGGCCTTGCGATAATTTTCGAGCAGATCGTCTTCGCTCATCGGGCAATTTTCCTTTCGTGGCCGAGCACCCTGTGTCGCCGGGATTGGGGCCATCTCTTTCGGGTTGACAATAGTGGGCAGGATGGCTGGCCGGATGGAGTTGCGCAAGCCATTGCGTGAAAAATCTGGCCGCGGGCAAGGGGCGTCGGGTTCAGCGAGCTTTCCTGGCGCTGACCAAGCAATAGCGCAAAATCGACCGGCGATAGGCCCATGCCAGAAACCATCCCGTGACCCGATATTTGATCAGGCTTGACCATGGCAGAGTTGCGCTCGACGCGGCGCGCTCGCGACCGAGCTTTCGCATGGCGTGTGCAAAGCCCGGCATGACATGGTCACTGATGTCGATGATCCGGACATCCTCAAAGCCACTGTCCTGCAATTCGCGCAGATAGCGGTCCCGGTGCACCATATTGTCTTCCGCAATATGCGAACGGTGCAGCATCCAGCCCAGCATCCGATGAGCCCAAGAGCCCGTGTCATGCTGCTCTGCCAGCATGAAGTCGCTGAGCGCAAGCTTTCCTGCACAAGACAAATGGTGTTGCGCCAGTCGAAAGAAAGCCAGTCTGCTGGGGAAATGATAGGCGCAATCCAGCGCCAGAACATGGGTGGGTCTGGCACCGTCGAGCGTGGTGCTCCAGAGATCCGGATCGTTGATGTCACCTTCCACGATGGCGCTGGCCTCGGCCTCGAAACCTGCGTTGCTCAGCTTCGCCTTGGCAAAGCGGGTCTGGCTGTGGGACAGGTTTATGCCGTGAAGCCCGGCAATGTGGAAATGTTCTAACCAGACCAGCAATTGATCGCCGCAGCCGAAGCCGGCGTCAAACACTATCGCGTGCCGGTCGAGCCCAGACTGTTCGCCCAGCATCAGGGCCAGTGCGCGGCACGCATCGGAATAGTTGTCTGCATTCTGCCAGTAGCCGAGATTGCCCCAGGACTGGCCTTCGCTGTTGAGGGCCAGTTCGGCCAGATCGTGAAATTCCGCCATGGCTCAGCCGGCGGCGGCGCCGGTTTTCCAGGGGATCCCGGCACCCATATGCTCTGCCACGGCCACCGAAGAATCCACCGCAGCCTCAAGCAGCGGAATTTTTTCCGCCATATAGGATCCGCAGAGCCAGAGCCGATTGCCCGGTGCGCTCTGATTTTCACGCAACGCGGTTACCGCCTTGCGGCTGTCGCGGGTGACGGTTGGCCGCGTGAAATCGACTCTTGCCAATTCCCGGTTCGGGGCGATCCTGCGCATCGGGTTCCAGGTCTGGAAAACCGTTTCCTGACCGGATAGACGGTCAATCGCCTTGGTCAGATCAACCGAGACTTCGGCTCTGCTGCTACCCTTGGGAACATGATAGCTGACCGGCGACAGGTCTGCTGCCGGAGCCGGTAGAATGGTGGTATCGGTGTGGACGCTCATGCTCGATCGCTCGAACGGAATACGCTCCAGCAATGCCCGGCGATCATCAAAACCGGATATCATGGCTGCCGCTTGCTGCGCCTGAGCCGCAACAACCACCTGGTCGAAGAGATGATCGGCGCCGGCCTGTGTCACCACGCGCAACTGTTCGCCAGCGGGCTCGATCAGGGCGATCGGGCTGTTGGTTTGCAGATCTACATCGACCAGCATCCGCGGCACGATATCGTCCACGCCCTTCGCGGCGCTCATGATGCCGAGCTGGTGGATCCCGCAGGTCAGATATTCGAGCATGATATCAGCCGGATAGTCACGCACCGCCTGATAGTCGCAGGTGCAGGTGACCGACATCATCGGCAGCAGGACGGTATCGACAAAATCGCTGTCGGCACCGGACTGCTTCAGATAGTCACCGAAGGTTAGGGAGGCCAGGTCAGACCGCTTGCTATCCCGCTTGGCGCGGGCGAAAAACCGGCCGCTTTGCAAGCCGATCGACCAGGCGGACGGGCTCAGCCAGCTGCGTCCTTTCAGATAAGAGACCTGTGACTCGCCCCAGTGCAGATTGCCGTAATGCAGCAGGACACGACCCGTTTCATCGGCGAATATACCGCTATGGTCGCTGGTGATCATTTCCACGCCGATATGATCGTAGAGTGCGAACAGATTTTCGTAATAGCCGCGGCAGAAAATGCGCAGCGGGATGTCGATCCGGCGGGTGATGCCATGGCTGGTATAATCGACGCTGTGCGCGCCCATGCCGGCGCGGGCCTGGCTCTCAAAAACCGTGACCTGATATTTGTCCTTTAACAGATAGGCAGCAGACAGTCCGGCAATACCCGTGCCGATAACGGCGAGACTGGGTTTATGCCGGGTGTTTGTGCCGGTTCCCATCAGGCGTAATAGGCCACGCTTTGCATCGCGGTTGCCATCAGTTCCCGGCGGCTGTTCCAGATACTCATATATTGGCTGCTCGCCCCGTGATCGGCGTGATGGGTATGGGAATCGATCAGCCACCAGCCGTCGTCGGTGCTGATCTCTTCAGCGATGACATTGACCTGCCAGTTCATCGAACTGACCATGGCGTTTTTGTCGAGCAATCCCATCACCGAGGGCGGCAGGCTGTCGCACATGCAGAGGATTTCAGCCACCGGGTCCAGACCGTCACGCTGTTTCAGCCGCATCCAGCGGGTCAGACGGTTGGTCTTGGTGCTGGTGTCAATCCGTTTGCCGACATATTCCATATTCGAGGTGAAAAATTGCGGCGGACCACTGTGCAAATCCGAACCGCCCGGCAGTTCGGGAAAGTCCGGCTCGGCAATGTCCGATGTCCTTACTTCCGTGGTGCGGGGGGCAGCAAATATGAAATTGCAATGCAGCCCAAGGCCCTTGTCGCCAAAGATTTCCGATTGCACAAAGGCCGTGCTCTTGCCGCGGCGCAGCATGGTGGCTTCCGCCGTCAAGGTTCCGAACAGCGGGCCGGTGAAAGCAATTTGCGCCGAGCGCAGCGGCGGCAGATCATCCTCGATATGGCTGGCAGCATGATAGGCCAGCGCACCGGAAAGGCCGCCAAAGGCAGTGCGTCCCTGGGTCCAACTTTGCGGCAGATTAACGGGATGATCGGGTCCGCCTGCTCCACATTGGTCAAGCAGATCGGAAAGAGCGACGGGCTGATATTCTGTTTCTGTCATCCATTCCGCTTATCGGGCTAGTCGGCTGAAATCTACTGATAAGTTTGCGGCCGACATTTACAAAAGCAACTATCTGCTATATGGCTTTGTTGTTTTTCAATCTCTTAATGGGAGATATTGCGATGAGCTATAGCAACACCCTGACGCGCGCCGACCTTGCCGATACAATGAACCGGCAAGTGGGGCTTTCCCGTGCCGATAGCGCGGTCATGGTGGAATCGATCCTCAACCATATGATCGATGCGCTTGTCGAAGGCGAAAATGTGAAGATTTCGGGCTTCGGAACATTCGTTTTGCGCGATAAGGGAGAGCGCACCGGCCGCAACCCGAAGACCGGGATCGAAGTGCCGATTGCGCCGCGCCGGGTGTTGACGTTCCGCGCCAGTCAAACGATGCGTGACAGGATTATCGCCGCAGGTTAATGGACCCGGCGAACCGGGAGAGTAGAGTATGACCAAGGATCAAGGGGCTTTTCGCACCATCGGAGAGCTGTCGAAAGAACTCGGCATCAAGCCCCATATCTTGCGTTACTGGGAAGAGCAGTTTGCGGCTCTGAGCCCGCTCAAGCGAGCTGGCGCCCGCCGCCACTACCGGCCTGAAGATGTCGAGATCGTCAAGACGATCAACCGCTTGCTCAATGAAGAAGGCTATACGATCAAGGGCGCGCGGAAATTTCTGGCTGCCCGGAACAAGGGGCCAGAGATGGTTCAGGATGCTCCGCAGCCGGACGGCGCAGCGCTGCCCTCGTCCGGAAATCGGGATAAGGATAAGAGTTTGATTGTAGCCGAACTCAAATCGATCCGTAATCGGCTGTCTGACGCGCTCGGCGCCGCTTAGCTCTGGGGCAACGGGGATCGGGCCAGCCGTCGCAGGCGACGCTCACTCTTCACTGTTATCGATATCGCGCTCTGCGAACCATTTGCGCAGGTCTGCTGCCTGACAGCCGGTAAAGCCGTTGGTGCCCACTGCAGAACAGCTGTTGGGGCGTTCCAGCCGCGCTTGATCTTCGTGATTCTGAAACTGCGTCGTCCAGGCCATGGGATAATGCGTCTCTTCTTCCTTCTCCTTCTCGCGAAGGGCCTTTGGTATCCGGTATCGCTCCTCTTCCGGCCGGTGCGCGCATACGACAATTTCGCCCTCGGTCGACGCCGGGCATTCGTCGTCGCCATACGTTACGAGAACCGACCATCGTTCGGGTTCGCCAGCGGCGGTGCCGGTTTTTTCGGCACTGGCAGGTGACAGAATCCCGAAGAGACTTGCCATGATGGTGAACCAGAAACGGGCGGGGAAATATTTGATAGCAGCGATCCTTGATCCATGGGCGCGAACTTTAGTGTCTTCGCTACAGCCAGCCGCATTTCCCTGACCTGAATTGGACCGCGTTGGACAAAATCGCCTAGTCGTAATTCGGCCCCAGTTCCGGATCGAGGTCACGTGGCCGGGTCAGGCGGTCGAGTGTCGCGCAATTTTCCGTGATTTGATCCCAGCTATCAATGGCCAGCGTCATCTCGGCGAGGGTGGCCGTCGGATATTTCGTCTCGACCTCCTGACGCGCCGGGGAGGTGCCATCGTCAGGCACGAGGTCGAAGATCAGATCTTCCAGTCCGGGATTATGGCCGACCATCAGG
This sequence comes from Parasphingorhabdus sp., assembly GCF_048269865.1. Lineage (GTDB taxonomy): Bacteria > Pseudomonadota > Alphaproteobacteria > Sphingomonadales > Sphingomonadaceae > Parasphingorhabdus. Next base: position 138,913 of record NZ_JBLWUA010000008.1, on the reverse strand, counting down.
ATATGATCGGCCTCAGCCTCGGCACCGCGCAACACGTCGAGCAACGTTGCTGATGAAGCGAGATAAATCTTGCGGTCCCAGGTCGGCTCCATAACCAAACCGCTGGCCTCTTCAACATTCTCCAATGTTTCAATGACCCGCACGGCGGGCGAAGCGAGAATCTGATCGAAGCGCAGTCCTTTGCGCTTGATAAAGCTGCCCATTACCGCTGCGGCGCGTTTGCCCTTTGTGTTGAGAGGCCGGTCGAAATCGCGATCAACCGGATCGTCCCAGCTGGATTTGGCATGGCGCAAGAGTGTGAGTTTTTTCATTGCGGTTTGTCATGCATCAAACTTGTTTCAGTTGGAAGACCGGATTCTATCATTTCAGATTTGGCCCTGCGGATCTCCGCCAGTGCCTGCTCGAGCGGCATGCGCTCGATCGGCGTGCCTTCGGGAAAGGCGGTGAGCAGGCGCGACGGAAATGCCGATGACAGAATGACAAAATGCCCATGGTCGTCGGCGCGGCGGATGATCCGGCCAAAAGCCTGAGCCAGTCTTGCTCGAATGATCCGGTCATCATAGGCGCTGCCGCCACCGGCCAGCCGGCGGGCACGATGGAGAATGTTGGGGCGCGGCCATGGCACCGACTCCATCACTACCAGCCGCAGGCTCTGGCCTGGGACGTCGACGCCGTCGCGCAGCGCATCGGTACCGAGCAGGCTGGCCTTGGGGTCGTCGCGGAAGATATCGACCAGTGTGCCGGTGTCGATCGGATCGACATGCTGAGCGTAGATCGGCAGCCCGCTTTGCGCCATCCGGTCGGCGATCCGCGCATAGACGGTGCGCAGGCGGCGGATCGCGGTGAACAGGCCGAGCGTGCCACCACCGGATGCCTCGATCAACTGCGCATAGGCGCCGGCCAGTCCGGCCATATCACCACGCTTCACATCGGTGACGATGATGACCTTGGCCTGATTGACATAGTCGAACGGGCTCGCAACCTCGAATTCCTGCGGGGCGTGCTCCAGATGGACTGCGCCACTGCGGGCCCGAGCGGTTTCCCAGTCACCGCCGCCTTTCAATGTCGCCGAGGTGATCATCACGCCGTGGGCGGGTTTGGTCACGACTTCGGTTACCGGAATGGTCGGATCGAGCCAATGGCGGCAAATGCCGATATCATATTCGCGCCCCTCGAACCGGTCGATCATCAGCCAGTCGACAAAATCGGGGTCGGCGGGTCCGCCAATGCGGGACAATAGCGATAGCCAGCCTGACAGCGTATCGCAGCGCCAGCCGAGGCTCGACAGCGCTCCTTCCATGCGCGCTCTGGCCTGAGCATCCATCCAGTCCGGCCCTTCCTCGATCAGATGCTCGATTCGCTGACCCAGACGCACCAATGGCCGGAGCAGGGCGTCCATCGCTTCGGCAGCGGTGGCGACCGCATCAATCATCGGCCCTTCGACATCGGACAGTTCGGTTTCGAGGCCATAGCCGGCATCGGCGCTCTGACTTTCATCGCGGGCAAAAACCATGGCGCGAACTTCCAGTAACAGCGCCTCGATCGGGCCAAAGGGTTCCCCTTCACTCAGCCTCTGCAGCCAGCCATCTCCGGGCAGCGCCTCTGCTGCCAGACGCGCGCTTTCGATCGCCCGGCCGCCTTCCTCATCATAGGAAGCAAGATCGGCGAGGCGCGCAGCGAGTCCGCGTCGTCGGCCGCGACTCTTCGTTTCCGGACCGATCACCCAGCGCCGTATCTCGATTGCTTCCTGCCCGGAAAGCCGCGCGGCAAACATTGAATCGGCCGCATCGAACAGATGATGGCCTTCGTCAAAAATCAGGCGGGTGGGGCGGTTCTGCTGTTCGCGTCCCCGTGCTGCATTGACCATGACCAGAGCATGGTTGGCGATCACGATATCAGCCTGCTGGCTGGCTCTGGCGGCTTTCTCGATAAAGCATTTTCGGTAATGCGGGCAGCCGGCATAGACGCATTCGCCGCGCCGGTCGGTCAGCGCGGTTGCACCATTGCGCCGGAACAAAGTCGTCAGCCAGCCGGGCAGATCGCCGCCAATCATGTCACCGTCTTTGGTATAGGCGGCCCAGCGCGCGACCAGATGAGCCAGAATTGCCGCCCGTCCGCTAAACCCACCCTGCAAGGCATCCTCCAGATTGAGCAGACAGAGATAATTTTCTCGCCCCTTGCGCACCACGACCTTCTTGCGAAATGTCACTTCGTCCGGGTAGATGCGACGGGTTTCCCGATCCAGCTGGCGTTGCAGCGCCTTGGTAAAGGTTGAGATCCATACTGCGCCGCCGGCCTGACTGGACCAGAGCGAGGCGGGCGCGAGATAGCCGAGCGTCTTGCCGATACCCGTGCCCGCTTCGGCGAGCAGCATATTGGGCGCGCCTTTTACCTTCCGCGGATTGAAGATCTGGGTCACCGCTGCGGCATAGTCCTTCTGGCCCTTGCGATCCTCCGCGCCTTTCCCGGTCAGCGCATTGAGCGTAGTCAGCGTATCGTCCCGGTCCAATGTGACGGATTTGGGCGCCGGACGCGGCGGCTCCTCTTCCCATTCTTCGAGTTTGGAGAACAGCCAGCGTTCCGCCTCGACCGGCTTCTCCAGTCTTTTGCCTACTTCCGCTGCCCAAGGCCAGCGCAGCCGATACAGCGCCTGCGCGCTGCTCCAGGCGCCTTCCCGCTCTTTCCAGAACGGCGCTTCCAGTCCGTCGAGCAAGAGGCTCGCCGCCTGTCGGTAGAGATTGGCAATATCAGCCTCTTGATCCGGCGGGATCAGGCCCAGTGTTTTGGCGATGCCAGCTGGCGTCGGGACGATAAACTGGGCCGGATGAATGAAGGCAAAGAGCTCGAGCAGGTCCAGGCCGGAGAGATCGGGATAGCCGAGCCTTTGCCCCAACAGGGGCGCGTTGAGCAGGATATGCGGCGTTTCCGCAACCCGTCCAATTGCCTCGCCCTTGCCGATTGCGCGGGTTTCGCCATCGCTCGAACAGATCCAGATGCCGCTATGACTGGCGTGCAGTGCAGGATAGGGAAGCGAGGGTTCGGTCAAGACGGTAGCGTCGCTATCAGACCGCTGTTGAACCGATGAGTGGTACGCCCGCAAAATATTGATGCGTGGCGAACAAGATCGCATAGAGAACCAATACTATGATGATGCTGAGCACTTCCCGGCCCGGTGTCGCTACTTCTGCCGGTTTGACCCAGGCACCTTCGTTACGCGAAACAGTGATGATCGAAATCAGCGCCCAAACACCGAGTCCGCCAAACAGTACCAGCGACTTGTTATCGCCATTGGCGAGCAAATGGCCAATCGCCCAGATCAAAACGCCGGTGAGCATCGGATGCCGGATCCACTGCTTGACCCTCGACTTGCCCTGCGCGACGCCGATCAGATAGATGGCGAAGATCATCAGCAGCATGTTCAGGTGGCGACCCCAGACCGGCGGGTCATAGACAAATTCCGCCGGTGTCGTGCGCCAGCCGTAGATCATCAGGCCGACCGCTGCCAGAAGCAGCAAGGCCGCCAGCCCCTTGTGCGGTCCTTCGCCGATTGCCCCCTGAATCGAGGCGCGCAGACCCGGCGTGACCGATTTCATCAGATGAACGATGCTCCACAAGAGCACCCCTGCGACCAAATATGTCATCACCAATCTCCTGCTTTTGTCCTGTTCTAACTTGCTATACAGGCTAAGGCCACTATTTGCGCAGCATAGGCAGAAAAACAGGACAAATTTGTGACCGACTATCGTGAAGCAGCAGAGAATTCCAAAGCGTGGCCGTTTGAGGAAGCCCGCAAGCTGCTCAAACGCTATCGCGGCGAGCGGGGCGCGCCTGCGCCCAAGCCCGGCGGCGAGCCGATGCTGTTCGAAACCGGCTATGGTCCATCGGGCCTGCCGCATATCGGCACGTTCAACGAAGTATTGCGCACGACCATGGTGCGCCATGCCTACGAAACGCTGACCGGCAATCCGACCCGGCTGATCGCGTTCAGCGATGATATGGACGGTTTTCGCAAGGTGCCGACCAATGTTCCCAATCAGGAGATGCTGGCAGAGCATCTGCACAAGCCGCTGACGCAGGTGCCGGATCCGTTCGGGAAGTTCGAGAGCTTCGCCGCGCACAACAACGCGATGCTGCGCGATTTTCTCGACCAGTTTGGTTTTGACTATGAATTCATGTCGTCGACCGAACAATATCGGAGCGGAGCCTTTGACGAGACGCTGAAGCTGGTGCTGGCGCGCAACCAGCAGATTCTCGATATCATGCTGCCGACGCTGGGCAAGGAACGCCAGGCGACCTATTCGCCAATCCTGCCGATCAGTCCGAAAACCGGCCATGTGCTACAGGTGCCGGTGGAAGTCGTGGACGCCGAGGCCGGGATCGTCCGGTTCGAGGACCAGGGCGAGACGATTGAGCACAATATTCTGTCCGGCGGTGCCAAGCTGCAGTGGAAGGTCGACTGGGCGATGCGCTGGACCGCACTCGGCGTGGATTATGAAATGTACGGCAAGGATCTGACCGACAGCGGCGTTCAGTCGGGCAAGATCGCCAAGGTTCTGGGTGCGCGCAAGCCGGAAGGCTTGATCTACGAGATGTTTCTCGACGAGAAGGGCGAGAAGATTTCCAAGTCGAAAGGCAATGGCCTCAGTCTGGAAGAATGGCTGCGTTACGGGTCCGAGAACAGTCTGGCCTTCTATATCTTCCGCGAACCAAAGTCGGCCAAGCAATTGCACATGGGTGTCATCCCCAAGGCGGTCGATGAATATTTCCAGTTTCGCGCCAACTGGCACGATCAGGACGCCAGCAAGCGGCTCGGCAACGCGGTGCATCACGTGCACAATGGTGATGTCCCGACCGACACGATACCGGTCACCTTCGGCCTGCTGCTGAATCTGGTTGGCGTCATGGGCGATGCGGATCGCGAGCAGATCTGGGGCTATTTGCGGCAATATGCGCCGGACGCCACGCCGGAGCGCTACCCCGATCTCGACGAGCTGATCGGCAATGCAATGGCCTATCACAGGGACTTCATCGCCCCGACCCTGCACCGGCGCAAGCCGGAAGGCGTCGAAGTGGCGGCGCTTGAGCGACTGGACAGTGAACTGGGCGCGCTGCCCGAAGATGCAGCGGCCGAGGATATTCAGACCATCGTCTATACGATCGGCAAGGAAGGCGGCTTCGACAATCTGCGCGACTGGTTCAAGGCGCTGTACGAGACCTTGCTGGGATCGTCGCAGGGCCCGCGGATGGGCAGCTTTATCGCGCTCTACGGGATCGCCAACACCCGCAAGCTGATAGCTGACGCGCTCGCATGATCGATATCTTCACCACCGGCGGCACGATCGACAAGGTCTATTTCGATGCCCTGTCGGAATATCAGATCGGTGCGACGGCGTTGCCGGATATCCTGTCCGAGAATAATGTCTTTGTGCCGCACCGGGTGACGCAGCTGATGCGCAAGGACAGTCTTGAGCTGACCGATGCCGACCGGGCGGCCGTCCATGAAGCGGTGGCGGCGAGCGATGCCGACAAGATATTGGTAACGCACGGCACCGACACGATGGTGCAGACCGCGCGGGTGCTATCTGACATCGCCGGCAAGACGATCGTGCTGACCGGCGCGATGCAGCCGGCCACGCTGCGCAACAGCGATGCCGAGTTCAATGTCGGTTTTGCCCTCGCGGCGACCCAGACGCTGCCACCCGGCGTTTATATCGCGATGAACGGTGAAGTGTTCGATCCGGAAAAGGTCCACAAGGACCGGTCGGCGCACCGGTTCATCCGCGATTAGGGCAGGCTTTTCATAGCGCGACGGAGGGGAAGGTTCCATGCAGAAGCGGACAGTCGAGCAACTTAGCGAGCAATTGCTGCACAAGCCGGTCGGAGCGCTTTCGCCGGAAGAACGGGGTGTGCTCGAGGCGATTGTCTCCCGCCAGATTGTGGCCGATGACGTTGGCGAACTGGCCGAGGAACGGGCCAGTTTCGGCGAGCGCCTGTCGGACCGCGTAGCGGCGGTTGGCGGGTCCTGGGGCTTTATCATTGCCTTTTCGGTGGTGCTGTTCGCCTGGATGCTGCTCAACTCGAAGATATTGGGCAAGTTCGATGCCGGCTTTGATCCCTATCCCTTCATCTTTCTCAACCTGATGCTGTCGACGCTGGCGGCGGTGCAGGCCCCGATCATCATGATGAGCCAGAACCGGGCCTCCAACAAGGACCGGATCGCCGCAGCGCATGACTATGAGGTCAATCTGCGCGCCGAGATCGATATCATCCGGCTGCACGAGAAAATCGACTTGCTGATGATCGAGAAGATGGCGAAGCTGGAAGCAGACCTCGGCGAGATCAAGGCCGCGGTCGGGAAGGCCTAGGCCGCAACCGGCGTCGTAACCGTCCGCAAGACGTCCGCATAGCTGTTGGCAATAGTCATCCGCGGGCCATAGCCCTTGGCAATCAGCAGCTCGTGCGCCTTTGGCAGATTATAGCAGGGCACACCCATGAACAGATGATGCTCGCTGTGATAATTGACCCAGTAGGGTGCCAGCGTCATCCGCATCAGCATATCGGCCTTCGTGGTTCGGGCATGGCTGAACGGGTCCTCGCTGCCGGTTGTGGTGCAGGCATGTTCGGCGATATTGCGGATCCTGAGGATAAGCTGGAAGGTGGTTGCCAGTGCGGCGAGCCAGATCAGGAACGGGACAATGCCCAGCGTCGCCAGACTGACCAGCAGCACGATCAGCTGGACCAGCAGGAAGCGGCCGACGGTCCGGGTGGTCCGTTTCGCGCCTTCCAGATCGATTACCGGAGCGGCCACGCCCGCTGCGCCATTGCGGTTGAGCGGCGTGCCGGCCGAATGGTCACGCTTGGCCGAGGGCGCGCTATCCTGTGCACCGGACAGCATCGCCTGCAGACCTTTCCAGGCCACCGCGAACTGGTTGCCGCGCTGTTTGAGAAAGGTCTGGCCGGTGAGATCACGGATGACCTTGCGTTTCATGCTCGCCTTGCTGGTCGGGAAGGCGGCGGACAGGCCAAGGTCCGGGTCTTCCGTCTGCTGCGTGAAGCGATGGTGGGTCAGATGATAGGCGCGATAGCTGTGCAGGTCGCTGCCGGTCGCCGCGCCGGTCAGCCACTGGCCAGCGAAATTGTTGATCTTGCGTTTCGGGTGGAGCAGGCCGTGGGCCGCCTCGTGCATCAGGATTGACAGTCCCAGCTGCCGACCGCCGACCAGCACCAGTGCGATCGGGGTGGCGATCAGCCCGGCGAGCCAGTGCCATTGCCAGAGCAGAGCGGTGCCGCCGGTGACCAGCGCCACCATCAGCCAGCCGTGCGCCGTCAGCCACAGGCCGTGCCAGCGCGACACGCGAGTCAGCGCCGCCCATTCGTCGCGGGCGAAAATCTCGTTGGGTTTGGCAGCTTTTACAGCGGGCATGATGCGATCCTTTTCTCCCCGCAATATAGCTGTTTTTAGCGGGTTTTACAAATATTGGCGATGCCGTAGCGTTAGCCCGGATGGTCCGCGATTCGTTCGTGGCGAGCCTGTCAAACCGCGAGTCCGCGCACTCGTCCTTCGACAGGCTCAGGACGACCGGGAGCCTGGTTGATCGCTCAGGCCAATTCCTTCGCCAGCCGGATCATGAACCGCGCGCCGCGTTCCAATTGCTCGACCGCCAGATATTCATCGGGCTGGTGCGCCTGTTCGATCGATCCGGGGCCGCAGATCACGGTGGCGAAACCGGACTGCTGAAACTGTCCGGCCTCTGCTGCATAAGAGACTACGCCGGCCGGGCTGTTGTCGCCGGTTAGCCGCCGGACGAATGCTTCAGCTTCCTGTGACCCTTTCGGTGTCATCGGCGGCGCGTTCGATAATTGGGTGACGGTGACACCGGCTGCGGGGAAGGCCTGCTTCATTTCGGCATCGAGCGCGGCGATTTTCGCCTTGAACGGCGCGAGTATCGTTTCAGGATCGTCGTTGGGTGGGCAGCGCAGATCGAAAACAAACCGGGCGCGCCGGGCAAGAATATTGGCCGCCGTGCCGCCTTCCATTCGGCCAATGGTCAGCGTTGCATGCGGCGGGATGAAGGGCGAGGCCGGGTCGGCATTTTCCCACAGACCCCGCGCCAGCTCGGCAAGATCGTGCATCAGCTCGACTGCCACCATGTTGGCGGACAGGCCGAGATGGGTCAGGCTGCTGTGCGCTTCGTGGCCGAGCACCTCGACTTCATGCACGGTGATGCCCTTGTGCCCGGTGATCACCTTCATCATCGTCGGCTCACCGATAATCGCAAGCGCCGGTTGCGGCAGCTTCGCCGCCATTTCTTCAATCATCGCCGGCGCGCCAAGACAGCCGACTTCCTCATCATAGCTGAAGGCCAGATGCACCGGCTTTGCGCCCTGCTTGAACAAGGGCACCCCGGCCAGCGCCAGCGCCAGAAAGCCCTTCATATCGCAGGTCCCGCGGCCATGCAGCAGACCGTCTTTTTCGGTCACCGTCCACGGATCGCTGTGCCAGTTCTGGCCATCGACCGGCACCACATCGCTATGGCCGGACAGGATGATGCCGCCTTCAACATCCGGTCCGACCGTGGCGTAGAGATTGGCCTTGGACCCGTCGGCACTGACGACGCGCGTCGAGGCAACGCCGTGCTCGGCAAGATAATCCTCGACCCAGGCGATCAGCTCAAGATTGCTGTTCCGCGAGGTGGTGTCGAAGGCGATCAGTTTAGCGAGAATCTCGCGGGCGGCGGGGAGAAGACTATCGGTCATCGGGCGATGAACTTTACAAAGTTTACAGGGTTAAGAGAAAGAAAGCCGACTGGCCCCAAATCGGCAAAAATTGGCGGATTTTGGCGAGTGTATTTTGCTTTGGTCATGGCCGGGGATTATCACAGTCGACGCTATGTAGGACAGCGAATTGTGCAACGGCTCAAAGCCCGCTACCTCTCCATATCCGTAGGTCGCGCGGACTACCCTCCATTACCAATCCGTTCGCCGTGATGCTTCTTGAGCTTGAACGCAAGCCAGCCGAGCATGAATCCGAAGGCGAGGGCGAACAGACCGATCAGCCAGCCAACCGACACTATGGTGGCCGCCGGATCGGCATACATGATATAAATCATCGCCGCGCCGAACAGGATCGAAATCGCGCCGCTCAGCATCATCAGCCATTCCTGGTCGATTTCCTTGCGCAAGCGGATCGCGGCACCGATTTCCAGACCGCCGGTCAATATCGCCCAGATCGCGATCATCGCGACCGTGACAAAAGCATAGCTGACGGTCATCATCAGCGGCATCAGGACGAAAAGGACAGCGATAGCCAGACCGGCAATCCCGCGCAGGATCAGCCAGCCCCAGCGATCGGTCTTTTCTTTCGCCCCCTTGACTGCGGCGATAATCGCCATGATTCCATCCAAGCCCGCGATGACGGCGAAGAAAAAGGTGAAGGCGACGAGCGCCGAAAAGGGATAGAGAATGGCGATTACGCCAAGCGCGATCCATAACAGGGACCGGATCAGAAAGGCGGTCCAGTTGTGCGCCGGCAAAAGCAGGCGGTCGAATGTCTGGCTTGGTGTTTTTTCGGTCATGATCGCTGCTCTCTGGTCCTGGGGTCAAACGGGTTGGTGGAGGAACCGACCGGAACGGCCAGCTCCCTAAATGTTAATGGCGGCTGCCGCCGTCGATCGGTATTCTATGGCCCAAACCAGCCTCTACCGAACAGGGAATGGTCACGGTCACCCTGCCAGCTCGAGGGGATCAGATTACGCATATTCATATCTTATCTCCTGAACGAACGCCCGGGCGGAACATATCATTAAAGGTGGTTTTGGGACAGGAAATTTCAAGATCGAACGGGCAAGAAATTAGGGCAAATTTCAAGGAGAGCGACCGTTGGGCGAGCCGCGCTGGAAGAGAAAAGAGAGGGAGCCGTCACGGCCGGTATGGACTCGGCCGCAAGCATTGGTGCGTCACCCTATTTTCGTCATCCTGAACTCGTTTCAGGACCCCTTGATGGCGCGCACTGCCGATGGAGATCCTGAAACAAGTTCAGGATGACGAGAGTGGGTCGCATCCTTGTCCCTCTCGGGAGAGGGAATTTGACCGAACCACGACACAGCAAATAACAGTTGCGCTAAACTGATGGTGCCGAGATAGTCGAAAACTAATGGTGCAGATCGAAAACCGCGAACAATTTGCAGAATGGCTGAAAGACAAGCCAGCCCAATGGGCGCAGGCGCTGGCCCTCCGCTCGGCGTTGCGGGCGCTGCCTTTTGCGCTGGACCCGGACATGTTCCAGGAACGCGCGACCCCGCCGATCTTGACGGCGGCGGTGATTCGGGGGATAATCGTATCATGGGCCGCGGGCAGTTGTCCGGCCCATGATATGGCCACCGCCGCCACCGCCACCGCCGCCACCGCCGCCACCGCCGCCATCCGTGCCGTCCGTGCCACCTCCGCCGCCACCGCCGCCACCATCCGTGCCATCCGTGCCGCCGACGCCGCCGACGCCGCCGACGCCGCCGACGCCGCCACCTTCGCCGCCACCTTCGCCGCCACCGCCGCCGCCCATGCCACCTTCGCCGCCGACGCCGCCACCGCCACCGCCTTCTGGCAGCAACTGGAAGAGGATTGCGTTATTTTGCGCCTCGCCACGGGCGATAATGCTCAGGCGCAATCGCTGGCTCTGCTGGGCCAACCTTTGTGGGTTGAAAAGCAAATGCCGGATGCGGTTAGTGACAGCTGGGGTCGTGCTGATTCCTATCTCGACAGTCAGGACCTCGGCTTCTGGTGCCGCTGGTACCAGCGGCGGCTGGCGGAAGAGGCCAGCGGATTTGCTTTGCCGCCCGAACAGGATTTGATCGTTCAGGGACGGTTGCTTGAGCAAACCGATGAATGGTGGACCGGCGGGCAGGAACGTCCCGATATGGCGCTGTTCCGCAAGGTCACACGGGAGATTGAGGGGTGGGTTGCGCAGCAACGGCAACTTCTGCAATCCGCCGAAGAGATTATAAATAAGCACCAAGCACTCAACAAGATTATCGAATCCAGCAGTCCGGAGTTTAGGTCTACACCCGACGGCAAAATCGACGCCGGCCCTAACCCCAAATTTGATGTTCCCACACTCGATCATGATCTCACCGAATTGCCGGCAATCCTGCGCGGTTTGATCCAGACGATTGTGGCAAGCTTGCCACAAAATACTCCGCCTGTGGTTGGGCAATCATTGGCGGGTTATGAACAGCATTTGGTGGAACGTGGCGCGCAACCGATTCTTGGATTGATAAAACCATGGATGGATGCGGCAAGGGCTGAATTTGGCAGTAACGATGCCAGTCTTTGGGGTAAAGGTCTGGAAAGCTTGTTTCTCTCCATGTTTGAAAAGCATGAGCTTTTTATCGAGCATTTTCCGCTGGATGAGGAACGGGAAAAAGCGATCGCTTTGCTCCCCTTTGACGAAATTAAGTCTCTGAGTGCCGATGTCGTAGAAGCGTTACACAATATCGTTGAAGCGCTCGGGGCCTTGAAAGACGGCGGTCAAACAACGGAGGATACGGACAAGGTTGCCGATGCGGTTAAACAGCAAAATGAAGACTTCATGTCTCTTGCGATTCCTTCTCCGTCAATCTTGTCAGATGACATTGAAGAAGACTCGGGAAATACACCTCGTAAAAGACTGTTTGCGTCTCGTTTGAGTATCGCTGAGCGGCTTTACGCCGCCACAGGTACGACGGTGGCTATTGCTTCAACGCCAACAGGCCAAGCAGCAATGCAATATTTGGCAAGTGCGCTCGATGTGCTCCGAGGTCTCTTTGGCTTTTAACCAATGTCGTGCCCTCTCGAAGGCTGAGGCTTGATACAGATTCTTGTCTTCCGAGATCAATCGTCGTGAATGCGCAGCCTGCGCTCGTATGCCTGGCGGGTGGGGCAGGTTAGTCCACAAACCCCCTTCTCCCGTGAGGGAGAAGAATACGGTGCCTTATCGCTTTAGCGATTAGGCAGAGTTGGATGAGGGTGTTCTGCCGGTAATGGCGCGTACCAATCGAAGTGCAGTACACCCTCATCCAGCTGCGACTAGACAGCAAGCTGCCAAGTCTGCGCATCCTTCTCCCGTGCGGGAGAAGGAGCGCTCAAGCCTTATTGCTGCGAAGCAACCCAGTCGCGGATTTTCGTTTCCAGCACCGTCATCGGCAGCGCGCCGGTGTTCAGGACCTGATCGTGGAATTCGCGGACGTCGAACTTGTCGCCGAGCGCGTCTTGCGCTTCCTTCTTGAGCCGCTGAATGGTCAGCGCGCCGATCTTGTAAGCGAGGGCCTGTGAAGGGATCGCGATATAGCGTTCGACTTCGGCGGTCGCATCGGTTTTGCCCATGCTGCTGTTGTCGAGCATATATTGGATCGCCTGATCGCGGGTCCAGCCCTTGCTGTGCAGGCCGGTATCGACGACCAGCCGCATGGCCCGCAGCATTTCGTCATCGAGATGGCCAAAGCGCTGATAGGGATCGGTGTAGAGACCCATCGGGTAGCCGAGCTTCTCGGCGTAGAGCGCCCAGCCCTCGACAAAAGCGGTGTTGCCGCCGAAGCGCATGAAGTTTGGCAGGTCGGTATTTTCCTGGGCCAGCGAGATCTGGAAATGATGGCCCGGTGCGCCTTCGTGCAGATAGAGAGTGGTGATGCCCGACGTGCTGCGCGATGGCAGATCATAGGCGTTGAAATAGAAGATGCCGGGACGCGAGCCATCGGGCGTGCCGCTCTGGTAGGAGCCGCCGGCCTGGAATTTTTCGATCGATTCATCATAGGGCCGGATTTCGAGCGGCGATTTTGGTACGATCTTGAACTGCTCGCCGATCTTCGCATCGACCTTCTTGCCGATGTCATAATAGGCCTGCGTCAGACCTTCGCGGGATTCGGGATGGAATTTCGGGTCGGTGCGGAGATATTCGAAAAATTCGGACAGGGTGCCGTCATAGCCGACCTCGTCCTTGATCGCTTCCATCTCGGTCTTGATCCGGGCCACTTCGCTGAGCCCGAGATTGTGGATATAGTCGGCCTTGAGCGGCAGGGTCGTCGTGTTCTCGATCAGATTTTGATAGAGAATGTCGCCGCCCTTCATCGCGCTGAGCCCGACGCCTTCACGAGCGACCGGCAGATATTCATTTTTCAGGAAATCGTGCATCCGCTGATAGGCCGCGAAAATATCGGTGGTCGCCGCCGCATATTCCTTGGTCAGGCGTGCCTTATCGGCGTCGCTGAAATCTTCCGGGAAGTTTTTCGTCGGGGCCATGAATGGGCTGTTGTCGAGACCGAGGGCAATCTGGGTGGCGAGCTGTTCGATAACGTTGTTGATCGTCAATTTGGTTTCGACCACGCCGCTTTCCATGCCTTCCCGGAACCGGTCGATCGAACGATCGCTGATTTCGATAAACTGCTTGTGGCGTTTGAGATTGTCTTCGTAATTTTTGACGGTTTTGAACGGGGCCGCCCCCTTGCCCGACGCGAAGTCCGGATAGAAGGTGTGGAAGCCGCTGAAATGATTGACCGGGCGGACCACGGTCAGCGCCATGATTTCGTCGGAATAGCCCTTCAGCGCCTGCTGCTTGTCGCGCTTGAACACGTCATAGGCAATCTTGTCGGTGGCGCTTAATTTGCTGCGGTCAATTTTCTCCAGGGCCGCCAGTTCAGCACTTTCGGCGGCTTTTTCCCCGGCGAAATATTCGTCGCTGATATAATCGCCGAGCTGGTCGGCATAGCGTTCATCGCCGCGGAACAGCGCGCCGATCGGATTGCGCCTGAGGTTTTCCTCATCGCTCTTGGCGAACAATGCCTTCAACTTTTCGCCCTCGGTCATCTCCGCGTCTGCGTGATGGTCCATGGTCGCTGCGCTGGTTGCGGTCAGCGGCTGGGCCATGGCGATGCTGCCGTTGGCGAGCAGACTGGTGCCGAGAAGGAGAGCGAGAGAGGGCTTGATCATAGATTGTTCCTATCGAAAAACTGTTATGTCCAGCTAACACGGCAAAGTTTCACTCGCAACGAATTCTCCGGGCCGCTGATGTCGTTGGTCGAAGCTGGTTGTGCGTTGATCCGGGGGCGACCGGCTCAACCCTCATCCCTACCCTGCCACTGGTTCAGGCGGAACCATTTGGTGATGATATATTTGGTGCCCTGTTCGACCGGTTTTCCCGCGTGCAGGCTGTTGATATTCGGGGTCCCGTCGGGGGTCATGTTGTTCCAGATCAGCAGCATGCCGCGGCGCGGTTCGACCTGATATTCCAGCTGCGGGAAAGCGGTCGCGCCGCCGCTCTCCGGTTCGTTGAGATAGGCCATGGCGGTCCAGCTGCGCTGTCCGCCGTTGGGGCCTTCATGTTGCCAATATTTCTCGCTTTCGTGGAAATAGTCGTGATGATCCTTGAACTGCTGACCCGGCTGGTATCGCTGGCCTTGCAGGATTTCGCTGTTCGCCCGCGGCAGGCCCATCAGGTCGCAGATCGACTGATCGATACGCCGGATATCGGGGTCGGTGGGATCGACATTGCAGCTGTAGCTGGTCCGGTAGCCTGCTTTCTTGTTGCCTTCATAGAGCGTTGATGGCTGGCTGTCGCTGTCGATCATGGCGATCAGCAGATCGCAATCGGCGTCGCTGAGAAAATTCTGGTGGACATAGAGCTGGACGAAGGGGCTTTCCAGCCACTGCACCCGGGGATGGGCGTTCAGCGTGTCTGTGACATGCCGCCCGATTGCCGCCAGCCGCCGGGGGCTGGCGTAACGCTCGGACTGCTTTTTCGAAAACCCCTTGGCCATGGACGGCGCCTAGTCGATGACGCGACCGCGCACCATCACCCAGTCGACATCTTCGAGCTTGCGGACATCATCCAGCGGATTGCCGTCGAGCGCGATCAGGTCGGCCGAATAGCCGACCGCGATCCGGCCAATTTCATTGTCCATGTCGAGCATCTTGGCGGCGACAGTGGTGGCACTGGCGACGGCTTCGCGCGGGGTCAGGCCGGCATCGACCATCAGCTGCAGCTCTTCGGCATTGCGGCCATGGTTGAACACGCCCGCATCGGTACCGAAGGCGACCGGGACGCCCATCTGCTTCGCCATGCTGACCGCTTTGCCGACCTTGCCCATAGTCATCCGGATCTTCTCCTCGACCACCGGCGTGTAAATTCCCTTGCCGAGCCGCTCGCTGACGCCCTTGAACGCCATCAGTGTCGGGACCATCGCGGTGCCGTTGGCCTTCATGACCTTCAGCGCAGCCTCATCGGCGAAGGTGCCATGTTCGATCGTGTCGATGCCCGCGCGCGCCGCGGCCTCGATGCCGCGTGCGCCATGGGCGTGGGCCATGACTTTCAGGCCGAGCGAATGGGCGGTGTCAGCGATCGACTGCATCTCCTCGCTGGTGAACTGCGCATCGAGCCCGCGGCCCTGCTGCGACAGCACGCCGCCGGTAGCGGTGATCTTGATGATGTCGGAACCGGCACGCGAGGCCTTGCGGACCTTGGCGGCGCATTCGACCGCGCCGGTGCAGCTGTAGCCGCTGGTCAGCAGGTCGTTCACATCTTCGGTAAAGCCGGACACGTCACCATGGCCGCCGACAATCGCGAGGGCCGGCCCTGCGGCGATGATGCGCGGACCCGGAATGATCCCCTCGGCGGTGCCGCGGCGCAGCGAGAAGGCGCTATATTGCGAGGACCCCGCTTCCCGCACGGTGGTGAACCCGGCTTTTGCGGTGACCAGCGCATTTTTTGCACCGACAACCACGCCCCATTCGGCGGGCTCAGTGGTTTCCTTCCAGAAATCGCCACCCGGATCGCCGGTCAGATGGACGTGCAGGTCGATGAGGCCGGGCATGACCGTCTTGGTGCTGAGATCGATGATGGTGGCGCCCGGGTCGTCTACCGGCTCGGAACCGCGCCTTATGTCGGCGATCTTGCCATCGCGGACGATGATCGTCGCCGGTCCGCTGGGGGCAGAGGCCGCATCGGTCAGCAGATTGCCAACGCGGATGATCTGGTCCTGTGCTATGGCATTGGTTGATACCATCCCCAGTGCCAGCGTGGATATGGTCAGGCTGAGCGCGCGTATCATCGAATGTCTCCTATCATTGCGGTGCGCTTTTGCTTGGAGCTGCGGAAAGTTGCAACAGGAAAGGGTGATGCGGTGTCCCTCCCGTTCGGGTTGGGCGCTCGGTCTCCGGCTGCGGGAGCCGGATTTGGTCGCGCATTGCATGGCAGAGCTCGCCCCCCCGAATTGACAAGACCGGCTGTTTCAACGAAGATTTGGTTGATGACAGCTTCCAGCCATATCAACTCCTGATCGGGCTGGTCTGTGTATCTTTAGGAGATTTATCATGCGCCTCCCCCTTGCCTTGCTTGCCCTTGCTGCAACCGCGCCTCTGCTCGCGCAGTCCGCCCCCGAAGTGCCAGGACAGATGGATGCAACCCGCGTCGTCGCCGGCAGCTATTCTGCGGACCCGTCCCATTCGCTGATCGCGTGGGAAGTGAACCATTTCGGCTTCAGCGATTATATCGGCCTGTTCGGCGATGTGTCAGGTACACTCAAACTGGACCCCGCGAACCCGTCTGCGGCCAAAGTTGATGTCACGATTCCGGTCGGCAAGGTGACCACTGCCAGCGCCGGGCTGACGGACCATCTTTTGCGCCCCGGCGAGGATGGCGCGAAGCCCGATTTCTTCGGCCCTGAGCCAGCCGACGCCCGCTTTGTGTCGACCAGCGTCGATGTCAGCGGCAATGCCGCCACGATCGAGGGCGACCTGACATTGAATGGCATCACCAAGCCGGTCACGCTGGATGCCGAATTTACGGGCGCGGGAAACAATCCCTTCAACAAGAAGCTGACCGTCGGCATTTCCGCGACCACAATGATCAAGCGCAGCGATTTCGGCATTGATACCGCTCTGCCGCTGGTCTCGGACGCCGTTCAGCTTGAAATTCACGTCGCTTTTGAAAAGGACTGATCGCAAGCATGGCCGGTGCAGGTCTGGTTGGCATTCCCGCCAGCCAGCCTGTGCTGAAGCAGGTTCTGCTTGCGCGCCAAAAGCTGCCGCTGGCCATAGTCCGGTCGCCTTGCGGCTGCCGAATCCCGCCTAGTTTTTTGCCTGCATGGTCCGCTGAGCGAAGTAGTTTGCCAGGCCGCGCCTCTCTTCTGTGGTGAGTTTGCGGGCGATGCCGGCCATCGGTCCCAGAGTCCGTTTGTGGCGGGCGATCTCGTCAGATTTCGCCCAGCGTTCCAGCCTGCCGGCAAGATAGGCCGCATTTTGTCCGTCCAGAGTTGGAATCAAGGCGACGGTCTTTACCGATTTGCTGCTGTGGCAGGACAGGCACGCAGGCAAATTACGCGATTTGTCACCGTGCTGGGCGAGCTTGGCAGCGCTGGCGACGGTGGTGGATGATTTCAGCGATCGATTGGCTGCTTTGGAAGGGACGGGCGGCAAAGCGGACAGGTAACGGGCGATTCCGACAAGGTCATCGGTGGAAAGTTTGCTTGCCACCAGCTGCATTTTTTCGCTGTCCCGGTGATCCAGCCGGAAACTTGCCAGTTGCTGGATAAGATAGGGCTCGGACTGAAGGGTGATATTGGGAATGTCTTTCTCAGCCGAGCCGGCGAGCTTGTCGCCGTGGCAGGTTGTGCAAACATCGCTCATGAATCGTTTCAGCGGTTTGTCTTCGATCCGCATGGTTGCCGGATTTGTCGATGCACCGCGTGGTACGTTGGGAGTAAGGGTGCTCCCCATCGGCAGGCTTGCGAAATAGCCTGCGATGCCACCATAGCCGGATTCTGAGAGATTGTCGGCGATATAGGGCATCGGATGCCAGCTGCTGAACCCTTGCGACGGATTTTCCGGCTCGGAAAACCCGAACAATCGGGTGCGCAGGAAGCCTTCATTCTGACCGATTATATCCGGCGCGCCGGTGATCTTGCGCCTGTCGGATGAGCCGTGGCATGTCGCACAGGCCGGAACGCCGCGTCCGACCATGCCATTGACCGCGAGCGACTTGCCAAGCTCCATAGACTTTGGTTTCGCCACAATCGGCACGTTGGAGGGCTTCGGCCCTTTCTGCGAGAAATATTGCGCCAGGGCCTTGATCTGCGGCTCCGACAGCGCGGTCGCAGCCACAGCCATATAGCCGCTGTGGCGCGACCCGTTGGCGTAATTACGCAAATGCTGCTCGATCATCTGTTGCGGGAGCAGGGTAAGATTTGGTGCGTTCCCGCGGACAACCGCGCCAGTGCCGTCGGCACCGTGGCAGGCGACGCAGGACGAAAGCGGACGATTGTCGAAACCGAAGGGGCGCCAGCCGATCGATGGCGACGCATAGGCATATTCCTTTAGCGGAGGCGCCATTGCATGCAGTTTGAGTGCCTCATGATGCCCGCGCTCCTGCCACGCGATCGATGGCGTTTCAGCGGCGTCCGCCAACGGACCACTGACCAGAGTGCGATATTCGTCGGTCGACATATCGGGCAGTTTCCGGAGGAACCGGACCATCGGCCAAATTTCCGAGAACCCGCTGTCCGATGGCCAGGATGGCATCGCGCTGAAGCGCACGCCATCGCGGACGATTACAAACAGCTCGGCATCGGAAAACTGATCGACCACCGCAGGCAGATATTGCGGCCGCGGGCGCATCGACAGGGCCTGCGGGCTTTGACCGAGTCCCGGTGCGCCATGGCAGCTGGAGCAAACCTGCTGATAATGCTGAGCCCCGAGCAATTCCTGACCGGGGAACGGCTGCGCAGCTGTCTTGTCGATCCACCGCGCTTCGCTGGCGACGGAATTTTTGAAGGTGGTGTGAAGCATGAATGTCGTGATCGGGTTATGCGGGGGGCGGGCCGAGACGACGATGGATCCGGTCATTACCGCGAAAGCGGCTATGGCGGCGATCAGAAAGGCCAGGGCGAAAAGCGCGATTAAACTGGTCGCAATACCCTTTTTGAACGGAGGCAGATTACGGTAGCGTTTTACAGGAGATAGCATCCAAATGGTCCCTCATTAAAGGGGTGGCTTCGCCTAATCGGTCAAGCAATCGCAGCTTCAATTGAGACACTACACCCGCGGAATTATGACAGTAATAAGACATTGAGAGGACTGCAAGAATTTACATAGGCATGTTATCTTTTTAGACAGTAGCGGCGGTGGCTGTTTAGCATCGCGAGATGACCTGTACTAGAGCCTGGGCAACAACTGAACCGGTATTCATGTGATCGGGCGCTGCTGTGCGACGGATTTTGGAGCGAGACAAGGAGCAAGGAGGTCTTTCGACCAAGAGCTCCACCGTGATTTCTTTGACTGTTCTGCTCCCGCTCAGTCATCCGAATTTTCCGCGATTTCGTTATGTACCTGAGCGTGCGCGAGCAGAGCGAAGATCAATGTGCCACCGATAACATTGCCGGCCAGCGCGGGCAGGATGAAACCGAACAGGGCAAAGCCGAGACTGGCTTCACCAGAGAGCCATAGCAGCCAGGCCTCACCGGAGCCGGCGACCACGTGGCTGAACCCGCCCAGTCCCACGAAATAGGTGAAGAAGAATATGATCCAGAATTCCTGTTTGCGCCCGACCGGCAATGACCATGCAACGGCGGCCAGTAGGAAGCCGGCGGGAATCCCCCCGCGCAAAGTCTCCATGGGGCTGTGATCCAGCAATTTGCGCGACAGCTCAATCATCGCGTCGACATGGTCGGCGAAGCCTATGGCATTCACGCTCAGCAGCGCCGTGATCAGCAAGCTGCCAATGAGATTGGCAATCAGCACAATCGCCCACAGACGGGCGATGCGGCCCAAATTTTCCCAGGTCGGATTGGTGGCAACCGGCAGCGCGGCAGACAATGTGCTTTCGGTGAACAACTGGAGTCTTCCCAGGATGATGATCAGGAAACCCAATGTATAGCCGATGGAAGATATCGCCGGTCGCCACGGTGTATCGGGAAGCGCCTGTTCCAGCAACGCCTCTCCCAGTATCGATGTATTGATAGCAATGCCCGCCGCCAGCCCGGACCAGAACAGCGAGGACGCCGGTCGCCGCAGTTCGTCATGACCTTCGCGGCGAACGACTTCATGAACGACATTGGAATCAATGGACGCCCGGTCCTTTGCCTGATGCTCTTCTTCGTTGCTCAGCTCGACCTGAGGCTCATCATCCGGATCAGATTTGTCTGCCGCGCTTTCTGACTTTTCGTTCACAAACACCTCCCCGCAACCAATGCCTATTTACGCATTGCCGATAAACAAGGTTGCTTGCGGCCGCAAATTAGTCCGCGTCGCGCGGAAACGACATTGGGTCGAGTGCGCGCGACGCAAAAAAACCCGCCGCCTTTTCAGGCAGCGGGTTGTTCGTATCCCGGGCTTCCGGCTTTACCAGAAGAAGTCGTAGATCACGTCGATGACTTCGCCGTTGTAGATGTCGATTAGCAGGACATCATCATAATAGCGGACCCAGCGCGTTCCGGGATAGGCCGCGGGCAGGCGGTAGTAGCTCGGATTGTTGATCCAGTAGCGCGAGCCATAGAACGCCGATCCCAGAGAGATTCCGATGCTCAGGCGGCGATAGCGATAATCCCGATAGGGGGCATAGTAGCGCCCCAACCGATAATAGCTGCGGTTGGCATTGCGGTAACGCCGCCAGTCATAGCGCCGGTCATTGCGCCAGCTCCGGTTCCAGTTGCGGACGCCGCGGTTGTAATTGCGGTTGCTGCTATAGCGGCGCTGATCCCGATAGCGCCGGTCTATCCGGCCATCCCGGTTGCGGTCCACCCGCCGATCGACGCGGCCATTATTGTTGCGATCATAGCGCCGGTCGATTCGACCGTCGCGATTACGGTCCCAGCGGCGATCGACCCGGCCATCGCGATTCCGGTCGCCGCGCCGGATATCCCGACGCCGTTCGGCGTTTCTGTTGCGATCCCAGCGCCGGTCGACATTTCTGCTGGCGTTACGTTCCGCACGCTGGCGGCGCTCGGCCGCGAGGTTGACATTGCGATCTGCGCGGCGATCTGCGCGGCGGTCCGCGCGAGCCGCTGGCCGGGAAGGCGCGACGCGTTCCGTCCGCACCCTTCGCTCGACCCGCGCCTGGCCGCGGTTGTTACGGTTTCCGGGGCGCTGGGCCTGGCGCAGTCCACTACCCCGATTTGCGCGGCGTTCGTTGCGGGCATCACGCTGCAGGGCAGCGGCACCGGTCAGATCGGTTTTGACCAATCCGGGCGCATTGTTGAGGTTGGGGGCAATCTCGGCTGCGGATGCGGCGGCGGGCGTCAACATCGTGGCAGCCATCAGGCCGGGGATAAGAAATATACGCATGGCTTACTCCTGTTGCTGGCGACTCCATCTGCCGCATCTGTGCAACCGGTGATAGTTTATTAACCCTGTCGGAGGCCTGAACTGACTTGTTATGTTCAGGAAAGGTGGAAGTTATCTGAACATTGATGTTCAGATAACTTCCACCCCGGACTTGATCCGGGGTGCATCTCGGAAGAGTGGAAGCGGGGGCGATATTGGCTGTTCGTGGCGAGCGGCACGGCTAAACGCAGTCATTGCGTTTCAGGAGCGTTCAGGAGATGGCCCCCCGCCTACGCGGGGGAACCAGACCGGTTTTGCTATCTAATAGAGGAACCCACGCCTTTGCAGGTGCAAGGTTAATCCTTCAAATTATCCTTCTCGAGCCACTCCTCGAGCCACTTGATCGTATATTCGCCAGACTGGAAGCCCGCGTCGTGGACCAGCTTCTGGTGCAGCGGGATCGTGGTCTGGACGCCTTCGATGACAAATTCGTCCAGGGCGCGCGCGAGGCGCATCATGCAGCCGTCGCGGGTGCGGCCATAGACGATCAGCTTGGCGATCATGCTGTCATAATAAGGCGGAATCGAATAGCCGGCATAGAGACCGCTATCGACACGGACATGCATGCCGCCCGGCGGATGATAGCCGGTTACCTTGCCGGGGGAGGGCGCCCAAGTTTTCGGATTTTCGGCGTTGATCCGGCATTCGATGGCGTGGCCCTTGAACTCCAGCTCTTCCTGCGCGACCGAAAGATCACGGCCATCGGCGATCCGGATCTGTTCGCGGACCAGATCGAAGCCGGTGATCATTTCGGTTACCGGATGTTCGACCTGCAGCCGGGTGTTCATTTCGATGAAGTAGAATTCTTCGTTCTCGTAGAGAAACTCGATGGTGCCGGCGCCGCGATATTGCATGCCCTTCATCGCATCGACACAGACCTTGCCCATCCGTTCGCGCTGTTCGGCGCTGATGACGGGCGAGGGGGCTTCCTCGAGCACTTTCTGGTGGCGCCGTTGCAGCGAACAGTCGCGCTCGCCGAGATGGATCGCGTTGCCGCGGCCATCGCCGAACACCTGGAATTCGATATGGCGCGGGTCGCCGAGATATTTTTCGATATAGACGGTGGCGTCGCCGAACGCCGCTTTGGCCTCCGTGCCGGCCTGTTTCATCTGGGTTTCCAGCTCGGTCTCGCTGTTGACGACCTTCATGCCGCGACCACCGCCGCCAGATGCGGCCTTGATGATCACCGGATAGCCGACATCCTTCGCCACTCGTTTGGCTTCTTCAATTTCGCTGACCGCGCCATCGCTGCCGGGGACCAGCGGGATGCCGAGATCGCCCGCGGTTTTCTTGGCCGCGACCTTGTCGCCCATGATCTTGATATGTTCGGGCTTCGGGCCGATCCACTTGATGTCATGCGCTTCGACCACTTCGGCGAAGTGCGCATTCTCGGACAGGAAACCATAGCCGGGATGGATCGCATCGGCGCCGCTGATTTCCGCCGCGGAAATAATCGCCGGGATCGACAGATAGCTGTCAGCGGCAGCCGGCGGACCAATACAGACGGCCTGATCGGCAAGCCGCACGTGCATCGCGTCTGAATCGGCCGTGCTGTGGACGGCCACGGTTTCGATGCCAAGCTCCTTGGCGGCGCGCAATATCCGGAGTGCAATTTCGCCGCGATTGGCGATCAGGATTTTTTCAATGGTCACGCCGCGAACCTCAAGCGATCACAACCAGAGGCTGGTCAAATTCAATCGGCTGGCCGTTTTCGACCAGGATCGCCTTGACCGTGCCGGATTTTTCGGAGGTAATCGGGTTCATCACCTTCATCGCCTCGACGATCAACAATGTATCGCCTTCGGAAACCTTGGCACCAACGCTGATGAAATTGTCTGCGCCGGGTTCGGGGGCAAGATAGGCGGTGCCGACCATTGGCGATTTTTGCGCGCCGACATGATCATCGGCTGGCGCTGGCGCGGCTTCGGCTGCCGGAGCGGGGGCAGCAGGTGCCGGGGCCGGAGCCGGGGCAGACGCAACCGGTGCTGAAACATAGGTTCCGCCACCGCGGGCGACCTTGATCTTGCGGTCACCGTCTTCGACCTCAATTTCTGTCAGGTCGGCTTTCTCGAGAATGGCCGCGAGATCGCGCACCAGTTTGATATCTACGTTCATGCCTTCACCCGTTTCTTTTTTTGCAGGCATATTCTGTCCTTATGCTGACGTTAAAATTTGCTGGCAGCGTCCAGCGCCAGTTGATAGCCTAAAGCACCAAAGCCGCAAATCGTTCCTTTTGCAACCGGCGCAATAAAACTCTTGTGGCGAAAATCTTCGCGCGCCGCCGGATTGGAAAGATGCACTTCGATGACCGGCGTGCGGATTGCCTTGATCGCGTCGAACAACGCGACCGATGTATGAGTCAGCGCTCCCGCGTTCAGGATCACGGCCTGCGCGTCGTCGGCTGCCGCTTCGTGCAGCCAGTCGACCAGATGGCCTTCGTGGTTGCTTTGGCGGATATCGACGTCGAAGCCGAGCGTCTGGGCATGGTCTTCCATCTGTCCGGCAATCTCGTCGAGCGTTTCCGAACCGTAGATTTCAGGCTCGCGCATGCCCAGAAGGTTGAGATTGGGTCCGTTCAATATAAAGATGGTCTTGGTCGCCAAGATATTGGTCCCTCCCCAAGGCTTTTGGTTGCGACTGAAGCGCCCTCTTTATATGGCTCGTTTTTGAAAAGCGAGATCAAAGACATGAAAGTTACCCAAATGGCTGAAATTCAGATCCGGTTGAATGGCGATGACCATCGATTAGCGGCAGGGGGATCGATTGCAGACCTGGTACGGTCGCTTGATCTTGATCCCGCCAAGGTAGCGGTCGAGCGCAATCGCGAGATTGTGACCCGCTCGACGCTGGACGATGTCATGGTCGAGCAGGGCGATGAGCTGGAAATCGTGCATTTTGTTGGCGGCGGCTCCGGTGACGACAGCTGGACGGTGGCAGGACGGTCATTTCGGTCACGGCTGATTGTCGGTACCGGCAAATATAAGGACTTTGCCGAAAACGCGGCGGCGGTCGAGGCTTCCGGTGCGGAGATTGTCACCGTGGCCGTGCGCCGCGTCAATGTCACCGACCGCAACCAGCCGGTGCTGATGGACTTTATCGATCCGAAGAAAGTCACCTATCTGCCGAACACCGCCGGCTGCTTCAATGCCGAGGACGCGATCCGCACATTGCGGCTGGCGCGCGAGGCTGGCGGCTGGGATCTGGTCAAGCTGGAAGTGCTCGGCGAGGCGAAGACGCTCTATCCGAATATGCGCGAAACGCTGGAGGCAACCGAAGTGCTGGCCAAGGAAGGTTTCAAGCCGATGGTCTATTGCGTCGACGATCCGATCGCAGCGAAACAGCTCGAAGACGCTGGCGCGGTTGCGATCATGCCGCTGGGTGCCCCGATCGGGTCGGGGCTCGGTATCCAGAACCGGGTGACGATCCGGCTGATCGTGGAAGGGGCGAGCGTACCGGTTCTGGTCGATGCCGGAGTAGGAACCGCCAGCGATGCGGCGGTCGCGATGGAACTGGGCTGCGATGGCGTACTGATGAACACCGCGATTGCCGAAGCCAAAGAACCGGTGCGGATGGCGCGGGCGATGAAGCTGGCAGTGCAGGCCGGACGGGAAGCCTATCTGTCCGGCCGCATGGGTCGCCGGATGTACGCAGACCCGTCGAGCCCCCTGTCCGGTCTGATTTAGTGTATTAATACAGCATGATTCGGTGTCATCTGTAACTATCTGAATCGTAACAAAAGTTACATGATGATATATTGGTCGACCAGCGATTGTCGTTTGTCGAAGCCGCGTGCTGTCTGCCGATCACAATAGTGGTTTATCGAAGTTCAAATGCTCATCCGGCGCTATCCGCCTACCTAGGATAGCGAGGCGGGAGCATAACCCCAGTCTCTCCAGAAAGCCCTTCCCCGGCCCGATGGACTTCTGCTCCCGACCTCGTCCCAAGTGGGCAGCGCCGGCCCCCATTTTCCGGCACCGCCCGGAAAATTTTTTGAGGAGTGAGAATATGTCGAACACTATCTTTACCAAAACCCTTAGTGCAGCAGCTGCGATCGCTATGACCGCGACCGGATTTTCGGCGACTGCCCATGCCCAGGACCGGACTATTCGTACGGCCACCGTCGAATATGCTGATCTGGATCTGACCAGCGAAGACGGCCAGTCGACCCTGCAAGGTCGCCTGAAAGGGGCCGTTCGCAAAGTTTGCGGCGCCTATGACGCGAAAAACCTCGTCGATGTCCAGGACCATCGCGTCTGCATGAGCGAGGCCCAGGCTTCGGCACAGCGCGCCAGTGTGACGATCATGGCTGCGGCAAAATCCGGCAAAACGCTGGAAACCGCAATGGTGATCAGCAACTAAGCCAAGGCTGCAAGAGCCGCAGATCCCCAACAAGCGGCCAGATATTGGCTAGTAAAAACCTTCGAAATCCCCCGGTGTCCCTTACACCGGGGTTTCTTTTTAGGTGATCACCACGAAATTTTGAAAAATAAAACACTGTTATTTTAATATTACTTTATCAGTATTTCATATATACGTATTATTAATGTAATATAATCAAAAAATCCTGAAAATATATTTTTGGCGCAAGTATTTCACCTATATTAACCATAGGTTCTAACAGCCGATTAACGTTTCCCGGAGCATATGTAAATTACTGTAACGCAGAGTGGCTCACGGCCTGTTTCGACTGTGACCGATCTGCGGAAAATCGCGAGTCCTGGGAGATTTTATGGAAGTCGGTCGCCAAAGAAAACCGGAGTCAGTTATCGGCCCTTTCGGAGAAGCGATCAGTCTTGATGATCTGCCGAAAGACGCCATGACCAGATGGGTGATCAGGCGGAAAGCCGAGGTGGTTGCCGCGGTCAACGGTGGCTTGCTCAGCCTTGAGGAGGCCTGCGATCGCTATGACCTTTCCCTTGAAGAATTTCTCTCCTGGCAGGAGTTGATCTATGAGTCCGGACTTCCGGGCTTGCGGGTCAGCCAGCTGTCGAAACATCGTTCAGACACGAGGGCCAAGCAGGAGCAGCCCGATCAATCAGGGTCGCACCCACCGAGAGATCCGTTTCCGGATCTTCATTAGTCGAAAGCGCAAGCCATGAGAAACAAGCGTGTCCTCGTCATTGACGAAGAGAGCGCCTTTACCCGCTTCTTGCAGGATGACCTCGAGCAGCGAGAGATAGCGGTAGCGTGCGTATATTCCCCAGGGGATGAAACGGGCGCCACCGCCTTTGCCCCCAATGTCATTGTCGCCGACAAGAAAATGCTGGCGAAAAGCAATGCCGGGCTGTTGCACAGTTTCGACTGCGCTGAGCGGAAATTGCCGCTTGTTCTGATGAGTGGCCCGGACGGCAAGTCGCGCCGCGGCACTGCCGCATCGCTGCGCGACGCCGACTCGCAAATTGTCGCCACGATCCCGAAGCCCTTCGAGCCCAATATGCTGGCCGAGCTAATCGACCAATATGGGGAAGAAAGCCAGCAGGAAAATCTTGATGCGGACTATATCAGCGCCCTGGTGGCCAGCGACCGGCTGCTTGATAATCTCGTCGTGGAATTTCAGTCGAAGCATGCTCTGCAGGATGGTGCTGTTGTGGGTTATGAAGCCTTGTCTCGACTGAAAACCAGGCGCGCGATCAGTCCGGCCACCATCTTTTCGGCAGCGACCGAAATGTCTCTTGAAATAGAGGCGACCCTCAACGTGATCGACCAGACGATGAAGCTGGCCGCTGCGCTCCGCAAATCCCGGAAAAGCGTCCCGGTCTCGTTCAACTGCAGCGCCATCTTGCTGACGCAAAGTGATTTTGTCGAACGGCTTTTTGGTCGTCTGGACCAGGACAAAAATTTGCGGGGGTCGGTGATCATGGAAATCACCGAGGAAAACCGGGTGGCGAATATCAAGGTGGTCGCCGAAATATGCCATATGCTCGGTCGCCACGGCCTGAAGGTGTCGATCGACGACTATGGCACCGGCCACAGCAACCTCGACCGGATTGCAGAAATTCCCTTTGCCGAGTTGAAACTGGACAAGGAAATTTTCTGGGCCTTCTGCAACGACCGCGTCCCGATCACCGTATTGGGTTCAATCATCGACTTCTGTCATATGCGCGGTGCAAAGACAGTGGTTGAAGGAATTGAGACTGCCTTCCATCTCGAAAAAGCGCAGCTGCTTGGCGCCGACCAGGGCCAGGGCTTTTATTGGGGCCGTGCCGTGCCGCCGCAATATCTGGTCAAGCACTGGACTGACGTCTGATCTTTCCTGACAGCGAATGATGAACCCAAACGCCGCTGATTGAGGTTCCGATTGCTCTGATTTTTCGCCACGCAGCGGCTCGTCTTTCCGGCCCGGATGATATCGGGGCGATGGCGCAAACCAGTCTTGCCTGTGAAGCTGTGCTGCCGACTCTTTACAGAGTCGCATATCCGATAAATTTGTCCTATGCTGCGCAGCATTGGAGAGGCTTGAGGGAATTACCATGAAACAGTTGAGCGCACTCGATGCGATGTTTGCCTATACCGAAACCGCGAACACGCCGATGCATATTGGGCAATTGCTGATTTATGATCCCTCCACTGCACCCGACGGCAAGGTCGGTTTCAAGGATATCCTGCGCTATATCGAAGGCCGTCTCGACGGCGCGCGGATCTTTCGTCAGAAACTGGTGCGGGTGCCGCTCGATCTTGATCACCCCTATTGGGTTGACGACGCCAATTTCGACCTCGAATTTCACGTCCGCCATATCGCGTTGCCGAAGCCGGGCGACTGGCGGCAATTATGTATTCAGGCGGCGCGTATCTATGCCCGGCCGATGGATATGAACAAGCCGCTGTGGGAATATACGGTGATCGAAGGCCTCGACAATGTCGAGGGCGTCCCGAAAGGCAGTTTCGCGGTGCTGCATAAAATGCATCACGCAGCGATTGATGGCCAGTCCGGTCTCCAGATGACCCTGGCTCTGCACGATCTCGACGCGGACATGAAAGCCCGAAAATTTGACATGCAGTTCGAACCGGAAGCGGACCCCAACCCGTTCGGCTTGCTCGCCAGGGCCCAGTTCAACAATATCGCCAATCCGGTGCGCGGCTTGCAGAATCTGCAGAAACTGCTTCCGATGCCGAAGCGGCTGTTCGATGTGCAGCGCGAATTCCGCCAGCGCGATGATGCCAAGGGCGCGATCCCGAAGACCCGGTTCAACAAGAAACTGAGTCCGCACCGCGTTTTTGACGGGCGAGAATTTGCCCTGTCGGACATCAAGAAAATCCGGGAAGGCTTTCCGGGTGCAACCGTCAACGATGTGATGATCGCAGTGGTCAGCGGATCGATGCGGGCCTATCTGAAAGCCAAGGACGACCTGCCGGAAAAGACGATGAAAATCGGCGCGCCTGTGTCGGTCCGGTCGGACGATGACAAGGATAGCGCCGGGAATCAGGTGACGATTATGCAGGTCGGCGTCGGCACCCATCTCGCCGATACTGGCGAACGGCTGCAATTCATCATGGCCGAAACCCAGAGGTCCAAGGCGATGACCCAGGCGCTGGGGGCCAAGACGCTGATGGAATTGTCAGGCGCGATGCCGGCCGGCTTGACGGCAGCCGGAACCAAGATGATGGTTCGCGCCGGGCTGGTCGAACGGTTCAATCCTGCGGTAAACACCGTCGTCACCAATGTCCCCGGACCAATGGTCGAGATGTATTTTGCCGGCGCCAGACTGGTCAAAAGTTTCGGCATGGGGATTCTGGCCGAGGGACAGGGATTGTTCCATGTGGTGACCAGCTATAACGGCAATGTCATCCTGACCTTTCTGGCGGACCGCAATATCATGCCGGATCCGGAATTTTACGCGGACTGCATTGCGCAAAGTTTCGACGACCTGATGGAAGCGGCCGACGAGCGAAAGGCAGCCGCCGCGAAGGCCGCCAGGGCGAAGAAGGCCAAGCAGCCGAAAAAACCGAAGAAACGGGTTTCGGCTTCTGCCGCTACGGCAGGCAGGACGAAGGTCAAAACAGCCGCAAAATAGCGGCCTTGCCGCTTGACTCACCGGGACTGATTGCGCATCGGTTCCGTTAATCATCCAATTAAAGAGGGACTCCATTATGAGCACAGTAGAATTCAACGATCGCGTTGCCATTGTCACCGGCGCCGGCGCTGGCCTCGGCCGCGAACATGCCAAGGAACTGGCCCGCCGCGGCGTGAAAGTTGTGGTCAACGACTTTGGCGGTGCCCGCGATGGCACCGGTGGTTCCGCGACGGTTGCCGAACAGGTTGTCGCTGAAATCGAAGCCGAAGGCGGCGAAGCGATGGCAGCGGGTTGCAGCGTGACCGATATGCCAGCGGTTGAAAAGATGGTTGCCGACGCGATCGCCAAATGGGGTCATGTCGACATTCTCGTCAACAACGCGGGCGTGCTGCGCGACAAGAGCTTCCACAAGATGACCATGGAAGATTTCCAGTTCGTCATGGACGTGCACCTGACCGGTAGCGCGAATTGCACCAAGGCGGTATGGGACCATATGCGCGAACGCCAATATGGCCGTATCGTGATGACCACATCGTCGACCGGCCTCTATGGCAATTTCGGACAGGTCAACTATGGCGCGGCAAAAATGGCCGTTGTCGGCATGATGAACAGCCTGCACCAGGAAGGCGCCGGCAAGGGCATCCACACCAACTGCATCTCCCCCGTTGCAGCAACCCGCATGACCGAAGACATCATGCCGGAAGAAGCCCTGAAATTGCTGGTTCCCGAAGCGGTAACCCCGGCTGTGGTCTATCTGTGCAGCGATGGCGCGCCTTCGAAGACGATCCTGACCGCCGGTGCCGGTGGCTATGCTGCGGCGAAAATCTTTGAAACCGAAGGTGTCTGGTTGCCGGAAGACAAGCGCTCTGCCGAAGCGATCGCTGACAATATCGACAAGATCCTCGATGAAACCGGTATGCAGGAATATGCCAATGGCGGCGGCCAGGGCGGCAAATTCTTCCGTCGGATGCAGGAAGAATCAAAGGGTTAGAACAAAGTAGAGCTGTTGAATTTCCGTTAGCCCTGAGCCTGTCGAAGGGCGCTTCTCGACCCGAGGCGTGGTTCGACAAGCTCACCACTAACGGAAATACCCAAGCATTTAGGAGATAGAATATGCCAACAATCAAACCAAGCGAACTCGAATCCTGGAAGGGCAAGGAAGTGGGCGTTTCGGACTGGGTCGAAGTGGGCCAGGACCGGATCAACACATTCGCCGACTGCACCGAGGATCACCAGTTCATCCATATCGACGAGGAAAAAGCGAAGGCCACGCCTTTCGGCGGGACCATCGCCCATGGACTGCTGACTCTCTCGCTGTTGCCGAAGCTTTCCTATGGCACGACGCTGGGCCTCGAAGGCACGGTGATGGGCATCAACTACGGCTTCGACAAGGTTCGCTTCCTCAATCCGGTGCGCGCCGGATCCAAGGTACGCGGCCGCCATACATTGGTCGATGCGGTGGAAAAACAGCCGGGCCGCTGGCTGCTGACCTATAATGTTGTGGTCGAAATCGACGGCATCGAAACCCCGGCGCTGATCGCCACGTCCCTGGTGATGATCGTCGTCGGATAGGCTGAAGCATCATATTTGAATGGAAGGGCTCCGGATCATTTCCGGAGCCCTTTTTCGTGGTGCATCGGGCTTTGCGGATTCCACAATCGGCAGGCTGGCCGCTGCTCATCGTTGCCGGCATGCATTGATATGACAGTGTCCAGCGACGGCGAGATATGCGACTCGCTGACGAGATTTAGATTGATGGGGAGAACCGTTATGCGCACTGTAAAAGCTTATGCCGCGCCAAAGGCCGGAAGCAAACTCGAACCGTTTGAATATGAACTGGGGGCGCTGGGCTCCAATGATATTGATATCCAGGTGGAATATTGCGGTGTTTGTCACACCGACCTCAGCCTCCGCGACAATGTCTGGGGTGCAACCGAGTTTCCCTTTGTCGGCGGGCATGAAGCGACCGGCACTGTGATCGATGTCGGACCGGAAGTGACGCACGTCAAGGTCGGCGACAAGGTCGGGCTGGGTGGCCATTCGCATTATTGTATGACCTGCCCCCAGTGTCTCGATGGCGACCACAATCTGTGCGAATCCGTTCAGTCAACGGTTTCGCCGGGCCGCAACGGCGCTTTTGCCGATATTGTGCGTGCCTCCGGGGTGAGCGTGGTCAAGTTGCCGGACGGTATCGATGTTGCTGATGCCGGGCCGCTGTTCTGCGCCGGTATCACCGTGTTCAATCCGTTTGTGAAATTCGGCATCAAGCCGACCGACCGGATCGCCGTGCTCGGCATCGGCGGGCTGGGGCATCTGGCGCTACAATTCGGCAAGGCCTGGGGCTGCCACGTCACCGCCCTGACCTCCAGCAGTTCGAAAAAGGAAGAAGCCATGGCGCTGGGCGCCCATGAGGTGGTCAATTCCCGCGACCCGGAAGCCCTGGCGGCGGCCGCGGGCAGTTTCGATGTCATCCTGAGCACGGTGGATGTGGCGCTCAACTGGAACCAGATCATCGCCATGCTGAAACCAAAGGGCCGGCTGCACTTCCTGGGTGTGCAGGCGGTGCCGGCCGAGCTGCAGCTGATGCCGTTGATGTTCTCGCAACTCTCGCTGTCCTCGTCGCTGGTCGGCAGTCCGCACACCGTCGCCGACATGCTCGAGTTCTGCGCGCGTCATGACATCAAGGTGGTCACCGAACATTTCCCGTTCGACCAGATCAACGAGGCGCTGGAGCATCTGGAAAGCGGCAAGGCGCGCTACCGGATCGTGCTCGACAACTGACGCCTGCGACCGGCCTGCGGCGTCAGGGCTTGCCCGCCAGCCGGATGCACTGGCCGGTCATCCAGGCCGAGCCCGGCGCGCACAGATAAAGCGTGAGCGCGCCGATGTCGGTCGGCGTGCCCAGCCGTCCGGCGGGCAGGCCGAGCGTGTCTTCAAAGCCGACAAAATCCTCGTCGCTCATGCTCAGCGCCTTCTTGACCGTCTCGGTAGGGACAAAGCCGGGCAGGATCGCGTTGACACGCGTCTTGGGGCCGAGTTCATGGGCGAGGGTTTTGGTCAACATCAGCACACCAGCCTTGGCAGCGCTGTAATGACCGCTGCCGGGAAAGGGTTCCTCCGCCGCCAGTGAGCTGGTGTTGACGATCCGGCTGCCCTCGCCGAAATGCTTACAGGCAGCGCGAACGCCGTGGAACACGGAGGTCAGGTTGGTTGCGAGCGTCTTGTCCCACTCGGCTTCATCCAGTTCGGTGAGCGGTGCCGATACCAGAGAGCCGCCAGCATTGTTGACCCAGATATCGAGCTTGCCAAATTCGTCGACCGCACGCTGGGCGAGGGCATCCATATCCTCGGCGCTGGTTACATCGGCAGCGTGGGCGATGGCGCGACCGCTGCTGTTGCTGGCGTTGATCGCGTCGGCGACACGGCTGATCTGGTCGATGCTGCGCGAGGCACAGACGACGTTACAGCCGGCATCGGCCAGCACCTTGGCCATGCCCTCGCCGATCCCGCGACCGGCGCCGGTGATGACGGCGACATCGCCGGTGAGATCGAACAACGGATTGGTCATGGTGGGTCTCCTGGCATCTTCCTCTCCCTATGGGAGAGGATCAAATTACTCCGCCGCTTCCATCACCGCCGGCTGCTTCGCGCGGACCCGGATCGGGATCGCGCTCATCAGCGGGATGCCGGTGCGCTTGTCAAAGTCGCGGTCGTTGTAGGACAGCCGTCCGGTGTTGCCACCTTCACCAAGCGGATCTTCCTTCTCGTCCGGATTGGTGCCCCAGCTGTGTGGGGTGGAAACACATCCGGCGCGGACGGTCTTGTCGGCCTTGGCAACGCAGCTGATGAAGGCGCGCTCCGATTCCAGCTCGACCGGCTGATCCTCGGTGAGGCCGAGCGCTTCCATATCGGCCGGGTTCATATAGGCGGGGTGGTGCGGCACGCGTTTGCGCTGCACCGGATCTTCGTGCCAGTTGCTGTTGTGGATCGCGGTCATCCGCCGCCCGATCAGCCGGAACGGGAAGTCGCCATCCTCAACCGGCTGGTCCAGCTTGGCAGCATAGGCTTCCAATTCTTCCATCATCGCCGCATTGCCGACGGACAATTTGCCTTCCCAGCCCTCCGGCTTCGGCTGCACCAGCAGCGCCTGCGCATCGACGATCGTGCCTTTCCGCACCTCTTCGTCCGCGTAGAGCGCTTCTATATCGGCGGGGCAGCCGTTGAGCGAGGCTTTCCACGCGCTGATCGGATCGGGGGTATCTCCGGGCGGTATAAGGGTCACTTTTTCCTCGCGCTCCTGCGGGTGAGCGAGAAGCGCCCAGGATTTGACCTTGAGCGGCTTGCCCAGTTCGGAAGCCAGCGCGTGGATGAACTGATATTCCTCGCACAGGTCGGAGCCCTCGGGCACGTCCATGATCGGCAGGCTGGCCTGCGCATAATTATTTTCAAAGCCCCAGCCAGCACCGAAGCCGCCATAGACTTCCGGCGCGGCGGTGTTGCCATGCACTTCATAATGCAGCTTGGGCGCTATCACATAGTCTGCCAGCTCGGCGGTTTTCGACATGCGTGGATCAATGCAGACCAGCAGGTCGAGCGCCTTCATCGCCTCGAACGTCTTCAGCTGATCGGGCCAGGCGAGCATCGGATTGCCGCCCAGGCAGATCAGTGCCTTCACCTGCTTGTCGCCGGGGGTCAGGATTTCGTCGGGCAGGGCGGCCGTCGGCATGCCGGAGATGCTCTGCTCGAGATCGCGGCTGTGCAGCTTGCGGCCAAAGCCCCAGGCCGGGATCGGACCGGGCGTCGCTGCAATCGGAGATGCGGGCTTGGTGAACACGCCGGTTCGGCGGTTGAGATCGCCTTCGCGCAGCCAGTGGCCCATGATCGAGGTCAGTGCCAGATTGAGATATTCGGTGATATTGCCGCCGCCGGACATATTGGTGCCTGTGCCGCCGCTGATGCTCGCTTTTTTCCAGCTGCCGTACATGCGCGCAGCACGGACGATATCCTCTGCCGCCACGCCTGCACGGTCGGCGGCTGGTCCGGCGTCGAAAGGCTGAACGGCTTGTTTGAGCGCTTCGAACCCGTCGACATCGCTAGCAACGAAATCCTTGTCGTACAGCTCTTCGTTGATCACAATTTTCGCGATGGCACCGATCAGGATCGGGTCCTGGCCAGGGCGGCATTGCAGGTGGATATCGGCCTGACGGGCGCTGTCGGTAATCCGCGGATCGATAACGATCAGCTGCATCCCGCGCTTCTTGGCATCGTGCAGTTTCTTGGCCGGATTCATGCCGAGGCCGCCGTTCATCGACACCACCGGATTGGTGCCGACCAGCATCAGCCCGTCCCAGTCCCCGACGCGCGGCGCGCCGGCGAGCCAGGGGCCGATCAGCGCGCGGGCAATGCCCTTGCCCGGCTGGTCGATGGTAACGCTGTCATAGACCGACGTCGAACCGATGGCATCCATCAGCGCCAGCATGAAAGCATGGGCGTTGACATTATTATAGCCGAAGGTCCCGACATAGGACGCGACCGCGTCGGGGCCATGTTCGTCGACAATATGCTCCAGCCGCTGGGCGATATCGCGCGCTGCATCGCGCCAGTGTACCGCCTGTTTTTCGCCGTGCTTCATGCCGGTGTAGCTGGTCAGCAGGCGGGTATCGAAACTGTGATAATTGGCGAGCTGCCGTCCCTTGATGCAGCTATATCCCTCGAATTCCGGGTTATCCTTGTCGCCGTGGGTCTTGACCGGGACACCGTCCTCGAAATCGACGATCAGGCCGCAATGGGCGTGGCAGGCCCGGCACATGACATGTTTCTGCCCGCTAAAATCGTCGCTGACCATATTTCTCTCCATCCGCCTGAATTAGCAGGTCCGAACCATTGCTTTTTGCAATTTAATCGTTCAATTAACCTCACTATTGATTCAAACAATATCCCGGGCAATGGCATCGTGCCACTGGCCCTATTGATAAGCAATCTGGAGCAAGACCCATGGCCGACAAACCGAGTGCAGCCGAACTCAAGGACTATACCGAACAGGCCGACGCCTGGTTCAAGGAAAATACCGTCCGCGATCCCGGTTTCATGCTGCCGCTGACCTTCATGGAAGTATCGACGGACGAGCAGTTCGATTTCCTCCGCGACTGGCAGCGCAAGGTCTATGAAGCGGGCTATCTCGGTGCCAGCTGGCCGAAGGAATATGGCGGCGGCGGTCTGCACAGCGAATATCAGCGGGCAGCCACACGGGCGATGAAGAAATATGATGCGCCGATCATGCTCAATGCGATCGGCAACGGCTGGGCGGGACCGCTGATCCTCGATCTTGGCAGCGAGGAGCAGAAGCAGAAATATATCAAGCCGATGCTCAGCGCCGAGGATATCTGGTGCCAGGGCTTTTCGGAGCCGGAGAACGGATCGGATCTCGGCAACGCGCAATTGAAAGCCGTCCGCGACGGTGACGAATATGTGCTCAATGGCTCGAAAATCTGGACCTCGCTCGGCGACCGCGCGAAATATATGATCCTGCTGGCGCGCGCCGATTTTGACGCGCCGAACAAATATGCAGGACTCAGCTTCTTCCTCAATCCGATGAAGATCGACGGTATCACCACCAGCCGCATCAAGAAACTGACCGGCGAATATGGCTTCGTCCAGACCTTCTTTACCGACGCCCGCATTTCCGCCGACTGCCTGTTTGGCGGCGAGGGAAATGGCTGGTCGATGGCGATGAAGACGCTGGAATATGAGCGCGGCGCCAAGGTCAAGCCGGTCGGCGGCTATTTCGTCAAGGAACTGGACGTGATGGAAATCGTCGAGCTGGCAAAAAATTCGGTCCGTAACGGCAAACCGCTGCTCGACGACCCGGTGATGCGCGACAAGATGACGCAATATATGATCGATATCCAGGCGCTCAATCTCAACAACACCCGCCGCCGGATGCCGCAGTTGATGCAGGACCGGCCGATGGGGCTGCCACTGATGAACAAGCTGGCGCGCACCGAACTGATCCGCGAACTGACCGAATTTTCACTCGCTTTCCAGGGCACCAAGGCGGGCTATTATGTCGGCGACGAAAATGCGGTCGATGACGGCTACTGGCATCGCAGCTATCTGAACAGTTTCTCGGCCACCATCGGCGGCGGGACGTCGGAAATTCAGCGGAACATCGTTGCAGAGCATGCGCTCGGGTTGCCGAAAACGAGATAGGGATTGGAGCTGCCGTTAGTGGTGAGCTTGTCGAACCACGGCTCTCGATCGCGAGGCGCCCTTCGACAGGCTCAGGGCTAACGGTCTGGACCAGCATTTGGGAAATTGAGGGAATATATGGATAATCTAGGCACAATCGGCACGACCGAAGAACAGATCGAACTGATGGACGTGGCGACCAATTTCTGTCGTGATAAAAGCCCGATCGACAAGGTCCGGGGACTGATCGACGACGAACTCGGCTATGATCCCGCGATCTGGAAAGAAATCGGCGAACTCGGCTGGCTGGCGATCGCGATTCCCGAGGCGCATGACGGAGTCGGTCTTTCGATGGCCGAAGTCGTGCCGATCGTCGAACAGATGGGCCGCAATCTGATGAGCACGCCGTTCGGATCGACGACGCTGGCGGCGCAGGCGCTGCTCGCTGGTGGCAGTGAAGCGCAACAGGCGGAATGGCTGCCAAAGATCGCGGCGGGCACCGCAGCAACGCTGGCGCTGCGAGAGGATAATGGCGACTGGGATCTGGCCAATATCGAATGCGGCGCGACCGAGAGCGGCGGCACGGTGACCCTGTCCGGCAAGAAGCAGCTGGTGCTCTGGGCCGACAGCGCGGAACTGATCATCGCTTCGGTCAAGATGGATGGCGCGGTGCGCTTTGCCCTGATCGAACGCTCGGCGCTGCCCGATGGCGCGCTGCGCCGCGAAACGGTGATCGACGAAACCGCGCGCAGCTATGAAGTGACTCTGGACGGCGTGACCGTCTCCGCCGATGCGCTGTTTGACGCGTCGCGGACCCGCGAGACGCTGGAGAAGATCGAGCTGGCAGCCGGCCTGATCCATGCCGCCGAAATGACCGGCGGCGCGCAGGCGGTGATTGATTATACGCTGGAATATCTCAAAACCCGCAAGCAGTTCGGCAAGATCATCGGCAGCTATCAGGCGCTGAAGCACCCGACGGTCAACAATTATGTCGAATATGAAAAGGCGCGGACGCATCTCTACAGCGCTGCGCACAGCTGGGGCGAACAGGGCCGCGGCGAAGTTGCGGTACGGATGGCGGCGGCGCAGTCCCATTCAAGCTATTCCTCGTCGGCGGATCGCGCGATCCAGTTCCATGGCGGCTTCGGCTTCACCCATGATTGTGACGCGCAGCTCCACCGGCGGAAAGCAATTTTGTCAGGCGCGCTGATCGGCGATGCGGCTTATCAACGGTCGAAACTGGCGGGATTGCTGTTTGATTGAATGTAAAATTTGCCGTTAGCACTGAGCTTGTCGAACTGCGCCTGTGGACTTGAAGCGTCCTTCGACAGGCTCAGGACTAGCGGTTTGAGCAAAGATAGGAGAAACAAACATGTCTGAAGTACTCACCGAAATTCGCGATGGTTTCATCATCGTCACCATCAACCGGCCGGAAGCCAAGAACGCGATGACCAAGGCTGCTGCGGAAGGCATTCGTGCGGCGATGGAACAGCTCGACAGCGACAATAGCCTGAACGCCGGGATCATTACCGGTGCGGGTGGCACTTTCTGTTCCGGCATGGATCTCAAGGGCTTTTTGCGCGGTGAAACGCCTGCGGTCAAAGGCTATGGCTTTGGCGGTATCACCGAAAAGGGGCCGGAAAAACCGTTGATCGCTGCGGTCGAAGGTTATGCACTGGCGGGCGGCCTCGAACTGGCGCTGGCCTGCGATCTGTGCGTGGCCAATGTGAACGCGAAATTCGGCATTCCGGAAGTGAAGCGCAGTCTGGTGGCAGCCGCTGGCGGCGTGATCAAGTTGCAGCAACTGGTCGGCAAACGCATTGCCATGGAATGGGCGCTGACCGGTGATTTTTTCACCGCACAGCGCGCCTATGAAGTCGGTTTTGTCAATCGTGTCACCGAAGGCGCTGCGCTGGACGCGGCGATCGAATTGGCGACCACGGTGGCGGCCAATGGCCCGCTGGCGCTGAAAGCGACCAAGAAGATCATCAACGAAAGCTACGACTGGACCAGCGAGGAAGCCTGGAAGAAGCAGGCGGAAATCACGGGCCCCGTCTTCACCTCCAAGGATGCGCAGGAAGGCTCGCTGGCCTTTGCCCAGAAGCGCAAGCCGGACTGGAAGGGCGAATAAGCTCCCCAATGGATGACCATGTGACAACAGCCAGCCCGGATATCGTGGATATCTGGGCTGGTGATCAGGACCTGCCGGCATGGTTTGTCGAGGCAATGGCATTGCCGCGCGAGGAAGCCTTTGTTGAAGTGAATGGGCACAAGGTCCATTATTTCCGCTGGGGCACGCGCGGCAAGCCGCCGCTGCTGATGACTCACGGCTTTCTCGCCCATGCGCGCTGCTTTGCCTTTATCGCGCCATTCCTGGCCGGGGACTATGACATCATCGCCTATGATCTGGCCGGGATGGGCGAGAGCGAAATGTCCGCCGATTGCGATGGCGACAAGCGCGCCAGCGACATGGTGGCGATCGCCGAGGCTCTGGATCTGTTTTCCGGGGCCGTGAAACCGAAGATCATTGCCCACAGCTTTGGCTCCGGCGTCGCGCTGACTGCGATGGAGATGGCGGGCGAACGTTTTGGCGGGCTGATTATCTGCGACCTGATGGTGATGCGGCCGGAACGGCTGGCGGCCCATTTCGAGAATGGTGGTGGCCCTCCCGGCTCCGGTCGATCGGATCGGCCGAACAAACTCTATCCGGACTATCCATCGGCACGGGAGCGCTTTGTGCTGGCGCCGCCGCAGCCGGTGCAGCAGCCGTTCCTCATGGAATATATGGCCTATCATTCGCTGCGCCGGGTCGATGACGGCGAACAGCAGGGCTGGTCCTGGAAATTCGATCCGATGGTGTTTCACCGCAACGAAAATGACATGGCGAAATGGGCGCAGACGCCGCAGCGCATTGCCGATCTGCCGCACCGGCTGGCGATCGTCTATGGCGAGAAGAGCAAGTTGTTCGATGGCGACAGCGCGGCCTATCTCCGCGAACTCGGCGGCGGCCATATTCCGATGATCGCGGTGCCGGACGCCGAACATCATCTTATGCTCGACCAGCCGCTGGCGCTGGTGACGGCGCTGCGGGCGGTATTGGCGCTTTGGACGGACTAATGCCCTGCTAGCTGATCGCCCGATGAACCGGATCGGGTTTCTGCGACAAACCAGTACAAAAAAGTGCGAATCTGACAAAGGCCTGCGACAGCTTGCCCCTATTTCTGTTTGTGACGCCGCAGTTGGCGCCGAACAGAAAAGGAATTCGAGATGAAAAAATTTCTGATGGCTTTGGCAGTCACGACAATGGCTGTCTCGCCGATGGTCACCGCCCAGGCTGCGGCCGCATCGCACCGGACGGTCGAGAAGTCGGTGAAGCATCATAATGGCAAGCGTGTGGTCAAGAAAACGGTGACCAAGAGAAACGGTCAGCGTGTGGTCACGAGAAGCACGACAAGAAACAACATCCAGCGTGGTCGCTACAATGGCCAGCGCTATGGGGCCGTCCAGCACCGGCACTGGGCCAAGGGCCAGCGCTTCGACCGGCGCTATGCGAGCAATTACCGGGTGATCAACAATCCCCGCGCCTACCGGCTGTCCCACGCGCCGCGCGGCTATCAATGGGTTCGCTCCGGCAATGATGCGCTATTGATCGCGGTTGGCAGCGGCCTGATCGGCGCAGTGATCGGCAATGCGCTTCGATAGAATGGAGCGATCTTGACTCAAGCAATGGCTTCCGGAATCGATTCCGGAGGCCTTTTGTTCAGGCGTTCTTGATCGTCAGGCCGCCGTCGACCGGGATCACCGCTCCGGTCAGGAAGGCCGCTGCCGGCAGGACGCAGGACAGGGTCATATGCGCCACCTCTTCGGGAATTGCATAGCGGCGCAGCGGCACTCGGCGCTTGGCATAGATGGTCTTGTGCTCTTCCGGGATGCCGTCGGTGATACCGGTGCGGATCGGTCCGGGGCAGATGCAGTTGACGGTGATGCCTTCGCGGCCAAGATCGACGGCCAGGCCGCGGGTCAGCCCGATCACGCCGTGCTTCGCCGCGACATAGGGACTGTTGCCCGGCGAAGCGCCCAGTCCTTCGGTAGACGCGACATTGACGATGCGCGGATGCTCGGCCTTGCGCAGATGGGGCAGCGCCGCGCGGATCATTCGCTGATGGGCAGACAGCATTACTTCGAGTGTCGGCGACCAGCTCTGCTCATAGCTTTCTTCCGCCACATCCGCCGGAATCGCAAAGCCCGCGTTGTTGACCAGGATATCGATGCCGCCCAGGCTTTGCGCGATGTCGGCGACCACCGCCTTGATCGCGTCGGGGTTGCTGACATCCAGCGCCCATGGCTCTGCGGACCCTGGATAGCCAGCTTCTTCAATTTCGCGCACGACGGCGTCGCATCGGCCCTGATCCAGATCGGTCACTGCGACATGCGCGCCTTCCGACGCAAAAAGATGCGCGGTGGCGCGGCCCATGCCGCTGGCCGCGCCGGTGATGATCGCAATCTTGCCGGCGATGGAGCGGCTGAGCGGCTGATAGGGTTCCACGATCAGGCCGCCAGGAAGCCTTTCAGGCGCCCATTGATGATCTGGTCGGCTTCGGCCATGATCCGGTCGATCAGTTCCTGACAGGTCGGGATATCGTTGATCAGGCCAGCGACCATACCGCAGCTCCAGGCACCGGCGTCCATCGTGCCTTCCAGCATGATCTTGGGATAGACGCCCGCGACCTGCTCGATGACATCCTTGAATTCCAGATCGGCACCCTTTTCCTTCTCGATTTCGAGCAGCCGTTCAACCGCCGGGTTGGTCAGTACGCGTTCGGTATTGCGCAGTGGGCGCATCACCAGGCGGGTGTCGAGTTCGCTGGCAGCGACAATTGCGTCTTTCACATTCTGATGCACTGGCGCTTCCTTGGTGGCGATGAAGCGGGTGCCCATGTTCATGCCTTCCGCGCCCATTGCCAGCGAGGCGACGAGGCTGCGGCCGTCGGCCTGACCACCGGAGGAGACAAAGGGAATCTCCAGCTCATCAGCAGCGCGGGGCAGCAGGATCATGTTTGGAATATCATCCTCGCCAGGATGGCCGCCGCATTCGAAGCCGTCGACCGATACCGCGTCGCAGCCGATGCTCTGCGCCTTCAGCGCGTGGCGGACGGCGGTGCATTTGTGGATCACCTTGATCCCGGCATCGTGCAGCGCGGGCAGCACCTGCACCGGATTATTGCCGGCGGTTTCGACGGCCTTGACGCCACCGTCGATGATCGCCTTGACCATGCCTTCATAATCGGGCGCATTGACCACCGGCAGGAACGTCAGGTTCACGCCGAACGGCTTGTCGGTCATGTCCCGGCACTTGGCGATTTCGTCGGCCAGTGCCGCAGCGGACGGCTGGGTCAGGGCGGTTATAATGCCCAGTCCGCCAGCGTTGGAAACCGCTGCCGCCAGTTCGGCAAATCCCACATAATGCATGCCGCCCTGGATGATCGGATGTTCGATGCCGAAAAGCTCGGTGATGCGTGTTTTCATGGGATTTTGCTCCTGTTTTTTAGAAGGATTGGAGGCATGTTTGCTCCATCCGGGAATCATTTAATCGCGCGATTAACTAGCAGCCGGTTTGTCCCCCGTCCAGTCGCCTGTAGTCACGCCTTGCCAGATTTGATCCGGGGTGGTTGCGGCCAGTTCCTCGCCCAGTTGGCGAGACCAGTGATGCTCGTTGCCCAGCGCATCGCGCCATGCCCAGAGCCGCCTCGTATAATGGTGCAGATCATATTCCTGCGTATAGCCCATCGCGCCGTGGACCTGATGAAAGGGCACGGTCACTGCCTCGACGCTATGCCCGATCTGGACCTTGGCGATCACGGCCTCGTGCCACGCCTGTTCCGGATCATCGGCGTGGCGAGCGATGGCGCTGGCCGCCTGGGTCGCGGCCATGGTCGCGGCGGCGCATTCCGACGCGGCGACCGCCAGCTGGTGCTGGATCGCCTGGAATTTGGATAGCGGCCGTCCAAACTGTTCGCGCTGCGAAACATATTCGATCGACAGGTTGAGCGCGCTTTCCATGGTCGCAGCCATCTGTACGGCGCGAACGGTCAGGATCATTGCCTCGAAGGCGCGCCGCGACAGGTCGGTCTTGGCCGATTGCTCCGCCAGATGGCCGGAAAAGACAAATTGCGTCATGCCGTCGGGAGACAGGGCTTCCTCTGGCGAGCGGACGCCAGCGCGATTATCAAACAGGGCGATTTCGTGATGGGCGGCGTCGAACAGCACGATCTTGTCGGCGTGCATGCCAAAAGGAATGTCAGCACTCGGCGTATGGCCGCTGAGCGCGAAGCTGGCGCTGCCGTCGGCGGGTGGAAGTCCGCCTTTGTCGAGCATCCAGTTGGCGATCAGCGTTTCGGCAAACGGCACCGGCGAGGCCGCCTGCGCGGAGGCCCAGATGGCTCCGAACGTCTCGGCCAATTCGGCGCCAAAGCCGCCATTGTCTTCGCTGACCCAGGCCAGCGGCAGGCCGTTTTCGGCAAGCGCGTCCCATAGCGCCTGCGGATATTCACCGGCTTCTGCCAGATGCGGCACGTCCCGGCCGCACAGATCGGTGTAAATTTTCGTGGCCGTTTCGGCGACCATGCCTTCGGTGTTGATCATATGACAGTCTCCGACCGTGCTCCGCACTGGATGCGGAGCTCTGTGTTACAGCGTGCGCCTGTGCCTTCAGGACTCCGCATCGAGTGCGGAGCGCATTGCTCTGCCGCTCTCATCACCGGAGCCCCAGCTGGCGGGCGATAATGCCGCGCATCACTTCGGTGGTGCCGCCGCGCAGTGTGTTGGGTGGGGAGCGCAGCACGCCGATATTCATGATCCGGCGCATGTCCGGGCTCCAGTCTTCGGGCGGCAGGTCGTTCAGCATCGCCCGGACTTGCTGGGTCAGGTCATTTTCCAGTCTATTGCCGAGATCCTTGACCAGCGCTGCCTCGGTTTCGGGCGAAACGCCCTGATCGAGCAGATTGGCGATCGCCCAGGACATCCCGCGCAGCGTGCGCAGATTGGCGATCAGCTTGCCGAGGCGTGCCTGGGAGTCGGAACCCATTTTCCCGCTCAGCTGTCCCAGCGCGGTCTCCAGCGTGATATAGCTCGACAGAAAACGCTCCGGACCCGAGCGTTCCATCGCCAGTTCGCCGGTGACCTGTGCCCAGCCGCCGCCCTCTGCGCCGAGCAGACAGTCGTCGGGGACGATCACATCCTCGAAATAGACCTCGTTGAAATGGGCATCGCCGGACAGGTCGACGATCGGCTTGACCGTGACACCGGGCAGGCTGAGGTCGATCATGATCTGCGACAGGCCGACGTGGCGGTTGCGGCCATCGGCGGGCGAGGTGCGCAGCAGGGCCACCATATAGTGGCAGATATGGGCGCCGGACGACCAGATTTTCTGGCCGTTGATCTTCCAGCCGTCGCTGACCTTTTCGGCTTTCGTTTTGACATTGGCGAGGTCGGAGCCGGCACCGGGTTCGCTGAGACCGATCGCGAAATAGCATTCGCCGGCGGCGATGCGGGGCAGGATATCGAGCTTCTGCTCCTCGGTGCCATGGGCGAGCAGCATCGGCGCGTGCTGGCGATCAGCGATCCAGTGCGCGGCAACGGGCGCGC
The DNA here is from genome assembly GCF_048269865.1 of Parasphingorhabdus sp. Taxonomy (GTDB): domain Bacteria; phylum Pseudomonadota; class Alphaproteobacteria; order Sphingomonadales; family Sphingomonadaceae; genus Parasphingorhabdus. The sequence continues at coordinate 94,730 of NZ_JBLWUA010000008.1, read as the reverse complement.
CGGCGCGCAAGGTTTCCTCGGTCACGATATAGCGTTCCAGCGCCGACTTGTCGTGACCGCCATATTGCGAGGACCATGTCAGGCCAATCCAGCCGCGCTTGCCCATTTTTTTCGAGAATTCCGGATCGGCGGAGGCCATCCAGCATTCCGGTTCGGGGCGAAAATTGCCCGCCTCGTGCTCTTCCTTCAGAAAAGCCTGCAATTCGCCGCGCAACTCCTCGAGCGCCGGATCGGGCTGGATGACGGGGAAGTTAAATCTTTGCATCATTTAGGCCTTTGTAACTATCGCCGTTCGTCCTGAGCCTGTCGAAGGACGCTTGCCATGATGCTTCGACAAGCTCAGCATGAACGGGTTTGGTCTGTCCGCCGCTGTTCATGGCGTCACAATATCGAACTGCGGATTGACCTCGTCGAGCGCCATAAACATGTTGGCCATCAAGGCATCATCGCCGCTGATGATCATCTGTTTGTCCCGGATCAGCTGCATCGGACTGGTCTGCCGCATCAGCAGTTTGGTAAAGTCCACCCGGCTGATCGTAATCTGCACATCCGATCCGTCGGCGGTAATCGAATAATCCTCCCCGCGCGGGAACAGGACGCTCTTGCCGAGATCAATGCTCACCGCTTCCTTGCGGTCCGGGAACCAGAAGCGGAGGATGCCGCCGTCGCCCTTCATCTTGGCGGGATTGAAGCGGGTCGCGATGGCGTCGAACAGGTCGACCGCCGGGATGCCATTGAGCACCTTGGCATTGGCAGTGCTGATCGCATTTTTGATATTATTGCCTTCGCGCAATTCATGGGCACCGACCAGATAGATATTGCGCCAGGTGCCGGCTTCAGACTGGAAGCCAAGCTGCTCGTAGGTAGAGGCGAGCCATTGTTTCGCCGCTTCATCGGCGGGATCGGCAAACACCAGATGGTTGAAGACCGTGGCCGCCCAGCGGTAATCGCCTTCGTTGAAAGCCTTCTCTCCGACCGCCAGCGCCTTGGCGGCACCGCCCATCGCTTCCACATATTTTTTCGAGGCTTCTTCGGGCGGCAATTCGTGATAATGCGCCGGCACCCCGTCCCACCAGCCGAAATAGCGCTGGTAAACCGCCTTGCTGTTGTGGTTGAGCGTGCCGTAATAGTCGCGCACGCCGAAGTCGGTCTTGGCGAAATCCGGCTCGCCGATATTCTCTGCAATCTCGTCCATGGTCGCGCCTTGGTTGGCCTGACGCATGGTCTGGTCGTGGACATAGCGATAGATGCCGCGCTGGTTCTTCAGCGCTGCCTGCACATTGTCCGATCCCCAGGTCGGCCAGTGATGGGAAGCCAGCATGACGTCCGCCTTGTCGCCATATTTGGCGAGCATCGTGTCGATCACCTTGCTCCATTTCAGCGTGTCGCGAACCAGCGCGCCGCGCGGCGTCAGCACATTGTGGAAGGTGCGGGTTGCGACCTCTGCGCTATGCAGGGCGTTGAACTGCGGGATGTAGAAGACCATCTCGGCCGGTGCCTCGGTTTCGCCCGCATCCATGAAGTCGAAGGTGATGCCGTCGATCACCAGTGTCTCGCCATCCTTGCTGATCGATCGGGTCGGCGGCACCAGCGACACATCGCCGCTCGACAGTTTCTGGCCGAGGCCGCCGCCGACATTGCCGGTAGTACCGACCGGCAGGGCGGTGCCGAACTGATATTGCACCCGCCGGTTCATCGCGGTGCCGGCGATCACGCTTTCACCCACGGATTCGGCGAGAAAGCCGTGAGGGGCAATGACCTGGATCTTGCCCGCCTTGATATCCTCGGGCGAAGCGACTCCGGCGATGCCGCCGAAATGATCACCATGGCTGTGGGTGAAGATCACCGCGACCACTGGCCGCTCGCCAAGCGTCTCGTTGGCCAGCGCGAGCCCGGCTTTCGACGGGGCAGGGGTTGTGAGGGGATCGATGATGATCCATCCGGTCTTGCCAGCGATCAGCGTCATCTGCGCCAGATCATAGCCGCGGATCTGGTATATGCCGGGCACGACCTCGAACAGGCCGTGGATGCTGTTCAGCTTTGCCTGCCGCCAGAGCGACGGATTGACCGTATCGGGAGCTGCGCCGGTGATAAAGTCGAACTGGTGCGAATCCCAGGCGACCGAGCCATCCTCGTTGAGAATTTTATCGCCCTCGATTTTCGCAAGAAAACCGCGATTGGCATTTTCGAAATCGGTCTGGTCGGCAATCGGCAATTCCGCCGCGACCCTGGCATTGGCGGCCTTGGTCGCCTCGGTGGCGACGCCTTCGGGAGGGGCTGCCCATAGAGGCGCTGCCGAGATCAGGGCTGCGATCAAAATTGCGGACTTTTTCATTCTATCTCTCCTATCTGTTCCCCTGCGCAGGCAGGGGCCCATCTCCTGGAATTTCTTCTAGGCACCATTGGAAGATGGACTCCCGCCTTCGCGGGAGAACATCCTACGCCCCCTTGAACACCGGCTTGCGCTTTTCGAGTATCGCATCAATTGCTTCGCGGTGGTCGTCGAGTTGTTGCAGGACGCCCTGAAACAGTGCGGCCTGATCGAGATTTTCCTTGAGCGTCACGCTCTGCGCGGTGCGCACCAGTTCCTTGGTCTTGCGGATCGCCAGCGGCGGCAGGCCGACGACCATTTCCGCCAGTTCATAGGCGCGTTCGAGCAGCTTGTCGTTGGCCACCACTTCCGACACCAGACCATAATCCAGCGCCTTGTTGGCATCGATAAACTCGCCGGTGAACAGCATCTGGTTGGCCCGCGCCTGACCGATGATCCGCGGCAGCAGCCAGGCCCCGCCGTCACCGGGGATGATGCCGACGCGCAGGAAGCTCTCGGCGAAGATCGCGTCTTCGCCGGCGATGCGGATATCGCACATGGTGGTCAGGTCGTTGCCCGCGCCGATCGCATGGCCATTGACCGCAGCGATCACAGGCACGGAGATTTCCAAAAAGGCCAGCGGAATGCGCTGGATGCCGGTCTTGTACCAGTTCTCGATGTCCAGCGGCGTCATATTCTGCTCGGCGGTCATCGCCTTGATCTCGTGCAGATTGCCGCCGGAGGAAAAGCTCTTGCCGTTGGCGGCGAGCACGACGCAGCTGACACCGGTATCGGCGTCGGCCTTGTTAATCGCGTTGACCAGCGCCTCGCACAAATCTTTCGATAGCGCGTTGCGCGTTTCCGGCTTGTTCAATGTGATTGTCACGATGCGGTCATTTTTCTCGTAGAGAATGACGTCTGCCATCAAAAATTCCTTTGCCCTGCGTTTCTGTTCTTATGCCGCTGTCATTGCAGGGCTTCATGGATTCTGCAAGACTCGCTCCGCTCAACTCGCTAAATGAACGATAATGATCCGACAGAAAACCCCAGTCGCAAGCGAAAATACATCGGGCTTCACTCTGGTGGAACTGATGGTTGTGTTGCTGATCATCGGGCTGATGGCTTCGGTCGTGGTTTTCTCTTTTCCGAGCGGCAGCAGCGCGCTCGAAGAAGACGCGCAGCGCTTTGCTGCACGCACTGCAGCGCTGCGTGACAATGCGATCCTGCAATCCCGGCCGATGGCGGTGCAGGTCACGCCGTCCGGCTACAGTTTTCTGGAGCGACGCAAGGGCAACTGGTCGGTGATCGAGGACAAGCCATTCGTGTCGACCAACTGGTCCGATGGCGTCACCGCGCAGACCGGCGAGGCCGGCCCGATGATGATCAGTTTCGAAAGTACCGGTTTGCCCAGCGATCAGGCCGAGCTTGTGTTGCAGGCCAGTGACCAGAGCCGCAGCGTGCTGATTGCAGCAATGGGCGATGTGAAGTTGGCGGGGACGGCACCGTGATGAGATTGGGAAAGTCGGGAGAGCGCGGCTTCACCCTGATCGAAATGCTGGTCGCCCTGTCGGTGTTCAGCCTCGCTGCCCTCTCGCTGATCCGGTTGCAGGCCTATACCACCAACAATGCCGCTGAGCTGGAAATGCGCGTCGTCGCCCAGTCGGTCGTCCGCAACCGGGCGGTCGAAATTCTCACCGACCCGCGTCCGCCAGCGCTTGGCCAGGAAAGCGGCACGGTCGAAAATGGCGGCTGGCAATGGCAGTGGGCGCAGGATGCCAAGCTGACCGAGGATCAGCGCTTCATCCAGATCGATATCAGCGCGCGGGAGAAAGACAGCGGCGCGCCCGCGTCACTGACGATATTGAGGCCTTCGGCGCTGGTGCTTGATGAACCACCGGTGGAGCCACCCGCAAGCTAGAAGAACTGGCCGACGAAGTTGGTCGCATTATGGGCGATGATTGGCAGCAATATGCTGCCGGTGCGCAGCCGGATCCACATCAGTGCCCAGCCGAGGATCGCGGTGTAGATCATCGCGATCCAGATCGTCTGGATTTGGCCGTCGCTGACGATGATGCTGTGCCCCAGAGCGAAGATTATCGTGACCAGGATCGCCGCCCAGCCGACGGGTGCGCCCCACAGATTCCAGGTCCTGCCGGTGACTGCCATCGACAGGCCAAGCAGCAGCAATCCGCGAAACATGAGCTCCTCGTCGATGCCGGGGATGGTCGCCTGATAGAGCAAAGTTTCGGTGTCGAGCGTGGCGCCGTCATTGGCGAGCATCTGCAGGCCGATGATGAAGGCGATCATCAGCGCGATCGCGATCAGCGCCGGACCAACTGATCCCTCGCGCTGCCTGAAGGTGAGACCGGCATCGGCAAAGGTCAGTTTTTCGGAGGATCTGACGGTCACAATGATCATCACCGCCGAGGTCGCGATGGCCAGCAGCTTGCCGGACCAGTTATACTGGGTCTCGCCAAAGGCCGCCTCAAACCCGGGAATGTGAAAGCGGGAAAAGACTGCAGCGACATAGATGGCGTAAAAGGCGATAGAGGCGACCAGCCAGGGGGCGGAAACCTCAATCTTGCCCAGCAGGGCGAGGACGCCGATGATGACCAGCACCGGTGCCCACCAGATTGCCAGCATGACAAGAATATCCAGCATCGTCTCCTCCCCATTTGTAGTGATTTACTGTAGTAATACGGCATGACGGAATATGTAAAGCGAATTCGGGTCCGACCCTCTGCAAAAGTGCCATTTTCGCGCCCGATTCCTCCCATTTCGCACCAGATAATCTGATGTTTCACCTTTGTTTCGTCCGGAACAGTCGTTAGAAGCGCAGGGAAACTGGATTGACGGAAAGAAACATGAGCAAACTCGAAGACGCACTAGAAGAATTTGATATGGACGACCTTCCGGAGGAGGATGAATCCCTGCCCGAATGGTGGGACTTTGACGATCAGGCAGAGATGGTCGATGCGGTTGCTGGCGATATCCAGTTCATTATCGAAAGCGCTCTGGATGCGCGCGGCGATGCGCTGCTGGCGCTGCCCGCCAGTGATGAGGCGATGCCTATCCTCGAAGCGCTCGCCGAAAAGCCGATCAAGTGGAAATATGTCACGATCATCCCGAGCTACGACCTGCTGGTTCCGCTCGACGATCCGCGCAGCAATGTGAAAAAACTGGCCAGCCTGTTTCTGACCCGCGGAGCGCGCGTGTTGCCGTTGGCACCGGAGCATGAGGATTATCACATGGCCGGTGCCGCGGCTGATGCACGGCTGCGCGACACCAAATGGCCGCCCGATCTGGTCCTGCTCGGCATGGGCGCGGATGGCAGCACCGCCGGGATCATGGAAAGCCCCGACATGGAAGAAGCGCTCGACGGGCCGCCGGAGAAAATAGCCGTCGGCCTGCTGCCCGAGGACGGCGATACGCCGCTGGTGACGATCACCAAGGCGGCAATTTGTGAAGCGCGCACCGTGGTCGTTCTGCTGAAAGGTGCGGACGCCCAGACGATGCTCGAGTCCGAGATCGAACAGGGAGCGACGAGCATGGCACCGATTGGCCGGATATTTGCGGATCTGACTGTGCCTGTGGATATCTATGTGGAGAATTAGGGGGCGATGCCTGGCTTCTATCACCGATTGATGTGACTTTCGATTGATTTAACTGCGCGATTAAACCATGGTGCCGGGAAAGCGAATCGCCAATTAGGGCGATCGAACTCTTGGAGAACGCCAGAACATGCATCCTTCCGTCCACGCACAGGAACATCCGGACAAGCCGGCCGTAATCATGGCGAACTCCGGAGAAGTCATCACTTATGCTGAGCTGGACAAGCTGTCGAACAAGGTCGCGCAGCTCTATCGAAGCCGGGGTCTGCAGATCGGTGATACCGTTGCCCTCTGCATGGAGAATCACCGGCAATTTTTTCCCGTCACCTGGGGATCGCAGCGTTCCGGCCTGTTCCAGGTCGCTATCTCCAGCCGACTGACTGCCGACGAAGTCAGCTATATCCTGAAAGATTCCGGCGCGAAGCTGCTGATCAGTTCGCAGAAAATGTTGCCGATGGTTGACCAGTTGCGGACGTTGAATCCTGAGGTGGACCAGCTGATCTTTGGCGTGGACGACGAGCGCGATATCGAAGCAGTGCTCGAATCGATGCCGGATACGCCGATCGCCGACGAGCGCGCCGGGGTCGACATGCTCTATTCGTCGGGCACCACCGGGCAGCCCAAGGGCGTCAAGCTGCCGTTGCCGGAAGATGAAAATATCGCCGGGCCGAACAAGATTGCCGTACTGGCCGAGGCGATCTTCGGGTTCCACAAGGATTGCGTCTATTTGTCTCCAGCACCGCTCTATCATGCGGCACCGCTGCGCTGGAATATCGCGGTGCAGGCGCTTGGTGGCACCAGTGTCATCATGGAGAAATTCGATCCGGAAGATGCGCTGCGGCTGATCGAGAAATATAAATGCGATGTCGGCCAGTGGGTGCCAACCCATTTCGTCCGCATGCTGAAACTGCCGGAGGAGATCCGCGCCAAATATGACGTGTCCGCGATCAAGAGCGCGATCCATGCGGCAGCGCCGGTGCCGGTACCGGTCAAGGAGGCCATGATCGAATGGTGGGGGCCGGTGCTCAACGAATATTATGCCGGAACCGAGGGTAACGGCTTTGTCTTCTGCAACAGCGAAGGCTGGCTGTCGCACAAGGGCGCGGTCGGGCAGCCGATCAATTGCATTGTGCATATCTGCGATGAAAATGGCGAGGAGGTCCCGGTCGGCGAGGAAGGCCAGATCTATTTCGAAGGCGGCGCACAATTCGAATATCATAACGACCCGGAGAAGACCAAGGCGGCCACGCATGAAAAAGGATGGACGTCGCTGGGCGATGTCGGGAAGCTGGACGAGGACGGCTTTTTATATCTGACCGACCGCAAGAGCTTCATGATCATTTCCGGCGGCGTGAATATCTACCCGCAGGAGATTGAGAATCTGCTGGTCACCCATGAAAAGGTCGCGGATGCCGCCGTTATCGGCGCGCCGGACGAGGATATGGGCGAGAAGGTGGTCGCGGTGGTGCAGCCGATGGACATGGCCGACGCGGGGGACGAGCTGGCGCAGGAACTGGAAGCCTATCTCCGCAAGTCGCTGTCCGGGGTAAAGGTCCCGCGGCGGATCGATTTTCGTGCCGAACTGCCGCGCCATGCTACAGGGAAGCTCTACAAGCGGCTGCTCCGCGACGAATATTGGAAGAAGCAGGAAAGCGAGCCAGCCTGATGGCAACGCAGGCTGAACCCATCTTGTCCGAGGCGGATGCGCAGGCGATTATTGACCCGGCCCATTATGTCAATTGGGATGCGCTCCTCGACCGTTTCGACCGGTTGCGCACCGAGACGCCGGTTGCGAAGGTGGTCAACGACGATATCCACGATCCGTTCTGGCTGGTCACCAGTTATGATGACGTGATGCGGATCAGCAAGGACAACAAGCTGTTCCTGAACAGTCCGCGCAGTGTCACGTTCAGCGACAAGAACAGCGGCGCCTTTGTCAAGTCGATCACCGGCGGCGACCCCAATCTGGTCCGTTCGCTGGTTGCGCTGGATGCGCCGACGCATCCGCAATATCGGCGACTGACGCAGGACTGGTTCATGCCGAAGAATATTCGCCAGATGGAAGACGAGATCAGCGCGCTCGCCAAGGTGACGGTTGACCGGCTGGTCGATGCTGGCGGCGAAGCGGACTTCGTGCCGCTGGTGTCGGCGCCATATCCGCTGCACGTGGTGATGCAGATTCTGGGCGTGCCGGAAGCGGACGAACAGCGGATGCTGTTCCTCACCCAGCAGATGTTCGGCGGTCAGGACGAGGATCTCAACAAGTCGGGCATGGCCAATATGACGCCCGAGCAGATCATGCAGCTAGTGGTGGGCGCGGTTGCCGACTTTGAGGCCTATTTTGCCAAGCTGACGCAGGAAAAACGCGCAAACCCGACCGATGATGTGGCGAGCGTGATCGCCAATGCCAAAGTCGACGGGGCGCATCTCAGCGACCGGGACATGGCCGGCTATTATATCATTCTGGCGGCGGCGGGCCATGATACGACATCCGCCTCGACCGCTGGCGCGATGATGGCGCTGGCGCGCGATCCCGAACAATTTGCCCGGCTCAAGGCCGATCGCGACCTGCTGCCCGGCATTGTCGAGGAAGCGATCCGCTGGACGACACCGGTGCAGCATTTCATGCGCACGGCGGCAGAGGATACCGAGCTGGGTGGGCAGAAGATCGCCAAGGATGACTGGCTGATGATCAGCTATATCGCGGCCAATCATGACCCGGCTGTCTTTTCCGATCCGCGCAAATTTGACGCCAGCCGCTCGCCAAACCGTCATATCGCTTTTGGTGCCGGTGCCCATCAATGTCTCGGCTTGCATATGGCCCGGATGGAAATGAAAATCCTGTTCAACGAGCTGCTCGACCGGATCGAGACGCTGGAACTGGCAGGCGAACCGGTCCGCGCCAAGTCGACTTTTGTCGGCGGGCTCAAGACTCTGCCGATCCGCTACACTCTATCAAATTGAATGGCGCGGACGGCCTTGTAAAACAGTATAAGTGATTCAAATATAAAGTCCCTAAGGAGAACACGATGGTTACCCAATATAAGAATTTGATCAACGGCGAGATGGTTGGCACGGCAGAGACGCTGGACGTCGTCAACCCGGCCAATGAAGAAGTGATCGGCCAGGTCCCCGCCTGTGGCGAGGAAGAGCTGAACCAGGCGGTTGCCGCTGCCCGTGCCGCCTTCAAGAGCTGGTCGAAAAAGCCGATCGACGAGCGCCGCAAGGTGGTCCAGGCGATTGCTGGCGTAATCAACGAGAATAATGACGAGCTGTTCCGCCTGCTTACCGCAGAGCAGGGCAAGCCGCACGCCCAGGCGCAGGGTGAAATCGCCGGTGCTGCCTATATGGCGGGATCGCAGGCGACTCTGGAACTGGAAGACGAGATCAACGAGGACACGGAACAGCGCCTCAGCCGCACCCGCCGCGTCCCGGTCGGCGTCGTCGGTGGCATCGTGCCTTGGAATTTCCCGGTCATGATGGCGGTCCAGAAAATTGCTCCGGCACTGCTGTCGGGCTGCACGATCGTGCTCAAGCCTTCGCCCTTTACGCCGCTGACCACCCTGCGTCTCGCCGAGCTGATCAAGGATGTTGCCCCTCCAGGAGTGGTCAACATCATCACCGGCGAAGACAGCCTCGGGCCGTTGATCACCAGCCACCCCGATATCGACAAGATCACCTTCACCGGTTCCACCGCCACCGGCAAGAGGATCATGGAAGGTGCCTCGAAGGACCTCAAGCGGATCACGCTGGAACTTGGCGGCAACGACGCCTCGATCGTTCTGCCCGACGCCAATGTCGAAAAGGTCGCAGAGCAATTGTTCTGGTCGAGCTTCACCAATGCGGGACAGATCTGCGTTGCTGCGAAGCGCATCTATATCCACGAGGATATCTATGACGATCTCAGCGCCGCGATTGCTGCCTATGCCAAAAATGTGAAGGTCGGCGACGGCTCGCAGCAGGGCACGGCGGTTGGTCCAATCCAGAACAAGAAGCAATATGAGCGGGTGCTGGATCTGATTCAGGATGCCAAGGACAATGGCTATAAGTTCCTGGTCGGCGGCGATGCCAAGGACGAGAATATCCCGGGCTATTATGTGCCGATCACGATTCTCGACAATCCGCCGGAAGATGCGCGGATCGTCGCCGAGGAGCAATTCGGTCCGGTCATGCCACTGATGAAATTCAGCAGCACGGACGAAGCGATCAGCCGCGCCAATGCCAGCGAATATGGCCTGGCCGGTGCAGTATGGACCGCTGATCCCGACGAAGGCGTTCGGGTTGCCGAACAGCTGGAAACTGGGACCGTATGGGTCAACGAATTCCTGCACCTGTCGCCTTTCGCCCCGTTTGGCGGACACAAGCAGTCGGGCTTTGGCGCAGAATATGGCAAGGAAGGCCTGCTGGAATTCACCTATCCGCAGGTGATCACTGTCAAGAAAGACAATGTGCCTGCCTGACCTCGGCATGTCATAACGTGAACAGGCCGGTTATCACTATTGTGATGGCCGGCTTTTTCGTTTGACGCTAGCGCCGGTGCGGTTTAACCGGTCAGTTAAATTCTAGACCCTTAACCAATTGAAGGAATAAGATTATGGCAGAAGCCTATATTGTTGATGCGGTTCGCACCGCTGGAGGCCGTCGCGGCGGTCGTTTGGCGGGCGTCCATCCGGTGGACCTCGGAGCGGCAACCCTGGACGCTATTGGCGATCGCAATGATTTCGACGCCAGCGCGATCGAAGATGTGATCACCGGCTGCGTTATGCAGGGCGGCGAGCAGAGCGGCGACGTTGGTCGCAACGCGGTTCTGGCGTCCAAGCTGCCGGACAGCATTCCGTCGGTGTCGATCGACCGCCAGTGTGGTTCTTCGCAGCAGGCGATCCAGTTTGCGGCACAGGGCGTCATGTCCGGTACCCAGGACATGGTTCTGGCGCACGGCATCGAAAGCATGACTCGCGTGCCGATGGGCTCCACCTTCAAATTGTTCAAGGATGCCGGCCTCGGCACGAACATGTCGGACCGGCTGAAAGAAGCCTATCCCGGCATCCAGTTCAGCCAGTTCATGGGCGCCGAGATGATGGTCAAGAAGCACGGTTTCAGCCGCCAGGATCTCGACGAATTTGCGCTGGAAAGCCATCAGAAGGCAATCAAGGCCGTCGAATCCGGTGCCTTTGAGAATGAAATCGTTCCGATCGAAATCGAAACGCCCGAAGGCAAGGAACAGCACAAGGTCGACGAAGGCATCCGCTTTGATGCGACCATGGAAAGCATCGGTGCGGTCAAGCTGCTGCAGGAAGGCGGCGCAATCACCGCTGCCAATGCCAGCCAGATTTGCGATGGCTCCAGTGCAGTTCTGATCTGCTCGGAACAGGCGCTGAAAGATCATGGCCTCACCCCGCGCGCGCGGATCGTCAATCTGACGGTTACCGCAGGCGATCCGGTGATCATGCTCGAAGAGCCCCTGTTCGCAACCGACCGCGCTCTGAAGCGCGCCGGCATGAAGATCGGTGACATCGATCTCTACGAAGTGAACGAAGCGTTCGCTCCCGTGCCGCTCGCCTGGCTCAAACATGTCGGTGCCGACCGCGACAAGATCAACGTCAACGGCGGCGCGATCGCTCTTGGCCACCCGCTTGGCGCATCCGGCACCAAGCTGATGGCAACCCTGCTCAACGCGATGGAAGCGCGCGGCTCAAAATACGGCCTGCAAACCATGTGCGAAGGCGGTGGCCAGGCCAACGTTACGATCATCGAGCGTCTCGGCTAATGTAAATATGTCGTCATCCTGACATTGTGTCAGGATGACGATTTTTGGAAGAAAGACAGGATTATGGAACTCAATAGCAATATTTCAGCGGTGATTACCGGTGGTGCCTCCGGTCTCGGTGCGGCAACCGCTCGCCGCCTCGCGGCCAAAGGCGTGAAGGTCGCTCTGTTCGACCTCAATGAAGAAAAAGGCGAAGCGCTGGCCTCCGAACTGGGCGGCGTATTTTGCAACGTCAACGTGACCAGCGACGAAAGCGTCGATGCCGGGTTCGAAAAGGCCCGTGCCGCCAATGGCCAAGAGCGGATCCTGGTCAACTGTGCCGGTATTGGTAACGCCATGAAAACCGCCAGCCGCGCCAAGGAAGATGGCACGATCCGCCACTTCCCGCTCGACAAGTTTGACTTCATCATTCAGGTCAACCTGGTCGGCACGTTCCGCTGCATCGCCAAATCGGCTGCTGGCATGCTGACGCTCGATCCGCTGGAAGACGGCGATCGCGGCGCGATGGTCAACACCGCATCGGTTGCTGCCGAAGATGGCCAGATCGGCCAGGCTGCCTATTCCGCCTCCAAGGGCGGCGTTGTCGGCATGACCTTGCCGATTGCCCGTGACCTGTCCCGCGAAGGCATCCGCGTCAACACCATCCTGCCCGGCATCTTCGATACGCCGTTGCTCGCGGGCGCACCGCAGAATGTGCGCGATGCACTCGGTGCGATGGTGCCGCATCCGCCGCGGCTCGGTCAGCCGGACGAATATGCTTCGCTCGCATTGTGCATGATCGAAACGCAATATTTCAACGGCGAGGATGTCCGCCTCGATGGCGGCATCAGGATGGCCCCGCGCTAATCGACCAATCACGGGGCCGCGACAAACTCGCGGCCCTTTTTCTATCCCCGGGAGACCCGCATGACCGATTACACCCAGATCCTCTACGACGTTGCCGACAATATCGCGACGATCACGATCAACCGTCCGGAAAAGATGAACGCGTTCACCGGGACGATGATCAAGGAAATGACCGACGCCTTTGACCGCATCGACGCCGATGACGATGTCCGAGCGGTGGTGGTGACCGGCTCCGGGGATCGCGCCTTTTGCGCCGGTGCGGATCTGACGCCCGAAGACGGCAAGAAACCTTTCGCCAGCGAAGAGCCGGTGGAAGATTATTCCGATCCGCGCGTGCGTGACGGCGGCGGCCTGCTGATCCTGCGGATCTATCAATGTCTCAAGCCTGTGATCGGCGCGGTCAACGGCGTCGCGGTCGGAGTGGGCGCAACCATGCTGCTGCCGATGGACATGCGGCTGGCCAGCGAGACCGCGCGCTTCGGTTTTGTCTTTGCCCGGCGCGGCATTGCGCCCGACGGCGCGGCGAGCTGGTTCCTGCCCAATCTGGTGGGCCGGGCACAGGCGCTCGAATGGTGTCTGACGGGCCGCGTGTTTGACGCGGAAGAAGCGCTCAAGGGCGGTCTGGTCCGTTCGCTGCACAAACCCGAGGACCTGCTGCCCGCCGCTTATGCGCTGGCGCGGGAAATTGCTGACAATACGGCCCCGGTATCGGTGGCTGTCACCCGGCAGATGCTGTGGCAATTGCCCGCTGCCGACCATCCGATGGAAGCGCACAAGGTCGACAGCCGGATCATCTATAACCGGGCGAAATCTGCCGACGCCAAAGAGGGGATCGCGAGCTTTCTGGAGAAGCGCAGTCCGAACTATCCGGACAAAGTATCCAGCGACTTGCCAGACAGCTTCCCATGGTGGAAAGAACCTGTCTATAAGTGACGAAATTGTGACGTGGTGCACAAAGGGGAAGATAAATGGGTGTCGACAAATTGGGCGTTAAAGAAAATGAGGCAGGCGCGCGCGACAAGCTGATCGAGACCGCCAGCCAGATCATGCGCGAAGGCGACACGATCGATATTTCCTTCAGCGAGCTGTCGGTCCTGTCCGGCCTGAACAGCGCGCTGGTCAAATATTATTTCGGCAACAAGGATGGTCTGCTCGAAGCGATTCTCGAGCGCGATATGGACAATATTCTCGTCCAGGTCGGCTTGCTGCTGCAGAAGGACTGGCCGCCGGAAGACAAGCTGCGCCATCATATCGGCGCGGTGATCAATACCTATTACGAATTTCCCTATCTCAACCGCCTGACCATGCGCCTGATCCGCGAATTGCCGCCGGAAGGCGCGCGCAAGATCGCCGACAAATATCTGAAACCGCTGTCGGGCGCTTACAAGACCTTCGTCGGCGAAGGCATCAAGTCGGGCGTATTCCGCGAAGTCGATCCGGATCTTTTCTATTCCGCCGTGACCGGCGCGGCCGACCGTTTCTTTACCGGCAAGCTGGTCTGGAAATATTGCTACGGTCGCGACGATTTCGACGAGCGGATGCGCGACGCCTATCGCGAACAGACGGTCGACCTGATCATGGCCGGGATTCTCAAGTAGGAGTCGCTACTCCTCCGCTTCGCTTTCCGGGTCCAGCTTGTCCTGCGTGCGCAGCTCGAAATCGCTCGCATCATGCCGTTCGCGCAGCTGTCCTTCGGGATCGCCCCAGGCGCGGTTGACCATCTTGCCGCGCTGCACAGCGGGCCGCTCGCCGATCATGTCGGTCCAGCGGTTCATATGCTTGTAGGACGCGGTGTCGAGAAATTCGGCGGCTTCATAGACGACATTCTGGACCAGCGCGCCATACCAGGGCCAGATTGCGATATCGGCAATACTATATTCGTCACCAGCCATATATTCATTGTCGGCCAGATGGCGGTCGAGCACGTCGAGCTGGCGTTTGACCTCCATCGCGAAGCGGTCGATGCAATATTCGATCTTCACCGGCGCATAGGCATAGAAATGACCAAAGCCGCCGCCGAGATAGGGCGCGCTCCCCATCTGCCAGAACAGCCAGTTCAGCGCCTCGGTGCGCTTGTTATGGTCGGTCGGCAGGAATGCACCGAATTTCTCGGCGAGATAGAGCAGGATTGAACCGGATTCGAACAGACGCGTCGGCGTCTCGGTGCTGTGGTCCATCAGTGCCGGAATCTTGCTGTTCGGATTGATGTCGACAAAGCCGCTGCCGAATTGATCACCGTCGCTGATGTTGATCAGATAGGCATCATATTCCGCGCCCTTATGGCCCAGCGCCAGAAGCTCCTCGAGCATCACCGTGACCTTCACGCCATTGGGTGTCGCCATGGAATAGAGTTGCAGCGGATGCTTGTCGACCGGCAGCTCGACGTCCTTGGTCGGTCCGGCAATCGGACGATTGATCTTGGAAAATCTGCCGCCATTTTCCTTGTCCCATTTCCACACTTTCGGCGGGGTATAATCAGGCAGGTCGGTGGTCATCGGGATGCTCCTTTATTTGGCTCGGGCAACCGCTACCATTCGGGGGCCAAACGATCACGCAATTTTTTCTGCGTCCGCCACAAGCGGATTTATAACCGGTGGCTAGGCTCTGGGCGGAATCCCGTGGACCATCGTCAGAAAGTTGAGCGTAGTTCCGGCCCGGCGATAATCCGACAGCGTCTGATACTCGCTGTCATGATACCAGGCGGTTGCCGCCGCTTCATTGGGAAATTTGAACATCACCACCCGGCCCTGCAGCGGTGCAGCCCCTTCAAAGGTGACGCTGCTGTCGTCGAAGGTGATGAACTCCCCGCCATGTTTTTTCAGGATCGGGAAAAAGCCCTTTTCATATTCGCGATATTTCGCCGCGTCCTGAACGGTGAAGTTGGCGATGACATGGACGGGAAGGTCAGACATGGGGAGTGCTCCTAGTTCATTTCCGCGAAGGTTTTGTCCTTGTCGACGCGGACGTCCTGGGGCAGGCCGAGTACCCGTTCGGCGATGATATTCTTCAGGATTTCATCGGTACCGCCGGCGATGCGCAGTCCCGGTGCCCACATGAAGCTTTCCTGGAACACCGCCTCGGACGGTGCCTCGTCCTTGTCGACGATAATCCCGAAATGGTCCTGCATCTCGATCGCGCTGTTGCAGATATCCTGCAGATGATTGGCGTTGATGATCTTGCCGATGGAATTTTCCGGCCCCGGCGTTTCGCCGCGCGACAGCGCGGTCTGGGTCCGGAACTTGGTCAGCTTGTAGCCTTGTGCCGCCACATACCAGTCGGCCAGCTTGTCGCGGAACGCCTGGTTCGACAGGGTCCCGGCGGAACGTGCATAGTCCATGATTTCCTTCCAGTCCGGGCCAGGCGAGCCGCCGACGGCCAGACGCTCGTTCATCAGCGTGACCAGCGCCACTTTCCAGCCCATGCCCGGCTCACCCAGCCGGTCGCTGTCGGGAATGCGGACGTCGGTGAAATAGACTTCGTTAAACTCGCTGCCGCCGGAGGCCTGATGGATCGGCCGGACGTCGACCCCTTCCTGCTTCATGTCGACGATGAACATGGTCAGACCCTTGTGCTTGGGCACATTGGGATCGGTACGGACCAGCACGATGCCATAGTCGGAATAATGCGCGCCGGAAGTCCACACTTTCTGACCATTTATGACCCATTCGTCACCATCTTTGACGGCTTTTGTCTTGAGACCGGCAACATCTGACCCGGCTGCCGGTTCGGAGAACAGCTGGCACCAGATTTCTTCGCCCTTCAGGGCTTTCTGGACGTAGCGCTTCTTGTGCTCATCAGAGCCAAAGGCGATGACAGTGGGGATACACATGCCGAGCCCGATGGCGAACGGACCGGTCGGGGCATCAAATTTCGCCTCTTCCTGACCCCAGATCACCTGCTGCATCACGGTGCCGCCACGGCCGCCCATTTCCTTCGGCCAGGTGATTTGCGCAAAGCCGCCCTCGGCCTTTGTCTTCTGCCAGGCCTTGGCACGGTCGAGAAAATCTGCCCGATTGCCGGAGCGCAGCGCGCCAGGTGTCTTCGGTTTCAGATGCTGCGACAGGAAAGCATGCGCCTCGGCGCGAAATTCCGCTTCTTCGGGGGTATCGTTGAAATCCATGCTCAATTCCCTTTAATTGTTTTTCGCTTCCAGCGCGCTGACCAGCTTCTCTTTCCAGACTGCCGGGCTGCCGGCCTGGACAGCCAGCAATTTGGCGCGGCGGTAGAAGAGATGGCAATCCACCTCCCAGGTGAAGCCCATCCCGCCATGGGTCTGGATATTCTCCTTGGAGGCATACCAGAAAGCTTCCGAGGCCGCGACCCGCGCCGCCGCCGCCGCTTCCGGCAGCTCGGATGCGTTGCTCGACAGCGCCCAGGCCCCATAATAGGCGTTAGAGCGCGCGACTTCGTTCTTCACATACATGTCGGCCAGCTTGTGCTTGATCGCCTGATAGCCACCAATAGCGCGTCCGAAGGCCTGCCGTTCCTTGGCATAGGCATTGGCCATTTCCAGACAGCGCGAGGCACCGCCCAGTTGCTCGAACGCCAGCAGCACTGCAGCCCGGTCATTGATCTGGTCCAGCAACGGCATGCCATTGCCCGCTTCTCCAAGCAGTTCGGCACTAGCGCCGTCGAAGTTGATCACTGCATGGCTGCGGGTCGGCTCCAGCGTCTTGATCGACTGACGCGACACGCCGCTCTGGTTGAGATCGACAATGACCAGGCTGGCGCTGCTGCCATCTTTCACCAGGACGACCGCATGGGTCGCGATATCGCCATCGGTGACCGGGATTTTCTTCCCTGAAATGCTGCCATCTTTCAGCCGCGTGGCAATCGTGCTGGCGGCAATCTCGCCCGGTCCTTCGCTGACCGCGATACAGCCGATGACGCTGCCGTCCGCCACTTTCGGCAGCAGTTCGGATTTCTGTTCTTCACTGCCCGCCAGTTTTACCGCTTCGGCAAAGAAATAGGCGGAGGACCCGAACGGAACCGGGGCCAGGGTCCGGCCCAGTTCCTCGGCGATCACACACAGCTCGAGCATCCCCAGGCCAAGCCCGCCATATTCTTCAGGTATCGCCGCACCGAGCCAGCCCATGTCGACAATCTTCTTCCAGACCCCGTCATTATGGCTCTTGCTGTCGTCGTCGAGCACTTCGCGGACCTGAGCCATCGTGCACTGGGCTTCCAGAAATTTGCGGGCTTCGTCGCGGAGAAATTTCTGGTCGTCGGAGAAATCAAAGTTCATCGAGCGGCTCCTGTCCTGTTATATTTTATGCGTCATTGGCGGGCATGCCGATGGCCCCGCGTATTTCATCATTGTCCGCACCCAGCGTTGGCGGGTCGGCATAGATATTGGCCGGGCTGGCGGAATAGTGAACCGGATGCTTGATCGTGCGATATTTGCCGATCTTTTCGCCTTCCCGTTCCTGCCAGAAACCGACCTGCTGCAAATGCGGGTCGGTCAGCACATCTTCCATCTTGTTATAGCGCATCGCCGGAATATTATGTTCATCGAGCAGCGGCAGCCATTCGTCGGTGGTCTTGGTCGCGGCAATTTCCTCGATCAGCGCATAGAGGGCAGTAATATTCTTGGTGCGCTGGGAATAATCGGAAAAGCGCGGTTCATCGAACACGCCCGGTTTGCCGCCCAGCTCGAAAAACTTCCGCCACTGCGCGTCATTATAGGGCACCAGTCCGATATAGCCGTCCTTGGTCGGATAGGGTTTGCGGTTGGCGTTGATCGATCTGGTATAGGCAAGCTTGCCATTGCCCGGGATGAAGGTTTCGCCCCACAGATTCTCGACCATGTTGAACCAGGTGAAAGCCTCGAACATTGGCACCTGGACAAATTGCCCTTCGCCGGTCTTTTCCTTGTGATACATCGCCGCGAGCGTCGCATTGACGGCGAACAGGCCGATTGTCTTGTCGGCGACCAGCGATGGCATATAGAGTGGCCGCCCGCTGTCGCCGCGCATTTCGAACAGGCTGGCAAAGCCGGAGGCGCACTGGATCAGGTCATCATAGGCCTGCCGCTTCTCATATTCGCCGCCCTGGCCGAAGCCGGCGCAATGGACATAGACGATGCCCGGATTGACCGCCTTGACGCTTTCATAGTCCAAGCCCAGCCGCTCCATGCCGGCGAGGCGGACATTGTGAAAAAACACATCGGCATGTTTCAGCAGCTCGAGAATGACCGCCTTGTCGTCGGCATTTTTGCCGTTGAGCGTGATCGATTTCTTGTTGCGGTTGAGCGAGGTGAAAATCGGGCCAAGGTCTCCGGTCGGATTGTCACCGGCATGGCGCATCATGTCGCCGCCGAACTTGCCCTCGCCATTTTCGATCTTGATGACATCGGCGCCCATATCGGCGAAATTGAGAGTGGCAAAGGGTCCGAGCACCACGGTAGACATATCAACGATTTTCAAACCCTTCAGAGGGCCCGTTGGTTCCGTGTCCCATTTCAATTCCGGCCAGCCGCCCATCAATAATTCTCCATTTTAGCTAGTGCATGATTTCAGCATGCTGTTATCATGTTTAATTGATTGATGAACTGTTTATTTTGAGGGAATTAACAATGGTATTGGCAGATCCCAAGGCACCGGTGCTGGTCGGTGTCGGTGAAGCGAGCGGAAAAAAACTGAAAGAATCGCAAGGGATTGAATGGCCATCAACGGTGGATCTGGCATCCGCTGCGGTCCGGGAGGCGCTGGCCGACAGCGGCGCGGCAGACAAGCTGGCGGCGTCGATTGACTGCCTGTTGTCGATCCGCTTGTTTCACGACAGCGGCCTGCCGCATGATTTCGGTTCGCCGGAGAATCTCCCCGAGGCGGTCGCCACCGCGGCCGGTCTCGACCCGGCCAGCCTGCTCTATGGCGATGTCGGGGGACAGAGCCCGCAAAAGCATCTCAACAAGCTCGCCTGCCAGGTCCATGCTGGCGAATATAAGGCGGTGGTCCTTTCCAGCGCCGAGAATATGGGCACGGTCAAACGCGCGCGGCGGAGCGATCATGTCCTCGACTGGAACCAGCCCGCGACCCGCGAGATGACCGACCTGATAACCAATGAAGACAAGATGCTGACCGCCTATGAATGGCGGCAGGGCGTTATCAACATGCCGATGGCTTACGGGATTGTCGAAAATGCCCGGCGGGCGCGGCTGGGCATGAACCGTGTCAGCTATGCCAAGGATATGGCGGAGCTGTGGGAGGCCTTTGCCGGTGTGTCGCTGACTCGCGAGCATGCGCAATTTGCCCGCGACTGGACGGCGGCGGAGCTGCTGTCCGACGAGCACGGCAATTACCGGCTCAACGATCCCTATCGCCGCTGGATGGTGGCGCAGGACGCAGTCGAGCTGGGCGCAGCGGTCATTCTGACCACCGCTGGCCACGCCGCAGAACTGGGGATTGCCGAAGACAAGATGATCTATCTGCACAGCGGCGCCGACGCCAGCGTGCCGCTGATGAGCCATCAGGACGACCTGTCGATTTCACCAGCGATGGAGGTCGCCTTTCCCAAGGCGCTGGAGCTGGCGGAACTGGAAGCGAACGATCTTGGCCCGATCGATATCTATAGCTGCTTCCCGGTCGCGGTGTCGCTGGCGATGGATGCGCTGGGATCGCCCGACCGGCCGCTGTCCTCTTACACGCTGACCGGCGGGCTGAGCTTCTTTGGCGGGCCCGGCAACAGCTACAGCGCCCACGGCATGGTCGCTCTGGTGCAGGCGCTGCGCAAGGATGGCAGCAAGCCGGGGATGATCTCGGCCAATGGCGGCGTGATCAACAAGGAATCGGTCGGCATTTATGCGGCGCAGCCAGTCGCCGGCGGCTGGTCGCCCGACCGCATCGCGGCGCCGGTGCGGATCCCCAAGCCGGATCATGTGAAGGAAGAGCATTATTTCAGCGGCAAGGCGGTGATCAAAAGCTATGCCATGCCCTATGGCAAGGCCAGCCGCGGCGCGGCGAGCCTCTGGCTGGAGGATGAGCAGGGCCTGCCGGCGATCGGGATCCTGCCGGATGCCCCGGAAGATACCGATCTGATCGGCCTGACGGTAAATGTCACCGCTGCCGATGATCGCAATATAGCGAAGCTTGAGGGCTAGTGGGCGCAAGCTGTTGGTGTGTGATGGAGCGGATTAGATGTCGGGCGGCAGCGCCGGTTTGAGGGGGCTTTGGTTACGTGCGGAAGATAGAACTGTCGTAATCTTTATATCTACTCTCAGCGCCAAGGCCGATATTTATTTTATAACTTGTTGCTTCTTACAGTTTGCAGCAGAGCCGCCGTCAATGAGGTTTTCAAATCCGCAAGTTCTTTAAACACAATAATTCGGCGGCTTTGTAGATCAAACGGCACATCGGACAGCGTATCTGATACTAGCAGAGTTGGTTTACCCAAAGCCATCGCGATGCCCAGTTCAAAGAATACATTAGGGTTCCGGGACGAAATATTTGCGATGACTATCTGCGATGAAATAATACCTGCAATTATCTGCGGAAGAATATCTCCTTCTGCACGACTTTCATCACCGCGCGTTACTAAAAAACCCGCGTTTGAACAGACCGACTTGATAGTCTCGTAAACAGGCTTCTCTTCATTAGAGAATGGCGTGAGTACGAAGATCTTGTCATCGTCTGCGTGAATTGCGTCGGGGTTTATTCCATAAGGTTTTAGAAAGCTATCAACATCAACTGCCTTATTCGAGACGATACCTGATTGATTGCGCTGACCGGATATCAACAGATGGTTTGCATCCTCCCATCTTTCTCTAGTAGCAACCATTTCCCGCGTCAGATCGGCGAGCCTATTTTCATATGATGCGCGCATTTCAGAAAGCACGGCTTCATTTTTTAAATCATTATAGTGACTGCGCTGATGACTTTCGACATATTCCCTCATGAGTCGACGAGTGAGGAAATAGACTACCGCTACCACGGGTATGGTTGTTAGCATTGTTGGTATAGCTGTAGTTGACAAGAGATGAAGGAGGGTTATCATCAGAGCATCCCATCAATCGAAACGGAAACTGCGGTAATGGTGAGCGCCAAGAAGTAGCCAAGCGCAGCTAGGAGTGATGCTTTCTTGGTCTTTGCAAGCACCAGCGCTCTTTCGGACTTCTTTGAAACTACAATGACCGGAAGCAAAAGTGCTATAGCGATGAACGCTGTGGTCAGAACGGCCTTAACGGGAATAGTCGTAGCTGTACTGATTTCAGAAGTATAGAGAATTGCAGAGCCATATGAAAGCGATAAAAATGCAATGTCGACCGGAAAAACCATGATTGCTTTCAGGGTGTCAGCCCCGTTTGTTTCTTGATCGGTTGTCATGCGTAAACCGAATTTAAGCATGATGATACTACCGGGTAATAGATAATCCCAAATTAACAATGCCTTCTCCAACGATGGCCATAGCCAGCGAAAAAATAAATCTGCTTTGACAAAACGCGTTCTGCACCGGCGGTCTTAGGTGACATAATAATAATTTTGCTAGTGATCTAACTACTCTGACACATTGAGCATCTATTGCAACGGCAAATTAAATGCAGGGCGTATTGTTCTTTTCAATGCTTGTAATATTTAATTGAATGTTTGCTTTCGGAATACAACGAACACCAAAAACCCTCCCAATAACCAAACCCCATCAAACCGCGACAACCTCCTGCCGGATCGCGCCAAAGATCGAATGCCCATCCGCATCCAGCATCTGGATTTTCACGGTATCGCCCGCTGACATAAACGGTGTCTTCGCTTCGCCGCTGTTGATCGTTTCGATCATCCGGATTTCAGCGATGCAGCTGTAGCCTAGGCCGCCCTCGCTGACCGGTTTGCCGGGGTCGCCGTCGGGGCCCTGGTTGGAGACGGTGCCGGAGCCGATGATCGTGCCGGCGCACAGCGGGCGGGTCTTGGCGGCGTGGGCGACCAGATCGGCGAGGCTGAAGGTCGCGTCCTTGCCGGCATTGGCGCGGCCAAAGGGCTCGCGGTTATAGTCGACCTGCAGCGGCAGATGGATGACCGAGCCTTGCCATGCTTCGCCCAGTTCGTCGGGGGTGACGCAGACCGGGGAGAAGGCGGAGGGCGGCTTGGACTGGAAGAAGCCGAAGCCCTTGGCCAGTTCGCCGGGGATCAGGCCGCGCAGGGATACATCATTGCACAGCATGACCAGCTTGATATGGCCAGCGGCGTCCTCGGCGCTCGTGCCGGCGGGCACATCGTCGGTGATCACCGCGATCTCGCCTTCCATGTCGCAGCCCCATTTCGGATCGCCGAGCGAAATATCGTCGCGCGGGCCTAGAAAGGCATCGCTGCCGCCCTGGTACATCAGCGGATCGGAATAGAAACTCTCCGGCACTTCCGCGTCGCGCGCTTTGCGGACCAGTTCGACATGATTGATATAGGCGCTGCCATCGGCCCATTGATAGGCGCGGGGCAGGGGAGATTCGGCCAGCCGCTCGTGAAAGCGTTCGCAGGGCACGGTCTCATGCTCGACATCGCGGTAGAGCGCTTCCAGCTTCGGCGCGCAATTGTCCCAGTCATCCAGCGCCGCCTGCAGGGTCGGCGCGACATTGCTCGCTTCGCAGCAGCGGGTCAGGTCTTTCGAGACAACGACCAGGCGGCCGTCGCGGGTGTCATTCTTCAGGGTAGCGAGTTTCATATGCGTTCCTCGAATTGGCAGCCGTTCGTCTCGAGCCCTTCGACAGGCTCAGGATTCGAGAGACCGGTGCGTCTGTGCTCAGTGTCTCGACTACGCTCGACACGAACGGAAATAAAGGCGGTTATGCGCCGCAAGACAACCTAATGCTCGTCGCGCGCCTTGGCGTGCAACCAGGCGGCATGTTGCGGGGCCTTTTTCGTGCGGCTCCATTCCTCGAGCATCTCGGGCGCGACGCGGCGCAATTCGGTCATCTCTTCCTCGGTGCCGATGTCGCAGGCCAGTTCCAGCCGGTGACCATTGGGGTCGAAGAAATAGATCGACTTGAAAATCCCGTGATGGGTCGGGCCGAGCACGTCCAGACCCTCGGCTTCGGCATTGGCCTTGGCCGCCATCAGGTCATCGAGCGTGTCGACCTTGAAAGCGATATGCTGGACCCAGGCCGGGGTATTCTGGTCGCGGTCCATCTGCTTCTGTTCGGGCAGCTCGAAAAAGGCGAGGATATTGCCGTCGCCGGCGTCGAGAAAGATATGCATATAGGGGTCATATTCCCCGGTCGACGGCACTTCATTCTCGGCAAAGGCGAGCTGGAAATCCATGCCCATCACGCGCTTGTAGAAATCGACCGTCTCTTTCGCGTCCTTGCAGCGATAGGCGACATGGTGGATGCCGTTGATCTTTGGTGCAGCCATTATACCGGCTCCTCTACGTTCAGGACCCCGCGCTTGACCTGGTCGCGTTCGATGCTTTCGAACAGCGCCTTGAAATTGCCCTCGCCGAATCCGTCATCGCCCTTGCGCTGGATGAATTCGAAGAACACGGGTCCGACCTGCGCTTCTGCAAAAATCTGCAGCAGCAGGCGCGGTTGGCCGACTGACCCATCTTCATTTTGGGTGGTGCCGTCTAGCAGGATGCCGCGGGCCTGCAGCGCGTTCACATCTTCGCCATGGCCGGGCAGGCGGCCGTCGAGCATCTCGTAATAGGTCGCTGGCGGCGCCGTCATGAATGGCACGCCGAGGTCCTTGAGCCGGTCCCAGCAGGCAACCAGATCTTCGCAGATCAGAGCGATATGCTGGATGCCCTCGCCATTGAATTCGCGCAGGAACTCCTCAATCTGGCCCTTGCCGCCTTCGCCTTCCTCATTGAGCGGGATGCGGATCTTGCCGTCGGGCGCGGTCAGCGCCTTTGAGGTCAGGCCCGTATATTCGCCCTTGATGTCGAAGAAGCGGATCTCGCGAAAATTGAACAGGGTCTCGTAATAATCGGCCCAATATTTCATCCGGCCACTGTAGACATTGTGGGTCAGGTGATCGATGATCTGGAAGCCCGCCCCGACCGGATGGCGGTCGACGCCCGGCAGATATTCAAAGTCGATATCGTAGATCGACAGATTCTCTTCGCGCTCGCCGCCCTCATAGCGGTCGACCAGATAGAGAATCGCGCCGCCGATGCCGCGGATTGCCGGGATATGCAGTTCCATCGGACCGGTTTCGACATGCACCGGTTCGGCGCCCTTTTCGAGCAGCCAGGCATAAGCCTTGCGCGCGTCCTTGACCCGGAAGGCCATGCCGCAGGCCGAGGGCCCATGCTCGCGAGCAAAATACCAGGCGGCGGATTTCGGTTCATAGTTGATGATCAGATTGATCCCGCCCTGCCGCCACAGATGCACGTCCTTGGACCGGTGCTGCGCGATGCGGGTGAAGCCCATGACCTCGAACACCGGTTCCAGCACGCCCTTTTCCGGCGCGCAAAATTCGACAAATTCAAAGCCGTCCAGGCCCACGGGATTTTCAAACAGATCAGCCACAAGATTTCCTCGAGATAATTCGGCGCGATGCCGCAATATAGTTACAAATGAAACTATAGGCTATTCGGGCAGGATATGCAAGGGAATAGCGGCCCATCCTGTCGATTTAGCCAAGATCAGGAGGGTCATCGGGGAGGATGAACATGCAAAAACGCCATCAGCTGGCACTCATGGCCTTTCTGGCCATTTTCATCTGCTATATCGACCGGGTCGCGATCTCGGTCGCGATCATCCCGATGGTCGAAACCTACGGCTGGGATCTGTCCACCCAGGGCCTGGTGCTGTCGAGCTTCTTCATCGGCTATCTGCTGACCCAGGTGGTCGGCGGCAAGCTGGCCGACCGTTATGGCGGCAAGGTGGTGCTCGGCTTCGGCGTGCTGATCTGGTCGCTGTTCACCCTGGTCGCGCCGCCCGCTGCGGCGCTCGGCATCACCGTGCTGATTGTCGCGCGAATATTGATGGGCATGGGCGAGGCGGTCACCTTCCCGGCCATTTACGCGCTCTATGCCCGCTGGATCCCGGTTCGCGAACGGTCGCGCTCCGCAGGCTTTTCCAACAGCGGCATCCCGCTCGGCACCGTCTTCGCCTTGCTGGCAACTCCGGTGATTGTCGCGGCCTGGGGCTGGCAATGGGTCTTCTACCTGTTCGGCGGGGTCGGCTTTGTCTGGTGCGCGGTCTGGTATTTTGCCATTGCCCCGAGCCCGCGCCAGCAGTCCGGCATCAGCCAGGCCGAGCTTGACCTGATCACCGCCGGCACCATTGCCGAGGGGCCCGCGGTCGCGACGCCCTGGCGCGCGCTGATGACCAGCATGCCGGTCTGGGCCGTGATCGTCGCCCATTTCTGCAACAACTGGTGGTTCTACGTGCTGCTTGCATGGCTGCCGACCTATGTCACCAAGGGGCTGGGGGTGGACTATGGCTCGGTCGGCTATTTCGCGATGATGCCGCATATAGCCCTGTTCCTGTTCATCAACCTGTCCGGGGTGGTCGCCGACCGGCTGATCGATCGCGGCATGACCATCACCCATGTCCGCAAGCTGATGATGCTGATCGGTTTCGGCGGCAGCATCGCGGCGCTGCTGCTGGTCGCGCAGGCAGAGGATGCCGTCACCGCGATCACCATCATGACTATCGGCAGCGCGCTCGGCGCCTTTGCGGTGAGCGGCTTTTTCGTCAACCATATGGACATCGCCCCGGAACATGCCGGCACGCTGATGGGGATCACCAACACCGCCGGCACCATTCCCGGCATCATCGGCGTGCTGGTCAGCGGCTGGATCCTGGACGTGACCGGATCCTGGGCGCTGGTGTTCCAGACGGCGGCGGCGGTGGCGGCCTTCGGTCTGGTCTTCTACCTGGTCTTCGGCAGCGGCGAACGCCAGTTCGAGACCGCACCGGCCTAGTGAAAATCGCGCGACTTCGGCAAGATCCGGACATTGCGCGGGTGGCCGTGGCGCGGATAGGCAGGGTGCGGCCGGGCCGCTTCCTGCGCTGACCGCGCCGCCCGCCGGTCCTCGTTGCGATAGACCGGGCGGTTGACCTCGTCGGCGCGGGCCATCGGCACATCGGGGCTCTGGTGAATGGTGATCTCATCGAGCATGGCCGTATAATCCTCGACCCGCGTGGTCATCAGATGGGTCACCCCCTCGACGCTGCGCTGGACCTCGCCGGTGGCGAGCATCAGCCGCGCCGCCATCACCGGGCGGCGCATTTTCTCGAACCGGCTGGCCCAGAGCAGGAGATTGGACACGCCGCTTTCGTCTTCCAGCGTGATAAACACCGCATTGCCCTTGCCGGGCCGCTGGCGGATCAGGACGACGCCGGCGACCTTCGCCTGCGAGCCGTTTTTGGCGGTCGCCAGTTCGGCGCAGCTGAGCACGCCCATCGCCCGGAAGCGCTCGCGCAGAAATTCCATCGGATGGCCCTTGAGCGACAGCCGGACGCTCTGATAGTCGGCGACTACCTGTTCGCCCTTGGTCATCGCCGGGAGCTGGGCGTCCTGTTCCTCGCCCAGTTCCCTGGTTTGCGCCGCTTCGAATAGCGGCAAAGTATTGACCGGCGTGCGGCGGACTTCCCACAAGGCCTGACGGCGATCCAGCCCCAGCGACCGGCAGGCATCGGCATCGGCGAGCAGCCGCAGCGCGCGGGCCGGCAGCTTTGCCTTGTGGGCCAACTCCTCGATGGTCTTGAAGGGTCGCGCGGCGATAATCTGCTCGGCCCAGGCCTCGCGGAAGCCGTCGATCTGGCGCAGGCCGATGCGGAGCGATATTTCCTCCCCGCGCGCAGCGGGGGGAGGGGGACCATCCGAAGGATGGTGGAGGGGTCGGCGCGTAGCAGCCGTCGCACCACCAACCCCTCCACCATCAGCCGCCGCTTCGCTCTGGCTGACGGTCCCCCTCCCCGAAGCTGGCGCTTCAGGGAGGATGTCCCTCTCCACCCGATTATCCCAGTCGCTGAAATTCACATCCGGTTCCCGCACCACCACCCCATGTTCCCGCGCATCCCGGACAATCTGCGCCGGCGCATAGAAACCCATCGGCTGCGAGTTGAGCAGCGCCGCCGCGAACACCGCCGGGTGGTGGCATTTGATCCAGCTCGAGACATAGACCAGCCGGGCAAAGCTGATCGCGTGGCTTTCGGGAAAGCCATAGCTGCCAAAGCCCTGAATCTGCTTGTAGCAGCGCTCGGCAAAATCGGCTTCATAGCCCTTGGCAACCATGCCGCTGATCATCTTCTCCCGGAAATGGTGGATCGTGCCGACATTGCGAAAGGTCGCCATCGCCCGGCGCAGCTTGTTGGCGTCGCTGGGCGAGAAATCGGCGGCGATGATCGCCAGCTTCATCGCCTGCTCCTGAAACAGCGGCACGCCAAAGGTCCGTCCGAGCACTGATTTCAGCTCATCCGGATCATGCGGCGGCTGGGGCGAGGGCAGGGTGATTTTCTCGACGCCCGAGCGCCGCCGCAGATAGGGGTGGACCATATCGCCCTCGATCGGCCCGGGGCGGACAATCGCCACCTGGATCACCAGATCGTAAAATTCGCGTGGTTTCAGCCGCGGCAGCATATTGATCTGGGCCCGGCTCTCGACCTGAAACACACCGATACTGTCGCCCTTGCACAGCATGGCATAAGTGGCAGGGTCCTCGTGGGGAACGTTCTGCAAGGTGAGCGGCGCTTGTGCTCCGCGTTTGACGCGGAGCTCCGGGCGGCGATCGGTGACCTCCGTGCAGGGATCCGCATCAAGTGCGGAGCACGATCCATCAACCCGCCCCTCCAAAGCGTTGAGCATATCAAACGCCTTCCGGATACAGGTCAGCATGCCTAGCGCCAGGATATCGACCTTCATCAGGCCGAGCGTATCGATATCGTCCTTGTCCCACTCGATGAAGGTGCGGTCGTCCATCGCCGCATTGTGGATTGGCACCGTCTCGTCGAGCCGGTCCTGCGTGAGGACAAAGCCGCCGACATGCTGCGACAGGTGGCGGGGGAATTGCAGGATCTGCTGCACCAGATCGCCAAGCCGCCGGATCTCGGGATTGTCCGGGTCGAGCCCGGTTTCGGCAAAGCGCTTGTCGGGCGCGCCGCCGCCATGGCTGCCCCAGACGGTGCTCGACAGGCGACTGGTGATATCCTCGGACAGGCCGAGCGCCTTGCCGACCTCGCGGATCGCGCTGCGCGAACGATAATGGACCACGGTCGCGGCGATCCCGGCGCGATGGCGGCCATATCGCGCGTAGATATATTGGATCACTTCCTCGCGCCGCTCATGCTCGAAGTCGACATCGATATCGGGCGGCTCGCGGCGCTCCTCGGAGATGAAGCGCGAGAACAAAAGGTCATGTTCCATCGGATCGGCGGAGGTGATATGCAGCAGATAACAGACCGCGCTGTTGGCGGCGCTGCCACGCCCCTGACACAATATATGCTGATCGCGCGCCCATTTGACGATGTCGTGGACGGTCAGGAAATAGGGCGCATAGTCCATCTTCTCGATCAGCCGCAGTTCCTCCTCGACCTTGATACGCAGCCGTTCCGGAAGGATGTCGCCATGGCGTTCATGGGCCGCCGTCCATGTCAGATGCTCCAGCCAGTCCTGCGGTGTCCAGCCCTTGGGCACCGGTTCATCGGGATAATGGTAGCTCAGTTCGTCGAGCGAAAAATCGATCTGCCCGAGCAGCGCCTGCGTCTCGGCAATGGCTTCCGGATGATCCCGGAACAGGCGCCCCATTTCTTGCGGCGGTTTGAGATAGCGCTCGGCATTGGCGGCAAGCAAGCGGCCCGCCTTGGCGATGCTGGTCTTTTCCGCCACGCAGGCGAGAATATCGTGCAGCGGCCGCTGTTCGGGCGTCGCATAGAGCGGATCATTAGTGGCGAGCAGAGGGATTCCGGTTGCCTGGGAGAGACTGTGCAGACCGGCAAGATAGCGCTTGTCGGGACCCGAGCGAGGCATGGTTGCACCCAGCCAGATATGGGGGGTTAGGGGGCGGAGCTGGCTGATAATATACTCCCCGCGCGCAGCGGGGGGAGGGGGACCATCCGCAGGATGGTGGAGGGGGCGCCCGATAGAGACGACCGAAGCCCCTCCACCATCAGCCGCCGCTTTGCTCTGGCTGACGGTCCCCCTCCCCAAAGCTGACGCTTCGGGGAGGATGATCAAAGCCCAGTCCTCGCTGCACCATTCCAGCAAATCCGCCTCATATAAAAAACATTCCCCCTTTTCCGCCCGCAGATTCCCGGTCGACAGCAGCCGCGTCAGCCGACCCCAGCCGCGCCGGCCCAGCGGATAGACAATCACTTCCGGCGTATCATCGGCAAAGACCAGCCGCGATCCGACGATCAGCTTGAAGTCCGGCAGCGTCAGGCCCTCTTCCGCCGCATCCTCCCGCGCCCGGCGCAGGGCGGCATGGGCGCGTACGACGCCGGCAACATTGTTGCGATCAGCAATGCCGATCCCGGTCATCCCCAGCGTCATCGACTGCAGCACCATATCGGCGGGCGAGGAGGCACCGCGCAGAAAGCTGTAATGGGTGGAGGCGGCGAGTTCGGCGAAGCTCATGCCCTTCTCCCGTGAGGGAGAAGGATGCGAAGACTTGGCAATTTATTGCCTAGTTGCAGCTGGATGAGGGTGTACCGCTCCACCGTGCGTGCGAACCCCCTCATCCAACTCTGCCTAGCTTGCTTTGCAAGCAAGGCGCCGTATCCTTCTCCCCGCCGGGGAGAAGGTTTCTCAAGCAAACAGCCCATGCACATACCAGTCCGGATTCGCCTTCTCCTCGCCATAAAGCCCGTGCCGGAACAGCCAGTAGCGCCGGCCGCGAGCGTCCTCGACGCGGTAATAGTCGCGGGTCAGGCCGCCGTTGCCGGGCTGCTGCCCGTCGGTGCGCTGCCACCATTCCGAGGCGATCCGCTCCGGTCCTTCATAGCGGATCACCTGGTGGGTCTTGCGCCGCCAGGTGAAGCGGTGCGGCGGGCCGTCGGGAACCTCGGCGATCACCTGCACCCGCTGCGGCGGATCGAACATGTGCAAGGGCCGCAGCGGTGGTTCACCGGAAGGCTTTGTGTTCCACGGTACCGGCGCGGGCGCGCTGAGTGCGGGCAGGGCAAGCAGGCCCTGTTCGGGGATATGGCTGTCGGCGGGCGCAAATTTCTGTACCCGCTCGCGGCCCAGCCTGGTGCTGATCTGGCTGACCAGAGCGACTTGATCGCCTTGCCGGTCCTCACCGCCCGCGAGCCGCAATTGCTGCGGGGCCAGCGGTTCCGAAGCGGTGATGCTCAGCCGGATCAGATCATAGCCGAATCCCGGATTAAGCGCGTCGTTGAGCGCTTCGATCCGCTCACGCAACAGCCGTTTGAACAGCGCTCCATCGCGGGTCGGCGCACCGGTTTCCAGGCCCAGCCGCGCGATATCACCATCGCAGCGGAACAGCATCATCCGGATCATCCGCGCGCCCTGACCACGCTCGTTGAGCCGCTCGGCCGCTTCCGCGAACAGCTCCGACAGGCAGGTGAGCGCACCATCAATATGGGTCAGTGGCTCGGCAAAGCGGCGTTCGGTGACGATATTGCCGATCCGGCGCAGCGGATCAATCGGCCGGTCTTCCAGCCCGAGAATCCGGTCCAGCCGAAGCGTCAATTCCATCCCGAACCGCGCCGCGAGATTGGCGCGCGGGCGCTCGGCCAGATCACCAATCATGTACAGTCCGGCCCGTTCCAGCGCCTGGTGGGTCTTGTCGTCCATCGCCAGCGCCGCCACTGGCAGCTGTGCTTCCGCGCCCTCCTTCAGACCGTGTCTGGCCAGCGCCAGCGCGGCATCGGGCGTCCCGGCGAGCGCCCAGTGGCTGCTATAGCCCGCCGCATCCAGCCGGTCTTCGGCATCCTGCGCCAGCGCACTCTCGCTGGCATAGAAATGCGCTGCACCGCCGATGTCGAGAATCAGCGCATGCGGCGGCTCGACCGCCACCATCGGTGTGTAGCGCTCGCAGGCTTCGGCCAGCCGCGACAGCAGATCGGCATCGGCCAGCGGATCATGGTCAAAGGCGAGCAGATCCGGCACCCGCGCCCGGGCGTCGGCCAGCTTCATGCCCGACCCCAGACCCAGCGACACGGCCTGCCGGTCCGCCGCCATGATCACCATCGCGCCGCGAATCTTTGCGATTAGCGCAAACGGATGTTCAGGCGGCCCGAGTGCCCGGATGATCCGTTCGGACGGCAGCCAGGGCAGGAACAGCGCGAGGTTGCGGCGCGCTCTCTTCATTTGGCTGTTCGCGGAAGATTTGATCGTCACTATTCCACTCCAGTCGGGCGCTGAGCCCGTAAAGACCGCTGCGATGGCGCAGCAGGGTGATGTCAAAAGCACTGTGGCCCGGAGCATTGCCGGCGAGCGCGATCGAAGGCGCAGCGGCGACTTGCCAGCGACTGAAGGCTGCGGTCGGCAGAGGATTGTCGGCGTCGCTGCCCGAGCGCAGCAACAGGCTGAGCACGCCCGATTTTTGCGATGACAGCGACAGCCGTCTGGTCGCCGTCAGGTCGAGCCCCTTCGGTTTCTTGCCCGACAGTTCGACAATCACGGCAGCCATGGCCGGGGACCGCACACCATCGGCGGCCGCGCGCAGCACCGCGACGCTGTCCGGCGCATCGATGTGGATGATGGTGGAGGGATCCACCCCGAGCTCCGCCAGTCCCGGCGGATAGAGCCGGCCCTGCCGCCTGGCTTCGCCGCTTTCGCTGAGCCACAATATCGGCCTGTTATCGGGCTCCAGAGCCCGGCATCGTTGCGCGAGCAGCAGCGCCATTGCCGCTGCGCATGTCCGGTCGCTTTTATCCGCCGCATGCAATTCATGCAGCGCGGCGCAGGGCAGGCCATCGGCACCCGCATTGCCGCGCAGGGCCGCATCGATGCGCTCCGCCCCGAAGCTGAAATGGGACGGCCTGTTTTCATGCTCCTCCGCTTTCACGCCCGATGCAGCCAATATCTTCGCAAGCCGCGCTTTCAGCGCAGCTGTTTTCTGGCTACCCGGTTTCGGCGCCGCAGAAGGCTTAGCTGGTGGGTTCTGAAAAGAGCCACCTGGATCCGAATCGATATTGTTCATGGTTTGTTCTAAAATATAGAAGGGATGGATTTGGTCAAGCAGACTCGTCATCTTCAGGCAAATCCGCGGTCATCCTGGACTGGGCACGCAGACCGGTATTGCGATAAAATATAGCGGAATGAGCGGCTTATACCGGATTCACGATGCGTCGGCGCGCCCATATCAACAGCACGAACAGGATACATGCCGCGCCCACCCCAGCGGGAAAGAGAACCGTGGTCCATGAATAATTTTCCAGAGCGGCCACCACAAATCCGTTGCGCGCAGCCGAGATGGCAAAGAACGCGATATTCTCCTCTTCAGGCCGCTCATAGGCTTTGCGGATCGAAGGCCCGAAACCCAACAGATCAACGACCGTCAGCACGATCACTGCGGACAGCGCGGTGGAGGTGAAAAACCACAAGGGCAGCGCCGTCAGGGCAAGGGCAAGAAATAGCCAGTCCAGCTTCACAATCGACATATCCGGCGTTTTTGCCAGCGCCAGCAACACGACGCCGAATGTCAGCAGACCGGAAACCGCGATCGGCCACGCACCCACGCCCGCTCCGTCGGTCCATTGCGCGATCGCTACAATCAATGTGCCCGCTGCCCAGATCAGCCACGAAAAGACATGGGGCCGGGTCTTTTGCTGCCAGATCGACCGCAAATAGGGAATGAAGGCGACGAACGTCAGGACAAGCGCCAGTGCGGCGAACATTTCTTTATGGGGGCCGTCAAACATCATGCTTTTGATTATGCGATCGGAAAAGTGAATGCACTATCCTTCGTTTCACGCCACCGGCAACCGGTTGATGGGATGCCAGGCCCTGCATGTCGCAATGGCCATATTCTATCGCTGGCAACGCAAAGCTTGTCTTGCTTGGCAGATGCTGTGTGACCAAATGACCGTCAGCTGAAAAACAGCAGCATTGGTCAATGAGGGACGCTTGTGGCTGAACGACTTCGGACATGGATTGAGTCACCGGGTTTTCAATATGCGATCATGGCGGTGATCGTGATCAACGCGATTGTCATCGGGATGGAAACATCGCCTGTTCTGATGACGCGCTTCGGTATCATATTGGGCGCACTAGATAGCATCGCGATCGCCATTTTTGTGATCGAAATCCTGCTGAAGCTGTTCGTCTACCGGGCCGGTTTTTTCAAAAACAGCTGGAATATATTCGATTTTACCATCGTCACGATCGCCTTGCTACCGACGGGCGGAAGTCTTTCCATCCTCCGGGCGCTCAGAATATTGCGTGCCCTGAGACTGGTTTCGGCCATGCCAAAAATGCGCAAGGTGGTGCAGGGCCTGTTTGCCGCCATCCCGTCAATGGGAACGGTGATCATCTTGCTCGGCCTGATCTTCTATATCGCCGCCGTGATGGCAACAAAGCTGTTTGGCGACGCTTTTCCCGAGTGGTTCGGCTCGATAGGCTCTTCGCTTTATTCCCTGTTCCAGATCATGACTCTGGAGAGCTGGTCGATGGGCATCGTTCGTCCGATCATGGACGTCTATCCCTGGGCCTGGGCGTTTTTCATTCCCTTTGTTCTGGTCACCAGTTTTGTTGTTCTCAATCTGTTTATCGCGATCATCGTCAACGCGATGCACGAGGAAACGGACGAACAGCAGGCTGCTCAGAGAAACGAGATTCTGGAAGAAGTCCGGGCGCTGAGACAGGATTTGAACGCACTGCGGGCGGATCGATCGGCCGGCCCATGAAAAAAGCCGCTCCTGATTGAACAGGAGCGGCAGGGCGCACTTCAAAATTGTAAAAACGGTTTAGAAAAAACCCATCACAGCGGCCAGAATGACGATTGCAAGTACCATCGATATGGCAAGCACCAAGGTCATGTGCCGCGTCTTCAAGCCCTGACGGGCGCTGGTTTTATCCAACTGTTTTGTCATATAAATTATTCCTGATTTTTAACTGATAAAGGCAGATTACAAGCTGGCTGACAGCATCCAGGCTGCTTCTTCCAGCGCACCAATCCGCGAGGTCAGCAGATCTGCGGTGAAAACATCATCGGCATCTTCTGCGGTTTTCACAAATTCGCGCATCTGGTTTGCCACGGCAAGATTATCGCCTGCCAGCTGATTGAGCATGGCTTTTGCGTCGCCCCAGTTTACCTGATCGTCGATCACGCTATCGTTGACATAGGTGGACAGGCCCACCGGTGTTTCCGCGCCAAGCGCCCGGATCCGTTCGGCAATTTCGTCGACCGAAGCCGCAAGATCTTCATACTGGGCTTCCGTCAGCTTGTGGACGCTGACAAACAGCGGGCCGGTGACGTTCCAGTGTACCGACTGCGTCTTGTGATACAGCATATAGGTCGACGCCAGGGTCTTTCCCAGCTTCTCAGCCATGTCGGCCCGGTCAGCCTTTTTGATGTCGGTCTTCATTTCGCGAATGTCTGTGCTTTGAATAGTCATAAATTCCCTTTCTTTGTGGTGCGCTCAACGACCAGCAAAGGATCGGAGCGCGGTTCCTGTAAATAGTACACGCCTGCCGCCATTTGGTTCCTTGCAGATCGTGAAAAAGGGACGGCGCAAGGCCTCTTTCAGCCACCCTATAAGTAAAGCATCGGCTTGAAAGAATATGTCGCTGCCCCGTACAATAATGTCTCTGAACGGCTTGGTGATCCGAGTTTTTGCGGAACCAATTGCCCTTCCGACGCGTAGACTCTGTGTAACCTCTAACGAAAGGACAATAGAAATGACGAACATTTCAAACGCAAAAATAGCAATCCTTGCGACAGACGGTTTTGAGAAATCGGAGCTTTTTGAACCAAGAAAACAACTCATTGACGCGGGAGCCGACGTGACCGTCGTGTCTCTGGAATCCGGTGCGATCAAAAGCTGGGACCAGAAGGACTGGGGCGAAAGCATTGGTGTCGAAATGACCCTCGAAAATGCCAGCGAAAGTGATTTTGATGCGCTGGTTCTGCCCGGTGGCCAGATGAACCCCGACATTCTACGCGCTGAACCGAAGGCGGTTGATTTCGTGAAGTCGTTCTTTAACGCCGGCAAGCCGATCGCCGCAATTTGCCATGCCCCATGGCTGTTGATCGAAGCGGATCTGGTGAAAGGCCGCAAGATGACCGGTTACACCTCGATCAAGACCGATCTGATCAATGCCGGTGCACAATTTGAAGATAGCGAAGTGGTGGTCGACAACGGAATCATTACCTCGCGCAATCCCGGTGATCTGGACGCGTTCAGTGCCAAGATCATTGAGGAAGTGAGAGAGGGCATCCACAAACGGATGCAAAAAGCAGCCTGATCATGACAAGGGCTGGCTCTTTTAGGGCCAGCCTTTGTTTTTTCGGGCGCCGTACATGGTGCATTAATCGCACATCAGGCACGTTTTATCTTGCCCATGCGTCGGCTCGGCTCAATCGGCTTAACAAGTCGGAGCCCCGTTTTTTAGCCCGGACAATCTGCCGGCTAATCGCCATCTTGTATCCAAAGGAGTAATAATATGAAGAATTTTCTGACCCTCATGACTGGTGCCGCGTTGCTGGCCGCAACCCCTGCTGTAGCCCAGGAAGCTGCGCCGACCGTCACGGCCGAAGTCGGAATGAAGGTATATGGACCCAATGGCGGTGAAGTCGGAACAGTTGATTCGGTCAGCGAAGGCGCTGTTGTCGTCGACACGGGTGCCCACAAGGCTGCGCTTGGTACCAATGCTTTTGCGAAAGCAGAAAATGGCCTGTCGATCATGATGACCAAGGCTGATCTTGATGCCGCCGTTGAAAAAGCCGCAGCCGATGCGCAAGCCAAATTGCTGGCCAGCCTGACGCCAGGCACCGAAGTCAAATCGGTCACCGGCGCTGCGGTCATTGGGACCGTCAAGGAGAAGGACGAGCAATATGTCACCGTCGATCATGATGGCCAGCCGGTCAAGCTTCCGGTCGCCGCGTTCATGACCCAGCCCGACGGAGCGGTTGCCATCACGATGACCGAAGCCGAGTTTACGGCAGCGGTTAACGGCACCCAGGCCCCGGCCCCGACCGAGTAACGACTGCAATAAGGAATTCGGCTCAGGCCGCAGCGGGTCACATATTTGCTGCTGCTAGTCGGTGAATTTCAAACCCAGTTCGTACATTGAAATTGCAGCAAGGGCGGCCTCGCCGCCCTTGTTTTTGCGCGTCTTGTCGGCGCGCGCCAGCGCCTGCTCCTCATTTTCCGTGGTAATGATGCCATTGCCGATCGCCGCGCCGTCCATGGTCAGCGCCATGATGCCCCGCGCACTTTCACCAGCCACAATCTCAAAATGATAGGTCTCTCCACGGATCACCACGCCGATTGCGACAAAGCCGTCATAGCGTTCGCTGTCGATCGCCAGCGAAATCGCGCCGGGAATCTCGAGGGCGCCCGGTACCGTGATCACCTCATGCTCATGGCCGGCGGCTTTCAGCGCGTCGGTCGCCCCTTCAATTAGCATATCGTTCAGATGGTCGTAAAACCGCGCTTCGACGATCAGGAATTTTGCCATAGTTTGTTTCTCTTTCAAATTCGTCATCCTGAACTCGTTTCAGGATCTGGTGGGTTTGTCGCACGAGATCCTGAAACGAGTTCAGGATGACGGTTGATTATCGGGATGATGGGTGACTCACGCCGTCTCCAGTTCCTTGTTCGCCGCACTGCCATCGTCGGCCGGCACCGCCCGCTGCCCGATGATCCGCAGACCATAAGCATCGAGACCGACCAGATCATGGCTGGTATTGGTCAGCAATTCCATATCCTGAACACCCAGTTCGCTGAGGATCTGCGCGCCCACGCCATAGTCGCGCAGCTGGTCCATCGGCGGCGGTTTGCCACCGGCCAGGCTGAGCACCTGCCGCGAATAGAGATCGGGCACACGCGGGCTGATGAATACGATGACGCCCGCGCCTTCTTCACCGATGATCTTCATCGATTGCTGCAGCATATTGGCGCGGCCCGTGTCTTGACCGAACAGGTCGGCGAAGATCGCGGTTGCGTGCATCCGCACCAGCGTCGGCTTGTCCGGATCGACATGGCCTTTCTGCAGCACGATCTGTTCGCTCTCGGTCGCGGTGTTGTAGAAAGTGATCGCGTTCCACTCGCCACCCCAGCGGCTGGTGAAACGCGCTTCTTCGCGGCGCTCGGTCAGATGATCGTGACGCAGGCGATAGGCAATCAGGTCGCGGATCGTGCCGATCTTCATGCGATGATTCTGGGCAAATTCGATCAGGTCATCGAGCCGGGCCATCTCGCCGTCGTCCTTCATGATCTCGCAGATCACGCCCGAAGGGTTGAGGCCAGCCAGCCGCGAGACATCGACCGCCGCTTCGGTATGGCCAGCGCGGACCAGCACGCCGCCATTGCGCGCCTGCAGCGGGAAGACATGGCCAGGGGTGACAATCTCGTCCTTGCCCTTGGTCCGGTCAATCGCCACCGCCACGGTGCGCGCGCGGTCGGCAGCGCTGATCCCGGTGGTGACACCGTCGCGCGCTTCGATCGAGGTGGTGAAGGCGGTTTCATAGGCGCCGCGGTTATTCTGGCTCATCATGTCGAGGCCCAGCTCCTCGACCCGGTCGCGAGTCATCGCCAGACAGATCAGCCCGCGACCATATTTGGCCATGAAGTTGATCGCATCGGGCGTCGCCATCTGTGCCGGAATGATCAGGTCGCCCTCATTCTCCCGGTCCTCGTCATCGACCAGAATATACATCCGCCCGTTGCGCGCCTCGTTGATAATCTCTTCCGCCGTCGCCATCACGCTGCTGCCGCCGCGCGCCAGATAGGTCTCCAGCTTGCCCAGCGTTTCCGCCGTCGGATTCCAGTCTTCCTGGCCCAGACTGCGCAGGCTGTTCGCATGCAGACCGGCGGCCCGCGCCAGCCCAGCCCGGGTTTCCTTGCCGGACTCGATCAGTTCGATCAGTTGCTCGATCAGGATTTTGCTCATGGACTCGGCCTTTCAATGTGATATTGGATATTCGCTATCACATCATGATGTGATGCGTCTAGGGGCAATATCACATTGAGTTCACACGCTGTGCGATGATCTCGTCATCCTGAACTTGTTTCAGGACCCCGTCCCTCTAGCCATTATCTTCCGGTTTTGCCACCAGAGATCCTGAAACAAGTTCAGGATGACGACAAATCCTGCCGTATCCATTCGCCCTCAACCGGAACCTTTCCCTCTCCAATACGCTATCTCACAATGGCCAAAGCGAAACATTGGATCGAGCCGCACCCGCAGGGCATTTATGTGCGCCCTGCTGATATCTGGATCGATCCGTCCGTGCCCAAGAAGCAAGCCGTCGTCACCCATGGCCATGCCGATCATGCGCGCGGCGGGCATGGGGAGGTCTGGGCGACGCCGGAGACGC
The DNA here is from genome assembly GCF_048269865.1 of Parasphingorhabdus sp. Taxonomy (GTDB): domain Bacteria; phylum Pseudomonadota; class Alphaproteobacteria; order Sphingomonadales; family Sphingomonadaceae; genus Parasphingorhabdus. Next base: position 55,816 of record NZ_JBLWUA010000008.1, on the reverse strand, counting down.
TGGCGATCATGGGGCTGCGCTATGGCACCGATGCGGGAACGCCGCTTGGCTATGGCAAGGGCTTTGAGCGCGGCGGCGTGCGCTTCAGTCTGCATTCGGCCGGCCATGTGCTGGGTTCGGCGCAGGTGCTGATGGAATATGACGGCGAGCGGGTAGTGGTCACCGGCGATTTCAAGCGGCGGCCCGATCCGACCTGCGCGCCGTTCGAGCCGGTGCCCTGCGATATTTTCATCACCGAGGCGACCTTTGGCCTGCCGGTGTTCAAACATCCGCCGATCAAAGGCGAGATCGACAAGATATTTGCCCGGCTGGACGCCGAGCCGGATCATAGCCTGCTGGTCGGTGCCTATGCGCTGGGCAAGGCGCAGCGAGTGATCGCAGAGCTGCGCCGCGCGGGCTGGGACCAGCCGATCTATCTGCACGGCGCTCAGGTCAGGATGTGCGAACTCTATGAAGAGCTCGGTGTGTCGCTCGGCGAATTGCGGCTGGTGATGGACACGCCAAAGGAAGAGATGCGTGGCCAGATCATCATCTGCCCGCCATCGGCGCTGATCGACAAGTGGAGCCGCCGGCTGCCCAACCCGGTCACCGCGATGGCCTCCGGCTGGATGCGGGTACGGGGAAGAGCACGGCAGCGCGGGGTCGAAATTCCGCTGGTGATCTCCGACCACGCCGACTGGGACGAGCTGACTGGCACGATCCGCGAGCTGGCGCCGAAGGAAACCTGGATCACCCATGGCAGCGAGGACGGCCTGCTGCGCTGGTGCGAGCTGCACCAGATCAAGGCGCGGGCGCTGGCAATGGTCGGGCGCGAAGACGGGGATGACGGCTGATGCGCCGCTTTGCCGCCCTGATCGACAGTCTGATCTACACGCGCTCACGCAACGCCAAGCTGGCGGCGATCGCGGCCTATCTGCGCGCGACGCCCGATCCCGATCGCGGCTGGGCGCTGGCGGCGCTCACCGACAGTATCGACTTCCCGGCGGTCAAGTCCGCTACCATCCGCAATCTCGCCGGGACAAGGATCGATCCGGAACTGTTCCGCCTGTCGCGCCACCATGTCGGCGATACCGCCGAGACCGTGGCGCTGATCTGGCCAGAAGCCGAGGACCGGGAACAGAGCGACCCGAGCGTTGACGAGGTCGTGCAGGCGCTGTCCGCCACCACGCGGGCCAGTGCGCCTGATGTCGTCGCTTCCCTGCTCGACGCCATGGATGCCAACAGCCGCTATGCGATGCTGAAACTGGCGCTGGGCGGAATGCGGGTCGGAGTGTCGGCACGGCTGGCCAAGACCGCTTTTGCGCAAGCGTTCGAGGTGCCGCTCGACGATGTCGAGGAACTGTGGCACGCGCTCGATCCCCCTTATGAAGCGCTGTTCCGCTGGGCGGAGGAGGGCGGCAAGCGGCCCGACCTGTCGACCACCCCCTTTTTCCGCCCGTTCATGCTGTCGCACCCGTTCGAGGGCGACAGCCTCGATCTCGGTGAATATGCCGTCGAGTGGAAATGGGACGGTATTCGGGTGGAAGCGGTGCATCTCGGCGGCGAGACCCGGCTCTACAGCCGCGGCGGCGACGATATCAGCGCGGCCTTTCCCGATGTGGTCGAGGCCTTTGACCGCGACGGGGTGATCGACGGCGAGCTATTGGTGCGCGGCACCGACCAGGGCGGCGAGGCGGCCAGCTTCAACGCGCTGCAGAAGCGGCTGGGCCGCAAGACCGTCTCGAAAAAGATGCGGCAGGAGTTTCCGGCCTTTGTCCGGATCTACGACCTGCTGATAGAAGGCGAGGAAGATCTGCGGATGCTGCCCTGGCACCAGCGGCGCGAGCGCCTCGAGACCTTTGTGCCGAAGCTCAATGCCGATCATTTTGACCTGTCGGCGGTGGTCGATGTCGATGACTTTGCCGCGCTGGAGACGATGCGCGCGGGCGCCCGCGATGCGGCGATCGAGGGCGTGATGCTGAAGCGCCGCGAAAGCCCCTATCTGGCGGGCCGGGTTACTGGTCACTGGTACAAGTGGAAGCGCGACCCGCTCAACGCCGACTGCGTGATGATGTACGCGCAGCGTGGCAATGGCCGCCGCGCCTCTTTTTATTCCGACTATACGTTCGGCTGCTGGACCGAGGACGGCGAATTGTTGCCGGTCGGCAAGGCCTATTCCGGCTTTACCGACGAGGAACTGAAATGGCTCGACCGCTTTGTCCGGCAGAATACGCTGAACCGCTTCGGCCCGGTGCGCGAGGTGGCAAAGTCGCTGGTGCTGGAAGTTGCGTTCGACTCGATCCACGAGAGCAAGCGCCACAAGTCCGGCCTCGCCATGCGCTTCCCGCGCATCCACCGCATCCGCAAGGACAAGCCAGCGGAAGAAGCAGACCGCATCGCGACCCTGCGGGGGATGATTTCCTGAGAGACCCCTCTCCCTTCAGGGAGTTTGCTTCTGCTTCGGGTAAAACATGCTCCCAGCATGTTTTAGAAACGATCTGGGGGATCGTTTCGACCTGAAGCCGAAGCAAACTGGACGCGCAGACTTGGCAGCTTGCTGCCTAGTCGCAGCTGGGTGAGGGTGTACTGAGGCTGCGGTGGTACAATTGCCCACCGGCAGAACACCCTCATCCAACTCCATCTAGCCGCCTCCGCTGAAGCTCCGGCAGCAAGATTACGTATCCTTCTCCCTCACGGGAGAAGGATTTAGTCCTCCAACAACCCCGCATCCCGATACGTCTCATTCAGCGCATCATGGAAATGCGCCACGCGAAGTTCCTGATCGCTGAGCCAGGCGCGGTCGAAGCCGCTTGACCGGGCGCCGGCCTGGACCCGGGCGAGGAGGCTGATGTCCTGATCTATGGTGTCGGTCATGCTCTTGTCGCCAGACAATATTGCGCCATAGTCAAAACAGTCGCGGGTCACACGGCCTTCGATGATTTCACTATTGCCACTCGCGCCGTGCATCGTCTGCTTATGCTCCGATGCACCGCCGAGCGCCGGATCGGGGTTGAGCTGCAGCGTCCACTTGTCGAGAAAGGATTTTGACGGATCATCGGGGTGCGGACGCGAGCGCATCATCCACAGGCCTTCCGGCGAACCGGACAGGATGATGTTCGGGAACAGATTATATTGAAACACGGTGGTCAGCTGTTCGTCGGACAGCGCCGAATAATCATAGCCGTTCTTGCCGCTCTGCTCGCGCTTGGCCTTGGTGATCGCCGCCGGAATCTCCGCCACCCGGCCGACAAATTCGCTGGCATCCATGCCGAGCGCGGTCAGCTGCATTTCCTGATAGTCGGTCGGCTTGTCCGGCACCGGATAACGGCTGTCGGTGACGAAGCCCGGCACGTACAGGCCGGTATGGCCCTGTTCGAACAGCTCGTCCGTGGCACCGGGGCAGTCGACGAACCGTTTGTGCTGCGGATGGATATGATCGACATGATAAAGTTCGGAGAAATTGTCGATCATCGCCTTCCAGTTGCAGTCGACGCTGACCGTCTGGTCCTCGATCAGGTCCATCTTTGCAATCTGGTAGGGCGCTGCCCGCTCCACCATCTTGCCGAGAAACTCGTTCAGTGGCTCGGCATCCGGATCCATATTGATAAACACAAATCCCTGCCACGTTTCCAGCCGGACCGGCTTCAGCCGGAGGCGGTCGGCGGGCAGGCCCTCGGCAAAACTGTCTGGATCGGGCGCGCCGCGCAGCTTGCCGTCGAGATTGAAGCACCAGGCATGATAGGGGCAGGTGATCAGTGGCGTTCGACTGATACCCTCTTCCAGCAGCCGCGTGCCGCGATGGGTGCAGGCATTGTGATAGCCGTGAAGCGCGCCGTCACTGGCGCGGGCAATGATGATCGAGTCATGGCCGATATCAAAGGTGACGGTGCTCTTCGGTTGCTCGAGATCGCTTGCCAGCGCCGCCAGCAGCCATGACTTGCGCCAGATCTGATCACTCTCGACCTGCGCGTGTCGCGGATCATGATAGCGATCGCCATCGATCGGCACGGACGTCACTTCGCTTGCCTTGAGCATGGCACCGTCTCCCAACATTGTCTTTTTGTCAGGCTAGGCCTTTGCCGGCGTTCTAGGCAGTAGCACTTTTACCAGCGCCGGGCGGCTGGCGTGGGCAGCGGACCGACCGTTATCGCGTCGAGCGTTTTCCCGGCCACATGCGGCGGAACGTATTGTCCTTGACCACATAGTGATGGAATAGCGCCGCCAGGGCGTGCAGACCGATCAGGAAATAGCCGATCGTAGCGATCGTTTCGTGCACTTCCTTGATCTGTCCGGCCAGCGCCTTGTCTGGCGCGATCAGCGCGGGGAGCTCGAGTCCGAAGAACGGGATGGTCGCGTCGGCCGCGCTGAGGATGGCCCAGCCCAGCAGCGGCATTGCCAGCATGAAAACATAGAGGCCGATATGCGTGATTTTGGCGAGCAGGACTTGCCACGCTGGTGGTTCCGGCTTGATCGGCGGTTTCGCCGTCAGCAGCCGGGCCACGATCCGGATGATCACCAGCGCCAGCACCGACAGGCCCAGCATAAAATGCCAGGTCTTCAGATCGGCGCGAATGTCACTGCCCTTGGGGAAGGATTCGTGCAGCAGGATACAGCTATAGACCGCGATGATCAGCAGCAGCATCACCCAATGCAGAAAGATGGAAAGCGAGGCGTAGCGGGCGGGTGTTTCTGACATATTCTTTCTCTCCCTTTCCATGCGGTCCAGTCGGCGCATGTTACCGGCAGCCGCTATTGGCTTATAGTCCGGTAATATACTGACAGGTCCGCGCCATAGCATGGTTGCTGACAGCGCTGCCACTCTTCTGAATGACCAACGGTCCCGCGATTGTGGTCAAAGGAAATCCCGAAGCGTCTTCACAAACAGATCGAACTGGTCATGGTGCAGCCAGTGACCCGCCTGCTGAAATTCCTTCACCGTCACATTGTCACCGAAATATTGCATCCGGCCGTCTTTTTCCGGATTGCTGGCCCAGCTGTCGGCACCATAGTGGAGCTGTGTCGGACAGCTGATATCGCGCCACAATTGCTGAATCGCCTCCTGGCTGAGATCGATGCTGTCCCAGTGCTGGACATAGGGATCGAATTTCCAGCTGTAGCTGCCGTCCTCGTTGCGGATCACCGCATGGGTGGTCAGATGCCGGGCCTGTTCGTCGGACAGATGCTGGTTGGCTTCCTGCATCCGCTTCAGCGCATCATCAAAGGTCGGATAGCGTTTCACTTGCCGGCCAGCGGCCTTCCGCTTTTCCTCGATCGAATTGCGGACTCGTTGCAGGGGGCCGATTTTCTCACGCTCGGCCAGCATTTCCGGGCTCGGGCCCATCCCCTCGATGGCGACCAGCTTGCGCACTGTATCGGGATAAAGGCCGGTGTAGCGCATCGCGATATTGCCGCCCATGCTGTGCGCGACGATGGTGACGGGCGACAGATCGAGCTGATGGATCAGCTGCGCCAGATCGGTGACCATCGCCATCGGCGCATAATTGCCGTCGGTGCTCCACTGGCTGTCGCCATGACCGCGGATGTCAGGGCAGATGATATGCCAGTCGTCACGCAATGCCTGCGCTGTCCAGTCCCAGTTGCGGCAATGATCCTTGCCGCCGTGCAGCAGTATCAGCGGTGGCTTCTCCTCATTGCCCCAGTCGGCATAGTGCAGGCGAAGCCGCTGGGAGAAATAGCTGTGCGAGGCGGGGCCGATCAGGGTCATGGGCGATTCCGTTGCAGAAAGTGAGATTTGTTTCCTGCCTGTAATGGTGCGGACCGGTTTCGACAAGACATTGGTCAGGCGCGGGTCCGGCGGTTGAGTGGCTGCCCCGGAACGCCTCCCCGAAATCCGGCCTTTTTTATCAATTTCCAATAATTGTTTGACAGATCGCGCCGCACATCCCTAATTACAAATGCGAATCATTATCAATAGCAATAACAACAGGGGCGCATCTATGAAATCGAACTTCCGGCGGCGGGGCATGGCAATCACCAGCAGTTTTCTGGCCTTGAGCCTGTCCCAGGCCGCGCTTGCTGCTGACGCGGGTGAGGCTGGTTTTGTTGACGATAATACGATCACGGTGACCGCGACCCGCGCACCGGTCGAAGTGGTGGATGCTCCCGCCACCGTGACGGTCATCGATCAGGAGCAGATCGCCGATGAAATGGCGACCGATGTGCGGGACATCGTGCGCTTTGAACCGGGCGTGACGGTACGCCGGGCCCCGGCGCGCTTTGGTGCAGCCCTCGGCACAACCGGCCGCGCGGGCAATGAAGATTTCAACATTCGCGGCATCGGCGGCAACCGGGTACTGATCCAGGTCGATGGCATCCGCTCTCCCCAGGGCTTCACCTTTGGCGCGCAGGAAGTGGGGCGCGGCAATGCCACCGATGTCGGGCTGATCAAGTCGGTCGAAATCCTGCGCGGTCCTGCTTCGGCGCTCTACGGCAGCGATGGGCTGTCCGGCGCCGTCAGCTTCATTACCTCGGATCCGGTCGACTTTATCAGTGACGGCAACAGTGTCGGCGGCTTTGCCCGGGCACAATATAGCTCGGCGGATGAGGAATTTTCCGAAACCGTGGCGCTGGCGGGCCGGGCCGGAGACTTTTCGGCGATGCTGGCCTATTCGCGCCGGGATTTTCAAGAACTCGATAACCGAGGCACGATCGACACCGAAGATGAAACCCGCACCACGCCCAATCCGCAGGAGGGGGATTCCAATGCCTTTCTCGGCAAGATTGTCTGGAACAGTGGCACGCATAAAGTGCGTCTGACCGGCGAATATCTGGAGCGGGACCTGTTCTCTGATGTGTTGTCCGGTCGCGGCCCGGTGTTTCTGTTTGGCCCGACGCCGAGCTGGATCGTCGACCGTGTAACCGCACAGGACCGGACCAAACGCGTACGGGCCTCAATCGATTATACCTATGATGCCGGCGAAGAGGGGTCCGGATTCATCGACTATGCCCATCTCGCCGCCTATTGGCAGGATGGCAAGGACCGTCAATTTGCGCTGGAAGAGCGCACACCAATAGGCTCAACCCCGCGCCCCGACCGGGAACGGCTGAACACCTTTGACAATGAAGCATTCGGCGCTGTCGCCGATTTCCGGACCGCCTTCCAGACCGGCTCGGTAAAACACACGCTGACGTTCGGCGGCGATATCAGCAAGACCACGCAGCAAGGCCTGCGCGACGGCACCGAACCCCCGGCCGGCGAGGTTTTCCCGGCCCGCGCCTTTCCGAAGACCGATTTCACCCTCGGCGGCTTCTATATTGGAGACGCGATCGAGTTTGGCGACGGCCTGGTGACGCTCTATCCGGCCCTTCGCTACGATTTTTATGATCTCGACCCAACCGATGATCCGCTGCTTCCCGGATTCACGCCGAGCGGGCAGGACGGTTCGAAACTCTCGCCCAAACTGGGCGCGGTGGTTCGGCTCGGCGATGTCCGTCTGTTCGGTAATTATGCCCGCGGCTTCCGGGCGCCGACGCCTAGCCAGGTCAATAATTTCTTCGAAAATCTCGCCTACGGCTATTCGTCTCTGGCCAACCCGGACCTGGGACCCGAAACCAGTGACAGTTTCGAGGCCGGTATCCGCTATGCCGCCGATGGAGTCAGCCTGACGTTGACGGCATTCACAGCCGATTATGACGACTTTATCAGTCAGGAACAGGTGTCCGGCAGCTTCACGCCGTCCGACCCGGCGCTCTATCAGTTCGTCAATCTGGACAGCGTGACGGTCAAAGGCGTCGAGGCGAAAGCCAGCTATGAAGCGGACAACGGTTTCCGGGCGCGCTTCGCCATTGCCTTCGCCGACGGCACGGTCAAGTCGCCGAACAGTCCGCCGACATCGCTGTCGACGATCGACCCGCTCAATGCGATCCTGGGCGTGGGCTATCGGGAACCGAGCGGTGCCTTCGGCGGCGAGCTGATCGTCAGCTATAATGCCCGCAAGGAAGCCAATGAGACCGTCGGCGTCTGCTCGGCCGCGTGCTTCCGTCCGCAAGAATCCACAATTCTCGACGCGACCACTTTCGTCCGGATCACCGAATATGCGAAAATCCGCGCGGGAATCTTCAATATCACCAACCAGAAATACGCGCTGTGGAGCGACGTCAGGGGATTGGCGGCGACGTCCCCGATCACCGACGCTTTCACCCAGCCGGGGCGCAACGCCAGCGTTTCGCTGAGCCTTTCATTCTAACTAAAAGGGGAGAAATACCAATGCATATCAACTGGAAAACACGGATCGGTGCCGCTCTGCTGGCTCTGGCCATGGCGACATCACCGGCGCTGGCTGCCACCGATCAGCAGCAGAGCGCCTCAGCCAACGAGCAGGCGTCCTTCGAACAGGACCGGGCCGATATATTGGCAATGGCCGGGGATTATAAAGTCCGCTTCGACATGACAGAAACGACGCCCTGGCGCGACGATTACAAGCCAATTGACGCCAAGATTGCCGGCGGCCACGAAAGCGTCCGGGTGATCAAGGATACCGGCCGGGAAATCGTCCTGCAGCACCTTCTGGTCGCTGAGTATGAGGGTAACATCTTTGTCATCAAGCACTGGCGGCAGGACTGGACCTATGAACCGGCGAAGGTGCTGGTGTACAAAGAGGCCGGGACATGGGTGAACCGCGATGTACCTGCAGCGGAGCGGAATGGTGTCTGGTCGCAAACCGTCTGGCAGGTCGATGACAGTCCGCGCTATGGCGGCCTGGGCAAATGGGAGACGGTCAACGGTGTTCGCCGCTGGACCAGCGACATGACCGCCCGGCCAATGGCTCGGCGCGATGCAGTGCGCCATCCCGTCTATGATCATTATCAGGGGATCAATCGCCACCAGCCGACGCCTGACGGCTGGATCCACTGGCAGGACAATACAAAGATGAAGACGGCCGCCGGCAAGGCCGTGCCCTATGTCCAGGAATCGGTGCTCAATACCTATAAGAAGTTCGACGGCTATAAGGTCAGCGCGGCGGACGACTATTGGGCGAAAACCAAAGGCTATTGGCAGCAGGTGCGCGACGCCTGGGATGGGGTGATCGCGGCCAGTGGCGGCGTGACGGTCGAAGAGGAAGCGGAGAACGGAACCGTGATCAGCGCCCGGCTGCTGACAATTGGCACCGAGCTCTCGGAAGGCAAACTGACCGAAGCGGATGCGGTGAAGGAAGCGCGCGCGTTAATTCAAGGCGCCACGCTCGCGCAATCCGGCCATTCGGCTGCGTCGGCGGGGTCCGGTCCGGCGGACTATTGATGGCAGAGCAGGTATCGGCCCTGGTGCGGTCGCTGGCGGCGAGACCCGTTCTCGCCGCCATGCCGGCGGCTCAGGTCCGGATCATCGTCGCTCTGCGGCTGACAATATTGGCGTCGCCGAAAAAGCAGAATCCGGCACCCTGTCTGGCCCGACAACTGGGCGACGATGCGGCAGCGGTCTATTTTACGGATATCATCGAGACGATGAGCGATTGCTGGCCCGATCCGATCACGGTCCACCGCCCCTGCTGCCGCGAGACTAGCTATGATGAAATATTGCTGGTCGACCTGATCACCGCTGTGGTGCAAGGGCAGACCGGACCGTTTCATGCGCTGCTCGGGGAAATGATCGCTCCAGCCGACCGCATGCAGCTGTATCGCAATATTGAAAGATTTGTCAGCCGCTTCACGCGGCGAGGAAGATGTGAGTGAACAAAGTCAAAACCCGAAACCTGCTGATCCTGGCGCATCTGTTTCTCGCCTCCTTTCTGGCCCCGTCTTTCCTGATGGTCGGCGTCACCGGTGCGCTCGACCTGGCGGGCGTCGAACCATCGATTGAAGATAGCGATATCCTCTTGCCGTCAGATACAAGGCTGGATCCGGACAGCCCGACGCTGAAGCAGGATATCGAGGCCATTCTGGCCGCCCGGAATATCCATCTGGATATTGAAAGCGTCCGCAGCCGCGATGGCAGGATGACCACGCGGCCGACCTCGCGGACCTTTGTTCGAATCAACCAGACGCCGGACGGATTGCAGGCCTCGCTGCACAAGCCCGGCCTGCAATATGCTCTGATGGAATTGCACAAGGGCCACGGCCCCGCCATTTTCAAAACCTACCAGATCATCGCTGGCATCGTCCTGTTTCTGGTCATTGTCGGTGGCCTGATCGTCGGATTGATGGCCAAGGCCTATCGCCGCAAGACCCTTGGGGCCTTGGCGCTGGGAACCGGAGCCTTTCTGCTTCTGGGCTTTGTCCTCTGATCCCGGACTGACGGGCTAGGCCAGAGCCACACCCTCGATCGTGATCCGGTTGAGATAGCGGCGATGGCCCTGATAGTCGTTCAGGGCGTAATGCCAGGTCGCCCGGTTATCCCACATGGCCAGATCGCCCTCGCGCCATTTGTGGCGGTGGTGGAAGCGGTCTTGTCCGATATGGTCATATAGCTGTTGCAGCAGGGCCTTGCTCTCGTCTGGCTCCATGCCAACGATTTCCAGCGTGAAGCCGGGATTGACATATAGCCCCTTGGCGCCCGATTCCGGGTGGGTCAGCACCACCGGATGGACGGCGGTCTGCCCGGCCCGATCGGCGTTGGTATAGCGGTCGCCCACTGCCTTGCGATATTTGCTTTCCTCACCAAAAATATGGGCATTGCCGTGGCGTGCTTTCAGATCCTTGATCCGGTTCTTCATATCATCATCCAGCGCTTCATAGGCCGCTGCCATTCCGGCAAACAGGGTGTCGCCACCGGTTGGCGGAATGTCCAGCGCGTAGAGGATCGAACCCATGGCCGGTGCCTGGTCATAGCTGTGGTCGGTATGCCAGCCGCCACCGATATTGAGCTTCTGGTCGGGCTCCTTGAGCACTTCGGCAATCTCCGGATAGCCCGGCCGCCCCTGGAAAAAGCGGTTGATGTCAATCGATCCCCAGCGCTTGGCAAAGCGCACATGTTGTTCGGGGGTCAGCGTCTGGTCGCGGAAGAACAGAGCGCCATGGTCAAAAAAGGCAGCGCGGATATCGGCAAATTCCTGGTCACTCAGGTCGTTGACATCGACATCCTCGACTGTTGCACCCACTGCCTCGCTGGCTCTGGTAATCCGCATTTCGTTCTCCTGTTAATCCGTCTCACTGTGGGGCGGAATTTATGTTAGTGTAGCAGCGGATCTGGTTTTTAGGAGTCCTCTCATGGCTGACAAAAATGCTAAGATGTCGCTCAACCGTCGCCAGTTGCTCGCGGCCTCTGCCGCCACCGGTTTTGCGGTCACAACCGGACCGGCCACCGCGGCCGATGCTACGCCCGACCTGACCGGCAAGGCCGTGCTGATCACCGGCTGTTCTTCCGGTTTCGGCTATCTGGGTGCGATACTCTATGCCGAACAGGGTGCGAAAGTGTTCGCCACGATGCGCAATCTCCCGCGTCCCGAAGCGGCGGCGCTGGCAAAGACCGCAGCAGACGAGAATCTGGACATTACCATATTGGAGCTCGATGTCCTGTCGGATGAGTCCGTGGCCCAGGCGGTTGCCGAGGCCGAACGGCTCAACGGTGGTGCGCTCGATGTCGTCATCAACAATGCCGGGATCGGTACCGGCGCGCCGGTCGAGCTGCAGGACCTGGCGATGATGCAGCGGCTGTTCGACACCAATGTGATGGGCTACCAGCGGGTGGCCCGTGCCGCGCTGCCAAAAATGCGCGCGCAAAAATCCGGACTGATCGTCAATGTCTCTTCCCAGCTCGGGCGGGTGATGGTGCCCGGCATGGGGCTGTACAGTTCAACCAAATTCGCGGTGGAATCGATGAGCGAGCAAATGGCCTATGAACTGGTTCCGCACGGCGTCGATGTGACGATCGTGCAGCCGGGCGGCTATCCGACGAAGATCTGGGAAAATGGCAATGAATATACCGCCGCCATGCTGGAAGCCGCCGATGAGGAGCGCAAGGCCGCCTATCAGGCGCTGGTCGACGGCGCGCTGCGCAACAGCGGCGGCTCCACCGATCCGAAAGATGTGCCGCGCGCGATTGCCGCGGTGATCGCGATGGCACCCGGCAAACGGCCACTGCGCCTGCCGGTCCATCCGGGCCGGAAGCCACAGCTGGCAATCAACAGGGTCAGCGCCGAAACACAGGTGGCGATGCTCGGCAACTCGCCCTTTGGTCCCTGGGTCAAGGATGTAAACGGGCGGGCCTAGGCTTGCGGCAATGTGCTCCGCACTCGATGCGGAGCTCTGGCGGCTACAGACCTGCTCGCCCGGCAAAGCTCCGCATTAGGTGCGGAGCACAGGCGCTTCAGACCGCGCGCTTCACCAGCAGCAGCGGCGTCAGAAAGACAAGATTGCGCATCGCGGTCACGCCGGTTAGCATCCGGTAACGGAGGAGAGTGATATGCGTTTGATTTCGGCAAGCATGGCTTTGGCACTGGCGGCCTGTGCACCGGTAGCGCAGGATTCCCCTGCAGCTTCGGCGGCGCCGGACAGCAATAACGTGGACGTACTGGACAGCATCTCCAATCTGGTCGACGACGAGATCCCCGAGCAGTTCGACTGGCAGCAAAATTTTCCCAGCTGGTATGCCGCGGTCGAGCCCTATCAGATCATGGGAACCGGAAAGAGCGGCATCTATTTTGTCGGTACCGAGGGGCTCGGCATGTTCTTCATCCCGACCAGCGCCGGTCATATCGTGATCGACGGCGGCATGCCGGGCGAGGGCCAATATGTTGCCGACGCGATCCGCAAGCTTGGTTTTGATCCGCAAGACGTGAAAATCCTGCTCAACAGCCACGCCCATCTCGATCATAGCGGCGGCCTTGCCGAGCTGAAGGCGCTGACCGATGCGCAGCTGATCGCCAGTGAAGGCGACCGCTCGGCGCTGGAAGGCGGCTTTTATCTGGGATCGGAAGATGACAGCGCGATGAACGCTCCGCCGGTCAAGGTCGATCGGACGATTGCCGACGGCGAGACGATCACGCTCGGCGATGTCACGCTGACCGCTCATATCACGCCGGGCCACAGCCGCGGCTGCACCAGCTGGACGATCCCGGTCGTGCAGGGCGGGGAAACCTATCAGGCGCTGGTCTTCTGCTCCGCCACGGTTGCCGCCAACCGGCTGGTCGGGCCACCGCAATATGAGGGGATTGTCGATGACTATCGCAAGACGTTCGCCAAGACCAAAGACTGGAAGCCCGATATTTTCCTGACCAACCATCCCGAATTTTCCGGCATGGCCAACAAGCGCGAACGGCAGAAAGCGGGCGATCCGCTGGCCTTTGTCGACCGCGAGGGCTTCCCGGCGATGATGGCGAAGCTGGAACAGGCCTTCGAAGCCGCGCTGCAAAAGCAGACGCTGAAATATAACGCAATCATGGCCAATTGAGGGGGTCGAGATGGCACAGGCCAGGCAATTGATCGAGCGGTTCTGGGAGATCCAGAATGACCATGACTATAGCAAGCTGATCCCGCTGTTCGCTGATGATGCGGTGTTCGAGGATCCGGCAATCGGCCGCGTGGAGGGGATAGAAGCGATCAGCGCCCTGCTGCACCGTCTCACCAGGGAACTGGCCGACAAGAAGATGCATTTTGAAGTGCTGGAAATCGCCGGCGATGAACAGGTCGCCTGGTCGCGCTGGCTGTGGAAAAGACCGGACGGCGATATCGAGGGCGTTGGCCTGTATAAAGTCCGCGATGGCAAGCTGATCTACTACCGCGACTGTTACGCAGTTCCGCCAACTGGCTGACTGCAGCGATAATATATGGTTATAGACCGCAACAATATTACGCAATGGCGCCTGTGAGACCGGAAAAAGGCGGACTTTGTTTACACCCGGCCTGACCTGTGCAACCTTGTTCCCCCAGAAACAGGAGCAATCGATGCAGGCGAAACGGGACAAGCGGAATTTTCGATTGGCCCTCGGCGCTGCTGTGACAGCCCTTCTGACCTTGTCAGCGTCCGCGCACGCGACGTTGACCGACCCCCCGGACCCGGACGATGATATCGTCGTCAATGGTATCCAGACGACGAAAGCCGCCATCGCCGATTTTATCAAGAACACGATTGCGCCACCCAAGGGCGGGCGGCATCAGGGGCAATATGCCCGGTTTGCCAGCCCGATCTGTCCGAAAGTGACGGGTCTGTCGAAAGCCAATATTGCGCAAGTCGAAGAGCGCATGCGCGGTGTTGCGCTGGCCGCCGACATGACCGTTGCGGCCGAGGGGTGCAAACCGAACATCTTTGTCATGGTAGTCGCGGACGGTAGTGAAGCGATATCCCTCCTCCGCAAGAAAAACCCTCGGGTATTTGGCGCTCTTTCATTGCCTGAAAGAGCGCGGATCGCGGATCAGGGCGGTCCGGCTTATGGCTGGAAACGGGTTCAGGAATCATCCGCCGAAAATGGCGCGCTGTTCAATTCTGATGATGCGGTTGTTCTGCCCGGCGATGCACAGGAAAAAACCGAGGTTGCGACGCTAAATTCGCACGTGAAGTCGCGGATTAAGCGCACGGTGCAGCAATCGATGACCCACTCTTTCCTGTTGCTGGAGCGGGACGCGCTGGTCGATCTGACCACCGTCCAGATCGCCGATTATGCGGCGATGCGGTCCTATATTGATACCAGCGACGGTGACGCGCAGAGTCCGCCACCCTTTTCAATATTGGCGCTGTTCGAGGACCAGGGCGCGAACGTGCCGGAGTCGGTCAGTGAAATGGACCTGATCTTGCTGAGTTCGCTCTATCATTCCCCGGCGGATGTATCGGCATCAATGCAGAGCGCGGCGATGCTGAACCGGATCCAGAAGGAGTTGACCAGCGAGAAGGGCGACTGAGCGGTTCTGCCGGCTAGCCTTTCTTTCGTATCCTTGTTGCCTTAAGTGCACATGGGCCTCACCGCTGGCCGAACCGGGTTCCAATCAACCTTCGTCGATCCACTCGCTTTTCAGCGGCTTGGCGGCCAGCGCCATCAGCGCGGCTGCGATGAGATAGAAGATCAGCGAGTATAACATCGAATAGCGCAGCCCGTCTTCGCCATAGATCGGCGTGAGAAAGTCGGACAGCGCGCCAAGGAAAAATATCCCGCCGCCAATGCCGATCAGATTGTTGATCAGCAGAAACAGCGCCGAGGCAGTGGCCCTTGAATCGGCTGGCACCAGATGCTGGACCGCCGACAAGACCGGGCCCAGCCAGAAATAGGCCAGGGCCTGCGGGATCAGGAAGAGGATGAAGGCGAGGGTGGCGGAGCCGCTCATGATCCCGGCGGCAAACAGCGGCACCGCCAGCAGGAAGGCGGCTGCCGGAACCAGTCCGTAAGCCGCCTTGTTCGTCTTGCCGAGCCAGTCGCCAATCATGCCGCCGCCGAGCACACCGGCAACGCCGCCGATCAGCAAGATGGCTCCGAAAAACAGCGAGGTGTCGATCAGGCTGAGACCAAAGCTGCGCTGCAGCAGGCTGGGCAACCAGAAGGCAATGCCATAGCCCAGCATCGAGCTGGAGGCCGCGCCAAAGGCCAGAAGCCAGAATGCTTTCTTTCTCGCCAGCAGCCGCACCGTGCCCTTGAAACTATAGGGCACCACAGGCTGATCGGCAGGCACCGGTTGTTTCACCTTGTCCCGGACGAAATATTTGAAGAAGGGCGCGATGATCAGCCCGGCCAGCCCGACCACGAAAAAGGCCAGACGCCAGTCGACGGTCGCGGCAATATAGCCGCCGGCGATGACGCCTGTGGCAGAGCCGAGCGGGATGCCGAGAGAATAGATCGCCAGCGCCCGCGCGCGCTTCTCGCTCGGGAAATGGTCGGCGATGACGGCATAGGAAGGGGCGACGCCCCCGGCCTCGCCGATACCGACGCCGAGGCGCGCGAGAAAGATCGACCAGAAGCCCTGGGCCAGGCCGGTGATCGCAGTGAATCCGCTCCAGATCGCCAGCGAAATGGTGATCACCCAACTGCGGTTGGTCTTGTCCGCCAGCCAGGCCAGCGGCACGGCCAGGGTCGAATAGAGCAGGGCAAAGGCGATGCCGCCGAGCAGCCCCATCTGGGTGTCGCTCAACCCGAGATCCGCCTGGATCGGTCCCGCCAGGATCGCCAGGATCTGGCGATCGACAAAATTGAAAATATAGACGAGCAGCAACATGCCCAGCGCGATATTTGGTGAGGTGACTTTCGCAGCTTTGGGCTCTGTCATTCAGCTTTCCAGTGAGGCAAGAAAGGCGTGGATCGCGTCGAGGGCTTCCGGTTCGTCCAGCATCGGCGCATGGCCGCGGTCCGGAATTTCGACGGCGGTAAAATCCTGTGGGTGGCGGCGCTGCATTTCAGCGACGGTTCGCGCCGACAGAATATCCGACATCGCCCCCCGGATCGAAAGCACCGGGATCGCGGCCAGCAGGTCCCACACCGGCCAAAGGTCGGCTGGCGCGACATTGGCACTGTCTCCGGAGAATCCGGCCGAGATCGCCGGATCATAGGCCGGCTGGATCCGTCCATCGGGTAGCGCCGTGCTGGTGTGCCGGGCGAATTGCATCCAGAAACTGTCGTCGACGCCGACAAAGGCATCGCCGTTGATTCGCTTGCAATGGGCTGCAGCAGCGTCCCAATCTTCGAACGGTTCCCCGGCACCGACATAGCTCTGGATCCGGTCGAGGCCGCTTTGTTCCACATCCGGGCCGATATCATTCAGGATCAGGCCGCTTGCCCGGTCCGGCGTCGCCGCAGCCATGAGCATCGCGATCAGCCCGCCCATCGACGTGCCAATCAGTCCGGCCTTCGGGATCGACAGGTCATCCAGCAGCTTGAACATATCGGCTGCATAGACGGCGGGGTTATAATGGTCCGGCTGCGGATCATAATCTGACCGCCCGCGTCCGCGCTGATCGGGAACGATCAGTTGATATTGTCCCGCCAGATGGTCGGCAAGCGCTTCAAAATCGCCGCTATTGCGGGTGAGGCCGTGCATCAGCAGCAGCGGCTGACCCTCGCCGCCGTATACACGGGCGTAGAGGGTCAGCCGGTCGTCTGCGCTGCGATAGGCATGGTCGGCATATTTCATGATTGGTGCCTATATGCCGATCAGAATTTCACCCCGGCGGTGACAAAGACCTGACGCGGGTTGCCGTAAAAGGCGGTCAGCGTGCCTTCGGGTCCAAGCGTCGGGATCGGCTGGCCGTTGGCTCCAGGAATGATTGCACCGGTGACCGGGTCAGCCGCGACAAAGGTATAGCCCGATGTCTTGTAGCGCTTGTTGGTCAGGTTCTTGCCATGCAGGCCAATGCTCCAGCGCTTGTCCGGTGCATTATAGACCAGATTGGCATCCCACAGGGCATAGCCCTTCTGGTCGATATAGGGATTGGCGATCTCGAACTGGTTGACCTTGCTGCGATAGGACAGCGTGGTGCCGAAATAGATATCGCCGTCACCGACTGGCGTCGAATAGGAAAAGGTTCCGCTGGCGGTCCATTTCGGCGTGTTCTGCACCGACCGGAACTGGGCAACATCGGTTGGCACCGGCAGGCCTGTCGTGGGATCGGTGATATTGGTGATATATTCGTCATATTTCGCGTCGATATAGCCCATCGATCCCGACAGCATCACCCGGTCGCCACTGGCCAGCATATCCCGGCCAAGGCGGGCACTTGCCTCCAGTTCGACGCCCTTGAGAGTGGCCTTGCCAGCGTTGTTGATGACGCCGCAGAAGGAGGCGAAGCCACCGACGTTGCAGGCAACGGACCCCGGAATTTGCACATCCTTATAGTCTGAATAAAAACCGGCGATCGCGACGTTGAGAGCGCCGTCGAGCAGGCTGCCCTTGTAGCCGATTTCATAGCTGTCGACCGATTCCGGACGGAAGCTCAGGAAAGACGCAACTTCGGCATCGCTGGGAACGCCGCTGGCGTTGCTGGTCGGCGCATTGATACCGACGCCGCGCGGATCAAAGCCGCCGCCCTTGAAGCCCTGCGAGAAGCTCGCGTAGATATTGTGATCGGGATTTGGTTTGAAGCTTACCGAAGCACGGGGAGTAAATTTCTTGAAGTTCGCGCTACCTTCGAAATCGGTGGCGGGCGCGCCGGCCGGAATGCCCGCGCCGCCAAAGGTTGGCGAACCGCCGCCGACATAGTTTTGCCGCAGGATGTTGGCGCTGCGCTCGTCCCACGTATAGCGGCCACCGACCGACAGGCTGAACTGCTCGGTAAAGTCATAGGTGAAGTCGCCGAAGACCGCATAGGTTTCGGTGTCGACGTCAGCCTGTGTGAAGGCGGTGAGCCCGGCGACCGTGGTAAACAGCCGGACGTCGAACAGCGTGTCGGCCTTGGCATCGAGATAATAGAAGCCGATCAGGCCGTTCAGCTTGTCGCCTTCATAGAGCAGCTGGAATTCCTGGCTGATCTGCTGATTCAGATAGAGACCGGGCACATCAAGATCGACCGCAGGCAGCGCGTCGAAATCGATCGGTGTCGCCGTGTCATCCTTGCGCCAGGCACTGATCGAGCGGAAGGTGACGCTGTCGCTCAGGTTGGCGGTGATGTTCATCGCCAGACCATAGGCCTCGATATCCTGGATCGGGTCATTCAGTCCGCCACGGGTATCAAAGACATCGTCGAGCACCGGCGCACCGGAGACGGCACCGGGAATGAGACGATGGCCGCCGCGCGGGTTGCTCTTGTCCTTGGTATAGTCACCGGAAATCCGGATCAGAACGGGCTCGCCATAACCGCCGAGTTCGACCGTGCCGCGTGCGGCCCAGATATCCTTGTTGTAATTTTCGAGACCGGTGGTCAGATTTTTGCCGAAACCGCCCCGGGAGAGCCGCGCGCCGGATGCACCGACACGAATGATGTCAGACACCGGCAGGCTGGCCGTGACCACTGCTTCAGCCTGGTCATAGGTGCCATAAGTCGCACGCGCCTTGAACGAAGGCTCTTGCGGCAGCCGCTTGGTAACATATTTGACGGCGCCGCCGATCGTGTTGCGGCCATAGAGCGTGCCCTGCGGGCCGCGCAGCACTTCGATGCGTTCGACATCATAGATGTCGAGCACGGCAGCCTGCGGACGATTGAGATAGACATCGTCGAGATAGATACCGACGCCCTGCTCGAAGCCGGAGACCGGATCCTGCTGACCGATACCGCGGATGAAGGCGGAGAGCGTGGAGTTGGTGCCGCGCGATGCTTCCAATGTGGTGTTCGGCGTGGTCTGGCCAATATCGGTAATATCGATCGCGCCCTGCTGTTCCAGCTTTTCGGACGAGAACGAGGTGATCGCGATGGGAACATCAATCTGCCGTTCTTCGCGGCGGCGAGCGGTGACGACGATGAAGCCGTCTTCGGAGCCCTGGTCAGCCGATTCGCTGGTCTGGGCGTGAACGCTGGCAGGAGCGATAAGTCCAGCCGCGAGGCCGGTGACAATTGCTGCATAGCTGACGGTGTGCTGGAATTTCATGATAGCATCCTCCTTGAAAATGTGCCTGGCATTTCCAGGTCATTAAGGGCGCTATATTGAAACATGAATCAAACTTCAACTTAGAAATTTGCCAAGCGGGATAAATCCGGTTAGCCGTGACATTATGGCCACTGAATATACCGATCACACCGAGTCTAACGGCAAGCAACCGCGCACGGCGCGGGGGCTGAAGACAAAGCGCAAGCTGCTGGATGCGGCGGCGCTGGAATTTGGGGAAAAGGGCTTTCACGAAGCCTCGATCACCGGAATTACCCAGCGCGCGGGGACCGCCCTCGGCAGTTTCTATACCTATTTCGATTCAAAGGATGAACTGTTCAGCGCACTCGTCAAGGACATGAGCGCCCGGGTGAAAAGCCATGCCGCGAGCGCGATGACGGAGTGGCAGGATGCGCTGGAGCGGGAAAAGCTGGCGCTGGAGGCGTTCATGAATTTCGCCCGCGAGCACAAGGAAATCTACCGGATCATCGACGAATCGGAATTTGTCGATCCGGCCAGCTATCGTCTGCACTATGAGGAGACGGCAAAGCGGATCCACGAGCGGCTGCAGGAAGGCAGTGCCGCCGGTGATTTTCGCGGCCCGCTGGAAGAGGCCCATGCCTGGGCGATCATGGGGATGAACGTGTTTCTGGGGTTGCGCTACGGCATCTGGTCGGAAGAAAAATCGCCCCAGGAGATTGCCGGGATCGCCAATGGGATATTGGCTGGGGGAATCGCGGCGGGGAAAGGGTAACGCGATCCATAGTTTTGCTGCCAAAGAGCTGCCACGCGACTAGATAGATTTAACTTTTAGACATTATTTAAGCACTGGCGTTAAAGAGAATCCTGCTTTCATATGAGGGGTGTTGCCCGCAGTAATTGACTTTACGGGTACTGTTCGATCAGCATCCAGACGACTTCAGAGTCGTCGCTATTGCTCGTTGATGCAATGGTGAAGCCAGTGCCCGGAGAGATTGAATAAGTTAGCTCACCTAGGGTTCCTGCACCTGTCTTTCGCTGGATTAGGAGGATATCGTCATCAGTTACCGACGTGTTCGACACGGTGACGCTCCCGCTTGAAAGAGTGGCTTCTCCGATTCGCCTGTTGGTTCCTTTTTTCACCGCCAGCCCGCTATCGAGCAGGATCTTATTCGTCTGGACGAATGTACTGGTCAGAGTCCAGCTATCGGTTGCTGACGCGTACCGTGCTTTGATGAAGCCTTGGCCCTCGGCGATTATGATGTTATTTGACAGGTCTGTAGCTAGGCCACCAACATTATTGCCGATGATTGTATTGTAGCTACCTGTCACTATACCTGAACCCGAGCTATCCGGATCGGAACCGACGCAAAGATTTTGTTCACCGGTGGTAATGCCGAGACCACTCGCATAGCCGAGGAAGACGTTAAAATCGACAGCTTTGGCATCGGCTCCGGCAAAGTAGCCGAGGTAGGTATTAGAATTTCCCGTCGTGTTGCTGAAGCCGCAGTGGATGCCGACGCCGGTATTGTTGAGGCCGGTACTGCAGTCGCGCAACGCTTCGGTTCCTAAAGCGGTGTTGCCGAACTTAGCCCCCGGTTTTGACATCGCATCCGATCCGATTGCAACGTTGTTCGAGCCGTGAGTCATCCCCCCGAGAGCGGTATCGCCCATGGCCGTATTGTTATCTCCCCACACGTTGTAGACCATCGTGGAATTACCCACGGCAGTATTATTGCGGCCAGATGTTGGCTCTTCCGTGTCGCCGTCTGTCGCGTTTCGGTTGAGGGCATTTAGTCCGACTGCCGTGTTCCCATAACCGACGGTGTTAAGGGCAAGTGTCCCGCTCCCCAGAGCTGTGTTATAGTTGCCGGTCGTATTAGCATGCAGAGCATTGTCGCCAAATGCGGCATTCGACTCGCCCGTCGTATTGTTAGCGAGGCTACCTATTCCCTTAGAAGTATTCGCCATTTCTCATCCCCTAACCTAATTTCACTCGATTGCTCCCGTCCCAATGAGATGCAGGATTGCCTCCAGAAACAGCAAAACCACGCGGTTGCGAGTAAAGTGTAAAGCAGGAGACCGGTTAGTCAAAGGTCATTTGTTGCGGCATTCCAAGGTTCCGGGCTTTCTTTAACCGGCACTAGAGATACGGCTGCGGCAATGCGATACGCCGTTCCCGATCCAGAACGATTTTGCCACATGCGGCAAAGCGGATCCACGAGCGGCTGCAGGAAGGCAGCGCCGCGGGTGATTTTCGCGGCCCGCTGGAAGAGGCCCATGCCTGGGCGATCATGGGGATGAACGTGTTTCTGGGCTTGCGCTACGGCATCTGGTCGGAAGAAAAATCGCCCCAGGAGATTGCCGGGATCGCCAATGGGATATTGGCGAAGGGCATCTCCGGGGGCGACTAGCTATTGGTGCTGCGCAGGTTGGTCAGTCGTCGGCCATCCAGCGTTCAAGATTTTCGTGGAAGAAGCGCACGCGGCGTTCCTGCCAAGCGAGATAGTCGCGCTTGTAGCCACGCGAGTTCAGGCCGCGCTGCTGCACTTCCCAGACCTCGACATCCTGATCGATACCGGGGCCCATTGACACTTCGTCGACGTTGCCCTGCACATGCGGCGCCGGAACCGACACATCAACCCACTCGGCCATGCTCTGAGAATAATAGCGCTCGGTACCTTCGGGGAACAATGTCATATACCACATGTCGAAATAGCATTTCTGCGGATCGCTTTCATGGGGCCGGGCGCGCAGCCAGATATTGCCGTCCGGCTTCAGGCTGAACGAAAGGTTCGGGAAAATCGTGTAGTGCCAGTGATCGGTCAGCTGGGAATCCTTGTAGCTTGAGAAATCAAAGCCTTTCTCTGCTCCCAGTTCCCGCTTCGCTTTCTGCAGGGCTGCGCGAATTTCGCCGGTTTTTCCCTTGCGGAAATCGTCCGGGTTGAGGCCCCAGAATTCCAGTTCCTCGGCCATCTGCTCGAGCGTTTCCTTCTCGCCGCCGCGCAAAGTCTTGGTCGGCCCGGCACCGGGCATGATCATATGTGCATGGCCTTCAGGATAGAGGTCGAACTGGCAGTGGTGGTGCGAATATTCCATCACAAACTTGGTTTGCGGATGGACGAAGGGCACGTGGTAGCTTTCGTTGAAATTATCCTGGACCAGCTTCCAATTAAAATTGCCTTCGATCGTCATCCAGTGGGTGCGCACCATCTTGTCCATCGGATAGGTTTCGATCTGCTCGGCGATCGGTCCGAGAAATTCGCGCAGCGACACGGCATTCTCGTCCATGTTGATCCAGATGAATCCGGCCCAGACCGTGCACTGCACGGGTACGAGATTAAGTTTGCCGCAAGGCGAACCCTGCAGGAAATCAGCTTCGTCGGGTACCGATTTCAGGCGGCCGCTGAATTCATAGGCCCATCCATGATAGGGGCAGGTCAGGCGTTTGCCGGTCGCATTGCCCTCCTCGCCGGTTACCAGCGGCATGCCGCGGTGCTGGCAGACATTGTAGAAGGCGCGGACCTCTTCATCTTCGCCGAGGATGCAGACAATGGTTTCCGGTCCGAAGTCGGCTGTGATCCAGTCGCCCGCTTTTTTCAGCTGGGCAGCGACGCCGGCAATCTGCCAGGTCTTGGTCCAGATCTTGTCCCATTCCTTGTCGGCCCATTCCTTGGACGAATAGCGATCCGGGGTGATGGGCGTGTTGCGAAATTCCGGATCGCGCAACTTGTCGGTCTGCGCTTTGAGTGTGGCGTCGGACCGGTCTTCGCTGATGACATTGGACATTGGAATATCTCCTGAAAAACTTCGGTTTTGGGCTCATATTAACATAGAACGGGCTAGCTGTCGAAATGCCGATAGGATGGGTCCTCCTTGCCCCGCAGCCCGAAACTATAATCGGGCATATTGGTGCGGTCCCAGATATCGGTCGATGGACTGATGCTGCTCCAGTCATAGACGGCGCCGCGATGGGCCATACGCCATTCGCCGTCACGGCGCTCGAACCGGTCAAGATACCGGCCAGCGGCGATCATGAAATTGTCGGTGCCATCCTCTGCCGGAATGGCATGATGGGCAATAAAATAGCTTTCCCCGTAGGCGGTATCGCCATCAAGCTTGATCAGGATATTGCCAACCATGTGCTGGGTTCGATGCATGCCTTTCAGCACCTCCATCACCCAGGGCACAAAATCCTTGGCGCTGCCCTTGTAGCTGCCGTGATCATCTGTCGCGTCGGGATGGAATAATTGATTGACCAGGTCGCCGTCGCAGCGATCAATCGCTCGGGCCATGCGAAGCACCAGCTCCGTACAATCCTGCTTGTCCAGCATGTCGGAAATCCGCTGTTCCCGGGACGGCGAGGCCGTGTTGGTTTTTTGGGCTGAGGTCATTGTAAATGCTCCGCTATATTAGGTGTCCTTGCTCTCGCGCGTCTCGTACCGGAGAAGGGAGAGAGGCGGACAATACCGGTGCCGGACCGGAAACCGCCTGAACTGAAAATCGCCCGGCGTCTGGGTGCAGGGCAACGACTATTCGCCGTTGCCCTGTCACTTTTCTGTTTCTTCGCCATAATCTGTTTCTCCACTATGGCTTGGAAGTTCAAATTCCGATCAGAACCGGATGGTAGCCTGTACACTCACCGTGCGCGGGAAAGCGCCATAGCCGAGGGAGTCTCCTCGGACTGCAGCAGCGGTTCCGGTTCCGGAACCGGTCAGCGGAGCCGTGCCGCCGCCGGTAAAGTAGAATTTATTGGTCAGGTTCTTGCCGATCACGGCCAGTTCCCAGCTGTCATCACTTGCCCCGAACCGGATGCCCGCATCCAGAACGACATAAGAGGATTGCGTCGTCGCCTTGTCGCCGAAGCTCGAGGCGATATAGGAATCGCTGTACCGCATGTCGAAATTGGTACCCAGTTTCAGACTGCTCGACAGCTCCGTCTCGTAGGAGATGCCGGCCGTGCCCGTCCATTCCGGTGCAACCGCTGTCGGAACGCCGCTGAGATCCTGCGATGGAACGCCGCCGATGTTAAGCGTGCAGCCCGCCGCGATCGACTGACCCGAATAGCAGGGCGCAATGAAGTCTTCATAGCGCGCCCGGTTATAGTTCAAATTGCCGCGCAACCTCAGCCCGGGGACCGCATAAGGGGCATATTCCAGTTCCAGCTCGACGCCTTCGGAACGCGCGCTACCGGCGTTGTAGGTGATGTAGGCAAAAATCTGCGAGTTGAAAAAGTCGACCTGAAGATCGGTATATTTATAGTTATAATAGGTGATGTTTGCCTGCAACTGGTTGTCCGCAAGCGTCGACTTCACGCCGAATTCATAGCCCTTGCCCTTTTCCCGGTCGAAGGTCAGGTCGGTAGCCGGCGTGGCCGACAAGGCGGAGTTGATCGCGCTGTTCGAAAAGCCGCCGGATTTATAGGCCACCCGATAGGCGCCATAAAGCATCACGTCGTCGGTCGGTCTCCACCGCAGGGTGAAATCCGGTGACCAGTCGTTAAACGTCTGGTTGCCGAAGATGGTGCCGTTGACGGCTGCGCTTTCTGGCACAAACAGTCCCTGCAAGCCGACGTTGACGTAAGGCTGGGTAAAGCTGCTGTCCTTGGTTTCGTGAATATAGCGCACGCCGCCGGTTGCTTCCAGCGTCGGTGTGATCTGCCACATGACCTGGCCATAGCCGGAGAGCGTTTCACCCTTGGTCTGGGATTGCTTGGAATAGGCGACATAGCGATTTGCCGCACTGGCCGACGAATCTTCGGCCCCCGCAAACATCACGGCCTGGAAGAAATCACGGGTGGTTTTCTGATACAGGCCGCCAATCATAAGATTGACCGGTGCATCAAAGTCGGTGAGGACCCGCAGTTCCTGGCTGAACGCATCATAGCTGGCATTTTCCGTTGCCCAGGTGCCACCGCTCAGAAAGTCGCAGTCGCAGGCGAACTTGTTGTTGTTCCAGTTATAGTTGGTGACCGAGCTGATGGTTACATTGTCCAGCGCGTATTCCAGCGAGCCGGTGGCCGACCAGGACTTGTAGGTATTGTACAAACCGCCGTCTTTGCGAGCGTACGGATAGTCCTGCGCGATATCGAGCGGGAAATCATTCTGGTGAATGGTGAAATTATTGCCGCAGGTATAGTTGGGCGCAATGGTTGTCTGGCCGGTCGGGCAATTGACTGCCACATAGTTCCAGCCATTGCCGACGGTGCGGTTATAGGTGCCGGAGACCTTGAGCTTCGCGGTCAGGCGATCGTCCGGCTCGTATTTCAGGGTGATACGGCCGATCAATTCGCGTTCCTGCGGCTGCTCAGATGCAGCGGGCGCAGCGGTATGCGGGTTGGTGTTGCCGGTGGCCGCGTCCACGGTCGGATAGCTGATCGTCTGCTGCTGGTTGTCGTAATAGCCGCCCCACATCCGTGAGCCACGCAAAGCAAGCCGCACACCAAACGTATCGGTCAGCGGCTGGGAGATGATCGCTTCGGCATAGGCCCGTTCGGCGGCGAATTCATAGCCGATGCGACCGATATATTCCGGATCATAGCCGGGATCAGCCGTGGTCAGGGAAATAACACCGGCGGTTGCGTTCTTGCCGTAGAACAAAGACTGCGGCCCCTTGAGCACTTCAACCCGGGCCAGATCGAAAAAGCCTTCGTTGATAATGCGGCCTTGGCCATAATAGACGCTGTCGACAACAATGGCGACCGACTGCTCGATGCCGATCGACGTCGCGGACGACCCGATACCGCGCAGGGTAAGCTGTGCGCCGGCACCGTTTGAAGAACGTGCGATGGTGAAATTCGGTGTCGCTGCGGCGATTTTTTCGAGGCTGCTCAAATCGCGCGCCGCGATTTCTTCAGCGGTGATAGCCTGCACGGAGACGGGAATGGACTGCACCGATTCCTCGCGCCGCCGGGCAGTAACCACGATCGTCTGCACACCGCCGCTTTGCACGGCCTCTGTGCTTGCTGTGTCTGGGGCAGCAGCGTCTTCGGTAGCGGATTGGGACAATAGCGATGCGGTCAGAGGGGCCGCGACCGGCTGGCTGGCCGCTGCGGGCGCCGTTGCTGGAGCCTGGCCATAAGCCGCTCCTGATGCCGCCATCATGGCGACGACGATAGACGTCCGATAAAGTAATTCTGCACGCAAAGCGGTTTTCGCCATTCCGAATCTCCTCCTGATTAATTGACCTGCAGCGCTTTTTCTACGCTTGCGGGCAATTTAAAGAGGCGGTGGCGGATTTGCGCCTAGCATTTTGGCCTAACAAATTTGGCCTATTAAAAATGGCGATTGTCTTGGTGGGGGTCAGCCCGGCGAGTCCCTGTACGGGAAAGGCTCAGTCGGTTCGATATAGGCCGCAGAAGGTTTTTGGCAGGCTCCATGGAGACTATGGCGGGCGGAATGTTCCGGTCAGCCTGAGCGACCAACCGGAACCGTCCTGAATGGCTTAAGCAGCATCCTTGATTTCGCGAAGGGTGACATCGAACGAAAGATCCTCCCCGGCGAGCGGGTGGTTGCCGTCGGCTTTCACCGTGTCTTCGCCCACCGCCACTATGTGGAGCGTGATAGAAGAACCGTCCTGCTGCTGCGCCTCAAGGACCATGCCCGGCTGCGGGTCCGCTTCGGCTGGCAGGTTCTGCCTGGGAATGTCGACCACCATCTCTTCGCGCCGGGCGCCAAAGGCATTTTCGCAGTCGATCGCGATCGTCTCCTGGTCACCGACGGTCATGCCGCCCAGCTTTTGTTCAACCTGAGGAAAAATCGCGCCGTCGCCGAGCTTGATGGTTTGAGGTCCTGTCTCTTTGGTATCGCCGACGACTGTGCCATCGCCTTTGCGAACGCAGTAGTCGATTATGACTGTATCGCCTTGCTTTGCATTTTGCATATTTGTCCTTTCATTAGGGGGGAAACGGTATCGTTAAACCGTCTTTCGGCTGCGCATTTAACGGATGCGCGCACATACAAGTGTCGCGATCATGAGCCTGCTAGTCAAACATAATCTCCGGTTGGCCGCTGTGCCTTGAGCGTTTGAGGTACCAAGCGAGCATCAGCATTTCTCTGCTTGCACAGGACATGTGCAGGACAGAAGCACTTGGCGACACATGGCCGGTACCGGTTGCTGATAGCAACGACTAACAGGATCGCAGCGCTTCTTCGACGGGTTCGACATCATTCTTGCGGAGCAATTCATCGATGCCCCAGCGTCGCTCGATGACGCGCCAATTGTCTCGCGCCTTTTTGTACAGTCTGCACCCTTCTGCCTTGTCGCCGGAATTTGTAACCACATCTGCGAGGGTCATCAGCGCCGTTGTCTTGTCGCGAAAATAGCCGGCATTGTCGGGCTCGGCTGCCGATGAAACCTCACGGTCGCTCACCAGCCGTTGCGCCATTTTCTTCGCTTCCTGAAAACGGCCCAATTCCGCCAGAACAGGAGCCAGCTGACTATAAATTGTTTGAAGACGCCGTGCCATGCCATAGTCGTCTCGGTCTTTTTCCGTCAGCGGAATGGCTATCGCTTCCGCGCTAAACAGATCGGTCGCCGCCTGCTTCAGGTTTTCCAGATCATAATGGATCAGTGCTCGTGTGAAATAGGCGGCGATCAGACTCCGGTCTATGGCGCGCCAGTCGGGATAGCGTTTGTGGAGCGCTTCAAACTGGCGGATCGCTTGATCGCTAGGCGGAATCGCGCGCAAATAATCGGGCGAGTCGATCTCATAATGCCAGGACATGGCGCTGGAGAGTGCAGAAAGCGTGCGCGCCTGATCATAGAGCACTATCCGATTGGCCGGATGTTGTTTTGCCAGGGTCCCGATCTGGCCGGCAAGCTTCGACATTCGCGCGATCGCATCCGCGCCGTTATCATTCCACACGAGCGGCTTGGCCGCTTGCAAGGCGGACCGTATTCTGCCCAGATCATCATCCAATGTGCCAGAACCTTCTTCGGACAAAGACTGGTATAGTTTCGCAGAACGTTCTGCCGGAGCGATGGCTTCTTCGTTCTGGTCCTCGGCTATGAATATGAATATCGACAAGGCATATTGCGCTTCCGCAAGCGATCTTGTGACAGCATCATTGTCGGGATGTTCGCGGTGCAGCGCCTCCAGCCTCTGGACCGCGATGCGCAGCGCTTTGCCTGCGTCCTCGCGGCGGCCCAGGTTAGCGGCTTCGGGATTGCCGAGCACCTGCGACAGCCGTTTGTAGCCCTGCGCTATTTCAAGCTCGAGCTCGGGGTCCGCGCTCTTTTCCCTGCCCAGGAGGTCGAGATAGCGTCTCGATTTATCGGCGATCCGCGTCAGGGCCCTGGTATTGCCGGTCACCGGTTCCAGTTCATCGTAGAGATCGAAAAGCATGAAATTTGCGAGTTCGCGGACTTCGTCAAACCGCTGTTCGGTTTCTGCGCGCGCAATTTCGGCTCGGTTGTAAGCCCATCCGGTCGCTGCCAGTCCGGCTACGAGCAGCAATATGATGGCCGTCAGGCTCCCGGCGGCATACCGCTGGCGCCACAGATATTTGCGAAAGCGATAGCGTTTTTTTTCGGAATAGGCCGCAACCGGATAGCCATCCCGATAGCGTTGCAATTCTTCGGACAGCATGGCTGCACCGCCGAAACGCTCTTCCGGCCGCTCTGCGGTCGCCTTGGCCGCGATCGCCTGCAGTTCGGGAGCGTCCTGGTCTTTGATCAGCAATTGCAGAATCTTGCCCAGGGAATAGACGTCCGAAAGCGTATTGGCTGCCTGTCCCATGGCGCGTTCCGGCGCGGAATAGCCCGGCGTGAGACTCAGCGCAGAAAAGGTGGAACCGCTTGCTCGATCATCATCTTCGGCCTGTGGCCGGGCGATGCCAAAATCGATCAGCTTCGCCTGATCGCCGGCGCTGACCAGAATGTTGCTCGGTGTAAGATCGCGATGGATCACCAGATTCTGGTGCGCAAAAGATACCGCGTCGCAAATCTGCGTAAACAGATCCAGTCGTCTTTCCAGATCGGGCGTCTCGTCGGTCACCCATTGCTGAAGCGGCACGCCGTCAACATATTCCATGACGATATAGGGCGAGCCGGATTGCGTTGCGCCGCCGTCATAGAGCCGCGCGATATGGGGATGGTTCAGCTGCGCCAATATCTGCCGCTCGCGCTCAAAACGTTCAATCAGGCTGTCGGAAAGCAATTTCTGCTTGATCAGCTTGATGGCGACGACATGCTCAAAATTGTCCGTATCCCGTTCGCCCAGATAGACCGATCCCATGCCGCCGCGGCCAAGAAGGCGAAGAATGCGATAGGCACCAATGCGGTCGGGGGTGCTTTCCTCATCCTCCTCCTCATCGGCAAGCCGTGCGCCGCCGGTTCCGAGATCCGCACTCGAAACGCGTTCCGCGTTTAGCAGCGACAGAGCGCGGGCTATCACTTCGGCAGGCGTATCGGGCGCGGAGCGGATAAAGGCCTCGCGCTCGCTTTGTGGAACATCCATTGCCTCTTCGAGCAGTTCCATGGCGGCGCGCTCGATATGAGGGTCGGAGGAATGCATGATTATTCGCTTAGCCGGTCATGGAGCCATGCACGGGTTGCCGCCCAGCGGCGATTGACCGTCGCTTCCGATATGTCCAGCACCACCGCGATATCTGCGATCGACATGCCGCCGAAGAACCGCATCTCCACGATGTCCGCCCGCTGGGGATCAATCTCCTTGAGCTCGTCAAGCAGCAAATCCAGTTCCGTCAGCGCAACCGGTTCCTTCCATTCGGCGATATTGGTGATCAGCGTGACCTTCTGATGCTGCCGCTTGTCCCGGCCTTTGGCGCGGGCGTGATCCACCAGTATCTGCCGCATGATCCGTGACGCCAGCGCCAGGATATGCGCCTTGTTCATGAACTCAAGTTCGGTCAGCCGCGATATCTTGATCACCGCTTCGTTGATCAGGTCTCCGGTCGAAAGCGAGCTGCTGTGTTCCTGTGCCAGTTTGGCAGCGGCAATCTGCCGCAACTCGCGATGAATTTTTGCAAACAGCTTATCGCCAGCGTCGCGGTCACCCTTTTGCCAGCTCGCCATCAATTTCTTATGGTCCAGTGTACCCGACAACCAGCGCCTCCTGATTGCCGGTATACTAAGCCCGCCGGTAAGGGAGCACCAGTCAATATTGGCAGCTGTCCCAAATTCGAAACATGCTCCCGCCGCCAGTTCCATGCGTTATCTCCTCAGAATTTCCATCCGATGGAGACGTTTCCTGCGGCGCTTTGCTCGTCGTTGGTGATGAGGCTGCGGATCGAGCCGCCGATGCTCCAGTTGCCGCCAAGGTCATATTCGCCGGAGACGGTGAACAGGCCGCCTGTGGCATTGGTCAGCGGCGAGCGGACCGGCGTGGTGATACCGGGCGCACCGGCAAAGGCGGTGCCGACCTCGGCGAAACTGCCATCGCCGCCGACATATTGCGCGCTCGCATCGAGACCGCCCCGGCTGCCCTGCCAGTTTGCAAAGACACCGGCGCCCAAACGGGTGCGCTTGTCGGTTGCCCCTCTGCTGGAAAGGTTCAGGCTCTGTGCACCGCTTTCGGCAAAGCGGCCAAGGTCGCTGCTGGCATGGTGGACCGAGACGACCGGTCCCAGAGACCAGCCATCTGCCATTTCCACGCCATAGCGAAGCGCGCCCTCGATGGCGAAGGTGTCGATATCGACCGATCCTTTGGCAATGCGGGCAAGACGGTTGATATTGATCCCGCGGGTAACGTCTGCCTCGCTGTTGGCATAGCTGATCGCAGCCGTAGCGGTCAGGCCCGCACCGCCGGTACCATAGCGGCCATAGGCGCCGACATGCCAGCCATCGCTGTCGGCGCTGCTGTTGCGCGTGGTGAGCTCCAGATCATTCTGCAGATAGCCAAAGCTGGCCCCCAGCGCCCAGGCGTTGCCGGTGCCGCGATAGTCGAGGCCCAGGTCAAAGCCATAGCCGTCATGGCCGGCATTGGCGGCATTGCCGTCGCCATCGATCGAGCCGGTGCGGCCGCTGATGCCGCCCCACATGCCCCAGCCTTCCCCGAAGGCCTCATGGGCACGCGCCACCAGCCGGTCGGTGCGGGCCATGCCGTCATCCAGGCTGTCGGCGAGCAGGCTCGCATAGATCTCGCCCGAGGAGGTATCGAACGCCCGCAGCGCGCCCGGCATGGTCGAGAACAGCACATTCATATAGACCGTATCGGCATCCGAGCCTGCGGTCCGGTCAAAGCCGTCCAGTGCCACTGCCGCCCCGGTCTGGTTGAAGGTCTGGGCTGCCGTCGGGAACAATGGTCCCGGAGTGGGCGTCGGGGTCGGAGTAGGCGTTGGCGTTGGGGTTGGAGTTGGAGTAGGTGTCGGTGTCGGTGTCGGTGTTGGGGTAGGCGTTGGAGTAGGTGTGGGCGTTGGGGTTGGAGTAGGCGTTGGCGTAGGACCATTGTTCGGGGTCAGCGTCAGCGCCACGTCGTTGCCGTCTCCTGCATCATAGGCCACCGTCGGTGTCAGGAATGCCAGCTGGTTGGTGATGGTGCCAAAGACACCGTTCACGGCATCCGCCGCATCATTGTCGATGATCAGATAGTTGAACGGATCATCGCCGGTGAAGTTGCCGATTTCTCCGATCGACAGCGTCGCGCCGCCAAGCGTGACCACGCCGTTGACGATGACCTGGTCGCTGCCGCCATCGTCGCGCACGTCGACCACATAGAAAGAGTTTGCATCCATCGTCAGATCGCCGTTGATCGTCAGCGTGCCGACCGGGCTCAGCCCGGCCTGGGGCGTGACCGGCGCAGCAGGCTGCGGCGCATTGTCGGCGAAGAGCGGGGCGGTGACCTGCGGCTGGTTTTCGACCATCTCGGGCGAACCGGCGTGCGGCTGCTGCTCGGCGAACTCCACGCGCTGGGGCGCATTGTCGACGATCATGTCGCCGCGGCCCTGACCGGCAATGCCGGTAGCGGCAGGCGCTGTGGTTTGCGCGGCGGCATCCGCCGCAACCGGTGCCGCTGCGACCGCAGCAACCGAAGCCGCAGCCTCTGGCGCTGATGGAGCATCCGCCGCAGGCGCGGCGGCAATAGCTTGCCCCGACCCGTCGGGCTCGGCACTGCTCTCGCCGGCCCCTGGCGACAAGATGCCGCCGGTCAGCGTTACCGAACCGATGCTAGCGGTACCCGACAGCCGCGCGCCCGGCTGAACGATCAGATCAAGCCCCGGAATATTGGCGTAGACGCGCAGCGTACCGGCCTCGATCGTGCCGGTCGGCAGCGGCAGACCGGCCGGGACATCGTCGCCGGTGATCGTCCACATGCCCGCACCGCGTTTGCGGATATCCTCGAAGTTGGTGGCGCGGGCGGTATTGCTTTGCAGCAACGCGATCTGTCCCGATGTGCCTGCCGCGCCGTCGAGTATGAAGCTATCGGTCCCGTCACCGCCGTCGATGAGGCCCGTGACCGAATAGGTGGGAAGAAGAACGATCGTGTCGTTACCCGCGCCCAGGTCGACCGCGCCGTTGATGCTGCCCGCATTGGTGACCAGATCGTCGTCGTTGCCGGTGAGCACAGCGCCGACTACCGACCCGGTGGCCGCGATGGTGACCGTATCGTCGCCGTCCCACAAATCGAGCGCGATATCGGTTGCGTTGGACCGCTCGACCGTGCCGGCGATCGTAACGGTGAAATCGATCGGAAGCGGAACGAGAGTGTCTGTGTCGACGCTGCCCTCCTTAACGGTGGTAATCGCGGACGAGTTTTGGGTGACGATGCGTCCGGTCTCGGTGATCTCGATCGTGGCGGTCGGATTGGTGCCACCGTTCAATATCGCGCCCGGATTGGCTTCGACGGCCGAAATCAGAATGCCGTTTGCATAAATGTCTCGTCCTCCGCTCGCGGCGGAGCTGGCTCCGCCCTCGGTCAGGATAGAGCCTGAAATCGTAATGTCGGCTATGTGGCCCAGTTGACTGTTCGGAATAAAGCCGCCCGCATGCTCGACCATAATGCCGACCGAAGCGTCTCCCATCGTACGGATCGTACCACCGGTCTGGTTGATGACCGCCCCGCCAGTTTCGTAAGTGGCCGCGTAGATGCCCGAATAATGGTCACTACCCGTGGTAATATCGCCGGCACTGGTTACCCTGTTGAATGCGGCACCTACACCCCCGACCAGGATTGCTGCGCTGGCATCATAACGGGTAGACGGGCCAGTGCTGTCCACCTGTTCGAGCGAGCCGCCCACGAAATCGACTATGTTGTTGCCCATCCCTTTCGCCAGGATGAGCGGGTCGATCCTGTTCGCGTTGATCAACGTCATCGCGCCGGAAAACTTGAGGGTAATATCGCCCGAGCCTTCGTTTATCGCCTGAATCGCTGGTGCGTCGTAGGCGGAGATCGTATCGATCTGCGCATCGACGACGATATCGGCATCGCTAACATCATTATCATCGGTTATATGCGCGATGATCCCGCGCGTGTTTTGCATCGTCACCGTATCGTCCGCAGTGAGCGAAATCGGGCCGGTGTCGCGCTCAAACTCGATC
Source organism: Parasphingorhabdus sp. (assembly GCF_048269865.1). Classification (GTDB taxonomy): domain Bacteria; phylum Pseudomonadota; class Alphaproteobacteria; order Sphingomonadales; family Sphingomonadaceae; genus Parasphingorhabdus. The sequence goes on along the minus strand of NZ_JBLWUA010000008.1, from coordinate 21,971 downwards.
GCAGAGGCGCTTCCGATAATATCAGTCGTCAGGTCGCGTACGATCAGCGCGTCGACATCGTCGCTGTCGTCCACATAGACGCCGTCCGACTGATCGCCGGTACAGATCATCGTGCGGCCCTGGATGGTGCAGCCGTCCACCACCTCGTTGTTCGGCGTCAGCGTCAGCAGCACGTCGTTGCCTGTGCCGCCGGTGTAGCTGACGGTGGGTGTGAGGAAGGCGTAATCGTTCTGGATCGTGCCAAACGTGCCGTTGACGGCATCGGCCGCGTCATTGTCGATGATGGTATAGTTGAACGGGTCGCTTCCTGCGAACGTCCCCATCTCGACCACGTCGAGCGTCGCCCCGCCGAGCGTGACGGTGCCGTTCACCACCAGCTTGTCGGCATTCCCCTGATCGTCGACTTCCACCTCGAACACCGAACCCGCATCGAAGGTCAGGTCGCCGTTGACCGTCAAAGTGCCGATGCTGTTGCCCGGGGCGATCGTGCCGCCGGTGCTGGTCAGCGAACCGAGGGTGCCGTTTCCGCCGATCCGTGCGTCCGCTCCAACAAAGATATCGAGATCCGGAATGGCCCCGTTCATCACGAGAGTGCCGCCGAGTATCTCGTAGCGCTCGAAGACGGACGCATCGCCGGTCACGGTGATCTCGACATCCTCGCCGCCGAAGGTCGGGCCTTGCTGGAACACCTCAACGCTGGTGAAGTTGAACGCGTTCAGGTCCAGCGTGGCAGAGGTGGTGGTGCCATCGCCCAGATAGCGCGCGGTGTCTTCCTCATCGCCGCCATTAACCGCCACATCATAGTCGAGCGTGACGAGGTTGATGATATCGTTGCCCGCGCCGAGGAAAGCAGTGCCGTTGAGCGCGCCGTTGGCGATGCCGATCGTATCGTTGCCAGCGCCCAGCTGGATATCACCGGTGAATAGCGACCCCGGCCCGCCACTGCCGACAAAGTCGTCGCCAGCGCCAAGATCGGTGATGCCGCCAACCGTAAGTTTGCCGGTGTAAACGAAGCTGTCGTCGCCATCGCCGAAGCGCAGGTCGCCATTGAGCTGCATGCCTTCGTCGGCTTGCAGACTGTCCGAACCGCCGCCCAGCAGCACGTCGCCGTTGACCACGCTGGTCGAGCGCAGGCGCACCGTGTCGTCGAAATCGCCGAGCATGATGGCCGTGCCGCCCGCGCCGGTGATCGTACCGGCATTGTCGATGTCCATCGCCAGCCGTGTGCCGGAAATGCCCGTGGCCGTCGCACCGGTGCCTGCAATCACGCCGCCCATGCTATTGACGATCGTCGAGGCTGCACCTTCGCGGTTACCGAAGGCATTGATCCCGTGTGCCGCACCGCGGATCAGCCCGCTATTGTTGACCCGGGTGGCGGCGGGATCGAAGAAATCGTCCGGAACTTCGTCGCCGATGGTCACCGCCGACGAACTCTCGTGTTCGGCGATGATTTCGCCGGTGTTGTTGAGGATCGCGTTGTTGCTCATCTGGACACCAGGCGAGCCCGACAGGATCGAAATAGGAGTGCCGCCGCTCACGCGACGAACATATCCACCGGCAAAAGAGTTAATCAGTCCGGAGTTGTCGAGAACATCGTTGAACGACAGCGAGACGCCGACCGAGGAGTCTCCGCGAAGAATGATCGAACCGGTGTTGGTGACAGTGGTGACCGGACCGACGGGGCGGCCCTGGACGATCGAACCGCTGGTGGAGATTCCCTGGCCGTGGACTAGGGACGTGGGATCGTTTTCGGTGCTCACCGGACCGAGCGCCTCGATCACGATGGTGCCGTCATTGCGGACGATATCGCCGTCGTTCGCCGAGATGCCACGGGCGAAAGAGCCGCTGACCTCGATCAGACCTGTCCCGGTGTTGACGATAGTGTTGGGTGAAGTGGGAAATTCGGTCCTGATACCGATGACATAACCCTGGTCGGCAGGCCCGACCATGCGCAGGGTACCGGCATTGGTAATCTCGCTGCCGGCAAACGCGTTGCTAAGGCCTTCTGTCGCATCGCTGATGGATGACGACGCGTCATCATTGGGCTCGATCGTAATATCGATCAGCGCGCCTTCGGCATTTAGGATCACCCCGCCGCCCAGAGTGCGGAAGCCATGCGAATTGTGACTGAACACGCCCCTGGCCGTGCCGTAGTTGATCAGAGTGGCACCCGCATTGCCGAGGGCGAAACCCGCTTCGTCCCCGCCATCGACCTCTAGCAAGCCGCTCTCTTCGTTGACGAACAACCCGTTCACGCCAACATGGGCGAGAAGGAGATCGTCCCTGTTGCGATAGATCAGGCTGAGCGTGCCTTCGTTGCGAACCTCGACCGCCTCGCCCAGCGTTTCAATCGTGGTGCGGGAAAAAGCATCCGCAGCAGTATTCGTTACGACCGCCCCGCTTTCGACCAAGACGCTCGCCGCTGGTCCCTTGAAGCCATCAGGATCGACACCGGTGCAGACGACATCAACATCTGCGCCGGCGGGATCGGGACTGCAGCCCTGCGGCCCGCCGACGTCGTTCGGCGTCAGCGTCAGCAGCACGTCGTTGCCCGTGCCGCCGGTGTAGCTGACGGTGGGTGTAAGGAAGGCGTAATCGTTCTGGATCGTGCCGAACGTGCCGTTCACCGCATCGGCGGCATCGTTATCGATGATGATGTACTCGAACGGGTTGTCCCCTGCGAAGGTGCCCGCCTCGACCACGTCGAGCGTCGCACTGCCCAGCGTGACGCCACCGTTCACCACCAACTGGTCGGCATTCCCCTGATCGTCGACTTCCACCTCGAACACCGAACCCGCATCGAAGGTCAGGTCGCCGTTGACCGTCAAAGTGCCGATGCTGTTGCCGGGGGCGATCGTGCCGCCGGTTACCGTCACCGAGCCGATCGAACCGCCACCCGAAAGCATTCCGACGATCCGTGCGTCGGCGAAGCTATTATCCGATTGGCGCAGCGCCCCACTCAGCAGCGCGAACTGCGCATCCGCTCCGACGAACAATTCATAGGAACCCGCGCCGGTCGCATCGAGCGTGAGGTTGGTGTCTTCGGTGAAGGTGAACTGCGCACCCGGGCGCAAATACAGCGCGTGGGCGAGAGCACCCGAGGTCGAGATGGCGATACCGTCATAGAAGAAATCGTCGGTCAGGCTGAAATCATCCAGCCCCTTGCCGACCACCCAGCCATGCGCGCCGTCACCCGTAGTCGCAACATCGACATTGACCACGGTGACCGTATTGGTCGAGCCACTGATCGCGCCATCAACACCCCACAGCTCGAGCCCGATGGCATCGTCGCCGCTGGTGGCGATGCTGCTCTCGGTCAGCTGGAGCGTGAAATCGCTGTCGGTCATGTCGCCCGTCAGTTCGGCGAGGTAGAAACCGCGTGCCCCGATACCTTGTGTGGAAATGTCGAGATTCGTGGCGCTGAGCGAGCTGCTGGAGTCGACCATCGCGCCGTCGGCGCTGGTGCCGATCCAGACGCCGTGCGCATCGGTGCCTTCGGTTGTGACGGTGATATTGCTCATGGCACCGGTCGTGGTGCTGACGTCACCCGCGATGAACTGACTCACGACGAAGCCGCGCGAATTGTCGCCCTGTGTCGAGATGGTGAGGTCGCTGGATTCGGTGTTGAAAACGGAATTTTCAAAGCCGCCGCCGCCGATGAACACGCCGTCAGAATCGGTGCCGACCGTCGAGAGGCCGAGGTCGGTGAGCAAGATAGTGAAGGCGGAACCGACGTCGACGGTGCCTTCGAAGATCATCGCCCCGGCATTGGTAGCGCCGGTGGTGGTGACCGTTGTGTTTTCAATGGTGATAGAAGCTGAGCTTGAGTCACCGTCCAATCCGTGATCGATCCCGCGCGCATTGCTGCCAGCCGTTGTGATCGTCGTGCCGAAGATGCTTGTCGTGCTATTGGAATTTTCGCCAAACGCATCGAACAGCAGAGCGGTCGATCCGTCGCCCTGTGTGGTGAAGCTGCTGTTGGCAATGAAGGCGGTGCGGCTCGACGTATCACCGCCCAGTTCGGCAAGAACGAAGCCGCGCGCATCGTCGCCTTCGGTCGCAATATCGCTGTCGATGATGACGGCATCGCCGATGGAGCCATTGGCCAACTGCGGGATATCGATGGCATCGCTGCCGCCGCCGGTGGTTGCCACGGTCGAGTTCTGGAGCAGCAGCAGAACGTCGCTGGAGCCGCCCACGCCGATATGTATTGCATCGCTGTCCATGCCGCCGGTGATCAAGCTGCTGTCGCCCAACGCGACACTGACCGAGCTGTTGGCACCGCCATCGATGGCGACACCCCGCGCGCCATTGCCCGATGTGGCAATGGCGGTCGCCATGATCGTCGCGGTGAACGTCGAACTTTCGCCAGGGCCGAAGCGAATGGCGTGCGAATTGTCGCCGAACGTTGTGATGCTGGTGCCGACGCCGTCCGCGCTCGCGCCCGACTGGAACGCGCCGACGCTATTAAGTGCACTGCCGAAATCGAACGCAATGCTGTTGTCGCCGTCGGTCTCGGCGATGACGTCGACCAGTCCGACATAGGCGGAGTGATTGTCATCGGCCGTAACCCCGAACAACGGCGCTCCGTTGCTCGAACTAGCGAGCGTCGCACCGTGGGCGAGCAAAGCAGTGGCGTAATTGCCGAGGATACCGGCTGCGCCGCTCGAGGCACTGAGCAGCGCGCCGAGGCCGTTGGTCACGTCCCGGCCAAATTCGATGTAGAGATTGGGCTGGCTGATGATCGCCGCCTGTCCGCCGTCGCTTTCGATCAACGCCCGATCGCCCACGGTAAAGCGGTTATAGAAGGCCGACCCATCCGGCCGGTTCTGGCTTGATGGATCGCGCGGCAATGCCGAACCGGGTGCGACATCATTGCCACCGCTATTGATATAGTCGGCGATCACATTCTTCGCGTAATCGGCCAGCCGCGCCTTTTCGACCGTAACAACGCGCGTGATTTCACTTATGCCGGAATCGCTCAGATTGTTGCCGTTCAGCCGGACCGCGGCGCTCCCTGCGCCGCTGGTCGTGATATCGGCGGTGGTCGAAAAGGCGAGGGTGGAATCCTTATCAATACCGCTGAGGATCACGGCATCGGAATTCGCGCCGGTCGTGCTCAGTGTCCCGCTATTGGTGATCGTCATCTGGTCGGCACTCGCCAATAGCGCGTTGCCCGTACCCATGAAGATATTGCCGCTATTGTCGATGGTCAGCGTGCTGAGCCCGTCCGCGCCATTGGCACTGTTATCGACCGTGTCGAAGGTGGCCCGGATGCCGGAGGACAATGTGCCGATACCGGACGTGAAGTTGAAATTTCCGCTGTTGGTGATGGCGGCGGTCACATTGTCTTCAGCAGTGGCAAAGGCGGTGATACCGATCGTCGCCCCGGCGTCGAAATCAAAATCCGCCTGGTTGATCACCGTGAAATCATAAGTGCCACCGGCTGGCGCACCAAAAGCCGAAATGCCGATGCCGCGCAGGTTGAAGCCGGATCCGGTCATGGTCGCATAATTTTCGACGCGCGAGGTTGCGTTGAGCGCTACGCTCCTGCTGAAAATGCCTGATACCGCACCGTCCGGCGAGTCCATCTGGATTGTGGCACGATTGAAGACATTCATGTCGACAGCGGTTCCGTTGCTCTGCGCCAGAATGCCGTAGCCGCCTTCATTTTCGGTCGTACGGATCGTGCCGTCATTGGTGATGCTTACGGTCGACGGCGTGGAGGGGCTGAGATTCTGGGTGAAGGTTGCAATGCCGCTGGCGAACGGCCCCGTCGCGCTGATCGATCCGGTGTTGCTGATCCTGGTGTTGGTCGGGTCGCCAAAGGCGTAGCTGACAATCCCGGCCGCGAAGCCATTGGAATCGATATCGCTCGTTGTGACGCTGACGTCGATGCTGCCGCTATTGACCACATCGATGTCGTTACCGCCAAGCACGTGATAGGCAAAAATGCCGGACGTAACGCGGTCGCGTTCCCCGGTTCCTCCCGATGAAGCGCTGAGATTCCCCGAATTGTTGACCCGGATCGAGCCAGTGCTCTGGTCGCTAAAGGCCGTAATTGCACTCGCCGAGGGAAAGTCGCTAAAAGCCGTTATATTCCCGCGGTTGGTGACGTCGACATTGCCGAACCCGTTATAGACCGCAGCTTCTATTCCGACAATGGGACTGCCGTTTCCGTCTGACCGGATTGACGCGCCTGTGTTTATTGTCAGATCGAACCCGTTATCGACAACGGCGAGGATACCCTGTCCAAAGCCTTCGATGTTCGGATCGTCATAGGTCTCGATAATGACATCGTCGGCAATGTTGACCGTCAAGTCACCGTCGACCTTGTACAAGCCGATCCCCAATATGCCGGCGGGAGCGATCGGGCCGCTCAAATTCCCAACGTTCAGCGTGTCGAAGACCGGCGACCCCACGCCCGCGACTATCCCGCCGGAGACATCCCCGGTGCAGGTGGCGACGCCATCAACGATCGGGCATTCCGGATCATTGCCGGGGGTTTTTTGCTGCGCCGCAGCCGGGCTGGGAGCCGCAAGCATTGTTGCCAGGGTCGCGGTGGCGAGCGAAGCCATGCTGCATGTCGTTCGAAGCTTTGAAAAGATCGTGGCTGAGTTCGGTTCCGCTGTTCCCATTGACATGATTTTCCCCTGTGCAAGCAAGCCGAAAAAACGCTCTCCCTATGCAAGGCGACATATTTGGAGAAACCCTGTCAAAAAAATCCTGTAGGAAGGTGGCGATCTGGTTTGCAGCACCATTTGATGGTCGCCTGGTGCACGGACATTCATTTGGTTCGGCTGCCGGCCATTCGCATATGCAGATTTTTATACAACCGGAGCACCAGCGTCTGGCGCATGTTGCAAACAGGCGCTTTGGTCGCTGGCAAGCGCGATATCATTCGCGATGGCCTGACAGGGTATAGAATGGAAGATATCAGGCTCCGGAATAACGGCGCTCCATTTCCCGGCATTTTCTCGGAAATTCTTTTTGATCTAGATCAAAGCGTCGCCCGGTTCAGTCGCCTATTGGCTTCCCCATGTGGTCTTATCATCCTGAATTACTGGCTAAACCCGTGCCGCGCTACACGAGCTACCCGACCGCGGTCGAGTTCCATGACGGCTGCGGTGCCGACCAATATGTCCAGGCGCTGAGCGACATGCCCCCAGGCACGCCTTTATCCCTCTATGTCCATATTCCCTATTGCCACTCGATCTGCTGGTATTGCGGATGCAACACCGGGGCGGCGGGCAAAGCCCAGCGGCTGACCGCTTATCTGGACGCGCTGGAAAAGGAATTTGTGTTGATCGGCCGGTTGCTGGGCGGTCGGGGGAAAATACGCCGTATCGCCTTTGGCGGTGGCAGTCCGAACGCCATTACGACCATGGAATTTGTCCGCCTTCTCGACCGGATTACGACAATATTCGATGCCGGCACCCCGGAAATCTCGGTCGAGCTCGATCCGCGCGGCTTTACCTCGGAATGGGCGGTGGCGCTGGCGGCGTCCCATGTCGACAGAGTGAGTCTCGGCGTCCAGACCTTCGCGCCGCACGTTCAGGAAGCGATCGGGCGCATCCAGCCGCTCGCCGATATCGAGAAATCCGTATCTACCTTGCGCCGGCACGGCATCGATTCGATCAATTTCGATCTGATGTACGGCTTGCCCCAACAGTCTTTGCAGGATCTCAACGAAACGCTGACTCAGACAATCGAACTCCAGCCCAGCCGTGTTTCGTTGTTCGGCTATGCCCACATGCCCGGAATGATACCGCGGCAGAGGCGGATTGATGGTGACAGCCTCCCCGATGCAGCATTGCGCTTTGAACAGAGCGAGCTCGGCTATCAACGGCTGACCGAAGCAGGCTATGTGGCGATCGGCTTTGACCATTTCGCCTTGCCCACAGATTCCCTGGCTATTGCTGCGAGCGAAGGCCGGGTTCACCGGAATTTTCAGGGCTTTACCGAGGATCCCAACGAGACCCTGATCGGCTTTGGCGCCAGCGCCATCAGCTGCCTGCCGGGCCTTCTGGTGCAGAATGAAAAAAATGTCGGGCGATACCGGTCTTTGGTCTCTTCAGACATGGTCGCGGCTGTTCGCGGCGTGACCCGCGACCAGGAAACGAGAAAACGGGGTGCGACAATCTCTTCTCTTCTGTGTCAGGGGCATGTCGATGCCGGGGCCGCCAATATGTTGCCGGATGTCCATCTGCTCGATATTTTTGACGAAAAGGGCCTGATCTGTCAGCGCGATGGCCAACTGGTCATTACCGAAGCGGGACGCCCTTATGCGCGCCATATCGCGTGTCTTTTTGATCAGTTTCGGACCCGCCAGGAAGCAATGGCAGCATAGCGATCAGCGGTTGCAAATGCGCAGTAGCAACAAAGATTTCGAGCCTTAATAGCCGGATACATTCCGGCTCCTGCTAGGAAATGAATCTCGGGAGCACATACTGCAAAAGTCTTGGCGAAGGGCAGACCTAGAGCCTCGCTATAAAGGCCTGAGAGACTGCCTAGCTTTCTATCAAAAGCCGTAGCTGTGCTGCCAAGTCCGATGGCGTCAGACCCGAGTCCGAGTACCATTCCGGGGCCCAATTCATCGCGCCAAAAATCAGCATTCGTAGCGCCGACAAGTCGAGCGCGGGTTTGATCACACCCTCTTTCTTTGCCATCTCGAACAGTTCACCGAAGAACCGCCCGAAGTCTCTTTGTCGTTCAAGCGTGCGCTGCTGGATGGAATTAGGCGTTTGATGGAGCATACGCAGCATCGCGACCGCATAATCCGACCGGCTCAAAAGAAATGTCAGATGCGCTTCAAACGCAGCCTCCAGCCGGTCCAGCACGCTAGCATCTGGCGACAAGGCCGCGACCGCCCCTCTTACTGCGGCGTCCGAGCCTTCGACACCCGCAAGCATCACTGCCTCCGCAAGTTCGTCTTTACTGTCAAAGTGATAGTATAAACTCCCCGCCTGCATATCGGCCTTTTGAGCGATATCCCGCAAAGATGCGGCTCCATAGCCCACCTGACGGAACAGGCTCGCAGCAGCATCCAGAATGCGGGTGCGCGTCTGCGCTGATTTGGACGGTGAAGTGACGGTGCTCATTCACGCTCTCTACCCGCTTGGCAAAGGGCTTGCAATTATTCTAACAATCGTTAGAAAATATGCCCATCGAAAGTCAGGACAGGAATTTCTCAATGGCAGCAGCCTCTGATCAGACAGGAAATACGAGCATCGGCCAGAAGCTGGCACAGACGCTGGTGGACCCGAAAGCCTATGCTTCTGGCAGGATATTCGACACGTACGAATGGCTGCGCGCGAACAACCCTCTGGGGATTGCCGAGCCAGAAGCCTTCGACCGCTTTTGGGTTGTCACGAAGCACGCCGACCTGGCTGAGATCGCGAAGAACAACACGCTGTTTCCTTATGGGGATCGTTCTTCGACCTTGATCGACAAGGCGAGTGATGCACGGCAGCGTGAAGTGACGGGCCGGCCATCGATGTTGCAGACACTGGTTCAGCTCGATGAGCCGGAGCATATGCAGCTGCGCAAGCTGACACAAAAGTGGTTTATGCCCGGCAGCATCAAAAAGCGCACCGATGATATTGAGGATATCGCTCGCAAGACGGTTGAAAAATTCGAGGCGACACGTGGCAGATGCGATTTCGCCTCCGACATTGCGCTTCATTATCCGCTGGAAGTCGTGATGCAGATTCTCGGGGTTCCGGAGGCAGATTTCCCGTTGATGCTCAAGCTTACTCAGGAAATCTTCGCACCTCTGGATGAAGAGACGCAAAGGGCGATGGATACGCTTTCGCCCGCAGCTTACGCGGAAACAATCATGGCCATCGTCGCGGAATATTCCGCCTATTTTCTGGCTTTGTCAGAACAACGGCGCGCGGAACCTAAAGATGATCTGGCGACCCTTATCGCCCATGCGGAAATCAACGGCGAGCCGATCACACCCGAACAGGCGCTTGGATATTATTTCATCGTCGCAACCGCCGGTCACGATACCACGTCTTCGTCGGTTGCGTGCGGGATGTGGGCGCTCGCGACCCAGGCTGGATTGCTCGCGACGCTGAAGGACGATCCGGGCCAGATCCCCGCCTTTATCGAGGAATCCATTCGCTGGGCGACACCGGTGCGCAATTTCATGCGCTCGCCTTCTGATGATGTCACCCTTCGCGGGCGCCAGATCAGGAAAGGCGATTGGATGATGCTTTGCTACGCCTCTGCCAATCGCGACGAGGATGTTTTCGAAGCACCGAATGAGTTTCGACTGGACCGAGAAGCGCAGCATATCGCCTTTGGGTACGGCGCTCATATGTGTCTGGGCCTGCACCTTGCCCGGATGGAGATGCGGATCCTGTGGGAGGCCCTGATCCCTCTACTCAAATCGGTCAAGCTGGACGGCGATCCGGTGGGAATTGAGAGTAGCTTTGTCACCGGGATTAAACATCTCCCCATTCAATTCGAGTTGGAGGGATGAACATGGTTTCCAAAACAATCCAAACCGCCTCGCCCTATCTTGAAGGGGTCTATCAACCGGTCCTTGAGGAAATAACCGCACGCGACTTGACGGTCATGGGCGAAATTCCTCGAGACCTGAACGGTTTGTTCGCGCACAACGGCGCCAACCCCCGCTTTCCACCGGGTGCCGGCCATTCATGGTTCGACGGTGATGGCATGGTGCACGGGATCGAATTGAACGATGGCGATGCCATTTTCCGCAGCCGGTTTATCAAGACCCAAGGGCTGGCCGAGGACCTGAAGGCCGGCGAGGCAACCTATGTTGGATCGCTGGCGATGCCTGGACAAGGCAAAAGGCACAAGAACGTCGCCAACACCGATCTTGTCTATCATTCGGGAAAGTTTCTGGCCCTGTGGTGGGAAGGCGGCACGCCTCACGAATTGACCCTTCCCGACCTGGAGACGCGCGGCACGTTCGATTACCAGAATACGCTGACAGGAGGGCTGACCTCTCATTCCAAGCTCGACCCCAGGACGGGCGAGCTGTTCTTCATCTCATGGGCCCCGAAACCGCCCTTTCTAAACATAGGCGTAGCGTCGGAAGATGGCCGGATTACCCGGTTCAGCGAAGTGCCGCTGCCCGGCCCCCGTGTGCAGCACGATATGGCCTTGTCGGACCGCTATATCGGCGTTTTTGATTTCCCCCTGATGATGGATTTCAAGCGCCCGGACCAAAAGGCTCTGGGCTTCGTGCTTGATGATGAAACGCCCGCGCGCATCGCGTTGGTTGATCGCAAGGATGAAAGCGCGGCCATCAAGTGGTTTGATATCAAGCCATGCTTCATGTGGCACATCTCCTCGGCCTGGGATGAGGGCTATGAATTTGTGCTGGTTGGCGCAAGACTGGATGGCGCGACCCGGCATACCAAATCAGGCGCGATCCTCGATGATCTCCCTTTGGTTGACGGCGAGCATCGATTTGATTCCCATCCCTATATGTGGCGTCTCAACACCAGAACGGGCGCGGTCACCGAAAGGCAACTTGACGATAGCTTCGTCGAATTTCCAAGAGTCAATGATCACCATATCTGCTCGGGCGCGCGATACAGCTACATGGCTCGGATCGATATTAATCAGCCCACCCTGGAAGCGCAGGGGATCTACAAATATGATCTTGCAACCGGCAGCAGAACCGATCTGAAACTGCCCATGCACCATATCGCCAGTGAGATGAGCTTTGCCCCCCGCGATGGGGCAAAGCGAGAAGATGACGGCTACCTGATCGGGTTCGTTACGGACAAGCAAAGGATGACCAGCGAGTTCTGGATCACTCCTGCCGACAGCATCGAAGACGGGCCCGTCGCTCGCATCAAACTTCCACAACGGGTCCCGCCAAAATTCCACGGCCGATGGGTCGATGCGGAGGCGTTTCGAACCGCGTAAATGGGAGATCAGAACATGGTGAAAACGGTGGAATTGACGATCGAAGATGGCCTTGCGCGCCTCACACTGGTCAACGGGGACAAAGGCAACCCGCTTGATCTTGAGTTCGGCAAGCAGTTCAAGGCCGCGGCGATCGAGCTTCACGCGTGCAGCGAACTGCGGGCCGTGCTGTTCACCGCGGAAGGCAAGAATTTCAGTGTTGGCGGCAATCTGCTTGCCTTTGCGGATGTTGATGACCTGCCAACCTTTGTGAGAGCATCGACGAGCGAATATCATCAGGCACTGGCGCTTATGATGCGGCTGAACGCCCCGATCGTGTCTGCCGTACAAGGCGCAGTCGCGGGTGCCGGCGTGGCCTTGAGCGTTTTTGCCGATCTGGTTGTTGCCTCCGAGGATGCGAACTGGACTGTCGCGTACACCGCAATCGGGTTTTCTCCCGATGGGGCCTCGACCTTTCTCTTGCCAAGGCTGATCGGTATGCGCCGATTCCAGGAAATGCTGCTTACAAATCGCCGGATCAAAGCCGAAGAAGCCTGCGAAATTGGCCTGGTGACTGAGGTCGTGGCCGCGTCGAAATTGCAGGAGCGGGCCATAACGCTTGCGCAGCAGTTGGCGAAAGGGCCGACGCTTGCCTTTGCCGCATCGCGCCGATTGCTGTTGGAAACGAACGACAATTCGCTCGACACCCAGCTCGCCCGTGAGGCTGAATTGCTGAGCCGCATTTGCGCAAGTGACGATGTCCGCGAAGGGATTGCTGCTGCCCTTGAACGGCGTCCAGCCGCCTTCAAAGGACGCTAAGCGATGCTCGACTATGATGCGGATTTCCTGAGCGACGAACATGTGATGCTGCGCGCCCAATTGCGCCGGTATATCGACGACAAAGTGCGGCCCAATTCTCCGGAATGGGAACAGCTGGGGACGCTGCCCCAATCGGTTTATGAGGACCTCGGCCAGCTTGGCTTTCTCGGCATTGCCATCCCGGAAGACCGGGGCGGGGCGGGGTTCGATGCGCTTGGCTCGGTCGTGTTTGGCGAAGAGATCGGCCGATCAGGAAATGGCGGTTTTTCAGCGGCCATTTCAGATCACGCCGATATCACCGCCTCGATCATCGGGGGCCTTGGTTCCACAGAGCAATGCGCGCGCTTCCTGCCGGATATCCTGTCCGGCAAGCGGATCGCGGGACTTGCGGTGACCGAACCGCGCGGAGGGTCCGACCTGACCCGCATGACCACAAGTGCCCGGCGTGAAGCTGATGAGTGGGTGTTGAACGGTCAAAAAACCTACATCACCAATGCCGTCTCAGGAGATGTTTTCGTAACGGTCGCAAAAACCGATCTGGATGCGCGCGGGGGGCGGGGATTTTCGCTGTTCGTCGTTGAGAAAGGCGGCAAAGGCTTCTCCAACGGAGAGAATTTCCGGAAAACCGGTTGGAAGACCTCTGACATGAGCGAGCTGTTTTTTGATGAGTTCCGCGTGCCTGCCGCCAATATGCTTGGGGACGAAGGCGCTGGATTCTACCTGATGATGGGCGGAATCGAGAATGAGCGGCTCTCCATCGGCGCACAATGTGTGGGCATGGCAGAACGTGCGCTTGAACTGACGCTGGCCTATCTCAAGGAACGCGACGCCTACCGCGGCACCTTGTGGGATCTGCAGTCGATCCGGCATGACATCGCAAAGCTGGTTGCCGAACTCGCCGCAGCAAAGCTTATGCTCTACCACGCCGCGCGCAAGAAAAGCGGCGGCCATTCCGTGCGTATGGAAGCAACGATGATCAAGGCGACGCTTCCCGAGCTGCTGAAGCGGGTCGTGGACATCTGCGTTCAGCACCACGGTGCCTATGGTTATATGCAAGGCACGGAAATCGAACGATTATGGCGCGACACGCGCCCCCATTCGCTAGGCGGAGGCGCCTCGGCGGTGATGCTGGATGAACTGTCGAAGCTGCTTTAGTACAAGCCCAACAAGCCGTCTTCACGAACAAACTAGGCTTGTTCCTACCAGCCGCTCAAAAGAAATGTCAGATGCGCTTCAAACGCAGCCTCCAGTCGGTCCCGGAGGCAAGAGATGAACCGCTCCGGTGGAGTGGGTCGCGCATTCTTGTGTAATCAAAGAGGGGGCAGGCCTCAATCACATTGGTTGGGAGATGGAGAGCGTGAAAGCTCTGCTCGACACTCGCTTGGCTGGGCCGGCTGACGGGGAGCAGCCTGAACCGATACGCGGGTAGGGCGAGCCAGGCCTGTCGGAGAGGAGTTGCCGCTAGACTGACGGCAGCGGTTGGACCGCTATTTTTTCCGCGAAGGGTCAAAGGCCTCATCAAGCATGCCGTGTAGCATCGCCAACGACCGAGAATCGGCGAGCGCGTCATAAGCAAAACCAGGCCGTGCGAAGGCATCAACCGCCTTGTTTGTGAACGAATGTCCGACCCCGCCAAAGATGTGCAATTGCCAGTCGCAGCCAGCCGCTTCCATACTCTCGGTGAAACGAATCTGGTCGTCTTTTGGGACCAATGGGTCATTTGCGCCTATCATCATCAACACACTTGCATCGATCGGTCCCTCGGGGCTGTCCGCGGGCCGCTGCAGACTTGGATGGAAGCCCACGGCGCATCTTACTGGAAGTCGATGACGCGCCATTTCGAGCGCAACCACACCGCCGAGGCAAAAACCGACCGCCGCGATCCGATCGATATCCACACCAGGTTGGCGCGTAAGCGCCTCCAATCCAGCCTTGGCTCGGGAGATCATCAGGCCCGGGGTCGTCATGATTTCGATGACCGTTGACGAGGTATCCTCAAGATCCAGTTCGCCCTCGCCGTAAAGATCGAGCGCAAAGGCTACATACCCTCTTTCGCCGAGCAACTGCGTCCGATGGCGAATATGGTCGCCGGGTCCGGGGCCTTCGTGAATCACGAGCACGCCCGGTGCCGGCCCACCCTCGGCCCCGTCGCAAACGTAGCCCGTCAATTCCACGTCACCGTCAAAGTAGGTGTACTGGGAGATATTCATATTGCCCTGCCTCTTCTGAATGCATTGATGCGCGTGCATCACGCAAACTTTATCCGGTTCCGCACTATCTCGAGCCGAGCGACGTAAATGCGGCTTTCACTATCGACTCCGCCCGCGGATCTTCGCGCTGGCGGTAGGCCATCGTGTTCGTCGTGAAGGCAATCGCAAGATTTGCATCTGGGTCGGCGATGGCGAAAGAGCCTCCCCAACCATTATGTCCGAAAGCGCGTGGGTTTGGACCATAGGTGTCGTTCGAGTTCAGGGCGAACCCTGCGCCCCATCGGAACGGCAGCGCAAGGACCAGGTCGTTACCGTCGATGCGGCAATCGATGGCTCGCCCGAGTGCCGACATTGACAACAATTTTCCGCCGAGCATCACATCATAGAGTTTCGCGAGCGCAGACGCATTGGAAACACCGTTGGCCGAAACAAGTTCGGCTGTCAGCCACTCTTCGGTATTGGCGATCAGAGGGTCGAGAGGCGGTTCGGTAAAAGTTCGGTGCTGGATTTCGGAAAGCACGTCACCGCCTGCTCGGTTGAAACTCTCAGCCACAAAAACCGGGGAAATGCGCGATCGCGCCACCGTCCGTGCGCCAATCTGGATGTCGACTTCGAAAGGTCGAGCAATTTCCTCTTCTATAAAGATCGAAAGGGACCGGCCTTCAATACGCTGGAACAGCGCGTCCAGCAGCGGCCCGAAGGTAACAAGATGATAGCCTGGCGCGCTCCCCGGCGCCCACAGAGGCTCAGCACCGGCAAGAAGCGCTGCCGCACGTTCGAGGTCACACAGATCACTTAGCGTGGTTCCGTTGCCCAGCGCAGAGAGCCCTGCCTGATGCGACAGTAGCTGGCCGATGGTGACGTTGCCCTTTCCGCCGGTCGCGAATTCCGGCCAGTAGCGCGCGACCGGGTGTTCATAATCGAACAGTCCGCGATCGGCCGCCATCGCGAAACACAATGCGCCCACACCCTTGGTCGCCGACCAGATGTTGACGACGGTATTTTCCTGCCATGGCTTCGTGCGGGCTTCGTCTGTCCACCCGGCATGGAGATTGACCACCTCTTCTCCCTCCAGATAGACGCATAGTGCAGCGCCGATCTGGTCTGGCGGGGCCATGATCTTTTCAAATGTCCTTGCAACTGCTTCGAACGCAGGGTGGTAGCTGCCACTAGGCTGGGCTTGTGGGTGATTGACCATGGAGTTAGAATGCGGCCTGCAGTTCTAGACCGAAGACCCTGCCCTTGGTCAGCGAGCCGCCGGCCCCGAATCCGAGCGTTGCCGGCAGCTGGGTGTCGCCTCCATGATTGACTTCGTTCAGCAGGTTCTTGGCATAGGCAGTCGCGGTTATCTTGCCGAAATCCAGCGAGATACTGGCGTCCAGCGCATCGAAAGAATTGAGATACCCGGCATTGTTATCGGTGTAGAAGGCGCGATCCCGGTGCGAGAACGACATGCGGGAATTCATCAGGATCGTGTTGGACACATCCAAGCTATGAATTAACCCCAAACCGTAAGTCCACGGCGACAGTCGCGGAATTTCGAGTGCGGTATCCGCATCGTCTATAATGCCGTCGTTAGTAAGGTCGAAGCGAACGACATCGTAATCCCCATCCAGATAGCCAAGGTCGGCGGTCACGACGAGGCTGTTCGAAATCCGGAATCGTCCTTCCACCTCGAAGCCGAAAATCGTTGCATCTGCAGTGTTCCTGATCACTTGCACCACCCCGGTCAGGGGGTCTGGCAGATTGATTTCCCGCTGCATGTCCTCAATTTTGGTCACAAACACGGCAGCGTTGATAGTGGCTCGACCCGGCTGTGCCTTGAAGCCCGCCTCGAAGGAATCGACCGTTTCTTCATCGAATGGACCCGGGGCAATCGATAGGCCCGAATTGCGGAAGTTGTACCCACCTGAACGCACCCCGCGTGTCCAGCTGGCATAGGTGTTCAGGTCGGGATTGACCTCCCACGTCAGACCTACCTTGGGAGTCAGGTTCTTCCAGCTTTTCGAGTCGGCGAAATCTTCCGAGCATGATCCGGGGATGCGCACGTCGCATTGGGTCGTGTTGAGGATCAGGGTGGAGATGACCACATCCTTTTCCTCGTGCGTATAGCGTAGGCCTAAGTTCACGCTTAGCGCGTCAGTCAACGAAATGTCGGCCTGGCCGAATATCCCCACCGTGCTCTGTTCCTGCCGGCCTCCGCCATTGAAATAAAGATAGCCACCCAGGATCTCGCGACGTTCGTTGTAGAAGATCGACTGGTCGAAATAATAACCGCCCAAGGTTAACTCGACCGCCTCTCCCAGCCGTGTATTCAGGCGCAGCTCTTGCGAAAACTGGTCCTGATCCGTGAGCAGGTCAGCGTGGAAAAGGAAGAACGGCGTGCCATCAAGATCGCCGCGCGTGTCGGATTCGAACTGGCGCCATCCCGTGATGCTCGTGATGGCGGTGTTCGGCCCCAGGTCCCACCTGACCTCCCCGATCAACTGGTCCCAGCTGTTGTCGAAAAATCCGTCTGTGTTGACCGAGAAATCGAAAGTATTGCGGTCTGCGCTGTAGAAAATGTTGGGGATGTCGTTCGCCCCGGGATGGTTCTGGATCTGCGGGCCATCGCCTTTGGTTTGTCCGTGTTCGTAACGTAGCAGGATTTGTACGTCGTCAATCGCTGTCACTTCAAAAGAGGGACGCAAGATGAACGTCTTGCTCTTACCGAAGTTCTCGAGGGCGTCGGGTTGATTCACAGCGATCGGGAAGCCAAGATTTTGGAGAAGCGCAACCGTACCTCCGATGACCTGGGCTTGTCCCTCGAGCCCGGGTCCGCCAAGGTAATTTTCGAACCATCCGTCATCGCGGTTGTAATAGGCCACCAGCTTGGCGTTCAGTACGTCAGGGATAACCGGCCCTCCGACCGACGCCATGGCGTAATAGTTGCCGCCGCTGCCCTTCAGGCCGCTTTCGGCTGCAATCTTCCCGCGCACTTCGAATTCGTCGGGCGGTCGCCGGGTGTTGATCAAAACCGCACCGCCGGTCGTGTTGCGACCAAACAGGATACCCTGCGGCCCTCGCAGTACCTCGACCGATTCCAGATCAAAGACATCGAGCAGCACGCCCTGGTTGATGCCCAGATACATGCCATCGACAAAGACACCTACGGTCGGATCGATGGAGGGTATGGAAGAGTTTATACCCAGCCCCCGGATCGAGAAGTTGGCCACCCCTTTGGTCGTGCCGACATCGTCCAAAGCGACATTGGGCACCGAATAGGTCAGGCTTTGCAGGTTGCGGGTCTGCAGAGCGTCGAGTTGAGCGGATCCGAAGGCGGTTACGGCCAACGGCACATCCTGAACATCTTCAACGTTCAGTCCTTTCGTCCCCGTCACCACGATGACTGAATCGATGGCATCGACCGCCGAATTTACATCGGTCGACTTTTCGGCAATTGGGCCATCGCCTTCCGCACCATCACTGTCTTGCGCAAGGACCGGCTGCCCAGCCATCAGGGCCAGCGCCGATACGCCGTAATACACCAACTTAACGCTCATATCCATACTCCCATCTTCGGCCCGATGCGTTGAACGGCCAATTCATGAGGGCGAGTATGTGGCATTTCCTTTCAATTGAAAAATGCATTTAATATGGTAATGTCCACCAAATTTTGGAGGAATGATTGAACGCAGAACATTTGCGATATTTCCTGGCCGCAGCGCGCCACGGGAGCTTTGCTGCGGCTGCCAAGTCGCTCAATATGTCGCCCACCCCGGTTAGCTACGCGATCGGTGCGCTGGAAGCGCGACTGTCCACCACCCTTTTCAATCGCGTGCGTTCAAAGGGCCTGACCCTGACTCCTTCGGGAAAACGGTTACAGGAACATGCCAACCAGGTCGTGAGTGAACTCGACGCACTGGAGTCTCGCTTCAGAAGCCACAACGGACAGTTCGCGGGCGAGCTTGTCGTTGGTTGCCAGGAATCGCTGGTATGGTCGCTGATGCCGCGGGCCTTGAAGCTCACCGCTGAACGGCATCCCAAGCTGCAGGTGTCGATCCGAACCGTCCCGCTGGCGACTGACTATTCAACGCTGCTCGCCGGCGAGATCGACCTGCTGGTGACCTTTCGGCACGTTGTCGATCAGAACCCGCGAATTTGCGTAACGCCACTGTGCGCGCCGCAGCCTACCGTGATGATGCGCGCTGGACACCCGCTTGACCGGGGGCAGACGGAAATTTCTTTGTCCGAGATTGCGCTGTTTCCTCAGGTGATGAACGTAGAACCTGCAGCCTACGAACTTTCCATGGAGATGTTTCGAAGCGCGGGATGTGTACCGACCGTGAATTGCCAGTGCGATGTCACCGCTGGCAGTCAGGCGATAGTCGGGCAATCAGATGTAGTCGCGCTTCGGGTGGCCTTGCCTGCGAGCAATGTCTCCCCACTCGGCGACAAGCTGGCTTATTACACGCTCGCAGACAGAGTGCCCACAGCCAGCGTCATCGCGGCACGGGTAGCCCGTTCTTCGATAGGCATACCCTCGAAGCGAGATGCTTTCATCTCGATATGCGAGCAGTTGTTTACCACCGGAGCGATGCGGACCCACTTCAGCTACTGAGATTGGGGCGGAAGACCTTTCCCATTCTTCTTAGGCGGCCTCCCCCTACCATTGCCGTAACACATGGCTGTGAGCATTGCGGCAAGTCGATGAAGCGCGATGAGGTCGAAGTCGAGTTTTCAGCATCGCTCAAGCAATTAGAGCCGACACCGCAAAGCAAAGCAGCGAGGGAGTGAAAAGCAACAGCGCTAAACCTGGCGTTTTCCCGTCGTCTGCAATATGGCTGCGATATAGGCGTTAGAACGGCGGATATATCGTTACCGTTCAAGGTCTTAAGTGACTTTTCGATGCTCGAAAACAAAATGGTGCACCCGAGAGGATTCGAACCTCTGGCCTCTGCCTTCGGAGGGCAGGGTCCAATGACGTGTTTTGCAGAAAACTGCGGTTTCAATGCTCAAAACATGCGGAACAGACCCAGATCAAACCATGAATTTATTGCATTTACACCGGAGTTACACCGGAGGTTCGAGTGTTTGCCGCCACAAATTAGTTCGTGCAGCACATGTGCCATTCGCAGTGCCAAGCCTCCAGGGGAGGTGAATGATCATATCTAAATGACCGAAATTGGGGTGTTAACGGACTGTCCGCATTTAGCCTGCAACACCGACAAAGCAGGCGTTGCGGTTCACGTTTTAGGAACGCCCGCTTGCGGCCCAACAACTGTCATTCTCACGGGACAAGTTCTATGTCCGCTTCGCGCCCAATTGCCGTCATTCCGAACGCCGACGCTCGTCCCCGAAAGCGGCCATAGAGGACGCGGAAGGGACTTAATTCAGGGTGTCGGTTGCAAATTGGAATCAAGAAAGTCCAGAATGCGCTCAGAGACCGGCAATTTGGTAAGGTCTGGCGCGAGGCTGACCGCACCCATCGGATAGAAATGTCCGAAGTTAGCAACCCAAGCTGTATCACATTTGATACCCTTAAGGCCAAACAAGGCTGCAATCTGGGCGCTGCCGCCACGAACCCCTGGCAAATCATTTTGGCCAACGAGAACAAGAAGCGGTGGCTGGCCTGATTTGGCCGTGGCTGCCAAGTTATAGCCCCAAGAACTGCCCGAAATCGATACCACCGCTTTGACCGGCGCATCTGCACCGTAAGCCGTGTTGATTGCGGTAATCGCACCGGCGGAGAACCCTCCGATGGCGAGGCGGTCAGGATCGACTCCATATTTGTTGGCATGTTGTTGAATATGGGCAATGGCTGTGCCCATGTCTTCGGACGCTGCAAGAATGGCTCGCCAGAACTGATCACGACCCGCGTCATCCAGAGCCGGCAAACCCATTTGCTGGCGGGAAAAGTCTACGCGTGCTGTAGTCGCAGGTGTTATGGCAAGCGACTGCGGCATGAGCTTTTCTAGATCGATTGGTTTGGCGAGCACTGGGTTCTCCTGCGTCAGGCGATACTCCATAGAAAAACAAACATAACCGCGTCGCGCAAATGTGCGGCAATAATCGGCCATAGAGGAGTCGTGCGCGCCATCTTCCTGAAAGTGCCCTTCTCCTTTATCGCCGCGATGAAATGATCCACCGAATGCCATTAGGACAGCGGCTCGTCCCCCGGAGTTTTTCGAGGCGCCTAGAGGTGCATAGACGTCCATAACCAGGTTGCGGAGATGGCCGCCCCCGGCCTTGCCGACAAGTGCCTCACCATAAACTATATCTCTAGTGACGGTAATGCCTTCAGGGACATTGCCATCCGAAAGATGTTGTGCAGAAACAGAGGTTGTGAAGCACAATACAACCAACAAAAAAAGACTTCGGCTAATCATGTCGTTTCCTTATCTGACATCAGACCGCAGGTTGCCTGAGGTCGCTCCGCGAGAATGTCAACGTATCGATTAGCCCAAGCCACTCAAAATATTAAAAAAATCTATCTCCCCTAGATGCGCCCTCATTAGACCTTAAAGCCGAAAACCTGAACGACTGCTATTGGGACTATTCTGTTGAAGAACTCGGTTGTGGCAATGATCGACATGCGGTGCGGATAGTGGACGAACGGGGTTGCCTTCCCGCTCAGGCGGGTTCGAGGCCTGGCATCGGTCGCATCTTGGCCATTTTCCGGAGGTTTTGGGCCATAGCGGCGAGGTGGAACTCGTCTTTTGCTCCGTTGGGACCGCGCAGGCGCAAGCGGTCCAGCTTCAGTATTCGTTTGAGGTGCGCGAACAACATCTCGACCTTCTTCCGCTGCCGGCGTGACACGAGATAGGCGTCGGTGGTGGCGATAGCCCGAGCCATGTCGCGCGCGCCTTCATGGACTGAGCGCATGATTTTGCGAGCCACCATGTTCGGCGTGCAGCGCTGTTTGAGCTGGCAGGCCTGACAGTCTTTCTGGCTCGCTCGATAGCGGATGAAGCCATCGGCATTGGCAAGCGGCCGCGGCGTCTTGAAGTTGCGGTTGGTGGATCGGAGCCGTTTGCCGCCAGGGCAGATATAGCTGTCGTCTTCTTGGTC